>NZ_LAZU01000052.1 GCF_000987955.1 Paenibacillus sp. DMB20
GGTATCGGTCTGCGATTCCGACTCGTCCAACATCAATACAACCTATTAATTTCCCCTCGTCAAAAATAAGGTTATCAAGTGAGAAATCACCATGAGTGACGACTGAATCCGGTGAGAATGGCAAAAGTTTATGCATTTCTTTCCAGACTTGTTCAACAGGCCAGCCATTACGCTCGTCATCAAAATCACTCGCATCAACCAAACCGTTATTCATTCGTGATTGCGCCTGAGCGAGACGAAATACGCGATCGCTGTTAAAAGGACAATTACAAACAGGAATCGAATGCAACCGGCGCAGGAACACTGCCAGCGCATCAACAATATTTTCACCTGAATCAGGATATTCTTCTAATACCTGGAATGCTGTTTTCCCGGGGATCGCAGTGGTGAGTAACCATGCATCATCAGGAGTACGGATAAAATGCTTGATGGTCGGAAGAGGCATAAATTCCGTCAGCCAGTTTAGTCTGACCATCTCATCTGTAACATCATTGGCAACGCTACCTTTGCCATGTTTCAGAAACAACTCTGGCGCATCGGGCTTCCCATACAATCGATAGATTGTCGCACCTGATTGCCCGACATTATCGCGAGCCCATTTATACCCATATAAATCAGCATCCATGTTGGAATTTAATCGCGGCCTAGAGCAAGACGTTTCCCGTTGAATATGGCTCATAACACCCCTTGTATTACTGTTTATGTAAGCAGACAGTTTTATTGTTCATGACCAAAATCCCTTAACGTGAGTTTTCGTTCCACTGAGCGTCAGACCCCGTAGAAAAGATCAAAGGATCTTCTTGAGATCCTTTTTTTCTGCGCGTAATCTGCTGCTTGCAAACAAAAAAACCACCGCTACCAGCGGTGGTTTGTTTGCCGGATCAAGAGCTACCAACTCTTTTTCCGAAGGTAACTGGCTTCAGCAGAGCGCAGATACCAAATACTGTCCTTCTAGTGTAGCCGTAGTTAGGCCACCACTTCAAGAACTCTGTAGCACCGCCTACATACCTCGCTCTGCTAATCCTGTTACCAGTGGCTGCTGCCAGTGGCGATAAGTCGTGTCTTACCGGGTTGGACTCAAGACGATAGTTACCGGATAAGGCGCAGCGGTCGGGCTGAACGGGGGGTTCGTGCACACAGCCCAGCTTGGAGCGAACGACCTACACCGAACTGAGATACCTACAGCGTGAGCTATGAGAAAGCGCCACGCTTCCCGAAGGGAGAAAGGCGGACAGGTATCCGGTAAGCGGCAGGGTCGGAACAGGAGAGCGCACGAGGGAGCTTCCAGGGGGAAACGCCTGGTATCTTTATAGTCCTGTCGGGTTTCGCCACCTCTGACTTGAGCGTCGATTTTTGTGATGCTCGTCAGGGGGGCGGAGCCTATGGAAAAACGCCAGCAACGCGGCCTTTTTACGGTTCCTGGCCTTTTGCTGGCCTTTTGCTCACATGTTCTTTCCTGCGTTATCCCCTGATTCTGTGGATAACCGTATTACCGCCTTTGAGTGAGCTGATACCGCTCGCCGCAGCCGAACGACCGAGCGCAGCGAGTCAGTGAGCGAGGAAGCGGAAGAGCGCCTGATGCGGTATTTTCTCCTTACGCATCTGTGCGGTATTTCACACCGCAATGGTGCACTCTCAGTACAATCTGCTCTGATGCCGCATAGTTAAGCCAGTATACACTCCGCTATCGCTACGTGACTGGGTCATGGCTGCCGCCCCGACACCCGCCAACACCCGCTGACGCGCCCTGACGGGCTTGTCTGCTCCCGGCATCCGCTTACAGACAAGCTGTGACCGTCTCCGGGAGCTGCATGTGTCAGAGGTTTTCACCGTCATCACCGAACGCGCGAGGCAGCTGCGGTAAAGCTCATCAGCGTGGTCGTGAAGCGATTCACAGATGTCTGCCTGTTCATCCGCGTCCAGCTCGTTGAGTTTCTCCAGAAGCGTTAATGTCTGGCTTCTGATAAAGCGGGCCATGTTAAGGGCGGTTTTTTCCTGTTTGGTCACTGATGCCTCCGTGTAAGGGGGATTTCTGTTCATGGGGGTAATGATACCGATGAAACGAGAGAGGATGCTCACGATACGGGTTACTGATGATGAACATGCCCGGTTACTGGAACGTTGTGAGGGTAAACAACTGGCGGTATGGATGCGGCGGGACCAGAGAAAAATCACTCAGGGTCAATGCCAGCGCTTCGTTAATACAGATGTAGGTGTTCCACAGGGTAGCCAGCAGCATCCTGCGATGCAGATCCGGAACATAATGGTGCAGGGCGCTGACTTCCGCGTTTCCAGACTTTACGAAACACGGAAACCGAAGACCATTCATGTTGTTGCTCAGGTCGCAGACGTTTTGCAGCAGCAGTCGCTTCACGTTCGCTCGCGTATCGGTGATTCATTCTGCTAACCAGTAAGGCAACCCCGCCAGCCTAGCCGGGTCCTCAACGACAGGAGCACGATCATGCGCACCCGTGGGGCCGCCATGCCGGCGATAATGGCCTGCCTTCTCGCCGAAACGTTTGGTGGGCGGGACCAGTGGACGAAGGCTTGAGCGAGGGCGTGCAAGATTCCGAATACCGCAAGCGACAGGCCGATCATCGTCGCGCTCCAGCGAAAGCGGTCCTCGCCGAAAATGACCCAGAGCGCTGCCGGCACCTGTCCTACGAGTTGCATGATAAAGAAGACAGTCATAAGTGCGGCGACGATAGTCATGCCCCGCGCCCACCGGAAGGAGCTGACTGGGTTGAAGGCTCTGCAATGGGCATCGGTCGAGATCCCGGTGCCTAATGAGTGAGCTAACTTACATTAATTGCGTTGCGCTCACTGCCCGCTTTCCAGTCGGGAAACCTGTCGTGCCAGCTGCATTAATGAATCGGCCACGCGCGGGGAGAGGCGGTTTGCGTATTGGGCGCCAGGGTGGTTTTTCTTTTCACCAGTGAGACGGGCAACAGCTGATTGCCCTTCACCGCCTGGCCCTGAGAGAGTTGCAGCAAGCGGTCCACGCTGGTTTGCCCCAGCAGGCGAAAATCCTGTTTGATGGTGGTTAACGGCGGGATATAACATGAGCTGTCTTCGGTATCGTCGTATCCCACTACCGAGATATCCGCACCAACGCGCAGCCCGGACTCGGTAATGGCGCGCATTGCGCCCAGCGCCATCTGATCGTTGGCAACCAGCATCGCAGTGGGAACGATGCCCTCATTCAGCATTTGCATGGTTTGTTGAAAACCGGACATGGCACTCCAGTCGCCTTCCCGTTCCGCTATCGGCTGAATTTGATTGCGAGTGAGATATTTATGCCAGCCAGCCAGACGCAGACGCGCCGAGACAGAACTTAATGGGCCCGCTAACAGCGCGATTTGCTGGTGACCCAATGCGACCAGATGCTCCACGCCCAGTCGCGTACCGTCTTCATGGGAGAAAATAATACTGTTGATGGGTGTCTGGTCAGAGACATCAAGAAATAACGCCGGAACATTAGTGCAGGCAGCTTCCACAGCAATGGCATCCTGGTCATCCAGCGGATAGTTAATGATCAGCCCACTGACGCGTTGCGCGAGAAGATTGTGCACCGCCGCTTTACAGGCTTCGACGCCGCTTCGTTCTACCATCGACACCACCACGCTGGCACCCAGTTGATCGGCGCGAGATTTAATCGCCGCGACAATTTGCGACGGCGCGTGCAGGGCCAGACTGGAGGTGGCAACGCCAATCAGCAACGACTGTTTGCCCGCCAGTTGTTGTGCCACGCGGTTGGGAATGTAATTCAGCTCCGCCATCGCCGCTTCCACTTTTTCCCGCGTTTTCGCAGAAACGTGGCTGGCCTGGTTCACCACGCGGGAAACGGTCTGATAAGAGACACCGGCATACTCTGCGACATCGTATAACGTTACTGGTTTTCACATTCACCACCCTGAATTGACTCTCTTCCGGGCGCTATCATGCCATACCGCGAAAGGTTTTGCGCCCATTCGATGGTGTCCGGGATCTCGACGCTCTCCCTTATGCGACTCCTGCATTAGGAAGCAGCCCAGTAGTAGGTTGAGGCCGTTGAGCACCGCCGCCGCAAGGAATGGTGCATGCAAGGAGATGGCGCCCAACAGTCCCCCCGGCCACGGGGCCTGCCACCATACCCCACGCCCGAAACAAGCGCTCATGAGCCCGAAGTGGCGAGCCCCGATCTTCCCCATCGGTGATGTCGGCGATATAGGCGCCAGCAACCGCACCTGTGGCGCCGGTGATGCCGGCCACGATGCGTCCGGCGTAGAGGATCGAGATCTCGATCCCGCGAAATTAATACGACTCACTATAGGGGAATTGTGAGCGGATAACAATTCCCCTCTAGAAATAATTTTGTTTAACTTTAAGAAGGAGATATACCATGGGCAGCAGCCATCATCATCATCATCACAGCAGCGGCCTGGTGCCGCGCGGCAGCCATATGGCTAGCATGACTGGTGGACAGCAAATGGGTCGCGGATC
>NZ_LAZU01000042.1 GCF_000987955.1 Paenibacillus sp. DMB20
CGCCCGCTCCTTCCGCCGCGCCGCAGCCGGCGGAAGAGCCCGCGGTGTCCGTCTACCTGACCCGGACGGACACCGTGGAGACCCTCCCGCTGGAAAGCTACCTTGTCGGCGTTTTTGGCCGCCGAAATGCCCGCGGAATTCCAGCTGGAGGCGCTGAAGGCGCAGGCGATCGCCGCAAGAACTTATATCGTTCAGCGGCTGAAGTCGGGCAACCGCAGCGGCGTACCGGAAGGCAAGGGACAGGTGACGGACACGGTCGCCCATCAAGCCTATATATCGAAAGACAAGTTGGAAAAAGAATGGATCTCATCAGGTAAGGAAGCGGAGCTTGATAAGCTGCGCCGGGCGGTCAAAGAAACGAAGGGGATCGTGATGACGTACAAGGGAGAGCCGATTACGGCTTCTTTTTTCTCCACCAGCAACGGTTATACCGAAAATTCGGAGGATTATTGGAAGAACGAGATTCCCTACCTGCGCAGCGTGGAGAGCCCTTGGGACAAGCAGATCTCTCCTAAGTATAAGACGGTTGTGGATATGCCGCGCGACGAGTTTATCCGCCGCCTAGGGCTCTCCGATGCAGCCATTCCCGTTTCTCTCTCTAACGGAAGCAGCGCGAACTCTTTAATGAAGGTAATCTCGTATACGCAGGGTAACCGGATTCAGGAAGTGAGAGTCGGCGGCAAAAAATTCACGGGACGGGAAATCCGAGAGAAGCTGGATTTAAGGTCCAGCCAGTTCAGCTGGAGGCTGAAAGGCGGCAACGTCGAAATTGTCACGTACGGCAACGGTCACGGGGTAGGCATGAGCCAGTACGGGGCCGAGGGAATGGCCCGCGAGGGGTATAAGGCCAAAGAGATTTTGAGTCACTATTATACCGGCATCTCTTTTGCCGAAACTTCAAAACTTCTCTCTCCAAAAAAATAATAGGAAGGCACGTATAAAAGAGTTGCCCCCGGTAACAATGGTTACTGAGGTGATTGCAAATGAATGAACAGAACAAAAATAGTCAACCCCGCGAAGAAGCTCCTAAAACTGTGCAAGGAGAACCGGCGGTAACGTCGTCTTCGTGGAAAAAAATGTTGTCCAAACGGTGGGTGTTCCCGGCAGCTTATCTGGCAGCAGCGGCAATTATACTAACCCTCGTGTGGGTCTACCAGGACGCCAGCCAAAAACCGCTGAAACCGCAGACGGCAGCTACCGAATCCGAAAACGGCTCGGAAGCGAAAACGTCTGCCGGAGCGGAAGGCAAAGAAGGGGAAGCCGTCGAGGTCATCGCGAATTCGGAAAACATGGTTTGGCCGGCAGCCGATGCCGCCGAAGCTGCCGTTGTGAAGAAGTTTTATGATGCCGAGGGTTCCGAAGAGGAACACCAGGCCGCAATGGTTCAGTACAATGACACTTTTACGCCAAACCTCGGGATTGATCTGGCGCGCAAGGATGATAAAACCTTTGATGTCGTGGCTGCGCTGAGCGGGAAAGTGACCCGTATCGAGGATCATCCGGTAAACGGCACCGTGGTTGAAATCACGCACCCGGGGGATCGCAAAACCGTCTACCAGAGCTTGAGCGGCGTGAAGGTCCAAGAGGGCAAAGAAGTGAAGCAGGGCGATGTGATCGGGGCGGCTGGACGCAGTGAATTCGAGAAGGACCTTGGTAACCACGTGCATTTTGAAGTGTATGAAGCAGGAAATCTGGTGAATCCGGAATCCCTTCTTCCCAAAAAATAATTTCAGTTGATGCTGGGCGCCTCGGGCGTCGAAAGGCAGGATTTTGATTCCTGCCTTTTTTCTTTGTCCTTCAAGGGTTATACAAGCCTTGAAGCGGATCAAAACCGAAGCGCTCCGCCGTCCGGACAACCCGCCTGACCCGGCATGTCCCCAAAATAAATGGGTCCGCCGGAGCTTGTCACCCCGTGAAACCGCGAATATCCCGCCAAGGCACTCATATAATGTACCAAACTATCCACACAGTAGGGAGGCGGGAGCGTGCACGATTACATCAAAGAGCGGACCATTAAGATCGGGCGCTGTATTGTGGAAACAAGGCATACGGTCCGGACGATTGCCAAAGAATTTGGCGTGTCGAAAAGCACGGTGCATAAGGACTTGACCGAACGTCTGCCGGAGATCAACCCGGACCTGGCGGATCAGGTTAAGCATATTCTTGAGTATCACAAATCGATCCGCCATCTTCGGGGCGGAGAAGCCACCAAGATCAAGTACAAAAAGTCGACCAACGGAAGCCGCGAACCTGTCGCCACGGCAAAATCCTGATTTATAGGGCTAAGGTCGCTAAAATGACATTGAATCCCTCCCCTAAAGTATGATATGTTAAAAGATGGTATAAGATCGAATAATGGGACCTTATTGTGCCGATGATCATCATGAAATGTCGTGTTTTGTCAAAGCTCGGCAGCGATACTCGGAAACAGATACTCTTTTACCATAAAACTAAGACTTTGGGGGACTTTCATGATGTTAAGCAAGGATATTGGAATCGATCTCGGGACAGCAAACGTGTTAATTCACGTCAAAGGGAGGGGGGTAGTGCTCGACGAACCTTCTGTAGTGACCATTGAGAGCGAGTACAAACGTGTCCTTGCCGTCGGGGAGGAAGCGCGGCGCATGGTGGGCCGTACTCCCGGCAACATTACGGCGATTCGCCCGCTGAGGGACGGGGTCATCGCCGACTTCGACATTACGGAAACGATGCTTAAGTATTTTATTGGCCGAGTTGGCGCCCGCAGCTGGTACAGCCGCCCCCGCATCCTGATCTGCGCACCCACGAATATTACGTCCGTGGAGCAGAAAGCGATCCGGGAAGCGGCGGAACGCAGCGGAGCAAGAGACGTGTTCCTTGAGGAAGAGCCCAAAGCGGCTGCCATTGGCGCCGGCATGGATATTTTCCAGCCAAGCGGAAATATGGTCGTGGACATCGGGGGCGGCACCACGGACGTGGCCGTCCTGTCCATGGGCGATGTGGTGACATCGTCTTCCATCAAAATGGCGGGGGACAAGTTCGACGAGGCCATAACGAAATACATTAAGAGTAAATATAAATTGCTTATCGGCGAGCGTACGGCGGAAGACTTGAAAATAGCCATCGGCACCGTGCGGCCCGGAGGCCGCCAGGCCGAAATGGATATCCGGGGCCGCGATATGGTATCGGGATTGCCGCTTACGGTTACGGTCACTTCGGCGGAAATGCAGGAAGCGCTCTGGGACCCGATGTCATCCATCGTCGCCGCGGCCAAGCTGGTGTTGGAACGGACGCCGCCCGAGCTTTCGGCGGACATCATTGACAGGGGCGTCATATTGACAGGTGGGGGCGCGCTGCTTCACGGAGTGGACGAGCTGCTGACGGAGGAACTGCGCGTGCCGGTCCTGATTGCGGAGGATCCGATGCACTGCGTCGTCAAGGGGACGGGAATCATGCTCGACAATTTGGATAAAGTGGTTAAGAAAAAGTTCTGACCTTCCGATATAGAAGAATAGGAATGTTTTGTACAAGCGCGTGGTCAAAAATCGACTTTTTGAACTGCCTCTATAAGGCTTCAGATCGCTCTATTTAGGAAGGGAAGTGTCTTCATGATAAGGGGACTTTATAATGCGGCGGCAGGGATGGTCACCCAGCAGCGGCGTCATGATACGATAACGCAGAACATCGTTAACCTGAATACGGCCGGTTACAAGCAGACGGACAGCATCCTTCGTTCGTTTCCCGAGGTGCTGGTATCCATGATCGGCGGAGAACCCGACAATCCGAATCGGACCGTCGGCAAGCTGAACACCGGGGTATTTGCCGAAGAGAGCATGGCGATGTACACGCAGGGCGACCTTCGCGAGACCGGACAGGCTACGGATTTCGCCCTTGTGTCGGAGCTGGGGCTGACCGATCCGGCAACCGGCCGGAATATCCCGTTTGACGCCTCCGGCAAGTACGTCGATGACAACGGAGAGATCATGTACCGGCCGCAGGCCTTTTTTACGGTGCAGGATGAGAACGGACAGGTACGTTATACCCGAAACGGTGAATTTCGGGTAAGTCCTACCGGAAACCTGATGACTTCTACCGGATACCAGGTATTGGATGCCGATAATGCGCCAATTGTATTGACAGGTGCCGCCGGGAACTTTACAGTGAATGAGCAAGGGCAAATCGTGGACGAAGCCGGCAATTTGACCGGAGCTGCGCTGGGCATCAGTGTGGTGGATAGGCCTTACGAGCTCGTCAGGGAAGGCAGCGGCGTTTTTTCGCCTGGATAATAACGGCGGGGACGGCGTGCGTTTTCGGGCAGGCGGCGACAATGTAATCGTCCGCCAAGGCTATATTGAAGCTTCAAACGTCGATCCTTCCAAATCCATGGTTGAACTGACCGCTGCGCTTCGCGCGTACGAGACGAACCAGAAGGTGGTTCAGTTTTATGACAGGTCGCTCGACAAAGCCGTCAATGAAATCGGCAGAGTGTGATGTCAGGATCGGATGGGCAAATAAAGTCTACCCCACGGGAGGTCAGTCATGAATAACTCCATGATCAGCGCTATGGTATCCATGAACTCGATTCAGCAGCGGTTGGATTTAATCGCTGACAATATCGCGAACGTGGAAACGGTTGGTTATAAAAGCAAGGATTCGTCTTTTGAGGATGTACTGAACCAGGTTCAGCACCATCATAAGGATTTCAACCTCACAGGCCGGGCCACGCCTCCTGGGTATTCGATGGGTTATGGCATGAGACTGGCATCTATTGTGCAGAATATGGAACAGGGCCCGCATAAGGAAACGGGGATACCCCTGGATCTTGCGATCGAGGGTAACGCCATGTTTGCGGTTCAGGGTAACGGCGGCGGTATCGCATACACCCGTGAGGGTGGATTCCACGTCTCGCCGGATCCTGGGAATCTGGGCTTTGTCCAGCTGGTTAATAATCAGGGCTACAAGGTGTTGGATCAGAACGATAACCCGATCAATCTTCCGGCAAACGGCAAAGTCGCCGTGGATACGGCAGGCCGAGTGTGGGTGGAATCCGCGGCTGGGCGCAGGATCGCTGCCGTTTTGAAACTTCCGGAGCTTCAGCGTCCCGAAGGACTGGTTCAGATGGACGGCAATCTGTACACCTTGGGAGCGGGCTTAACCGAAGCCGAGGTATTCGATACAGCACCCGCAGCTCCGGGGGAGGCGCCGAAATCGGAAGTGAAATCCGGCTTTTTGGAGCAGTCCAACGTGCAATATGCGGACGAGATGACGAAAATGATGGAGGTCCAGCGGGCCTACCAGTTGGCTGCGCGTGCATTAAGCTCCAGCGATACCATGATGAACCTTGCCAACACAATGCGAGGATAGGTGATATAACCGTGAGTGAAGCAAGCGAACCGAAGCGGCGAAAGACACCCGGATGGAAAATTGCGCTGAGAATCATGGTTCCGGTCATGCTGCTCCTGGCGCTTGCCGGAGGAATGGTATTCGGCTATGTCTTTTTTGGCAAGCAGGATATCGGGGAAGCGTTCAAGTGGAGCACATGGAAGCATGTATTTGATTTGGTTTTTGCCCCGTAACCATAGGAAGATTACGTTTAAATACGCTTTCGGAACTCCCTTCAGGGAGTTTTCTTTTTTTTTCGGTAAAACGGTATAATGGGAAGGGCTATGCGTTTTTTTGGCTGTAAGCCCTAATTAGAGGAAGTTAATTTTGAGGAATCGGACTGCATGAGGCGTCTATTTACTGAACCGCATTAAAAAGGGCTCTCTCCCAGGCCGGCAAGCCTGAATGAGGAGAGCCCCCTTATCTCAACCTTCACGTCTGCAGTCAGTGAAGGATATCCATAGTTTTTTCCGTAAACGCCTTGTTTTATGCACGCTTTTGGGATGAAGGCTATTCTTGTGGAACGTTTTGCCGCTATCAAAAGCCATGCCGGGCGGGTATATACATTAGAAAGGAGTTTTATTGTGCTGAACATCGAACAAATTCAAGAGATTATCCCGCATCGCCCTCCGTTTTTGCTTGTGGACAAGATTGTGGAGATGGAAGAAGGCAAACGCGCGGTTGGCATCAAAAACGTGACGATCAACGAACCCTTTTTCGTTGGCCATTTCCCGGAATATGCGGTAATGCCGGGAGTGCTGATCGTTGAGGCCCTCGCACAGGTTGGCGCCATAGCCATGCTGAGCATCGAGAGCAATCGCGGCAAACTCGGCTTCCTTGCGGGGATCGACGGCTTCCGCTTCCGCGGACAGGTCGTTCCGGGGGATACGCTGCGCCTTGAAGTGGAAATTACCCGTTTAAAGGGCTCGATCGGCAAAGGAAAAGCCACGGCGCTGGTGGAAGGCCGGACGGTAGCCGAAGGCGAGATCATGTTCGCTCTGTCAGACAAGGCTTGAGACCTAAGCTCCGATATATACTCTTTGGGATAGGGAAGGGGAAGAGATCATGGCAGAAATGAGTCAAAAAACGATGGAGACGGTTCAGCGCTGGCTGAACGACCCCACTGTGGACGAAGAGACAAAGAAGGAGCTTCGTTCTTTGGAAAATGATCCGTTGGAGCTGGAGGAACGCTTCTACCGCGATCTTGAGTTTGGGACTGGAGGTCTGCGCGGCATCATCGGCGCCGGCAGCAACCGGATCAACAAATATACGGTAGGCCGCGCTACGCAGGGATTTGCGCGCTACATTCTGGAATCTCACCGCGGGGAAGGAAAGCCTTCCGTCGTGATTGCTCACGATTCCCGTCATTACTCGCCGGAATTTGCGGTTGAAGCCGCTCTGGTGCTTGCCGGCAACGGCATCATGGCCAAACTGTATCCTTCGCTGCGCTCCACGCCTCAGCTGTCATTCAGCGTACGCCACCTGGGCGCTTCGGCAGGGATCGTCATTACGGCCAGCCATAATCCGCCGGAGTACAACGGGTATAAGGTGTACAACTCGGAAGGCGGACAGCTGGTTCCGCATGAGGCGGAACGGGTCATTGCCAGCATTCAGGAGGTGGACTCGTTCGCCGCCGTGAAAAAGCTGACCCGCGAAGAAGCGGAAGGACAGGGGCTGCTGGTGTGGCTTGGGGAGGCTGAGGATCAAGCATTCGTGGATACGGTGGCCGGCATCAGCGTCAACCGCGATTTGATTGCTTCCTCGCTTGGAGAAGATTTCAAGATCGTGTATACGCCGCTTCATGGTACTGGAAATATTCCGGTTCGCCGGGTGCTGGAAACCATAGGGTTCAAAAACGTCTACGTCGTTCCCGAGCAGGGGCAGCCGGACGCCGAGTTTTCCACGGTAAAATCGCCGAATCCGGAGGAGCGCGAAGCATTCACGCTGGCCATGAAGCTGGGCGAGGAAATCGGGGCCGATATTCTGATCGGCACGGACCCGGATGCCGACCGGATGGGGGCTGTCGTAAAGAATGGGCAGGGAGAGTATGTAGTGCTGACAGGCAACCAGTCGGGTGCCATTATGATCCACTACCTGCTGAGCCAGCTGAAGGAGGCAGGCAAGCTGCCCGAGAACGGAGCCGTCGTCAAAACGATCGTGACGAGCGAGATGGGAGCCGCCATTGCCAAGCATTACGGGGCAACCGTGTTTAACACGCTGACAGGCTTTAAATATATCGGGGAGAAAATGACCCAGTTTAAAAAATCCGGACAGTTTACATATCTGTTCGGCTATGAGGAAAGCTACGGCTATCTGGCCGGAAACTATGCGCGAGACAAAGACGCGGTGCTGGCTTCCATGCTCATCTGCGAGGCGGCAGCCTATTATAAAGGCCAGGGTAAAACCCTGTATGATGTCTTGCAGGAGCTGTACGGCCAATTCGGATATTTTCTGGAGAGCCTGGAATCCCGGACGCTTAAAGGGAAGAACGGTCTTGCCCAAATCCAGGCCATCATGACCGACTGGCGCTCCAACCCGCCGGAAGAGGTCGGCGGCATTGCCGTCCAAGAAGTACTGGATTATGCGCAGGGACTGGATGGGCTGCCAAAGGAAAATGTGCTGAAGTACATGCTTGCGGACGGGTCCTGGTTCTGCCTTCGTCCTTCGGGAACGGAGCCCAAAATCAAGTTGTATTTTGCGGTTCGGGGCCAATCGCTCGAAGATGCGGAGAAAAAGATGTCAAACCTTTCCGGCCGCGTAATGGCCAGAGTGGATGCTTAATTTTATATTGCAATGACTGAGAGATTTGACGACCGGGATTTCTCCGTTGGCTGATATTTTTTCGCCGGCGGGAGAAGTCCCGTAAGTTCAATGAGGGGGAACTTTCGTGTATCAGAATTGGAAACGCTGGAACACGGCCGCCCGCAAGTGGCTGTGGATTCTGGTAGTTCTGGGCGTTGCGGCCGCCCTGCCTGTAGGTTATGACCGCTTGAAGACGGAGTCGACATCCAAGAACGTCGAGTTCGTGTTCGACTATCGGGACTTGGTAGACGTCTCCGTATATCGACGCGTCCGCAGGATTATATTTCGGCGCAGCTGGACCGGTTGAAGCAAGCTGGCGTCAGCAGCATGGCACTGTATGAAAGCACGTTGGATGAATTCGTCAAGTCACGGCGGATCGCGGTGTACGACTCGCAGCAAGCGGCTGATCTGACAGGCAAAGTCATCTCTCCTAATGAGAACTATACGTACATTGTCTTTACGAATGATGATAGCGCGTCGCAGATCAAACCGATTATCGAGGAAACCTTTACCCGGCTGGACATCCCTGTCCGCAATTGGGAGTATAAGGGTTCGGAAGGCCTGGTGCTGGAGACGCCAAGAGCGGATGCGGCCCTAAAGCCGATGTCTCCCGACCCGATTACGGTGAAAATGCTCCGGGACAAAGGCTTTGCCATTGTGCCCCGTTTAACGGACAGCCTTCCGTACAACCAGGAGTATATGGATAAGCTGATGGCTTACTTCGCCGATAACGGGGTAAAGCGCCTGTTATTCGAAGGCGAAGCGGTCAAAGGCTTTAACGATGACGAGGATATGGAGAGCCTGAACGCGTTCGGAGAGCTTCTGAACAAGTATGGCATCGGCCTGACGGCGATCGAAAATATCAAGAAACCCCAAAAAGGCTTTAATAAACTGGCTTATCTGACGGATTACAACGTGGCTCGGATATACTCGCTGAGCGAGCGGGATGCCACGCTGGAGACGGACGTGATCAGCGACCGCTTTGTGCTGGCTTCCAAGGACCGGAACATCCGGATGTTCTACCTGAATGCCGAACCGCTTCGAGATACCACGACGGCCTCGATTACGGACCCGCTCGACAATATCATCGAAAGTTTGACCGAGCCGGGTAATGCCATCAAGGATATCCAGGCCAACGGATTTACGATTGGACAAGCCGAGGCGTTCAAGGTATCCGAATCCCCGCTTCAGCGTTATTTCAAAATCGGAGCACTGATCGGCGCCGTGGCACTGATTTCATTGATGATCTCGTACTTTATTCCGTTCCTGGCGATTCCGGCCTTTATTCTCGGATTGATCGGAAGCGCAGGACTCTATGTGCTGAACTCCGCTCTGATGGAGCAGGCAATGGCATTGGCTGTGGCCATCAGCGGGCCTACGGTCGCCATGGTTCTGGCCGTTCGGAAGGTGAATGATGCAAACGGGTCGCTGCCGGATATCAGCCCGGGCAGAAGACTGACCCACGCTATCGTCTTGTTCATAAAAACGACGATCCTGTCCCTGGCCGCCGTTCCGCTTGTGATTGCCCTGCTGAACAATGTGACTTACATGCTCGTACTGGAACAATTCCGCGGCGTTAACCTGCTTGCGCTTGCTCCTATGGGACTAACAGCCGTATACGTTCTGCTGTACCGCGGGGGCAATGCCACCCGTGCCGGCGTGTTGAAGCTGCTCAAAACGCCGATTACCCTTGCCTGGGTCATCGCTGCGGGCATCGTGGGCGTCGTTGGCTTGTATTACTTGAGCCGGACAGGAAACGCAGGAACGGCTCCTCCTATTGAAATGGCGTTCCGTTCTTTCCTGGAAAATACCTTCGGCGTAAGACCGAGAAACAAAGAATTCCTGCTGGCTCACCCGATCATGCTGCTCGGATTGTTCCTTTCCTTTAAGTATCGCCATGCCGCTTATCTGCTTATCGTTGGGGCGATGGGGCAGTTGTCCATGGTTGGTACGTTCACGCACATTCATTCGCCGATCTACATTTCGGCGATCCGCGGCTTGCTCGGTCTGCTGCTCGGATTAATTATCGGTCTGATTGCTATCATGGTATGGCAAGTAGCGGAAAGGATATGGAAAAGATGGGTTCACCTGATAAAACAATAGTCATATCCGGCTATTACGGATTTAAGAACAGCGGCGACGAGGCAGTTTTGAAATCGATCTTGACGGCGCTGGATGAAGAGGGGAAAGCAGCGGGGATGCAGATTGAGCCCGTTGTGCTCTCCATTGATCCGGAATGGACGTCCGCTGCGTATGGCGTCCGCTCGGTTCACCGGATGAAGCTGGGGGAGGTCCGGCGCGCCATCAAGGAAAGCGACGGACTGATCAGCGGGGGCGGAAGCTTGCTGCAGGATGCCACCAGCCCGAAGACGATTCCGTATTATCTGGGCATCCTCAAGATGGCCCAGTGGCTCCGGAAACCGACATTTATTTACGCGCAAGGCGTAGGGCCGGTAAACCGGAAGGTTTTTAACCCGATGATCCGGTCGGTGTTCCGGAAGTGTTCCTACATCTCGGTTCGGGATGCCCAATCGGGGGAACTGCTGCAATCCATGGGTATCCATGGCGAGGATATTCACGTGGTACCGGATCCCGTTATGGGGCTCCCGTTGCCGGAATCTCCCGTGGCGCGCGATTTGGAAGCCCTGCCTGCCGAGCCGGATGATATTGGTGCGGGAGAGGATACTAAAGCTGATGCGGAACTCCCGGTTGTCGGCATTTCGGTCCGATTCTGGGACCCCCAGCGGCGTGAATTGAATGCCATTGCCGAGGGGCTTGCGGCTCTCATGCGAAACCGGCCCGTTCATTTGCGGTTTCTGCCCTTCCATCAGCCGGATGATGATGAGGCATCACGGTATATTACGGAACGAATGGGTGATATTACATCTTACGGCGGCCAAATCAGTTTCTTCCGCGAAGAACAGCAGCCGCAGGACATGCTTCGTGAGGTGGACCGGTGTGATCTGGTTCTGGGAATGCGGCTCCATAGTCTCATTTATGCAGCCAACCGAAGAGTGCCGCTGATGGGGATATCTTACGATCCGAAAATCGATCATTTTCTTAAACGGCTGGACAGCGCTCCGACGGGCAAGACCGATTCGCTGGTACCGCAAGATCTCACCCGTCACATGATTGCGCTCCTTAATGCACCGGAGGCTTGGAAAGCGGAACATGCATCCCAGATTGACCAGCTGAAGCGGGAAGCAACGCTTCCTGCACGTCATATCGTTGAATACTTAGGCAACAGAGGGTGATGGAATTGAACCAGAGAACACAGTTTCCGATCGTTCATATTTTCGGTATACCTTTTTCCAAGCTGAATATGAATGAAACGGTGCGGTATTTAACGGATGCGGTCCAATCGGGGCGTCCGCATCAGGTGATCACGGCCAATCCGATTATGGTGATGGCCGCCATGGAAGATCCGGCCTACAAAACGATGATGCAGAATGCCGACATTATTGTTCCTGACGGCTCAGGCATCGTGTGGGCTGCCAAAACGGGCGGCGATCCGGTGGCGGAACGGGTTACGGGATTCGACCTGGTACATGAATTGTTGAAGGCCGGAGAAAACTACAGATGGAAGTTTTATTTGCTGGGATCGACGCCCGAGGTGATTCAGGAAGCAGCCGAGCGGTTACAAATGCAATATCCGGCAGCGATTATTGCCGGCTACCGTGACGGTTATTTCGGACCCGATCAGGATGATGAAGTGATCGAGGGAATCCAAGCCGTTTCTCCCGACATTCTGTTTGTTGCAAGGGGTGCCGATACGCAGGAGCCTTGGATCGCGCGCTACAAGGAGCGCCTTGGCGTTCCGGTCATGATGGGCGTAGGAGGCACTTTTGATGTCGTTTCCGGCAAAACCAAAAGAGCCCCCAAGGCATTCCAAAAGCTGCGGCTGGAGTGGTTATACCGCTTGTTGAGGGAACCGACCCGCTTCAAAAGGATGCTTGCGCTCCCGAAATTCGCAGTTAAAGTGCTGCGGGAGAAAGAAAACGTTACGAAACCAAGCTAATTACCTCGTTTTTAGGGTCAAAATCCGGGAAATCGCCGGAATTTGGCATTGGATTTCGGTTGCGAAGGGAGTATAATTCAACACGGTAGACCATATTGGGGGTTGAATGATTACATGTTAATGATATACATCATCGGGTTTGTCGTGTCGTTGGCACTGGCTCTGTTCTTGACACCGTTCGTGAAAAAATTTGCGGTAAAGGTTGGCGCTGTGGACGTTCCGAATGCCCGGAAAGTGCATACCCGTATCATGCCCCGGTTGGGCGGATTGGGAATATACCTGGCATTTGTGCTCGCTCTGATTGCCGTCCTTCCTTTCATCCCGGACAGCCTTTCGCCGCGTGACGCAAACTTTATGAAGGCATTTCTGATCGGCGGGTCCATGATCGTGCTGATCGGAGCCCTGGACGACCGCTTCCAGTTGTCGGCCAAAGTGAAATTTCTGGCTCAAATCATCGCCGCGTGCGTCGTCGTATTCGGCTTTAATATCACGGTGGATTTTGTGAATATTCCGTTCCAGGACCGCTACTCCACACTGGAGAGCTGGGTATCCATCCCGCTCACGATTTTCTGGATTGTTGGCGTGACCAATGCGATTAACCTGATTGACGGGTTGGATGGTCTGGCTGCCGGCGTGTCCGGCATCGCTATCGGGACCATTCTGGTCATGTCCTTCCTGATGGGCAACACGACCGTGGCGCTTCTCTGTCTGCTGCTGCTTGGCGCCATCATCGGCTTCCTATTCTTTAACTTTCATCCGGCCAAGATTTTTATGGGGGATGCGGGCTCGCTGTTCCTCGGATTCAGCCTGGCCATGCTGTCCCTGCTCGGATTTAAGCAGATTGCCATCGTCTCTTTCATCACGCCGCTGATTATCATCGGCGTACCGCTGTCGGATACGTTTTTTGCCATCATCCGCCGCAAGATTCAGAAGAAACCGATCTTTGCGCCGGACAAAGGCCATCTTCATCATTGCCTGCGGGAGCTTGGCTTCAGCCACCGCCAGACGGTGCTAATCATTTACGGCATCGCCGCTTTCTTCGGCGTGCTGGCGGTTATCCAGTCTTCGGCCGCGTTGTATGAAGCCAACTGGGTAACGTTTGTCGTGATATGCATCATGATGTTCTTTTTGCAGATTGGAGCCGAAGTTATCGGCCTTGTCGGCAAGACCAAACGCCCGCTGCTCAATCTGCTTAACCGCGTGCGCGTCAAAGCTAATGCGGAATCCCGCACGAAATAACGGATCCATTCGGACTTTTCCATTATATTTCCACCGTTCCGGTGTACAAGCCGCCTCACCCCAAAAAGGGTGAGGTTTTTTTATGCCATTTTCTAAATAATGGGGGGAGAGGTGCCGATATAAAAGTTATCTGACTTTACAGAGGAGAGATGATTTAATGCAGCGTAAGAGGAAGCCGATTATTTGGCTGATGATGGTGGCGCTGGTCGTATCGCTAATACCGGCAGGGCTTACGCCAGTCACATCGGCGGCGGACAAGCCCACTAGTTTCTTTACTCCGGATATTTCCGCTCTGCGAAACACGGTTGACTTAACACTGACGCCTGGGGGCAATCAGATAGACAGAAGTAAAGTATACAAAGTAACGGAAGCCCAACAGACCATTACCGGGACGTACACGATGGTAACCGGTTCTACGCTGGGTGCGAACATCCAACTGCTGAACTGGGATCAAAACGCCAATCGGTGGGTTGAAGACCCGGCCCGTATCGCTCCGGCCGTGGTTACGCTCGACACGGACAGACCCGACCAGCGTTTCCAAGCAAACGTGACCCTTTTTCCGGGCATGAACAAGATTACGTTTACGGGTCAGCAGGGACAGGTCGAACGCTCCGAGACGTTCTATGTTCTGTTTGATCAAGTTCCCTTTGTAGAGAAGCTTCAGGTGCTCGGCGGTTCGGATAACCTGGATTTGAACGAAGGGGCTCAGATTGTCGTGAATCGGCAGGAAATCACCCTTCAAGGCAAGGCCATGAACGCAACAAGGGTGACGGTATCGATCAATAACGGTCAGGATCTCTCCACATCCCTGCTTCAGGACGGCAGCTTCTTCTCGCCGCAGCTTAAGCTGAACCCGGGTGTGAACAGTCTTAAGCTGGTCGTGCAAAATGGTTCGGATACCCTCACATTCAACTACTCTTTATTTTACTACGACGAGAAAAATCCGATCGTGAAACTCGACCTGGTGGACTCCAGCAACAATGCCCAAAGCTTGCTTGGCGTACAGCCGGTCTTTACCGAGGATACGGACAGAGCCAAGGTTCACGTACAGATGCTGGTTCCTCAGGATAAAGGAAACAATACGAAGTTCAGCGAAAGCGCCGAGATTCTGGTCAATGATGCCAAGGTGACCCCTTTGTTCACGGAAGAAACTTTTATTCCGAGCGTTAAGGATAACACGCCGTCTTACTGGCTGGTGTCTTTTGACATCAACAGTTTGAATTTTAACAAGGACACGAACGGCGCGGTTCTGGTCGATCAGAAACATACCTTGGCCATAACCTTCGGAACCAAGACGGTCAACAAACGGATGGACTTTCAATACATGAAAGGACAGACGGTCATTACCGATTTAAAATATCTCAAAGGATTTAATGGCACCGACATCAACAACCTTCCTTCAGGCGAGGCACTGAACGGAGCGAAGGTGGATGCGGGCGATTTCTATATTTTGGTTACTACGAACGGAAGACCTGCGGATCCACAGAACGGTTTGATCGCGAACTATCTTCCGCTCGGAACAAGCCCGATCAAAATCGAATACGTCGGTTCCAAATCCGATACCAGCCATGTTTACAAAGTCGTTGGGCTGAAGAACGGCAACCAGACGGTACGTTTCAACTACAACGGTTCTTCGGCATATAAGGACGCAACGATTTCTTTTGCATCCAAAAACTACATTTATGTCGAGAATCTGACCGATGGGCAGACGTACAAAATTGATTCTGGAAATCGCAACTCGCTGGCCGTGAAAGGGAAATACATCGACTTTCAGGATACGATCAACAGCAGTTACTTCCTCGCCGAAGTTTTCGTTAACGGTAAAAAAGAAAAATCGACGAACGCTTCGGAAAATCTTGATCCTGCATGGCTCAATAAATCCACCGGGGAATTCAATATTAATCTGAATATCTCATTAAAAGACGGACCGTTGGTTTTCGGCGAGAACAAGATTATTTTGACCGGTACGGGCAAGGACGACAAGGGCCAAGCTCGCGAGATCAAAAAAGAATTGAGAATCTACATTGTAGATAACAATGTTTCTACGGTTATGAATTTCCAGCCGGCCGTGGGCAAAAATCGTCCGAACTTTCCGCCAAAAGACTACAATTCGGATGATCCGCAGCTGAAACAGATTTTCAATTTGACGCCTGAGTTTACTTATACCGATAACAAGTATACGACAAGCTTGAATACTTATGATTTGATTCTGCGAGGCAGCGGAGCCGTTAAGCTGAACCTGAACATGGGGACACAGAATATCCTGTCTGCCGATTTGCCGGTGAACTCGACCGACAATGTAACGGTCACATTTGCCGATCCGAATAAGAGATATTCATATGATTTTGCGGGAACCCAGAAAGACTTTATCATGCGTGTTCAAGATCTCGCTGCCGCAGCGCCGGGTACCTATGTGTACACCCTGGAATTGATCAATGAGACCGGGGCGAAAACAACCCAGAAGCTGGAACTGGTTCGCGAGGTAGGCGCATATCGGATTCTTTCGCCTCAACCTACGGTAGCCAAGCAAATCGTGGTCAATAAAAACTTTGTTCACTTCGACATTGAAGCGGAGGGAGCAACCGAGGTAACCATCGGCAAGGATAAGGCCGTGAAACGCACGGACTTGGGACCACACCGTTTTGTGTATGATTACGTGGGACTGAAACAGGATAAATCCAACAAGATTAAAATCACCATCGATCGGGCCGGTACAAAGGTTAATGATACCATTGAAATCTTTTATACCGGCACGGTAGGCGTGGATGCGCAATTTATGGTTCCAAAGGTAGCCACGAAGTATACGGCCTTCAATAAGGAACTGCAGCTGAGTTTTCCTAAAGGAACGGTTATGCAGAGCACGAATTCAAAAGGCATCGCCACATACTACCCGGATACCAAACTCCTGTTTGGGATTGCGGATCCGATAACGGGCATCGTTGAGCGCCGGAATGATTACGGCAACATCATCGGGTTTCCCGGAACAGGGGAGAATAGCGGCATTCCGCCATGGAGCATACCGGATGAATACTTGCTGAACTTTGGTTCGACGGCTCAATCCAACAACTTTGGACGCGTCTCCCAGGTATTCTGGATTAGCGGAGGACTTGGAGAGGGCGGCGATAAAGGATCAGCAAATTATGCGCCTCCTACAAACGGATTGACGCCTTACTCGGTGGAAGGGCTGTTCGGCGATCCGCAGACGCCGGCAGAACGGAAAATAACTCCATCGAAACGCGGATCCTTGACTTTATCGTTCGATCCTAATGTGGTAGATGAAGCGGGTTCAACCGTAACCGTTTATCGCTATACGGCAAAACGCCAATGGGAAAACATCGGCGGAGAAGTGGACATGAAGGGCCATACCGTAACCGTACCGTTTGACGAGTTCGGCTATTATAAAGTGATGAAATTAAGCCGCAGTTATAAGGATATAACCAATCACAACTGGGCACGCAACATTTTAAACGGTTTATATTCTAAAGGATTTATGAACAATTTGCGTTTCGAGCAGTTCGGTACGGACGATCAAACGACCAGAGGGGAATTTGCGACCCTGCTCGTTAAAGGACTTAGTCTTCCTATAAACTCGGACAGCAATCGGACGTTTGTCGATCTTGTGCCGGGCGCGCATTCCGCAACTTGGGATTACGACAGCATCGAGACAGCCGCAAGAGCAGGCATTGTGACAGGTCTGACGGATGGGGTGTTTGGTCCGGATCAGCCGCTGACGCGAGAACAAGCCGCAGTGATGATTGCCCGCGCGCTGAAGCTGAAGCTGCCTAAGAATGATGCCAAGCTGGAGGCTTCATTAGCCAAGGCATTTGTGGATTCCGGCAAAATGGAGAAATATGCCGGCCCATCTGTAATGGCCGTGTACAAAGCCAAGATCATGGAGGGCGCCGCGTTCACGCAGCCGGGTCAAAAGAAACCGCAGTACAACTTCAACCCGAAAGGCAACCTGACCCGTGCGGAAGCAGGCAAAATCGCGGTTGAATTGCTGAAGAAAAGCACGAGCGTCTTCCCTAAGAACTTGAGCTAGAGTCATTGGTTTAGACAGACCGTCCAATCTTTGATTGGGCGGTTTTTTGTTCACATCATTTTATGACAGAAATCTATTTCCATTTACAATTCTTTGTAATTTGATGTAGAATGCGCTACAATAACGAAAGCACATACTATTTTTTAGAGGGTGAAGAGGAAATTATGAAGCCGATTTTATCAAAAGCGCAATTGGATTATATGAAAGCAAAGAATAAGTTTGAAGATAAAGCAAAAATAATGGAGGCAAAGATTGAGGAGGCTCGCACCAAAGTACCCGAGGTTACTCAAGAGATCATGGAAGGACTCGTTCTTGAAACGGGATTTCATGATGCGTTCAACGAGCTGACGGTGGCCGAGAACGCTTTGATTCAGTGGTCGCATGTGACGATTAAGCATGAGAAAACCTACCGCGACAACAAAGCCGAAATTGAAATGATGTACGAGAGATTGAATCAGGATCCACAAATGCGCGCCCGCATTATTCAGCTGGCCATGAAGATTCGATAAGTTTGACGAGAAGACAGAGACGCCGAAAAGGCGTCTTTTTTTTGTTTTCCCGCCCGCAAAACGGCGTTGTTAGCTTCAATTTAAGGCGGGTTTCCAAGTTTTTTTAAAAAAAAATCAAAAAAAACTTGGAAACCTCCGCAACTTTTTCCGATCCCAAACGTTTAAGATGTAGAACACAATGCAGAAGCCAATATGTGCCGATTGAAGAAACTTGTCTATAAATTAGAAAAATATGCTTTACGGTACAGGGGACTCATTGTATAATACCTAGGTAGGATTATAGGAATCTACTCTAGTTTGTAGTGTTCTAATCGTTTACCGGTTTCTGTGATACCCGTCACAGACATCATTTATATGATCTCTGCTCAACTCGGGAAAGGGGGTGTACGGCTAATGAGTAATAAGAGCTATCATTCTAAAGACAATAATCAAGTGATGATTCAAGGAGGAGACAAAAAGGTTATGAAGAAAATTTTATCCGTAGCACTGTCTACAGCAATGGCATTCTCTATGTTTGCTTCTGTTGCATTCGGTGACGACGCACTCAACACTCAACAGAAATTTGATGTACTGAAAGAAAAAGGGATCTTCACTGGTTACCCAGATGGAACTGCTGGCCTGGACAAAGATATGACTCGCGGTGAGTTCGCAAAAGTTCTGGTAGGCCTCATGGGTCTTCAACCAATCGAAGGCAAAGCATCTTTCAAAGACAAAAACTACAAAGCTGGTAAATGGCCGGCTCCTTACGTAGAGGCAGTATACGCTGCTGGTCTGATGGAAGGCAAAAACACAACGAAAATGATTTTCGACTTCAACGGTAAAATCACCGTTCAAGAAATGGCGAAAATCCTCGTTACTGCTCAAAAACTTGAAATCCCAACAACAACTGACAACAACGCTTCCGATTGGGCTAAAGGTTATGTTCAAGCAGCAATCAACGCTGGTCTCGTAGATGCCAAAGCTAACCCTAAGGCTAACGCTTCCAGATCGCAATTGGTTGAAGTTGCTTACTCCATCTTCCTTGCTCAACAAAAACCAAAAGTGGTTTCCTACGAAGTTAAAGACGAAGGTAAAACAGTTGAATTCAAACTGGCTAACAATGAGGTTGTAAAAGTAGACCTTTCTGCTACCCCATTGAAAGCTAACGTTGCGACTGACGTGAAATTCAAACACAACAACTACGAGTACACTCACAGCGTAACTTGGGTTGTTGAGTCCGCAACTAAAGTTCAATCCGCAACTTCGACTAACCTGAAAGAAGTTGACGTTGTATTTGACGGCAAAGTTGACAAAGCGTCCGCTACCGACAAAAACAACTATGTCATCGACAATAACTCTAAAGGAATCAAATCCATTACTGTTTTGGAAGATGGCAAAACTGCACGTCTCCTGCTGAACGAATCCAGCAAATTCGTGCAAGGAACAACATACAAAATTGTTGTGAAAAATGTTAAAGGCGACAAAGGCGCTACAATCCCGCAAGGCGAAGTGTCCTTCACATCGTCCGACAACACGCTGCCAACAGTAACTGAAGTGAAAGCTCTTGGAACAAAAGTTATCAAGGTGACTTTCTCCGAGCCTGTTATCTCTCCAACCAGCAGCAACTTCCAACTGGATGACAAAGCGTTTACTGGTTCTGTATCGCAAGGTGCGAACCAAAGAGAAGTCATCCTGAAAGACTACACAGGTGGAATCTCTGTCGGCGCTCATAAACTGACAACTTCCTTGGTTGAAGATTATGCAGGACTGAAATCTTTGGCTGACACCAAAGAATTCACGGTTGCTGTTGATACTGAGGGACCAAAAGTTACTGAAATCTCCGCTACGCTGGAAAAAGTAACTGTAACCTTCAATGAAGAAATCGATCCGGCTACTGTAACGGAAGATAGCTTCTATTGGAAGTCCGGCGACAGCAAGAAAAAAGGTAAAGCAACTCAAATCGCTGCAAACGTATATGAAGTAGACTTCTCTGCTAACCGTCTGCCAGGATATGAAACTAACCTGTTCATTGAAGTTAAAGACTACTCCGGCAACGCGAACCCTGTGAAAGAACATAAAGTTACAGCAAGCATCGATCTGGTTCAACCTCGTGTAATTGAAACTACATTTGGTAATGACAGAGCAAACAACCTTACAGTTCGTTTTGACAAAGCTGTAGATGCTGCTGACAAAAAGTACTTCACAGTTAAAAAGGGTAGCGACGTTATTCCTGTGAACAATGTAGTGGCTGCCGATGCATCCAACAAAATCTTCTACGTTAGCTTCTTCACTAATCTTGAAGGTACTTATGACTTGAAGATTAAAGACGTAAAAGATAGAACTGCATTGCAAAACACTATGGTTGAGTACGATGGTACATTCGTAGCGGCTGATGTCAATAACCCTAATATTTCGAATGTTGATTATAACGAATCAAATCGTAAAGTTGCCCTGCACTTCGGAAAAGAGATGGATATTGCGTCTCTTCAAAACAAAGGCAACTACTACATTGATTTCCAAAAGAATGGTGCTACCGCACAAAAAGTTGCCATTCCAGGCGAAGTTACTGTTAGTGTCGTAAACGGTGCGAAATCCGTAGTTCTTCAGTTCCCAGAATTCATTAACGGAACCAAAGTCACATTTGGTCCAAGCGGATCTGTTAAAGCAGTATATGCAATCGGTCTTAAATCCAAAACAGGTCAAGCGGTTTCCTGGGATGGCAAACCTTTGGGCACTGCGGTTGAGAACCAACTGAAATGGACTGAGGCTAAACAAAAAGACGCAAAAACTTTTGAACTTACATTCAATCAAGTAATTGCTAATGCTAGCCAAAGTGATTTCTTGGTCAACGGTACTTATCCTACTAATGTAACCATTGATGGAGCCAAAGTGACTTTGAAAACTGGCACCGAGTATACTGGTGGAAACATTACTGTGTTCGCTGGCAACAACATCGAGACATATGCTAACAACAGACTTAACTTGTCCGGAGATGCAGTAATGCCAGTTTACAACACTGTAGCACCTAGAGTGCTTAAAGTTTCTTCCGTTAGAGATTCTAACAATGCATTTACAGTTACTTTCTCAACTTATGTTGACCCAGTAAATGGCCATGCTTCTGACTTGAAAAACGACTTTATTCTGAGAAATCTTGGAGAAACAAATAATCCAATCATTCCTGTAACGGATTATGAAACTTCACAAACTCCAGATGGCGAAGTAGTGATTACAGTTAAGAATGATAAAGCACTCGATAAGCCAATCTCAGTTAAAGTTCGTAAAGATGCGCAATATATTGTTGCAAGAGGTACAACTGTAAAAGCTAATGAATCCGACGAATTTAATGTTGCTCCACCTTCTGTAGTAGTTACTAATCCAGTTAAAATTACTTCTGCCACATTGAATGCAGGTAAAGTAACTGTTCAACTGGACAAAGCCGTAGATTCTATTGTTAACAATGAAGTTGTAATTGGCACTTCAAATGGAACAAAACCTTATGCTGCAGTATTGGATGCAAATAAAACTTTGTTTACAGTTGAAGTTGGTACCGAAAATGTTGTTAATGGTAAACTGACTGTAAAACTTACTCAAAGCGGTAAACAAGTTGAGGTTAGTGAATTCATTAAGTAACAACCTAATAAGGCCTAATAGATGTTAGGCTTTGACACACCGGAGAACATCATGTTCTCCGGTGTTGTTTTTTTTATAATTCTCCAACTACAGAAAAACAATTCATTGTCTCATCCAAAGCAGGGTTGTCCCGTCCTGCTTTTTTCTTTATAGTTGAATAGTATAGATTACCTTAGGAGGAACTGATTACAATGAAATCTTATGTGAAGGTTGCTTTGGCGACGGTGATGATCGGGGCTGGCGTATGGATTGGCGCCGTTTACAGCAACACTGCCGTTGGGTCGGGGACATCGCAGCCCGGAACCGCCGATGATCCTGTTGTAACCAAAAGTTATGTAGATCAACAAATTCAAAAGGCCTTGGGAGGTGGAGGTTCAACAACACCAGCAAAGCCAGCAGAGCCTGCCCCAAGTGCAGTAGAAGAAGTAAAGGTGGTAAACCTCAAGCCTGGGAAGATTTTGTTCGCAAAGGCCGGTACGGAATTTATTGTTCGTTCCGGTAAAGCAGTCATTTATACGGAAAGCAAAGACGGCGTAGCCGATCTTACCGATGGCGTGGACCTCGTGAATGGACAAGCCGCTCCAACCAACCACCTGCTTTCATTCCCTAGAGACGGACGCGGTATTACCGTTAAAGAAGGAATTGAAAGTGGACTTGTCGTCATGGTACGCGGAGGATATCAGATCAAGTAATGCTATCTTAAATTATTGCCAGATGTGACAACGTTTTATACGCGTAAGCTCCATTGTCAAAGCAGATAATACTCCTGTATAAAAATCTTTGCAGGAGGTGTATCAATATGGCAAATAACAAACGCAACAATCGACAGGTTGTACCGGAAAGCCGGCAAATGCTGAATCAAATGAAATATGAAATCGCCACAGAGTTTGGCTTGAATGTCGGTTACGGCAGCAGTTCCAACGGGGCAGACACGGAGTTCGGTTCCGAACTGGGTTCTTTTGGTGGCGGATCGTCATCACGGCGTCCAGGCTGGGGACATTTGACCTCGCGTGAAAATGGCTCTGTAGGCGGCGAAATTACGAAGCGGTTGGTTCGGCAAGCGGAACAAAGCATGTACAGCCAACTCCAGTTGTAGTATTAGCTATTTCATACCCTTATATCACAGCGTTATTATCCATGGTTTCATACAAACATGTAAGTTACCGAAAATCCTTGAAAAACTGCTTGGCTGTTGGATTGACACCACGTACCAAATACGTTAATATGCATGTTGAGGATTGTACATCAAACCTTTTCCACTCGGAAAAGGTTCATTTTTTGTGTAGGATCTCTTTTGAAAAATATAAGGGAGTATAATTTTCTTTATACTTGGCTTATATTACCGGCATAAGGCGCGACCGTTCTTTATATAGCGGACTCGGCGATTTTGCTGGTATAACATACTATCCATATGGGAGGTTGATCTCATGTCTGTAAAAGGGCGACGTTTATTTACATCTGAGTCCGTAACCGAAGGACATCCGGATAAAATCTGCGATCAGATTTCCGACGCGGTACTCGACGCTTTTTTGGCCAACGATCCCAACGCGCGCGTTGCATGCGAGGTATCCGTAGCTACCGGTCTGGTTTTGGTCATTGGTGAAATCAGCACAAAATCCGAATACGTGGACATTCCGTCCATCGTACGCAATACCGTGAAAGAAATCGGGTATACCCGTGCCAAATACGGTTTTGACTCCAACACCTGTGCAGTACTGACCTCGCTTAACGAGCAGTCCGCTGATATCGCGCAAGGGGTAAACGCTGCTCTGGAGAATCGTGACCCTTCCCAAGTGGATAAGGAAACGGAAAACATCGGTGCCGGCGACCAAGGCCTGATGTTTGGTTTTGCCACCAATGAAACGCCTGAACTTATGCCGTTGCCGATCGCGCTATCTCACCGCATTGCACGCCGCTTGTCGGAAGTGCGCAAAGACGGTACCCTGAACTATCTCCGTCCGGACGGCAAAACACAGGTTACGATAGAATATGACGGGGACAAGCCGGTTCGCGTGGATACCATCGTCGTTTCGACACAACATGCCGAAGAGACAACGCTTGAGCAAATTCAAAAAGACATCAAAGAAAAAGTCATTCTTCCTGTCGTTCCTGCTGAACTGCTGGACGCGGAAACCAAATATTTTATTAACCCGACAGGCCGTTTTGTTATCGGCGGACCTCAAGGCGATGCCGGTCTGACTGGACGTAAAATCATCGTTGACACCTACGGCGGCTATGCCCGTCATGGCGGCGGCGCATTCTCCGGCAAGGATCCGACAAAAGTGGATCGTTCTGCGGCATATGCAGCCCGTTACGTGGCTAAAAACCTAGTTGCGGCTGGTCTTGCCGACAAATGCGAAATTCAGCTTGCCTACGCCATTGGCGTGGCTAACCCGGTATCCATCAGCGTAGACACTTACGGAACCGGAAAAGTCAGCGAAGAGACGCTCGTTGAACTCGTTCGCAACAACTTCGACCTTCGTCCTGCCGGTATTATCCGTATGCTGGATCTTCGCCGTCCAATCTACAAGCAGACTGCTGCTTATGGACATTTTGGACGTACCGATCTGGATCTTCCATGGGAGCGCGTGGACAAGGCGGATGCGTTGAAAGAGCAGGCCGGTATCTAATCAGGCCTCACGCTAAATCCAACCAAAAATAACAAAAATTATTCCAAGCCAATATCCTTTTCAGGATATTGGCTTTTTTAAGAGATAAGAAAGTATAAACAACAGAGGTTTGCCATCCTTATCTCGCAAGAAACAACTTCCACTATATGCGGTCTGTTCTCTGAGAAAGTACCTCGATAGACGTTTTTTTTATGTCGAGGAATAATTAACTTTCTGAATTTTGTCTCCAAACAAGCAGCAAAAACTTCCCGGTAAAACCAGTCTGTCCATCTAATAAATGAATCTATTACCGTTATTGTTAAAATATGAAGATTAGAGTCCACAACATTTGCTAGAAAATAAACGCGAGTTTAGTAGTTTGTTGGACTTTTTTTCGTAACTTTTCCTTCTGTTTTAAGTCTATTAAATAGAGACTTAAAATCGTTCAGCGATAGATTTGAGCCTGAACAAAATAGATGGGAGAGTTACGATTACATGATAGGTAAGCAAGAGTCAAATCGTTCGAGAAAGAGTCAAACGGGGAAAAAATGGTTTATTATCACGCTTGCAGGCGTCATTTGGGTCGGTCCGGTGCTGGGGAATGGAATTCCTCTGCTGCCTGGGCCTGTTTCTTCTTCGGTGGTTGAGGCTGCGGCGGCTTCGTCGGTCACCAAACTGGGAGAAGAAATTATTACGTCCGGTGCCGTTTTGATGAAATATCAATATGTTACTGGAAGCCAAAAGTCGCTTGCCAATGTGATTCAAGTGGATCTCAGCAACAAAAACGTCAAGCTGGATGTCATGACCGGCAAAGACGGTCTATTTACGACCAGACAGAGCACGGGCGGCATGGCCAAAGAAAACGGGGCCGTGGCGGCGATTAACGGGGACTTTTTTAACACGGGAGCACAAGGCGCACCTATGGGCGGCCAGGTGTCGGAGGGGCAGTTAATGTCTACGCCGTCCAAATTAAAGGGAATGTATGCCTTTGCCGTAACCAAAAGCGGGACCCCGATGGTCGATGAGTTTACATTCTCGGGCAGCATCCGGGCCGAAAATGGAGAGTCCTTTCCGCTGGCAGGCATGAATAAATCCTCTTACAGACCGGAAGACGGCTCCTCGAACTTTAGCCATCAGAATGCGGCGTATATATATACAAGTGCGTGGAAAGCGGTGGAGCGTCCGTCAAATAGCTCTACGACGCCGACAGAGGTTATGGTAACCGATGGAGTGATTACAAAAATATCGGAAGCCGGGGGATTGCAGACCCCGATTCCGGAAGGAAGCTTTATTTTGCGAACCCATGGCACGGCTGCCAATTTCGTGAAAAACAACCTCGCGGTTGGGCAGCGTTTAACGGCTGATTATTCCTTGGTTTCCAAACATACCGGAAAACAAATGGACCCGGAATCGCTTCAAGTGATGATAGGCGGCCATACGATTTTGGTAAATGACGGAAAAGCGTCGTCCTTCTCAAGGGATGTCAGCAGCATCGGCGGCTACCGGGCGCGTACGGCCGTTGGATACTCCAAGGATCAACGGTATGCATACTTGATTGCAACGGAAAAACATAGCGGCAGCGCGGGAATGTCGCTTGGACAGCTGCAGGACTTTATGGTCAAAATCGGCGTTTATAAAGGCCTGAATTTGGACGGCGGAGGCTCCACGACCATGGTGAACCGTCCGCTTGCAGAAACCAACACGGTGCTGACGTTCAACACGGAATACGGATCGGCGCAGCGAAGCGTCGTTAACTCGTTGGGCGTGTTTTCAACCGCGCCTGAAGGGTCTCTAAAGGGCTTTAAAGTGAGCGGAGATACCATGCTCCTTATCGGGCAAACGGGTTCTTATCAACTGAAGGGCTATGACACGTATTATAACCCGGTCGATATGCAGACCGTAAATCCGACTTGGAAGCCCAGCAACGGAAATGTAAAGGTCAGCGGAGGGAGCGTGACAGCGGTAGCTCCGGGAACAACCACGCTTACGGCTGTTAGCGGCAGCGCTAAAGCCACCGTGAAGGTACAGGTTCTTGGCGGCAGCGATATCGCCTCGCTGAAACCGGGAACAGCCACGGCTCCGCTGCAAGCAGGCACAAGCGTTTCCGTGCCGGTTACGGCCGTATTGAACAACGGACAGAGTCTCACGGTGCCGGACAGCGCGTTGAAGTGGGAATTCGTCGGGTTTCAAGGAAAAGTCAATGACGGCCGTTTGACGGTATCATCGGTGGATGCAAACGCCAAAGTAGGCTATGCCATTGCCCGTTACGACGGTTTCAGCACGGCGGTTGTTCTCTCCACGGCGGGAGAAAGCACGTGGGAGGATTTTGAAAACGTGAACTACCCGGTTAGCTTTACGACGAACGTTTCCGGGGTGACCGGCAAAGCAGCGATCGTGAAAGGAAACGACACGCATGCAAATTCCAATGTTTTGAAATTGGATTACGATATGAACGGCGGAATCGGGCAAAAAATGTACGCCTACGCCCAATTTAACGGTTCCACCGGAAAAAGCATTCCCGCAGCCGCGACGGCCATGTCGCTTGACGTGGACGGGGATCATAGTCTAAACTGGCTCCGCGCGGAGTTGAAAGACAACAACGGAAAAACCGTGTACGTGGATCTGGCGAAAGTGATCGACTGGAAAGGCTGGAAAACGCTGAACGTCGATCTCAGCCAATATAACATCGCTTTCCCGGCGCAGCTGAAGCGGATGTATGTGGTGAACGTGGAGGAAGGACAGGATGAACGGGCTTTGACCGGTTCGGTGTCTTTTGACAATATCCGTTTTACGATGCCGGCTCTTTCCAGCGATGCGGGACTGCCGACAGGCACGGCACTGATGGCGATCGGCCAGAAGTCGATGACGGTGAACGGCAATAAGGTAGCGATCGATTCGGCACCTCTTTTGAAAAACGGAACCACTTACGTGCCGATCAAGTACGTGCTTGATGCCTTCGGAGGCCAGGCCGCTTGGAAAGGCGCAGCCCAACGGGTAACCGTACTGCGCGGAAGCAAGGTGATGGATCTCACCGTCGGCAAGAAAGAATTCGTGCTCAACGGCAAAAGGGTTTCGGCTGAGGTTGCACCAATCATCACAGGTAATAGGACTTTAGTCCCTCTTCGGCTTGTATCCGAGCAATTGGGCCTTAATGTAAAATGGGACAAGAAAACGAAGACCGTTACGATCCAATCATGATATGGTATGATGTGTGTATGAAACGTTAGAAATGGAGTAGAGTGCGTGGATTATCAAGCTGATGCCATCGACCGTGTCATAAAGAACGCCATCCAAGTGATGGAGGACAGCAAATACCAGATGTTTGAGATATTGGAGACATCGCGCGACGAGCTCGTATCTCTCAATCAGGAACTGCAGCAGGTATTGAAAGAAACGACGGAAACCTTGGAAAAGGTAGATCAGTTGGAGCTGAACTACCGCCGTTCACGGATCCGGCTGACCGAGGTCAGCCGGGATTTTGTCCGGTATAAGGAAGAGGACATCAAGCAGGCCTATGAGAAAGCTACCCAGCTTCAGCTTGATCTCATGATTTACCGCGAGAAGGAAATGTATCTGAAGGCCCGACGAGACGAACTCCAAAAAAGGGTCCGCAGCGTTGAGAATTCGGTCGATCGCGCAGAGTCCATCGGTTCGCAAATGGGAGTCGTCCTTGAATACTTGTCCGGAGAACTGGGGCAGGTGTCCCGGATTATCGAAACGGCAAAAAACCGCCAGGTTATCGGCTTGAAAATTATTTTGGCACAGGAGGAAGAGCGCAAGCGCATAGCGCGTGAAATCCATGACGGCCCTGCACAGCTGCTCGCGAATCTGGTTCTTAGGACGGAAATTGTAGAAAGAATGCTCGCGAAGCAGGAATTTAAGATGGTACAGGACGAAATAGTAGATTTGAAGGGACAGGTCCGATCCAGCCTTGAAGAAATGCGCAAAGTTATTTTTAACTTACGACCAATGGCCCTCGATGATTTGGGACTGATTCCCACTCTCCGTAAATACGTGCATGATTTTGAAGAAAAAACCAAGATCCGTACGTTGTTCGAAACGCGGGGCAAAGAGCATCGTCTCTCATCTGCGATGGAGGCGGCCATCTACCGGCTGGTGCAGGAAGCACTTACGAATGCATCCAAACATGCTTACCCGACTTATGTGTTAGTGGAACTTACTTACCAGGCACAAATGGTAAAGATCGTGGTACAAGACAACGGACTAGGATTCAGGGTTGAATTACTGGAACAAAAGAGCAAGGACCACTTTGGGTTGATCGGCATGCGGGAGAGGGTCGAACTGCTCGAAGGGAGAATGGAGATCGAGTCGGCCGAGAACGAAGGGACGAAGATCATCATCCATATCCCGACGAACGTAGAGAAGAGAAAGGAGTAACAGGATGGAAAATTTCGAGAACGAAACCCAGGTCATTAAAGTCCTTTTGGCGGATGACCATCAGCTATTCCGCGAGGGGCTGAAACGTATTTTAAATATGGAGGACGACATTGACGTGATCGGCGAGTGCGGTGACGGCATTCAGGTGCTGGAATTTTGCAATCAGGAAAAGCCGGACATCGTGCTGATGGACATCAACATGCCTACCGAAAACGGCGTGCAGGCTACCGAGAAGCTGCGCGAACTGTTCCCGGAAATCAAAGTCATTATCTTGTCGATTCATGATGATGAGAGCTATGTATTTGAAACCCTCCGTAAGGGAGCAAACGGTTACTTGCTTAAGGACATGGAGGCCGAATCCTTGATCAATGCGATCCGTTCCGTGTATGAAGGTTTTGCTTTCATCCATCCGAAGGTGACGGGCAAACTGATCCAGCAGCTCCGCCGCATGACTTACGTGAATGAAGCGGGTGCCATGGCCGAGGGCAGCTCGCGGGAAGCCGGAGTGAAGTTTGTTGCCGGCGAGAACAACCCGCTGACCCGCCGCGAAGCCGAGGTGCTTCGTCTGATGGCCGAGGGCAAGAGCAACAAGATGATCGGGGAATACCTGTTCATCAGCGAAAAAACCGTAAAGAACCACGTCAGCAGCATTTTGCAAAAGATGGAGGTCGACGACCGTACGCAGGCCGTGATCAACTCCATCAAATACGGCTGGGTGACGCTTTAAGCCGCGGTCCGGGGCACGGACGCCGCTTATGCATGGGAGAGGGATCGCCAGGATGGCGGTTCCTTTTTGGTTTGAGGATTATTGTTGGCATGCGTATCAGTTTCGCTGTCAAGCGATACCGTGGACGTAAAGAGGGGCATGTCCGGCAGGCTGGTTTTCGCAACTCAAATTCTAAGACTGAGGAGCTAATTCAGTGAAAAACAAGTGAGGAGTCTGACAATCCGCTTGGTGAAGGGATCGGGAGGATTTAAATTTTTGTTCAGTATTGGATAGAGATGAGCCTGTTAATTTACAGACGTTGCAAAATCCCGGTGATTCTGTCGTGATAAAGGCTCATCGGACCAAGCCCATGCCGTGACCGGCCTTTATTGTGTGGGCACCGTCTTTGTTCCTGTCACCGCCTTCCCGCCTTCGACATATACTGTCGGTAAGAGAAGGAGGTGAGTCTCATGGTTGACCATTTATTGTGGATCCTGGCCATATACGGGGCTGCAGTCGCATTGGTGCATTGGATGCACGCCAGACGTAAGGTTTCAGGTTCGTGCAAACGGCGCTCCGATGTGCATTATGTGCTCGTTACTTCCAATCATGAGCGGCAGGTGGAATGGTATTTGAGAGCCCTTTCATTGTACGCCCTGCTGAACGGAACCCGGGTGCGGGTAACGGTGCTTGATGACCGTTCGGAGGACCAGACGAAACTCATTGCACAAAAACTATGCCATTTGTCCGGTATTGAGACAACTATTCTTGATCATGGTTCAAGTCCGGATATGGTAAGGGATTTGAACGAGAAAAAGGGTCGGGTGCAGGATGGTTCGTATTTTTATATCGATTTGCGAATTCCGATGGAGGCGGCCCGTATTCCTTATGTTCACTAACTACGCGAGCACGGGGGGATCGGGGAAACAAGCCTCGGGAAATAAATATGCAGTGGCGTGAAGCACACTCCGGCCTTTCAAGGTAAGGAGTGTGCTTTTTTGTCGAATGGACATTAGCAACTAAAGTCCAACTAAAGTCTGTTTGTAAAAGTCGTAATGGAACAAAGACAGGGAGGGGTGTAGCCGATGCAGGCGGCAGTTTATGCAGTCCGAACGCGAAGTGCCTGGCGGGTGGAGGTTTCGCTGGACATGAAGGTGGATGTATGGTGGTGGTTATGCGTGAAACACGGCGGGAATGGCGTATTTGGCAAAATGGATCATGAGGATGAAGGGTGCTTGTTGGCGGACAAGCTGGTGCTGCTGGCGGGCACGCTTCCCCTTGGCTGGGCGGTCGCCGTCCGTGAGGGATATCAGGAAATCCGGGAAATGGATCGCTGGAGGGCAAAAGATTGGGGGAGGTATCTTTATTCGGCCCTGTCTCCCTGCTTGGCCGGCGAACCGGAGGAGGGAAAGGTGGTATGGCTTAAACGGATGGGCGAGGTGACCGTGTTGACACCGGAAAATTTTCAAGGAGCAGCTGAGCTAGAGGTGGCTTATCCATGGCACCGACTGCATGAAGCCGCCCTTCATATGGGCGGGTTGATGGAGGGCCGGGCCCTGCTGGCCGGGGAGGTGGAGAGTTGCTGGAGGAGGCCGGCGCCGACCTGTCCGCCGGCAAGCTTGGCGCGGCCCAGCTTGGCTGCCTG
>NZ_LAZU01000009.1 GCF_000987955.1 Paenibacillus sp. DMB20
AAACAATGGACACCCTCAGCCTTGTATTGACTTCAGGTCTGATCTCGGTGCTGTTGGGCGTTCCGATCGGGATTTGGTGTGCTTACAGCCGTACGGCATCCCGCATTATCATTCCGATTCTGGACTTCATGCAGACGATGCCTGCGTTCGTATATCTGCTGCCTGCCGTTACCTTCTTCAGCCTCGGCGTCGCCAACTCGATGGTGGCGGTGCAGGGCGGCGCCATCCGCGTCGACGCCAGCCTCGCCGGCATGGGTGCCGGTGCCGGCAACGCACCGCTGGAGGTGTTCATCGCCGCCGCCGACCGCAAGGGCTGGAACCATGGCTGCGACCTCTACAAGCTGATGGACGCGGCGGAGGAACTGGTGCGGCCGCTGCAGGACCGCCCGGTGCGGGTCGACCGCGAGACGCTCAGCCTCGGTTATGCCGGCGTCTATTCCAGCTTCCTGCGCCATGCCGAAAAGGCGGCCGATGATTATGGCCTCGACACCCGGCAGATCCTCGTCGAACTGGGCCGGCGCAAGATGGTCGGCGGCCAGGAGGACATGATCGTCGACGTGGCGCTGGACCTCAGTCGCGCCGGCTGAGCCCGCGACCCGGATCGTCCCCGCTTCCCCGCGGCGTGATCGGACGATAGAGCTTGCCCGATCCGACACCCGCGCCGAGGAGAAACGGCATGACGATCATGCTTTATGGCATCAAGGCCTGTGACACCATGAAGAAGGCACGCGCCTGGCTCGACCACCATGGCGTCGCCTATGCCTTTCATGATTACAAGCAGGGGCATCGATGCCGCGCGGGTTCGTGCCTGGTGCGGAGGAACTGGGCTGGGAGACGGTGCTCAACCGCGCCGGCACCACGTTCCGCAACCTGCCTGACAGCGACAAGCGCGAGCTTGATATCGACAAGGCGGTGGCGCTGATGGTGGCCCAGCCGTCGATGATCAAGCGCCCGATCCTCGACACCGGCAGCCAGCGCATCGCCGGCTTCAAGCCGGAAATCTACGCAGCGGCGTTGGGGTGACGCGCGCCGGCAGCAGCAGACTTACCGAGGTGCCCGCGCCAGGCCGGGACTCCAGCTCCACCTGACCGCCCGACATGCGGGCGAAGGCGTGGACCATCGACAGGCCAAGCCCGCTCGCATTCTCCCGGCGTGGTGAACGAACGGCTCGAACCGCGCGCCGCGCCACTATCAGGCGTCATGCCGCAGCCGGTATCGCTGACACGAACGCACACATAATCGCCCGGCGCGACGCCAAGCAGGGCCGCCCGTGTTTCCTCCACCCGGACCCGATCCGTACTGATGTGCAACGCGCCGCCGGCGGGCATGGCATCGCGGGCATTGACCACCAGATTGACCAGCGCATTCTGCAGCTGGCCGGGGTCGGTGCGATCGAGTGCGCAGTCGGGCGCGCAGGTCAGACCCAGCTCGATATTGGCGGGCAGGATACGGCGCAGCAGATCGGCCGCTGATGCCACCAGCCGGCCGGCATCCGCCGGTGCCGGCGTCATGGCCTCCTCGCGCGCGAACGACAGCAGGCTGCGGGTGAGCGATGCCCCCTGATAGGCGGCACGGAGGGCGGTTTCCGTCAGCGGGCGCGCCGCTGGGTGTCGCCCAGATGATCCTGCAACGTCTCGATGCTGTCGCTGATGATCGACAACAGATTGTTGAAATCGAACGCGATGCCGCTGGCGAGCTTGCCCAGTGCCTCCATGCGCCCGGCAAGCTGGCGGTATTTTTCCGACGCCGCGCGATCGGTGACGTCGACGGCCGTGCCGACAATCATGTCGACGCGCTGATCGCGGCCTCGCAGCGGCGCGAGCATCAGGTCAAGGTGGCGCACACGGCCGCCGATCAGCGCTGTCACGGCAATGCGCGCGGCCTGACCGGCAGCGGCCAGCGCCAGCGCTTCGACGATCTTGCGACGTTCCTGCG
>NZ_LAZU01000030.1 GCF_000987955.1 Paenibacillus sp. DMB20
GCTGGGCGAGCGCGTCCGGCTCGATCATGTGGCTCATCATCAGGAAACCGACGGTGTCCATGCCGAGGTTGCGCGCCGCCTCGATATGCTGCTTGGCGACGTCCGCCTCGGTGCAGTGGGTGGCGATGCGCACCGAGGTAACGCCGAGGCTGTGGGCGTGCTTGAGTTCCTCGACGGTGCCGATGCCCGGCAGCAGCAGGGTGGTCAGGCGCGCGTGCTTCACCACGTCGGCGACCGCCTCGATCCACTCCCAGTCGGTGTGAGCGCCGAAGCCGTAGTTGAAGCTGGAGCCGTTGAGGCCGTCGCCATGGGCGATCTCGATGGCGTCGACGCGCGCCTCGTCCAGTGCCCTGGCAATGGCGCGGACATGATCGAGGCCATACTGGTGGCGGATGGCGTGCATGCCGTCACGCAGCGTCACGTCCTGGATGTAGAGCTTGGTCTGGGTGGGATCAAAGCGGGTCATCAGGCGGCACTCTTCAGGAATTTGCGCTTGGCGATCCGCTCGGCGGTCGCCATGCCGGCGGAGGTCATGATGTCGAGGTTGCCGGCGTATTTCGGCAAATAATGCGCCGCGCCCTCGACCTCGAGGAACACGCTGGTCTTGATGCCCTCGAAGCTGCCCAGGCCCGGAATGCGCACCGGGTTGTTGGAGCCGAAGCGCTCGAACTGCACCTTCTGCTTCAGCCGGTAGCCCGGCACATACTGCTGCACCTGGGCGACCATCGCCTCGACCGAGGCCTCGATGGCGGCTTCATCGGCGCCCGATGACAGCGCGAACACGGTGTCGCGCATGATCATCGGCGGCTCGGCCGGGTTGAGGATGATGATCGCCTTGCCCTGGGCGGCGCCACCGACCACCTCGATGCCCTTCGACGTCGTTTCGGTGAACTCGTTCGATGTTGGCGCGGGTGCCGGGGCCGGCGGACTTCGAGGAGATCGAGGCGACGATCTCGGCGTAATGCACCTTTGGCGACCCGGCTGATGGCGGCGACGATGGGAATCGTCGCCTGGCCGCCGCAGGTCACCATGTTGACGTTGGGCGCGTCCAGATGGTCCTCGCCGTTGACCACCGGAATGACATAGGGGCCGATGGCGGCGGGCGTCAGGTCGACGATCACCTTGCCGGCCGCCTGGCAGATTTCCGAATGGCGCTTGTGGGCGTTGGCCGAGGTGGCATCGAAGACGATGCCGATTTCCGGCCAGACGGGGAGTTTCTGCAGGCCGTCGATGCCCTCGTGGGTGATGGCGACGCCGAGCCGCTGGGCCCGCGCCAGGCCGTCCGAGTTGGGATCGACGCCGACCATGGCGCCCATCTCCAGCACGTCGGAGGTGCGCATGATCTTGATCATCAGGTCGGTGCCGATATTGCCCGAGCCGATGATCGCTACCTTGATCTTGCCTGTTGTCATGCCGTGACCCGTGTCCGTCAAAAGCGCGTGGCGCTGTCGCCACGCCGGTATATCCGGGGGTCACCTTGGTGTTCCGGTCCGTTTCAAGTCAAATTGGCGGCCATGGATATTCTTATTGGTTGAGAGGAGCGGTCGCGCGCGACGGCCGCCCCTCCCCATTGTGGCGGGGTGTCAGGCGGTCATGCGCGGTCGGGAGATGATGCGGAAGCGCGACAGTTGCGCGCGCGGCTCCTCCCAGTCGGGGGCCAGTTCGGCGGCCCGCTGATAGTCGGCGAAGGCCGCCGGGACATTGCCCAGCAGTTCATGGACCGTGCCGCGGGTGTAGTAGCCGACGGACGCATTGGACGGGTTGAGGCTCAGGCCCCGGTTCAACGCCGCCAGTGCTGCTTCTTCCTGCCTGGTGTGGACGAGGGCAAGGGCGGAGGTTGATATAGCTGTCGCCGAGATCGGATTTCAGCCTGATGGCGGCGCGGTAGTCCTCGATGGCGTCATTGAACCGGCCAAGACGCATGCGGATGATGCCGCGATTGACCAGTGTCGCCGCCCGGTCGCGTTGACTGAGCGATTCCTCGGTCAGCGCACGATTGCAGGGGTCCAGGGCGAGGGGGCCGGGCTGGGACAACTTGGCGGCTTCGTAACAGCTTTCGGCATTGCCGCCGCCAATGATGTTCGTGGCGGCATGGGCCGTGCCGGCGATTCCAAGACACAGGGCCGCAGCCCCGAGGCGGATCAATATCCGATTCATGACGCTTCTCCCCGGCCGTGCGGGCGGGCGCATGTCCAGCCAGTCTTCGGCCAAGGAGAAGAATAGCATTATTTCAGAAATGTGACATCAGGCTTCGCGCCGGACCTTGCATCGAGCGCGCGCGGTCGCGGCCGGCGGCGCCGGCACCGGGGGCGGCTATCCCGCTTTGTCGCCGAGAACGCCGCGGCGGATCTGGTCGAGTTCGATCGACTCGAACAGCGCCTTGAAATTGCCCTCGCCGAAGCCCTCGTTGCCCTTGCGCTGGATGATCTCGAAGAAGATCGGGCCAATCACGTTCTGGGTGAAGATCTGCAGCAGCAGGCCCTGGCCCTCGGTCGGCGCGCCATCGATGAGGATGCGGCGCTGGCGCAGGGCCGCCAGCGATTCGCCGTGGCCGGGCACCCGGGCATCCACCTGGTCGTAATAGGCGTCCAGCGTATCCTGGAAGGGTACGCCGCGCGCCGCCAGCACGTCGACGGTCTTGTAGATGTCGTCGGTGAGCAGGGCGATATGCTGGATGCCCTCGCCATGGTAGGCGCGCAGATATTCCTCGATCTGGCTCTTGTCG
>NZ_LAZU01000029.1 GCF_000987955.1 Paenibacillus sp. DMB20
GCCGGCAACGATCCACTGCTGACGACCGACGGAAATTCGAAAAAGAAAGACCGCTACTTGCCGATTGACGAAATCCATGTTTCGGACGGAAATATCGTCTATCGGATGAGAAAAAAAGATCCCTTTGCGTTATCAGCGGTCAAAAGACAAATTATGTTCATGGACGATGAAGCATGGTACTGCGAACCCAATATGGAATCTTTTTGTGAAAACGTCATGATTACTGCGGCGATCTTTGCCATCAGCCACATGAAGCATTCCGCCAAAGGTCGATTAAAGGGCGAGTTGGTTTCTTCGTTGCAAGCGAGAAAGCTTGCGGAACAACAATTTAGCAGTTCATTCCGGGCATTGGACACGTATTACCATCCGTTTTGCGCTCTTTTCTATAACGAACGGGAACGCAGACTAGGCTGGTTCCGTTCCAACGGCATGATGGCCGATATTTTGATCGGGACGCAAACGGCGAAAGAAATTGAGGATTTTGGGGAAATGCACGGGAATATCAAATTCAAATTTAATGAGGTTTCGCATATCTAATTTTCATCAAGTGAGTTAGATACATATAGATTAATATATATCTGAGGGGCTTTTCTTTGTAGAAAAGCTTCACGTTTTATTTTAAAATCCTTTAATGGGGTTTACCAGCACAGCTGCCGAACAGTGATGACACAAATATTTGAATCAGGGAGGCAAAGATGAGGACGTTGCATTTGGAGCCGCTGAAGGGAATCGACATCACGGGGATTGGTTTCCTCGCATTTGGGCAAAGTACCCACGAGGTCGAGCAATTGCTTGGCGCCCCGCCGCGGACGTATGGGGCGCAATGGTTTTACGACGAACTGGAACTTCGGGTGGATTTCAACGGAGAGGGGAAGGTTGCATTTCTGGAATGTATCTATGGTCCGTTTTGCGAGAAAATAATTCCGATACTCGACGGTTATCGCGTCTTTGAACTACCGGGAGAGGAACTGGTCGCTCTGCTAACGAACAAAAACAACGGTAGTATAGACGATTCCGAGGCGGCGTATGGTTACTCTTTTCTGGACATTAGCGTCGGCATTTACCGTGACGCAACACCGACTGATCTGTCCAAAACCATTGAAGAGATGAAAGCCGCCGGGACCTATGAAGACAACAAAGAATGGCTGGAGGAAGATTGGAAAAAGGCGAACCATTTCTGGACCATTGGGATTGGAGAAAAAGGATATTATGATTTCTAGACGGCAGAATCGTCCCTGAATACCTTCAACTTTTATAAAGAAGGACATACAGAGTATTTAAAAATTGATGGATTCTCCTATATCAATGAAGACGCTATTCCAATCCTTTATGATGGGAAGGATTCATTAAGCATCATCATACCATCGAGTGGTCAGGCGAAATGGTATAAAATTGATGAAAAATTAGCCAATCGAGTCATGAGCGTTAAGACTCCGGCAAGTGGGGGATTTGCCGTTTACGACAAGAATGGAATGGTTGTGAACTTCTCAAAGGTGACTAACAATCATTCGGTAGTACTGCCTGAAGGTGGGATGATCGTCTTTGGTGGGAAGGCGGGTGATGTATTTAAAATTGAATTGAAGAATAAATAGATTTGTAGCATAAAAGTCCGCATAACCAGCGGACTTTTTGATTTAAGGATATAAGTTCTTGTCCAATGCTCGAGAAAAAATATAGCCATGATCAGTAAAAAAAGGCAAGTAGCAAAACAGTAAGCACTTTACGCTCTGATCTGGGGGATATATTATGGTTGGAAGGAGGGCGGAGAGAAAAATAGCTACTTTAGCTCCACGTTTTGACTTATCGCCAGCCTGATATTATTGATTGAGATGACCGAGGACAGTACGTTGCAGACGGTAGTGAATACCGTCTATTTTTATTTGAAAAACTTGTGGACTACTTTATGGTTGAAAGGACGGTCTTTGTGTGGCAAAAAAGAAAACAGTGAAAAGAATCAACAAGATTCTCCTGACTGCGATAGGCGGAATTACACTTATTTTGGGTATTTTGGCGGGTTATGTTTATTTCTTCATACTTGAAAAGCCTGCTGAACCGGATAAATGGGCTGCTGCGGAACGCTATGTCTGGAATAAAATCAAGTTTGACCAGGATGCACAAGTAATTTCTGCCGACGGTTCGGAATACTATTTACTTGCCAATAAGGGAGCAGCTGCTGAGGATAAATTGATCATTTATTTTTCTGGGGGCGGTGTCGCCTGGGATGCGGTGACTGCCGCGCAGCCGATCAGTCTGAGTAATGTAATGAAGAGCGGTGAGATCAAATATTACTTTCCGAACATTCCATTCTTTAAAGTAAGTACGCTTGACGGCCTGTTGAAAAATAATAACCCTGACAATCCGTTCAAGGATTGGAATATTGTATATATCCCTTATTCTACTGGTGATCTGCATATCGGGAATGCATCCAAGGAATATACGGACGCTAAAGGCAAGCGGTTTACAATGCGTTACAACGGTCAAGCCAATACGCGCGCAGCATTGGAATGGATTGCAAACCATTTCGCTGTGCCGGAAAAGATCCTCATTGCGGGAGAAAGCGCCGGAGGATTCGGAGCTGCTTTCTGGGCGCCTGAGATTGCGAAACGCTACCCGGATGCCCGCATTTATCAATATTCGGACGGCTCCTACCTAAATGCCGACCGCTGGCCGGATATTATCGATAACGAATGGAAGGCCGACTTTGCAGCAACCTTTGGTTATGAAGTCCACGGCGATTTGATTTCGTCCGTATTCGCGGCGAACCGCAAGCTGCTCCCGGACAATGCGGTGCTTTTGCAGTCCAATACGCTTTATGATGAGCTGCTGTTCGACTTTGAAAAGGATCTGAATGGTGACGTTTCGGACGATGGCGAATATGTGCATCGCTGGTCGGCCCGCATGCTGCAATCTGCCGGAGAGCTAACTGAAGTATTGCCAGGCTACTATTATTACATCACTGATTACGGTCTTAACGAGAAGACAGGCAGGACACCACATACACTCTCCCCATTAAATCATTTCTATAAAGCCGAACAGGACGGGGTGAAGCTGATGAAGTGGCTGGACGATGCCGTGAATAAGGATGAATATTACTCCGTGGGGCGGCATTTTGTAGAGAAAGAGGGCTGACGCAGTCGGTTGTAAGGTCCGTTAAGCCGAGAAGTATCCTTAAGTGACATTGGAGAGTTAGGATGTTGGGCACTGATTCCAGTGTTTTTTATGTGATACAATAAGTAGAAAAGGGTAGAAATTGGCAATTAGGAACGGAGGGAAAGCTTGCTTAAGTGGAATAGCGACGTATGGGGAAAGCTGACAGGACCGTACAGTTCTGCAGACAACGTACCTGTGTTATTGCAGCAGCTGATGCAGGAATATAGCCAGGAGGTTTTTGACGAACTCTTTCAGGAGTATTTGTTCCATCAAAACACGATATATACGGCTACCTATGCGGCGATGCCGTTTTTGGCACAGCTAGCATGCTCCACTTCGGATGCGGAAGTGCGTAAAGAACTGTTTATCAATTGCGGTATCATCGAGGCAAGCCGCGATGGGCGAGATGAGGCGCCATTCCCAGCATCCTGGGCTGAACTAGCTGAGGATGTAGGCAGCTCCGTTTGTACGGAATTGTATCGTGAATATGTAGAGGCAATCGGCAAGCTCAGGGTGCTTACAAATGAAGTATTCGCCTATACAGCCCAACATTCCATAGATGAGATAGAGAAGCGTTACATTCTTGTTGCGGATGCTGCTTATCGGGGCTCATATATCCCTGCCAACATGTTGATGACGTTTAGTAGCGGTGATGAGTATGTGGCCGTGTGTCCGGCCTGCGGGGAAGATGTGTTCATATGGCCTAATGAAGATCATGCAGGAATCCTTCAAGTCTATGAACATGATCCCGTTTTTCACACTGGCCAGGAATCACATCTAATCGTTCCGGCAGCGTCATTTGCAGATGAAGAAGTACGCGCACTAGCGGAGCGGGCGGCAGCGATCGGAGAGCAAACATTGGCTGGGCATCTGCATTATTTAGCGGGGGAAACCTTATGTCCATCCTGCCGTGAGAAAATTTCCGTATGGCCGTCTTTACTTAGCACATTTACAATGTAGAGCGCAAGTTAAGAGGACGGCGAAAAAAGAATATGGTTTACGTTATTAATTGGATTTCTAGGAGCTGTCACGCCGCGACATGCTCCTTCTTATTTTTCGCCGATAGCCCCGTTAAGGCGAACCGATCACAAATAGCTGTAAGTTTTTTGATGGAGGAGGACAGGCAAGAAAGCTTGTGCCGCATAGAATTCTGTTTAAAGTAGTGATATAGCAGGAATGTTGAGGCAGCTTAAGGAGGAACAAATGTTATGAAATCCCATGCCTCTGACCGTATTAAGATGCCCTTAGGATTTTGGGCAAGCCTACGTCATTTAGGGATTGCGGCCCACGACGTAGCACGTAGGGCAAGACTTCCGCTTGCCATTGTCAATGAATCGGTAGTCACAACCACGCAATATTTCGCGATTTGGCAGGCTTATGCCGATCTTGTTGGTGATACTGCAAAAGCTATCGTCCAGCTTGTGAGTATATTTGAAACAGCGAAGTACCCACCATCTGTCTTAGCAACTTACCATGCTCGTGATTACCAAGATGCTCTACACCGAATGGCTCGGTACAAAATTCTGTGTCCCCCCGAAAGCTTAAGCATCAAGGAAGAGGGAGAACTATGTACCATTGAAATGGAATGGTTGCACGCCGAGCATCCCGGTCCGCCAATACTGGTTGGCATTACACTGGCTTTTCTTGTAGAACTGGGGCGCCGGGGTACAGGTCAACATGTGACGGCACAATCGGTCGAATTTATGCACCCTATAGGTGATGTGCAGGTCCTTGAAGCATACTTCGGCTGCCCGATCCGGCTTGAAGCCCCATATAACCGGTTGACGCTGCATCGAAGAGATCTGGACTGCTCTTTTGCCTCATACAACAAAGAGCTGCTGGAGATCTTGACCCCTGCTTTAGACCAATCGTTGGATGGACATCAGCGGAATCGCTCCGTTACGGAGATGGTGAAATGGATCATGAAACGCAGCCTCACAGGTGGATGCCCCGACATTCATTCTGTTGCGAAAGAGCTGGGGATGAGCGATCGTACCTTGCAGCGCAGGCTTTCTGACGAGAACACTACCTTCAAGAATTTGTTGACACAAGCCAGACATGAGCAGGCACTAGCGTACTTGGCGAACTCCTCGCTTGATATTAAGGAAGTGGCTTTCTTGATTGGATATGAAGATCAGAACTCGTTTTACCGCGCTTTTCGCATTTGGGAAGGCGATACTCCTACCAATTGGCGTAATCAAAATTTAGGTGCAACTTCGCTTTCTGAAGGGCGGTTAAGCATGCCTACGATTGATCAATAAATCCCCTTATTCCCTTACCCACCCATGCCCATTCCATAGTGAGTTAGTATGTTACTTGTTTTTTTGTTTGGCGTGTTATACAAGAATTTTGGCGCAGTGTACTAGTTACTGAACCGTACAGACAAGGTAATATAATCACTACCCGGAGCACAAAAGAATGGGAATGTTTTGAGAGGGGAAATGTCCGATGGATATGGAATTAAAGAATAAAACAGCGTTAGTTACAGGATCAACGAAAGGCATAGGCAAGGCGATTGCAATTGAACTTGCTAGAGAAGGTGTCAACGTACTTATCAATGGCCGGAACTACGAAGAGGTTGACCGAACCGTAAACCAAATCAAATCCGATTTCCCGGCTACCTCCCCTCAGAATGCGGCTGCTGATCTTATGGATATTCAACAAAGAGAAGCGTTGTTTGTAAAATTTCCTGATGTCGATATCCTGGTTAACAATATGGGCAAGTATGAGATTATGCAATATAACGATGTTAGTGACGAAGTATGGGAAACCTATTTCCGTACCAATGTGCTTGCTGCAAATGGATTGTGCAAATTTTATCTACCCAAAATGCTGAAGAATGATTATGGTCGGATTATCTTTATCGCGAGCGAAGAAGCAGTGATGCCTTCGGGACTAATGCCGCAGTACTGCATAACCAAATCCATGCTATTATCCTTATCCAAAAGTTTATCCAAATTAACAAAAGGAACCGAAGTTACAGTCAATACAATCATGCCAGGCCCCACGCTTTCTGAAAATGTGCAGCAAATTATTGAGGGGATATATTCCAACGAAGATATGACGTTTTCAGAAAAAGAGAGGAACTTTATGTTAACGAACCTGCCTCAGTCTGAAATCCAACGATTTATCAAACCGAGTGAAATAGGCAGACTGGCTGCATTTGTATGTAGCCCTTATGCATCCGCATTTAAAGGATCCCCAATTCGAATGGATGGAGGCTTGGTACCAACTATTTTTTAATGTTTAGCTTTTCAAAGAACCCTGAGTGTGGGCCGTCGACTTCCGCAAAGGCGACCAGATGGCCGAGGAGGATCTAAGGGCTCTCGTCCGCGGCGCCGTGCACTGAACACGTCATCGGCCCGAGTCTAGTTGGAAAGTCCCGAATTCGGTAATGATTAAGCCAACGGGCACGATAGTTGAATCAAGTGAAACTAAAGAAGGGCCATCCACAGTGGATGGCCCTAAAACTTGCCGTTACAGACAGCGCGAAGAACCATACCATAAGTAACGGCAATTTTTTTACAAAGTATGGGAAGATTTTCTCGCCCATACCACGCATAACGCAAAAAGCCCCTATTGGTAAGGGGCCTTTGACTTGCCTATTCACATTACCGCATTTTTGGAACCAAACGCGCCTACTTCATCTTCGTAGTATCAGAAGTTTTCTAAAGTCCGCACCGACCACTTTGAAATCGGCAGCTCCTTTCGTATTTTTCGTCGATAGCGCCCCATTAAGCTGAACCGTATCACAAGTATCGGCGGAAAAATTTTGTTGTGGAGAACCCAGGAGAATGTGTTGGACGTGTGGAATAGGTATCAGACTTCTTAGATGTGCTGTTGCTAAACTTTGATAGTGTAGAATGAGTTTATATTTGGCGGTGAGATAGATGGATAGATTGAAACACAGCGGATTCTATAAACTTAAATTCTTCATAACGCCAGAAGAATTTAAAAGTGTTTTGAAACTCTTTGAGCAGAAACAAGCACAATTTAGTTGTACTAATTATGCCCAGACAAAACATGATCAAAATCAGGTGTATGAGGCTTATAAAACATTTTACCAGTATTTTACAGTACAAGAAAAGCCCGATTACCACCCTTTCTTTGTATATTCTATTTCTCTTACTATAGGAAATGGAAACTCTGGTTTTTTTGTAAGAAATGAAAGTATCAGCTTTCCCTATCACCAACAATGGGCAGAAGACGAATTGCCATATGTAATGCTATCATTTCCCAAAGGTTTTCAAATTGATTTGGAGGATGAAAAAGGGAAGTATTATATTTATGAGGATATTCGGGAACATCAGCCGTTAACTTATGCGTTTTTTGATGAAGTAGGGAACGATATCAAGAAAATCACAAAGCCGCTTCGTTTTTTGGCACATGCAGCAGATGTTTTGCAAGAGCAAAAACCACCTGTTCGTATAAGCAAAAATGCGATGAATGACATGATTAACTCTTGGATTTTTAAGAAATATAAGCTTGTTATGAATAACAAGTAGGATGTTTTGTAAGGCAGGTTTGTGTCAGCTACCCTCTTCCGGCGCTTTATTAAAGCATATTTTTTTATTCATTTCCGTATTCACGTTAGTCCTCCGTAAAAATACAATTTAAAAAGGAGAATGTAGCATATGCTGAGCAAAAAAACGAATAATGCGGATGTGAGCGGTTACTGTTGCATGAGATTTCCAGTTACGGATTTGAAAAAGTCGGTAGATTTTTACTGCAATGTGTTGGGCTATGAATTGAATTCGGCAGATTATTCATTTGGAGAAGCACACGTTTCATTGAAAAATGGAAACGGTCCAGGTATATTTTTGATGGAAACCAAGCCGGAAGATATCACTCATTTGAAGTTCGTATTTCCGCATTCATTCTGGATCACAAACAGCGCGAGGCATGTGACTATGGTTGAAATGTTAACGAATGATTTGCTTGCTTTGCATGAACGGATTAAACAAGCAGGCGCCCGTATTGATAATGAACCTGTATTTACTAATGAATTCGGCTATTTCACCTTTTATGATCCTGATGGGCATTATTTTCGGGTGGTGGAAGAAAGAGGCGAATATTTCAACTTAAAGCAACGAATTCGTTCGACGCTCAATCGAGATTTGACCGAGCATGAAAATCAGTTGATATGGGGAATATGTGAAAAAGCGAGCGTTGAACAGCAAAAGTTTCTCAGCTCCATCATCGCGGAAATTCGCGGTTCTTGACCAGGAGCCGCAAATCAATCAGACACACAAATCGGAACCTGACGGAGAACAAAGGAAGAAACGACAGGAATACCGGTGCGAACCGTAAATATAACAAGCATGGAAGGCCGTCCTGCAAAGGATGGCCTTTAAACTTGCAGTTACAGACAGTGCGGAGAACCGTACCACAAGTGACGGCAAGTTATTTGGAGAATTACTAGATACAACTTTTTCAAAAGACATTTGACTTTAACCTTAGGATAAGATTTAAGCTTGATCTATAAACTTTTCTGGGGGAGTATAATGCTAAAAATAGGTGAACTATCGAAAATTAAAGGCATATCAACGAAGACATTAAGACACTATGACAAAATAGGTCTGTTACGACCTATGAGAGTTGATTCACAAACCACATACCTCCTGAAAAAGAAAAAGTCCCTCAAAAAGGGGTCTTGGTACTAGGTCACGAATATGATATGAGTCCCAAAAATTGCTTGAACCGGTTTAAAGCTAAACGGGAGGTATATCGCAATTATCCAGAAGGAATCAGAGGTTAAATAATGATGACAACTGCAAAAACAGGAAAAGAAATCAAGATTGATCCTGCTTACATACAGTCACTATTACAGCGAATTGAACCTTCAGAATGTTTACAGTTATTATCCTGGAATTGCAGCCCACTTGGAAAAAACAAGGAAGAAAGTTCGGTCTACAGGGTATCTTGTACAGTTCTTGACCATAATCGAAAGCAGAATTATGCCCTGATACTCAAAACATTAAAACCCGATTCTATCCGAAATCAAGTCGATCACTACTATTACTGGAAACGCGAAGCTTTGGTTTACCATTCAGGAATACTGAATCAGCTACCGCCGGGTATAAGGGCGCCTATATGCCATGCGGTAGAAGAGTGTCCTGATGGAAGTGTTTGGATCTGGCTCGAGGATATAGCTATTGAATCTATTCAGAGTGACTGGTCCATCACGCACATGCGTAAAATATCCTACTTACTTGGAAAATATAACGGGGCTTACATAACAGGAACTCTACTCCCGTCTGAGGCCTTTTTATGCCAAAATTGGATGCGTTCTTGGGTAGAAGTTTGTACTGCTTATGCCAAACCCATCGAGGAGCAAAAAGTTACTTGGGATTCATATTTGAATGAGTGTAATGGTAAGGGCCCTATGTGGGTCCTCTATCATAACAATAGAACCCGGGTAAATAACTTGCTGGAGACATTAGAATTACTGCCCCGTGTATTTGCCCATCAAGACGTACACTGGGATAACATTTTTTTAGAGCAATTAAATGGCAACGATTCATTAATAGCGATCGATTGGCAGTTTGCAAGCATTTCAGGTGTTGGAGAAGAGCTGGGTCGAATGTTTGGATATGCGTTATTAAAGAAGAAAGTCCCAGTTAACAAGGTAGCAGAATATAAGGAAATGTTATTTCTAAGCTATATGCAAGGACTTAGAGATGTGGGGTGGGACGGAAATTCCAAACTTGCTCGTTTCGGTTTTACTGCAACTGCGTCGCTTAGGTTTATCATGGTTATTGATAAGCTTCTTAGTATCTTACAAGAAGACGAGAGAATGAATCAGAACGACAAATCAAGTCATCTGTTGTCAGTCACTCAGGAACTACTTAAAATGGCAGAAGAGTCCTGGAACCTTAGAAGTGAAATCATTTAGGTGATGTAGTTCTCCTGTCTACTGCGAAGAGCGCTTGCTTTGGGATGACAATGCAGAGGGACATGTCCGTAGATGACTCTTTATATCATATTCTAAAAAGTTTGAAGCCTACATTAACCATTTGGAAAATTACAATTGCTAAAAGAAAGTGGGAGAAGAACATGTACATAAGCAAATGGTGGGGAGATTTAATTGGCGGTTCCGATGATTCGCTGGCGTTAATAGACTATTTGGAACAATTGGACTCAACGGCTGTGACGCTCAATCAGATTTTAAAGGACTTGGGTTTCGATGTTCTGCTTTCCGAGGGAGACTTGAAAAACGGCGGAAGTATTGGATTTGATATAAAAAATGCTAACGGCACGTTTCGAGCAGAACTTGATATTGCCTGCTCAGCTCTAATCGATCTTTCAGCCATTGTGTTGGAGTCTCTTAAATCAGGCTATGTCGATTTGCATGATTTGGATGAGGTTAGGCAGCCGTGCAAACTTTATATTGATGCCTCCGAAGAAAAAAGAAACCTGCTTCGGGATGAATTGTACAAGTTTTCCCGTAATCCGCTGGCTTACGATTTAGCCGAGCTTGTTCCGGCCGATGATATGAAGGAGCTTGCGGAAAAGGCAAAAATGATCGCAGATGAGCTGTTATAAGTTGCTTACGTGTCTCGAATCACTTGCTCCATCCGCTTAATAACTTCCGCATGCTGCTCCTCCGGGATAAACTCAAGGAGACGGCTACTATGGCGTTCTCCCGTGCTGCTTCGCGAAGCTTAATTTCTTCTATTATTGGATCGAAGCAAGGCTGCATGTTGACCCTCTAGCAGGAATGTACCGATCGGTCGTGGAATATATCCGAAAAACCGAAGTGCTGAATATTAGGCGTATTCGGGTACGCCCTGTCGCAGGAGGAGAGCCGCATGAAGACGATCACTGTTAAAAGCCTTACAGAAGCGTTCCCATTGGAAGTGCTTGCGGGAGCCAGCCGAATGGATCGCGTGATTACACGTCCACGAACGCACAGACCGGGGTTGGAGTTTGTTGGATATTTTGATTTTTTTCCCATGGAGCGGGTGCAAATACTCGGACGTAAGGAGATTACCTATTTATTGACGCTTACTGTAGAGGAGCGCAAGCTGCATATCGGAAATATTGTCAAATATCATCCGCCGTGTTTTATTGTGACATCAGGACAGCAGGAGATTCCCTATCTGACCCAGTTCTGCAATCAGGAAGGCATACCGCTGCTGCGGACGCCTGAGACGACAACGGAGTTTATCGCCAAGCTGGACAGCTATCTGGTGAAAGTCTTGGCGCCGGAGGTGTCTATCCATGGAGTATGCGTTAATGTCTCCGGCATAGGCATCCTGCTCAGGGGCAAATCCGGTATTGGCAAAAGCGAGACAGCTCATACGCTCATCAGAAGAGGCCACCGATTTGTGGCGGACGATATTGTGGTGCTTAAGAAGTTGGGCCCATCGACGCTTCTCGGAACACATAATGAGACCACACGCGAGTTCCTCGCCCTGCGCAGCGTCGGACTGATCAATGTCGTACGCCAATATGGGCGCAGGGCATTTCAGGACGAGACGCGAATTGTGCTCGACATTGAGCTGTCACCGTGGCAGGAAAATTCCCTGAACAATGAGCTGGAGGTAGTACCGCAGTTCACGGAATATCTCGGCGTTCAAATACCGCATATGGAAATCCAGCTTCAGCCGGGACGCGACGTAGCCGGTTTGATCGAAGCAGCGGCGAATAATTGGTATCTCAAGCAGCTCGGCTACAGCGCCGTTGAAGAGTTCATGAAGCGGATCGAAAAAGAGATGTAGTCGTTAACTTTCACCGTATGCAAATCAACTGACTCTTACGAAGGAAGGGCGGATCGTGCTCATGAAGAAATGGTTTTACCTGAAATGGCTTGTTATCTCGCTGCTGCTTATCCCTAATTTAGCGTTTCTACAAAGCGAAACCGTTCTTGCAGCACAAGCGAACCTCGCCCTGTACAAGCCTTCGGATGCCTCCTCCATCCGACAGCCAGGATTTGAAGCAAACAAGGCGGCGGATGGCGATGCGGCAACGTATTGGGCTTCTCAAAACAGCCATGAACAATGGTGGAAGATCGATCTTGGTTCCCCGGTTTCGTTCAATACCATCGTCATCAAGTGGATGGAAGCCTACGGAAAAGATTACGACATCAAAGTGAGCAACGATAATATCAGCTGGACAACCGTTTATCAAAAAAGAGAAGGAATCGGCGGGAACGATATATTGCTCTTTTCATCGCAGTCGGCGCGCTATATTTTATTTCAAGGTATAACCAGCGGATCCGCGAACGGGTATTCACTGTCGGAGTTTGAAGTTTATCAGGGGCCCGGCACAGTTCCAATCTATAAGAATCTCGACAACCTCGCGCTTGGCAGACGGGGTGTTGCCTCATCGGGAGATGCCAGTTATGCTTTCGACAGCGATGCGGCCGAAACGTTGTGGACAAGCAGTACAACCGGGCCGGAATGGATTTATGTCGATTTAGGCGCCATCAAAAACTTCAACCGCCTCATTCTTCGCTGGGATGTGCCTTACGCAAAAGTTTACACTATTCAAACGTCGAATGACGGGAAGAATTGGCGTATGATTTACAACACGGCTGCAGGGAAAGGTAATATCGAAGATTTGCTTGTGGCAGGATCAGCGCGATTTATTAAAGTGAACTGCTCGGAAGCCGGCGTCGATTGGGGATATTACGGTTTATACAGTTTTGAGGTTTACAACGCGAAGCCGACAGCGGAACCTTTACCTACGGCTGGGGCTCTGACGATTACGTCACCTAATTCTTATTCGGCCCACTTGTCCTGGGTCCCTCCTGCAAATGCTTTTAAGGTTAGAATAAAGCGAAACGGCGTACTTATCGATGAATTTCCATCTATTGGCGGAACGGAATATACGGATTATTTGCTTTGGAAATCAACTTCCTATCAGTATGTCGTTCAGTTTTTGGATGCTTCCAACCAATATATCGCCAGCTGGACGGCATCGGTCACGACCCCGAACCAGACGGAAATGTTTCCGAGACTTTTTTCTGATACGAGCAGATTCAACCGGCCAATAGGAGAAAATCCGCAAATCGATCCCGATTCTGCGGCTATGATCCAATACGCCATTGTCCCGGAAAAAAGAAAAGCTCATCTGACTTATGACGGTTACGGCATTTCCCTTGCTTATGCGAACCCGGTAAGCGAGGAATATACGATTCCGTACTACTATTACGGAGGAAGCGAAACGATAAAAGCGCGAATTCCCAGATATGCCAGGACAACATCGGGCACGGACCATCATTTGGTCATCCTTAACCCGTCCATTAACAAGGAAGTCGATACCTGGCTGGCGGTTTTCGATTATTCCAATAATACATGGAAAGCAGGAAGCCGCGGTATTGTAGATCTGAACGCGGAACCTAATCATGTTGAGTCAGGTATATCAGGCGTGGCTGCAGGATGGGCTGCCATGGCCGGTATCATCCGGCCGGAAGAAATCGCTCAAGGACGGATCGAGCACGCCATAACATTCACAAGCCCGCGGACCCGAAAAGGCTGGTATTCCGCACCGGCCCTCCAAGGGGACGGCAGAGATTCGAATCCATACTCTATCCCGGAAGGTGCACTGCTTCAGTTGGATCCTTCCATCAACATCGATACGACCTATCCCGATTGGCCCGAATGGAAAAAGACAATAGCAAAAGCGGCTCAAGAGTACGGGATGTATTGCGTGGATACATCCGGTGCGATGACCATTCGCGGAGAATCGAACGACAGCCGCCATTATGATGCTTGGGAGAAGGCAGGGGTTACGGCAGACAGCTCGGGTCTGGGCGATTTCCCGTGGGAATCGCTGCGGGTTTTAAAGATGGAGCTTTATCCGTACAACTAGATTAATCGGGTAGGGGGTTAATGGGCAGCCTCCTACCCGTTTTTCGCCGATAGACCCGTTAAACTGAACCGTATCACAAGTAGGGCGAAATGGTTCCGAAATGCCCATGCCTCTGTCCCCTCAGGTTACATTCAAGCCCTTGATGCGCATGTACTCGGTCATGCCACCGAGAGGGAATATCATCTTTAGCAAGTCGATGTGCTTGCGCGACCAGCCGTCGTGGCGGGTGTTCTCGCTGCGGGCTTGGCAGTAGCGTTTCATGTCGCTGTCATAAGTTTGGACCAATAGCTTGTGTTCAAGATTAGGGCGTAAAAAAATTCTGGCAGAGCGTCACGATTTCGCTTGAACCTTACGTAACGTAATGTTTTACAATAGAGCTACCGGTACATAGCTAGCGCCAAAGAGTGGAGATGGTTCATGAAGAGACATTGGAAGGTCGGGGATCTCGCCAAGCTGACGGGGCTTACCGTACGAACCTTGCGGTTTTATGATCAAATCGGGTTGTTCTCTCCGTCGGGACAAACGGAATCCGGCCATCGGCTGTACAATGAATTGGACTTGTCGCGTTTGCACCAGATATTATCGCTTAAGGAGCTGGGATTATCTCTCGAGGAGATTAAATCGGCCTTAAATGGCGGGCAGATCAGTCCGCTTGAGATCGTGGAACTGCAGATAGACCAAATCAAAGAACAGATTAAACTGCAGCAGAAACTATTGGAGCAGCTAAGATATGTATCCAAGCTTATGCAGGGCAAGGCGGAATTAAGGGTTGAAGATTTCACGAGCCTTCTGCAGGCGATGAAGATAAAATTTGAGAAACCGGTCATTGAGCGGCAAACGAGTTGGGAGCGACATTTGGACCTGTTGGGAGATTTTCTTGCCGAAGAGAACGGAATTCCGAAACATAAGGAGGAAAATGAATGAACGAACGATTCGTCAAGCATGGAACCTTCGTCGTAGAACGGAATTATGCCGCTCCACCGGAGCGGGTTTATCAAGCATGGGCCGACCCGATTGCTAAAGCCAAGTGGTTTTCGAAGCCGGAGATCTTCGATTTCCAGGTTGGCGGGCGCGAGTACAGCAGCGGCGGGCCGCCGGAAGGGCCGATCTTTACCTTCGACGCCAGCTACCAGGAGCTTGTTCCAGAGCAGCGCATTGTCTATACGTACACGCTGGATTCGGGCGGCGTACGCATCTCCGTCTCGATCACAACGGTCGAGCTTATCAAGGTGGAGGGCGGTACGAAGTTGATTTTCACAGAACAAGGTGCATTCTTTGACGGACATGATACGCCAGAAACACGGGAACACGGAACAAACATCATGTTGGACACACTGGGCAAGGTAGTAGAAGGGGAGGTAGGAACATGACCATAGGTGAAAATGAACTTATGGCTTCGCGCGAGTACGATGTCCCGCGGGAGCTTGTGTTTCGGGCATGGACAACCCCTGGTTTATTAGCAAAGTGGTGGGGGCCGAAAGGCTTCAAGAATACGTTTCACGAGTGCGATATGAGGCCGGGAGGTACGTGGAAGTTCACCATGCACGGACCGGATGGTGTGGATTATCCTAACCATAATGTCTTTGTTGAGTTCGTGCCGATGGAGCGGGTCGTGATTGATCATCTAAACGTTCACGAATTTCGGGTGACGGCTACCTTCGAGGGCTTCGATGGCCGCACCAAGGTCACCTTCCGACAACTTTTCAAGAAAAAAGAGGAGTTTGAACAAGCTAAGCCCATCTGCGTAGAAGCTAATGAACAGCAGCTTGATCGACTTGGCAAGGTGCTAGCGGAATTGGCCGACTAGCTTCTTAAAATGATATCTACATTTACCCGAAAAGACTGCTACTTATGTAATGACTCTAAAATTGTCGCCTGTTGGCGGCCATGTTGTGATGCCGTTATCCAATACTCCTTGGTCGGAAATTTAATAGTGACGCAGATAAGTTTCTTGATAGAGTCATTTCTAACAAACAGTAACTAATTCAAGGTCGTGGTCCTTACTGACGAGAATGCCGAAAACTACGGGAATGATTGATAAGTAGAAATTAGATATGACAGTCTTGGCTAACACAATTGTCAGCAAAGGCTGTTTCTGGTATAGACATATTCAATCCAAAACTTTATATCAATATCCACCAATCTATGATATGGTAGATGAAACCCATAGGCATTCCACTCCTCGGAGTGGGGTGCCTTCGTCTGTATTTGCGGGGTTTTTACATTTAATGTATTGCTATCTATCTGAAAGGATGGAGGTCTGGATGCTATGTTTCTCTATTGATCCCCGTTCAGGGAGATTCGACGGCTGCTGTTACAGCGCTAAGATCACTCATGTAAAGGAGAGGTAGAGCATGGCTGCATGCATTCATACAGAAAGACGTCCACGATTAAATTCTTCGGGACTACGCAATTTGCGTCAGAAGGGGCGTTTGCCAGGGGTTGTGTTCGGTAAAAACGCAGATAACGAAATCATTCATATTTCCACCAAACAATTTGAAAAATGGCTAAAACAAGGGGCATCTGGCTTTATTGAGCTAGAGATGGAAGGTGACCGATCAATGACGGTGCTGCTGGAGGATCTTCAGCGGAACCCGGTAACCGGCGCGCTTGTGCATGTTGACTTTCAGCTCGTTCAGACGGGTGAGATCATACGTACGAAGCTCGGGGTGAAATTCGTAGGTACTCCGATCGGAACGAAGTCGGGCGGAGTTGTGCAAATCCAGGACCCGTATGTTGAAGTAGAGGCTTTCCCGAAAGACCTGCCATCTACGGTTGAGCTGGACATCAGCGCGATGGAAATCGGAGATACACGCTTCGTGAAAGACCTAATCCTACCGCCTGAACTGACGGTCATCTCTGGGGATAACGAGCTTTTAGTATCAGTGTCGAAACCTTAATGATATAGAGGCTGCTCCATTTGTGAAGTGACCCTAAATAGCCAGACATCATATGTATTGGGCAGTCATATGAAATGAGTCCGGTAATTATACCGGACTCATTTTCATTTATGTCCACAAGTTAATTATTTTGGTCGATAAAGCTCTTCGATTTCGCATTATAGATGATACGGTGAACCGTATCATAAGTAGGGGCAAGTTTTTTTGCGGAATTCCTTACGGGGCATGGATTTGTATATATGTGTGTGGGTTTCGGGCTATGGTAACGCTGAAAAGGTACATGGGGCTATCGCTTTTTGAGTGAAGCATCCTCGTCACATCCCACGGAGGGAAGAGGGCTTCGTGGACGGAGGAGAGTCTCCGAGGCTGGGAAAGAAAAGTGTCAGAAGTGTCGATGCTGGCAGCGAACGCGCTTCTGACGGTACTTTCGCTTTGCAGAAAGGGAGAGGCTCTAGATCACGATCGTAAAGGGTGAGGGGTACTTGCGTCTGGACAAAGAAAAAGCCCCGTCCACCTTGTCGGTGGAAGGGGCCGCGACGACCAGACATTGTCTGAGCGTCTCGTCGAATTCCAGTTCAATGCCTCGAAGCTTTTGGCCTTGCTGTACGGCTATCTGCTTCACTATGGTCTGTATGATATAACCATCAACGCCCCGGTTGTACTGATGATTTCAATAAAAATTCCTCATTCTCCTATTTCTGTTCCGTCTCTTTTTCTAGAGCGTGAGCAATGCTAATCTCCACAAAGTTCAGCACTTCGTCGGATAGGGGATATAGTCCTGACTCTAACGTAGGGAGCTTCCTCACTTCCCAAAACTTCTCCATCAATTTCTCGTCTCCATTAAAGGTTTCGTGTGATAGCTTCATTAACTCGCAGGCAATGTTATAACCTTCATCAGATTCAGGTGGAACAGATTGCTGTATGCACCACTCAATCCGGCGCAGCAAAGAGACATATTGCTGAGTGGTCTGGTCATTACTGCTGAGCTTGGGTAGTGCATTCTGTAGAAATGCACTTTCGTCATCGTTGAAGTAATCCATCCACTGTTTAGAAATGGGTTGTATGTTATGGACCAGATGAGAAACCCGATCCCAGGAGAGTGTACCTTCTAGATCTATCATGTTGATCAAAGACGTAGTATTTGCAATACTGCCCTGAAGAGAAGTGAGCTGCTTCTGAAGATGATTATGATGTGCGATTAGAATATGACGAAAAGATAGCATGTCCATTACATTTTGAATGTCTTCAAGCGGTAGTGATAGTGATTTAAGCAACGTTATCTTTTCGAGAGTGAATAAATCTTCCTCTGAATAATAGCGGCGACCGTTATCTTCCTTATAACTCGGCGTAAGAAGGCCTATCTGATCATAATAACGCAATGTACGGACTGAAATGTTCCGCTGTTTGGATACTTGTCCTGTTGTCCACCTATTCATGTTAGATCCTCCTGAAAATAATGCTTGAAGGTAACGTAACGTAACCTATTATAGTTGAATTATAACACAGAGAGTTGAGGGATTAAGTATGAATAGGACAGAAATCTGGAAGAAGATGGACACGTGGACATGGCGTGAACTAACTGCTTTACTCGCGCTTGAATTTATATTCGTGATGTTCGTTATCAAATACGCGGTACAGTCAATGTATGAAAAATGGTTGGGTAATACGCTTTATTCAGGGACTCTTACAGGGCTTACGATCGCGATTACACTTTTGCTGGGATTATATTTAGTTGCCTTACGGCCGAAGAAGCTGTCCTGGACAGATGTAGGAGTAAAGAGGTTTCCTGCTAAAGATTGGTGGAAGATTCCACTCTGGACAATGGTTCTCTTCGTACTTAGTGTGATGGCATTTTATCTCACAAGTTTTCTTGGAAATACGGTGGATAATAGCAAAACAGAGAGTCTGCAGCAAAATGTCACTTTATTTACTGTTCTTATAGGTATTGTATCAGCAGGGATCGTGTCGCCTTTCTATGAAGAGATATTTTACCGTGGATTTATATATCGCTGGCTGCGGACACGTGTTGGTATGAGGTGGGCAATTGTGATTAGCTCGCTGATCTTTAGTGCTGCACATTTTCCTACATTGAATGTTATGCCTGTGAGTATTGTTAGTGGAGTTGTGCTTGCATGGACATATGAGCGGACGGGATCGGTAGTGCCTGGGATGATCGTTCACGGGGTGTATAATACGATTGCCGTGTTGCTAACAGCGATGAGTTAGAATGATGATTATATTATGTATACACGATGAGCGCTGATGAGCCTCTGTGTTTCTGCATTAATTGGACGAGAGAGCAGCGTATTTAAGACTTGGGTACTGACCAAAAGCCTGGGTGTAATTCAACTAACGGAACACGATAGTTCAAATAATCAGGGAGCAGACCGCTATGGGCAGCTGCTCCCTTTCGCATTGAAGTAACGAGCAGAATAACTAAAAAGATCAACATTACATTAAATGAAAAACATATTCAATATCATGGTTTCAATGCCTACAACATGATATGATTACTTAGATAATAAGTCTAAACTTATTAAGTTGAAGGATATTTATGAGTAATAATAAAGAAAACGTAATACTCTATAATAAGATTTAAAATTAAAAGTGAAAAAAAGGAAGAATTCAAAGAACTATTATCTGCTAATATGAGAGCGATGGAACATGAACCAGCTTTTGTAAGTGCCGTTCTTTCAGATGATATTGATAATTCAAATGAGGTTACTCTTTTTGAAATCTGGGAAGGAACAAAGGAAAGTTGGCTAAAAGAAGAACTTATTAAACCTTATAGAAAAACATATGAGAATAAACTTGTGAATTTAATCGATGAAAGAATAATTAGTTATCTTACACCAACGAATGAGTGGAGAACTAATTTAACAAACAAAAAGATAGATTAATTAATAATTTAAAGAGTGACTTGTCTAAAAAACTGGTTGCTCTTTCTCATTTTAAAGAAAGGACTGAAACAGAGTCTGTAAACTATTTTTTGTAGTCTCCCATATCCACTCTTTCTATTGCAGCTATTATTGTGATACGTTAGTTCTTACCATGCTATAATTCTGTGGATGTTATTGAACTAACGGGACACGATAGTTGAACAAAGCGAGAAAAAGAAAGGGCCATCCCGCAAAAGGATGGCCCTAAAACTTGCCGTTACAGACAGCGCGGAGAACCGTACCACAAGTGATGGTACACACCATAAGAAAAGAAATTGTGCTTGATTGTAGTTATATCAGCAGATTAAGACGATAGTGATATTAGTCCGGCGAATAAAGGCTATAAAATAAAGCTTCATTCGCCGCTGTTTTGTTGAACTAACGTTCTCCGTTAGCTTAATTGACTTCCTGCATACAGGAGTTTGCTCTCAGTCATTTAACCGCCTGAGGAATTCAAGTACACGTTGCAACAGCAACGCCGTCGCGTCAGCGTCATACGACGGCAAACTGCTTTCCGGTGTTGATCACCTGGGTACAAAAAAATCGGCATGATATCGGTCGATGCCGCGAGCTCAAGTGCCGCCTTAAGACCCGTCCATTCGGAAGTTCGTCAGTTCCTGATTTGAACATTCTCAAGCTGTAGTTTTCTAGCAGATTCGGTTATTGAATTTTTATTACACCAGTGTTATATTACATATATGAAATACTTAAGATAAGGAGTCTCTCTATGCATACATTATCGAATGTCGAATTCATGCTCCTGCAAATGATCGCGGAACATCGTCAAGCTTCCGGATACGATATTATGAAGTTAGTCGAGCAGCGAGGTTATAAAGAATGGGCGAATATCGGTACAACTTCGATATATGCAGGATTGAAGAAACTTAGCGATAAAGGATGGATCTCACCTGAGACACCCGACGAGAAATCCGGCAAGGGACCAACGCCGACCCGGTTTGCCCTCACCGAAGTGGGTATGCGTAAGCTGAAAAATGAAATTCTTGATAGTCTGTCGTCTACACGGGAACGTGACAACCGCTTCGATCTCGGTTTGGCCGCTTTGCCCCATATCGGGAAGGAAGAGGCCGTCATTGCTTTACGGAAACGACTGGATTTTCTTGAACAAGCCTCGATAAAAATAAGACAGAAGTACGAATCACAAGGCGGAGCTAGCTTGCCGCTGAACGTAAGGGCGTTGTTCTTGCATCCATTCAGCTTAATCGAGAGCGAGCAAGCGTTCGTTAGCCGTTTAATACATGAATTATTGGAGGAGGCAAGCAGACATGGTCAAATTTATTGAAGGTTTCATTCCTTATGAAGGCGACCATTGCGAGACAACCGCCATGGGCAATTTAATGCAATATGCGGGAGTCCGCCTGTCTGAGCCGATGTTGTTCGGACTCGGGCAAGGGCTTGGATTCATATACTGGGATTCGAAGGGAATGGACTTCCCCTTCATCGGAGGAAGGGTAAAACCGGATAAACTGACCGCTTATCTCGCCGAACGACTCGGCTTTAACGTCAGATATCAAGAAACCTCGTCCGTCGATAAGGCGTGGCAGAACGTCCGAAGCAGCATCGAACACGGCATACCGGTTGGGCTTAAATTAGATGCCTATTACTTGGATTATTTTAAGAACAAAGTGCACTTCGCCGGTCACTATGCGGTACTTTACGGTATAGATGACGAATACGCCTACATGGCGGACACCAGACAACAGGGTGGACTTGTGAAGACACGTTTGACAAGCTTGGCCGCTGCCAGAAATGCAAAGGGACCCATGAGCTCCCGGAATCGTTCCTTTACGATCGAGCCAAACGACGCATTGCTTCCGCTTGTTTCTGCTATACGCGAATCCTTGACCATGAATGCGCATGACTATCTGAACCCGCCCATTCGGAATGTTGGCAATAAAGGCATTGTTAAAATGAGCAATGAAATCTTGAAGTGGCCTTCTCGCAGCAACAATTTCGAACATGATTTATGTCTTACCGCAATGCTAATGGAGCGGGCGGGAACCGGGGGCGCTTTATTTCGGAATCTGTATAGGGATTATTTGAGAGAATGTGTTGATCGGCTGGAGGACCCGAGGATCGAACAAGCCCACTGTATGTTTACAGAGATCGCTCCAATGTGGGTTAGCGTCTCTGCTTCAATCGACCATGCAGGAAGAACAGGTGAGCACCAAGAGCTCGTACATGCGTCTAAGCTGTTGCTCGAGATTGCGGATAAAGAACGCGCAGCCATGGAGCTATTGTTGTGATAGCCTTACACTTACATTGAACGGAATCATTCCTTTCGGCACGCATGCTTTAACCCAGTGTCAGCTTAAGCACCTCACGAGGGTGCATTTTTCTTAAAAACCTAATCACACTTAAAAAATAAACTTGAATCCACACTTAGAAGGCTTATTCCACTTGTTGAAGATGGAGTGAGCTTTTTTTGCATGCAGAAAAATCTAAGGAGATGAACAGACAATGGCAAAACGTGAACAGGTAGGTGAAAGATCAAGTCTGGGATAATGGGGAGATTTCACTTGCCCTGCGCAGGCTTTTCTGTTATTTTGATAGTAACAAAATGTTATTAACAAATTGATACTAAGTTTAATTATGTGTTTTCGTTCTATAAATAAGTGGAGAAAGCGGAGGGATGCAATGTGAAGAAGGTTGCGAGTGGATGGAACCTGTTCGAAATCGCTTGGTTGGCGCTGTTTATCTCGATCGCTGTCGGGTTTACGGTGATTTCAAAGGACTCTTTATTCGGATTTACCGTTTTTATTACCGGGGTGCTATGCGTGGTGCTTGCTGCGAAGGGCAACCTGATGAGCTATGTTTTCGGCATGTACAATACCGTTGGTTACGCTTATCTCGCCTATATTAACGGGTTGTTTGGAGAGGTCATGCTGAATCTGCTATTCTTCGTTCCGATGAACGTCATTGGCTTCTACATGTGGAAAAATAACCGCCAAGACGGCAAGCTGATCATGCGTCAAATGGAGCTTGGAGGTCTGCTTCTTGTTGGGGCGGTCTGTGTATTAGGCTGTTTGCTGCTGGGATATGGCTTTCGTTCATCCCGGGACAGAACTCGCCTTACATCGATGCGACTACGACGGTGCTGTCTGTTATGGCCACCTTCTTAATGGTCCGCAGATTCAAGGAACAATGGCTGGTCTATATTGTGTTGAATTTGTTTACGGTGCTGCTGTGGGCGATTCGATTGCTGGAGGGCAGCAGCGAAGGCATGCTGATGATCGTCATGTGGAGCGCATATCTGGTCAATGCGGTATACGGCTATTACAATTGGAACAAAGGGGCCAAGGAGGTGGCGGCATGAAAACGCTCGGATTAACGCTGGGGAAGTTTGCCCCGCTGCATAAAGGGCATCAGTTCATGATCGAAACGGCGCTGCAAGAGGTCGATGAATTAATCGTGGTCATTTACGAGACGATGGTCACTCCGATCCCGCTTCATATCCGGGCGAATTGGATTCGACGACTATACCCGGCAGTCCGGGTCATCGAAGCTTGGGACGGACCGGACGGGTATTCGGATGACAGAGAGCATGAGATTCGGGAAGAACAGTATATCCTCCGTTTACTGAACGGCGAGCAAGTAACGCATTTTTACTCGAGCGAGTTTTACGGCAGGCATATGAGTCTCGCTTTGGGCTCGGTCGACCGTCGGGTCGATGAAGCCCGCGAGCGGGTTCCGATCTCTGCAACGATGATCCGTTCCGATCCATATAAGTACAGGGAGTTCATAAGCGATATCGTGTACCGGGACTTAATTACGAAGGTGGTATTTGTTGGGGCGATGTCGACAGGTAAATCGACGATCACCGAAGCGCTGGCACGGCGGTATAACACGACCTACGCGAGCGAATACGGACGCGATTATTGGACCGAGCATCAGGTGGACCGCAGAATCGGCCTGGAAGCGTTCGATGAAATCGCAGTGGGTCATATCGAGCGTGAAGAACAGGCTTTGCTTGCAGCGAACCGATTTCTGTTCGTTGATACCAATGCGATTACGACGTATATGTTCGCCTTGGATTACCACGGCCGGGCCCCGGAGCTATTGACCCGGATTGCTCTGGAGAATGCGCAGCGGTACGATCTGTTCTTCTTGTGCGACGACGATATTCCTTACGACGATACGTGGGATCGGAGCGGGGATCAGAAGCGGCATGTTTTTCATAAACAGATTATCGCGGATTTGAAGGAGCGGCGAATTCCCTACATTACGCTGCGGGGGAGCCTGGAGGAACGTATGCGAAGTGTAGACGAGGTGCTGGCAAAGTTCGAGCCCTATCGAAACTATTTCGGGGAGCTGAACGGTTAGAATGAGATGTAGGCAAGGAGCTAATGTAGGATCAAAAAACAAGGAGGCGCCCCCATTGGATTTGTTGGATCGGAACGGACTTACGGAACGCGAATTTTTGGAGCAGTACCGGGCAGGAGATTACGAGCGGCCTTCGGTGGCAGCTGATATGGTGATCTTCACGGTTACGGATGAGGAAGCTGACAGTTATCGCAAATTACCGGAAAAGGAGCTCCGCATCCTGCTCATCCGCCGGGGAGGTCACCCCTTCCTGGGGAAATGGGCGCTGCCTGGCGGCTTTGTCCAGCAGAGCGAGACGACTGAGCAGGCCGCGGTAAGGGAACTGCGCGAGGAAACCGGCGTGGACGACGTTTATTTGGAGCAGTTGTATACGTTCAGTGATATCGGGCGAGACCCCCGAACCTGGGTGATGAGCTGCAGCTACATGGCTCTGATCAACAGCGACAAGTTGGAGCTTAAGGCGGGAGACGATGCGGCCGACGCCGCCTGGTTCAAGGTCTCCTATCGGCTGCTGCGGGAGCAGAAAGAGCTGATGGAGGACGGATACGTCAAGACGCTGGAGTATGAACTCAAACTAAACAGTGAAGAGGAGCTTTCGGCGGTCGTGGCGAGGACGTTGACCGTGAAGACGACATCGACCAGCACGGAATATAAGATCGTATCAAATAACGGGTTGGCCTTCGACCATGCGAAGATTATAGCATGCGCGATCGAGCGGCTGCGGGGAAAAGTGAATTATACCGATATTGCGCTGCACTTAATGCCAAAGCTTTTTACCTTGACGGAACTGCAGCAGGTTTATGAGGTCATTATGGATAAAGAGCTATTGAAGGCGCCTTCCGGCGCAAGGTGGCTGATCTCGTGGCGGAGACCGATCATTACACCGAAAATGCGGGACATCGACCATCCCGATTGTATCGGAGAAAACTGGAGGAATAACGGATGATTTACAGTCTCGATGAGCTAAGAAAAGCTTATAACGAAGGAAAAACGTTCAAGTTTGTATTCTTTTGGGGCCATACGCCGCCTAAGGACGGGAGCGTCGACAAAAGCTGCTTCAGCCAGTGGTGGATGTGCCCGTTCACGGTAGAGGGGACGGAGTATTCCTGTGCCGAGCAGTTTATGATGGCCGAGAAGGCAAGGCTGTTCGGTGACAACGAAATGCTGGAGTCGATCCTTACGGCTAAGCATCCCAAGGAGATGAAGGCCTATGGGCGCGCGGTCCGAAACTTTGACAAGGATACTTGGGACAAGGAATGCTACGGCATCGTCAAAAGAGCCAGCTTGGCCAAGTTTTCGCAGAATCCGGAGCTTGGCGATTATCTCAAGTCGACGAAGAACCGCATCCTCGTCGAAGCCAGCCCGCGGGACCGCATATGGGGGATCGGCATGGGCCAGTCCAATCCGGATGCGGAGAATCCCGTGAAATGGCTGGGCCAAAACTTGCTGGGGTTCGCGCTGACCGAAGCGCGGGACGAGTTGCTGCAGAGATAGTTTTTTGGCAGTGATTTCTCAGATCGGTACCGAGGGATTATGAAGAAGCGGCTAAAATCGACGGCTGTGGGAATATGGGCGTGCTCGTCAGGATCATTACCCCTCTGGTGAGGCCTGGAATTGTAACAGTATCTATGCTATCCGCTATGGGCTTCTGGAATGAATATCCATTAGCATTAGTATTGATTCAATCTGATAGTAAAAAAACGCTGCCGGTTGGTCTTGCCAATTTGTTTGAGGTTCAACGTTATGCTACCGATTGGAGTGCGTTGTTTGCTGCGCTTATTATAGTACTCATTCCAACGATCATATTATTTGTTATTGGACAGAAACAATTGCTGCAAGGAATAAGTGCTGGCGGAATTAAAGGTTAGAACATAAAATAAGGAAACTAGAGTTTACATTGTCTGGTGAGAAAAGCAGCTGGCTAGAGATGAATTTGTAAGCAAAATAATAGTTATTGTGAATGGATTCCTTCTTGGTATTAAGGAGGAGTCCATTTCTACTTATTGCTCAAGGCCATACGCCGTCACTGGAATTCGTTGCCAGGATAGGCATGAAGGAGGTATGTTCCTGCTATCAGAACTAGAACACTTATTCCAGTGCCAGGTAAACGCAAAGTCTATTAATACTAAACTGAGGTGTTGATCTATGTCGAACGTTCAGAATAAGCTGTATTATACAAAGCCTGCACAGCAATGGACAGAAGCTTTGCCGCTTGGCAATGGAAGAATCGGGGGGATGGTTTTCGGAGGTGTGCGGCGGGAGAGAATTCAATTGAATGAGGATACACTGTGGGCCGGTTATCCAAGATCAGAACATAACCCCAATGCCGCTGCTAATCTGGCAGAAGCACGTCGTTTGCTGGCGGAAGGCAGTTATATAGAAGCACAGAAATTGATTGAAGGCAAAATGCTAGGTATAGGGGGCAGTGGAGTTCAGCCATATCAACCACTCGGCAACTTGTACCTCGATTTCGAAGGTGAATTGGAGGATCAAGGTTACAATCGAGAGTTAGATTTGAATACGGCAATAGTATCAACCCAATTGGGTGAAGGTAACAACCGACAGAAACGCTCTGTGTTCATCTCGGCTATTGATCAAGTGATGGTTGTACGTTTAGAGAGCGCTCACTCTGATGGACTTCATCTGACAGTTACATTGGATTCAGAACTTCGACATTCTATTCAGCGGGTTCAGGATGGCAGTATGCTCATGATGGGGCGCTGTCCCAAACAGGTACAGAATCATAACAACAATTTAGAACCTGAAATTGTATACGATGGGGAAGAATTTGGAAAATCAATGCGTTTTGCTGCGGCAGTTTCTGTGCTTCAGGAAGGTGGCGAAGTGTGTTCAAATGCTGACGGATCGATAAAGGTAAGCAGAGCGCAAACCGTTACACTTTTGTATACTTCAGCAACGAGCTTTAACGGATTTGATCAAATACCAGGTACAAGCGGTTTGGATCCAGTGGTTCATTGTATGAAAGTATTGAAAGCAGCAGAATGCAAAAGCTATGAGGTGTTACTTGAATCTCATCTGCGCGACTATCAAGCTTTATTTCATCGTGTGGAGTTAAAATTGGGTGAATCGCATTTCGCCAATAAGGCTAACATTCCTACAGATGAACGGATTAAAGATATTATGTGTGGAATGGAAGATCCGGGTTTGATGGCCCTTGTGTTCCAATTTGGTCGTTACTTGCTTATTTCCAGCTCACGGCCGGGTACACAGGCGGCGAATCTACAGGGGATATGGAATGATATGATTCAACCTCCATGGAATTGTGACTATCATTTCAATATTAATTTGCAAATGAATTATTGGCTTGCAGAAACTTGTAATTTGTCAGAGTGTCATGAGCCACTATTTTCGCTAATAGAGCAGCAAGTGGTTACGGGTAAAAAAACGGCTCGGATTCACTATGACTGCGATGGTTGGACGGCGCATACGATGTCCGATATTTGGCGGACGAACAATGTTGGGCCGTGCGGCGATGCGGAGTGGGCATACTGGCCGATGGCAGGTGCATGGTTATGCCAGCACTTGTGGGAGCACTACTTGTTCACACAAGATCAGGAGTTTCTGGCGCAACGTGCTTGGCCGATACTCAAGGGAGCAGCACGGTTTGTACTTGACTGGCTCATTGAAGATGATGCAGGACAATTGACTACGAGCCTTCTGTTTCACCGGAGAATAAATTTATTACACCAAATGAAGGATTTCCATGCGCGGTATCTCAAGGAAGTACGATGGATATATCGCTATGCCGTGAGTTACTGACGACGATCGTAGAGGCTAGCGCGATACTTGATATAGATAAGGCGTTCGCTCATAAATGTGAAGAAGCCAGGGAACGATTGAGGCCATTAGAAATAGGTGTAAATGGACAGGTCATGGAATGGGAGCGGGAGCATGTGGAAAACGATCCACTTCATCGTCACGTTTCCCACCTGTATGGCATGTATCCTGGTAGCGAATTCAGCGTAGAACGTACACCAGATTTCAGCCAGGCCATTCGGCGTTCGCTCGAACTTCGAGGTAATGAAGGTACGGGCTGGAGTATGGGGTGGAAATTGGCATTGTGGGCCAGGTTGTATGATGGTGATCAGGCGATGCAGGTACTACGCAATTTCCTAAATATCATTGAAGAAGGCAGCTATGATTATCATCGAGGCGGAATTTACCCCAATCTGTTCTGTGCGCATCCACCGTTTCAAATCGATGGAAATTTTGGTGCAACTGCAGGGATTGCCGAACTTTTGCTGCAAAGTCATCAACAGGAAATTCATTTGTTGCCAGCACTTCCTTCTGCTTGGAGAGAAGGTTATATAAAAGGCCTTAGAGCTCGTGGTGGTTATACAGTGGATATAACGTGGGAAGCAGGGAAACTGATGAGGGCGCGCGTGTTGGCTGAATATGATGGATTATGTAAGATTCGCTATTGCGATAAAGCGCTTCAAGTTTCGTTTACTGCTGGTGTTCCAGTGTTCATTTGTTTTGACCATAACCGGCATAAGCCGTTATATGTTCGATAATTAATTTTAATTTTGAGAACGTAGAAGAGAAGAAGTTCAAGTTTACCCGGCAGAAGTCCAAACGGGCCGGAACCATTCGGGACTGAGAAAAGAAATGGATTGATTAAAGAACAAAAAATAAATTTTCAGAAATCCTAACAATTGCTCGCTAATATTCCTGAAGAGATGTATGAATGGGCTTTGTCGAAGACCCGGATAAATTGCAATTGCTTTTTACTAGGAACATAGGGGTTAAAGGAATACAGCCATGCCGCTTCGTCGTTTAGTGCGGCGGAGCGGCAGTTTTTTTTTCGCCTGTTGCGGAAAAAGTCTGTTATAATGTCGACACTAAGATGAGGAGTGAATTTACTCTAACGTAAGGATGATCTGCATATGAAAATGTTATTAGTCGAAGATGATAAGACGATCGCGTCCGGTCTGGAATATTCGCTGCAGCAAGATGGTTATCGGGCCGTTCTCTGCCATGATGTCGCCTCAGCCAAAAAGGTGCTCGCCGAAGATATCGATCAGTTCGCTTTATGCTTGTTCGATTTACAGCTTCCGGACGGGAGCGGTTATGAATTGTGCAAGATAGTGAAAGAGCGGCGAAACATTCCGGTCATCTTCTTAACGGTGATCGACGATGAGGTCAATGTCGTGATGGGGCTCGACATGGGAGCCGACGATTATATTACCAAACCTTTTCGGGTTCGTGAGCTTCTCTCCCGGATCAAGTCCGTCTTGCGGAGATACCAGAAGCCGTCCCACGCCAGAGCGATCATAGACATCGACAATGTCCGAATCAATACGCTGGAAGGCAAAGTGTATAAAAACGGCACCGAAATTCCGCTGACCGCCTTAGAATATCGCTTATTGCTGATCTTCGGCAACCACGTTGGACAGGTCCTCACAAGGAATCAGCTCTTAGAGCAAATCTGGGACGTGGCCGGAGACTTCGTGAACGACAATACGTTAACGGTGTATATCAAAAGGCTGAGGGAAAAGTTGGAGGATGATCCTGGGCATCCGACTTTGATCAAAACGGTACGCGGTTTAGGCTATAAGGTCGGTGATTAGATGCTGCGCAATCGGGAATTTCAAATGTTATTGCTCGTCATGGGCTCGATCAGCATAACGGGGACCGTGGTTGCTGCTTTCTTTTCGTCCGTCGCGGCAATATTCGTTTTCATTGTATCCATGCTGCTCATTGGCACGAGTATGTTATTCACGAGATGGAGATATCGCGAGCTGGCTAAGCTGTCCGTCTATTTGCGGGAAATAAGCAACGGCAATGATTCCCTCGACGTTCGCGATAACCAAGAAGGCGAGCTAAGCATTTTAAAGAATGATATTTACAAAGTGACGCTCATGCTGTCGGAGCACCGGTCGCTATTGCAACGGGATAAAATTCAACTGACGGATGCCATATCCGATATTTCGCATCAACTCAAAACGCCGCTCACCTCGATGACGGTAATGGCGGATTTGCTAAGCGCCCCTGACCTGCCTCCAGCCAAAAGAACGGAGTTCACCCATCATATTCGCATCCAGCTTGAACGCATCGACTGGCTTGTTTCTTCTTTATTAAAGCTATCAAAAATGGACGCGAAGACCATCCCATTCAAAAAAGATCGAATACCCATGAAAAATCTTATCCAAAAGGCATTAGAGCCGGTTATGATTCCGATGGATATTAAAGGACAGACGTTTTCCATCGCGGGCGATGACAGCGTCTCTTTTGTAGGCGATTTCAATTGGACTGCCGAAGCGGTCATCAATATTTTGAAGAACGGCGTGGAGCATACGCCTGAAGGCGGAGCGATCGCCATCGCATTTTCCGAAAACGCGTTATTTACGGAAATCGTCATTGCTGACAACGGAAAAGGCATTCCGAAAGAAGATTTGCCTTATATTTTCAAACGTTTTTACAAAGGAAAGAACGCTAGCGAAGGGAGCATCGGCATTGGGCTTGCGATGGCTCACAGCATCATTGCCAGCCAGAATGGCGTAATCGATGTGACGAGCGACAGCGAGAAGGGTACGCAGTTTCGGATTAAATTTTATAAGCACGTTATTTAGCAGCACGCCGTAAGTGACTGAATTGTCACCTCCATCGTCACTGGAAAGTCATTTTAGACAGATAAAATGATATTCAACAGATGAACGATGGAGGTAAGACCATGCATTTGAAGCAACAGCGTAAGATTATTTTTGCTATCACGATATTCTACACTCTTTTTATTCTTTATTTTTTGTTTTTCGCTTTCGGCAGAGTAGGTAAAGTAGATCACAACAACGAGTATACCTTTATTTTTTTACCGGACGATTTTTTTAGGGTGCCAGGCCTATCCGATCTTCTACATCCTACGTTGATGGATTTTGTGGGTTTCGGGAACATCGCAGCCTTCATTCCTTTTGGCATATTGATTCCATTGTTATATCGAACCAACTTTGTTCGCTTTATGACATTGTTCATCCTGTCCATTCTCGTGCTGGAGACCATTCAGGCATTAACTTTGCTCGGAAGCTTCGACATGAACGACGTCATACAGAACTCATCGGGCGCAGCCATCGGATTCGGGGCGTACAAACTTGGCTTTCGTACAAAAAACAACCGGAGAAATATCGTTGCTACGGGCATTGCCGGGATTGTCTTGATGCTCGGGGTGTGGGGGATCTTCGGAATGCTTGACCAATCGTTCACCAAAGACATGGGCCCCTTTGTGGCGATCAACGAATTGAAGGATAGTACTGGGAATCCATCAACGGGAACCAAACAGGCCAGTCTTAAGATTGGCGGTCAAGTCGTGGAACCTAAGTATAATGTGTATAGCATCGAAGGTAAAAACAAGGAAACGTTCACGTATACGTTAGGCAATAAGAAGGAGTTGTATCTTTTCTTGAATTATGGAATTCCCGATCATAAGGATTTCCAGGGCAGCATCAGGGTTACCGTCGATGGACAAGAGTTCCTGTACGCATCTGCAGAAGCCGGGCGCCATGAGCCGGATATGAGCCTAATTTTTCTTCCCCAAGCAAATGAGCTTAAGATAACCATTGAGGGGAATGAAACCCTATGGGATGTGGGATTTAAAGAGATGGTATATACCTGGAATTGAGCATATAGGGAGAGCCTATGCTTCCGAAGTGAGTTTTGTACGAAGTCGATTCAGGAAGTAACGCTCACAAAACTTTTAGGAGGCATGGCAATGGAAATTTTAAAAATCGAGCATCTGTCAAAAGAATACGGCACAGGCGAATCGGCGGTGAAGGCGCTTGACGATGTTTCCTTTTCGGTCCAAAAAGGCGAATTCGTGGCGATTATCGGCCCGTCCGGCTCGGGGAAATCGACGCTGCTTCATATGCTGGGCGGCGTGGATCGGCCAACTGGCGGTAGAGTTTATGTACAAGATACGGACATGTATGCCCTGAACGAAACGCAACTGGCCATCTTCAGGCGCAGGCAAATCGGCCTGATCTACCAGTTTTTCAATCTGATTCCCGTCCTGACGGTCGAAGAGAATATTACGCTGCCGATCTTGCTGGATAAACAAAAAGTAGATCAAAAGCAGCTCAATGGCCTTGTGAATACGTTGAATTTGCAGCATCGACTAAACCACCTTCCGAATCAGCTATCCGGCGGGCAGCAGCAACGGGTCTCGATCGGCAGAGCCTCATCGGCAATCCTGCGATCATGCTGGCAGACGAGCCGACCGGGAATCTGGACAGCAAGAATAGCAGCGAGATCGTCGACTTATTAAAAATGCTGAATAAAACCTATCATCAGACGCTGATCGTAATTACGCACGACGAACAAATCGCCTTGCAAGCCGACAGGATCATTTCAATTGAAGACGGGAGGATTGCCAAAGACGAGGTGATAAGGCGATGAATATTGTCAATACATTAACCATCCGGCATCTGAAGCAGAACAAGAGACGAACGCTCGTAACCATCATCGGCGTCATCATTTCGGTTGCCATGGTGACCGCTGTCGCTACGCTTGTTTTTTCCTTTTCGGATTTAATGATCAGGCAAGCCATCGCGGATACAGGGGAGTGGCATGTCCGATATCAAGATATAACTAAAGAGCAGCTTGCGGCGATAAAGGGCGATGACGCAACCAAAACCGTTGCGATCACAAGAGACCTTGGCTATGCCCCATTGGAAGGGGGACAAAATCCCAATAAGCCGTACTTGTTCATTAAGGAATATAATGCGCAGGGTTTCGCGCAATTTCAGGTTGAACTAAGCAAGGGGCGTCTTCCGCATACGGATAAGGAAGTCGTGATTTCCGAGCCCGTTGCAACAAACGCCAAAGTAAAGTATGAGATCGGCGATCGTCTAACCCTTCGCATCGGCGAACGATTCGAACAAGGGAGCGACCAACCCCTGGATCAGACCGAAATGCTGCGTAGGGAAGACGGCAAATTGACCGAAACGTTGCAGCAAATAAAGACAAAGGAATATACGGTGGTAGGCTTCATCAAGCGCCCCGTGTGGGAATCGGCTTGGGCCCCGGGCTATACGATCATCAGCTATGTCGATGATAATATCATCGGGACAAACGATCGAGTCGATGCGTCGGTGGTCTTGCGGAGTGTCAATCCGTCCTTGTTTTCTCATGCGGAGGATTTGGCTACTAAAAACCAAATTGAAACGGTCCAATATAATAACGGATTGTTGCGTTATTACGGCTTGTCCAAAAGCGAAGCCTCGTACAGCATGATGTTCTCCTTATCGGCGATCATTATGGCGGTTATTATGATTGGCTCGGTTTCGCTCATCTATAATGCCTTTGCGATATCCGTCTCGGAACGTTCCCGCCATTTAGGGATGCTTGCGAGCGTGGGGGCTACGAAAAGGCAGAAGCGAAATTCAGTGCTTTTTGAAGGAGTCGTCATTGGCCTCATCAGCATTCCCATTGGCATCCTATGCGGTCTTGCCGGGATCGGGATCACCTTTGGGTTCATGAACACCATGATTGAAGGGGCATTATGGACCACTGAAAAGCTGAGGCTCATTGTCACGCCGTTATCGCTCCTGATCGTCTGTGTTGTGTCTATGTTGACGATTTTCATTTCGACGTACCTCCCGGCGATCAAGGCATCCAAGGTATCCGCGATGGACGCGATTCGCCAGACTACCGACATCAAGCTGACAGCCAAAGCCGTGAAAACGTCCAAGTTCATTCGCAAGCTCTTCGGAATCGAAGCGGAAATCGGGCTGAAAAACTTAAAAAGGAACAAACGGAGATATCATGCTATTCTTTTTTCGCTCGTCATCAGCATCGTTTTGTTTTTATCGGTATCGTTTTTTACGGCCGGCATGAGACAATCCCTGGAACTGTCGCAGGAAGGCGTCAAATACGATATTGAAGTGTCGTACAGCAACGGAAAAAGAATAGATGACCGGTTGATGCAATCGATTGTATCCCTGAATGGCGTTACGGAATACAACGTGATTCAGGAGTTATATAAGAACGCTTGGGTTGATGCAGCGAACATCGCCGATGAATTGCAAGAGAAGGTGAAGAAGGATAAGAGTTTACTGCAAGACGGGAAATACCCTTACGACATTAAGATTCATGCCTTGAACGATTCGAGTTTGCAAGCCTATGCCAAAGCGGTCGGCGCGGATTACGAACAGCTTACGGATCCGGATCATCCCGCCGCGATCGTGATGGATACGATTCATTACAAAGATATGGACACGGGAAAATATATTCATACGAAGGCCATATATACGAATGTCGGTCAAAGTATGGAGCTAACGAACTTCTATAAAGAGAATGGGGAAAAAACGAAGGCAAACAAAGTGATCGTTGCCGTATTGACGGACCAGGTTCCTATGGGGATGAACATGACAGGCCTAGGCGGGTTAAATATGATCGTGTCGGAACGTGTCATGAATCTACTGGCAGACGACGAGGATCTAGCCAACGTTTCGACGTACCTCCATTTGAAAAGTACGGAACCGATGAGGACCCAGCAGGAAATCGAAGAGATGCATGAGACCAATCTGAATGTCAATAACGTATATCAATCCAGAAAAAGCGAAGAACAACAGATTCTATTGATGTCCGTCTTTTCTTACGGTTTTATCGTATTAATCTCGGCGATTTCCATTGCGAACATTTTTAATACGATCTCGACGGGCTTATCCCTTCGAAAACGAGAATTTGCGATGCTGAAATCCGTTGGCATGACGCAAAAAGGCTTTGCGAAAATGATGAACTACGAAAGTATTTTTTATGGGGCCAAGTCGCTGATGTTCGGGCTTCCCGTCAGTTTCGTCCTGATGGTTCTGATCTACAGGGCATTTGCGAACAAATTCAGCTACGGGTTCACCCTCCCTTGGATGAGCATTCTGTCTGTCATTGTCGCCGTATTTGCCATTGTCGGTTCCGCGATTGTTTATTCCGGCGCGAAAGTAAAAAAGGAAAACATTATTGATGCATTAAAGCAAGAGAATATATGATAGGCCATCGCCCTGACTTGGTGAAGTCAGGGCCTGCTTCGTTCTGGTGAGTCTCAACCCCGATATGGACGCGGGTATTATTTTGTGATTGCAGAGGGCGATGATTTTGCACGATACCAGGCTAGGGACTCGGTTATGATGTCGAGCAATGCAATCAAGACGATGGCATTTACGAGCCATTCTTTCACATTGGGCCAGGTCGACATAAGGGTTGTAAAGTCATTTCCATCGGTGGGTAGAAGGTTCAAGGCAGTTAAATCTTGGATGAAATGAGGATTCCACAGTGCATTATCCGCAAGCATGATACACACAAGTATTGTTGTCATAATTGTCATCACAATATGGAAAGTCAGCAACTTGCTCGATCTATAATGTACAACAATTCGGGCAATTTCCCTTATAATGGCTAACGAGGCTGCAATCCATAGAAGCGGCGGCCAATAGTGATGGAATACATCGTTGTTCAGAAACGGGACGATCGTGAACACGCCATCGTGGTTCCTCCAAATTCCGAGCAGATCGGCTGAATTGATGCAGAGCACCATGACCACAATCGTAAAGAATATTCCCAATATCGGCCTTCTCTTTTTGATTTTCATCTTGGCGTCCGGAATTCGCGGCAAATCGGAGGTTCTCCACGCTTTATTCCTGCTGCCGCTGCCAACGCTATTTAACCGCTGCCTATAGTCCATCCAAGCGAATACAACGGTGACCCAAAAGAATCCTTGTGCAGCACGCTCACTTTGTGATACGGTGGAACGAAAATTCATGTAACCAAAGCCCAATTTATCCGTAATTCTCCATTATGCATTAATTGTTCAACCCACAGAATTTGTATGATAAGGAACAAAAATATACTAGGGGCGTGACACAGACTATAGAACCATATAAGCTGCTATCTGTATTACTATCACGAATAGAAGAAAATATTTCAGGTACGAAGGAGACGGAATATTTGGCCGATCTCCCGATTTCCCATGTTCATTTGCGACGACTCTTTAAGTTCGCTTTCGGCGTGCCGCTACAAAGCTATATCCGCTCTCGAAAGCTGGCTGTCAGCTTGGAGAATTTGATGCAAACCGAGAAGCGGATCCTCGATATTGCCATCGAATGCGGTTATGAACATGAGCAAACCTACATCCGCGCGTTTAAGCGTGAGTATGGGCTTACGCCTGGCGAATGCAGAGAATCCGGCAGAAACATTCACGTAACACCGCCGTTTCATCTGTTTCCAAACCACAATGTTTGCGGAAATTTGGTGTACGGGCCGAATATGGTCATGATACCATCCTTTCATTTGATCGGGTGTATGCATCGAATTGAGATCGCTGAAGCACCGACAGAAGCGCCCGAAGCGGCCAAACAGTTTTGGTGGAACAAGCGGCTTAAAGTGCTTAATTCTATAGAACCCAATATCTATTACGGGTTAACGAGGACACCTGATCCATCGCTTAGTTGGACGTACTATCTACCGTCTATGCGTGTAATGGATCTGAACGATATTCCTGACGGCTTTACAGGCGACACCGTCCCTGCTTCTATGTGTGTCGGCTTTCGCTATATTGGGAACCATCATTACGAGGAGATTAGCGAACTACGCGCAGAAGCGCTGTATACGGCCATCGATCGGCTCGCTAAGGAGCGCAACGGGAGATATGAGCTGCTAGATAACGAATACTTCTTCGAAAAAATCGACATCGATGCATACGATGGTCAATATTTCCAAATGGAATGGTTTGCGCCTATCCGAGTGAATTCCACTTGAAATGATCAAAAAAGTCCATTGGGCATGCCGCCATTGTGGTATGTTCTATTTGTATCGTAATCATAAATAGAGGTTTTACGAAAAGGAGAGATAGTTATAAATTATAACGAAGTTGTTACAATCGAAGACACCTATTTACTTACAGCAGTATCTGAGTTGTTCGGATTAGAAGGCTATGAAATCCGGCAGATCCCGCCACATGAAGGAGGGCGGAATGTCGTTTATACCTGTGAGAAAGAAGGCGAAGACGCCAAAATACTCCGAATCTCTTTCTTACCTGACAGGAGCCGGGAAGATTTTCTGGCCGAAGTGGAGTATATCAGGTATTTATTTGAGCATGGCGGAAGTGTCTCAAATGTAATCAGCTCCCGAAAGGGGAATCTGCTGGAAGAGATCACCTACAATAACCACACCTTTTTTGTCTGCCTATTTCATAAGGCTAAGGGCAAAATGCTTGTAGAAAATCATTATCGGTATCGTGAAGGCGTTCCGATTTCAGAATATTATTATAATTGCGGCAAAGTCCTGGGGAAACTGCACCAAATATCGAAAGGATATACACCTGTCCATCGCCGGTATAGCTTTTTTGATAAATATAATGCAGAATATATCGATAAACTGATACCCGACTCTTTGTCCCTGCTTAAGGAAAAGCTGGTAGAGCTCCTTCATACTTTAAGAGGATTGGCCAAGGATCCGGAGACTTTCGGTATGATCCATTTTGATTTCAACGATGGGAATTATTCGATAGATTTTGATACCGGGCAAATAACCGTATATGATTTCGATAATTCATGTTTCGGTTGGTATATGTATGACCTGGCAGATCTCTGGACAAACGCCGTGGGTTGGATACAATTTGAACCAGACGCCGGTAAACGTAAAAAGTTTATGGATGATTATTTTGAGACAGTACTCGCAGGATACAGATCCGAGACCAAGATTGACGATTCGATGTTGGATAAGCTGCCTTTATTTTTTAAATTAACCCTCATGGAAGGTATTGTAGATACATTCGAGGTCATGCGGAACAACGGCGAAGATCCAGCGTGTGACGAGGGACTGTCGTATCGGATTAAATGTCTGGAAGACGATATCCCGTATCGGGGATTTTTCCATGAAATTTACTCGTGTGAAAAACCCTTTGCGTATGAGAAACGAAATATTTAGTTTTTGCCCTTAAAGCCCCTGTGAGTTGTCTCGCAAGGGCTTTTTTTCATGCGATTGAACGTTATTGCTTCTTTCGACATATCTATTGACAATGATAATCGTTATCAATAATGTAGAACTAGATGAGAGTTCTCATACCTCTCAATGCCAATGCCTCCGAGCTGGAACAACAGCTTGTTGAATCGTATGTACTGCTCGTGGTTAATAGCTGCACAGGATGTACAACGATCATCTCAGGATTACCGGCAAACTACGATTGGAATGAGGTATGCAATGTGAAAATCGACGTAAATCAGTTAGCAGAGCATTTTGCACACACTCCTTTTCAAGTAGAAGGAGTATATCGATATGCTAGAAATCCAGGTGTGCCTTACGCTGACTATACAGATTCATTTCCTGGATTTGTGTTTCCACTTACAGGGAAGGTACAATTTCAATTTAATGGCACGCCTTATATCTTTTCGCCAGGAAAAGTTGTGCATGGGGGTGCAAAAATGAAACTAGATCAAAAAATGTTTGGTATAACAAACTGGGAATATATTCTTGTTCAATACCGGATATGTAATTCAGAACTAGAAGAGTCAAGCTTTTCTCATCAGCATTTTGAATTATCAACAGGGCAATCTCCTCGTCTTATCGATTTAATTATGCGTCTTTGGCATGTGTATAATCAGCGTGGGGGTATTTCGAAGTTTCAGACTGAAATGCTATTTCGCGAAGTACTGAATGAGACCTTATTATGTGTTATTAATAGGGAAGATAGCTGTGGAACAACATATACTTTATTCGAACGGGTATCTAATTATATTCATGAATACTATGATCAAAGCCTTACAATAGCATCGCTTGCAGAACAAAATAACGTTAATCGAAATCGACTTTCTTATGTATTTAGAAGACATGCAGGTATGGGGCCAGCAGAATATTTATTAAAATATCGTATAAACATGGCACAAGAAATGCTATTTACAAGTGATGCGCCTGTACAACAAATTGCGCAAACGGTTGGAATTGTTGACCCCTTTTATTTTAGTAGAGTGTTCAAGAAACAATTTGGTATTTCTCCTACGGAATATCGAGAGAAGTTCATTAATAATCCATGCTAATTTCAACAGGCATCCATTCAAATCTAAAAATTACTTTACTATACTAATGGCAAACGAAGGAAAACATGATGGTGGAGGAATTTCGTATGCAAAAGATGAAAGGACTGCTAATCGCAATGCTATTGTTAGCAGGCATACTAGCAGGTTGTAGTGAAACACCTGTTGAAAATAAAGGATCAACGACAGAAGGCGCATCTACATCAGCAGTTAATATGGATGCAACGGATCCGGATTGGCCAAGAACATTTAAGGATGCCTTAGGGAAAGAAAGTGTTATCGAGAAAAAACCAGAAAAAATAGCCGGTCTATGGTATTTTTATCCTGAAATATTAGTTGCATTAGGTGAACCGCCTGCTGCTTCTACTGAAAAAGAGTACCTATCTTCTTTATCTTATTTAAAAGGAAAGCTGGATTCAACTGAAGACCTAGGAGATAAAACGGCTCCTAATGTTGAGAAAATTCTATCTATTGCACCGGATTATATTTTAGCAACAGAGTATCATGAAAAAATGTATGATTCACTAGAAAAAAGTTGCGCCAGTCATTACGTTAAAAACCAAGGATATCTATGAAAATTGGCAATATGGACTCCGTACAGTAGCAAGATTATTGGAAAAGAAGACGAAGCGGAGAAAGTAATTGATAATATGATGAAAGAAATCACAACGGGGCGTGAAGCATTAAAGACGATTCAAGGAGAGTCAGTAGCACTTATATTGTCTTGGGATGGAAAAACTTTTAATGTTCTAGGTGAAGGAAATCCTGTCTATACACTTGCGTTTGATAAAGAAAAGGGACTGGGGCTTACACCCGATGATACATATAAAGGTACTAATAATGAATTTACTACGTTTGAAGGAATATCAACTATTCAAGCAGACCATATTTTCCTTATAGGTGAGATTACAAAAGAGGAACAATTAATGAATGAATTAAAACAAAGTAATGTATGGAATAATCTGAGTGCCGTAAAGAAAGGCAATGTCCACTTAATGGATACTTCCGCGATTACTGGTGGCCCATTAGCCATCGAATACGCGTTACAAAATATAACAAATACCTTGGGTAAGCTCTAAAAAGGAGGAATTAATATGCATTACCAAGCTATTAATCTGAATGAGAAGCTATCTAAAATCAATGATCTTTGGTCTCCGAAAGTCGTTGGTGAATTGAATGACTATCAATTTAAACTCATTAAGATTGCTGGGGATTATGAATGGCACAGTCATCCAGATACCGATAAGGTATTTATGACGCTCGAAGGGGAAATGATCATTGATTTTCGAGATGGTCAGGTTAAAATTTCCAAGGGTGAGATGTTTATTGTCCCAAGGGGAATAGAGATGAAGCCTTCCGCCGAAAAGGAATGCCATATCATGTTGGTGGAGCCTAGAGGCGAGTAAACACTAGCGGTACTGAGTCCTTTTGAGTGTGGAATGAAAAGCCCCTTCCGCCGAACTAGCGGAAGGGGCTAGTCGTTTATTTTTCCAGCAATGTCTTAAAGTGATCTATTTCTCCTTGATGAGAATCAATTGTCCTACCCTCTGTAACGTTCCAGTCACTTTCCAATAGTCGAATGATTTCTTCGAGCTTTTCGATAGCCATATCATATTTTCCTTGAATTTCATATATATGCGAAATGGCTATCAATGAATCCGTATATTTTGGATATGGCTGTAGTTCGTGACCTTTGGAGTAGTATTCAATGGCTTCGTCGTATCTGCATAGTTTCGCCATACAGTCTCCTCTAGAGGACCACGCACGCCAATCATGAGGATACAGTTCGGTCATCTGCTCCCAGAGAACGAGTGCCTGAGAAAGGTTACATTCTTCCTTGCATATCAGACCTCCATATAATTGATATAAATAACCTGGATGGAACTCGTTCAATCTTTCTAGAATTTCTTTAGCTTCAGCACATCTGCCATCTGCAAGTAAGTAGTTCATAAGCCATACATAACCCCGCCAGTAATCTGGATGATTTGGCACAAAATTTTTATAATACTCTATGAGTTTATGGTGGTTGGAGAAGTTCCAGTCAAATAGGACTCCATTCTCTGCATCCCGTAAAGCGTTATGATTCCTTTTATGATTTGGAGCTAATATCAGTGCATCTTTGGCGTAATGGGAAGCTAATTCACGGTGCTCCTCTGAACGATGAATATGCAACTCGGCTAGCAATGTGACACATTGGGCTTTTTTTTCGTTATTATTAAGTTTTTCTTTAAGGAATTGTTCAGCATAGGTAAAATCATCTTTTGATATAAAATGTTCATTACTAATCATATTTTCAATTCGCTCTATATGGGTATCATCGGTTAAGGCAAACAGCTCATCAATGGTAACACCTAAAATCACAGATAACCTAGGAAGCAATTGTATATCAGGCATGGTTACATTGTTTTCCCACTTAGATATTGCTTGGGATGACATATTCAGTTTTGCCGCAAGTTCTTCTTGAGTCATTCCTTTTTGTAAACGTAGTGCTTTGATTTTTTTACCTATCTCAATATTCAATTGATTAACCTCCGATTTCTATTATGTCGACTAGTCAATTGCATTATAACTTTTTGTTTAAAATACCCTCAATGACCGCTTGGTTAAACGAATCAACTTATCCGTTACAAAGGTGAAAAATTTTATTGAGGGAATATCTGAGGATTGAAGGTAGGAACGAATCTCTTGATAGGACGCTTTCGCCATGTGTCATATGACACAATGGCACTGGAAGATATGACATCGAGAACCTTAGACTACTATGACTACTTGTAAAGGATGTGGGCTCTTTGATGACTAGAACCGTCAGCTTCATTCAAAATGGCTATTTCCTGTTATTCACTTTCGCTACAGGGGTGTTCTACTTTAGTTTTTATCTCGTCGCGCTTACGCTAGGATTCAGTCTTTCGTTTACCGTCGCGGGCGTTCCTCTGATAACTTACGTTTTGCGGACGACTTCTACCTTTCTGCAATTTGAACGCATACAGACCAAGATCTATACGGATATTACGACAGCGCCATGCGTTAATCCCTTAAGCACCAATGCTTCCATCTGGCTCCAGGCAAAAAGGGAGATGATGAACAGGCGCAACTGGATGGCTATCGGCTGGTTGATGCTGAAGTTTCCGATAGGAGTTGCAAGTCTTATCATGGCGGTCATGCTATATGTACTTCCACTCGTGGTGATTGTCATTCCGTACTTGTTTCCGTTTATTAATATTTCCATTATGGATGTGCCAATTGACAATTTTGCAAAATCTGTGGTGGTATCGGCCGTAGGCGTTGCACTCATGATGGTGAGCATTAGGCTTGCAAGCCGCTTGACACGAATGTTAGGTCACTACACCCGTCTTATGATGAATAGCGTGAACCGCTAGAAGGCATGCCTCGATTTTGACGAAAAGTATCGTTGGGTGGTGGTGGGTACTCTATAATAGTTACGTAATGTCATACTGATCGTTATGAGGGGTTGATTCGTTATGTTCGATATGGTGAAGCAGTGGTTCTGGTATGACTGGCTCATGTTCATGATCCGATTGATTTGCAGCACTTCGCTCCTGCTCACTACCGTTGAGCGAGCAGCTTATTTCACGTTGCCGCTGTGGATTCTTGTGTTTTGGCAGATTATCGCTTTTTCTGTTCCTTGGCTGTGCTTGCAGCTCAATTATAAATACTACTTGCTTACAGAGATCGTGATCTCGGGCGGATTGTGCTTGTATTTAGCTTCATTCTTTCCGGAAGCCTACCTATCGTTCCTGGTGTATGCATTTTTAATCGCCTCTAACAGCGCTCAAAGAGCCTATCTCTGGTCAGGGCCTATATCCGTTTTATTCATACCCGCTACAATTAAATTGCTTACAGAGCAGAGTGATTTCTGGCTCATGACCATTCACGTTGGATTGGCGTATGTGATCGGGTTCTCTTTTCATTTATTGATGGTTAATCATCGTCAAAGCGAGATATCCGGGAGCAAAATGGGGTGTTGGAACAGTACTTATCGCAAGTCGAGCGTATCACGTTGGCTGAAGAACGAAGCCGGCTCTCCAAAGAGCTCCATGATACCGTCGGCCATGCATACACTTCCCTCATTATGGGATTGGAAACCTTGCGGCCTGAGCTGGCGACCGAGACAGGAATGGAACGGCTAGATTCCATGTTGAACCTAGCTCGTCAAAATATGGAGGAAGTAAGAGGATATGTGCATCAGATTGAATCTCCGCAGGAGGCGCTCCCACTGATTCAGCATTTGCGGAAACTGGCCGAGGAGTTTCAGGAGCACGCGAAGGTATCCGTTCGTTTTCAGACCTTCGGTGAGGAATACCCTGTAACGAAGCAAGCGAAGACAGCGCTGTATCGCTGCTTGCAGGAATCGCTCACGAATGCTGTGCGTCATGGACATGCGACGGAGATTACCGTGTCAATGAAATTTGAGCCTCAGCAGACGAGGCTCGAAATTCAAGATAATGGTCGCGGGATGGAACAAGTGCAGGATGGCTTCGGCTTAAACGCCATGAAAGAGCGAGCGTTGAATTTGCAAGGTCATATCGCCGTCTATACCGAATTGGGCGAAGGCACCCTCGTTACCTGCACCTTGCCGCGGCAAACGGAGCTTAAGGATGAAGTTATCCGCTTGTTAGTCGTCGATGACCAACCTTTCATCCGTGAAAGCTTGCGGATTCTTCTGGAGGAGCAGCAGGATTTGCAAGTAGTAGGGACGGCAGAAGATGGCGAACAAGCCATTGCGCTCTGCAAGCAGGTTCAACCTCAACTTGTCCTTATGGATTTGGACATGCCGAACATGGACGGGATCACCGCATCTCGTACCATGAAGCAACTGTGGCCCCAGATACGCATTCTGATTCTTACCACGTTCGAAGATACTGGGCAAGCTCTGGAGGCGTTGCGAAGCGGAGCTGACGGGTATTTATTAAAATCCATCAGGAAAGGGGCTGGAAATTATGCTGGACGGACAAATCTATCTCTTTACCTTTGCAAAAGCCATTTCCAAAATTCAGGTGAAAAGTAGGTAGACTCAGGACAAACAATCACTATAATGGAAATATCATACATACATAGAACCAATCTATAGGATATGGACATGAATCAGCTTTAGTAAAATCAATGAGGAAATTTTCGAGACTGTATGGGCACGGCTCCTTGCTTTAGACGGAGATGATAAAGAGTGGTGGTGAACCAAGATGGCTAAGGACGTCTGGGACAACAAGAGCAGGTGCCTTTTCTCGGCTTCAACTCCTTTTTGTCTATTCCAGATATCATCGAAACATGGTCCATGATGAATGATTTGTTTGAGGACGAAGAACAGGTGGATTGGATCGACGAAGATCGAATCAAACCTCTGATTTGGAGCAAAAAATGGATTCCGTTTACTGATTTTTGAAGCATCCTCACGTCTGATTCTGGATTTGGATCCGGGGAAAAACGGCATCTCAGGACAAATCTTTAAATATCACCCCGGCATGAGTTATCAAGAGGTGATTGCAAACTCATTTGAAGAGTTCTCGAATGAAATTTTAAAGAGGCTCCAAGCCAATCAATTTTCGTATAATGACGGTGTTATTACGTTTGAGGATTTCTACTTTGTTTGATCGTGAGGCAGGAATCACGTTGGTCCCGCTCGATATTGTTTACGGAGGCATGAATGAAACTAACTTTTTTATTAGATACGTATGGAACATGTGTAGGCCAGTTGAGAGATGAACTGTTGCCGTTAGAAGAATTAGCAGAAACATGGAAATTTCCGTACGATATTCATATGATATTCCGTGTTTTACCTGAAAGTTATGGCCGAAAAACATTTAGACGCTTTGATAGCCGGGATCATGCTCTATATTTAGACATCAGCATTATCTATGAGAAGTATCAACGGATGTCTAAAAATGAGCAACGCGAAGCCTTAGGTATTTACCTCTATCATTATCTGTCGGAATCGGTTGCTAAGTATAAAAAGCATGCAGATCAGGAAACACAAGATCAATTTTTAGCCCAGGTAAAAAATTGGATGTTGGAAAACAATTGGTTGGATGGAAAGATCCATAAAGCAAGGGGACTTCTTGCGCAAAATACGGGACTCTATGAGGTCAGCCAACAATTGCAAATGCCATTGGAAGAAATTGAGTATATCTTTCTCCGCATGAATGACTATGAGCCAACGGAAGTTCATCCTGACAACATTGCAGCAGGAAAAGCCCCGCCATATCATTTGTAGAAGGCAGGCGTGTACAGGATTTCGTCACATGGCGAGATCAGCCGATGAAACACGCGGAAAGGCGGGAGACGATGAACACATTGCAGGAAGAAGCGCTGGAAGAGATGAAAACGGCGATTCATCAATGGTTTGAGGAACAGGAAAATCGAATTGACGTAGAGGGATTGGGCAAACGCACCACGCTGCAAATAGGCATCTTTGACTTTGTCACGTTGAATTATCGGCCGGGCAGGACCAGGGTTGACAGTTCGAAATCTGTGGGGAGTGCCGCAGGCAAAAAGTCGATGAAAGCTTCACCCTTTACGCGGGAGCAGGTATTGCATGAAGTTCAGCCCTTGCTGGCGGAAATCGTAAGGGGGAAGCTGGACAAGCTGGAAACGTCGCCGTTGATCAACTACCGGTTTACCTTTCAGGGAACCTTCGCAACGATGGACGGGCTTGTGGAATTAACGGTGGTGGAAACGGTATATGAAGAGAAAAAGCGGCAGCTTCTGGAGCGAATTCAGTCCTATATCGAGGAAAAACTGAAGAAGGGGGCTTCCCCGACAAACAGGCTGGAAACCTTCTTTTTGGCGCGTCATCTGCTGGATCCGTATTTGTTCCCCGAACCGGAAGCCGCAAAGACGATAGCTTTGTTTGACCGGATTCAGGAGTTGAATAAAGAACGGGTGGAAGCTCTCGCGGAGCATCGAAGAGATATCATTAGGGCTTTGACCCGCTGGGCCGAGAATGTATTTTTGCCGCGTTACTATGACGTTACCCGTTCCGAATACAGGACCAATGAATATGTGATCAAGCTGGATGCTGTTCTTGAGAATAAGGATGAGCCGAATCAGCCTATCGACCTTCTGTTGTACGGAGCGGTGATGATTATTCGTTACGAGCCGAACTTCAACAAATCCATGGGATAGACCTTTCTGGAGCTGGCGAAGCAGCTTGGCAGCGGCAAAGCCGCGCGTATGCTGAAGGAGGGCAGCGACAGCTTCTCGCAAGAAGACGTCCATATGCGCCATGAATTGGTCGGATGCAAGGCTAACGATGTTTTTTCCCTCTTCACAATCGTTATTCGCAAGGAAGAAGCCGGGGCGTACGAGCAGGCGATTTCGTTTATTCTCTTCCTGCTCCGGAAGGGCTTTCCGAGAAGTTACAAAATCAAGCTAAAATCCACCGTGAGAGAGGCATTGCCAGTCAAGGGGCTTGCCAAATCGGATACGCACCGTTTTTTTGCGAATGCGCTGGCTTATTCGGAGCTGCATCCGTTATTGGAGGAATACGCTCGTGAGGCGATGGAAGAGCATGAATGGTACGAGGATACGGAAAGCGAAAAAAGCGTAATGCCGGGCAGTTATGCCGTGTTCGGGCTGGGACTTTCGTCCGAGCGGTATTTTCCGCTTGTTGAAGCTTACATGGACCTTGTGGATGATGAGCATCAATTGGTGCATGACAAGTTTACAGCCGTTTTTGCCGAAACCTATGGCATAACGGAACGCTCCACTTCCACCTTGATCGCCTGCTTGCTGCGCTCCCACGATTCGCTAAAGCTGAAGATTCAGCCGGAACTGGAAAGCGAAGACAAGCTGTCGCTATTAGTGCAGCATATAGAGACTCTGTCGGATGACGAGGCCGAGCGGGTACTGTACCCGATCTGGGGCAGGGCGGAGAAGCTGGCTGCATTGGCCCGCAAGGCGCAGGAACCGCGCAAGGGGCTGCTGCTTCGTCTGCATAAGGCGGCGGGTAAAGCCTGAGGTACGCGAGAAGCAGAGATACGGGGAAACCTTTATAAGGATTATCCTGATCTTGGTTAGTTCTTAGTCAGTGAAAAAATAACGAAAGGAGCTGCTGCGGCATGCTCCTTTTGCATTTTCGCCGATAGACCCACTTTTATAACCAGGTACCCCAGCATCAATTGGCAAGTTATCTGGGGATGAGCCCGGAGTCATTAAGTAGAATCAAGAAGCGAATTTACCGAGCCCCTGTTTAGTCGAACTGTCGAGCCAAGGGCTCGTTCCCCCTCTGAACAGCATCCATAAAACTTTCATATTGTTATATTTTTCCCATTTACTCCAAATTACCCCTTACTTCGACAAATAGCCTATGATAAATTCATATATATGGAAGAAAAGGAGGTGATAACTATAAATTGGAAGAATCAAGTGGAAAATCTCAAGCTAGATACGTGTAATCCCGTGGGCAGTGTACTGTCTGAATTGACAGATACTGAGATGGAGACCGTGGCTGGCGGCGTTCAGGCGCAAGGTTTTACGGATGGCAATTGCCTTAAAACCGTTACATCGGACTGTTGGTGGATTTGTGGTGCATAAAAGAGCTGAAATTAGATATCGGTGCAATCATCAGGAATACGATACTAATTTTAGAGCTAGTTGAGTCACGGTTAGTAACGGAGCGATGAGGCAGTTAGGCTATACATGGACTTTTTGGGGAGGGCGTTGTGCTTGTACTATAGGAGCATTATACATAGTGCTTGCCGAGTGTACAGGTAGAAATGCCCTCCTATCCATGTAGGAATGCTTATCATCTGCTTCCAGATTCGTTTCAGTAAGTCACTTATATTATTGAAAGGTTGTTATTATACGGTGATAAATACTAGTGAAAAGATAAATTATTGGGCTAAATTTTTCTATGATAAAGAAGAGTATTTGAAAAGAAGCCTTAAAGAAGTCTCAAGTCTTGAAGTTGAGGCTATTTTTAATTTACGGAAAAACGACGATGCATGGAAATGCCAGTGGGAAGAGTTGCTGAATCGCTCAACGGAAGACGGCTTTTCCACTAACCCGCCGGTTTTTTCGGGATTCATTAAACGTTTCTACTTACAGGCTATTGAATTATGGGAGAAGCAAGGGGCAATTCATGACTTGGATTTTCATGCAAATGCCGCTGTTTTCAAAAGTATACTGCCGTCTCTATTCCAAAAAATCATGAATTTGAGTTGTAAAACTTTAATTTTGGAAATGAATGTATTAAGAGAGCAGGGACGACTATACGGAGAAACTCCAGAAAAGAGATATCAGTACTTTGAAAGCCTTCTGCATGATAAAGGGTATTTAATCCAGTTAGCCAATGAATACCCTGTGTTAATTCGTTCAATGCTTCGTATTACTGAAAAATGGGCAGTTCATGTTAGTGAAGTGTTAACTAGGTTTGAGGACGACTACTCGAGGATTGTCTCACAGATGCCTGAGGTCGAGCAGTTCGGCAAGCTTGTTCAGCTTCATATTGGCGCAGGGGACACTCATGATGGACGCAGTGTGACGATTTTAGAGTTTGCGACGGGGCACAAATTGGTATACAAACCCCGTTCACTCCAAGTTGATGAAGCTTATTACCGAATTTTGTCGTGGATGCGACCGTTTGGTATTCCATATATGAAAACGACTAAAACTATAGATTGCGGAAGTTACGGCTGGACAGAGTTTGTGGAGTTCTCTGAGTGCATATCTCTGGATGAAGTTAAGCAATTCTATCATAATATGGGAGTGCATCTGGCAATCATGTACATGTTTAATGCCACGGATTTCCATTACGAAAATATAATTGCTCATGGATCCAGTCCCGTTGTAATTGATCTCGAATCCTTGTTTCATCGTTCTATAAGTATGAAGAAATTTGAAAATAATGCGAATGGTCATGCCTGTGAAATACTGTCGAATTCCGTCATGTCTTCTGGAATGTTACCACAGTATATTTTCAAAACAGAGACGTACTCAGGTGTAGACATTAGCGGTATTTTTGGATACGGCGGAAAAGAAGTGCCCAATGTTATGCGTGTCGCCCACAGTAGAACGGACGGAATGAGGTTAGAAAGAGGGACAGGTGAAACGGGAAAAACTAATAATCTTCCACGTTATAATGACGAAGTTGTAGATAGTTATCGATACATTCATGACATTGAACAAGGTTTTGCTCAAGCCTACAGGATCATGATGGGGAACAAGAGCAGGCTGAAAGAAATGATCCGAGAGTTTGATTGCGTTAGAGTTAGAGTGATTGCTCGAAATACCAGAACGTATAATGAATTAATTCGTACGCTATATCATCCTGACTTATTGCGAGATGAATTGGATCGCAAAGTGGTTGTACATCGATTGTGGTTGCAATGCCTAGCCGATCCTAAACAATTAAAATTGGTTCCTCACGAGATGCGCGATATTGAGGACGGGGATGTACCTATCTTTTATACTTGTCCGGCTGAAAAAGACGCTTGGGCATCGAATAATGAGCGAATTCCTTTGTTATTCGAACAAACAGGGATAGACGTTGTAATAAATAAAATCGAAAAAATGGGCGAGAAGGATCTAAGGGAGCAGTTGCAATTATTACATATGTCTGTTTTGGCGTCCAAGCCTGACCTTTATTCCTACCGTATTCCTGAGATACAGTTAAAAGATTCAAGCGATGTGTTAGGAGCTAACTGGAAAACCGAGTGTGTCCGATTAGCTGCTTCCATTGGAGAAAGTCTGGTTCAATCGGCCGTTATATCTTCGAATCCTGCAGCTGATGACATCACTTGGATTGGTTTAGTAGGCAATCATGATGAGGAGAGGAAACTCAGACTAATTCCAGTGGGCTATGACCTGTACAGTGGAAATAGCGGAATCGCTTTGTTCTTCGGTTATCTATCTGAACTGACTGCCAATAACCAATATAAAGACATGGCTCGAAGAGCGTTGCAGCCGTTGCTGGAAATCATGAGGGAGAAGAGCAGTTCAAGTGAAGTATCGTTAAACATTGGAGCATTTAATATTGGCAGCATCGGTGGCGGCGTATTTGCCACCTATCAGTTGTCGCGTTTATGGAATGATGAACCGTTACTGCAAATGGTTAAGGAATACCTTCCTTACTATTGTCAACTCGTTGATAAAGACACCCAATACGATTATATAGGCGGTGCAGCTGGAGCTATTGATATACTCCTGCATATATACCACGGAACAGGCTGGATACATGCGTTGCAAGGTGCAGAGAAATGTGCGGAGCATGTGCTTCAGCATGCTCAAACCATGCCAGATGGCAGCATGGCTTGGTTGACGAAAACGAATCATGCACCCTATGTGGGGTACTCTCACGGGGTATCTGGAATTATTGCTCCATTATCGTCGTTATACAGGGTAACTCAACGTGCAGAGTACCTTGAATATATTGAAAAAGGATTACGGTATGAGCGCGCAAACTACCATGCTGAATTAAAAAATTGGGTTACTCCTGAGGATACGGCAAGTGTATCATGGTGTCACGGTGCGCCGGGCGTATTGTTGTCCCGACTCCGCTTGTTAGAAAACGGATATTGGGACGTTCATATTGATGAAGAAATTAATATTGCTCTGGAGACAACGATCCAATTAGGGTTTGGGACGGAACCTGTTTATTGTCACGGTGATTTTGGACAATTGGAAATATTGCTTTTTGCCGATTTAATTCTTGGGCGTAGTGATATTCGTGATGCTGTCAATGTAGTCAGGGCACATCTACTCAGACTTTTGAACGATCAACCATGGACTATCACGGGTGTCCATCGTGCTTTTGACATCAAAGGACTAATGGCCGGTTTGGCGGGTGCTGGATTTGGCCTATTAAAGCAGGCGTTTCCGGATAAAGTTCCAAATATTTTGAATCTGGAGAATGATGGATTTTTCGCTCCGATTTCTGGGTAAACCGTGTGATTCACTGGAAGGGAGAGTATGTAATGGGTCGGCGGGTACCTTATATTGAGCAGATGCATCAATCTGAGTGCGGACTTTGTTGCGTTGCAATGATATCAGCCTACTATCGGAAGGAAGTTTCATTATCTGGTTTGCGTGAGCGGACGGACGTTGGACGAGATGGTACAACGTTATTGCAATTGAAGAAAATTGCGGAGAGCCTAGGCTTTGCTGTTAAAGCTTACCGCATTGAGAGTATTGATCAATTTAATCAGGTCCCTCTGCCAGCCATTTTACATTGGAACCAAGGACATTTTGTGGTTCTTGAAAAGATAGATAGGAATCATGCTCATATTGTTGACCCGCGCTTCGGGCGGATGAAGCTCTTATTAAAGAGTTTCAGTGAGCAGTTTACTGGATTTGCGATGACCATGGTTTCAACAGAACAAGTCTGCGAAGAGAAGAACCCTAGTATTTGGTTGGACGTTTTAGGTTATCTAAAACCGCATAAAAAACTGTTCGTATATGTTTTGTTGATTACACTGGCTTTGCAAGTCGTCGTTGTAGGCATGCCATTATCCATGCAGTTTATGATTGACCAAGTTATGATTCCGATGAATTCCAGTTTATCTTTTACGGTTTTCATATCTATAATCAGTTTTCTGCTTGTTTACATGGCAATTACATTCGTGCGCAGTCGCGTTTTGGTTCGATTGCACAATGAGTTGAATGGTGAGATGCAGACACGTTTTTTCTCACATTTATTGAAGCTGCCTTATTCGTTCTTCTTACTACGTTCTTATGGGGACTTGCTTTTACGAGCGAATAGTTTGGTCACAATCCGAAATCAGCAGTCAGGTATGATGATTACAGGCATATTGGATGGTCTCATGGTGTTTGCATTATCTGGTTATATGTTATTCGTATCTCCTTTACTTGCGATGGTTGTATTTTTGCTGGTAAGCATAAATATTTTGTTTGTCATATGCACCAAACGCTTTGTGGCAGAGGTCAATCAGCAACAGATGGTGACGATGACAGAGGTGCAAGCTGTACAAACAGAAATGCTGCAAGGTATGATGGGGGTGAAAATATCAGGGGCAGAACAGCAGGTTTACTCGCAATGGTTTGATAAATTCAAGCGTTTACTGCAGGTATACCGCCGCAAGGAAAGTTTGAATAGCAATATTACAACAGCTGGCAGTGGTTTGCAGTTTATGTCGCCGCTCATTGTGCTAGGTACCGGCGTATTGCTAGTAACGAATGGATACAGCTCCATGACGGTTGGCACGGTCGTCTCATTTCAAGCGATCGCGACTCATTTTTTCCTTACATCATCAAGCCTTACGAATACGATAAGCTCATATATTCTTTCGTCTACTATATTGAAACGGATTCATGAAGTGTTGGAAGCGCCTCTTGAGCAGAACGAAGGTAAGTTACGAGTAAAAGTACTGGGCGATATTAGATTATCGCATGTTAGCTTCTCTTATTCGAAGCATAGTCCAAAGGTGATCAATGACGTTTCGTTGCATATTAAACAAGGGCAGAAGATAGCCATTATTGGACAATCGGGTTCTGGGAAAACGACATTAGCTCATTTGATGATTGGGTTATTTGCTCCGACCATGGGGGAAATATACTACGATAATCATGGAACCTCTGATTTGGATATGCAATACGTGCGTAAACAGATGGGGATCGTGCCGCAGGAAATCATATTATTCAATCGCAGCATTTATGATAATATTGCCCTTCACCGGAATGATGTAACTATGGATGAAGTAGTTCGAGCTGCAAAAGCAGCAAATATTCACGATGAAATTATGGCGATGCCGATGCAATATCAGACAATGTTAGCTGAAATGGGCAGGAATATTTCAGGAGGGCAAAGGCAACGAATCGCTTTGGCCAAGGCGCTGCTAAAGAATCCATCTGTACTTGTACTGGATGAAGCCACGAGCGCATTGGATCATATAAGCGAAGAGCGAGTAGACGCATATCTATCAAGCATTCATTGCACTCGGATTGTGATTGCCCACCGCTTATCGACGGTGATGAACAGCGACATGATTATTGTCTTGGAGAACGGGAAGGTCTGCGATGCAGGAAGCCACAATCAGTTGATACGTACTTCAAGCTATTACCAATATTATTATAGAGAAATGAGTTCATAACTGGACTTTTATATACAGGTTAGGGGGAAGGCTGCACGAATACAGTGAGGAGTGGGACATTATGAAAACGGTACTATCGGTACAACACCTTACGAAAGAAATTAAGGGCAAGATGATTGTGCAAGACATATCGTTTAATGTGGCAGAGGGTGAAATTGTTGGATTGCTCGGCCCGAACGGAGCGGGCAAGACAACCACGATGAAAATGATGGTTGGTCTAAGCAAAATAAGTGCCGGGAACGTCCAGATTGCGGGTTATAGCATTAAGACTCAGCTTTCTAAAGCGCTCCCCCATCTGGGAGCAGTGATTGAAGCGCCTGCATTTTACCCTTATTTGAGTGGGTACGAAAATTTGCGTCAATATCAGCGGTTGCACAGGAATGGGCGTAAAGATTGGCTGAGGGAGATCGCGGGTCTGGTCGGGATAGAACACGCGCTTAAGCAGAGAGTAGGCACGTATTCCTTGGGAATGAAGCAGCGTCTGGGGATTGCACAAGCGTTATTGCGGAAGCCAAAGGTGCTAGTGTTGGATGAGCCGATGAACGGTCTCGATCCTGCCGGAGTGCGTGAAACACGGAACTATTTAAATCGAATCGCGGCAGATTTGTCCGTGGCGATTGTGATCTCCAGTCATCAACTGTCTGAAATCGAGCAGATGGCCCGCCGAGTGGTCATTATACAGCATGGCCGCTTGGTGACAGAACAGCGTATTGGCGAAGGGATAAGTGAGGACAACTTCTGTATCACTCTCCATATTAATAACATTGAGCGCACAAGCGAAGTTGTGGCCGACTTGTATGGGCATGATCCTCATATGTTGGAACATAAGCAGACGGAGAAATTATCTAACGGCCTACACAGCATCACAGTAGCTATCGATGAAGATCAAGTTCCGCAGTTGATTCGAGCGTTGTGTGTTGCGGGGGTTGAAGTTCATCGGGTGTTGCCGGCACATACGAGTTTGGAGGATAAGTTTTTAGAATGGACAACTACGCGTGGTGAGGTGAGTTGAGTTGATCCGGAATGAATGTTTGAAGATGGTGAACAAGAGAATCTTTATCCTTGCGTACCTTGGCCTTATTGGAGTAACAATAATATTGTCTTGGTCATACATCAATAGTCTCAAGACTGAGGTTACGTCGGCTCAAATGCTAGAGGCTTTGATTAGCATGATGGGGTTACTTGTTATTACACCTTGGGCGATTGTCTCGTCACCTCTGATTTGGACGGATGAATATCAGTACGGTACACTGAAACAATTGTTTCTCCATACGTCTTCGCGCATACGGTTGTACAGTGCCAAAATTGCTGCAATGATCTTGCAAATCGTTACGAGTGTCGGTTGTATATTCATCGTTGCTTTGTTATCGAATCTTTTGATGGCTCCGCAAAACATGCAGTGGGGCGACATGACGGTCGTTTTATACTCTTCCGGAGCACTCGTATTGCAATGTTGTCTATATGCAAGTCTAGCATCTTTGATTGGCGTGTGGACGAGATCCGCTGCTTTCGGGGTAGGTGGCAGCTTAGCGGTATACTTTATTCAGTTGATGTTTGGCAGCAGTCTCATATCCACATCATGGACGCATATTCTATTCATTCATCATGATGATTTAAGCCTTTATTGGAATACTCCGGAATATAAATCTGAATTGCCTGGCTTACCTATGTCGCTGGCGATAGATATCGCCTATATATTGTTTTTCTTTGCGGTTGGATTAAGGTTATTCGTCAAAGAGAGAGGAGCAGAATAAATATAATACGGAGCTGCGAATGAGCACCAGATCGGACTCACTCGCGAATTCGACCTTCTGCGGATCAAGATTTCCAGTTTTTCTTACCGTCTCCTTGTCCCCCCATTCTTTAATGAAAAAATAGTGTTGCCAATAAATTCGGATGAATACATTTCTTTAATATGTGAAAGATCAGATTTCACTTGACATCAAACGTATTGGTGATATACATTGTTTCTAATATTTAAAACGTTGAAAAGGAATAGTACGGTTTTCCAAGCGAACAGAGAGCTGTTGAATGGTGCGAAACAGCCGTGGAGAGAATCGGAACTCGCCTTGGAGTTGCTCGCTGAACCCGTAAAGTAGGTGGAGCCGGAGCCTGACCGTTATCTTCAGGAGGATACAAGGTTTATCCGTTTTTGGAAACCCTGTATCCGTAGAGTGCATGCCAACGACGGCATGAATTCGGAGTGGTACCGCGTAAGATGTCAAAGTCTTTCGTCTCCTGATCGTGGAGATGAAAGGCTTTTTTTGTTCATCCGATCAATGCCAATAAGCACAGGAAATCGATGAAAGGAAGGATATCCATGAAAAATGTTGAGAAGTACGCCAGAGGATATTTTATGCCGCCGGAGACCAGCTTGAGCTGGACCCAAAAGGAATATATTACAGAGGCGCCGATTTGGTGCAGCGTCGACCTTCGCGACGGGAATCAGGCATTAATCGTTCCGATGAATCTGGAGGAAAAGCTGGAATACTTCAAATTGCTTGTGGAGATCGGGTTCAAGGAGATCGAAGTCGGATTTCCCGCGGCTTCGGAGACCGAATTCACCTTTTTGCGCACATTGATCGAGCAGGATTTGATCCCGGACGACGTCACGATCCAAGTGTTGACCCAATCGAGAGAGCATATTATCCGCAAAACGTTCGAATCGCTCAAGGGCGCGAAAAAAGCCGTGGTCCATTTGTACAACTCGACATCCGTGGCACAGCGGGAACAGGTATTCCGCAAGTCCAAGGAAGAGATTATCGACATCGCCGTGAGCGGCGCCAAGCTGTTGAAGGAATGCGCATCGGTGACGGAAGGGAACTTTCAGTTCCAGTACTCGCCGGAGAGCTTTACCGGTACGGAGATCGATTTTGCGCTGGACATCTGCAACAGCGTGCTGGACGTATGGCAGCCGACGGCGGAGAATCCGGTCATCATCAACCTGCCTGCAACGGTCTCCATGTCGATGCCTCACGTCTACGCCAGCCAGATCGAGTATATGAGCGAGCACCTGAACTTCCGGGAGCACGTGATTTTATCGGTCCATCCGCACAACGACAGGGGAACAGGCGTGGCGGATGCGGAGCTGGGGATGCTGGCCGGAGCCCAGCGCGTCGAAGGCACTTTGTTTGGGAACGGGGAAAGAACGGGGAACGTCGACATTGTGACGCTGGCGCTGAACATGTACTCGCATGGGGTAGACCCGAAGCTGAATTTTGAGAACATCCCTGCGATCATCTCCGTTTATGAGCGACTGACCAAAATGAGAGTAAGCGAGAGACATCCGTACGGAGGCGAGCTGGTATTCACCGCTTTCTCCGGTTCGCATCAGGATGCCATTGCGAAAGGAATGACATGGCGCGAGGAAAAGGAACCCCGGCATTGGTCGGTCCCTTATCTGCTGATTGATCCCAAGGACATCGGCAGGGAGTATGAAGGCGATATTATCCGCATTAACAGCCAATCCGGCAAAGGCGGGATCGGATACGTGCTGCAGCTGAAGTATGGACTCGATCTCCCGGCGAAAATGCGCGAAAACTTCGGATACTTCGTTAAAAACGTATCGGATCAGCAGCAGAAGGAACTGATGCCCGATGAAATATACGATATTTTCTTGAAGGAATATGTGAATATTAAAACACCTGTCGAGTTTGTCAAATACCGTATGACAGACAATGACGATTTTGAAACCATCGTTGTTTTGCGGACGGCGGACGGGGTCAAGGAAATTACAGGTACGGGGAACGGAAGGCTTGATTCAATCAGCAATGCACTGCAAGCCTATCTTGGATTAGAATACAGCGATCTGGTCTATAAGGAGCACGCGTTGGAAATAGGCTCTAAATCGCAAGCGGTCTCTTATATCGGGATCACGGCCTTAGACAACAGCGTATATTGGGGTTGCGGCATTGACGTTGATATTATGACCTCGTCTGTAAAAGCTCTGTTTAGTGCTGTAAATCAAATGAGCCGCAATATTAAAGATAACAATTAATTCCACCGCGTTGCAGAAGGGCGGCTGTTAATGCAAGCCGTATGGAAGCGAGTCCTTATCTAGGAGGGATCATGTTGCAGCAGATCTTTAACGATACGATTAAGCAGGACGTAAAGCCGTTCCTTTCCAAGCGTGGCTTCGCAAAGAAGGGTTTGAATTTCTATAAGACAACAGAAAACCTCATCTACATGTTCAATTTCCAAAAGTCCTCTGGCAATTCAGCGGACAATGTCATGTTTTATGTGAACTGCGGTATTTATGCAGCGGAGTTGGCACGGATACAATCGAGAGAGATTCTGGCAGCACCCCAAGAATCGGAGTGTCACTTCAGAGCAAGAATTGGGGAAATTGCCGAGACTGTTCCAGATCGATTTTCAATCACTCCTGATACGAATATGGATGATTTAAGAAAAACGCTGCTTAGTGGATTGGAAGAGGTTATTCATTTCTATGATACTATGACCAGCGCCAGATCCCTTGTGGATTATTACACTTCAGGTCCATTTTTACATCTGGGCGAAGAGAGCTTTCATTTGCTATTGCAATCCAATGATGCAGCAGCGGCTACACATTATTTGAAGGCTTTGCAGGAAAAGTACGGAACAGAAAAGCGATGGACCATATTCGAAAATAAATACGAGGCCATCTTTAATAAATATGGAGTGGAATTTGATAAGCTATAAGCCAGCATTTTTCGTCGATAGACCGGTTAAGCTGAGTGTACCGTAAAGAACGGCAAGCTTTTGCTGTGGAACCGTCTCAAAAAGGGTGCGTAGGTGTTAGAGTGAACTCATTTTCATAAATTCAGGGCCCTCTCATGTTTGAGAGGGCCCTGAATTATTATTACTCTATCAACCCCGAAGCAGGACTGGTTTTTCCAGCATCAATATGGTCTGATTGGGAGTACAGCTTTTACTCCGCCGTTCCTTGGGTTGACCCATGGATATAGGTGAGCCAAGGGGTATCCAGTGCTCCTTGCCCCGGGTTATAGGTAAAGAAGTACTCGACGGTATCGCCATGCTTCAAGTTATTGACAGGATAGGTATAGTTGCCGTTCCCCGTGGGGGTCATGGCGACGTTCAGCTGCACGCCGTTGTTGATCTTATAGTGTAAATCGGCAAAGGTGGCGCCGTTAACATAGAACAGCAAATCATCGCCAATTTTCTTCAGGCCTTTCACCTCATCGCCGATGACGATCACGGTAGAAGACGCCGGCACAACGGTGATGGTGGAGCTAGCTGTTTTATTGCCGTCAGCGGTTGTCGCCGTGACGGTTGTCGTGCCCGGAGCGAGCCCGGTTACGAGACCGCTCGAACTCACGGAAGCGATGCCGCCGCCCGCAACGGACCAGGTGACCTGCTTATTCGTTGCATTGGACGGTGCCACATTGGCGTTTAACTGTACATTTTGCCCGACTTCCACCTGTGCCGTGGTTGGATTCACCGTTACGCCGGTAACCGGCACATTTCCGGGATTCTGGCTGCCGCCTTCCCCTTCTTTATATACACGCACATAGTCTACCTGCATCGTTGCAGGGATATCGGACGGATCCGGGGTCCGGCCGCCGTCAAAGTTCCCGCCGATCGCCAGGTTCATAATGAGGTAGAACGGCTGATCGAACGGGGCGTTCGGATTGTTCGGCGCCGCTGCGGAATACCATTGATCCCGGGTCGCTTTAAAGAAGAACTTGCCGTCCACATACCATTTAATGTTGTCCCCTTCCCAGACGACCGAATAGACATGATAGTCATTGGCAAAGGTTTGCCCTTCCGGGAAGTGATATTCGCCGGAAAGATGACGGTTCGTCGGCCATTGCCCGCCGAAGTGTACGGCGCCGCTCGTCGCCCCAGGCAAGCGTCCTCGTGCTTCCATCACATCGATTTCACCGGAGGATGCCCATGTTCCATACACATTATCCTGCGGAAGCATCCAGAGCGCAGGCCAGATGCCGTTGCCTGTAGGCAGCTTGGCACGGAAGTCCACTCTACCGTACTTGAGGGAAAAATGATCCTTGGTGTTGATTTTCCCGGAGGAGTATTGTGCATACCGATTTGGATCCTGCGGGAAGGATTTTGGCTCGTTCAAGGCCTGATGTTTAGCTTTCCGTCCTGTAGAAAAATATTTTGTGCACTGTCGGTATAGTGCTGCAGTTCCGCATTGCCCCAACCCCAGGTATTGGGATCGTCATTGAGATAATAACCTGTTTCATAGTTCCATTTGCTGCGATCAAGCGCGGTTCCGGCAAATTCATCCTGCCAGATGAGATTCATGCCTTGAATGGTTGGGTCGCTTGGCGTTCCGATCGGAATATCTTCCTGATCGGTAACATCCGGACGGGGAGCATCGGGATTGCCGATCAAGGTATAGTTGATGAAATTGCTGCCGACGCTTCCGCCCGTCTGCCCGTTTAGCGGATAGCCGATACGGATCTGCATATCCTCCTGGATGGGCTGGAACCACAGGCCATAAATATGGTCGGCCCAATATCCCCACTGATTGGCATCGGACTTATTGTTGTAACCGTTCGCGGAGTATACAAATCCGCTCTGACTGGAATTATCCAAATCCACCCATTGCCCGTTGATGTTAATCTGGTACACAAAATTGCCAAGCTCCTTGGCTATTGGCGCCCCCCCATCAATTTTGGGCAGCGGTATGCCGATAGCGCCGCTCGCATCGGCTGTAAAAGTCGTTCCTTCATAAGGCGTAAGAACATATGAATTTCTTACGGGCTCATTAAAGGTGATGGTATAGACGACGTTAGCCGAAGAGGTTTTCGATTCTAATTTGACGTTGATCGACTCCGTGACGTTAAACCAGTACCCGCCTCCTCCGTCGGTGAATTGGCCGAAGTTTTGATCATAGATCCAGCCGCTGGACGCATTGTTGTCAATATCGGTCCATTTGCTGCTGTTTACAGGTTTAACATACACCTTCAAATCATCCGCTACGGCTTCATAGGTTATGGCCGGATCATTGTTGAAAATAGGATAGGTGAAGCCTGCACCGCCTGTAAAACCTGCTGTAATCTCTGGCCCTTGCGTAGGTGTCATCGCCGTGATGGTTGTTTTGTTGATGTTTTGGAATTTAAGCGTATATTCAAGCGTGACCCTATTCGCTTTGGAGTATAGCTGAATCTCGGTCGTTGCGGAGAGGGTGAACCAATAGCCGGTAAAGCCGCCGTCGTTCCAGTGACCCCAGTTCCGGTTATAGACAAAGCTGCCGACACTGTCGATATCGATCCATTTGCCATCTACTTTTACATTTACGCCCAAGTCTTGGGCAACGTCATTCCAGGTGGCAGAGCCCCCGTTGAATATAGGCATGACAAAACCGTAGCTGGCCTGGCCAACTCCTGATTTTGTGATGACCGGTCCGTCTGCTGCCGAAAAGTAAGACATCGAGGTAATGGTGGCTCCAGCTTCTTCAGCTGCCTGAACCTTTGATGTCGGCCATAGGACGATGCTAGCCAGCAGCACGATCGCCAAGAACAAGCTCAGTCCCTTGTGCCTTAACGGCCTTTCCGTAGAGTGAGATCGCTTCATAATACCCTCCCTTAATGATAGATGGATTCTTCCAGCGCATGCGCACACTGGAAAACGCTTACACCGGTGAGCATCTTCATTCTATCGAAGATCATCATCCGATGAACAGGCACCATTTTTTTGGTTGGGTCCCATTATTTCGGGTTATTGGGATGCCCCATTTTCGATGCCTCGCGGATGCATACCGGGACCGGCCCGCTTTTGCGTCAATCAAAAAGGAGCGAACGCACCCGGCGCTCACTCCTTATGGTGTAGCTTATCTCATCAATGTCTCCATAAAATGCTCATGGAACCGCTTGGCGTCGACGCCGATGCAGACGTTGACGTTCGGCCGGTCGGTACAACGCGGACGCAGATCGGCGATGGTTCTGCCATAGGAGTGGATGCCTTCCAGATCGACCTGGAGCACCATTGGCTGAACTTCGACCAGGCTCGGGTCGATCGCCACGGCTACCGCCAGCGGATCATGCAGGGCACAGCTTGTCCGGTCGCCATAGGCTTCCCGGTAGCCTCCGATGTAGTAGGAAGCAATGTCGGCCAAAAAGCGGGTCAGGTCCGAATCCAGATCTCTCCAGCGCTGGATATCCTCCAGACTGAGCTCGGTCTGCATGGTCACATCCAGTCCGACCAGCGTAATCGGAGCTCCCGATTGGAAGATGAGCTGGGCCGCCTCCGGATCGGAGTACACATTCGCTTCCGCATGCATTCGGCGGTTGCCCGCCACGCCAACGGCTCCGCCCATCACGATAATCTGACGGACCAGCGACGATATTTCCGGCGCCTGCAGAATGGCCGCAGCCAGATTGGTCAACGGGCCGACGCAGATGAGCGTTACCTGCTTCGGATATCGCCGGATCTGATCCACCATAAAGGCCGCGGCGGACGTTGAGACCGGCTTGGCTGCAGGATCGGGGAATGCCAAGTTGCCGAGCCCATTCTCGCCATGAAACTGGACGGGATACGACTTCATCGAGGGATGAAACAAGGGGGCGGCTTCCCCCATGGCGACTGGAACCCCGGAAACGCCAAGCCGTTCCAATACATGGAGCGTATTTCGTGTCGCATGCTCCACCGGTACGTTTCCGAAGCAAGTCGTTATTCCAAGGATATCGAGAGCCGAAGACCGGACAGCATAGGCAATCGCCAGCGCATCGTCAACGCCCGTATCCACATCCAATACGATTCGGTGCATCAATCGTACTCCTCCTTCCTCTGACGGTTATGATAGCACCGTGCGAATGTAATGCTGCAGGAATGCCTCTTCACGGACCTGCATGCAGACAGAGGCATTGGTCCGTGACTGCGGGCGTCTGAAGTCGACCAGCGTTGCTCCGGAAGATAACGGCCCCTTTGTTTCAACATAGACGTAATAATCCTCCATCTCCACAAGGGAAGCATCCTCGACGACAGCTAGCGCCAGCGGATCATGCATTAGCCGGTATTTGCCCTCGTTCAAGCGGTCGCTTGCCTCAAAGCTGAATGTGAATATATGATGCATGAATGCTCTTAGTTCTGCCTGTTCATCCGTGAAGCCGTCCATGAGCTGTTGATAATGAGCCTCGCCGAATTTTGCCTTCCCGGTCACGTCCAGGCCTACCATCGTAATCGGAATCCCGGACTCGAACACCCGGTGCGCCGCTTCGGGATCGCCGTGGATGTTGGCCTCGGACACGGGCGTGATATTGCCCGGCACCTTGATGGCCCCTCCCATCAGCACCAGCTTGGCTTTCTGCGCGATCGACGGGTCTTTGGCGAGCGCCACCGCCAAATTGGTCAGCCTGCCGGTGAAGACCAGCGTAATGTCATGCGCCTGTTCCCGCATCTTCCGCACGATGAAATCAGATGCCCTCTCGTTCACCGGCGATTGGCGCGCCTCCGGCAGTTCATATCCGGCCAGGCCGTTGGCTCCATGAATGGCGGTTACGTTCTCCCGGCGGGGGCGAAACAAAGGGGCATCCGCTCCCATGGCAACGGGAATGTCGTACCGGGGCCGAGCCAATTCGAGCACCTGGAGCGTATTCTTCGTCGCCTGCTTCACGTCCACATTGCCGAATACCGTTGTAATGCCTTCTATATGCAGCTTATCGGACTTCACGGCAAAGATGAGCGCCAGGGCATCATCCACGCCGGTATCCACATCCAAGAGGATGTGTTTAACCTGCTCCTGCTCCATATCGTTGTCACTCCCTTATTCCTCACTTAAGCTTGGCAAGCTCGTCTGCAAGCTCCGGTATCGCCAGAATGTTATGGCCGATATCCAGGGAGTGGCTGAGCCTGCTGATATGCGGCTGCTTCAGCATCGCCTGCTCCAGCACATCCAGATTCCAGAAGATGGTTCGCTTGTCGTCATCCGCAATAACCTGACGGTTCGCCATGACGATGACCCGCTGGAAGTTGTTCACGACAAATTCCATATCATGCGTGATGGTGATGATGGTTTTTCCTTCCTGGTTTAAAGCCTCGATCAGATGGGCGAGCCGCGCCATGGCCGGAAGATCCTGACCTGCCGTCGGCTCATCCAGAATGATAACGCTGGAATCCATCGCAATGACGGAGGCAATCGTTACGAATTTACGCATGGAATAGGGCAGGTTGTACGGATTGTCCTTAAGAAACGGAACGACGCCTGCCAGTTCTGCCGCCTTCATGACGTTCGCTTTGACCTGTTCTTCCGGCAGGCCCAGCTTGCGAGGTCCGAATTCAATCTCGCTGTACACATCGTTATGAAAAATCTGGTCGTCTGGGTTCTGGAATACATAGCCCACCTTTCTTGATATTTGGGCGGTGGTATAATCCCGTGTATTCCAGCCGTCGATGACGACATCCCCCTCGGAGGGCTTGAGCAGCCCGTTCATCATCTTGACGGTGGTCGTTTTACCCGCCCCGTTCTGGCCGACAATGGCAACGGATTCGCCCTTTCGGAAGGACATGTTGACGCCGTCCACCGCTTTGTAGCCGTTTGGGTAGGCGAAGGAAACATTCGTCAAAGTCAGAAAGCTCATGCGTTAACCCCCTTCTTCATCCATGTCTTCACGGCATCAATGGCTTCTTTTTCGGTTAACGGGATGCTGCCAAGATCCATTCCCCGTTTGCGCATGTCCAGGCCGAACAGCGAATATTGGGGAAGTGCAGCTCCGAATGCCAGGGCACGCTCATCGGTGAGAATCTCCTTTGAGCTGCCTCGCATGGCCACTTCACCCTCGTTCAGCAGGATGACATCGTCGGCATATTCGGCAATCAGCTCGATTTTGTGCTCGACGAGAATAATGGTTTTTCCCTTATTCTTCATCAGCTCGATAATCTTGAACACTTCTTCCGTTCCCTTCGGATCAAGCTGCGAGGTCGGCTCGTCAATCACCAGCACATCTGGCTCCATGACGATGATGGAAGCGAGCGCAACCCGCTGCTTCTGGCCGCCGGAGAGCTCGAACGGGTTTTTCTCCCGCAAATAATCGATCTCCAGCATTTTGATGACCTGATCCACCTTCTCCCGGATAAGTACGGGCTCCATGCCCAGATTTTCAAGGCCGAATGCAATCTCTTCAAACACGTTATCCTTCACGCCGCTGATCTGCGTAAAAGGATTCTGGAACACATAGCCGATTTTTTGGGAGAGCTCGCCCATTTCCCATTCGCGGATATCCTTGCCTTCGATCAGCACCTCGCCGCGCAGATCTCCCTTATAGAAGTGGGGGATAAACCCGCGGATGACATTGCACAGGGTCGTTTTTCCGCCTCCGTTGGCTCCGATCAGCGCATACAGCTTGCCTCTTTCGATCGTTACATTCACGTTCTTGAGTGCATCGGACTCGCTGATCGGATATTGGTAGGATAGATTCTTGATCGTAATGATACTCATAGCGCAACTCTCCAGACGATTAAGATAGCAAGCAGTACGACCAGCAGAATTCGAACCAGCCGGTCATGCTTTGTTTTCTCCAGTTTGTAGATGCTGCTTTTTTTGACGTTGGCCGAGAAGGCTCTCGACTCCAGCGTCAATACCCGTTCCTCTGTGCTTGCCACGGATCCGAGGATGAGCGGACTAAGGGTCGGCAGGAAGGCCTTCATGCGGACAAGCAGCTTGCCTTCGGTTTCAACGCCTCTTGTTTTTTGGGCGTCCATGATGACGTGGGTCAGTTTTTTCATCTCCGGAATGAGCTGCAAGGTGGACAAGATGACATAGGTTACTTTGGACGGCAGGCCGACCTGTTCCAGGGAATGGACCAAATCCTTGACCTTGGTGATGCGGAAGAACAGAATGAAGGCCGATGCTACCGCGACGATTTTGGATGTCAGAAACAGGGCGAACTCAAGTCCTTCCCGCTTGATGGAGAAGATGCTCCAGCTCCACAGAATGTCGTTGCCGGGATAGAAGAAGCTCTGCAGGATAAAGATGAACACAACGATCATCAGCAGAGCCTTGATCGCCAGATTGGAAAACTCCTTAAAGCTGCCGGCGAAGTAGGCCAGCACCATGCAAATCGGCAGAACGGCGTAGCTGAACCCGTAGCCGGGCACGATAAATGCGGCCAAACATAGAGCGATGGTAATCATAAACTTGGTTGTTGGATAAAGACGGCTTAACATAGCCTGTTCGTTATTCACAAGAACCCCCTCCTTTTGGAAGCGCATCCATTACTGGCTGCACGTCATTTCTTTTTGATGAAAATCGCGCCGTAGTTCAGCTTGGACAAGTATCTCGGGGACATCTTCATCACGATGACAAAGGCAATGACGTTGCTGATGATTTTGTCGACGCTTTCCACCAGGATTTTGGTTGAGAATACCGCCGTCCAGATCTGCTGACCGGAGGCCAGGAATGTAGCAACCACGGCATCCGAAGAGTTGCCGGTCGCTCCGCCGAACATCAGCACCTGGATCGGAGAGGCCACGATCAGCACGGTCAGTACGACGGCGAATGAAGACAAGACCACTTTCCACAGCTTCGTATACATGCCTCTCATGGAGAGCAGGCCGACCACCAGACCGACGGCCATTTGTACGGGCGTAAATGCGAACGAGACCGGATTCGTTATGCCCACGACGAGATTGGTGCTCGCTCCCGTAACCATGCCGACCCAAGGACCGCCGATCATGGCCGTCAGAATCGTCCCGATGGTGTTCAGGTAAATCGGCAGCTTGAGCAGCAGTATAATTTGCGCACCGACAAAGTTGATGGCGATACCGATCGGGATCAACAAAATGGCCAACAACGAAAAATCATATTTTAATCCGCGTTTGATTCCCATTGATTATTCCCCCTAGAGCATAGTTTGTTTTCAGCAATCCCTATTCGTCAGCCAAGATGGTATGGAGCGCGACCTCGACCATGTCGTGGAAAGACTTCTCGCTGTCTTGATGGGACGAGCGTTCATTGTTCAGCAGATGACTGCCTACTGTTAAAATGGATAGGGCCCGTACGCCGTATTTAGCAGCCAGCGTGTACAGGGCGGCACTTTCCATCTCGACCGCGAGCACGCCGAAATCCATAAATTTATGAAGGCGATCCAAAGTTTCTCTATAGAATTCATCGGAATTATAAATATTGCCGACAAAGACATTGACTTGCTTCTCCTGAGCCAGTTGATGGGCTTTGCTTAACATGCCGTAATCGGCGTCGGCGCGTAATTGCAGCCATAAAATATTTTTTCCATCAGATTGCTGTCAGAAGATACGGCTTGGGCCAGTACGATGTCGCGGACTTGAAGCTTTTTTTGCATGGCGCCGCATGTACCGATGCGGATCAGCTTTTTGACCCCGTAATCCTGAATCAGCTCTGTGGCATAAATACTCATGGTCGGGTTGCCCATTCCTGTGCCTTGGACAGAAACCGGGACCCCTTTATAAAGGCCGGTGTACCCATACATGCCTCTCACTTCGTTGTAACAATACAGCTCCTCCAAAAAGTGCTCTGCTACAAACTTCGCCCGCAGCGGATCGCCGGGCAGCAGCACGCGTTCTGCGATGTCTCCCTGTTTTGCTCCCAAATGTATACTCATCTTGCTCCTCCTGCCTACTGGCCTCCCTCTTGAGAAAGCGCTTTATTAACTGTCTGCCTTCATCATAGTAAGAATCAGAGGGATAACCAAGACCAGAATGTTACGGAGCTTAACGGAAAAATGCAACCATGAGGTCTCATGGTTGCATTAATTCCTTGCGGATATTTTCCAGGTCCCGTTTGGTCGGTATCGTTGAAATGATGACCACGGGTACCGTATTCAGCTCAACGGGAAACGTGCTGATCACAAAATCGATGCCGTGCTTCCGAATCATCTCATCGGTAAGACCCTCCATAATGGAGGTATTGATGATCAGCTCGTCGCCGATTTCATTCTTGATGAGCTTGGCCACGTAATGGCGGATGGAGAATTCCTCGCCGATCAGCAGAAACGCCTTTTTGCTGTTATAGCGCAAGCTGGAGCCGATCAATAGCGTCAGCTTCGTCAGATGATAGTCGTTATACAGAATACCGGGATACCGCTGTCCCCATTCCTGCATGCAGCTCTTTACGCTTTGGTACATGGGACGGCATTCTTTTTGGACATAATCTGTCAGGCTGCTTGTCGAGATCGCTATCATATCGGGAAGCGCATTTTCCAGCCGGAGCTTCTCGAAGAAATCTCCGATTTCCCAGATGAACCGGTCGTTCATATCAATGGCAGGGAACGCGGCAAGCGCCAGCATGAGAAAATGATTGACGATTTGATATTTTTCCTCTTGGATCTGCACGAGATTTGTTTTCTCCATCGATATCATCGTGCTGACTTTCGCGTCATCATAATAGTTGTATTGGCCCAAATTGAACATGGTTTGAAGAAACCGGATTTCGTCCAGCGGCAAATGAATGGCGTACCGCTGCTCCAGCGCTCCGGCCAAGGCGGCAACGGACGGGTGAAGCATGCTGCTCTCCCAGTCATAGTGCCCTTTGGGAACGTCCGCATATTTGCCCTGCAGCACTCTGGTGATCATGATCGCCGCCAGAAAGGACAGGCTTCGCTTGGCATTGAGAAAATACACGATGTCGTTCTCCGACTCGATCGTCGTAATGTATTCATGGATCTGAGCTTGGTCCATGTTAACGAATGGCCAACCGGAAAATTCGTAGGCATCGTAATATAATTTCCAGTAAAAATAACGGATATTGATTTCAGTGCCTTTGACCTCGGGCATGGAATACGCGATCCGCAAATGGTATCGCTTCAATTCATGGTTGTTCAACCGGATAATCAGCTTTTTCAGCGAGGAAGAGCTCATATACAGCTTGTCGGCCAGCTCTTCCAGTGAGTAGTGTCCCCCCTCGGCGAATAGCAAATCGAGCAGTTGATAGAAGGTTCTCTGCCTGTACATGGAGGAAATGACTTCGCCAATCGCCACATTCCGTTTCTCATAATGGAGAATGACGCCTTTTCCCCGGGAAATCTCAATATGAATCGAAGGAGGAAGCTCCTGCTTGGTTTCGTCGATAATTTTACGGATCGTTTTGTCCGATACGCCAATCTGCTCCTCAATCTCGGCCAGGGTAAACCATCGATATTCGGAATCGAGCAGGGTCAACAGCTTTTGGGTCAATATAAATTCCTTTTCCATGCGTCTGTTCTCTCCCTTACTGAACGAGTCGGTTAGATGTCAGTCGTCTCACAAGTTGATAGACCTAAGTATGGGACGGAATGTGCGTATTTATAAATAGCCGCGTAAAACATTCGGAAGGCTTCCCGTTTCACGCGGCTTACAGTCCATGTACTTTTTCTTATTTTAATAGATATGTTCCTCGACAAGTATGCTTATAAGTAATGGTAATGGGCTCTGGAGTTTTAATCAATCGGTATATGCGAGAAGCCTTCGGTCGTATGAAACGAAAGGGAGCGGCATAAATGCCTTTTTCGTGATATAGTGGGAATGACAATTTATGGTTGGTTGTGAAGATTATTGTGGAAAATGAGGTCGGAAAATATGATAAAAGAGCTCGCCGAATATTTAAACGAATGCGAAATCGAGATTAGAGCCGTCGAAGGTTTATCCTTACCGATTGCAAAAGAAGAACATCGAAGCCTTCTCATACTTCCAAGCTTTAATATTTTGGAGATGATGGAGGAAGCGGTAGAAGATGCCGGTTCGCTTTCATCCTATGTACGCCACCAGCTGGAGGAGGCAAGCGGTTTGCAGGTTGATGACGCATGGCGGATAATAGTGGAATCCGAGTTGGCTTACTCCGATCTTTCACCGGAACAGAAAGACATGAACGGTAAAGACTTCGAAGAGATTTTTAAAGCCTATGCTTTATTGTGGGAAGATAGCTCCCTTCTGAACGAGCAAATTTGCGATTCAGCAACAGCGCCTTTTTCGATAAATTCTGATTGGATCGAGCAGAGATCAGAAAATGACGAAATCATCATTCTTCATTTACCTGTCCGTTCGGGGTATGAAGCACCTTTATGGATTCCGATGGGAGGATTTAATGAATGTCCTCTGCCTCTATATCAATCGCTTATCTTTAAGCATTGGCAGGATCGGTACGATATAACGCCGCTTGCCGTGTCGGAAGATACATGGATCATTCAAGCCGGCAAATGTCCTGAAACCGAGGAAGAAGCCTTAAGGCTGGCCAAGGAGCATTTTATTTTTTGCAGTTATGCGTTGGAAGGCTGCCCTACGCTCGGGCATTATGCAGATGATTTGATGAAGCACAAGGTTTGGTATTTTTGGTGGGATTAAAGCCAGGGGCCACAACCACAATTGGAAAAAGCTGTCCGGAAAGTAGAAAGTCTACTTTTTAGGACAGCTTCTTTAATGTTCTACGTCATATCCGTTTTTAGCGCATGATATCAAAATGATCTATATCGAGAGTACCATCGGAAGATTCTCCAGCGCCTACACGATATTCTCCGTTCGCGCCATTTCTATTGCTTCCTCGCGGTTGTTGACGCCGAGCTTGGAGTAGAGAGTCGAGCAGTAATTGCGAATTGTTCCCTCCGATAGAAACAGCTTGGCGGCGATGGACTTATAGCGCAGTCCGCTCGAAAGATGCTCCAGAATCTCCATCTCGCGTTTCGTAAGCCCGTACGGGTGGTTTTCCTGACTTGAGCTGATCTTCTCCAATTGCTCACGTTGTCGCTTCATCTCTTCGAAAACTTGCGCAGCGACCGATTGGTCGATCCAGGTTCCTCCGCTAAAAATAAGTTTCAAGGCTTCCTTCATCTCCCGCGGATGAATCGACTTCAGCATATAGCCTTTCGCCCCGCGCTCCAATGCAGTGGCTGCCTGCAAGGAATCCTCAAACGTCGTCATGAGCACAACCTTCATATCAGGCCATCGTTGTTTCATTTCAAGTAAAGCTTCAAGCCCGCCCATTCCCTGCATACGAACATCCATGAGCACGATATCCGGTTGGGACCGCTCACAGTGTTCCAATGCTTCAAGCCCGTCCCTGCTCTTGCCAACGACGATAAAATCAGAATCCTGATCCAAAATTTGTTTTAAGCTGTCGGTAATGATCGCCTGGTCATCAACGATCAACAGGCGGATCGCGTCATGTACAGGCTCTGTCTGCAACGGAATATTACATATGACGAACGTTCCTTGTCCAGGCACGGAATGAACGGACAGCGTGCCGTGAAATAGTTTAAGCCGCTCCTTCATCCCACCCAGCCCAAATCCGAATTGGACTTCTTCCATTCCGATACCGTTATCCTCGATCTGTAACCGGAGCTGCTGACTATCGAAATGCAGCTGAACGGTTATCACGCTTGCCTGGCCGTGCCGAACCGCGTTGGTTAGAGACTCTTGAAGGCAGCGGTGTAGACAAAAATTTATCTTTTGTATAACAAGAGTCTCACTGCCAATTACACGGAAATGGACTGTTATACCTGTCGACTTCATAAACTCCTCGATTAATTGCCGCAGCGATTCGCTTAACGAACGGCTTAATGTAGTATGAGAGAGCTGGTGCAGATGCTTTCGGATATCATCCAGACTGTGCTGGGCGATACCGACAAGCGAATCGATTCTCTCGATCTGCGGATCCGGCACGGACGATCGCAGCGATTCGACGCCGACGATGAGCGAGGTAAGCGCATGGCCAATCGTGTCATGCAGCTCATGTGATAGCCGGCTGCGTTCCTCCATTAGCGTAAGCTCCTCGATCCGTTTAATATGCTGCTCCAGCAACAGCTTCTGCTCTTGAATAATCTGGGCTTGCTTATGGGACTGAATCAATATATTGAACGCGAAGCCGATGGCAAAACCAAGGCTGCAGCTAACGATAAACTCATACGGAAGACGATCCGCGATCCAACCGTTCAATGCCGGGAATACGATTCCGCAGAGGATACCTGTCCACATGTAAGTTCTTCGACTGCTCGCCAAGCCGATAACCATCACGAGTAAAACGAAAGACCAAAGCAATCCCGGCGCTGCGTAGGCTAAATAAAGATGAAAAAAGCCCGCTGCCGTGACTTCGACTGCAAGATACCTGTCTTCTTTCCTATGGCGGACGATTAATGGAACGAGGTAAACGACGAAAGCAAGAGAAAGTACAATCCATAGCGGCGCATCGATCAATGAGGGATGGATAAAATCAGCGCTTGCGACAATGACCAGCCAAAGCGTTCGTATAGTCACAAGTATCCAATCATACCAGAACCATTTCTTTATTATGGAAAACACGGATTATGCACACCTGCTTATATATTTTTGCAAATCAATTTCCGGATAATTCAGACCTATCATGCACCATAACTTTCCGATTCGTCAAGCGAAAGAGGGGGGGACGGTTTAGAACTTGGCTGTAGTAGCCAAGCACGTCACATGAGACGGTTGACAGTTTGTCATACGGTATATGTGACAGGTCCAAGTACGATGTCATCCAAAGCTTAGCGGTTTCATCACTGTCCGATTTAACAATTTCGGGGGTAGGGTGAAGGAGTGAAGCAACACAACATTCCAAAATAATAGGAGCGATGCGTTATGAAATCATTCACCACTCAAAAAGGAGCTGCGCTTACTTTAACAGCCATATTGGCGGGTACACTGGTATTCCCCGCTTATGGAACTGCTCGTGCGGCAGTTAAGACGCCAACCCAACAAGCTATCGATAAAGTTGCCAATGCCGACAATATTCCGGGCGTCATTGTTGTCGTAAAGAAAGGAGATGCTAGCTGGTCGTATGCCTCCGGTGAAGCGAATATCGAAAGGAACCATAAGGTAGACGCCGACTCCGCTTTCCGGATCGGAAGTACAACGAAGACGTTTGTCGCTACGGTTGCCTTGCAGCTTGCCGGCGAGAAAAAGCTAAGCCTCGATGATACGGTGGAGAAATGGCTGCCGGGGCTCGTGCAGGGCAATGGATACGACGGCAATAAGATTAAGATTCGTCAATTGTTGAATCATACAAGCGGAATTCCAGATTATTTGACTCCAGAGCTTAGGGCAAAATTACTCGCAAATCCAAGCGCAAATTATACAGCCGAACAGTTAATTGACCAAGCCTTGGAGCAAAAGCCCATAACGGGCTGGTCATATTCAAACGCGAATACGGTTATTATGGGGCTCATTATCCAGAAGGTCACCGGGGAAACGTATACCGGGCAGATCAAGAAAAGAATTATTGAACTGCTTCAGCTTAAAGAAACGTTCCTCCCCGGCAGCTCGGCGGATATTCCGAAAAAAAATGCTCGCGGCTACCTGAACACTGGAGATAAATTAGTGGATATTACCACGCTGAACCCATCGTTTACTAATGCCGCCGGGGAAATGATCTCGACTGGGGAAGATATGACCACGTTTTTCCGCGCCTTATTGGGCGGCAAGCTGTTGACACCGGAGATGCTGAAGGAAATGCTGACCAGTACAGCCGACTCTCCATTTGGAAAGTATGGACTTGGCATACACCAAACCAAGCTGCCGGACGGGACAATGGTATGGGGACATGGCGGCGGCATTCCCGGATTTACCAACTTTGCAGGCGGAACGGAAGGCGGTCAACATGCCATTTCGATAAATATCAATGTACTGGGCGATGCGGATAAACATATTAATGATATTTTAGCGTCGGAATTCGCAAGAGAACCCCAAAAAGAGCTCACGGAAAAGGAAAAGAATAGCAAGCATCGGGAAGAAGTCAAACGCGTCATGGATGAGGTGATAACGAGCAAAAGAGTCCCAAGTGTCGTGGCTGGCGGACTGCAGGATGGGGAACGCTGGTCCTACGCTACAGGTACAGCCAGCTACGAAGTACCGCGCCCGGTGGAGCCGGATTTTTCATTCCGTATCGGAAGCATCACGAAGACGTTCACCGCTGCCGTTGTATTGCAGTTGGCCGAGGAGAAACAATTGAGCCTGGATGATTCGGTCGAAAAGTGGCTGCCGGGGGTCATAAAGGGTAACGGGTATGACGGCAACAAAATTAAATTTCGTCAGTTATTGAACCATACAAGCGGGCTTGCTAGCTATACGGATCTGGATATGCGGGATATTACCTTGCCCCAAAATCCATTCCGTTACTATTCCGTCGATGAGCTTATCACCTTGGCACTTGCAAAACCGCCTGTATTTGCGCCAGGGGAGGGCTGGAGCTATTCCAACATCAATACAGTACTAGCCGGTCAAATTATTCAAAAGGTAACCGGGGATACGTATGCGGAACAGATCAGGAAACGATTCATCGAACCCCTCGGGCTGACGGAGACATTCGTCATGGAGAATAGTTCCCATATTCCGGGTAAGCATGCCACAGGATATAATATGGACAGAACGGGTCATTTGTATGATATGACTGAGATGAATCAATCATGGGCAAACGCAGCCGGAGATATGGTTTCAAGCGTCAAAGATTTGACCACCTTCTTCAGTGCGTTGTTGGGCGGAAAGCTGCTAAATCAAGAGATGATGGACCAGATGTTCACAACGGTAGATTCACCTATGGGCAAAGTCGGACTAGGGATTTTTGAAGGAAAAACTCCGGACGGGCAATCCTATTGGGGGCATGCCGGCGGTACTTTCGGATTTGAAACGAGAGCCTTCGGACCCAAAGGCGGGAAGCATATTTTGGTAACGGCTATCAACTCGGTAGCACCGGAAGCCACGGAGGCCCATAATAAAATATTAAATAAGGAATTTGGCCGTTAAGTTGAAAGCCGACATCGCGCCCTTTATTCGAGGGCGGGTGTCGGTTTTCTTGCTGCGATTGCGGAGTCCGAGAATTCCATTCAAAGTAAAATCCGTTTCCATATCGGTTGACTTTGACGCCGTGTCGCACTTTAGGCTGGTAAAAAGGAGGAACTATGGAGCTCCAGACTATTAGCGAGGTTACAAAAAACTATCAAATCTCCACAAGAACGCTTAGATATTATGAGCAAATCGGGCTGCTACAGAGCGTAAAGAAGGAGGGGTATGCTTATCGCGCTTATGATCCATATTCGTTGAAACGGTTGGAACAAATATTGATATTACGGAAGCTGAGAATTCCATTAAAAGAAATTCAGAAAATCTTGCAAGGCGAGGAGTCTAGGGTAGCAATAGCCGTTTTTCAAGAGAAGATCAAAGACCTAACCAATGAAATAACGGCATTGGCTGCTGTAAAGGCGGTCATTGAACAATTCGCAACCTTTCTAAAAGAAAATGCTGAAGTGGAGATGAGCCTAGGATTTTTAGCTGATGAAACGATTCTGCAAATCATGGATACCCTTCCAGCAGCAAAAACAAATCTTAAGGAGGAAATAACCTTGAATGATTTGAATACGGCCGACAATCATTTATCCAAACTCAAAGATGTAAGAATTGTATATTTACCCCCTACATCGGTAGCCTCCATACACTTGGTAGGTGGGACAGCGGAATACGACACAGGAGTAAAGCTTCAACAATTTATGATTCAGACCAATCTTGCCGGTAAAAAGCCGGATCTGCGTCATTATGGCTTTAACCATCCGAATGGAGTTAAACCTGACGGATCTGACCATGGGTATGAAAGGTGGATCACCATTCCGGATGATATGGAAGTACATGAACCATTTGCTAAAAAGAAATTTTCTGGAGGTTTATATGCTGCCCATATGATACCCATGGGAAATTTCGAGGAATGGGGTTGGCTTGCCGAATGGGTAAATAACAGCAATGAGTACGAACCAAACTGGGGTGACCCTGATTGCATGAATGGTTCTATGGAAGAACATTTAAACTATATCAATCAATATCATCTAAGCAATGAAGATATGGATAAATGTTTGCAATTGGATTTGTTGCTTCCAATCCGATCAAAGTTGAGTAAATAACACGAGTTTACGAATTTGTTGTAGAGGTACTCCTAAAGGGTATCTCTCTCTTTTTTATCAAACTTGCCGTTACAGACAGAGCGGAGAACAGTATCATAAGCACGGCGAAACAGTTTTATTTAAGCTAGTTCCTTCATTTTTCGGTCACAAGAATATGAGGATGAGCGCATAGCTTGATCTGCTAATCACCCGACTGCTTTTGACTAGAGGTAAATCCTTCGGGCCTCCTCGTTGAAGAACTCGATGACATTCTTATATTCGGCAATGTCTATATGGTTTTGCCTCATAAGCTTCTGAATAAAAATGGTATCCGTAAAGATTTTATTGATGATCTTTTCGCACCATAACGGAGTTCCTTTAAAGTACTCCACCAAATCATGAATTTCATCAAACTTAAAGTACAGGATATAACAGACATAATTTTGAAGCAGCGTACTGAAACAATGATCGCGATAGGCGTTAGAGCGATTGTCGGAGAGAAAGTCTCTCATGGTCCCGAATAACGTTGTTTTATTTTCGGAGTAAATCTGTATCAAATCATCAACGTTATTGATCAGCCGCAATACAGCCTCTAATCCTTCTTCCGGAGGCATGGCCAGCTTGGCCGATTTACCCTCTATGGACTTTAACAGCTCCAACGTGAGATTTTTGCAGGCATTGATTTCATGCGGGGCTATGAACAATTTGTCTCTATGCTTGTCGAGATTCTCGCTGTAGTAATCGTGATATAAAGAAAAATAATGCTCGATATTGATATTGGTTTTCGTATGAATCAAATCCTGCCCGCTGAATGAAAAGGAATAGAGGGTCTCCTCATTAACCGGGTGAGCATAAAGGTAGAAAAAGAAGAAAAAGTCTCTTAATTGATGTCTTTGTTCATCGTTCAATCCGGCAGCATCAGTCAATTGAGCTAATTGAAAAAAACAATAGTTCTTCATAAAATCATTCATGGCGTTGAACGGATTCTTCTTAGCAATGGACGTCGTCGCGTTGATCGTAAACAACAGATAATATAGTATCAGTTCATCATATACATCCAGCTGTTTAAAAAAAGCCGAGAGCACAGGCTTCCAGTCCGGATTCACGGTGTAATTGGGATCTCTCGGTTGCAATTCATACGCCCACTCAACAAACGACTCATTCTTACGATCGACAAAGAATAATTCTGTGCTGTCGTCTTCGCAAAAGCAGTATTCAAACCCGTCCGCTTGAACGGACGGCAATTCCCTGTTGAATTTTATATTTAGATATTCATTGTATAGTGATTGAAGTTTCATCAGTCATATCCTCGGTTCCTATAGGATTCAACTCGTAATAACGTATTGGCCGGATGATCTCTTTATCCCTTCCTTAGAGATATACGACATATAGCCGGGCATTCCTCTAGTACATAGATTGACGAGCGGTGGGCTTGAAGAAGCGAAAATTGCTTTTGTGGCGTTTGCTGCTGGAACGTGGGTATTTTGAGGACCGGAAGCAAGCCGCCAGTAAGGGTCATGTTGAACAAGGTGTGAAGTTTCCGACCAGAAAGTCCGCATTTCGACAAATGCGACTCAGGTAGAACGGATTCCTTCAAATGCGTTTATCACCAAATGTTGCACATAGGGTTCGTCCAACGTTTCGCCTGTCACAAGCAAGCGATAAAAGATCGGCCCGTAAATGAGATCAATGCATATGCCAATGTCGAGATTTTTTTTCAATTCCCCGCGTTGAACCCCTTTCTCCAAAAGACTCCTTGCCTCAAGTCGGCGGGGACGGAAAAATCGGGTTCGATAGGCCTCCGCCAATCCCGAATCAAACTGCCCTTCTCCTAATAACTCCGTAATGATGGTCCCCTCGCGACTTATCAAAAAACCGGTTAAATTCGTGGCGTGAATTAAAATATCATTAAATGCCGAACCCGTATCAGGCACGGGCAATCTGGCCGTGGCGGCATGCAGGAACCCATCCATGACCACGGCAGCCTTGTTAGGCCACCATTTATAAATGGTGGCTTTGCTAACTTGAGCACGCTCGGCAATTTTATCAACGGTGACGGCTTGAAAGCCATTTTCCAACAATAACTCATAAGATGCGGAAAGGATAGACTTTTGCGCTTCCACATTACGCGGCCTGCCTCTTTTGCCGTTCATCGTCATCCTCCTCTTTCGTCATACATATCTTAACGGACAAAAATAAACTATACGTTCAGTATACCCATTATGAACAAAAAATAAAGTGAGATCGCCTATTTACAAAACTAAACGTTCAGTATATTATTTTGTTATTAATTTATAAACTACACGTTCAGTATTTAAATATGCCGAAAGGGAGGAGCTACCATGAGAAGAAATCCGCATGGAATTGTAATTGCATTGAAGCAATGAAGGTACTGACCGTAGTAGAACAATATATTTCTATATAAGGAGTTGCCTAAAATGACTGCTTTAAGAAAACAAACCATCGAGAAAAATATCCCGACATGGTTAACCATACTTCTGGCTGCCGCATGCGGCATCATTGTAGCTAATCTTTACTATGCGCAGCCCTTGGTCGGGGTCATCAGTTCTTCCATCGGGTTGTCCGCAAACAGTTCTGGCTTTATCGTGACGTTAACGCAGATTGGTTACGTAATCGGCTTGTTATTTATCGTACCTATGGGAGATATCGTTGAAAATCGAAGGCTGATAGTCGTATCTTTGCTTCTCACAGCGGTTGCCCTTGCAATCACCGCATTATCGAAACAAGCTGTTCCGTTCTTAGCCGCTTCATTTGTCATCGGTTTAGGGTCGGTCGCTGCGCAAGTACTCGTCCCTTTTGCGTCATACCTTGCATCCGAATCTTCACGCGGTCGCGTTGTCGGCAATGTCATGAGTGGTTTACTGCTTGGCATCATGCTCTCGCGTCCTTTGTCGAGCCTGGTAGCCGACTTCTTTGGCTGGCATGCCGTATTCGTTGTGTCTGCCACGGCTGTTTTTGTTTTGGCAATCGTACTGTCGAAGGTGTTGCCTACAAGAAGGCCCTCGTCAGACACATCCTATGCAGCCCTGCTCGGTTCGATGTGGCACTTGCTGCGAACAACTCCGATCTTACGCCGTCGGGCTGCATATCATGCATGCGTGTTTGCGACGTTCAGCTTATTTTGGACAACAGCACCGTTACTGTTATCCAGCCCGCTCTTTCATTTTTCCCAGAAAGCCATTGCGTTGTTCGCGCTTGCCGGAGTCGCGGGTGCAATAGCTGCCCCTGTGGCTGGACGGTTGGCCGACCGCGGCTGGACTAAACCCGCAACAGGGATCGCACTCGCTACGGTCGTCATTTCTATGTTGTTGCCGCTTATGATCCGTACGGGCTCATCCATTGGAGTAGCCGTTCTCGTCGTTTCAGCCATATTATTGGATGCCGGCGTATCCGCAAATCTTGTGCTTGGACAACGCGCGCTCTTTTCGCTGAGTCCGGAAATTCGAAGTCGTCTGAATGGGCTGTTCATGGCTATTTTCTTTTTTGGCGGTGCCATCGGATCCGCAATTGGGGGGTGGATATACGCTACGGGGGGATGGAGTGCAGCGTTATGGATTGGAATAGCTTTCCCCATCATTGCCTTGCTTTATTTTGGCACGGAAAAAAAGCAGTTTCTATGAGCAGGTTTCTTTAAAATGATGTCTTACCAGTCGGGAGATGCCTGGCTGTGCTGCAACGCGCACGGAGTTTGACCTCTGTTGTAAAAACAAAACCATCCCGAGAATTTAACATTCCGGGATGGTTTATCGAAATCCTTAAGAATTCCGGGTGTTTCACAAAATCAAGTTGTTAGTTTCGCATACGCGATAAAGAACACCATGATCTCTCCGACGATCGCATAATTAGGTACATGATAAATCAAGTCAAACGTTATAAAGCAACCCAATAATCCCAATAAAACCGCCAAATGATAGGGCTTTAACCGTAAATGCTTGTGTCTGTACAGGTGAAACACCAAAGAGGTCGAAAAAAAATAAAGAAGTACGGACCCAAATACAAAAGTCAACATGAATGGATAATTTAGCTTGTCCTGATATAACAACTGGATTGAAGCAGCGATCATGCTCATGGATAAGTAGATGAATAAGTGTCCATAAATAATCGTTTGGCCAGCGGTTTGTATTTCCTTGCTAACTTTGGTTTCAATATTATCGAAGTACTGCCACCATACGGCAATGACTAACAGACTTGTAAATGCGACAAACAAAATCGATGGCAGATCCCAGTTGCTGAACTGCAGCACGGCCAGAATGCTGATGACGGATTCTCCTAAAAGAATGAGCGTAAATAAGGCAAAACGTTCAAATAAGTGAGGGGTATGGATTGGTGTTTTTACCAGGTGTCTTCGCCCGATGACGGGGAGTATAACATCTACAGCAATTCCCATATATAAAATGACGTACCGGATCCATGAGTCAAAGAAAAGCGAACAAGCTGATATCAATATCCCGATCAAAAAGTGGGTTCCCAGATAAGAAGCTGTCGATTGTTGGTGAGCGGCTTTGGATTTATGCACCAAAAGATATTGAATGGCGGTCAGCGCTCTCGAACCTATATATCCTACAAAGAAGGGAATATAGTATTGATCGAAATCAGGGGATAAGCTCGCTGTCATGATTAAAACAAAAAAGAGTTGAAGGATGATTAATATTCTATGTATAAAGATATCTTGACCGAATCTGTTTACAAAGAGCGTTTGTCCTACCCATCCCCACCAAATCGGGATAAAGATTAAAACAAATTTAACTAAATATTCAATGGGAATGACCCCATGGTCTGCATGTAATAAGACATGAGTAGCTTTTGAGACGGCCGCGACAAAAAGAAGATCATAAAAAAGCTCTAACCAGGTGACTTTTTTCTCAACCATATCCTCTACAATCCCCCCATTGACGCATGTTTTCTACAGAATAAGCTAGCTGAAGGCGCTGTTTCATCTGAATGATCATTTTATTATACCAATTTTAATATCTTGGACTATAAGGTTTTCGGCCATTAGGAAAATTCGAATATTAAAGTCTGCTAAGAAGGTAGGGCCGTATAATAGACACAAGGACACCTCTATCATCCGTTTCCCTTTCATGTTGGCTGTGGTAGATTATGGAATAGGACTTACTTGAATGTCATAGCGTGTAAGGGCTAATTACGAAATACTCACATGTGTAATATTAAAAATGATTAGGAGAGACTACTTCTTGGCAAATGCTCCCCCAAATTACCAAATGAAAAAGATCCATATTATATTATTACTAGGGCTCCTATTGGTTGTTTTATCCGGTATACGCATGTTGTGGACGGAGTCGTTTTCTGATCAAAAACAGGCGTCCATTCAAAATGGGCAATTCGATTTGCGTGCTTGGAATGCAGAAGATGGTGACGTTCTCTTGCTTGATGGGGAATGGGAGTTTTACCCTTCGTTATGGTTGACGGAGGGGAGACGGCAACAAGTATCAGGCGAGAATGAGCCGAGGCTTATTCAGGTTCCGGGAGGATGGAATGAAGCTTTTCATGCTGAAAAACCAACTCCGTATGGATTTGCTTCATATCGCTTGCGTATCTATGTAAATCCGGAAAAGGATCTTAATTATAGTATTCGTGTACCCAGCGTGCGCACTTCATCCGAATTATATATAAATGGCCGATTGCTTGCAAAATCCGGGCGGGTGGCAAAAACGAAGGATGGATATATTGCAAAAAACCTGCCTTATTCAACGACCTTTACGGCAGACGAAAACGGCGTCATCGAACTGGTGATTCAGGCGGCAAATTATGAGGATAGCCGAAGCAGCGGCATTATTCGGTCCATTAAATTCGGCTCAGAAGAAGCCGTTGCAAAGGAAATGAAATTTTCCGTTTCCATGCAGCTTCTGGGGGCCATTATATTTTTTATGCATTCCGTCTATGCGTTTATTTTGTTTTTACTGGGAAATCGGGAAAAGAAGCTGCTCTATTTTTCTTTGCTGACACTATGCGTAACGCTTCCAAGTCTATTAAGCAGTGATGAAAAGTTGTTCCACCAATTATTTTACATCGGCCTGGATTGGGATTTTCGGCTATCCAATGCTGCTTTCATGATTGGAGCCTATGCTTTGTTGGAGTGTACGAATCATCGTGATCTCCCTTTTTGGAGCAAGTTGTATCCTGTTTATGCTGCAATGAATTTAGGGACTGCCGGCATTACGATGTTTTTAGCTCCCAATCAGGTGATCGCGCTCTTCCCGGTTTATTTTCTATTGGGCTGCATTGCGGCAGTGGTCACGATGATTGCCATCTTTAAAAAAGTAATCAAGGATATAAAAAGCCACCTTTTACTGCTTTTTTCCATCCTTGCGTTGGTTCACCATTTTCTTTGGTCGTTAATCTGGCGGGAAAGCGGTTTGAGCGTTGTCCACTACCCGTTTGATCTGATTATTTCGATGGGGTGTTTAGCTTCTGTATGGTTCAAGGATTATTTTAACATGCATGCCAACACCAAGGAGCTTGCCGCAACATTGCAAAGAATGAATGACCATAAGGATCAATTCTTGGCAAACACTTCCCATGAATTTAAAAATCCGCTCCATAGCATGCTTAACATGTCGCAATCCGTTTTAAAAAGGGAACGGCATTTGTTGCAGGAAAGGAGCATCCAAGAGCTTGAGACGGTTTTATCCGTAGGACGTCGGCTGACATTCATATTAAACGATTTGATTGATGTGATGAGTTTACGGGAAGGCAATCCGCGTCTACGGAAAAAGGCCATATGGATTCAGCCCATCGTGACCGGCGTGCTCGACATGCTGCAATTTAACGCAGAAGTGAAGTCTGTAAAAATCGTCAATCAAATTCCCAGGGAGTTTCCTCCAGTCATGGCCGATGAGAACCGGGTTGTCCAGATCGTGTTCAATTTGCTGCATAATGCCGTGAAGTACACGAATGAAGGGGTCATTTCGATTCAAGCTTATGCAAAGGATGAAAGAGCTTGTATTGTAATTGCCGACACCGGGATCGGAATGGATGAGGACTTGCTTAAGCGCCTGTTCCGTCCGTATGAGCAAGCCAGCGCGAGCGAGACCATGATTGAAGGCGGCTTTGGGTTAGGTTTAAGCATAAGCAAGCAACTGGTTGAGCTTCATGGAGGTACGTTAGACGTATCTTCTGTTTTGGGAGAAGGCTCTAAATTCACATTTTCGCTAAAGCTAGCAGGTTTGGAAGCGGAGGAAGAGAAGGATGTTTCCGACTCATTCGAACCGTTGGTTTTGCAATCCATGCCGTTTCAAGAAGTCGCCATCGGTTTGGAAAACGAGGAAATCCCGCCGGCTGCAAATCAAACCACTTTTATTGAAAATATTCGTGATCGTCCGCTCCTATTAATCGTTGATGATGATCCTGTCAACCTTCAAGTGCTTGAAGCCATACTACCGCCAGACGAATATGACATCACGATGGTAACGAGCGGTAAGGAAGCGTTGGCTAAACTGGATACAAAGGAATGGGATCTGATTATCTCCGACGTTATGATGCCGCAGATGTCGGGTTATGAGCTGACGCGAAGGATTCGTGAGCGGTTTACGCTCACGGAGCTCCCTGTTTTGCTCCTTACCGCAAGAAGCCAACCGAAAGACATCCAAAGCGGCTTTTTGGCGGGAGCAAACGATTATGTGACAAAGCCGGTGGAAGCACTAGAAATAAGATCGCGGATCGAGGCGCTAACGACGATTAAACAAATCGTTCGGGAACAATTGCAATTGGAAGCTGCATGGCTGCAAGCGCAAATCCAGCCTCATTTTTTATTCAATGCATTAAATGCGGTAACGGCTTTAAGCGACATTAATTTGGATAAGATGCGCAATTTGCTTGATGAGCTCAGCAACTTTTTGAGGAATAAATTTAAATTCCAAAATACGGATGGACTTGTTCCGATCGAAGAGGAGTTAAGTCTAGTGCGATCTTATCTATATATTGAAAAGGTTCGGTTTGAAGAAAGGCTGCAGGTTGTTTGGGAGGTAGACGACTACGAGGAATTAAAAATCCCATTTCTTTCGATCCAGCCTTTAGTCGAGAATGCGATAAGGCATGGCGTTATGAAGCGCACCCGCGGGGGAAACATTTTTATTCGGGTTTCCGTCTTTAAAACGCATGCAGAGATAACGGTTGAAGACGACGGGGTCGGAATGGACGAAGTCCAATTGCAACGAATATTAGAAAGGAAAACCGATAGCCGGTCAGGAGTCGGATTGATCAATACGGATCAGCGATTAAAACGGCATTTTGGAACAGGACTTCATATCAAAAGTTTGTTAGGTAAAGGGACAAAGGTAACTTTTCATGTACGCAACAACAGGTCAGGAAGCTAGGGTAAAAGAAACAGAGGCATTTATTTTTGCCAGCGCTAATCGCGAGATCGTTCTTCCCTGGTTGCTGGCCGCGAAAGGGCACGAATATCTTCAGGAGTTCGGTTTGTATCATGCGGCTATCTAAAAAGATCTCACATATTAGATATGCCTAATATGTGAGATCTTTTGTTTTTTTCATAGGCAGGGCATACAATACCAAGGTAGGGCCGTTGTAGCGGTGGCATCCCGGCGTTTTATTATTCCAGCATTTATAGCCGCTTCGACAAAATACGAACTACATTTTCCATATGTTTCATCCAGTCCGAATCTCCGTCCCTCAATTTATATAGCTCGCGTTCTCCGCCTTTATTATCCAGCACCTGCTGTACCAATTGCTTCAACTCGAGCAGATCCTCTTTTTCCCAGACAATCTCCTTCAGACCACTCAATTTCTCGTACTGGGTTTTGCCGTTTTCGATATAGGCGCATACAATTTCAGCGAGAGCAATGGCCGTATTATCATAAAGGAAATCCTCCTCTTCCGGATCTTCCGAGAGCAAACCCAACGCTCTGAAATGAGTTATCAGATCCTTCAACTTGACGGACTTGCGGTCCATTGCATATTCGCTTAACGCATCAAGAACATCAAGCCCCTCGTCGCTTTCCAGCGATGCTGTTCCCCATGATCCCATCGTATTTCTCACCTTTCTTTTTATATTTCTACCATCTTAGCATGACTTGGATGAAAATTGCTCCATTTCCCAGTTCTCCTTTTCATTAAAGCTCCTTGAAAGTAGACGCCAATCCAGTAACGGGTCTGTTCTCCCGTAATATCCATTTCTGCGTAAGCTTCTATACTCAAAGCTCCTCTCCCAAAAGCTGTTTCAAACGCTTCAGCTGCCTCAAGTGATGACGGTAATGCATTTCAACGAGCAAAAACCATTCCTTTGCATTAAGGGCCCCGAGTCTTGGATGAGGGACCGTACTTTGGGCAGATGCTTCTTCAAGAGATGGTTGAACTTCGTTCATTCGCCGGATTACCAAGGCTAGTCCTTGGATCAACTCCTCTTTGGTTTCGGGCTGTTCCGGCGTATATTGAGGAGATGGCGGAACATGAATGCGTATAGGGGGAAAACTCCCTTGTTCAAATACGGCTGTGCCCTCTTTGGTCTTTGCCGTTATGGTGGTTGCAGAGTCGTTGCTTTGCGCCAGACATTGCTCAATATTGCGGAGCTGCATATGCAGCGCGGATTGAATCAAATGCTGGTACATCTGCCCGATCGACCACTCGCTTTCCGCCTTCTGAAACCTCAACTGCTCTATGCTGAAACCATCTAATTCATGCAGATAGTGAGTCACCGTTCCTTCAAATCGTTGTAAAGCTTCAGCTGCATCCATCTCGTTTCAACAACTCCTTTAATATGGTTTAAACGCATCATACAAAAACGCTACTGACAACGTTATGTCAGTAGCGTTTTAACATATTTTCCGCTTCATTTCGGATTTGGTTACGGAAGGATTCAGGCTCAAGTACAACGATGCCCGATCCCCAACCGAGCACCCAATGCAGCAATTCCTCTGTTCGGCGTACGCGAAGAACCATATGCAGACCATCTTCGCGTTCCTCTGCGGCCTCCATATAAAAGTTATTCGATTCCATGACCCTGTCCGCCATATCAGGATGGACAAGAATCCGAACGGTCAGGCGACGGTCATCTATGGGCCTATAATTCTCCAATTTGAAATCAGGCAGTATCTCGTAGTTTTCTTCCAACACCGAAAGGTCCGTCATGCGGGAAACCCGGAAGTGGCGAATGTCCTGCCGGAGTTCGCACCATGCGATTAATGCCCATGAGCTTTGAACAAATACCAAACCGTATGGGGCTGCGGTTCTTTGGCTGTGCCTGCTGCCGCTGCTGTCGGGAATGTTTTTCAGATAATCAAATTTCAACTTTCGCCTTTGCAGGATGGCATGCCGGATCGCTTTCATGTAATCCTTCTCTTTTCCTGATACGGTATCTTTATCAGGTAAGATCAGCCGCATGGTTTGGCGTATTCTCGCTGCTTCATGGCGGACATTTTCCGGGAGAACGGCCTCAATTTTGTTGCGGGAAGACAACGCTCTTAGGCCATAGTCTTTATCAAATCTCTGTTCTATGAAATCCGTTCCTAGCAGCAGCGTTACGGCTTCTTCCGCCGTAAAGCGGACTGGAGGCAAGAAGTACCCCTCCATCAACGAATACCCTTGTCCCGGGGCACCGATCACAGGTACTCCCGCCTCGCAGAGCGCTTGTATATCCCGGTAAATGGTCCTGATGCTCGTCTCAAAAGTGTCGGCCAAATCCTCAGCCCTCACAAGTTTTTTTCGCTGAAGCTCAAGAACGATGGCTAGCAAACGGTCTGTCTTGTTCAAAGCCGTACCTCCTTAATGAGTCCCGGGTTCATTACTTGAGCAGTGTAAGTGTCATCTCAATCGAATGATCAATAAATGATCGCTCCGGTCGGGACTTCAGCATGACCGTTAGCCCAATTAACGATAGGAGCAGGGCCTGTGACACAGCCTTCGCATTTTCCCCAATCATGAGCTCACCCGATTCTATACCCCGTTCTATGGTTTCTTGAAATATCACCGACAGGTACATCTGATGTTCCCTTGTAAGAATTTCAAATTTCTCATCATGAGGTGCAAGTTCGACCATTGTATTGATGCAAAAGCATCCTTTTCTAGGGCCTTCAGCATATTCATCATCAACCACGCTTTCAAAAAAAGCGCGAAATGCTTCTTTTACCGATGGATTGCTTTGAAGCTGAGCCCGGATATGAGAAGCACGGGTCTTCGTGTATTTGCGCAGCGCGGCTTCGAACAATTCCTTTTTGCCTCCAAAAGCTGAGTATAGACTGGGACGTTGAATACCCATTCTCGACGTTAAATCGCTTAATGAGGTAGCCTCATATCCCTTCTCCCAAAATAGTTGCATAGCTGCTTCTAATACTTTCTCTTCGTCAAATTCGCGGATTCGTCCCATAGTCAATCCCTCACGTTACTTTTGTTTTCTTCTGAACGGCTCAATGCTTCTGATTATATGCAACAGATTCAGCCTTCATTTACGTACCAATTAGTATGATATTATTTTATAATTACTCGTTTTCATTGTCAAATTAAGGCTGTTTTATTTTGCGGATTAAGATTAATTTGTTGACATTGCCCATTTTTAGGAGTTATATTTACTGAGAATTATAACGTACCGATTGGTACATTATAATTCGGTGTTTAAAATTTATAGAAATAGGATGTGAACAAAGTGAAGGAGGCTAAAGTAAAAGCGGCAGTTCATGCTGAGCTAAGGGAGAATTCCTCACCGCCGGCGATGGTCGTCTCTGATTCAGCTCAGGGTTCTCTGATGTCCCGTTATGTAACGCTATTGTTTGCGGTTATCTGCGGAATGTCCGTTGCCAATATCTACTTCGCACAACCCATACTCGATGATCTGTCGAGTGAGTTCAGTATTGACCATTCAACCATTGGCATTCTCATCACCATCACTCAGGTCTTTTATGCAGCGGGATTGCTGCTGCTGGTGCCGCTTGGAGATCTCCTGAACCAGCGCCGACTGATTATGGGTCAGATGCTATTATCCATGATAGCTCTGGTTATAGTTGGCACTGCCTCCTCCAGCATGGCGCTATTCGCAGGTATGGCTTTGGTGGGACTGCTTGCCGTTGTAACGCAGACTCTTGTGGCGTTCGCGGCGACGATGGCTGCCCCTGCCGAACGGGGACGCGTCGTGGGCATGGTGACAAGCGGAATTGTGATTGGCATACTTCTTGCCAGGTCCATTGCAGGAATATTAACCGATCTTGCGGGTTGGCGTTCCATATATCTGGTCTCTGCTGCGGTGCTGTTTCTCATGGTTTGTGTATTAATTAAGGTTTTGCCAAAAGTGGAACGCAGGGTAAAATCACTGTCCTATCTCCACCTGCTTAAATCGGTGTTTATGTTGTTCGCACAAGAACGAATATTACGCATCCGTGCCATTTTGGCGCTGCTGATTTTTACTGATTTCAGCATTTTGTGGACTTCGCTGGTACTGCCTCTTAGCGCGCCGCCATTATCCCTTTCGCACACTGCCATTGGGTTGTTTGGTCTCGTGGGGGTTGCCGGAGCGTTAGCCGCAGCGCGTGCGGGGAAGCTGGCCGATCGGGGTTACGGTCAGAGAACGACGGGCTTGTCTTTGATGCTGTTGTTGATATCCTGGCTGCTGATCAACCGTATGGAACAGTCGCTGTTTGTATTGGCCCTTGGCATTATTCTTCTTGATTTGGCGGTGCAGGCCGTTCATGTCACTAATCAAAGCATGATCTTGGCATTACATACGGAAGCGCGCAGTCGGCTCACTGCCGGGTACATGATTTTCTATTCCATCGGCAGTGCGACGGGCTCTATCGCTTCGACCCATGTATATGCATTCTATGGCTGGGACGGAGTCTGCTTGCTTGGAGCCTCTGTTAGTGCTGTAGCTCTTCTGTTTTGGGTTATGACCAGGCGCGCTACGGCTGCTGCATTACAATAAAGATTTTTTAGAATAGGAGAGATGATCGTGGAGATAGGGATTACTTCGTTTGTAGAAACAAAACCGGACGTTCAAACGGGTGAAGTGATGAGCCACGCACAGCGATTGCGTGAAGTTGTTGAGGAAATTGTCCTTGCTGATCAAGTGGGACTTGATGTGTTTGGCGTAGGTGAGCATCATCGGAAGGATTATGCGGCATCTTCGCCAGCACTTGTGTTGTCTGCGGCTGCATCACAGACGAAACGGATTCGGCTGACTAGTGCAGTGACGGTGCTTTCTTCAGCTGATCCGGTGCGCGTTTTTCAGGATTTCGCTACGCTGGACGGCATTTCAAATGGACGTGCGGAGATTATGGCGGGCCGGGGTTCCTTTATCGAATCTTTTCCACTGTTTGGCTATGACTTGGATGACTATGATGAGCTGTTTGAAGAACATTTGGAATTGCTCCTTAAAATACGGGAGTCCGAAAAAGTAACCTGGAAGGGCAGGCATCGGCCAGCGATTAACCATTTGGGCGTGTATCCACGGCCCGTTCAGAATCCTTTGCCGATATGGATCGGCAGCGGGGGCAGACAGGAGTCTGCTATCCGTGCAGGTCTGTTAGGACTGCCACTGATGCTGGCGATCATCGGTGGGAAACCGACGGATTTTACAATGCTTGTGCAGCTTTATAAAAAAGCAGCGGCGCATGCTGGTCATGACGAATCGCGGCTTAAGGTCGGGTCGCACTCGATAGGATTTGTTGGAGAGAATACGGAACGAGCTGCAGATACATTTTTTCCTTCTACCATGGCAGGGATGAACAGATTGGGCAAGGAACGGGGCTGGGCGCATTATGATCGTTCCAGCTACGATGCAGCGCGCAGCTTTGAAGGTGCGCTGTATGTCGGCGATCCCGAGACCGTTGCCCAGAAGATCATTCACCTTCGCAAAAATGTAGGCGTTACGCGCTTTATGCTGTATGTTCCGTTAAGCACAATGCCGCATGCCCAGGTGATGAGAGCCATTGAGCTGCTAGGAACAGAGGTAGCGCCCCGAGTTCGGGAGGAAATAACCAAGTGGGAAGCTGAGGCGGGGATAAGATCATAATTCAATGATAGGAGTGATTCGAATGGATTTTGAAAGGTCTAATATGATTTGTAGGAGGCAAGGGATGCATCCATGAGCATTTCGCTCAGGCAGAAGAAGTTTATCACTCCCTCATGGTGGGAATTCATGGTTTCAATAAAAATAGCCAGTCGCCGGATCATCTCCGGTAGACTGGCTATTTAGACTTGTATGCTGTCTTGATCCCTGCTTCCCCATGGGGCGCTTTTCATTCACACGCCGCTGCTAAATTTCTTCCACTAATCGTGGTAATATTCTGCCAATGCGTTTGCGGCAATGATGGCCTGATACACATCATCGGGAGTGACCGGATGCGGCATGTTACCCATCGTGTCTCCTTCAGCACATGCGTCTTCCGCTACTTTTCGCCACTCTTCCTCTTTAAATTCGTCAAGACCAAGGTCTTTTAAGGTTAACGGCAAACCCACTTCTTTGATAAAATGAATAACCGTTTCAATTTCCTCTGTCGGCGCGCTTTCTAAAACAAGCTGCGTTAATAAACCGAAAACTACTTTTTCGCCATGCTGCGCATGATGCAGGGATGGAACAGCGGTCATTCCATTGTGGATCGCATGAGCAGCCGCTAAACCGCCGGATTCGGCACCAACACCGCTCAAATAAATGGTAGCCTCGATCGTTTTTTCGACGGCTGGAGTAGAAATTCCTTGATCAACTGCTATTTTGGCTTGAAGGCCATATTCCAGAATGGTGTCATAGCACATTTTCGCAATACCTAAACCAGCTAGAGATGGCTTTAAATTAACGAGGTTATTTCCATTTTTCTGGTAACATGCACGTGCCTCGAAATAAGTCGCAAGAGCATCCCCAATCCCGGCTACAAAAAAACGGGTCGGAGCACTTGCCAAAATATCGGCATCTGCCAATACCACGTCCGGATTTTCCGGCAAGAAGAGATAGCGATCAAATGAGCCGTCCGAATTGTAAATGACGGAAAGTGCGGTACATGGTGCATCTGTTGAAGCAATGGTCGGGAATATAACGACAGGCAAATGTGCGTAATAAGCGGCAGCTTTAGCTGTATCTAATGTTTTTCCGCCGCCAATACCAACAATGACGTTGGCACCTGATTTTTTAACCCCTTCACAATGTCGATCAATTTCCTCTTGGGTAATTTGGTAGTTGAATTTTACAAATTCGCTTTGATGTCCGGCTTTTTCAAATGATTTTCCTGCTTCTTTATGTGCACGGTCCAGAATGAATTCATCACATATAACATAAGCATGGTCACCGTAAATACCGGAATATATCGATAATTCGTTTAACAAATGGTGACCCACTATAAATTTCTTGGGCGATGTAACTGACTTTACTGATTTTCCCAATCCATCCGCGCTCCTTTGATTTGAAATTCTTGGATATTATCCACTCCGAGTGAAGTTAATATGCAAAAATTTATAGCGTGAACAGATCAGGCCATTTCGTGGTATAGATTTTCGACCTCCTGCAGCAGATCCGGTATCCAAGTTTCCGATTCAGGAATGATTTCTGTCCCGCCATAAACAAGCCAATGCAATGTCTTGATCAGCCAGCATAAACCGCCAATGCGCAGCTCCCAGTCCAGATGGTCCATATCGAAAGCAGCTATTTCGAGGTATGCGGAGGCCATATCTTCTTTCGATACCTGACTCCAAGCTTGCGCTTCCCCAATCAAGCAATATAAATCACCAAGATGAGGGCTTAAATAGGATATGGACCAATCAATCGGCATAACGCCATTGTCTTGGATCAGAAGATTCTTTGCATGATAATCATGATGAACGATGGTGGCGGGTACCGTTTGATAGAGTTTTTCCAAGTGACGGGGAAATACTGCCTTAACATTAAATAGGGCTTTGTTTTCCGCTAACTTTTTCGATTTCAAAAGATCGTCCAGCAGATCCAGGAATTTTTTCGCTGAAACGGAGTAGGTGTTAATGATCTTCTTAGGAAGCGTCTTTTCCAAGTTGGATGCTGCTTTCGTTCTTAATCTTGCCAATTCCCTTGCAGCCTCCAGGAAATAAGCCGGTTGCGGATTTTCTTCCAAATTTTCTTTTCCCGCATCTTCCATAATCATGACTCCGCTGTCCTTAAACTGCACATATTCAAAAATCTGCGGGGCTTTGATTTGCAGCGGAAGCACTAAATCTCGGTATATCCCAGCTTCGCCGGCCATCTCACGACCACCCCATTTGATAATGCGTGATTCGCCTGTAGTAAGCTTTATCCTGTAGACTTCAGAAAGAGTCCATTTTCTTAATAACGACCATTCAGCAACCTCATTCAGCAAAGGTATCTTGTAGCAATAATCTGAAAAGCATGTTGGAATCATTCTGTTTTTCCCTCCCGCACTATTTTCGTACGGAATAGATTTTTTCATATATGGCAGGGAAAATATAGACTTATAATTCTCTTTTTGATATGATGTTGAATGAGGTCTTGAAAAATTTCAGGACTCTTTTTTTATGCATGAATATCGTGATTCATTGCCATTATTTGTTCTGAAAGATCTTGCCTTTTACCTCGCCGATTTTGATTTTTCCGTTACCAGATTGCTTAATGGTCGCATTTTTCATCACGTGATCAATATCCAGGCTGCCATCTCCGACATGTACCTCGGCTGAACCATCTACGCGATCGATCTGAATACGTCCATTGATATTGTTAATGGTTACATCCGAACCGATATCGTGAACAGTCATGTTACCATCACGATTATCGATTTCAAGGGATCCGGACAGGTTCGATACTTGAATATCACCATTGATATTGTCAATCTTGGCACTGGATGATACATCAGCGATTCGAATATTGCCGTCACGATGTGAAGTAATGTCCACCTGAAGTTGTTTCGGGATTTTGATTACCAGATCGACCGCTCCCGACCCCATAGCAAGGAATTGCCCTCCAAACCGTGCATCCAAATAAGCGTTTTCTTTCCGTGCTTCCAGTGTAAACTTCAATTTATCCATACTGATTCCTTTGGCTTTGGCCAGAGCAACCACTTCAATCTTATCCGAATCCGCGCTGCCTGTAATCTGAATTTCGCCATTCCGATGGTCGATGACGAGTTTGGATAAATCGTTTGCGGGTAATTCCAGGGTCTTTTTCTCCGATTCTTCTTTTGCTTGGCAGGCCGTAATCAACAGCAATAACGCCGCTAAAAACATCATACCCTGTACTATTTTCGTTCTTTTCATATATATCACCATTTTCTTAATGTGATTGTTAAATAGGTTTGCTTTTAGACTACATCGCGCTTTATAAACAAGGGGTAAGACATCAAATGCATGATTGCGAGATGGAGTACGATAAATACAAGGGAAAATCCTAACGTTACCCCATCAACAGAAGGATTTCCGTATAGGAACGGTGTCAGGTCAGTGTGGGAGAAGACGAAGTATTTCGTCCAAGCCCAGCCGTCCATCGCAATCGCGATAATAAACCCGGTCAAAGAAACAAGCAGAGAAATCACGATGGAGAAGGTCGTGCTGCGAAAAGCAGCGGAAATCATGAAAGCGAGCGTAGTTGCGATCAGCAAGAATGGAATATTAAGAACATATCCTGCTAGTAAGGCTTGCAGCGTGGGTACTTCCCTTACAGCTTGGTCTTTGACGTAGAAATAGCCGTCCGCTAATCCATCGAAACCGAATATGAAACCTCCAAGAAGGATGGACGCGAGTATCCCGGCCGCGGATAACAGCAGACCGAACAGAATGGCGGCAACGTACTTGGACAGATAGATTTTGGTTCGGCTCACCGAACGGGTCAACAGCAGCTTGATCGTGCCGGATACGAATTCGGCGGCAACGATTTCGCCGGCGATAATGACGGAAATCAAAGATGCGGCAAAAATGATATTCCGTACCTGACTTACTGAAAAGCTCCATGCATTAGTACTAGGCGGAATATTTTGATCTAAATAGTATTGGTTCAGTATGATGTGTTTCTCGGCCTGTGCAATTTCAATTTTGAGCGCATCCGGCTTGGCAGCTTCCTTGCTGAATTGCACATTTTCCTGTTCCAGCTGTGTTCTCCAATTGTCGCTCGCAGTAACGCTTCCGGCTGTCTTCAAATTCACGATTTGAAGCAGCACGTATAACAGAACGATGGCAATCATCACCCACGTACGCTTTCGTTTATAAATCTTCATGTTTTCATTGCGAATGAATGGAATCAATGGTTTTCTCCTCCTGTTACCTCCATGAACTTGTCTTCCAGCGTCTTCTTGATCGTGTTCACGCCATACACATCGATCCCGGCCTCCATTAGCTTTCGGCTAATCTCCGGAATATGCGCTTTGGCGATACTGATTTGAATGTGGCGTTGATCGGCCGTTATTTCATCGCCGGCCATGATCGCTTGCAGGATCTGTATCGCTAAATCCGGCCGGTCGACCTCGAATCGGACTTGGGTTCGTTCGTCGTCCGCCATATCCGATATGTTATGAACGCCAACCAGCTTCCCTTTTTGCAAAATCGCTACGCGGTCGCACATCATTTCCATCTCGGACATGAGGTGGCTGGAGATCATAATGCCTACTCCTTCTTTGTGAGCCAGATGCTTCAAGTGGCCTCTCAGCTCGCGGATACCAGCCGGATCGAGTCCGTTGGTCGGTTCATCGAGGACAAGCAGGGAAGGCTTATGGACGAGAACGACGGCAAGGCCTAACCGCTGCCGCATGCCTAAAGAGTAGGTGGCCACTTTATCGTTGATGCTGTCCTCCAATCCAACGAGAGCAATGACTTCCCGGATCCTCGCCTCTGTCACGCCTGGCGTCATGCGGGAGAAGTGAATCAAATTGTCATAACCTGATAAATATTTGTATAAATCCGGATTTTCCACGATGACGCCAACGTGTTTCATGGCTTGTTCAAAGTGTGCATGAGTATCCGTACCGTCAATCACCACTTGGCCCCCCGATTTGGACATGAGGCCGACGATCATCCGAATCGTCGTCGTTTTTCCTGCTCCGTTCGGACCGAGGAGTCCCAGGATTTCCCCCTTTTCCATATCCAGCGTTACTTGATCGACAATGACCTTGTTTCCTATCTTTTTTGTGAGATCGCGAATTTGCAGCAGCGACAATCCATACAACTCCTTTTATTAGCATTTGGAATGAGATATAATTTTCCGTATTCTAGAGGATTCATCTCAGGCCATCCTCAACGTAACAGAACGGTTGTCATAAAGCCGAGTGACAAGGAATCATGACCTTGCATGACAAGAAAAATCGGGCTTGTTCAGGCTGATTTGCCGCTCAATTCAATAAGAGTGAATGGAGTTGTACATATGCGTTTACTTGTCCCAAACCGGTGGTCATGGCAGGATTGGACCATGCTTGCCATTCGCATCCTATGGGTCGTCGCCGTGATCATTTTGATGTATCAGGATCAGCCTACCTTTCCATTTTGGATGGTGTTTCCTCCTCTTTTGGTATGCAATCTTATCCCCTTTTTATTTGTGAAAGGGCGGTACTCCCAATACCTGGCTGCGGAGTGCTTGTTGGCTGGCGGAGTATCGTTATTTCTTGCTTACGATCTTGGTTTGATAAGGCTGTTCCCGCCGGCCCTCTTTACGATTGCATTCTATAGCCGTGGACGAGTCCATTGGATCTCATTGCCCGTAGCCGTGACGCTGTTCGTTTTGAGCGCAGGGAATTCCGTTGGCTCGTCGTTGTCACGTCCTGTCATATGGCAAAGTTTACTCGATGCGATGCTCTTCTATGGGGTAAGCTATGCGCTGCAAAAAGGAGCCTTGGCAATCAATGCCATCAAGCAGAAGCTAGCGTTAATCAAAGAACAATATACGATTTTGGAGCAGTATTCCTCGCAGATCGAAAGAATGACGCTGCTGGAGGAACGTTACCGCATGGCTCGCGAGCTGCATGATACGATTGGCCATACCTTTACTTCCTTGATTTTAGGGATGGAGACATTGAAGCCCCATATTCATTCGAATGAGGGAGAATCCAAGCTGCAGGGAATGCTCAAGCTGGCGAGAACGGGGCTGGACGATATTCGCCGTCAGGTGCATCAGATGGATCCGATTGAGGAGGCACTGCCTTTGGATCGATCGCTGCTTCAGATGCTGGATGAATTCAAGGCGAACACTGGGATACGGGTTGTGTTCCGCACGATGGGTGAGCCTTATCCTGTGATGAAGCAGGCCAAGCTTGTTTTGTATCGCTGCCTGCAGGAAGCTCTGACCAATGCCAGCCGTCATGGGCAGGCCAGCACGATTCAAGTCCTTCTTCAATATGATCTTGCTCAGGTCATGCTGCAGGTGCAGGATAACGGCAAAGGCGATGACAACCTTCAATATGGATTCGGTCTGACCGGCATGAAGGAGCGGTTGGCCCCATTGCAAGGCAAGCTCTATATCCATTCGCAAGCGGAGGCAGGCACGATGGTAACCTGCACGATTCCCAATCCATCTAATGAAGGCGGACAGATTATCAAAATTCTGCTGGCGGACGACCAACCCCTGGTCCGTGAGAGCCTGAGGCTGCTGTTAGGAGAAGAGAAGGATTTCGAAGTAGCGGTTGTTGGCGATGGCAAGCAGGCCGTTCTGCAATGCGGGAAAGAACGTCCCGACATTGTATTGATGGACATCAACATGCCGGAAATGGATGGCATCGCGGCTACCAAGTCCATTAAAGAGACGTGGCCGGACATTCGGATCATTATGATCACCACGATAGAGGATGTTTCTTTGGCGTCTGAGGCGCTTCGTATCGGGGCGGAAGGTTATATGTTGAAATCAATACACCCTAAGGAGCTTGCAGCAACCATTCGGCTCATATACGGCGGGGGGACGATGATCTCGCAAGATGTAGCCCATCAATTATTCCAATACCAGACAGGGGATAAAACGCCGAATCCGTACGAGCTGACTGAACGGGAAATCGATGTTCTTCGGTGCTTGACCGAAGGGCTTCGCAACAAGGAAATCGCGCAGAGTCTGCATTTGTCGGAAGGCACGATACGCAATTATATCTCGTCCATCTACCTGAAGCTGCAAGTAAATGGCCGCGAAGAGGCTGTCGAGAAAGCTAGGGTTGAGTGTCTGACTTAAAGATGTGCGAAAGGGGATAATCGCTGGAAGGCGACTAACCCGTTCAATCCCATTACAATCGGGGGTATTCATGCTGGTTGGTTACGCGGAAAACGATTAATACGATTGAAAACGGCAAGTTTATTCCCAGTACGATATTAGCGATTAAGCTTGCCAAGGTATTTGGAATTACGGTGGAGGAGCTGTTTATTCTCCACGAGGACTAGGTTTTTGGGCTATTGATACACCAGGGAGCCGTTCTTGACCTTCGAGGTTCAGGTACGGCTCCTTTCCGCTGCAGTGGGAAGGGATTTTCTGTCGAGCTTGCAAGACCTCCAGCATCCCGTTGTTTTCAATCAGTTGATATATGCAGTCTCGATCCGTGAAACTTCATCATTTTTATAAATTTACAATTGTAATAGTTTATCGAATAAGTTATATTTACATTTGTAATAGTTTATCGCCAAGTCGGGAAAGGAGGGAGGACAATGGACAAGATGCCCAAGATCTCGGAGTCCGAGTGGGAAATCATGAAGGTCATTTGGCGGGAAAACCCGCTGACGGCCGAGCAAATCATGCAGTATTTGCCGGAGGGCACGGACTGGAGCGATCAGACGGTCAGAACCTTTATCAACCGGCTTATGAAGAAAAAAGCGCTAGGTTATCAAAAGTCGGGCAGAAGTTATTTATATTATCCGCTTATTTCGGAAAAAGAGTGCGTGCGCGCGGAAAGCCGTTCTTTTTTAAACCGGGTGTTCAACGGCGCGGCCGGATTGATGATGACCAATTTTTTGGAGGAGACCCAGCTGTCGGATCAAGAGATCGAGCGGTTGCAGCAAATTTTGCTGGAGAAGAAGGAAAAGGACTCCAAAGACTAAAAGAATCAACAGACTCAAGACTCATCACGGCCTTAAAAGCGTGAAATCTAACCAAATGAGGTTATACCATGATTATGACTGAAAGCCTCTTCAGTTGGTTCGTTGCCTCGACGCTGATGGCAAGCGCGGCCGCAGCTGTGGTGCTGGCGGTTCAGCGTCTGTTTCGCGGACGCATCAGTCCCCGGTTGAGGCATGCGTTATGGCTGATTGTACTGTTGAGGCTCATGCTGCCGGTGCTGCCGCAAAGTCCGGTAAGCTTGTTTAATGCAGTGCCTACATTTACAGACATAAAAAATGCTGTCCTCGGGTTTTCGTTTCAGCTGGACAAGCCTGCAACGAGAGCCGAAAACAGCCAAAAAGAAAATACGCATCCATCTTATTATACAACGAATGAAGCAGAAAAAAATGTTTCGCAGCCGCTTTTGATCACGCAGGAAACGGAAAAACTTGCCGTAGTGGACGAAGAGAGAGAAAGCCATCCGGCAGTTCGCGTACTGGCTGTCATTTGGCTGACGATTACGGCCGTCTTGCTGGGATACAGCCTGATCTATTGGTTGCGAATCCAAAGAAAACAAAAACACCTCGGCCGTGTCGCCGATGCCGCGATTGTGAATATTGCGGAAGAATGCCGGGGCTTATTCTCCATCAAGCGTCCGGTAGGGATCTATACAGATCCAGCAGCTCAGAGTCCGTATATTACGGGAGTTCTCCGTCCGGCGGTTTATTTGCCCGAGTCGCTTATTTCCGAATCAGGCAACGAACGGCAGCTGAAGCACGTGATCGCTCATGAGCTGGCCCATTACAAACGAAAGGATACCATCTGGAATCTGCTCGGCAGCCTGGTATTTGCCGTTCACTGGATGAATCCGCTCGTGTGGTTTCTATTGCGGCAAATGAAAGCCGACCGGGAGCTGGCATGCGATGCCTGTGTCCTGGAGGCGCTTGGGGAAGAGGAGGCTGTGCCTTACGGCATGACGATTATCGGATTCCTGAAACGGTATTCTAAAGGGAGAAGCCAGCCGCATCTTCTTTATTTCAAAGGTTTGAACGGTCCCCAAGAGGTGGCAAGGAGGATTCAAATGATTTCATCTTTTAAAAAGGGTTCTTATAAATTTTCAATGATGGCGGTTGTTCTCGTACTCTTGATCGGTACGGCTACGCTGACAAATGCGCGGGTATCGGAGGCGGGATCTTCCGAATGGGTTCATGCCGAAGACGGCGGGAATGAAAAACTGTTTGGGGACGAAGGATTTCGGGTATACGATAACCTTGAAAAAGGGGCTAAGGTGGCGCCGTTTAAATTTAAAGTGCCATCTGTTCTGCCGAAGGGATATGCTTTTAGCGATTTCAGTCTCCAGCTCAAATCAGAATCCCATCCGTCCCGTGCGGAAGTCAACCTACACTACGTTAAGGCTAACATCAACAAAAGTAACGGCAACTTCATGTTGAGAATAGTCCAAGGCGCTGATCTTCAGGAGCTTTACGATCCGATTGCCAAAATAGAGAAAGATGGAACGGATCAGAAGGATGACGGGAAAGTTATAGAGAAAGAATCCCTATCCTTCCCTGACATGGATGAAGGTTTAAAAGTGACGATTCGCATGACCGCCTGGAAAGGGCAGCCGGAAAGATATTATTATCTCTGGAAGGATCAAGGCATAAGCTACCAACTGAGTTCCCACATATTGTCCAGCGGCGAAATGGAACAAATCATCGCTTCCATGAAATTTCCCGATTCGAAGCTGAACGAGCTCCATAAAGACAATGAGTATCATGGCAAAATCTTGACCTATTTGTATGATACCGAGGATATCCGACGTGCTCAGAAGCTGGTTGGTTTTAACGCCGTGTTTCCGCGCAAGCTGCCGGGGGATTTTATCGCCAGCGGTGCCTATGTGTCACGTAAAGCGAATTTCAATTACGCGGAAAATGATAAGGACTCCATGCGCAAGCTGCTTCAAGTCTCTTATAGCCGGGGCGATCAAAAACAGAAAAAAGAAGCTGCCTCCGGAATCCAAAGCGTTGCATTTAAGCAGATGTTAAACGGGGATATGTATCAAAAGATGAAAAAGAACGGCCAGGTTTCCTTCTCGAGAATTGACGGCGAACGGAATAATGTCAAGCTTAAAGCCATAACCATTCAGGGGAAGGAAGTACTGCGTACCGAGCCATACAAAGTGGATGGCAAGCTAAGCAGTTCCGATGAAACCAATCTGGTGAGCTATTTCTGGTTGGACGGCAAGGTTTGTTATCAAGCCGTTTTCCAAGGTCAAGGACCGGAGGAACAGAAAATGGTTCAGTATTTAATGAAGCCGGACCGGTAAAATCGATTAGTTAAAGGGTTTAAGTATAAAGGGAGCGTTCCAAAAGGTCCATTGACCTTGGGCGCTTCTTTGCTCAGTCGTAGACGAGTGCTATCACGAACAATGTCCAATTATTGACTTTATTCTGTACGGTCATTATAATTTGGTTGGTCGACCAATAAAAGGAGGGATTATATGAGCAAACAGGATAAAAGGAAACAATTAATCGATGCGGCTTACAAAGTATTCGTAAAAAAAGGATACGTTAACGCTACGATAAAAGATATTGCAAACGAAGCCGGTATGACTTCGGGACTTGTGCATTATTATTTTAAAAATAAAGAAGAATTGTTGTTTTCCGTACAGGATGAAGTCCAAAAGCATTACCAGAGCCAATATGACAAACAGCCGGACAACTCTGTAAACCTCGAAGCAGTTATACTTGAAATCAAATCCAGAGCGGAAGGCAACCCCGACTGGTATCGTTGGCGATATGAAATTTATTCTCTTGGAATGAAAAGCGAGAGCGGTCATCTTGAACAGCAAGTAGCGTCTATTCTCAAGAATGGAAGAGAGAGTCTTTCCGCGCCATTGCAGCACTTCGTTGGGGATCCCCATAATGCTTCTGCGCTCGCCGGAATACTATTGGCTTGTTTTGACGGGCTAGCGCTTCAGAAAATTGTTGATGATAAATTTGATATTGAAGAATCGTATCGTTTATTGATCGAGCTTATTGAGCTTTATTTAAGCAAATCCCACTCCATTTAGATGAATATATGTTCATTTAATCATGGAATAAATAAACAAAAAGGTGAAATCATATGAAAAAAGTAATAATCAGTTTATTCATCTTCCTGCTTGCCGCCCCATCACTTTCTCTAGCTGCCGAAAGCCACGATAAGACCCAACAAATTAAAACATTTATGAAAAAAGCCATGAAGGAATATCATATTCCTGGAGCTTCGCTGGCAATCGTACATAACGGTCAGACCGTCTTTCAAGATAGTTGGGGGACAATGAGCGACGGGTCAGCCGTAACAGCAGACACGACTTTTCTTATAGGTTCGGTAAGCAAGCCTTTGACATCTCTTGCAATTATGATGTTAGCAGAAGACGATAAAATAAAGCTGGATGAACCGATAGAGACTTATATTCCTTGGTTTACCTATAAAACAGACGGCAAAAAATCAATAACTGTGCGAAATCTATTAGAACAAACGAGCGGGATTAGCGCTTATGACGGAATGAAAGTAACCGATCGGGAAAGTCGTGACAAGGAGAATGGCATTACTCAAGCTGTTAAAGAACTGAGCGGTGTAAAATTAAGTCATGCCCCCGGTGAGGCATATGAATATAATTCAGCTAACTATTTGCTTTTAGGAGCTATTATTGAGGCGGTGACCAACCAGTCATTCTCACAATTTATGAGTACCCATGTATTCTCACCTCTTGGCATGAACAATACTGCTGCTGATTATGATAGTGCGCTCGATAAAGGATTTGTGCCTGGTTTTCACTCATGGCTGGGCAAACCTGTTGAAGGAGATGGGTTGTATGATCATTCGGGAGCACCCTACGGTTATATTTCTTCCACCGCCAGTGACCTTGCTAAATTTATAACATTCATGCTAGACGGCGGGGAGTTACTTACTGAACAAAGCCTAAAACAATTACAAACGCCCCCTAAAGAAGATAGGAGGTACGGCTTGGGTTGGCACTTTCCTAGATCGGGTCATAAATATCCTTACCATACGGGTGCAACGCCAGAATATAAATCGGAAATTTTCTTTATACCAGAACAGAATCTGGGCGCCGTTTTGGTGACAAATAAATACCATGAGTTAGAGGCCATTTCTTACTTAAGTATAATGGAAGGAATTCGGGCCATTATGAACGGTAAACATCCGGATTTGGCACAATTAAATGTAAGCACGCAATGGATAACGCTTGGGGTTGCATTATTGCTTGCTATTATATCTGTAGTAAGTTTAATCCGATTAAAACGCAGAACCACGATAAATAAAAGAATATGGTTGTCTACCGGTGTTCTCTCCGTCATATTGGCTGCCGGGCTGATTCCATTGTTCACATCTAGCATGGGTATCTCATGGAGGACGGTGGGGCTTTTCCTTCCAGACATCGAATTTCTAATTTATTGTCTAGTCGCGATATTGGTAGTTCACGGTCTCTTAACCTTCCTCCTAGTTGCAATGAAAAGAAAAAATCATTGCCTGAATATGGGCGGGTGAAGGCGTGCTTTATGTAGACGTCAAGACTTTTACCTCACAGATAGGTTAAACACTTGAAATCGCTACCGATTACCTTCATTTTTTAGGAATAAACTGATCTAATGCCCCTGCCGGAGAAAGTAGGGGTTATTTGACGTTAAGTTCCCTTGATTCCATTTCTTCCTAAAATGAATCTGGCGATCAAAATCGTATGACAAAAAGCTATCGATCATAACGACTTCTGAAACGAAAGCCTCAGTTCAGAATATACCTATTGTGGTAAAATACTTCCAGAGAATTGCATCCTGCTGCTTTACTCCAAAGCAGAGTGTGGTCGGTTTCATTTCAACCTGAGCCATGCCTATGGAAATTCGTTTATGGATGATCATTCAGAAAACAGGAGGAGTTTTCATGTATATTGTATCCCAGCCAAAGCCGCTATCCGATAGCCGAAACCAGGCACTTGCGAAGGAAAACGACGCTTCGTTCCCGCCGGGCTACCTCCGGTTTTTGCGGCGGTTCGGCGAAGGGACTTACAGAGGGTGGATGAATGTTCATTTGCCGGATACGGAAATCCTTAAGCCTTTTGCCGAGTACGGTTTATGGGAGCATGACGAAGACAGCCCAATTACAGAGCAACAGATCGGACAGTGTGTCGCTATAGGCACAACGGTGGACGGTGATTTTCTGGCGGTGCATCCCCAGACGTCCGGGTTCCTCTGGCTTCCACGGCATGCAGAGCACATAAAGGCGCTTTCACTGCAAGCACCGGAGCAGGAAGACGAAGGGATGTACGCCTTGGTGCTGGACGAAATATATAGTCAGGTGTATGGAAGCAGCCAAGAGGGAGCCGTCTATTATGAACCATGGACGGGTACGCGGAGCCATCTCTTTTTTCGCTTGCCGCCGAGGAAGGATCAGCTTTCGCTGCCCGAGCTTGCCGGCATGTGCCGAGCGGCTTTTCCGCCTGATCTGTCCATGGAGACCCAGTATGCTTGCTTCCTGTTCTACCGGCAACTGGGCGGCTATATCAGATTGAATTATGCCTACCAGCAAGAGGTGGCCGTCTTCTATGAACCAGATGCACAACAGGCGTTCGCCGTTATGAAACAATGGCTCTTGTCTAAAGGGTGCGAAACGATTTCGGGGAATGTTTAGGTAATCCATTTCGCTCTGTGCTTTATCGTCGGAAGGATTAGTAAATGAAATAGGCTGAATAGGGGTTGTGAATAATTTTGGGGAATAATTATAAGGAAATCGATGCAGTTATAGAGAAAATGCAAGCAGCCTTGGAGGAGATGCGGAAACTAGATCCCGAATTTTATGCCAAGTATCCCATGAATCTTGTAACCGAAGCTGAAGAAAAAGCCATGCGCATGGTATCCGACAAATGGCGTCTTCCTGATGAATACTTATACTTCCTAAAGCATTATGTTCCCGAATCGGTGGCTTGGAGCACGGACGAATATATCAATCTTTTTATTTACGGTGCCGAACACTTGCCGGAAGGTCAATGGGGATACAACTATAATCCCGTTACGAATGAAGAAATTTCGGACTGGCCGAACAGCTATCTGGTCATTGCTATGGATGAAGGCGACCCTTATTGTATCGATCTATCCAGAGGGGACACCGTCATTTATACGGCGGAGCACGGAACGGGCACTTGGGATTTTTCCATTGCATATGACCATCTTGCCGAGTTTCTTCATAGCGTCTTATTGCCACGCAGTTCCGAGGAATGGGAGACAGGCGAGGAAGTGCAGTATGAATACTACAAAGTATTTATTACAGGTGAAGGCAGCAACAAGATAAAAACGCTGATGTTCATCAAAAAAACGTTCTCCTGTGATTATTCGCAAGCGAAGTCCTATTTGGAGGAGGTGCCTTTGCAAGTGTACAAGGGGATTGATTTGGGTGCCGCGAAAATCGAGGCTAAACTGAAAAGCATCGGTGCCGATTATGAAATGCGAAAAATCAGTTTTGCCGAATTTCTATAACCTGTGCGGTGAACAAGACGCAGATTCGGGATCGGCAAGGGAAGCGGCCGGCAGCGTAGGTTGAGCCGCATGGGGATGTGGTTCGCTGGGACTGTGGAAGATTAAGAGCACGGTCTGTCCTCTTTCCTGGACATGTAGGTCAGCTTGCCGATATGCACGTCAAAAGCACTCATTGCCGGAACATCTCCCTTTGTTTTGAACGTTTATGCAATATTTTCAACGCGCTTTTCAAGGTACATAGGCACCTACAACCTCGAATTTTTGCTCGTTGTCTATCGTCATATACTTCACTTCGATGACGCAGCCTTTTTGAAATGCGGGAATATTCACGATCTGGATGACGGTCTTTACGACGGTATGGATAATCTCGCCATCCTGCTTAGTGACGGTCAGATCGAGCAATACTTCCGGCTGATCGTCAACTTGCACATTCGTTTGCTGGATCAAGTTGATGACCGCTTGTGCGGACGTACCCCCGGCAAGTATCGCCTTACGTTGCAAGTTTCGTTTTTTGTGGGCTCGCAATCCCTTGAAAACGATCGCGAACGTTATTGACGTTGTAAGTAGTGAGAAAATGGCGATGATCACAATAATGGAAGTCAATGGCATACACCTCGCTTTCATCCTCGTTCGGGAATGGCAAAATTAACCTGAATTCCATTATAAGTTTAATTTAGCGAAAAAGAGAAGTCTATATCATTTGAAAATTTTAAACGGTTAGTGTAGATACGGCGCCAAATAAGGCGTGGTGAAGACCGAAAATAACCTCCAACCTATGGGGATGGAGGTTTTTTGTCTACGGATGGTCTTTGCGGTATAGATCGCGACTTTTATAACCTGCCTGAAGAATCATCTTCATTTCTTCCCGGCGTTTTGCTCTTGTTGCCTCCTGTTTGGCACTGTACACATAACGAGCCCAATCTTTACGGTATCCCGGGGTAAGCGCTTGGTATAATTCGAGCAGCTCCGGAGTATCTTCCAGATCCTTTTCCACGCTAGGAATCCATGAAATATAATCATCCACACACTGACTTGCCTTGGAGGAAGTCAGGCCTTTACCCTTGGCGTCCTCTTTGAAGCGACAACGGTAAAGACATCGTCCAGTCCGACCATGCGCGCAAATTTAATATTGCTTGTCCCGACATATCCCTGCTCATCGCTGCCTAGACCCGCAAGCAGATCATCACGGTGGATAAACGTATCATAAACCTTGTTCCCCTTTTTGGGATATGCCGCGAAGAGGTAACCGTTACTATGAAGAAGCTGCCCTTCAATTACACGGTTAACCAGTTCCTTTAAGGACCCCATATCCAGCACAAAAGCAAATATGAGATCATATGCGCTCTCCTTGAGCGCGGTATCATAACCTGTCAGCTCCGCAAAATAATCCGTTCCTTCAGGCTGATTCAATATCGCTACCTGTTTGTACTTTTGTAAGCCAAGCTTTTCTACGATGGATTTAGACAATTGTATTTCATCTCCTACCTATATTCGGGTATCCTTTCATATCAATTATAGCCTGATTTGAAGGTGAACATGAACTTGTAATACCTGCCCATCAACGTAAAAAATCAATGCCTGATTTTCGGCGGACAGCCCGGAGGACGGTAAGCTATAATAAAAAACACAATCCAAGCGTTTAAAGTTGAATCTAGGGTGGTTGGAATGATTAAAGCCGAGTATAAGCAAGAGTATTATCAGGCACTGATTGAGAAAAAGACGGAATATGAGGGTCTGTTTTACGTAGGAGTCAAGACAACCGGCGTGTTCTGCCGCCCTACATGTCCGGCAAGAAAACCAAAATACGAGAACTGCGAATTTTTTGAGACGGCCAAAGAGGCATTGCTTGCTTCCTTTCGTCCTTGCAAACGATGCCGTCCCCTTTCCCATCCAAACCATGTTTCGGAAGTTGTCCAAATGCTTGTAGAGTCCATTGAAGAGAATCCCGAAAAACGATGGAGGGAAAGGGATTTTCAAGAATTATCGATGGATGCTTCGACGGCACGCCGTCAATTCAAAAAACGGTTCGGGATGACATTCGTTGAATATGCGCGTGCACGGCGGATGGGGATTGCCATGAAGCAAATAAGGGAGGGTGATAACGTGATCGATGCACAACTTTCTGCCGGGTATGAATCAAGCAGCGGCTTCAGGGACGCGTTTTCGCGGGTCATGGGCTCCGCTCCCAGTCAGCTTGGAAACGGTCACGTTCTGAAAGCGGCATGGCTGGATACGAGGCTGGGCCCCATGGTCGCCATTTCGGATGACGAAGCGCTTTATCTTTTGGAGTTCGTTGATCGAAGGGGGTTGGAACGGGAGATTGAAAAGCTTAGGCAGAGAACGAAAACCGCCATTATTCCCGGTTCTGCGGACCCGATCCGATCGATCGAGCATGAGCTCAATCAATATTTTGACGGTGAATTGAAAGAATTCAAAACGCCCGTTCATTACCTTGGATCGCCGTTTCAAAAATCAGTATGGGATGAATTGAGAAAAATTCCTGCCGGAGAAACGCGCTCCTACTCGGAAATAGCAGCCATAATCGGAAAGCCGTCTGCTTTTCGCGCGGTTGCGCGGGCCAACGGGATGAACCAGCTTGCGATTATCGTGCCGTGTCACCGTGTCATCAATAGCAATGGAGGCCTGGGAGGTTATGGCGGCGGCCTGACGCGGAAACAGTGGCTCATGAACCACGAAAAGCAAGGCAATTAAAACGGAAGCCCATTGAGTCGTTAAATTGACAGTTGGAGTAGTCGATGTTATTATCCAATATATATTTTTTAGGAGGCACGCTATCTATGTTACATTCCATGCGTTTAAGATAAGCTGGCAATAAAAAAGCGGATTTTTTTATCCACAACTGTGGGCTTTTTTTGAGCTGCTTATTTTTACGTATGTAGACATAGAGCGCGATTTGGATAGCTTTTTTTTGCTATGCCTTGTATCGCCGTGTTCTCTCGTGATAAATGCAGATCTAAGCCCGCAATGTGGACTTGGATCTGCATTTTTTATTGCCTAAAACAGAAGACAATAAAAAAATGCAGGGAGAATGGACATGATACAACAAAATTGGAAGCGAAGTTTCTTTACCATATGGGCAGGTCAGGCGGTTTCACTAATTACTAGCGCTGTCCTGCAAATGGCGATTATTTGGTATCTAACCGATACTACGGGATCTGCAATGGTACTCTCGATGGCAACAATGGTAGGTTTTTTACCTCAAGCCATTTTGGGAACCATGATCGGCGTATGGGTTGACCGTTGGAATCGAAAACTTGTTATGATCGGTGCAGACCTTATCATTGCAGCCGCAGGTGCTGCTTTGGCAGTGGTGGCACTCACCATCGACCTGCCGACATGGGTCGTGATGATCGTTTTATTTATCCGTAGTATCGGAACGGCATTTCACACACCTGCATTGAGTGCGGTAACGCCTTTGTTGGTACCCGAGGATCAACTGACGAAGTGCGCCGGATACAGCCAATCGGTACAGTCGGTAAGCTATATTTTAAGCCCTGCAATTGGAGCTTTCCTATATGCAACATGGGAACTAAACGCAATTATTGCCATTGATGTGCTGGGTGCATTAATTGCTTCGATCACCGTGGCGATGGTTGCTATTCCGAAGCAACTGACGCAAGGCGAAAGTGTTAAAAGCAACTTTTTCGAAGAAGCAAAAGAAGGCTATCGAACCTTTAGGAAATCGAAGGGATTATTTGCATTGCTTTGGATTGGTGCGCTATATTCGTTTGTCTTTATGCCGATCAATGCCTTGTTCCCTTTAATGAGCATGAGTTATTTCGGAGGAACGGCAACCCATGCTTCAATTGTTGAAATCGTCTTTGCGGTTGGAATGTTGTTTGGCAGCTTGTCGCTTGGTGTTTGGGGCGGATTCAAAAACCGCGCGCTGAGCATTATTTTTTCCATTTCTTTAATGGGAATTACGTTATTCATTTCTGGCTTGTTGCCGGTCAATGGCTTCCTTATCTTTGTTCTGTGCAGTTTCTTTATGGGCTTTTCAAGTCCATTTTACAGCGGCGTACAGATGGCTCTCATTCAAGAGAAAATTCAACCTGAATATTTAGGGCGGGTATTTGGCCTAGTGGGCAGTATGACGTCCTTCGCCATGCCGATCGGTTTGATCGTGTCAGGTATTTTTGCAGATCGTGTTGGAATTCATGCTTGGTTTATGTTATCAGGGGGTTGCGTCATGGGAATTGCACTTCTATGCGCGATGCTTCCATCTATTCGACATTTGGATAAATAAAAGGTGAAAGGAGTTATTACTATGCGATACATGCATTGGTACTTCTTTATATAATCCTCGCTTCTTAAATCGCAGGCTATCCTGCGAACAGAAAACTGCGATTTCTGAAGGAGGTTATCCTTATGGAACCATCCCCTTGGCACCGAATGAGAGCGCAACATTTCAAATGTTGTCCCGTGATATAACTATATTGAATTCGGACGAGGAGATGAGAAGCATGGGGAAGTTGGAAGGTAAAATCGCTTTAGTAACCGGAGCAAGCCGGGGAATCGGCCGCAGTATCGCATTGCGTCTGGCACAAGAGGGAGCATTTGTCGTCGTTCACTATGGAAGAAGACGAAACGAGGCGGAAGCCGTCGTCGACCAGATCGAGCAAAGCGGCGGGAACTCGTGCGCGATTGGCGCTGATCTGAGCACGCTTGACGGCATTCATGATTTATTTGCGGCACTGGATAATGCCATTCGGGAACATGCGGACGGCCGCGGATTCGATATTCTTGTCAACAATGCCGGGATCGGTCAGATTCTTAGCTTTGAGGAGACAACGGAAGATTCTTTTAACGAGGTCATGAAGATAAATGTCAAAGCGCCGCTTTTTGTTACCCAGCAAGCTTTACCGCGTCTGAAAGACGGGGGGCGCATTATTAATATTTCTTCCTTTGTAACGCGCGCGGCCTCTCCAAGCGTGTTCACCTACAGCATGACGAAAGGGGCCATCGACACCTTCACGCTTCTTTTGGCCAAACAACTGGGGAGCCGCAACATTACGGTGAACGCCATTCAACCTGGCATCATTAACACGGAGATGAACGCCGGGACGCTGCAAGATCCCCATGGACAAAAATATGCGGCAGGCCTCTCAACCTTCAACAGATGGGGAGAACCCGAGGATGTCGCCGATATTGCTGCCTTTCTTGCTTCGCCAGACAGCCGTTGGGTGACCGGTCAATTGCTCGATGCAAGCGGCGGATCCCACCTATAAGCAAATATTTGGGCTTCCCACATCATGTGGGAGGCTCTTTCGTTTTCAACCGTTGGCAGGGATAATTTTTTTATAGGGCCGTAAACAAAAAGAAACGCCCCCCGTTACTCGAAGGGCGCTTCTCCGCAAAAAAATTTAAGGTTACATGTAAATGCTGCTGGGTTTCATCAACCTGTCTCTCTACTCTCCTTGGAGCATCGATTTCGGATACTTCACTTCCGGATAATCCTCATGGGGACCGGCCAGAAGCTTGCTTTCGATTCCGCGCAAATGTTGGTTGAAAAATTCCAGCACATAGCGGTTAACGAGCTCCGCTCCCCTTGCTCCGTCAATGCTCCCCGCCATGCCGATTTGTCCGATAAGCGGCGAATACAACGCAAGATCGGTAAAGTTGTAATGTCCGGTTCCTTCGATATATATCACCCTTCCGCCGTCTTGTTGCATTACGCGGTCCATCAGCTTAAGCTCCAATTCCCGATTCTCCAGGATCGTGTCGAACTGTTTTCGCGTGAACTGGAGCGCCTTCAGTTCTTCGTCCGTGATCGGGGTTTTGCGGTATTTCGCCTGCTGCTCGTTTACTTTCATAAACTCTTGCGATTCTATGAACATAAACGGTTTCTTCATGTCGTCGCGGCCTTTCGTTTCGAACACCGAACCGTCCATATTCACGCCGGCTTTGATTCGCGGGTTCGAATAAACGGCTTTAAAAGCTGCCGCTCCTCCGAAGGAGTGGCCCATCATGCCGATGTTGTCCATATCCAGCTTTCCTTTGAATTTGCTGACGATGGCGCCGGAATTCAGCTTCTCCAATTGGTAGACGACGAATGCGGCATCCTTGTTCCACACTTGCAAAATGGCGCGGCTGTCCTCAAAAAAACGATCCTGAGACTGTACAGTAAGAAAGCCGGTCACCCGGCCGTCCGGAAAAGCGGTCGTGACCGTGCTGTAAGTATGATCGATAGCGAACACGATATAGCCGTGGCTGGCCAAATTTTCGGCCTGCGACGTATGCAAAATCCTGCCGACCCCCATGCCGTGCGACAGCAGCACCACCGGGTACGGATCGTCTGCGGGCAGCAAATCCGCATGGGCGTATGCGTTGGCCCGGCTGTATTTCCAATAGTCGAGCGCGGCCGCGGGAAGGCCCAGATAGCCGGAATAAGCTTGCATATAGGTATGGAACAGCTTTTTGTCTTGAGGGAACACCGTGCTTTTCTCGGAACTTCCGCCAGACTCCGCAGCGGGGTACCATACCTGAACCATAAGTTCCCGTTTGTCGCCCTTTTGCTCGGTAAACGTCTCTTCCCGGTGGGTGTCGATAAAATGGAACGTTTCCGTTCCCACCCGGAACTCGCCTGAAGGCGTAGGCAAATGAAAAACCGGCAGAAGCAGCGACAAGGCAACCGATCCGCCCAACAAAACAACGAATATGGCTAATATCGTGTAACGCAGAGGTTTCCTAACCTTTCTGCGCCCGGATAAGGCGATGACGACAAGCAGCGCGGCGACGCTATAGGCCGGAAGAATCTGCCATCTATACCCCTCAAACAGCAGTTGCGCAGCCAACAATGCACCGCAGGCGATGCCGGCTATAACCCCGGCCGTTCGGTTCGTTTCCTTGCGGATCAGCAGCATAATCAGCACCGCGGCGCAGGACGCGACCAACAACATTTCCAATCCCCGCATACGTTCCTCTCCCTTGATCCCCGAATTTCCTTTATCGTAACAGACCAAGGTTAAAACGAACGGAGGGTTCCGTTTAAAATTGGTTTAAATATGGGAACTGCCGCTTTGCCGCTGAATGAGTTGCCTGACGGGTACGGGTACGAAGGAATATTCTATTAACTGTGGCAGACAAAAAGTTCAGCCGGTTGTTTTCCGGTCGGCTTCCTTTTGATTCATATAAGATTTCCATTGTTTTTTAAATTTTTTAAGAAATCCTCTTTGCTTCTTTTCTTGATCCAACAGACGTAAGTATCTCATCAGCAAGCGATATCTCTGTTCATCACCATGACTATGTTTATGCATTTCGTTTAGAATGTCGATACGCAAGTCTACTCCACCCCCTCACACGATCTTTATTCTAAACAACAAATCTCGACAAAATCTGAATAAACCTTTTGTCGGGAGGTGGGGGAGACATTCTCTGATATCATATTTGGATATTATTGTAGAGCAATCTATAATATAGGTTATAATGCGAGGTCTAGTACGATTAAAACGAAAATAATAATCTGAACGGATAATAATGATCATGATAAAAAAAATGCGGAAGAGACGATTAAGGATAGGAATGAAGCTCCTTCTAATCGTTCTCCTATTGCTTGGCATAGGCGGTATTTGGCAAAACGCGATGATGAAGATAGAGTCGCGCAAACATGCACCCAAAGGACAAATCTATCATATAAACGCCCATGACATGCATTTATACGGCGTCGGCAAAGGCGAAGTTACCGTTGTTTTCATTCCTGGCTCAGGAACGCCCAGTGCTTACACGGATTTTTATTATTTGCAAAACAAACTGCAGCCTTATTCCAGGACGGTAAGCTATGACCATGCCGGATTTGGTTGGAGCGGGAAAACGGATATCCCAAGAACAATCGACACTGTGGTGGATGAACTGCACGAGTTGCTGCAGAAAGCAGGCGAGAACCCCCCTTACATTCTTGTAGGGCATTCCTTAGCTTCACTGGAGGCAATTCGTTATGCTCAAAAATACCCGGGTGAGGTAAAAGGAATCGTGTTATTGGATGGCGGGAGTCCGGAATATTATGCGAAAGATTCCGAGACGAAGTCATATTGGATTAACCGGATTTTTGCGGGCTTCCGAGCGACAGGAGTGATCAGGCATTAGGCAATGCCGGATTACTTCTTCCGCTTACAGGTGAGAACATACGCAATGAGTCGCTTCCGGATGAGATTAAAAGCATAGACGCCGCCATGTACTATAATCATGTCGGGGAGTACAGCAACGTAAATGCTATACGGCTTATTAATGAAAATGCACAGGCAGTCATTGAAGCAGGGCATTTAAAGGATATTCCGCTTCTTATTTTATCATCGGATAGCGGCGGTGATTGGGAAGAAGTTCAGAGACAACTATTGCATTGGTCTAATCAGAGTGAACAGGAGACTTTGCCTCATTCCGAGCATTATATTCATTGGTCTAACCAAGAAGCCGTTTCAGAAAAAATATTGAACATGCTAAATCTTAACTAAGGTGCGTTTAATGCGGCGTTGTTAAAGCAAAAGCAGTCGGTTTCCTTGTGAGCGGAACGGACTGCTTTTTGCTTTATGGCCTATAAGTATAGGAGGGAGTTTTACGAGTTGTCTTATTTCAGGTGGTTTTGCTGACTTCCTTCCTTGCTTGCTTGCCTCTGAGCACGAAGCTCTTCAAATTATCTATGTTGATCACAACGATTCCGATGATGATCGTGATTCCGCCGACCACCGATAAAACCGAAACTGGCTCATCGTATAAAACGGCGCCAAGGCAAAGGGCAATCAACGGCGAGATATAGAGCCAGGTGGATGGAAACACGGGATTGGTTTTGGCGATCAGCCAATAAAAGATGGTGTGTCCTATCATGGACCCCGCGATGACTAAATATAAAAGAGACGAAACGGCGTTTGGAGCAAGCATGATTTCAATGTCGATTTTTTCCGTGAATAAGGACAAAACTAGAAGCAGCCCTCCGCCATACATCATCTGAGCCGCATTCAAAGCGATGGGAGACGTATCTTGAAACCGCTGCACGACATGCCGCGAATATACGGCACCGGCGGAATAAAAGACTTGGCCCAATAGTACAGCCGCGCATCCAAGCACCCAAAGCGTGCTGAAGGTAACGGTAAGGCCGGGCAAAAGCAGAAAAACGACGCCGGCGGACCCGATAAGGCAGCCTGCCAAGGAGCTGACCGGAAGCCGCTTCCGGGTTATGGCGGATTGAAGCAATACAATCATGAGGGGAGCCGTTGCCGACAAGATGGCCGCAATCCCTGAGCTCAAATACTGTTCGGCCCAGTATAGCGTTGCGAACACGCCGAAGGTTAGTCCCGCACCCGTCAATAACATCTCTTTGCGGAGCAGAAGGGACCACTTCGCTTTTCGTTTGACGACCATATATAACAAAAGGATGCTTCCAGCCAGCAAAAAACGGAGGCCAGCCGAGAAAAAAGGAGGTGCTCCCGCATCGATCCCTACTTTAATCGCTAAAAAGGTCGTCCCGAAAATCAGGCACATCAGCAAATAATTCATCAATATCATGTCCATTCCTCCTTGTGTTTTTATATAATAAGCGGGAAGGAATAGAACAGTTATACGGGGATAGAACAGAGCTGGACGAATCCTTTATAATGTAGGGAAAGGGAGGGAGGCCATATGAAGAGAAACGTTCTTTCGAAGGTTCATTCGGATAAACTTTTTGAGCAAGTATACGACTATCTTTTGGACCGGATTATGCGCGGGGAGTGGAAGGCTCATGAAAAACTCCCTTCGATTCGCGTACTGGCGGCGGAATTCGAAGTGCATCGCCTAACGGTTTTCAAAGCTTACCAATTGCTGAAACAAAACAACAAAGTATACGTGAAGGATAAATCCGGATATTATGTCCAACCCGCTAGTACGCTGCCGCTGTCCGCGCAGCAGGATCCGATCGTTTCCGCATATGTCCATGAGAGCTGTCTTTCCGAAATCCATCAGGTGGAGGCGGTTTATCAATTTTCCAAGGCATTGCTGGATCCTAATTTGCTGCCAAACCGGTATTTTTCCGAATACGTGAAAAAAGTGTTCGATCTATATCCCAAGGTGCTGGGCACCTACTCTACTACGCAAGGGGATTTGGAACTGCGGGAAGCGCTGCGGCGATATTTTGCGGACCGGCATCATTTTGATGTGACCAACGACGAAATACTGATTACTTCCGGTTCGCAGGAAGCCATCGATTTAATGGCCAGGGTTTTGGTCAAACCGCGGGATACCGTACTGATGGAAAGACCCACCTATAGCCCGGCGATTGATGTGTTCAGAAGACAGGGGGCGAATATCGTCCCGATTGAAATTTACCCCTACGGCTACCGTCTGGATCAAGTGGAGGAATTGATGCGAAAATACAAGCCGCGCCTGTTTTACCTCAACCCTACTTTTCAAAATCCAACGGGCTACACCGTTCCGGCGGAGCAACGGAAGCGGCTTGTGGATCTGGCGGCTCAATATCAATGTCTGCTGGTAGAGGACGATTCTTGTCCGGACATCTATTTCGGAAAAGAACCGCCGCTGCCGTTCTTCGCCTACGACACGGCCGGTTACGTGTTATATATTCGCAGTTTCAGCAAATACGTCGCCCCGGGCCTGAGCATTGCATGGTGACCTGCCGCCCCGGCTTGATGAAATACCTGGTCAAGGCGAAATCGCTATCGGACAACGGGACCCCGTTGCTCAATCAAAAAATCTTTTTGCATTATTTCTTTTCGGAACGCATGCAGCAGCATTTGGGGAAGCTCCGGACCGCGTTGGCGGTCCGAAAGGACATTATGGAAGAGGAGTTGTCCGCCACAGGCTGGCAATGGAACAGCCCGGCAGGGGGATTTAATCTGTGGATCAAGCTGCCGGAATCCACCCCGATGGAGGCCCTTCTCGGCAAAAGCATGGAGCAATCCATTACCTTTGTGCCGGGCTCCATATGCGACCCGCTCAGGGAAATGAATTCTTGGATTCGAATGAGCTATGCCTATTTGAACGAACAACAGCTGCGGGAGGGGTTGCAGCGTTTCGTAAGCCTGTTCAACCGGTTGTCTTCAGGAAAATAACGGCAGTGCTGAATTTACTTCCAGAGGCTTCGGCAAGTTGTTTAACTCAAAAGGATTACCGTACACAAAATAAGCATGATAAGAGCATTAAGGGCCATAACGGGTTTATGCTTGGCACGAAAAAGGTGTGCGTGGATTGCCCCTATCATCAGGACAGCCAGCAAGAAGGCTGCAGCGTTTAGAAGAACGGGAAACCAGAAGGCGAGAAAGAGCCCCAATACGCCAAGCAATTCGAGTGAAGCCGTTACGTACATGAACCACATCGGATATCGGTACTCCTCCCAATGACGGACCATGCTTTCGGCACGACCCCATTTCAGGACAACGGATACCGTAAACATTGCCATCAGAATAACTTGGACTGAAATGATGAGAATACTCATACCTTTGTAGACACCGCCTTATCTTGTTAAGTTCAGGTTTCAGTAGAATGATAAAACAATTCGTTAGCAAAGAATGTAGTTTAGCCTACATTCCCGGGATGATGGAGGAGGATCCATTGAATAAACTAAAGTATTTATCGAGAATGGAATTATTTCGCGGGCTCAGCATGGAGGAATTGGAGAATGTAGGGGAAGACGTACCGGTCGAACCGGTGGCTAAAGGTACATTGATTACGTCTCCTCATCATACGAAAAGGTTTATATATCTGGTCAAAACGGGATCGGTCCGACTCTATACGCTAACGGATCAGGGCAAAGAGTTTACCATTGACGTATTGGCTCCCGGGCATATGTTTGGCGACGTGGGTTTAGCTTCGGCCGAGGCGAACACGTTTGCGGTTACACTGGAGGATTCGATCATTTGCAAAATCGATTACGATCGATTGATGCAAATCATTCGTGAAAAACCGGACTTAGGCGTCAGGTATATCGAAATTCTTTCGGCTCGCTTGAGGGAAGTTGAGGAGTTGTTAGAGCATATGGCGTTCAGCAGCTTGAGACGGCGGTTATTGTTCCTTTTACAAAAGCTCTCCGACAAATTCGGCGTCGAATCCGACAAAACAGATGGGGCGAGAGGGGAAACCGGGTGGCGCAAGCTGGACGTAGAGCTCACGCATCAGGAATTAGCCACCATGACGGGAAGCATACGCGAGACCGTTACGGAAATGATGAACCGGTTTTCGGCTGAGGGAATACTGGAGAAAACAGGACATCGAAAACCGATATGGATACATAAGGAACGGTTGAATGCTGCTTTAAGGGAATAGTGGTGGATTTACCGCTACGAACAATGGGCGAAGGGATTATCTTCGTGAATTGTTCGGTACGTTTGAATAAACCGTATTTGCGAAGAAGCCGTTCGTTTGATCATGGCAATCCGGAAGAAACCACGATTCTCCTTTCATGATATGGTTACCTTTAAGCAGACACTGAATGAAAAATGAAGCTGGAGGAGGTAATGATGATGAGAACCAAAATTCAAAAAATCACGCCAAACCTGTGGTTCAATTCGCAAGCGGAAGAGGCGGCTAAGTTTTACACCTCGATATTTAAAAATTCCAAAATCGGAAGAACGATTTACTATGGAAAGGGAAGCCACGATGTCCACAGGGCACTGGAGGGGACCGCCATGACCGTGGAATTTCAACTGGACGGACAGGAATTCGTCGCTTTGAATGGCGGTCCGCAATTCAATTTTACCGAGGCAATTTCTTTTATTGTCCATTGTGACGATCAAGAGGAATTGGACTACTACTGGGAAAAGCTTTCCGAGGGTGGAGATGAAAGGGCCCAGGTGTGCGGATGGTTGAAAGACAAGTTCGGCGTATCGTGGCAAATTGTTCCCAGCACGTTGACGGATATGATAAGCGATCCCGATCCGAATAAATCGGAAAGAGTAATGAAAGCACTGCTCCAAACGAAGACGAAAATTGACTTGAAAGCGTTGCAGGAAGCATACGAGGGAAAAGCGTTAACTTCATAAGTAGAATACAGATCGACCAGAAGAACCACTCCGGCATTGAACTGTACCCTAGAGAGACCTTTTTAAAGTCTACTCTACAGGGGGACAGTTTAAGTAGGAGTGGTTTTTTTAAAATTTTATATTTGGTCAAACTACTCTACTACCAAATAGACTTATTCAGAAATTATTCAAATTTGCAGCATAAAATGTCATTGATGACGATTTGATTTCCAAAATCAAACAAATGCAGGCAGCTTTCAACAAAGTTGGGGCTGATCCGACCCTCTAAACGGGCGAGCGTTTCAGTGTCATCTCCAGTAGGTTATTCTTGCATCATTTATTACATACAAGCTCGTACGATAAAAGCAAACCCGTTGAAAGGCGGGGACGCAAAGCTAATAGGGGCTAAAGGATTTGCCAAAATGCAAATACTCATGCCAGCCAGCTGCCGAATACGACGGAAACCTCCGTCAATTAGCGAAGCCCGCTTATGAACGGAGGTTTTTTCGGTCCAACCGTAAGGAGGGGTGCATAAAGCGGAGTTTACCAAAATAAGGGGGCGAGGCGACATATGGCCAAGGAACCGTAAACGCAACGGAAAATCTCTGTTGGTTCCGGCCAAAGGCAGACCATAAAGGCCAGTTTTTATATTTTGCAATCGTATTTAGAATGGAGGAATGACTGGACATGCATACGCATGGCGGTAAGTTTTTGTGGAAAAAACAATCGATCCTGATGCTTGTTCTTATTTTAGCAGTGGAAGGCTTTCTCACTGTGTTTATGCCGCAGGCGGCGAAGGCATCTGCCTCTGCAGCCATAACGGCATCGGAAGGCGTGACGACTTTTGTCGTTGACGGAGGAGAAGCGGTCATTGATGCGGGTTTATCGCTTGATCAAGACGTACTGGCTCCCTATGTTGCTAACTTGAATGGGGCGACGATTGTTATTGAAGGTCTTAAATCCGGCGATAAGCTGAACTTCAACAATCAATCCGGAATTACAGGGAAATACGAGCCCAGCAATGGTGTTTTAAAATTAACCGGCTCGGCATCCGTTGAACAGTACCAAGCAGCGTTAAAAAGCGTCACGTTTTTGACGACATCCAGCGAGCCTTCTGACCGGGTGATCCGGTTCACGCTTGGCAGCGCGTTGGCTTTCGGAGAAAATGGTCATTTTTATGAATACATCACGACTAGCTCCAATATTACATGGAGTGCTGCCAAGGAAGCTGCAGCAAAGAAAACATACTTCGGACGCCAAGGCTATCTTGTAAACATTACAAGCGGGGCAGAAAACGCCTTTGTGAAGGAAAAAGCACTCGGTCTTGGTTGGATCGGCGCGATCGATATTGAGCGTTTGAAAGGAGAGCCTAAAAAAACAGGCGACTGGCGCTGGGTAACGGGACCGGAAGGACTGGAAGACGGTGGCAAAGGCTTGAAATTCTACCACGGTTACGCAAACAGCGCCGGGAAAGCCGTTGAAGGCACCTATAATAACTGGAAATCTGCAGAACCGAATAATTACTCTGGCGTAGAGTACGTAGCACATATTTTCCAAGATGGTACATGGAATGATTATGCCCCCGACAATTCAGTTAAAGGTTACATCGTTGAATACGGCGGCATGCCGGACGATGCAACTTTTGCGTTAAGCGCGACGAAGAACGTTTCCATCGTGAACAAAACCGATTTGAAAAATGCGGTGGAGGCAGCTAACCAATTGCAGGAGGCAGACTATTCTCCAATCAGCTGGAAAGAATTCGTTGCTGCGAAAACGAAAGCTGAGGAAGTGCTGAAAAATCCGAATGCCACCCAGAAAGAAGTCGATGAGGCTCTGAAACAACTGGAAGAGGCACGCAAGGGATTAACGGCAGACAAGACAGAGCTTCAAAACACGGTAAACGAGATTAAAAACAAAAATCTGGATCCTTCGGAATACACGCCGGAAAGCTGGGGAGCACTCGACGAGGCTCTGAAGGCAGCCGACGGGGTGCTGAATAATCCGAATGCCACGCAAAAAGAGATTGACCAAGCGAATGAGGCGTTGAAAAAAGCCTATGGGAATCTTGTCAAAAAAGAACCCATTCTTGATCAATTACGTGTTACCAAATCGGGAAGTAACGAGGAGATCGAACTATCTCCAACGTTTGACGGTAGAAAATATCTGAATTACACGGCTTCCGTAGGGGACGACGTTTACAGTGTTGCCGTTGCGCCTGAGCTGCTGAGTCCCGAAGGAACTGTCAAACTGAGATTTAACAAGAATGAAGTCCCAGATAAAACCGATTGGAATAACCTGCAGCTTCAACCAGGTCCTAATACCATTGAGGTGGAAGTAACTGTAGGAGGCAAAACCAATACCTACACCATTACGATTACAAAAACCGACAAAACGGCTCTGCAATCGAAAGTAGATGAGGTCGGAAAACTTAATCCAACCCATTATACGCCTGAAAGCTGGAACAAGCTCCAAGAGGCCTTGGATGCAGCCAAACAGGTGCTGAGTAATCCGAAAGCCACCCAAGAGGAAGTGAATAAAGCCCTTGAAGCATTGGAGAAAGCACGGAATGGATTGGTTTCAATCGATCCTGCAGGAAATAACAAGCTGATCTCCTTAACGCCTTCAAGCGGAGCATTGAGCCCGAGCTTCGACTCGAACGTAACATCGTATACGATGAACGTACCTAATAGCGTATATGACATCAAATTTGCCCCTGTGGCACTGAATCCGAAAGCCAAGATCGAAATCAGCGTCAACGGAGGAGCGTATGCTGAAGTAGCAAGCGGAACGTCCAGCTCCGCCCTGCCGCTGGGTGTCGGCAAGAATACGGTCAAGGTTAAAGTAACGGACCAAGACGGCAAAGTTAGAGAATACGTCGTTACGATCACACGAGAAGCCGCCGGAAACAATAATGGCGGAGGGACAACGTCGCCAGGTACCGGTTCTGGTTCTGGAACAGGCTCAGGAACCGGAACGGGTACGGGTTCGGTTCCAGGTTCCACGTCTTCGAATATTACAACGACGGTGAATGGCAAGGACTCTTCGTTCGCGACCGGTACTACCAAAACGGACGGAGACGGAAAGCATACGACGGTTCAAATCGACAAGGACAAGCTGTCCGGCATCCTGTCCCAAGGCGATGGACAGAAGCTTGCCATTAAAGTTCCAGTCGATGGGGAGACCAAGGTGCAAGGCTTGACGGCGGCGGATCTCAAGAAGCTGGCGCAAACCGGCTCGACGCTGGAAATCGAAGATCTGCTCGCGATCTATCCGGTTCCTGGCAAGCAGCTGGATTTGGGCGCGATTGCAAAACAAATGAACGATGCGAAGCTTGAAGATATTGCGGTGAGCATCAATATCAAACGTTCTCCGCAGGCGCTTGCGGATAGTGCCCGTAAACAGGCCGCGGCAAAAGGCTATGAGCTGCTCGTTCATCCGGTTGATCTGGACCTGACCTTCTCGCACGGCGGGAAGACGGTTCGTTCCGGTCTGCTGAATGATTACGCGGTGAAGTATATTGCATTACCGAAAGACGTTGATCCTAATAAGATTACGACGGGCGTAGTCGTGAACCCGGACGGCAGCGTGTTCCACGTTCCGACCGTCGTCACGAAGATCAACGACCGGTATTTTGCCAAAATCAACGATCTTCGCAGCCACGGAACTTACTCGGTCATCTGGAATCCGCAGGATTTCGACGACGTGAAGAATCACTGGGGCAAAGCGGACGTGAACAATATTGCGGCAAGGCTTGACCTGGAAGGAACAGGGAATAACACATTCTCGCCGAACCGTAATGTTACGCGTTCCGAATTCTCGGAGATTGTCGTACTGGGCATGGGCTTGATGCGTCAGGACGGACCGCAAAACCTGTTCCCTGACGTGCCGGCTTCCGCCTGGTATCGCAATGCCGTTGCGCTGGCGGATGAATATGATATCGTCCGAGGGTACACGGACGGCAACTTCTATGGCAACAAGCAGATCACAAAAGAACAAGGAATCGCGATGATCGCTCGCGCGTATAACCTGGTTGAGCCTAAAGCCGCGCTTAGTCAAGATCAGATTGCATCTTTGCTCTCGGAGTATAAAGATGCGGCCAACGTATCGGCTTGGGCGAAAGCGGATTTCGCACAGATGATCAAGGCAGGAGTTCTTCAAGGGAACGGCCCAGAGCTGCTAAGTCCGAAAGCAAGCATGACGCGTGCCGAAGTGACGGCTTTGATGGCCAGATTGCTGAAAACAACCAATCTGATCGACAAGTAAACAAGCAACTCGAACAACCATTGCCTTAATGTTGGCAATGGTTGTTTTTTCCTTAAAATATATGTTAAGTATCATTAAGCACCAGTTGATTCATTGACCTTATACAAAACCTTATGATATGCTAGCGAGCAATAAGTAACCGAAAAGGTGACCTAAAGCCAATGATCTACTAATCTATCCCCAAAAAGAAAAAATCGTTATTTAACGAATTTTCTGGATAGGATTAGTGTGGGCTTTTTGATAAAGATAAGATCGCTGCTTCTTTCATGGGAGCAGTGTGTCTTTTTTGTTGTTCGTATGTCTGCCTCCTATCCAGGAACTCATGGATAAGGAGGTTTTTTGCGTTTTTAAGCAATAAAGAAACACCTCCTAGTAACTTCCGGTATTTTCTTCGCTACGGCTATGCTTCGTCCATCACTGAATACACAGTTATCCAAGATGGCAGGGAATGAACAAGGATATGTAGCGGGCATGAATAATGCCTATATGAGTGTAGGAAATATCCTGGGTCCGACTTTAGCGGGATTCTTATTTGATGCTAATATGTTCGCTCCATTCATAGCAGGCGGTTGTATTCTGTTTGTTGCCTTTTTAATGACGCTAAAATTAAAATAAAATGCGAATTGCGGATCGGCTGCATGCTGGAGAAGGTTGTGCCGGGAATGGTATAATTTGAAAAAGGCGTTAGAGTGGGAGGCGGAAATGATGAGAGACGAGCTTTTGGCACGGCTGGAAACGTGGCATGAAGAGGATGAATTCGAAGAATCGTAGATTCAATTATGGAGATTCCCGCGGAGGACCGAGATCATGTACTGATCAGTCACTTGGGCAGAGCCTTTAATAACCTGGAACGTTACGAAGAGGCGATTGAACAGTTCTCGATCATTGCGGAAGAGGGAAAAGATGATCCGCTTTGGAATTATCGCATGGGACTGGCTCATTACTATCTGGATAAATACGACGAAGCCCGGATATATTTTGAAACCGCGGATCAATTGGACCCGGGAGACGAGGAAACGCTGGAGTTCCTGGAGTGGATTCGGAGCAAAACCGCTGAGAAACGTCCTGTTGAAGTGCCAGCCGAAGGGCCTGTTGTCGAGTTTGATACCGATTTTGATTTTACGAACTTCTGGGATGACAGCGAGCATGCAGCGGAAACTTACATATCCGATCCTCCTACCGATGACCTGATTGCTTCCGTGGAAGAAGAACTGGTATTTAAATTGCCGTCCTTCTATATCCAAACGATGAAGCGGCATAACGGGGGAATTCCTCATAACAGATGTTTTCCCATGAAGGAAGCCGCCTCGGACGGCAAAGACCATATCAAGATTTCAGGCATTCTGGGAATCGGGCGAACGAAGCCCAAATCACTGTGCGGGGAGACAGGCAGCCGGAATATGATCGAGAGCGGGGGTTATCCTGAAATCGGCGTCGTGATTTGCGATTGCCCTTCCGAAGACGAAGTGGTGATGCTGGATTACCGTTCATCCGGAAACGACGGCGAACCTGAGGTGGTTCATGTCGACAAAAACAGCAACTACAAGATTACACGGTTAGCTCCAAGCTTCGAGGCCTTTATTCGCGGACTGGTGAACGAGGAAAGATACGACGCCATGCCGTAACATAGGCTTGTCCTGCAGGTCATCAAAAGAGGGGACGTCCCAAAAGGTCCATTGACTTGGGACGTCCCCTTTGCGTTGATAAGTTTAGTTCGTATAATTATCAAAATATCCTTGGATAAAGATAATCGGCGTGCCTTTATCTCCGCTGCCGGACGTTAAATCGGACAGGGAACCGATAAGATCGGTCAATTTTCTGGGCGTAGTCCCTTGCGCTTCCATCGATCCCACCAGATCCCCGTCTTTATTGCTGATATATTGGGATATCGCTTGTTTAAGCTCTTCGCCTCTTAAATCGGCAAAGTTATTATCGGCAAGATACTTCAGCTTTACTTCATTGGGGGTGCCATCAAGTCCAGATGTGTAAGCCGGTGATACTACCGGATCCGCGAGTTCCCAGATTTTGCCCACGGGGTCTTTGAATGCTCCATCCCCATAGATCATCACTTCAATATGTTTGCCCGTTTTTTCTTTAAGCATATGCTGGATGTTATCGACTATAGGTTGGCAATTGCGCGGGAACAGTTTAACGCTATCTTCCGTTGATTTATTGGAACCTAACAGACCGTAGGTTTCATTGCATCCGCTGCCGTCAATCGATTCGGACAAAATGTCATCCAGCTGTAAACTTTCTCGCCGCCGTTTGCTTTCAATATTTTCTTGGTTCTGAATCTCGTATGAATATCGCAAGTCAGAACATTTTTGGTGTACTCGAGAACGGTCTTGGGATTATTCGAGAAAATGACTTCGCATTCTACGCCGTATTCCTCGATTAACGATTTGTAATAATCGATATAATCAATGCCGGTAAAGGTATGTTTCTTGTATCCAAAATGTTCGCGGAATTGTCCTTCGGTTAGTGCATCGGTCCAAGGATTAACGCCTTTTTCATCAAGCATGTCCAAATCCACCAAGTGATTTCCGACTTCATCGGATGGATAGCTGAGCATTAACACGATTTTTTTGGCCCCTTTGGCAATGCCGCGCAGACAAACCGCAAAACGGTTACGGCTTAAGATCGGGAAAATGACGCCGATCGTCTCTTCTCCAAATTTGGAACGAATATCTTTAGCAATATGATCGATCGTAGCATAGTTGCCTTGAGCGCGAGCAACGATGGACTCGGTTACGGTAACGATATCTCGGTCATTGATGCGAAAGCCTTCGACTTCCGCAGCTTTTAGCACGCTATCCACTACGATTTCTTCTATATTGTCCCCTCGGTTTACGATGGGGCAACGGAGACCCCGAACGACGGTTCCAACCACTCTTTCCAAACGAATCGCTCCTTATAACATTTATACTTGTACTATACATCAATCTGATGATATAAACGAAATTAATATATCGAATAATGGATATAAGAGGTGCTTATACGTTGAACAGGTTGGATTTATATCAAACGTTTTGTATGGTAGCAAAAAATAAAAGCATTTCCAAGGCGGCAAAAGACCTCTACATGACACAACCGGCCGTTAGTCAAGCGATCATGCAATTGGAAAAAGAATTGGACACCCGGCTTTTCACTAGAACGCCTAAAGGAGTATCTCTAACCAACGAAGGCAGTCTTTTATTTGAATATGCCAATTCGGCGATGAATTTAATTCGCGTTGGCGAAGAAAGGATTTCGGAGCTTAAGAATTTAACGACAGGCGAGCTGAGGATAGGCGTTGGCGACACGATTTCCAGGTATTTTTTGCCCCCGTATCTGGAGGCTTTTCATAACCGTTATCCCAACATTAAGTTCAAGATTGTGAATGGCACGACGCTTGAGATTTGCGCCCTGATCAAATCAGGAGAGGTTGATATCGGAATATGTAATTTTCCGCTTGAAGATGCTGCATTAGAACTAAGGCCATGTGCTGATATTCAAGATATTTTCGTTTGCGGAGAGAAGTTCAAGAATATTTTATCCGGACCTGTCAGCCTTGATCAGGTGGCAAAACAGCCATTAATCTTTCTTGAGTCAAAGTCCAATTCCAGAAAATATGTAGAGGATTACATGTTGTCTAAAGGAATAAAGATATCGCCGGATTTTGAATTGGGATCACACCATTTATTACTGGAGTTTGCCAAAATAAATTTAGGAGTAGCTTGCGTGACGAAGGAGTTCTCCCAAGAGTACTTAAACAAAGGATTACTGCATGAAGTACAGCTCATTCGGGAAATACCCAAGAGAAGCATAGGCGTATGTTTTTTAAAAAGCGTATCTTTATCTCCGGCATCGGCAAAATTTGTGGAGATCATAGAAAATAAACGATCATGAGCGTTTTACAAAAATCCAATGCCGGCTTACTTCAGAATAAATTTCCCTGTAACAGGGTTATGATCACTGTTCTTGAAGTTCAGATCGTGTCCGGTAACATCAACGATTTCTACATTCGGAGATACGAGAAACCCGTCGATCACAGCGAGAAAATTGACCCCTTCTTGATACGCTGCGTCCAGCGTTCGGACTGAAGGAATGTTCGGGTCTACAGCCCACCGGAAATCTTCCGGGCCGAAGGTATCGGGGAATGGTTGCAGCCACTGCGGCCATTCTTGCTTAGAGGGAAACTTATTGTGATCGGTTCCAGGCAGGGAATGATTCCAATCTCCGCCTAGAATAAGGTAGTTGCCTTTCTCCGCTTCTTGATCGATGTAGTCCTCAAGAAAGTCAAGTTGTTGTTTGCGGATGGTACCGCCCTTATCGAACGCTGACAAATGCAGGTTGACCACCACGAGTTCTTTGCCGTTATCTACCGGAAACCTGCTCTCTATAAATGCACGATCCAGCTCAAATTGCTGGACAGGCCAACTTTCTTTGCCAGGCAGGTCGAAGCGGGTATGAGATGAGCTATGGAACGTGGACAATGTGAGTAAACCGCTTTGCACCGCACCCATCGGATGAGCCAACGGCACGGGCACCCAAGGAACCTTGTAATTATAAGCAAACGTGTCGCTATATCCTTGCAGGCGGTGGCTTATTTTTTGGACTTGATTAATATGGTTGCTGCGTGTGGAGTGAACATCTACTTCCTGAAGGATATACAGATCGGAGTGGGTGTCGCTCAGAAAGTCGGCCATGGCGTTCAGGTTGGCCTCCGTTTGTCCCTTGCTTCTTGACCGGGACATCGTTCCACCGTCCATGAAGAAATCCTGTCCCTGGTCGAGGCCGGCGTAACCGATATTAAACGTGGTGACGGTGAACGGCTCGCCATGCTTCATCATAAGACTGTTATTATTGCTTGCAAGAAGTTCTACTTTAGCTGGGGGTTTATAATCAGTTGTTGTAATATAGATTAGAAAAATGGCAAGCGCAGCAATTGCGGTCAGCATAATCGAGGCAAGCCATTTTAACGTTTTTTTGATCATGGGGTTGTTGTTTTACCTCCCGGTTTAGGAATAGTTTTTTGTGCTTTTCCATATAAGCGTTAAGTTTCCCTATTATAGTATAGTTAGTTGGTGCAATCAGCAAGACAAAATATATTGCGGCGAGAATCGTTTAAGGCAACGGCCCGGAGCTGCTGAGCCGGAAAAACAAACATGACACGCGCCGAAGTCGCGGCCTTTGCTGGCCAGGAACCCCCTTGATATGGAGTATGTTGAAAAAGTCGCGTATATACGGAAAAAGGTACGGTTACTCACAAAAAATGAGGAGACCGTACCTTTTTTTGTATATGAAATAGGTGAGTCCAATGATTCAACAACCGCAAACGCTAGCTATTGCTCTTGGACAGAAGCATAGGCTCTGCCGTGGTTAACGCGAGTGGCTTTCCTCTGGTAAGCATTGTTGCGTATGAGGGCAAAGATAATGAGCAGCGTTCCGTAAAATTCATAATTGCTGATTTGGTAGCCTTGAAGAGCCATGATAACGAATGTGGTAATGGGAACAAAATTAATAAATAAGATGCCGTTAAGCGGCGATAACCATTTAATTCCCTGATTCCAGCAGAGCAAGGCCGCTAGCCCCGGCAATAAAATCATGAAGGACATTTCATATTTTATCGAGAGGATCGTGTGCCATGCAGGAACGGGAAGCAAATGAAAGACGGAGGCAAGCGTGACGATGACGAAGGATACGGCGCTTCCCAGCAGGCAGGTAAGCGTTGAATAGCGGAGGACCGACCAATCCTTGAATCGGCTTCCGCCCATCGAATACACCACCCATCCCACAACTCCCGCGAAAATCAAAAATAAAGGAACAAGATGTTGTCCAGCCATTCTGAAAAAGGCGAATTTGCCGTTAGTGATAACTAGTAAAGCACCGATAAACGCGATAGCTACGCTCGTAAGCGTATATTTATTCGGAGCTTTTTTTGTCGTGATCCACAAAACCATAATGGAGATCATCGGCATAAGCACTTCCATAATGGAGGCGGCAACGGTACCCGGTTCTCCCATGAGCTGTTGTCCGAGGAAGATGCACATATTATAGATCGTAAATGCCATCGTTCCGAAAAACAATAAAGTCTTGCCCCTTCCCTCCAAGCGGAATGACGCTCTCCCCTCTTTCACCCACAGCAACGCGCTGAGGATGACGGCAACCACGAAATAACGGATAAACGAAAAATAGAATGGATCGATTTGCTGTAATGCGATATGCGCAACGGGAAACATAGCTCCCCAGGACATACTTGCGATCAGGCACAGCATGGACCCGATGACGATTTGTTTTTTTAGCATGTAGTATCTCTCCCTCAAGATGCTGCCATCATTGTTGTCTGTATATAACATCATAGGAGGGGGAGAATCTATAGTAAAATGATTGAAAATCAAGTTTTCTATCATTTATAATGATGCCTGGCAAGAGAGAGGTAGATGTATCGAGAGGAGATGTTGGATTGGAGTTTAATGATTTGAAAATTTTTCAGACCGTCGCTAAATATGGAAGCGTCAGTAAAGCCGCTCTGGAACTCAATTACGTTCAATCCAATGTTACGGCCAGAATCAAGCTGCTTGAGAAAGAGCTTCGGACGCCATTGTTCTATCGGCATAAACGAGGGATGACCTTAAACCCGGAAGGAAAGCGGTTGTTGGAACAATCGAGGGAGATCTTGTCGGGAATAGAGAAAATGAAACGCACATTCCTGGATACATCCAACCCCTCCGGCGTCCTGGAAATTGGCATTGTGGAGACCGTGATGGCTCTTCCGGATATTTTAGCTTCTTATTATAGTAAATACCCCAATGTTGAATTATCCTTAAAAGCCGGAGTTACCGATCTTTTGGTCCAGCAGGTAATTGATATGAAGCTGGATGGAGCCTTTGTTACTGGGCCTATCAAGCATCCATTGATCGAACAGGTTGAGGTTATTCAAGAAAAGCTGGTACTTGTAACCAAAGGTAAAACCTTTTCCATAGAGGAAATGACAAAAAAGCCGTTATTGCTATACAAAAAAGGCTGCGGGTATCGCGAACGATTGGAAAGCTGGATGAAGGCGGAGGGGATTGTCCCTAAACAGATCATGGAGTTTGGAACGTTCGGGACGATTATAGGCAGCGTAGCTGCAGGAATAGGAATCACGATTATCCCGGAATCCTCCATTGCCGATATGGTTGCCAATGGCACGGTTTTTTGCCACGGCCTACCTGAACCTTATCATGAAATCACGACTATTTTTATTCGGCGAAAAGATTCATATGTAACGAGTACATTACAATGCTTTATGGATGAAATTGTTGCTCGAACCAGACTGGAACCTGAATGATCGTGTATGTAATTCATACCGCTTCAGTACCCAGAGAATATTTGCACGAACAAGAAAATGCACATGATTAGAAAACCCAAATGGATTTCATTCAATAGTCCTATTGCCGCAAACCATCTGAGTTGTTAATCTTGACGTAATCATTTTCCATTTTACGGGAGGAGTGGTTTACGCTTGTTCGTGCTTAGGAAAAATAAACTAGCCTTTACGGTCATAAGCTTTGTTATGCTGGCAGCAGCGCTGCTGTTCTTCACATCGTCCGTTGAGGGCGCAAGCAGCAAGAACGAGGGGAACTCCTCTTCGCTCAGAGGGTTTTATGCCAAATGGGAGCTGGATGTTTCGGGGCTGAAAGGCTGTTCATCCTTGTGCTGGGATTATTATTATTTTGTCAATGACAAACAGGTGGCAACGAAGTTCCCCGACGGCGGAATCGACGCGCTCAATTGCAGCAAAGATAAATGTTTGACTTATAAGATCAAAGGCAACCGGCTGGTGCTAAGTAACGGCAAATCGTATCCGTTCAAGGTGAAATCCGCTACGGAGCTGGAAATTGACGGGGATAAGTATACAAAATATAAGCCGTCCAGCGGATTGAAGCTGGAAGGCAAGTACGAGTCCAGCAGCTATACGTCCACCCCGCTCGGGGGAGGCTTGGCATCGTCCATGACGTATGTTTTCCGCAAGGACGGCACTTTTTTTGACAGCAAATTTACGGGCTATACCACCGACGGTTCAGATAGCGGCGATAATTCCGGCGTTTCGACGGTCACTCAATCGGAGAAGCAAACATCGGGAACCTACACCATCGTCAATTACACGCTACGGCTTAAGTATAAGGATGGAACCATAAAGAAGGTTTTGTTTTTCCTGCCCGAACAGCCAAGCCTGAAAATGCTGCGCATCGGTGCCCGCGATTACCTGCTTCAAAAGGCGGATGGAACGAATGACGGCTCCGGTTCAAAGCCGGCCGAACCCTATCAGGATAAACTAACAACCGATAAAATAGCGAAAAAGCAAGTGCTCGCCACCTCGCGGATCGAAAAGAGCCGACAGATGGAGAATATTCAGATTACATTGAAGGGCTACCAATGGGCGAAGCTGACGATCGATCCGAAGTACAAGGATTTGTTCGTAGGTTTTGGCGATAAAGGCATCGTAGCGTTGACGGCCAAATACCGGATCGATAACGAGTCGGAACAGTCGGTAAACGTGAACAGCCTGAAGGTGACGCTTGAACTGCCTGATTCCGATCTCGGTATATTGGAAGCAAGCCCGCTGGCGCCTAAGGTGAAGGATGAGCTAAAGCCGGGTGAAGGCGTGGAGCGGATGTCGGTCATTCTGCTGTCTATGGATTACTTTGACGGCAATAAAGATTTCGAGCTTGCATTTGGTCCGCTTAACAATCTGGAAGGCAAGGATGTGTTCCAGGGCAATTGGCTCGGATTTAATATTTGGAAAGATCTATAATAACTTGCTTCTTGCTGGGTTACAAGCCGGCAAGAAGCTTTTTTTTCGATGGCTTGAGCGCTTATTTTGATTAATCATACTGAAATGACATTTTTGTATATCCTAAAATATCCCAACATATGCTAGAATGAAAATAAAAAGTTGGGGAGGCAATGAATTTGATAGGTCGCAGCGGAAATCCGACGCTCAACGAAAAAACGTTTGAGCGGAGCGGACATTACAACGGCCAGGAGACCATGACCATCGGCGGAACGGTGAACAAATCGTTCATGCTGCTGGCGCTGCTTATAGGGGCGGCGGTTGTATCTTGGGCTATGTTTTTCAATGGGTACGATATATTCCCATACATGATCGGCGGCGCGATCGGCGGCTTGGTTCTGGTGCTGATCATCAGCTTTAAGCCAACGACGGCACCGTATTTGGCACCGATCTACGCGATTGCGGAAGGTTTATTCGTAGGGGCTTTATCGGCTAATTACGAATCATTATATTATGGCATTACCCTGCAGGCGGCTTTGCTGACGATGTGCGTGTTCTTGGCTATGCTGCTCGCGTACAAGACGGGCCTGATCAAAGCAAGCGAAGGCTTCAAGAAAGGCATCTTCGCAGCTACGCTGGGAATCGCGCTTGTATATGTGCTTAGTTTCGTGCTCGGTTTGTTCGGTGTGACGGTGCCGTATTTGCACGACAGCACTCCGATCGGAATCGGGATTTCGATTGTTATCGTGATTATTGCCGCCTTGAACTTCGTGCTGGACTTTAACTTCATCGAAGAAGGGGCCGCACAGGGCGCTCCGAAATATATGGAGTGGTACGGCTCTTTCGGTTTGCTGGTTACCCTCGTATGGCTGTACATCGAGATTATCCGTCTGCTGGCCAAGCTGGCGAACCGGGACTAAGTTAAATTCGTACACTTATAAAAAAGCTGTCGAGTTTGAAGTGGCCCCCAAAAGTTAGACAAGGTTATTTCATCAGGCAGCTTTCTCAAAATGAGTTCGGTATTGTAGTATTGTACCGAACTCATTTTTGTTTTTACCAAGAAGAAGCTGGGACGCTTCAGTCCGCGGAGATAGCTGTACGAGTCCATCACCGGATATTTACGCCTCGGTTCCGAGACGACTTGTGCTTTGTCCTGTTTGAGAAGGTGGTTTTCGATTGCTCATGTTTCTGCCTTGTACTAACATTTAAAAGCCCCATCCAATAATCACTTCATGAAGTGATTGGGATGGGGCTTTTCTGTTATGCCAAGTGGATGAAAAGCCCTTGTCACCCTCCTGGCTGAACCCTTTGTTTATCCGCGCGTCCTAACCTCTACAGTTATTTGTCTATCTACATCTAACCGGACGACACCTATTGTTTCGCAATTAACTCGACGCTCTGCGTATCCATCACCGGAATCCAGTATTGTTCCAACTTGATGGTAAGGGGCTGCGGATAATCTAGCGCCTCTTTGCCGAAATTATAAGTTTTTTCGTCTCTGAAAGTATCCTTTGATCTAGTTAATCCGCCATGACTCAAGTTTTCCGACGGTAACCTTTTATGTGTTTCTCCGTTGGCATCCGTGAAGCTGTCATCCAGCGACATGTCGAAGCTTTCCACGGCCTGAACTTTTTCAAGCTTGCGTTCCAGAAGAATCTCTCCTTCCCCCGCTTTTTCACCAGGCTCAGGCGTAATGATACGCAGAAGATCATCCGGCGCTTCAATAATCTCTTTTTTCTTCAAATCAACCACAATCTTTAATTGATCCTTGTTCACGGCGGAAATGCCAAATGCCTTTAAAGAAGCTGTATCCGGCCGCTTAAGCCGGCTGTGCCTGTAAACCAGCGTTGTTTTGGATTTATCCTTTAAAATCTCGGTCGGATAATAGATTTTTTCGCTTTGATCCCCGCTTTTACCGACTAGAACCGGATTGATCAAATTAAAAATCTGCTTCTCATTGGCCGGATCGTATTCCAGATCCACATAGGTTTGGAGCGGTGTATAAAGCAATTGGCGCACCTTGATGTTTTGTCCTGCTATGGTTAATGTTTGGTCCGGGTAATAAGCGCGCTCCTTGTCTTTCAGCATATTGGTGTCGAGATCAAAATTAACGTCAACCTCCTCTAGATACTTGTTGGCCGCTCTTCCCCATATTTTAATGCTGAGCTTCGCGTCCTTTTTGTATTGGGCGGTCGGTGTTAGATTCGTCGAGTACACAAAGTAGCCCGTGTCCCCCGGCGGAATTTCATTGCCGTTATCGAGATCGAGTGCAGCTATCGACTGTGCCCTTTGAGACGGCGGCTTTACACCTCCGAGTTCAAGCGAGCTCACAACAGGATCGGCACCTTTGTTCGTATGGTTTTGCACGCTATACAAGATATATGCGTTACGTCCATCCGCAACAGCGCCCACCACATCGATGCGATAACCGTTTTTCTCTACGCCCAGATTGACGGGTTTCACAAGACCTTGCTCCAGTGCTGCCGCAAACCCCTGGTCTCTAGCAGCGGCTTGGCGGAACAATTCAATATCGGCAACGCTCTTGGGACTGGCCGTTTGTACCAATGTTTCATTCCCGGCCATTTTCGGAAATCCCGTAAAAGAAAATATAATGAACACCGCGGCTGCTGCAGCCGCTATCGCTGCTGCCCCATATGAATAGATACGCCTCATTTCGCGTTTCCTCCCTTTTGTAATTCCTGCCCTTACAGCATTTGCAAGCTTCATATCCCGAATCTCTTCGGCCTGTTTTTTGACAGCATCGGAATCCGTCATCAGAACGCGTTCTTCTTTGTCCAACATCATTCGCGCGCCTCCTTTAACTCTACATAAAATTACGAAGCTGCTTCAGGCCTTCCCGCAGCCATGTTTTAATCGTTCCTTCCGGTCTTTTCAGTACCTTGGCGATTTCCGCCGTCGTCATGTCCTGGTAATATTTCAGCATGACAACATGCCTATATTTCTTTTTCATCCGCTCCATCGCCCGTTCAAGGTCGATCCGATCACTGCTTTTCATCTCCTGTACCGCTTCTTCTTTTATCTTTTCCGAAGGGTGCACGCGTTTTTTGCGCCGGAGCTCGTCCATGCAGCAGTTGATGGTAATCCGGATCAGCCAAGACGTAAAAGCCTGCTCGTTTTTCAGCTTTTTGCGTTTCATCCAGGCTCTGCAGGATGCTTCCTGTACAGCCTCCAATGCGTCCGTCTCGTTTCGCAGATAACTGAAGGCAATTGAATATAATCTGCGCTGTTCAGCCGACAAGTACCTGAAAAATGTTTCTTCGTCCATCTGATATGTATCGGCAAGATGAATATCCTTCATCGTCTGATCCATCACCCCGCCCCCTTTCTTGATGCCATCACACTTAGATCCATGTGTTTCAATAGCTATTTTCATAATGTAAGACGTGGCTCACCGTAAAATAGATTGAAATTTTTTTATAGGAATTTATTTTCTCGAATAGTTCAAGCGCAAAATTAAGCTTCTGATAAGGTGAAGATTAGAGGCTGTTAAGGTCCGTTGCTTAGACTAAAAACAGAACATATAAAAGAGAATCATGCAGGAGGGGATGGAAACGAATGGAATTCAATACGATGATGAAAACGGGCATTTTGTGCGCACTCGTCTTCGGAGTGGTAACCGGGTTCAATGGTGTTAAAGAAAACAACACCAATGAAAATGCACTTTTACAGAAAGTAAGTGGTACTGGGAAGCACCCCGCCACTACTTCCAGCACACCTAGCCAGCCAGAGAAACGAATTACAGCCGAACGGTTCGGTCAAGTCTTCCTTGAAGGGAAATTCGGGCAGATCTACAAACAAATGAGCGAAAGCTTCCGAAATAAAGTATCGGAGGATGAATTGAAAGCAATAGGCACCAAGTTCAATCAAGGCGTGAAGTCTTATGCGAAGCAGTCCGAAATACCTTCAGGCAAAGGGATAACACGTTATATATGGGTGGACGATCAGAATAAAGTAGGGATCATTAATTTAATGGATAAAAAGGGGACCATCACTGGCCTCCAGATCATCCCGCTGCAACCGCATCCGGAAACAGATGAAAAACTAACGAAAACCGCGTTTCAGTATCCTTTTCGAGGAGAATGGTACGTAGGCTGGGGTGGGACGAATGAATTGGTTAATTACCACTATGCCTTCGAGAGCCAGCGCTACGCTTATGATTTGCTTATCGAAAAAAATGGCCGAACCTATAAAGGTGCCCCTGAGAAAAACGAGAGTTATTATGCGTTCGGCCAAGAAGTTCTTGCGCCCGCCGCGGGTAAAGTAGTCCGCGTCGTTAACGATATTCCCGACAACGAGCCTGTCGGACAAATGAATGCCAAACAACCGGAAGGCAATTATGTTGTGATCGATCACGGCAATAAGGAATACGGGGTACTTCTTCATTTCCGCAAAGGGTCGATCCGAGTCAAGGTTGGCGATCAAGTAAAGCAGGGTGATGTGCTTGGCGAATGCGGCAACTCCGGGAATTCAAGCGAAGCTCACATTCATTTTCAAGTATCGGATGGTCCCGAATTAGACAAGGCTAAATCGCTGCGCATTCGGTTCGCTGACGGCCGCAATCCGGTTCAAAGCGAACGCATCAAGCCTTAAATAGTGCCAAGGCAATTGCACCAAGTCACAACCATCTAGGTTTTAGGGAAATGGAGAATCAGCGCGGCCGTAAAGAGGAATCGGAAGAAAGCCGGAGGTATTATTGCCTGAACACTTAGCCAAGCAGCGTAGTAAATGCAGCCAATAAACCCATTGGAATGACAAGACCGAATTCACCGCTCAGAAACAGAATTTGACATATAGCAATCAGAAGGTTGAATAAGCCCAAATATACCGACAAAAACCATAGATACTAATGACGTAAATCTCCCGGATATGCTGGAAGCATTTCATGTTGTCTCAGGAGGCAGCACAAAGGGCCTCAGTCATGACGACTCAGGCCCTTTTTTTCTATCCGTTTTTGTTGCTTAGCAAGCCAAATCCAAATCAAACCTCTTACCCCCGGCTCACAAATCTTTTGATATTATCGGCTCTCACTACTTTAACTCCCCTTGCCAGCAGATTATGATCGCTTACGATCCAGGTATGATCCTTCGAATTTTTTCTCCGGATGGCGGCAAAGTAACGCGGATTGCCCGCATAAATCTTAAAGCCTTTGGCCAGGCTGTCGGAGCAAAATTTTACGCATTCGCCCCGAGTTTGATTGGGGAAGCGGACCTTGCTGAATACGCGCTTTTTTACGAGCAGGGTTGCTCCTTGGACCATGGAAACATATTGATCGGCCTTTTGGTAATAACGGTGCACGAGCTTTTTTTTACCGCTCAGGTACATATAGTGGGCTCGTTTGCCTACGATATCGGCCTTTGTCTTTGACATGAGCCGCATGCTGTCGGCTAAATAGCCGGGAGCATAATAATCGTCGTCATCGAACTTTGCGATATAGTTGTATTTGGATAACCGAACCCCATGATTAAGGCAGCGGCCAAGCGATACATGATCCGGTAAGCTGAATATTCTTACGTTTTTATATCGCTTGGCCGCCTGTATATACTCCCTCTTCTTCAGACTGTTATTGTTTAAGATGACGATCAACTCTTTATTCGCATAATTTTGTCTGCCGTAATTGTGAAAAAGGGTCTCCATACAGTACCGCCGCTTGGTGCATGTAATGATGGATACGGCATTTTGGCCACGGGAGATATCCGGTGTTTTCATGATTGAACACCCTTTGGCTTTCCTTGTACGAATTTCTTGTAATCCTTTACGTTCGGGATGATTTTATGGTGCGCCAGCAGTTCTTGATCGCTGATGATCCAGGTATGGCCGGATGAATTTTTTCTGCGTACGGCGGCAAAATGGTATTTACCCCCGGAATAAACTTTGTACCCCTTCCGCTTGCTCCGTATGCAAAACAGATCATCCTCCCCAACGTTCTTATCTGGAAATTTAACTTTGTTGAACACGCTCCGTTTAAAGATGAGCGTGGCGCCGGGAAGTTTGGTAACGGGCCGATTTTCATCTTGCGGAAACCGGAGGATGAGCGTTTTTGACCCGCGTAAATACATGTAATGGGCACGCTTGCCCAAGACGTCGGCATGGGTTCTCTGAAAAACCTGCAAGCTGTCTTTCAAATAATGGGGAGCGTAATAGTCATCATCGTCAAACTTGGCGATGTAGCTGTATTTTGTTTTCTTGATGGCATAATTCAAGCAAGCGCCGAGAGAGTAATGTGCCGGGATCCGAAAAACTTGCACGTTGCGAAGCTTTTTGGCTAAGCGTTGATAGGGTGCCAGAGGTATTTTATTGTCATTGACGATAATGATGAGTTCCTTTTTTGCATGGTTTTGCCTTCTGTAATTGCCAATCAGATGATTTAAATAACCTTTCCGATTCGTGCAGGTGATAATGGAAACTCCCTGCTGTTTAGCGTTTCCTGGGCCGGCTTCCATTACTTCACTCCCTTTACCCGTAAATTCTATCTTTCTCGCTCTATAATATGAAAATGACAGGTAAGAGGAACGGCATATCTACCGATCCAATGAAATACAAGAGTTTCCTTGGAGAGTATCCAGAAATGCTTTCATCTGTGAGGACAGCCAACGGTCCCGGTGATAGCAGGCATACACGGATCGTCGGGGGAACGAGCCGGGCAATGGAAGCAAGGCGAGCAATCCCCGTTCCACTTCATCCGCGACCGACATGCGGGAAATGAAAGAGATGCCTTCGCCCAGCATGACGGCCCGCTTAATGGCCTCGAGCGAATCCAGCTCCATTCCGATCCGGAGCCGAAGGCCGTAATTTGCCGCCCATTGTTCCGTCATCTGGCGAGTCGTGGATTCGGTGCCGTGATATATAAAACGTTCCGAGGCAATCGCTTGCGGGTCGATGGCGGGCTGACCCGCCAGAGGGTGGTTAGCCGGCAGGGCGATCCCGAGTTCATCGTCGCACACGGCGATTTGGTGGAGCATAGGGTCCTCAAAGGGCTGCGAGGAGATGAAGCCGATATCGATACTGTGGTCGAGCAGCATACTTCGAATCGCAGGCGCCGGTTTGATGAACATGCGGAACGTGATGCCGGGATACGTCTCGGAGAAGCGGTTCATCAGGTCGGGCAGGATGTACGTGCCGGGCACGTAGCTGGCACCGATCGTCAACGTTCCCTTTCTCATGGTCCGGTATTCCTCTACGACACGGTGCGCTTCCTGGGTGAGCGCTTGAATTTTCGACGCATAGTGAAGCAGCGCGGTCCCCGCATCGGTCAACAGCACCTTCCCCGTCCGCATTTCAAAAAGCTGTACCCCAAACTCTTTCTCCAGGCTTTTCATATGAAACGTGACCGTAGGCTGACTGACGCCCATGGCATCCGCAACCGCCGTCACCTTCTTGTACTTGGCGATCAGCACGATGACTTCCAGTTTCACTAAATTCATCATCCACTCCTCCTCATCCTCATTATAGATAAAATCTATGACATCTAATAGATGATAATAAAATATATTACACAAGCCTTACAATAGCCTAATCGTACGTTGATATATATGGACTATTCTAGGAACAGGTAGATCGATAGAAAGGGAAAGCCATGAATATAACACTTAAGCAACTGTCCAAATCGTTCGCCGGAACCACGGCGCTGCACCCGCTTGATCTGCATATCCGTTCGGGAGAGTTTACGACGCTTCTCGGCCCGTCGGGCTGCGGCAAGACGACATTGCTGCGGCTGATCGCAGGCTTGGAAACGCCGGATCAAGGAGAAATTCTGCTGGGTGAAGAGTGCGTCTACTCTTCAAAGCGGCGGACCTTCAAGCCCGTTCATAAGCGGGGGCTCGGCATGGTGTTTCAGGATTTTGCTTTATGGCCTCATATGACGGTATTTGAGAATGTGGCTTTCGGGCTTCGGGCCATGAAAGCAACGGGGGAGCTGCGGGAGCGCGTGCTGGAGGCGATTCGTGCGGTACGGCTTCAAGGCCTGGAAGACCGTTATCCGGGTCAGCTGTCCGGCGGACAGCAGCAGCGCGTCGCCTTTGCCCGGGCCATCGCGATCCGCCCCCGCGTCATTCTGTTCGACGAGCCGCTCAGCGCGCTTGATGCCATGCTGCGGGACGAAATGCGCGAAGAACTGACCAGCCTCGTCCGCTCCATCGGGCTGACAGCCGTCTACGTCACGCATGATCAGACGGAAGCAATGGCCATGTCGGATCAGATTGTCGTGATGCAGCAGGGTCGCGTGATGCAAAAAGGGGCGCCTGAGGATATCTATCATCGTCCGGCGGTTCCTTATGTCGCCCGATTCGTGGGCAAGTCGAATTGGCTTCAGTCCGATCGCGCCATGGTTCGTCCCGAACATGTCCAATGGGCTGGGGCTCCGGACAGTCTGACTTGGAATGCGGTCATCCGCGGCGTCAGTTATGTCGGGGAGCGGTATGAACTGCAACTGGAGCTTGAAGATGGCTCGGTGTGGACGGCTTATCATTCGGCACGGATAAGGATTGGGGAGCGCGTGGCCGTCTACGGTTCCCCGAAGTTTGTGCATTCTTTCCACAATGACAAGGAGGAAGAAAACGATGAAATTTAAGAACATGAACGTTCGCTTAGCGGGTTTTGCCGCGGCCTGGATGCTGGTAATGGGGCTGTTGACCGCTTGCGGAGGCGGAACCCAAGGCGGTGCCCAAGCTGAAGGAAATCCGGCGGAGCCGGTTAAGGAGCAGGCGGAATCGAAAGAAGCGAAGGCGAGCGGCAAGGTTGTCGTTTATACGGCGGGTCCCGCAGGGCTTGCGGATAACATCCTCGCGGGTTTCGAAGCGAAAACCGGCCTCAAGGTGGAGCAGTTCCAGGGAACGACCGGCAAGGTGCTGGCCCGGTTGGAAGCGGAGAAAGGCAATCCGGTTGCCGATGTCGTCGTGCTGGCTTCCTGGCCGTCCGGCATGTCGATGAAGAACGACGGTTGGACGCAAAGCTATCCTGACGCCGAGAATGCCGATAAGCTCCAGGAGTCCTGGGTCGACAAGGACCGTCACATGTTCGGTTACAGCGCATCCGCGCTCGGCATTACCTATAACACCGATTTAGTGAAAACGCCGCCGAAGGATTGGGCGGATTTCAGCAAACCGGAGTGGAAGGGTACGGTGAATATCCCCGACCCGTCATTATCCGGATCCGCGCTTGATTTCATTTCCGGTTACCTGAACGAGCAGGGCGAGGGAGGCTGGACGCTGTTTGAAGCGCTGAAGGCCAACGACATCGCTATGGCGGGGGCAAACCAAGAGGCGCTTGATCCCGTGGTGACCGGAGCCAAGAGCGCGGTCATGGCCGGCGTGGATTATATGGCCTATAGCGCGAAAGCGAAGGGCGAGCCGGTGGACATCGTGTACCCGGAGAGCGGTACCGTGATCAATCCGCGTCCGGCGATGATTTTGAAGGATTCGCCGAATGTGGTGAATGCCCGGCTCTTTATAGACTACTTGCTGTCTGACGAAGCACAAGGTCTTGTAGCGGACGCGTATCTGCTCCCGGGCCGTACCGACATCCCGGCGAAGGATCGGGCTCAAGTAGCGGACATTAAGCTGCTGAAGTACGACTGGAGCTGGATGATGGAGCAGGGAGAAGACATTACCAACAAGTTTTTAGGCATCTTTAAATAACGGACGTGATCACTCGAATGCAACGATTCGCAAACCGCTTGTACCATCAGAAGGGAGTGGCCTTGGCAGTTGTTCTTCTCTTGGCGACCATCGTCCTCCCTCTTCTCCTGGTTTTGCTCAACAGTTTTTTTCCTGACGATCATTTCGACATATGGGCGCCGCTGAACGTGATCTTTGACACCGACTTGCGCGGTGTGTTGTTTAATTCGCTTTGGCTGGGTTTTTGGGTGGTGGCGGGTGCCACGGCACTTGCCTTTCCCATGGCCTTCCTGTCGGCAAAGACAAGTTTCGGACAGAAAAAATGGCTCGACATTATCCTCATCATCCCGTTCATGACGCCGCCGTATATCGGTTCGATGGGCTGGATTTTGTTCATGGAAAAGCGCGGGTTTCTGGAGCAGATGGTTCCGGGCGCGCAGGCGGTGACGCCTTATTTCTTCAGCTTGTTCGGGATGGTCGCTATCATGAGCCTGCACCTGTTTCCGTTTCTTTATCTGATTCTGCGCAATGCATTGATACGGATCGGCGCGGGGTACGAGGAAGCCGGGGCGGTCCATGGAGCGCCGTTTCTCTACCGTCTGCGCCGGATTGTTCTTCCGCTGCTGCTCGGCAGCTATGCGATGGGGGCGCTGCTCGTCTTCGTGAAGACGATCGCGGAATTCGGAACGCCGGCCACCTTCGGACGGAAGATAGGATACTACGTGCTGACGACTGAAATTCATCGGTATACCTCAAGTTGGCCCATCGATTTCGGCAAGGCAATGGCGCTTTCGTCCGTGTTGCTGACGACTTGCCTAGTGTTCTGGTACATGCAGAGCGTACTGACGCGAAGATTCCGGTATCAGACCTTGGGGGGAAAAGGAAGTCGTATGGCGCCACTACCTTGGTCCAGGTGGCGGATCGCTCTGGCGTGGGGATACGTCGCCGTGCTGCTCGGCCTCTCCATCGGGGTCCCCTATTTCTCCATTATCGTGGCATCCCTGCAGAAGCTGAGAGGCGCAGGTTTGTCGTGGGGCAATTTCACACTGGCGCATTACCAAACGCTGCTCGGCTTTGGCTCGGCGGGCTTGGAAGCGCTGCTGAACAGTCTCGGGCTCGCACTCGTGTCCGCGACGATCGCGGTATTGTTGGGGACGTTTCTGGCGCTGAAAATCGGAAACGCGGCTACAAGGCCTCAGCGTCTCGTCGATCTGTTCAGCCTGCTTCCCAATACGGTTCCGGGCATCGTCACGGTCGTCGGACTGATCCTGCTCTGGAATGCGCCGTGGATGCCGATACCGCTGTACAACACGTACGGCATGGTGGTCTTGACTTATGTCGTTTTCTTTCTTCCTTACAGCGTGCAGTACATCAAATCGAGCCTCAGCCAGATCGACCGATCGCTGCTGCAGGCGGGGCGGGTATTTGGGGCAGGATCCTGGTACGGCTTTCGAAGGATTTTGCTGCCGCTGCTTGTGCCGGGCATTTTGGCGGGATGGATGATGACCTTCACGATATCCATTCGCGAATTGGTCGCGTCGCTCATGATCCTGCCGCCATCGATGCAGGTATCGGCCACATATATATTTTCCCAGTTTGAGCAAGGGGACGTATCGCTGGGCATGGCGATGGCGGTCGTGTCCGTCGGTCTGACGACAATTGTCCTGGCCATCATGAATTATATCAACGCAGACAGGAAGTGATGGGATGTTAACAGCCGCTGTATGGGGTGGCGCAGGCGAGCATGGCCGTTCCTGTTACCGCATCGGGTGCGGCGGCGTGTCGGTATTATTGGATTGCGGCGTAAAGAAGACCGGCAGCGGGGAGTACCCGCTCTTCGAACCGTCCAAGATTTCAAGCTTATCCGCCGTGTTTTTATCCCATGCACACGAAGACCACTCCATGGCCATCCCCCTGCTGTACCGAATGGGGTACGAGGGTGAAGTATGGACGACCCGGGCTACATGGAATCAGCTTCCGGCGTACGATGAAGCCTGGGAAAGGCAGGTGCGGAGCAAAGGCGGCGCCTTGCCGTACGATACTGCTGACAGGAAGCGGGTACGTTATCGCTTCCTGGAGGATGCGGCAAGGGCCGGCACCTGGTTTGAAGCGGCACCCGGCATCCGCGTCTGCTGGGGACCGAGCGGCCATCTGGTTGGATCGGTGTGGCTATTGCTTGAAATCGGTGGAAAGCGGGTGTTTTACTCGGGAGACTATTGCGATGAATCCAGTCTGCTCCGGGCTAATTTACCGGGCGGAGCCGATCTGGAAGGCATTGCGCTCGCGATCGTGGATGCGGCCTACGGATCCAGACCTGAGGTGCAAGAGCAAGAGCTTCAGCGATTGCTCGGCACGATCTCGAAAGTGTCGGCGCGGGGAGGACATGTGCTGCTGCCTGTCCCTGTATACGGCCGCGGGCAAGAGCTGCTGCCGATCATTGCGGCATCCCTTCCCGGGATTCCGATCATTTGCGAAGAGAAGCTGCGGTATGGCTTTCATGAACTTGCAGCCTTCCAGGATTGGTTAAAGCCTGGCGCACTGGAACGAATACAGCAAGCCATCCAAAGCGTGGCCGCTTTCGTTTCGGGTGCCGAAGGCGCTCAGGCCGCGCTCGCCGGCCCGCCTTCGATCATCTTCGCGTCCGACGGTTTGCTCCAAACGGCGATTGCCCGGCAATGCTACCGGGCTTTGTCTGAGGACCCGCGCCATGCGATACTGTTCACCGGGCACCTCTACGAGGGCAGCTTCGGCGTCGAGGTTTGGCGAAAGCATAATGCCATGGACGGAACGGGCGCTGCAATGACGCTTGGATGCGAGGTCCAGCGGTTTCGTTACAAGGTACATCAAGGATTGCCGGACGTAAAGCGTATGCTGGAGCGGATTCGCCCGTTTCAGACCCTGCTGGTTCACGCGGATAAAAGGGAGACGGATATGCTTGCGGCACGCTTGGCTGAGGAGGGCTTCACCGGGCTGCATTCCCTCGTTCCGGGGGAACGGCTGCTCGTTATATAGGGGAAGCGAAAATCATGTAAGGGAGAGGATAACGAATGATTGGAAAACGGTTTACCCGAAAGTGGCTGGCCCTGATGCTCGTCATGGTTCTTCCCGCCACGATGCTTGCGCCTGCATCCATGCAAGGCGCCGCTTTAGAGCCGATGACGCCGGATTATGAGCTTAAGGTGTTTTTGGATCCAGCGGTGGTGCTTGACGGGGACAAAAAGCTTAAATCCGATGTCATGTCCTATTTCAACATGTCGACCTCCCCGGAGAAAATGGCCGTTCAATTCATGGATACGGAGAATCTGGAACTGAATCAGGCGGGTTGGTCGGTACGCATCCGCAAGAAAGAAGACTACAGTGACGAAAAGTTTGAGCTTGTATACAAGAAGCGTTATCCGATCGTGAACGGAGACATCGACGGAGCGCTGATGCTGGCCGCTTCGGAAGGATTTGAGGCCGACGATACGAACTATGAAGCGCAGGTGGATTGGGGCTATCAGAAACAGACGCTGAGCATCAGCCGGAAGAAGACCATCAAGAAATCCGGGTACGATGGGATGGAACTGCCGACGCCCAAAGATTCAAGGAACTGGACGATCGCCGAAGCGCCGGGCAAATTCGATGATTGGCTTGGAAAAGGCTGGGGAACAACCCGGTTGGCGGAGGTACACAAGCCGAAAGGTCCGGTAGAGGCGAAACGGCATGTCGGCACCTGGAACGGAAGTGAGACTTATGTAGAGGTGTGGCAGCTGCTTAATAGCAATGGAACGGGATTTGACTACATTGTGGAGGCTTCGTTCAAGCTGGATTCCTATGACGAGGCTGCCGCGAAAAAAGCGGATTTTGAGGCCGATATGGCCGCTGCGGGATGGTTCCTGCCCGTGGATCAGTTGAAGACGCAGCTTATTTTGGAACGATACTAAAACGCTAGGGTGCAATCCCCTTGTCCTGCTCTCACGGACAAGGGGATTGACGTCATTCGCTGGTGTGCGGCGCCTCCATAGCTCAATAAGCTTAAAGTTCAAGCTCTTGTTTGCCGCGTTTTTCCAGATCCCGGGCGGTTTGGCTTTGTTCAACGTCCTTCTGGTCCTTGAACGTTCCCAGGGCCCAATCGTATACGGGGTTGGTGACGCCGTACCAGTAATTTTCATTTTTGAAATGATGCCATAAATGAACCCTTTTCATCCAGCGTCCCCATGGGGAAATCGGTTTGATGGGGCGATGGGCGATATAATGCTTCCACTCATAAAACAATAAAAATATCATGATCCCCGCCATGAAAGCATTCGTGATCGCGAGACTCGAAGTCAGGAGGTAGGCTATGGTCCCTGCGATGGCCATGTTCGGCAGCGAGTACCATAAAGGCAGAAATAATAAATGCAAATCATTGGGGCTTGAATGATGATCATAATGTAAGCGCTTAATTAAATTCAGGAAAAAGGGATTCTTCGGCGTTTTAATATGAAACAGAAACCGATGGGTAAGATACTCAACGATGGAATAGGCGACCATTCCGATGACGAATGCCATCCAGATACCGATAGACGTCAGGCGGGGGATCATGAATCCAAAACTTATCAAGAAGAGAACACTCATCACAAAAATGTCAGGGAAGAAGAAAAACTCTCTAACATATTTAGCTTTCATTCATAAACGCCTCCAACCTTTATTTATTCACGTCTGTTTTTCCACAGGGACAAGCTTTTTTCCATCGTTTTTTTGGCAATTTTCTCGGCTTCAACGGCGTCCCCCTGCAAGGCAACAGCTAAAAGCTCGTTGTAATACGCCATGGATAACCTTCGATGCTCTTCCTTGGAAAAATATCTTCGTGCCATCGGGATGTAAAAGGAGTTGAAGCTGTTCAGGATCAGCAGATACACCGGATTGGGAGAGAGGGAAGCCAAGTTTCGTTGCAACTCCCAGTCAAATGCCGCATAACCGTCCGCCTCGTCCGCAAGATGTTCCAAATGGGCGAGAAGGGCAACCGTTTTGGGCTGATGATGTTTAACGGCATCGCGAATATAAGACGGGGTTAGTGAGATCCTTAACTCCAATAAATACGTTATGAACTCATCCGTGACGGCTTCATGGTTGTGAACGATATTCACCAGCGTGGTCAGATTTCCTCTGCGCCAATAATCGTTAACTATCGCAGGATGGCCCTGCCGGCACGTCACCCAGCCATCCCGCTCCAATCGTTGCAGCGCCTCCCGAACGGTCGGACGTCCCACCTCAAATGCTTTTGCAAGGTCCCGTTCCGAGAGCAGGGTGCTCCCTACAGGATATTCGCCTGCCAGTATGGCGTTAACGATTTGTTTTTCAACCAAGTCGGACGATCGTTCTTTTCCTTTCACAATCCGCCCCCTCCCTTATCATGAAATAGCTTAAAAATAACACGGTAGGATAAGTTGATATCTGTGGTAATACCACCATCATACAACATCCCATTTTATGGATTCAATTGAAATTTCATGATGATCGCGTATTCCTGTATCCAAAAAAGACAATAGCGCAATTATGTTGATCTCTGAAGGCCAATTCGTTTTATTTTCACAAATGAATAGAGCGCGAATCATGGAATTTAGAGCCCAGTGACAGAGGATAAAAGCGAGTTTGAACTGAACATATCTATAATGAAAGATCACACTTTAATTCTAATTTTTTATAAAAAGGGGTCCCGCCAACATTTTAACGAAAATATACGCTAAGCCAATATTCGATAAAATAAAGCCGATAATCTCCACCCTAAGGGACTATCGGCTTATAGACGCTTGCTCACGTTTCAAATTTTATGGTGGATTATTCATTTCGGCTGCCGTCGCTGGCGTGCGCCGCCCAAACCGCCCGAGTGGAAAAGGATTGTTTCGAAATATTGCGGTTTCATTCGAAAATGCGTACACCCGAGTTCTGCGAGTGTATAATCTGAATCAGCAATGGAATTTCACAAGATGAAGGGGGGACACTTTCCACATGATGAAGCATAACTCAAATCTTAATCTTGATACGGATGAACGCATGGACATTGGAACCTATCTGTTGGAACAAATCAATGACTATATGACGCACATACGTGGGGTTCGTGTCTCACCTGAACTCAGCGTGGATGCGGTTGCAGAATACGCATGTAGATTATCTTTTGAGCATCCCGTCAGCGCGCGCGAGGCGATTTATCATATCCTGGAGGGATTAAGGCAATACCAGGTGCATACGCCACACCCGCGATATTTCGGCCTGTATAATCCGCGGCCCAACTTCATGGGAATTATGGCGGACACGATTACTGCAGCATTCAATCCGCAGCTTGCAGCCTGGAGCCATGCGCCTGTAGCGGTCGAAATAGAGAACTATGTATTGACAGAGATAGCTTCAAAATTCGGTTATTCAACAGAGGCAGCAGATGGAACATTTACAACGGGGGGAGCGGAAGCAAATCTGACGGCCGTACTGACCGCACTAGTTCATTGTTTTCCATCTTATTCCAAAGAGGGGCTGAGGTCGCTCCCCACGCATCCTGTCATGTATGCCTCTGCTGAGAGCCACCATTCCCTGGTAAAGGCAGCGCGTTCCTGCGGACTGGGTACAGATTCCCTTCGTATTATTACGACGGGCTCTGAAATGCATATAGATGTTCATGCGCTTCAACATCAAATTCAAGTGGATCGCGCTGCTGGATACACTCCTTTTCTCATCATTGCGACGGGTGGAACGACCGGCGCCGGAGCGATTGATCCCATTAACGAAATGGCAAATCTGGCTGAACGTGAGCAACTGTGGCTGCATGTGGATGCTGCGTACGGTGGAGCCTCCGTGTTTGCACCAGAACTGCGGGATCTACTTCGTGGTATTGACCGAGCTGACTCCATTACCTTCGACGCGCATAAGTGGATGTCTGTCCCGATGGGAGCGGGAATTTATATCACACGGCATAAGGACATCTTACATAAAACATTCAGCATCACGGCAGATTATATGCCGAAAGAAGGGGCTGATCTGGATGTTATTGATCCGTTCACCCATTCAATTCAATGGTCGCGAAGGTTTATCGGTTTGAAAGTATATTTATCGCTTGTGACGGCTGGTTGGGAAGGCTATCGCAGCATAGTGCAGCACCAAACAGAGATGGGCAATCGGTTGCGCCGGGAGCTTGCTTGCTCTAACTGGAAGGTTGTCAATGATACCGTATTGCCTGTCGTATGCTTTACGGATTCCAATATTCAATCAAAGATCCAATCGAATTTCGCATCATTTATATGTCAAGAGATCTTATGTTCAGGGCAGGCATGGATTTCAGTGTACGAAATAAACAAGGCTCCAGTGCTGCGGGCTTGTATCACGAACTACGATACAACAGAGGAAGATATTATGGTATTGATGCAGTTGCTGAATGGAGCAAGAGCAAAATATTTGGAAGAGACATCCGAACGGTCTGAGCTGAATCTATAGCCTTGCGGTACTTCTTCAAAAAGAAAGGAAAATGGCTGTATGCGGCCCTGATCGGATTCGGGGTTTCGCTGTTTTTTGAGTTGACGCAACGAACCGCCCTTTACGGGATATATGAATGCCCGTACCGCATTTTTGACGTGGATGATCTCATGACGAACACGCTGGGAACCGTGCTTGGATTTTTCTTCGCGCCTGTTTTCCTGATCCTGATCCCTTCCCGGGAAACGCTTGTGGAGCAGAAGCAAATGTACAGCAATCAAAAAAGTGCGGCTTATGGGGCGCAGCTTTTCGAGGTTGTACTAAATATCATTCTGGCAAGCATCGTGACCAATTTCGTGCTGGGGGTTACCAAGCAGTCAGGGGTTCTCGCCCAGGAAATCGGTTTTGCGGCTGTACTGTTTGTGCTGATGGTGGTCGTCCCTGCGTTATGGAATGGATATACGGTCGCTTCCAAGGTGCTTCATATCCGTTTGGTACCTGAAAAGGAAAACGGGAAGGGAAGTTTTACCCGGCGGTTTTTCAGTATCTACATGCCGTTCCTGGTGTCTGCCTTGGCCAAGGTTTTTTCGCTTTATAAAGGGGAGGATCTTCTGGTTCTGATGTTCGTGATCGGGATATCCTTCCTCGCGGGGCTCACATGGCTGTTTGTCATAGGTCATGTTGCCATCCGATGGATCAAAAAAGACGAAGTTCTTTACTTTAACCGGTATGGTCAAATCCGTGCAATAAGGGATATTGGAAATAAGTAAAGTACGTATAAAGGGCTTGGCGTAAGTCCCCCTGTCGGTTAGATCACGGGGGGATTTGCGGGTTTTGGCATTTTTGTATCCCGGCAGGTTGACTTTCGTTTTGGTTGTAACTATAATTATTACATCGGCAGGTGAGAACATTGAAAATAAGTAGCCGCTTTACCATTGCTGTTCATATTTTGTCTCTCATCAATAGCAATCCGGCAACGGTCTGCACCTCGGAGTTCATGGCGGGGAGCGTAAATACGAACCCGGTCGTGATTCGGCAAATATTATCTTATTTAAAGAAAGCCGGGCTGGTTCAGGTCCGCCGTGGAGCAGGCGGTGCTTCTCTTATGAAGGATTTGCGCGATATTACGCTCCTGGATGTGTATCGTTCCGTGAATGTCGTTGAAGAAGATAACTTGTTCCATATTCATGAGCAGCCCAATCCCGAATGCCCGATCGGCGCGAACATACAAAATGTATTGGAGCTTATTTTGGTTCAAGCCCAAGAAGCCATGGAAGGCGTTCTGGAAAGTGTCACCATGGAGCAATTGGTTACATTGCTATCGAACAGAATAAACGCGTCACAATGAGTAATGAATCTATGTGCAGCTCCCTATGCAGAGATGTACATATTTTTTTGTCCATGTTGTAACTAAGTAAATTACAACTAACTAAAATCAAATGGAAAGGTGAGAATCATGACCGTAAAAATCAAAGCTTTTTCGGACTTTATATGTCCATTTTGTTTTTTGGAAAAAGGCCCTTTGGATGAAATCGCGAAGGAACAAGACGTGGAAATCGAGTGGATGCCGTTCGAATTGCGTCCAAGCCCTTATCCCAAAATCGATCCATGGAAAGAGCCCGACAAGTTAAGCTCTTGGGATTCGTTTATCCTGCCCGTCGCCCAACAGTTGGGGATCGACATGCGTTTGCCGCGCGTATCTCCGCATCCGTATACGGAAATGGCCTTTGAAGGATATCAATTCGCGAAGGAACGCGGGAAAGGGAACGAGTTCCATCATCGCGTATTTACGGCGTTTTTCCAGGAGGAACAGAATATCGGGGAAGTTGATGTGCTGACCAAGCTGGCCGGCGAGGTTGGGCTCTCCGAGGATGACTTCAGGGAAGCCCTGGCATCGCGAACATACCGGGACGAGCATCAGGAGGCTCTTAAATCTGCTTATGAAGCGCAAATTACCGCCGTTCCGACCCTGATCATCGGCGATGTAGTGATTCAGGCTTAGCCGGAAAAGAAAGATTGGCGCAAGCGATCGAGAAGACATTGCAAAAAAACAATCGTGCAGATGCCCTTGACGGCATGCAGTGTACATTGGATGGATCTTGTTAAGCAAAGCGGACGGATCGCCGTGCTTATAAGACTTTCCTGCCGTTTGAAGACGTCGTGAGATTTTATTAAGGCGCCGATCATACCGACCAGGCCCCCAATGATTTGTTTATATGCTTAGGTTATGGCAGAATGGTAGACATATCAGCAAATCACAATGAATGGGGAAAATCACAATGTCCAATCTGCCGAATTGTCCAAAATGCAATTCAGAATACACATACGAAGACGGGAATCTTTTGATCTGTCCGGAATGTGCCCATGAGTGGAGTTTGGAACCGGAAACCGAAACGGGCGAGGACGCCAAAATCGTGAAAGACGCCAATGGGAATATCCTGAACGACGGCGATTCCGTAACCATCATCAAAGACCTGAAAGTCAAAGGAAGCTCGTCGGTGCTGAAGATCGGCACGAAAGTGAAAAATATCCGCCTGGTCGACGGCGATCATGATATTGATTGCAAGATCGACGGTTTCGGAGCGATGAAACTGAAGTCGGAATTCGTCAAAAAAATTTAGCCTTACTTAAAAAGCGCCCTTTCAAGGGCGCTTTTTTGGCGAATGAGCAAGGGGGATCCGCCGAGCCCCTTAAAGAAAGCAGTGCCATCGGGACAGCGCGTAACTTGCCGTTACAGGACGGAAGCGGAGTCACCGGGGCTTGCTTCATTTTTTTGATAGAACATGCAGTACACGGGGATATTGCCGATTTGCGTTTCCATGGTTAAAGAAAATCCGAATCTCCGATACAAGTTCACGTTTGCTTCGTTTTCCGTATCCAGCGCGATTCCGTGCGATCCGTTGTCCGCTTCTACGGTATCAAGTAGGTGCCTCAACAGGGCTTTGCCGATTCCCTTGCCTTGAGCTTTCGGCTCGACTCCAATCATTACGAGGTAGTGATGCGACCTTGAGGGAGCGAAGGAGCGGGTGACTCGCATATAGGAATTAAGAAGGCTCAACGTTTTTCGGGACAATTGAAAGAATAAAGGAATCAACCTCAGGATTAGCCCAAAACCCTTCACTTTATGAATCATGCTTGCCTGCGGTTTCTCTACAATGTAAACGCCAAGCAAGTTTTCCTTTTCAAAATATCCCCACACCTCTTCATTCAGCAGCAAGCTTTTATCAAACATAAAGGCAAGAAACGCGATCACGTGGTCTTGCGCTCTATCGTCGAGCTCCGAATCGCCGAATACATGCAAAAACAAGGGATCCCGGGCAAAGGCCCTGCTCATGAGCGCCACGAATAATGGTTTGTCCGCCTTTGTCAGCTTGGCGATGCTAACCGAAGGCCTCATCCTTCCCCGCCCGTGTTTGTGGCTTTTCCATAATGATCAACGGCGAAGCTAAGCAATACTTTGACCATAAACAAAGTACAAATGATCAGCATGTACGGCTGAATTTCAGGCAATAAGGGCATACAGCCAAGCCCAACGGACAGGAGCAAGCCTGCAGCAAAGAGTTGCGATTGTTTGCCGATCAGAGCGTTCACGACAAAAGCTCCCGTGATCGTATAAACCCATACCGCGATCGAATGCCGGATATCGGCTTGCAGCAACAACGCAACAATCACGACATGAACGTGTATCGCAATGAATACAAGGCGGTTGGTTTTTCGGGCGGCATAAAAATTGCTGGTCGAAGCCGTAAAATTAGCTATGCATCCGGAGAATATATCGAACATGAGCAACAAGGCCAGAGCGCTTCGCCATACCGGCAAGCCGGCCGTCATTTCAGGGAATGTGAAATACAACGCGGCGGTGAGCAGGCCTCCAAAAAGCAGGATCGCCAAAATGGACCCGACTCGCTGCGTTTCACCGAAAACATCATGCAAAAACGAAGGAATCCGTACTTGTTTCATATCAAGCCCCCCAATATAAATTAGTGATGCCGTTACATCCATGTTGATCCATGAAGTTTTGTAGTATATATACTGTTTCGCTCTAAAATGATTATAATTTCGAGAAAATTACATTGCAATAGTTTTGTATTCAGTTTATTGAAATACTCTAAAACTTGAGGTACACTTCAAGTGAGGTGAAGAAGATGAACGGATATGAACGACGGAAACAGAAAAAAATTGAGCAGATCTACAACGTCTCCGTACAGTTATTTTTCAAATACGGATTCCAGAAAGTCAGCGTGAACGAGGTCGCCCATCTGGCGAACGTTTCCCCTGCCACGATTTATAACTACTTTGGAACCAAGGAGCAGCTCTATGCCGATACGATTACCTATTGGATGGACAAGCAGTTGGGGGAGTACGAGGACATTCTTGATTCTGACCTTTCCTTTCCCGAGAAAACGAAGAACATCATGCTGCTGGAGGCCAAGAATTTAAAAAGCATCTCGGAGGAGTTTACGAAGGCTTTATCCTCGGAGCTGGGCGGATTGTCGCAAATGATGGAGGGTTATGCCGAAGAGAAGGTGAAGCCGTTTTTCATGAGGTTTGTCGCCCTTGGGAAGCAGGAGGGATATATTCAAAAAGATCAGACCGAAGAAGCGGTCATGCTGTATTTCAACATGTTCAAGAATGAGATTGGACGCTACTGGGATAGGGCGGGGGAAGAACGCATCCATAGGGATGTGGGTTCATTAATGGAGCTATTCTTCTATGGTTTAGTCGGGAAAGGGCAGGAGCAAAAATAAGACGAAATCCATGGATTTCGAATCAGCCGATGAAGGCCTTGACCTTGCAGTATACTTCAACGTTTATGCTTTATCCATAATCAAATTTTCGGTTCTTTCTGACAAAAGAGCCGGGGATGATATGGGAGGTCATGTTTAATGAGAGGGTTGGAGGTCATTGTCATCTTGGCCGTTCTGGCAGCCGCGGGGGGAATCCTTTTCGGAAAAAGAGACCGCCGGCTTGATGCAACGTTATTGCTGTCCTTAGCGCTGGCTGTGCTGCTGCATGGAGTGGTAGATCATTATCGCATACAGATGGTTCCGGCTTACGCTGTGGCCGTGGTGCTGATCATTATATTCATCCGCAGGGTGGTTAAGCCTCAAGGCCATTCTCGGTCCAGTTCCCTATGGAAAAAGATTCTGTTGTCCGTTATCGTGTTGGCCGTTAGCGGCGTTTCTGTCTATTTAAGTCTGCTGCTGCCCGTCTTTGACATGCCGGAGCCGACCGGCAGTTACGCGATTGGAACCATTTCCCGGCAGCTCACGGATGAATCCCGCGATGAAACCTTAAGCGCTGATCCGGCCGACAAGCGGGAGCTCATGGTCAATGTCTGGTATCCGGTCGATCAGGACAAAGCCGAAGGGAAGAAGAGGGAGCATTATCCCTCAGAGCTTGGCGATGCCATCAGTCTGGTGTTTGGCGTACCCAAACAGCTGTTCAGTCACGTAACCGCGATTCCTACGCATGTTGTCGCCGAGGCGGAAATGTCTGCGGCTGAAACCAATTATCCGGTAGTGCTGTTCTCGCCCGGGGTCCGATCAACCCGGTTTCAGAGTTTGACCGCCATCGAGGAATTGGTCAGCCACGGATATGTTGTCGTAGGGATCGACCATCCTTACACATCGGCAAAAGTTACATTCCCGGACGGCCGCTCTATTTTCTATGAACCGGCTCCTGAGTTTCCGACATCGGCGGAACTTTATGAGAGCAACATAAAAGGTGTAGGAATTCGCGCAGCGGATGCCCGGTTCGTGCTCGATACCCTTACGGAATGGAACGCGAAGGATCCGAACGGTCTGTTCCAGGGCAAGCTGGATCTGAATCGGATCGGCATATTCGGTCATTCCTACGGCGGGGCAACGACTGCGGAGGCCATGGCGCAGGACAAGCGGTTCAAAGCGGGCGTGAGCCTGGAAGGCGGATTCTGGGGAAGCGTGGCCCATACCGGCTTGCAGCAGCCGTTTATGTATATCATGTCGGGCGGCACCGCTAAGAGCTTTGATCCATCGGCAACGAAGAAAGACAAGGTATTCTATGAAGAATTTGCCCCCGATTTAAAATCGGTAATGACGAAAAGCACCAAGGATACGTACTATTTGACCGTTGACCATTTCTTTCACCAGAGCTTTACGGAAATCGCGCTGCTGTCTCCGTCGATTTTTGCCAAAGACATCGACCCGGTGCATAATATCGATATTACCCGTTCGTATGTAAGAGCCTTTTTCGATCAATATTTAAAAAGGCAGTCGTCAGCCGCTTCTGGATGGATCGTCACCCGACTATCCCGAAGTGAAGTTTGACGAAGCATATACGAAAAGAAGAATGACATCCCAATAAACGCGGAAACAGGAAGGGGAACAGGCATGGAAGGAATGACGCGCGGCGAACTGGCCAAGCGAACCGGATTAAGCACGGCGGCCATCCGCTACTATGAGGATTGCGGCATCCTTCCGGTTCCCGACCGAACGGCGAAGGGCTACCGCATATACTCGGAAGATTATCTGGTGAAGATCAAGTTTATCAAAGATGCCAAATCCTTGGGCTATTCGCTAAAGGAAATCGGAGAAACGCTGCATATGCTCAGCCAAGAGATGGATCCGGAGGCCTTAAAGGGGTTGGTGCACCATAAAATCCTTGAGATCGAGGAGCGGATTAAATCCCTGCGCGCCATACAAAGGAACCTCGTCGGCTTGCTCCAGACCCCGGAAGAGGACATCCACAACTATTTGGAATCGTTTCGCATATAGAAGAATAGGAAGTGAAAAAAGGACCTGCGAGGGAGTAAAATCCCGGCGAAGAGTTCGTCCTGATCCTGCCCGGCGCAGATAAGGCTGAATCCGAGGCCATCGCTGAAAAATTGCGGCTTGCCGTCGCCGGATCGACCTGGAAAACGGGCAGCCTGACCGTGAGTATCGGGGTTGCAACGTCTGTGCCGGGCGACTCGGAAGCCGCAATGCTGGAAAAAGCCGATCAGGCCCTATATGCGTCTAAACAGAACGGAAGAAACCGCGTTACGCACACTGCGGATTTAAACTGAAGCGGAAACATAATGATGTAACAAAATCTCCTCTAATCAAGTTAGAGGGGATTTTTTTTGCCGAAAAATTCCCCTGACACGGATCACGAGGAATAGCTCGTCCTTACATTCAAGAAAATTCTCCCTTGATCATATAAATTTATCCCTAATAAATGCTTTTAAAGGTAAAATAAACCAAATAAGAGACTTTACTTGAAAAATATCCATGTATTCGTTTTCTTGCTGGATTGGGCGGTTTTACTTTTATTTAACGGCTGGGATAGTTTTAAGAGGAGGAGTTTATGGGGAAAGGAGGACGGAAGGCGGAAGATAGGGAACGCACACCGACCCGTTTTCAAAGAAGGAAGGATAGATAGAGAAAAAAGGAGTGAGTGCCATGCAATACTTTTTTTATGGAATCGCGGGTGTGTTTCTTGTGTTTCAGGCGCTGTATACGATTATTCCGCTGCTGTGCAGCAAAGTGAAAAAGCTGAATCATGATCTTGACGAAAAATCGATATCGGTGCTCGTTCCTGCCTATAACGAGGAGCTTACGATTAAGAACTGCATTGACGCCATGGCGGGTTTGCATTACGGGAATCACGAGATCTTGATCATCAACGACGGTTCCAAGGACGGTACCTTCTCCGCGTTGGACGAGCTGCTGGATTTAAAACCGGACTATAGGAGACCGGACCATAAGCTTGCCTATAAATCGATAACGGGTTTTTACCGCTCCACCCGTTATCCAAACATATTCGTCATCGATAAGCTGAACGGCGGAAAAGCGGACTCCCTGAATGCGGGCATCGATTGCGCCGCGTCCGAGATCATGATTACGCTGGATGCGGACAGCATGCTGGAAGCCGACTCGCTCAAGTTCGTAAATCAATATTTTCATGATCAGCAGATTATCGCGCTTGGCGGTACGGTCAAAATCGTGCAGGGGGCAGAGAAGAAAAACGGAGCGATCGTGGAGAAATTTCAGGGAAAAGGGCTAATTAAAAGCCAAATCATCAATTACACGCACGGCTTCTATGTCCGGAAATTAACGCAATCCTTTTTTAATTCGATCGTTGTCATTTCAGGCGCATTCGGGGCTTTTTACAAAGACATTTTGGTTCAGGTGAACGGTTTCCGCAGCACGGTAGGCGAGGATATCGATATCACGTTAAAGATCCATGAGTACATCAAGGCCAACCGGTTGAACAAAAAGCTGGTGTATGCGCCTGAAGCGGTATGCTACACCGAATGCCCGGAGAATCTGCCGAACTTTTACAAGCAGCGGATCCGGTGGCAAAAGGCATTCGTCGACTGCATCCTGATCTATTGGTCCAGGCTGTCTCACAAGTTCACTCCGGGAGTAAGTCTGTTTTTTGCGATCGACGGGTTCATGCTGGGGACCTTCTCCGCGTTCACTACTTTATTTTATGTGGGGCAGGTGCTGCTGACCGGCGGAAATGTGCTGCATGCCATCATCTTCCTGCTGATCAGCATATTGGTCAATGCGGCGCAGATCATCATTTCTTTATACTTGTGCAAAAAATACGGCAGCAACTATTCCCTCGCCGACTATTTCAGAATGTTCTTTTTCAGCCAGATGGAACTGCTGACCTATCGCAATCTGCTGCTTTACATCAATATTGTCGGAACGTTCAAGTACTTTGACAATGATGAGGGCTGGGGATTCGTCGAACGTAAAGGCGTCGCGGCCATCAGCCAGAATATCCCGGCCGGATCGAATTAAGCGGATGGAGGAGGTTCCTATGAACAGCGTAATTCCAAGCAAAAGAATCCTGTACGTGGACATTTTGAGAATTCTGTCGATCATCGCGGTCATTATCCTGCATTACACGGCAGAAGTGCTAACCAATACGAACGATTTCAACTCCGCCTCATGGTGGATCAGCAATGGATTCAATTCGGTATCCCGGTTCGCGGTTCCGGTATTCTTCATGATCAGCGGGGCGATGATTCTCCGAACGGAGATTCGCTCCTACCGCGACTTTTTCAAGAAGAGGGTCGTGCCGCTGCTCATCCCCCTTGTAAGCTGGTCCATCATTTACGGCTTGTACAATCAATACTATATTCTTAAGAGCAAGATGAACCTCTACGAATTTGCAGTCGACTTCGTCTATCGCCTGGTTATCGACAGAAACTATGTGCATTTATGGTTCCTGTATGCCATTATCGCGGTGTATATGACGGTTCCGCTGATCAGCAAATTTATTAAGAATTGCAGCGAGAGGGATCTGAGGTATTATTTGCTCTTATGGTTTATCGTCAGCATAGCCTATCGTTTCGTCTCCGATGCCGTATTCCGCGTTACGGACCAGTACATCAACATTCCGATCATGAACATTCCCTTTTTTATGGGGTATCTCGGCTACTTCATTCTGGGGTATTACCTCTTTCATTACGAACTGCCGCTGAAAGCGAAGAATATAATATATAACCTGGGGGTCATCTCCTTCTTCCTGACGCCGGTGGCTACTTATTTTGTATCGCTCCGCGACGGCGTGCTGGACGAGATGTTCTATGGCAACTATTCGATCACCACCTTTTTCATGGCTTGCGGCATGTTTGTTTTTTTCAAAGAGAAAGAGGAGGCGATAGGGGAAAGAGCGAATCATAAAATCCAAAAATTGATCAGTTCGATCTCCAAAGCCAGCTTCAGCATTTATCTGATCCATTTGATGGTTGAAATGATGCTTTCGGGCGGAACGGAAGTGGATGCAACGTTTCTGGATGCGGCCATCAGTCTTGTTTTGAACATTGCGGTCATATTCGGCATCAGTTACGTCACCGTCAAGTTGTTGAATTTGAGTAAATCGATAACATATATCCTATTCGGCGGGCGGGGTTAGAGGAATGAGAATAAGCATATATACGAAAATGTTTATCGTCGTTTTGCTCACCGGCATGGGGCTTTACTTGTATCAAGCATCCGGCGCGGAAGACCGAAAAATCACGGCTGTTTACGTGGAGGCGTGGAAGGACTATAGAGAGGTGAAGCTGTCCGGCAAGAATGTGGACATCGCTTTTATCGCTTTTGCGAAAATCGACGGCACGAATATTTATTTTCACGAAGACGGCGCCACCAATGACCAGATCAAAGAAAATGTCAAAAAGCTGAAGGAGCATAACCCCGAGACCAAGATGGTGCTTGCGATAGGGGGATATGGCGCCGACGGCTTCTCGGATGCATCGCTGGACGGCAATCGGTATCTGTTTACGGAGAGCATCGTGAACATGGTCAAAGAGCTGGACCTGGACGGCGTCGACATCGATTGGGAATATCCCGCGTTTCATGCCTGGAATACGCAGAAGTCGCGTCCCGAGGATACGCAGAATTTTACAAGCCTGATGAAGGAATTAAGGGAGAAGCTGTACCGGCTGCCGCATAAAAATAAGAAAAAGTACCTGCTCACCTTCGCTTCGGGCACCCAGGATTGGTATTTTAAAAACGTCGAAGTCAAAAAGGTCGAAAAATACGTCGATTACATCAATGTCATGAGTTATGACTTAACCGGCCGATGGTCGGACACGACCGGCTTCAACTCCAATTTATACATTGATAGCCGGCATAAATCCAAGCACAGCGTTGACCGAATCATCACGATGTACCTGGACCACGATGTGGACAGCAGGAAGCTGCTGCTCGGCATCCCGGCTTATTCCTATGGCTGGAAAAACGTGAAGGGCGGTACGGACGGCGCCTTTGCTTCCGGGAAGCCGATCGACATCGACAAGGTGGATCTGAGCTATAAAATGATCGAGAAATCGTATCTGAACAAAAACGGCTATAAGCGATATTATGACGACAGTGCCAAAGCCGCTTACCTGTACAATGGAAACACGTTTATTAGCTATGAAGATAAAGAAGCGCTTAAGGAAAAGGTGAAATACATCGAAGACAAGGATTTGGCGGGGGCGATGGTTTGGCAATACTCGCAGGACGCGGAGGATGGAATCATTCAATTTCTGGCGAACAACCTGAATCAATGAAGAAGGATGACCAAACAAGAAACTTCTTGTTTGGTCATTTTTACATGGTTTTGAGGTATAGGGGCTAGACCATGCTGCGATTATAGGAATGAACTTGGGACATCTCCTTATTGCTGGTAGAATGCGTGCACGTGAAAATCGCGTTGATTCTCATCTGCCACCCAAATCATCAATCTTCGGTTTGAGGAGAAGCGATTTTCTTTTGCCATGCAGCTGAATTCAATGAATGCCCGAATTGCTTCGTAGGTCAGCAAATTTATTTTTTGGACGAATAAATTGATGTGAAGCATAGCCGAACTTTGCAGAATAAGTTGACGCATTTCTTTGCGCAGTTTGGGGTAGAGCGTCAAAGAATCGGCCTGGATTGCACTTAACAGAATATAGTCGACGGCCAAAGGCTCCCCGCAGAAGTAAATAGGTATATCATTAAACGGCTGTATAGAAATATTAAGATATTTCATGTCTACTTCACCTTTTTTTCTTAAAATATGGGAAAGTATAATTATCTTGAAGTCTATATCCTTATTTTGCAAGAAAAAATATTTTATTGTAAGGTTTTTTTTGCGTCGGATATAAAGTATGTTTAACGGGCTCTATGGCGGTGTTATAATAGATTCAATTATTTTCGGAGGTGTTTAGGATGAGAGTAAGCTCAATGTTTTGTATTTATCAATCGTCCCAATTAGGTGAAAACAATCGGTGGATGACACGCGCGTAGTTCTCGCGCGAAAAATGCCGGGGCAGGTGGCGTGTTGATCCGCCGTGATAAGAGAGGCGGACCCGGTTAAATGATGAATGTAAAAGCGTCACAGGTTTATATTTTTATGGGATTTTGGACTTCTTTGGCGAATGCCATGATGTTTACGACTTACGCAATCTATGAAGTTATTGCTTTGGGATTGAACCCGCTCCAACTGCTGCTGGTAGGCATGGTCTTGGAAGCGGCCGTATTGCTTTTTGAAGGGATTACCGGCGTTGTTGCCGACTATTACAGCCGCAGACGGTCTGTTATTATGGGAATGTTCGTCTTGGGCGTCGGATTTGCCCTGGCCGGAAGTGCGATTTGGCTGGGGGACAAGGGGCTCGCGATGTCTTCTTTTGCCTGGCTTTTGCTGTCGCAGATGGTCTCCGGTATCGGCTACACTTTCATCAGCGGCGCGGACACGGCCTGGATCGTGGATGAGGTAGGGGAGAAAAACGCAGGAAAGTTATTTTTGAGAGCCAGACGGATCGGGCTTTTCGGAACGCTGCTGGGGATAGCGATAAGCGTGTTCTTATCGAGCCAGGGGGCGAATCTGCCGTATTTGGCGGGAGGCCTCATGTATCTTTTGCTGGGCGTGTACCTTCTCTTCTATATGAAAGAGACGAAATTTGTTCGACCAGAGCGGAGAAGCGGGGCATTCTCCCATTGGAAAAGCATGAAAGAGACTTGGCTGTCCGGCTCCCGAGTGATCCGGCGTCATCCCCTGCTGCTCATGATGCTGATCGTAACGGTCTTCAGCGGAGCTGCTTCGGAAGGCTATGACCGGTTATGGCAGGCCCATATGATCACCGAAATTGGTTTTCCGGCAGATATCCCGTTTTCGGCAGCTATATGGGTTGGGCTCATTGCCGTCCTGTCTACCCTGCTGAGTCTTCCGGTCATGTGGATCGCGGAGAAGCGCATTGACATGAGCAGGGAACGGATTGTGTTCAAGGGCATGTTGATACTGACTCTGGTGCGAATCACCGCGATTATGGTATTGGCGCTGTCGTCCGGGTTTGCCTGGGCGCTTGCCGCAGTCCTGCTTTATGATATGGTACGGATGCTGAGCGCCCCGTTTTATGACACCTGGCTCAACTTGAACATCGAAAGCAAATCGCGGGCGACCGTACTGTCGATGATGAGCCAAAGCGACGCGCTTGGGCAAACGGCGGGAGGGCCGTTCGTGGGGTGGATCGGCAGCCGTTTCTCGCTGCGCGCGTCCCTTGTGGCCGCTGCGGTGCTGTTAACGCCCATTTTGGCTGTGTACAGCCGCATGCAGCGCAAAGAATAAAGGATTCAAGAACCAGCCTTCGCGAAGGCTGGTTTTTTGCATGGCAGCATTTAACGAATCATTTCTATAGGATTCATGAAGACAGGTGAAGCAGGGCTGGTGTTTTGCTGTATGGTACTATGGAAGAGAATGAAATTCTAGCTGCCTATCATGCGGGGAGACGTCGTCATATGAAACAATTTCCTTCAAATATTTCGTTTCGCTATCCGTGGCGATCCTATCAAAAAAGAATATTGGATGAGCTGGACCACCATCTAAAAAACCGCCATCTCCATCTTGTGGCGCCTCCCGGCTCGGGAAAAACCGTGCTTGGCCTGGAAGTGATGCTGCGGGTGAACGGTCCAACGTTTATCGTGGCGCCGACGCTGACGATTAAAAACCAGTGGGCGGACCGCTTCAGGGATCTGTTTCTGCAAACCGGGGAGTTGCCGGAGTGGGTGTCCACCAACCTGAAGAAGCCGGCCTTCGTGACCATCACGACCTATCAGGCATTGCACAGCTTGTATAAAGCGGACGATGGAACAGGGGCAGATGATGGGACGGAGGAGGGCGTGGCAGAAGGCCTTCACTCACGTGAATCCGGGGAAGGGCAAGTTTCCGGGTCCGGGACGGAGAGGGAGGAAAGCCCCGAGGCGGAAGAGATCCGGGACACGGGAGAAGCCGGGAGCATCATGGAGGCTTTAAACCGTCTCTCCTTTACCACGCTTATACTGGATGAGGCACACCACCTCCGTTCCTCCTGGTGGAAAAGCACGCTCCATTTTCGTTCCGGATTACGGCAGCCGACCGTTATTGCGCTTACCGCTACGCCGCCGTATGATGTTCAGCAGACCGAATGGCAGCGCTATATTGAGCTGTGCGGGCCGATTGACGCGGAGATCAGCGTCCCTGAGCTGGTGCGGGAATCGGAGCTATGTCCCCATCAGGACTACGTTTACCTGTCCGTTCCGGAGAAGGAGGAATATGAGCCGCTGCATAAATTTCGGACAAGCGTCCGGGAGCTGAGACAGGAGCTGCTGCAGCATGCCGTACTGCGTGAAAGCGTGGAGTCCCATCCGTGGATCGCGGAGACGGAGAAGCACATGGAAGAAATTCTGTCTACGCCTTCATGCTACTCCAGCATGGTGATTTATTTGAAGGCGATCGGTCATCCCGAATGGGAGCGGTCCGCTTCGGTGCTCGGCGTTGAAGGGGAGACGGTGCCGGCTTTGAGCGACGAGTGGCTGGAAGAGCTGTTAACCTGGCTTCTGTACAAGGAGGAGCGCATGGATACCGGAAGGGAGGAATTTGCCGAGCTTCGCCGGAGGCTCAAGGGCATGGGAGCGGTGGAAAAAAGGAAGGTTTATCTCCGCTCCACTCCCGAGTTTGATAAGATGTTTGTTCAAAGCGTCTCCAAGCTGCGCAGCATTCAAAATATCGTATCTTTTGAGCAAAGCGTCCTGAAGGAGAATTTGAGAATGGTCATTTTGACCGACTATATCCGGAAAGAGGCGTTTCCGAAAAAGAACGGCGACGGCAAGCTGCCAAGCCGTCTCGGGGTCGTTCCGATCTTCGAAATCTTGCGGCTCCGGTCGGACGGGGATCTGGCGCTTGGAATCCTGACCGGTTCGCTCGTCGTTCTTCCCGTCTCGGCGATGCCGCTGGTAAGGGTTGAGGCTGAGAAAGCGGGCGTCCCCCTGGACTGCAAACCGCTTCCTCATGACGACCGTTACGTGACGGCCGAGCTAAAGGATTCCGACCGTTCCGCGCTGGTAGCCGTCATTACGAAGGTATTCTCCCAAGGAGGGATAAAGGTCCTTGTGGGAACCGCAGCGCTGCTGGGCGAAGGCTGGGATGCGCCCTGCATCAATTCCTTGATCATGGCATCTTACGTAGGATCCTTTATGTTGTCCAACCAGATGAGGGGCAGGGCTATCCGAACCGAAAAAGGAAATGCCGATAAAACGGCCGCCATATGGCATTTGGCCTGTTTGGATACAGCTCAAGAGGAAGGGGGACGCGACCTCGATTCCTTGGGCAGACGGTTCCGCTCTCTAGTTGGACTGGCGGTCCATCGGGAAACGATTGAAACCGGAATCGGGAGAATGGACACGCTCATGGATAAATATACGGCCGAAGCCATTGAAGCCAAAAACCAGGAAACTTTTGACCGGGCCCGCAACCGGCATTTGCTGCATGAACGCTGGAAGAAAGCCGTTGTATTGCACGATCATATGACAGAGGAGCTTGTCGCCGACGGGCGGCAGGTGCCGCGTCCATATTATTTTGCCCATACGATCAAAGGCTTGCTGATATGGGGGGGCATCGTCTTTTCGACCTTACTTCTGGATACCTTGCTTACACCGGAAGTGCTGTTCGGCGACTGTCCGTTTTGGATGAAACTGCTGTTGGCTATGCTTGTCGGGATCATTCCGGCCGGGCGTCCCGTCTTCAAAGGGATCTCGATGTACGTGAAGCATCAATCCCTGGAATCGAGCATTCGGGAGGTCGGCCAGGTGGTATATGAGACTTTGTACCATATGAAGCTGCTTGAACCCGAACCGAATAAGCATCGGATTCAGGCGGAGGATAACGGGGGCACTGTCGTTTGCTGGATGGAAGGGGGAACGACGCAGGAGAAGACGCTTTTTTTAAATTCCCTTCAGCAGGTGCTTGAACCCGTAAAGAACCCCCGATACCTGCTCTATCGCGAATCCCGGTCCGGGCTGCTGACCCGAAAGGATTTCCATGCGCTGCCGGAGCCCATCGACCGCAAGAAAGAGGATGCCGAGCGTTTCGCTGCCTTATGGCGCAAAAAGATCGGTCCCGCCGAGCTTGTCTACACCCGGACGACGGAAGGGAGAAAAATCCTGCTGACGGCCAGACTGAAAGCCATGTCGGCCCGTTTTTCCGATAAGTCCGAACGGATCAGCGCATGGAGATAATAGGGGGAAACCTCCGCGAACTAAACTTATTCCATGGGGATGATTAGGACGGCTTCCGGGAATGTTAGGTGTAAACATGTTGGGAGTGATCTTATGGCAAGAAGAAGAAACCGAAAATACGCGGTGCCGGAGATTGCGCAAGAGATGCGGGCGTTCAAGGCCGAAGTCATGAAGAATGAGGGTTACGACATCGATCCGAACCGTCCGGACGATGTGAAATACGAGGTTGCCAAGGATCTCGGAATCCCGCTGCAGCCGGACGGAAACGGCAGATTAACGACGGAATCGGCGGGTCAGATCGGCGGAAAAATCGGCGGGTCGATGGTTCGCGAGATGATTCGTCTTGCCCAGCAGAAGCTTGCTGAGCCGGAGGATGGCGCGAATTAAGGTTTTTCTGAAGAAATCATACTTGCGAATCAGCTGAAATCGAAAGATGTCTTCGTTGAACTTTTTTTTCAAAAGAACGCCGTATAGGACCCGGATTCCGCAGGTGATCGGTTCAGGTCAAACCTCGCCGAGTCAAGCCCGGAAACCGCAACTTTCTACCTGATTAGTTGGCCCTAAAACCTTCCATAATTTATCTTTCTCGCGAAAAAAGGATAAAACACCCAAAGATAGCATAGTTCCTTATATACAGATCCTAAATTCAAATCATGAAGCGAGCCCGTCCTTTAAGGATATGGGCTCATCTTTTTGTCAGGGATCAATGCTATAATAACCCCGTTTACTACATGAGGACAGGCTTTGGTCCGCATAGAAACGGAGGGGAATTATGACTGTGAAAAGATACCAAAAGCTTACCGGCCTGTTGTTGATGGCTGCAACGCTTTTGGTCGGTTTTCAATCTCCGGCTAATGGAGAGACGGCTGGAGAAAAAGCAACTTGGGTATGGCAGACGGAACTGATCGAGGACGGTGGAGAACGGCTTCTAAACTTCGCTCATGACGAAGGCATGAATCTGATCTATTTGCAAATTAATCGTGATCTCCCTAAAGAAACATATGAACGATTCATCCGGAATGCGCATGGGAAACAGATCGCTGTTCATGCCCTGGGGGGAGACCCCGGATGGGCGCTGCCGGAGCATCGGGACCGCATGCTCGGTCTTGCAGATTGGGTTATGGACTATAACGCCGGCGTTCCAGCCGAGGGCCGTTTCGACGGAATCCATCTCGACATAGAGCCATATGTGCTTCCCCAGTGGGAAACCGAACAGGACAAGGTTATTTCCTCCTGGGAGAGCAATTTGAAGGAATTCCTGGGCAAAACAAGCGGAACAGGTCTGGAGCTCGGGATCGACATCCCTTTCTGGTTTGATCATATCACCTTAGCGAATGGAGGCAGCTTGAATGAATGGCTGATCAGCGTTTTTGATCATGTGACGGTGCTCGCTTACCGTAACGTAGCCGATTCAGAGCACGGCATTATCCATCTCTCGCAAAATGAGCTGGAACTCGCCGACAAGCTCGGAAAAAAAGTCTTGATTGCCGTCAATACCAAGGAGATGCCCGGAGAGGCCCACACCACCTTTTACGGGCAGGGAAAAGAGCGGATGAATCAGACGCTTGAGCAATTGTCCGGTTCGCTGAGCTCGCATCCTTCCTTTGCGGGACTTGCCGTGCATGATTTCCGCAACTGGGAGAACATGCCGGTCAATAGTGGGGGAGACGGTACTCCGCCTGCCGGAGAAACACCGGGCCCTGTTCCAGAACCGGAGCCGGGAACCGATGGACCCGTACCTGATGCGGCTCCCGTTACAAGGGATCCTGTCGTAAGGGGTACTTATATTTGGGAAGCGAATGAACTCATTCAGAACAGCCGGGAGATTCTGGAGTTCGCCAAGGAGAAGAAGCTGAATTGGCTTTATGTCAGGCTGGACCTGCAGCAGCCGTTCAGCGCATACATGTCGTTTGTTAAACAGGCTTCCGCAGCCGGAATCGAAGTGCATGCCATGGGAGGACACCCGATCTGGGCGCTTCAGGAGAACCGGGGAAAAATGATGAAGCTGGTCAACTACGTGAAGGACTATAACCGGTCTGTGCAGGGGGATGAGCGTTTCCACGGCATACATTTGGACATTGAGCCTTATGTGCTGCCGGAATGGAAGGCGGATTCGCAGCGGGTCATCTCCGAGTGGACCGCCAATCTGGATGCGTTTGTCAGTGAGCTGAAAAAGGATTCCAAACTGCAGGCAAGCATGGATATGGCGGTATGGCTGGATAAATACACGGTTCCCGGACAAGACCTCTCCCTCAGCAAATGGATGATTCAGCGCATGGATCACGTATCGCTCATGGCTTTCCGGGATAAAGCCGACGGATCCAACGGCATTGCTCACGTAGCCAAGGAAGAGATCGCGTTTGCGGATGAATTGGGCAAGCCGCTCTTGTTTTCGGTTGAAATGAAAGAAAGCCATGAGGGCAGCCATATTACCTTTTATGAGGAAGGATCGGCTTACATGGAGGAGGAGCTTGCGAAACTGCCGGTTTTGTTGAAGGATTCTCCCTCGTTTACCGGTAGTCTGGTCCATGCCTATGAGTATTGGAAGAACGCTAAACCATAACTTGAATTATAATGTCCCTGCTTGCTCTAATGGAGCAAGGGGGCTTTTTTTCGCTAATGGTGTTGACGGAAAGGGGTTTAGAACTGGAGCCGTACGGGTACAGGAAAAACGAGAGAAACTATCGGCGGGAAAGGAGCGATGTTTCATGGAAACACAGGCGCTTATCCGGAAGGCATGACACCGAATCTCAGGGAACGCAATCCTGCCGATCGGGCACAATCGATCCACGAAATCAGGAACGTCCCCGTGCCGGGCACCGACCCGGTGTATGGAAACGAAGGGCTCTTGTTTTATAAATGGGTGAAGTAAGGATCGCAGGGCACTAAACATCTGCAGGCGTACTCAAAAAAAGCTGATGTCACCGAATTGGCGACATCAGCTTTTTTAAGAGATAAGAAAGTATAAACATCAGAGGTTTGCCATCTTTATCTCGCAAGAAAAACTTCCGCTAAATGCGGTCTGTCTTCTGAGAAAGTACGTTCGATAGACGTTTTTCTTAAGAGATAAGAAAGTATAAACTCCAAAGGTTTGCCTCCTTTATCTCGCAAGAAAAACTTCCGCTAAATGCGGTCTGTCTTCTGAGAAAGTACGTCGATAGACGTTTTTTCTTATGATGCATGAATCCCTGGCCATGAGGCCAAAGTAATTTCCGTAATTAGAACGTGA
>NZ_LAZU01000017.1 GCF_000987955.1 Paenibacillus sp. DMB20
GGACCGGCCGGGGATTGGGCCGGCCTGCTGCCGCAGGTGCGCGGCGCAGCCAAGGCGCTGGGGCTGGTTGTCCGCCAGGCGGCGGACAACGCCGAGCGCCTGCGCCGCGGGATGCCGAGCCGTGACGACGGGCGAGAATAGCCCTTTTAAGGCTTTTCGCCCATATTTAGAAAGCATAAGATTTCATGCTGCCCCAAAACGCCGTTTGCCCTTCTTGAAAGACAACGGCGTTTTTTTGCGGACAAAAGCCGAAAAAACGGGCTTGCTTGCCGTATGAGGGAATCACGTTCAGATGCGGATGTCTTTTTCTGTCATATTGGGGTTTGTCCCCGTAAACCGCTATGGGGTACAATGGACATCTAAGAGAGACATGAGGAAAGGAAGAGACGGAAGATGAGCGTTTTAACAGGGAAAGTCAAACGTCGGACAAGCCTGATGCTTTCTTTTTTGATGCTTGCGGGAGCGCTGCTGGCGGGATGCCAGTCGGCAGGCTCCGGCGAAGCGAAAGGACGGGACCTGCAATCGCAAGCGGAGGCGCAGCAGGGCGGTACGCTGCCGGAGGAAGGCAATGAGGCGGATCCCGTCATGGCCAAGCGGAGCGAGAACGCTCTTCAGGCAACGGCCCGGGAAGAGAATGGCATGCAGGTTGTAACGAATGAGGATTCGGTCGCCGTCGTCGTGAACAAGCAGCGCAGCCTGCCCGACGGATATGCGCCGGGCGACCTCGTGGAACCGAACGTAAAGTTCTCTTTCGACGAACCCCATGAGAAACGGAATATGCGCAAGGAAGCCGCGGAGGCGCTGGAGAAACTGTTCGCGGCGGCGGAAAGCGAAGGCATCGAGTTGCGGGCGGTTTCGGGCTACCGTTCTTACGAGCGCCAAAAGTCGGTATATGAGAGCCATGTCCGCTCCAAAGGGGAAGAAGAAGCCCGTCGGATCAGCGCGGTTCCGGGAACGAGCGAGCATCAGACCGGCCTGTCGATCGACGTGTCGAGCGCAAGCGCAGGTTATGAGCTGAGCGAGGCCTTCGGCGATACGAAGGAAGGCTTGTGGCTGGCGGAGAATGCCCCGGAATACGGCTTTATTATCCGTTATCCTGAAGGTCAGGAAGGGATTACGGGGTACGTATACGAGCCGTGGCATATCCGTTATGTCGGAGAAGACCTCGCCCCGGACATTGCCGCCAGCGGATTGACGCTAGAAGAGTATTTCGACGAGGCCAACATGAAGCTGTAATCCTGTCAGCAACCCGAACCGGATTTCGGCCGGTACCTTGAGCCGATATAGGACAATACAAAAAAACCTTTCTTTCAACCAATGGCCTGTCGGCCTTTGTCGGAGGAAAGGTTTTTTTACGTGCGGCGGGCTGATCCTATTTGTTTAGCGGAGACCCTTCGTAGCCGGGGTGATCATACCCCGAGTTCTCTATTTTGGGAATGATGTTCATCTCCTTGATCGTCTGCCGGGTACTCTCGTCCCCATAGCGGTAGAGAAAGCGGTAGAGCGCGATGGTCCGCTCGTCATACTCCTCCGCGGCATCATCGTGATCCGCGGATTTATAAGGCACAAAGGTGCGTTTAAACGCATATTTGTCGCTTCCGCCCACCTCATCCAGTAAATCTTTCAGCTGTGTAAGCTCCCCATCGTTCAAGGATACGACAAACTCGTTCGAGTCATTGGGTACGTCCTGTATCAGATTGTGAGCTACGGAAACGTAGTAACGTCTCTTTTCGTTCATGGCTGATCCCTCCGTGATCCGTTTTGAAGCGCCATCGTCCTTCTATGGGGGACGGTGTCGTCGCTCCTGCTTCTTTTATCCATTGTTTACACGTTCACACGGTCCGTGAATCAAGGACAGTTTCCCCAACCTGGTTCTTGTCACGCATACAAATCTTCTTTCCGTCAACGGCTCCAACGGCCATTCCATGAAAATTCTCCTGGGAGGCGTACAGCTATGCCCGAGAACCGCCGAAGAATTGCTTTTTGTCCAGAAGCAGGATTCTAACGGACAATAGATCCGTTATCGCCGCTTTTAAGGCTAAAAGAAATTCTAACGGACAACAGGTCCGTTATGGATCATTTTGACGTATTTTCCTCGTCTCATCCGCTCGTAAGAGTCTTCCATGTCCGTTAGAAAACGAATAGCGGGTTTATGGATGGGTAGCGGACTCCATGTCCGTTAGGTTGTCATCACGGTCATAGACTCAGGCCTCCCTCTCCCGCCGCCATCAACTCTGGCAGCCTTGCTATTGTTGCCATCAACCCTTACTATTGCAGCCTTAAACTCTGGTATCACTATCCCGTGCCTAACCCCCGGATCCCTGCTGCCCCTGAAAATTCCTTCCGAACGTCAAACCGCTTCCTCGGCATGAAAAAATAGTTTGCAATTATGTCATGTATAATTATAATACATTATATAACAAATGAATACGGTTACATTGGAGAGGAGGTGAACACATCATGATCCTGGCCGGCATGAACATCACTTTTCGTCATTATCCCTTCGATTTTTTCCTGAACAGCATGGAGAAGCTTGGGCTTCGGCATATCGAGCTGTGGGGAGGGGAGCCGCATTTTTACATCGACAGGCAGCCGCTTCGCTCCATAAGGACCATCCGCAAGTCAATAAAAGAAAGAAGCCTGCAGGTTGTCTGTTACACGCCCGAACAATGCGTATACCCCTTTAATCTGGCATCCTCCGATCCGGACCTCAGGTGCAGAAGCTTGGCCTATTTTGAAGAGAATCTGTATGCGGCAGCGGAGCTGGAGGCGCCGATGATGCTTGTCACGTCGGGGATCGGGGATTATTCCGTCCCCGCCGCAGAATCCTGGAAATATGCGTGCGACTCGATTAGCCGTTTAGCCCGCGCTGCGGAAACAGAGGGAATAGGTCTGGCATTGGAGCCTTTAACCCGGTTCGAGACCAACCTGATTTATGATTTGCAAGGTCTGAAGAACATGCTGAAGGAAATAGGCTCGCCCGCCTTGTTGGGAATGATCGATACCGTCGCCATGCAGCTGGCGGGTGAAACCCCGGATGATTATTATGCAGCATTCAGCCAAGTGCCTCATTTCCATCTTGTTGACGGGGACGGCTGCTCCGATGCCCATCTTGGGCTAGGGGACGGTAAATTGGACTGGCCTTCCTATATGGGGGCTCTCCTGCGGCATGGCTATAAAGGGGCTTTCACGCTGGAGATCATGGGCTCCCGCTATTACCGGGATCCGGAAGACGCAATTCGCAAATCGCTGGCAGGGCTACGAAAATTCGGTTTTTCCTCGTGATTCACTATTTCGTTTAAAATGGAGGAAACGTGAATGAGCAACGGCACGCTTACAAGAAAACTCGGTTTCTGGTCCGCATTGGCACTGGCTGTCGGAACCACCATCGGTTCGGGCATATTCGTCTCGGTAGGCGAGGTGGCGGGGGCATCCGGCACGCCGATGATTTCGATCCTGGCTTGGTTGATCGGCGGTCTGATCGCGATCCCGCAGATGATGGTGCTGGGGGAGCTCTCCACCGCATATCCGGAGAACGGAAGCGGTTATGTGTACCTGAAAAAAGCCGGTTGGCGACCTTTCGCATTTCTTTACGGCTGGGCCGCCTTCTGGGCGCTTGACCCGCCATCGATAGCCATTATGGCATTGGCGCTTGTATCTTACGTCGCGATATTCTTTCCGTTTTTCGCGGGACTCGCCGGAAAATTGCTTGCGGTGTGCATCATACTGGCCATTACGGCTCTCCATTACCGCAGCGTCAAGGACGGCGGAGCGTTTCAGGTGTTTATTACCGCCGTCAAGGTCATTCCTTTCGTTATCGTTATCGTCCTGGGCTTTCTGTACATGAACCCCGGGTACTTTGCCTATACGCCACCCGCCGGAGGGAACGCGGGAGGAAGCTTGATCGGCGGGATATCGGCAACGACATGGGCTTATACGGGGATGGCTTCGATCTGCTTCATGGCCGGGGAGTTCAGGAATCCGGGCAAAGTGCTGCCGCGGGCGTTGATCAGCTCGGTCCTGATCATTATGCTGCTGTATACCGCGTTGTCGGTCTCCGTTACCGGTCTTATGCCTTTTGACCGTTTAATGAGTTCGGATGCGGCTTTGTCCGAAGCGGTGTCCCTTATTCCCGGGCTCTCGGGCATGGCTTCTTCGTTTATCGCCATTACGGCGATCATCGTCATCTTCGGCTCGTTAAGCTCATGCATCATGTTTCAGCCTCGGCTTGAATATGCCATGGCGAAGGACGGGCTGTTCTTCAAGCGGTTTGCGAGGGTTCATCCCAAGTACGAAACGCCGAGCTTCTCGATCATCGTTCAGGTTTCCTACGCGTGTTTACTCGTGTTTTTGACGGATCTGACCACGCTGCTCGGTTATTTCACATTAATTCAGCTGGTAATTAACATATTGGACTTTGTATCCGTTTACAAATGCCGGAAAAATGAGGACTACAACCCGGTCTATCGGATGCCGATGTGGCGTATAACGACGATCTTGGCCATACTGGGCGCGGCTTGGCTGGCTTGGGGAACCTTTACCTGGGCGCCGGTTGAAGGCATGATTGCCGCACTTGTCGTCATTGTGACGGGCCTCCCGGTCTACTTCTATTGGGAGAAACGAAACCGTTTAACCCGCAAGCAGGAGCCCGGGGCTCCGATCACGCAATAAATCAAAAGTTTTCTTGTTACAAAAGTGTTAATATGTTATATTACAAAACATAACAAATATAAAAGAGAGGCTGGTTGATCCCATGCTCGAACTGGACAAAACAAAAGTTGATTTTCTCGTGACTTCAAGTATGATTCCTGAGGTGGAAACGTTCATTCAAGAAGGTCAGCCCAAAATCGCGAAAATTGCGCAGCAATTGGTCGACAAGCAAATCCGGAAGATCTATTTTGTAGGGTGCGGCAGTTCCAAAGCGGTCGGTTCCGCCGCGAAATATTTGATCGATAAATACAGCACCTTCATTGCTAATGTTCATACGGGTTGGGACTTTGTTGACCATACCCCCCGCGCGCTGGGCTCAGACTCTGCGGTTGTCGTGATCTCCCATTCCGGCACGACGGAGGAAGTCGTGAAAGCTTTGCGTTTGGCCAATGAAGCCGGAGCCGTCACGATCAGCGTAGTCAACCAGGGAAAAGGCAATCCGCTGGGCGAAGAAGCGCAGTATGTCATCGACTATAACGCGCACGCGATGTGGGAATGCCACCTGCTGGCCTTGTATTTCCTCGCGCTGGAGTGGATCCGCAACGCGGAGCCGTCGAAGGAGGTAGAGTCGATTCTTGCGGATATCCCGAAACTGCCGGGCGTTCTTGCCGATCACATCGACTCGTTCGAGGCGAAAGCGCTGGAAATGGCAAAATCGGTCAGCGGCTGGAAGGGATTCTACACGGTGGCTGCCGGCCCGCTGCTTTCGCTGGCATACAAGGAAGGCGTCATTACCAACATGGAATTTATGTGGGGACACGGCGCCGTGATCGAGAGCGGGGAATTCCGCCACGGTCCGCTGGAAATCGTGGAGCCCGGCGTACCCTTCGTTTTCCTGATCGGGACGGACGCTTCGCGCCATATTACGGAACGGGCCCTTCGTTTCGTGAACAAGTATAAAGGGGAATCTCTCGTGTTCGACTACAAAGAGCTGTCGGGGGGCTTGCATGCCGATCTGGCGCCTATGGTGATGTTTGTGCCGCTCGAATGGTTTTCGTATTACTTTGCCGTCGCGCGGGATCACAATCCCGACGACCGCCGCTATTACGGCGTCGTAGAATATTAAACCGTCCGATTCCCCTATCCTCCGGATAGGGGAATATTTCCACCCAGGGAGGCGTTGACATGAAAGCCGTTACCATTGGAGACAACTGCATGGACGTCTATTTATCCCGGCAGGAGAGCTATCCTGGCGGAAATCCGGTAAATGTGGCCGTCTATCTCAAACAGCTCGGACTGGACGTTTCGTATATCGGCTGGGTCGGCTCGGACGAATACGGACGGCAAATGACCGAAGCCATCGGGAAAAAGGGAGTGGACCTCAGCCATCTGCATATCAAAAACGGGCATACGGCCATCACTTTTGTGGAGCTGCAGGGAAATGACCGCGTATTCGGGGAATACCGCGAGGGGGTTATGGAGAAGTTTCGCTTGACCCGGGAGGACCTCGAGTTTGCGGCCTCGCACCAGTTGGTTCATGCCGGAATATGGGGCCGCTGCGAATCTTGTTTTCCGCAGCTGCACGCTATGGGGTTGATCACTTCGTTTGATTTCGCGGACCGGCTGGAGCGGGAAATTCCCCCCGAGCTGCTAGCTTCGGTCGATTATCCGTTTTTTTCCTACTCGCAGGATGACGCCTATATCCGCGAATACTTGAAGGAGATACAAGCCAAGGGCGCCAAAGCGGCCATTGCCACGCTCGGAGAGAACGGAGCGCTGGCTTACGACGGGGAGCGCTATTACAAGGAAGCTGCTCGGGAGGTTGCGGTGGTCGACACGATGGGGGCAGGCGATTCCTTTATCGCCGGATTTCTCTACGGGATCGTTCAGCGGCTTCCTCTTGCCGGCTGCTTGGAGCAAGGAACGAGCAAAGCGGCCCGGACGATAACGTATTTCGGAGCCTGGTAGCTGGAAATGTACTGGATTTTGCATGTATAATATAAGGAAACTACTGCTGACACGAGGTCGCCATGAATCTAAATCCTTTAAAAACACAGCCGTTGTACATGCAAATCAGACAAATGCTTAGCAACGATATTAAAGAAGGAAAATACAAGCCGGATGAGCAAATCCCGACGGAAGCGGAGCTGTGCGAAATTTATCAGGTAAGCCGAATCACGATCCGCAAAGCGATCGAGGAGCTCGTAAAGGACGGGACATTAACCCGCATCCAGCGTAAGGGTACGTTCGTAACCACCAATCGGTTTCAGAATGAGCTGCTGTCCGTGAGCGGCTTCTCGGAGTTCAGCCATCAACTGGGGCATATGGGGAACTCCAGGATTCTACGAAGCGAAATCATTGAAGCGAACCATGATATGGCGGAGCAGCTTCGGGTCGAAGAAGGCAGTCCGGTATTGGAGCTCGAACGCCTCATGTATGTCAACGAGCGTCCATTGTTTTATGATCTTGCCCACTATCCCTTAACGCGTTTTCCCGGCTTGGAGAAGAGAATCGACCGCGCAGAATCGATATATAAAATCCTTAAGGAAGATTACGGAACGGAAATCGACAGCAACGATAAAATCATCAACGTGATCGGAGCAACCCGGGAACTGGCAAAATATCTCGAATGCGATACGGGCGCAAACTTGTTTCGTATCGTCAAAACCGCGTATGACGCGGAGGATCGGCCCGTCCACCTTTCCGTATTCATGTGCGAAACCAACCGGGTGAACCTGACGGTGCACCGTGCCAAGAACAAATAAACGACAGCCCTCGGCGGTTTAGCATCACGCTTGCCGCCGAGGGCTTTTTTGTGATTCAAGAACTACGACCCTTTTCCCCCGACTAAGGTCCATTTGGCTTCACGGCCGGAATTCGTTATAATTCCTTTGAAGGAATACGAAGTTATCACGTTTATGTTCATGTTTATTCTTGCGGTATCAGGATGCGGGCTCTCGTCGTTTCTCTTCCTGATATTTTGAAATAAACCGGATTCGAGGAGGAGAGACACCGATGAATTTTTTGCAAAGGCTGAAGGATGGGGCAAACAAAGCGACCGAAAAAGCCCAAAATGTTGTCGAGGTTAACAAATTAAACGGTCAGATTTCAGACATAGAAAACAAAAAAACTTCCTATTATGCGGAAATGGGGAGAGTATTTTACGAGGGATACCGCTCGCAGGATATGACGGTCGCGGAGAAGGAAATGGTGAACCTTGCCAAATCCTGCGACGCTCTTCAGGAGCAGATCGATGAGCTGCGCTTAAGGATTGCCGTCCTGAAGAACGAGCGGCTGTGCCAGTGCGGACGCACCGTTGCGCTGGATGCGAACTTCTGCCCATACTGCGGAAGCAAGCTGGACAACGGCATGAAGGCCGGACCGCAGCGTCGCAGCGAGCCTCGGGAAGAGCAGCCGGAGCGGGAGGTTCTTTTTCCGGAGGAAATCGCGATTCCCGAGAAGGGCGAAGAGCCTTTCATTTACCGGCCGGATGCGGCAAGCCTGGAACCGGAAACCGAGGCGCCTGTATATGAGCACGAGGACGAGGAGCTGCTGCGCCGCCAGGAGGAGGAACGGGAACGCGAACGCGAACGCGAACGCCGCCATCTGGAGGAACTGGAGCGTGAACGGGAGCGCCAGTTGGAATTGGACCGCCGAATCCGTTTTTGGCAGGAGAACAACCAGAGTCAGGAAAACCTGCCGAAGGAAGGCGCGGTAAGGGACACCGTGAAATGCCAGATTTGCAGCGCCGACCTGCCGAAGGGCTCCAAATGGTGCCCGCGATGCGGTGCGGAGCAAATCTAGCGCGTATGGATGACAATGCAGCATTGCGCATGAACAGCGGGATGGACGGCGATGGAAAGCATCGCCGCAGGCAGCTTTGGGAGGACATATAAATGGAACAGTTACTGCATCATTTGCGCAATCTGGGCTTTACCGAAATCGAATCTAAAATTATGGTCGACCTTGCGGAGCATGGCCCCGCCGGAGGCTACGAGGTTGCAAAGCGTCTCGGAGCCTCACGCTCCAACGTATATGCAGCCATGCAGCGGCTGGAGCGTCAGGGAGCACTGCAGCGCGAAAGCGGCGAGCCCGTACGCTACAAGGCGCTGAAGCCGGAGGATTTGACCCGGATGATATCGGGCCGGGTGGAAGCATCTCTCGCCTACGTGGAGAAGAGCCTTCCAAGGCAGGAGAAGGATGGGGAACCGTTTCTTAACGTCGAAGGCGATAAAGCGGTGCTGGAGCTCGCGGCGAAAAAACTCGCCCAGGCCGAACGCGAAATTGTGGTGGATGTATGGCGGGAAGAGGCGACGCTGCTGCGCGAGGAGCTCGAAGCGGCGGAAAAACGCGGCGTCCGGGTGCTTTGGGCGTGCGACGGACCGGATAACGGTCTTGCCCGTACGCTGGCCTGGCCCGGCTGGAAGGGGATTTCGGAACGAAAGCGGGGAGGACGCAAATTCTCTTTTGTCATCGACAGGGAATGGTGCATGCTGGGCATGCGGGGCGGAGAGATGGACACGCAGGCGCTTGTGACCTCCCACCCGGTCATGGCTGAACTTCTGCTGCACCATTTTTCGCAGGAAATGGTTCTGTTTGAACTTGAGCAGGATATGGGCCGACAGCTGGAGGAGAGGTACGGCTCCCATTACGGAGCCATTCAGGGCAAGTACGTCGCCTGCGGTCCGGATAATCAGGAGGAAGAAACGGTTGGGGGCAAAGAGGAATCATAAGGGCGGCGCCAGTGAATTTCATCATTTCAAAGATTTGTAAATGGAAATATACTGGGACATACTAGGATGGGATGACGCCGGGAATGGTCCCGGTTTTTGCCGTTTTTCAGGACTGTTTTCCGCCGAATATAACAGCTTCCCAACCGGCGCAGGCAGATGCCTGCCTATCATGACGGCCCATGGCCAACGGAAAGGAGAAGTTTGACTATGGAATGCATCATTCATTTTACGGTTGCGTATGAGGAGGGCCCCAAGAAACTGCGGGGTTTGGTTTTTGTGGATAAAGGAAAGCTGCCGGATGGCGATCAGATTCTGGAGATGTTCCGGGATATGGAGTACAATGTGGTACCGGATCCGAACGAAGAATTGGTATACAGGCCGGCGGATGCGGGCGAGAAATACAAGTATATCCGGGTTAACGAGCTGGATGTCGGGGAAGCCAAATATACGGAGGACCGCAACCTCAAATCGATCGTAGGCAACCTGCTTCCGAAGCGCATCGGTTTGTAGGGTTAAGGGACCCCGCTAATCAGCGGGTTAGACCAATATGCCGGAACAAGCCAATGTTCCTTCAGGTGCACGGTCTGGGGTATGTCGCCGCCTCTTGACATGATGGGGTTACGGAAGGGGAAGGCGATGTTTATTTGGATAGGGATAGCAACGCTCCTGATATACGGCTTTCTGGTCTTTTATATTGGCAGGAGCTTATGGAAATGGATGAGCCCGGGGTCATCCTGGCAGCTGAAATTTTTATATATTGCCGTGCTGGCCGTCGTATCAACATCTTTTATTTCCGGACGGTTTCTAGGCAATCTTACGGTATTGAACATGATCGGCTCTTACTGGATGGCCATATTTTATGTATTGATTATCCTGCTCCCGCCGATGCATGCCTGCTTATGGCTCCTGCGGTTGACTGCGCTAAACAAGGATATCGCCGAGAAAAGGGCAGGCTTCGCCGTGCTGGTGCTGATGGTGGTGCTGATCGGTTACGGCACCTTTAACGCCTATAGTCCCGCCGTTCGCGCTTATGAAATCAACATCGCCAAAGATGCAGGCCCATTGAAGCGGATGAATATCGTGATGGCCTCCGACATGCATTTCGGATTGCTCTCGGGCAAAGCCCATGCCGAGCGGCTGGTCGAGGAGATTAATGCATTGAAGCCGGATATCGTATTATTTCCGGGCGATATTATCGATGACGATGTGGATGCCTACTTGCGCCAGGGGATCGACAAAATATTAACCGGAATCCAAGCGCGCTACGGGGTGTATGCATCCCTCGGCAATCATGACAGGTTCGAGGGAGAAATTACGGAACTGATCGGCGTATTGGAGAATAGCGGAATGACAGTACTTTATGATGAAGCGCTAACCGTAGAGGGGCTTACTCTGGCGGGGAGGCGGGACAAGCAGGATAAAGATAGAGCGGACCTGTCTTCCATCCTCCGGGGCACGGATCTGACCAAGCCGGTCATTCTTCTCGATCACCAGCCGAATGCTCTTGACGAGGCGCAGCAGGAGGGGGTGGATCTGATTCTTTCCGGCCATACTCACCGGGGGCAGGTGTTCCCTGCCCATCTGATCACTCAGGCATTGTTTGAGAACGACTGGGGATATTTGCAAAAGGGCCGGCTTCAATCTATCGTATCCTCCGGCTACGGGTTCTGGGGCCCTCCGATCCGACTGGGCTCCCGCTCCGAGATCGTGCAGATTCACGTTGCATTTGGCAGATAGCCCTGCAGAAAACGGTTGCATGCGGCAAATCTAAAAGTCTGCCGCCTTTCGACTGTCTATATAACAGGGGTGCCCTAAGAAGAATCATTCTTCTTATGAGCACCCCTGTTTACGTACAATCGCTAGCGGTTCGCCATGTCTCCTATTTAAAGGTGGAGTTTGCCATGGCGGCGACGATATGACGCTGCATGGCGCTGAACACGATGACGATCGGCAGGATGGCCATGACGCTGGATGCCATGATCACGTTGAAATACATGGCTTCGTCTCCCGCGATGGAATCGCGCAGCATCGCAATTCCCACGGTCAATACCCGCATGTCGTCGGTGTTGGTCATAATGAGCGGCCAGAAGTAGGAATTCCAGGACGAGATGAAAATCAGAATGCCCAGCGTCACCACCGTCGGCATGGCCATCGGCAGCAGCATCCTGTACAGGATGGTAAAGCGTCCGGCCCCGTCGACCCGTGCAGCCTCAAGCACGTCATTATTCAGCGACTTAAAAGCCTGCCGGAGCAGAAATATGCCGAAAGCCGAAGCGCCATGCGGAATGATTAACGCCCAGTATGTATTGAGCCATCCCAGGTCCGAGATCATGACATATACGGGAACGAACGTGATCTGCTCCGGTACGATCAAGGCCGCAAGCACCAGGAAGAAGAGGGCGTCCCTTCCCCAAAAGCGTCCTTTCGCGAAAGCATATGCCGCCATCAATGCCACGTTCAGCTGCAGCACGATTAACCCGGCGGACATGAGCAGCGTATTGCCGAAGAAGCGGGCATACGGAATCACGCGGAACGCCTCGGCGTAATTTTCCCAGGCGAAGGTTTTCGGCCAGAAGGTAGGCACCGCCATCCGCATCTCCGCCTGGGTCTTCAGCGAGCTCACGAGCAGCCAGTATACGGGGAAGAACATGATAAGCGTAACCAAAACCGCAACCGAAATCCTCACGGCGGTCAAGGTTTTGTAATGCTTTTGCCCAGCCATCCGGTTATCCTTCATAATGCACCTTCTTCCTGCCGACCAGCCACTGAAGCAGCGTCAAAAGCAAAATAATCACGAACAAAATCATGACGAGCGCCGAGGCTCTGCCGGTTTTAAACTCCGCGAACGCCATCGTATAAATCCAGTACACGATTGCATTCGTTTTCTGGAGCGGCCCGCCGTTGGTCATGACATCAATCGATTGAAACGCTTGCATCGAAGAAATAAAACTGGTGATGACCAAGAATAAAGTCATTGGAGAGAGCAGCGGCAGCGTAATGTAACGAAAAACAGACGTGCGGCTGGCACCGTCGATGGCTGCGGCTTCATAATATTCGGCCGGTATTCCGCGCATGCCCGCAATAAACAGGATCATGGCAAAACCGACGCCTTTCCATACCGAGACGGCCGCGAGCGCGGGCAAAACCGTCTGAGGATTGATGAGCCACTCCACAGGATCCATGCCGAATAATGCCGTGATGCGGTTCAGAAGCCCATACTGCCCGTTGTAGATCCAAGTAAATACCATGGCTGCAACAACCATGGAAATATAGTACGGCATAAAAATAACGCCGCGCATAAAACCGAACAGGCGGGAGGACGTGACATTCAGTAGCAGGGCCAGCAGCAGGCCGATGACCAGCGTCAGAACCACATCCATCACCGTGTACATGAACGTCACCTTGAGCGATTGGTAAAAGTCCTCGCTGGCAAGTATTTTCGAATAGTTGTCCAGGCCGACGAATTTTTTGACCGGTCTCGTCATGTTCCAGTTGGTGAAGCTGATGTATACGGAATAGATGAGCGGATAGAACAGAAACACGCCGAGAAAGCCCAGGGCCGGCAAAGCAAACAGAAAATCCTTCCACTTTTCGAGTGCTCCGTAAGATAAAAACCGTTTATGAACGGAAGCGGAAGTCCGAACGGACGCCGCTCCCATGGATTGTTCTTTCATATTCATCCCCGAATCACTCATAATCCGCCAAAATCTCGTTAACCTTTTTCGCGGCTTCCTTCATCAGCGCAACCGGATCCTCATGATTCAGCACCATGCCGCCCATCACTTCGTTGTATACGGCGCTGAATTCCGGATAAGCCGGATGCTGCATGCGAGGCGTAACGTTGTCGAAATGCTCGTATACCGCTCTGTATTGAGGCCATCTCTCAAAATACTTTGCTCCTTCTTTCGACTCGATCGCGGATTTGCGCGTAGGCAGGTATCCTACCGATTCAGCCCATTTGATGTTGTTGTCGGCGGAGGTCATGAATTCAATGAATTTCCAGGCAGCTTCCTTTTCTTTCTCCTTTGCGCCTTCCATCATGACGATCCCGGCGCCGCCGATGTTGGAGGTACGGTTTTTGTCTCCCGGCAGGAACGATACGCCGACCTCGAAGTCCGCGTTTTCCCGGTAAGTCTTCAGCATCGCGGAGGTATGCTGCACCATGGCGATTTGTCCGCTTAAAAACATTTGACGCATGTTATCCGAAGCGCCTTTCCCGTAGCCCATCTGCATCGATCCTTCGTCGATCCAACGCTTGAAATTTTCGAGGTAACGCAGGGATTCCGGGGTTTCCACCGCTGATTTTGCCATGTCGTCGGTGAGGATTTTTCCACCGCCGTTAATCAGCCAAGGATCGGAGTACCACGCATCCCATCCGGGAACGGCAAATGCATAACGTTTGGTTTTTCCGCTTTCCTTCAGAGCAACCTTTTGGTTAAAGCCGTCGATTTCATCCCAGGTCTGCGGCGGCTGCACGCCGAGCTTGTCCAGCATCGTTTGGTTGTACACGAACACGCTGGTGCTGACGATCAGCGGGAATCCATACTGTTTTCCGTTATAAGCGTAAGCATTCAGCATGCCCTTCGAGAAATCATCGGTGTTCACCTTGTCGCGCTCGATCCAAGGCGTGAGATCCGCAAAAACGCCGCTGTCGGCAAAGTTCGGCAGGGAGGATACTTCCACGTTGGTAACTGCAGGGACATCGCCGGCCGCTACGGCAGCCTGCAATTTTTTATGCAGGTCAGGATAGCCCCCCTGAAATACCGGCTCTACCGTGATGTGCGGATACTTTTTGGAAAACTCTCCGATCATGTAATTCAGGCCTTCCAGTTGATTCTCCGCATGGGCATGCCAGTATTGAATCGTAACCGGCGTTTTGTCTTCCTTCAGTTTCGGATCCGCCGCGGCTGCGGAGCCGGAATCCCCTCCGGACCCGCCGCAAGCCGTCAACCCTACGGCAAGGGTGGTTGCCAATGCCATGCTAAGCCATTTTTTCATCTTCATCCCTGTGTAATACCCCTTTCGAATAAGTAGATGTGTGTTTCATGCTTAAAGGGTTTTCTCATGTTCTCCACCCAGGTTCGCTCATGGATCAGTTGAAAAATAGCTACCAGTACCTTGTGTCGCCGATGGATACATGATCCGCTCCGCTTTCCATCGCCTGACGAATTTCCTCATGGCTCCGTATCAGTCCCCCGACGGTCAAGGGGCACTTTATTCTCTGCTTCATCTCCGCGATTACCCTCGGCATTAATCCGGGCATGAGTTCAACCTCGTCCGGACGGGCCTGTTGTATCATCTTGATCGCCGTTTCCACCGCCGCCGAATCGATCGCAAACACGCGCTGTATGGACAGGATGCCGGCTTGGCGGGCGGCCGCCACCGCATGGGTTTTGGTCGTCACGATCCCGTCGATGCCGAAGGTGTCCGCCATGTATTGCACCGCATAGCTGTCCCGGCCTATACCGCCGACCATCTCGAGATGCACAAACACCTTTTTGCCGGTCCGGTGCAGATTCTGAACGATGCATGAAAGCTTCAACATGTCTCCGGTCATCAGAATGACTCTTTCAACATCGCTGTTAACGGCAGCTTCAATCTGCTCTAGCTTGGTAATCGATGCGATAATCGGCAGGCGGCTATCGTTAAGCTTGCTCACGCTTCATCCTCCTTTTTCCAACCTTCTCAATGTACACGCTCAGGATAAAGCGAAGGTTAACGTTATGTAAAAACTGTGTAATTGTTAATGAAGAAATTTTTCCGATGCTCCGGGATGGCGGGCAAACGTCATGTTTTTTAGCAAAATAAATAACCCGAACACAATCCGACCATAAAGGACGGCATCGTGCACGGGCTTTCTCATCATCTCTACCCCGGGATATGCAGCTACTATTAAACTAACGCTTGTTGATCAAGAGAATATAAACGGATTGTAAAATCTTTGTAAACGACGATGCGAATTCATGGTTAATCCGAAAATAAAAAAACTCGTTTACACAAACCTCGATATATTTTGAGCTTCAGATAACAATTCCTCCCTACACTTTTAACTAGTTTCATATAAATAGGGGGGATCGTTTTGAAGGGAAAGGGCGCAAAAGTAGTCTCGCTGCTGATGGCGGCGGAAATAACCGTTGCTTCCATGTTTACGGGAGGAGCGGTATTTGCCCAAGAAAGCGTGGAGATGAGGCAAACGGCAAATGCTGAAAATACGGTCCAGGGTTCGGACAAGGCGGCTGCGGATTTCGGCATCTCGAACGTATCGCTTCCCGAGGCTTATGCAGGAGAGGCCTATTCCGTCATGGTTGATGTGTACGGCGGACAAGCACCTTATACGTTCCGGGCGGAGGGTTTGCCGGCCGGCCTTTCCATTGCTGCGGATTCGGGCCTGTTAACGGGAATGCCGGCTGCGGGACAAGAAGGAGAGCATTCCGTGGAGGTAACGGTCCATGACAGCTCGGTTACGCCGAAGGTAGCCCGTTCCATATGGAAGCTTCATATACAGGGATCCCGACTGGATCTTGTGGAGGACCAAATCGCGGTCGGGATGATCGGGCATTATTCGGTCGGTACGGCCAACAAGGATGGCGGCGTCGCCGAAATCGTCAAATATAACAAGGATAATGGGAAATTTTATCTCGTCAACGGTTCGACCCAGCCGGCCAGCCTCGAAATCATATCGCTGGGCGACGGCAGCAATCTGCAAAGGGATAAACGGATCAATATCGAAGAGCTCGCAAACAACGAAGGATTTCAATTCGGGGATCTGACCAGCGTGGACGTAAACACGGAAACGGACCGGATTGCTGCAGCTGTGCAGGAGCAGGATCATGCGAAGCCCGGAAAAGTGCTTGTGCTCGATTACGAAGGCGGCTTGGTAAAAACCTATGAAACCGGCGTTCAGCCCGACATGGTCAAATATACGTCGGACGGACGTTACATACTGACTGCGGACGAAGGGGAACCTCGCACGGCGACCGCCCCCGATCCCGAGGGCAGCGTGACCATCGTGGATACGGTAACGGATGAGGTCTTCCATTTGAAGTTTGATCAGCCGGATCTTATTGATGACAAGGTCCATGTCCGGGGGCCTGCCGAAGCGGACGGGGCGATCCGGACCCGAGGATCCAAGGCGGACGCCGTTCATGACCTGGAGCCGGAATATATTTCCTTATCCGGGGATGAAACGACAGCCTATGTCTCTTTGCAGGAGAACAACGCCATCGCGGTCGTGGATATTGCGGGTAAATCCATCAAGGGAGTTCACGGGCTGGGCCACAAAGATTTTAACCTTCCCGGCAATGAGCTCGATCTGGTGAAGGACGGCTCGATTAAGCTGGAGAACGTGCCGTTTTACGGGATGTATATGCCGGACGGAATCGCCACGTACAGCGCGGGCGGCAAGCAGTATGTGCTGACCGCCAATGAAGGGGATGCGACAGGCTGGCCTGAACGCAGCAATGAAAGCAAAATCGGAAATCTGAAAGCGGGATTGGATCCTTCCTCCCCGGCAGCGATGTTCCTGGCCGACAAAGGAACGGCCTACGACAAGGTTGAAGTCGCCGCCGACATGGTGAATTCCGGACTGTACTTGTACGGAGGACGCTCCTTCTCGATCTGGAATGCGGAAGACATGTCTCCGGTATATGACTCCGGAAGCGATTTTGAGAAAATTACGGCGTCGCGATTGCCGGAGTATTTCAACGCGAGCAATGACAAGAGCGAGATGGATGGCCGGAGCGCGAAAAAAGGGCCGGAGCCGGAATATGTAACGACCGGCAAGGTCGGCCTTAAGACTCTCGCCTTTGTCGGACTGGAGCGGATTGGCGGAGTGATGACCTATGACGTCACGAATCCGTCCAACCCGGTATTTCTGAACTACCTCAATACGCGGGATTTTCAAGCAGGATTAACATCCGATTCCGGGCCGGAGGGACTGGAGTTCATTGCTGCGTCCGACAGCCCTACGGGACGGCCGCTGCTGCTCGTCGCCAATGAGGTCAGCGGCACGGTGGCGGTTCTGGAATTGAAGGTTGCCAAGGTAACCGTGGATCAGCCAGCCCTTGAATTGGCCGTGGGAGCCGAACCTGTCCGTTTGAATGCCTCCGTGGAACAGGCCGGCGGAGGCCATGCCGGGCTTGCGTGGAGCTCATCGGATGAAAGCGTGGCAACGGTTGACGGCACCGGTCTGGTTACCCCGCTGGCAGAAGGCGACACGGTGATTGCCGTAACGAGCGAAGACGGTTACGGATCGGCGGAAGTGCCGGTAAAGGTGAAGGGCTCCGCGCCTGGAGGAGAGCCATGGAAACTGACGGTCATGCACACGAATGATACGCATGCGCACCTGGCCGACGTGGCAAGACGCGCAACCCTGGTGAAGCAGGTCCGCAGCGAGGCCCGAAATACCCTTCTGGTGGATGCGGGCGACGTGTTTTCCGGCGATTTGTATTTTACCAAATGGTTTGGCCTTGCCGACCTGGCCTTTATGAATTACATGGGGTATGATGCAATGACCTTTGGCAATCATGAGTTTGACCAGGGAACGAAAGCGCTGGCCGAGTTTGTTGCGAAAGCCAAATTTCCGCTGGTCAGCTCGAACATCGATTTCAGCAAAGACTCCCATATCGCTCCTTTGCTAAAAAATCCGGCAATCATCAATAAGGATCAAACCACGGAAAACGCCGGCGTATATCCTTACGTGATTCTTGAAGTGGACGGCCGGAAGATCGGAGTCTTCGGCCTGACAACCGAAGATACGGCGGAAACCTCCAGTCCGGGCAAGGACGTGACTTTCCGCAACGCGGCCGAAGCTACCCGCGAAACCGTGGAAGCGATCGGGAAGGAAGGCCCGAACATTATCATCGGCCTGTCGCACCTGGGTTACGCCAGGGATAAGGGGCTTGCCGAGGCTGTGGAGGGAATCGACCTGATCGTGGGGGGCCATACCCATACAAAATTGGAAACGCCTGAAGTCGTAACGGACAGCCGATACCATACGCCGACCGTCATCGTTCAGGCGAACGAGTGGGGCAAATATCTGGGACGGGTCGATCTGGCCTTTGACAAGCATGGCGTAGTGCAAACCGGACCGGAGCTTGGAGGCCGGCTGATTCCGGTTGACGGCAGTGTGGAAGAGGATGCGCAGGCGAAGGAAATGCTGGCTCCGTATGATGCCGAATTGAAGGAATTGATGGGCCGGATTATCGGCAAGGCAGCCGTTCTTCTGGACGGCAAACGGGAAAATGTCCGTTCCAAGGAGACGAATCTCGGCAACCTGATTGCCGACGGCATGCTGGCAAAAGCCAAAGAGCTTAAAAATGCCGATGTCGCCATCATGAACGGGGGAGGCATCCGGGCCTCCATCAATGCGGGCGAAATCACGATGGGCGAGCTGCGGACGGTGATGCCGTTCGGCAATACCCTGTTCGTTATGGACGTGACGGGCCAGCAGTTGAAGGGCGGGCTGGAAAATGGAATCAGCGGGGCCAAGCTGACGGATCTGCCGGGTAAATTTCCGCAAATTGCCGGCATGAAATTCAAATGGGATCCGAGCGGGCCGGCCGGAAACAAAGTATTTGATGTTCAGATCAAGAAGGGAGGCAGTTATACGCCGTTGGTTCTGTCCGAAACCTATCGTCTGGCGACGAACAGTTTTGTGGCGAAGGGCGGAGACGGATATAAATCTTTTGCCGAGGCGATTGCCGAGGGCCGATATAATGAAGATTTGGGTTACCCGGATTATGAAATTTTCATGGAGCATGTGACGAAACTCGGGGGAGAGGTATCGCCATCGGTGGAAGGAAGGATTACGGAGCAGAAGAAACCGTCGAATCCGGGAGGCGGACCCTCTCCGGGATCCGGTTCGGAATCCGGCGGATCTAGCGGCGGCGGGGGTTCTGCAACGGCGCCGAGCCAGCCGAACCCGCCATCCCAAGTCACAAAACCGGCTCCTTCGAATGTCCTAACGGCGAAGGAAGCGCACCTGACCGTTGGAACCGGCTCTTCGGGCGAACCCGTAGACCAAGTAACCGTGAAGGAAGAGGCTTTGAAAAAAGCCGTCGAAACTCTTACTGCAGGCGGCAAACACGAGCTTGTGATTCAAGTTCCGGAACTGAACCGTGCTGCCGAGATCTCGCTTTCGGCGGCATGGCTGGAACGGGCGGCGAAGCAAGACGGGCACGCTGCCCTGGTTGTGGAAACGGGACTGGCTTCCTTCCGCATTCCGCTTCAAGCGCTGAACCTGGGTTCTGCCTTGAAAGAAGGAGACTTGGGCAAGGCAAACGTCAAGGTTCGGATCAGTCCGGCGGGAAGCGGGGCCGACGGAGCGATGGAACGCGCAGCTGCTTCCATGGGAGCTTCTTTCATTAAAGGCAGTGCGGTTCGGTTCGAAGTTGCCATTGGTGCCAAGGGCAAGGAACAGGGATTGAGCGATTTTGGCAAGACGGTTGTAAGCCGCATACTCCCCGTGCCTTCCTCTGCCAATGCGGGGACGTTGGTTGCCGTCATGTATGATGCCTCTTCAGGCACGTTCCGATTCGTGCCGGCTCTGCATGTTACGGTAAACGGCAAACCTGCCATAGAGGTCAAACACACCGGCAGCGGAATCTACGCGCTTTTGCAGTATAAGAAAACCTTTGCCGATTTGGATGGCCACTGGGCCAAGAGCGAAATTGAGTCGATGGCATCCCGGCTGTTCGTCAAAGGGATAAGCGATGGCCATACTTTTGTTCCCGGCCAAGAAATAACCAGAGGCGAGTTTACGGCGATGCTCATCCGGGGACTGGGCCTGATGCCGGGCGAGGCAAACGGAAAGTTCCGGGATGTGGCAAAAGGGTACGCCTTCTCCGGCGAGATCGGCGGAGCCCTTCGCTACGGGATGATCCAGGGCGGAGATGGAGGAACCTTCGCGCCTAACGACAGGGTCACAAGAGCGGAGATGGCCGTGATGACAGCCAGGGCCCTCCGTGTCGCGAAAGAACAAACCGAAGCCCTGAAGGGGGACGGCAAGCAAAGCCGATTTAAAGACGAAGCCTTGATTCCGGCCTGGGCTTCCGCCGATGTGAGGTATCTGGCAGAGCGGGACATTATCCGGGGCGACAAACGCAGCAATTTTGGCGCAACCGATCCGGTCACCCGGGCCCAAGCCGTGGTGGTACTGCTTCGGATCATGAAACAACTGGACTTGGCCGACTGAATATATAGCTGAAATGAAAAATGGACGGCCCCGGGTTGCCTGTAATCCGAGGGCCGTCCTGCTTTGCTTTTATCGCCCTTCGGGACAAGATGAAAAAACAAACGCGTTTTAAAATTTCCGTAAATTTTCACTTTGTTTTTCATAGTAAATAAGGTATACTTCATTCATTCACGAAATTAGGAAAATACGATTTCATAGAGTACGTTTCTCGTATATGTGCAGGAATCGGCCTGCATGTCTCTACCCGATCACCGGAATGATCGGACTACGGGATGACGGCGAAATTTATTTCCCTGCCCTTGACCGGGTAAGGGAATGTTTATTTTGCTGATCAAGCCCATTTGTTCCATCCGGTGACCGGCATGGAGGAAGTGGGCTTTTTGCTGTTTTGCGAAGAACGGCTCGATCACATAACAAGAGGAGGGGCATCATGCAATTGCTGCAAAACAAGGTCCGGGAGGAAGGCATCGTGCTGAACGGACAGGTCCTGAAGGTGGATTCGTTCCTGAACCATCAGATGGATCCGGTGCTGATGAAAGAGGTCGGACGGGAGTTTACCCGGCTGTTTCAAGGGGAAAACATTACACGGGTGTTGACGATCGAATCGTCCGGCATCGCTCCCGGGATCATGACCGCACTGGAACTGGAGGTGCCGCTCATCTTTGCCCGAAAGCAGAAATCGCTGACGCTCCGCGAGGATATTTTCGTGGAGAAGGTGTATTCCTTCACGAAGCAGGAGACAAACGAAATCACCGTTTCGAAAAAATTCATACATCCGGGCGACCGGGTTCTCATTGTCGATGACTTTCTTGCTAACGGGGAGGCCGCGTTCGGACTCGCTCGCATTGTGGAGCAGGCGGGCGCCGAAGTGGCCGGCATCGGCATCGTGATCGAAAAAGCGTTTCAGCCCGGCGGGCGTTTGCTGGCCGAAGCGGGATACCGCGTCGAATCGCTGGTTCGCATCGCGGCTTTGGACAACGGCGTCGTTACGTTCGCGTAGATCAACCAATCCATTATCGGGAGGCATTCATTTTCCATGGAAGAACAGAAGCTGTCCGCTCAGGAGCCGATTTTTGACAAACGTCGCCATCCTGCCAAAACGTTCTCGCTCGGTATTCAGCATGTGCTGGCTATGTATGCGGGCGCCATTATCGTACCGCTGATCGTAGGCAATGCCCTTGGCCTGACGACCGAGCAGCTTACCTATCTGATCGCCATCGACCTGCTGGCGTGCGGCGTCGCCACCCTGCTGCAGGTGTTCGGCAACAAATACTTCGGAATCGGGCTGCCGGTTATGCTGGGCTGCGCCTTCCAAGCCGTCGGTCCGATGATTATTATCGGTGCCGAGCACGGCATGTCGGTCATTTACGGCTCCATTATCGCCTCCGGCCTGTTCGTGGTCCTGTTCTCGGGACTTTTCGGCAAGCTGATCGCCGTGTTCCCGCCGGTCGTAACCGGCTCGGTCGTGACGATTATCGGTCTTACGCTTATCCCGGTGGCGCTGAACGACCTTGCCGGCGGACAGGGCAGCGAAGATTTCGGCAGCCCGTTGAATTTGACGCTCGGCTTTAGCGTCCTGTTGTTCATCATTTTGATGAACCGCTTTGCCAAAGGCTTTCTGCGCTCCATTTCGGTTCTGCTCGGCTTGATTCTGGGCACGCTGGCCGCAGCTTTTATCGGTGACGTCAACCTGACGCCGCTGCATGAAGCGGGATGGTTCCGCGCTCCGCAGCCGTTTTATTTCGGAACGCCGGAATTCAAGCTGATTCCGATCCTGACCATGATCCTTGTGGCTATCGTCAGCGTGGCCGAGTCGACGGGCGTATTCATGGCTCTCGGCAAAATCGTGGGGAAAGACATCACCTCCAAGGATTTATCCAAGGGCTACCGTGCCGAAGGGCTTGCCATCATGGTAGGCGGCATTTTCAACTCGTTTCCGTATACCACCTACTCGCAAAACGTCGGGCTCGTGCAAATGAGCCGGGTTAAAACCCGCGACGTGATCGTGGTGGCGGGCAGCCTGCTGATCCTGATCGGATTCGTGCCGAAAATCGCCGCATTGACGCAGCTTGTGCCGACTTCCGTTCTGGGCGGCGCGATGATTGCGCTGTTCGGGATGGTTGTGTCCTCCGGCATTCGAATGCTGGGGGATCAGGTGGATTTGAACCGGCACGAGAACCTGTTCATCATCGCTTGTTCGGTGGGCATGGGGCTTGGCGTTACCACCGTGCCGAATCTGTTCGCGCAGCTGCCGGACTGGGTTCGCATCCTCGCCGACAACGGCATCGTGGCCGGCAGCTTGACGGCCATCGTACTGAACCTGCTGTTTAACGGATTAAAACAAAGCAAGGCCGTAACCCTCCCTGCGGGAGAGACGGCCGAAGGGCATGCCGCGTAAGCGGATGCCCTTTTTTAGTATAAAGACGGACTTCGACTGAGTTTTCTGTTCTTTAAAGGAAAACAGACTCTTTTTCTCGTTGCCGCCTGCTCTCTTACATCCGGGCAATCTGCTTCTCCGCAAAGCGGCCGATCCACGGCAGCTTGAACCAGCGGCCCTGAACGGCGTGGAACATCAGCACAAGCCACATGAGTACGCCGATCAGCGCGAGCAACCCGGAGGCCAGCAGTCCGACAATCGGGACGGCCCCGGACAGCATATGGGCGAGTGCCAGGCTTCCGAAGGCCAGCAGGGACTGGAGGGCATGGAACATGACGTAGCGGCTTCTTTTTTCGAGAGCGAGAAAAAGAATTCCGCCGACCATCGGAAACAGGTAACACAGGGTAGCGGCCAGATTTTCAGGGATTCCCGTGGACGATTTGAACGGGGACATCACACCAACTCCTTGTCTTTAGGGCAAGCTACTATACCATATGACCGCTTGGGACAAAGTATGATGCCTGCAAGGAATAAAGATGGGAGCCTCTTTTAATGGGATGTGCCGAACAAAGAACGGATCGGCCGCCGTTCGTTTACGGTCTATCGGCCGATCCGTCCCGTTGTGTCCTTACTTCATTTTTAATTGAAGCAGGTATTGGATGAGCGCGTTCTGCTGCTCCTTTGTAAAGCCCGTGTTTTCATCGACCCAGAACTCATGGCCTTGGCCTGTTACGTGGGTATCTCTAAGCCGGGCATCGCTGCGGTTTGCCTCGATGACCCGCTGGCGGAGTTTTTGGTCGATCATGGCTTTAAGGCTGTTATAGGGGTCGGGCAGGATTCCTTTGAACAAGGTTCCGGATATGCCAAGCTGGGGCAGCTCCGGACCAACCGCTACCCCGCCGTCGTGAAGATAAGGGGCCGACCAGGGGAGACCGATGAGGCCCATAACCTTATAGCCGCCCTCCGAGCCCTGATGGGCAAAACCGAGCTTAAGCTGGCCGGGATCGAGATGGCCGGTCGGGATTTTCGTGATCTTGGCGTCTTTCGGAATCGGAATGGGGGTATCCGGCATGTAGTTTACCGGAGGCCCGAATTTCCGCTCCGTCCCGGCAAAAGACCGTGCTCTGGTCGGCTCCGTACCGATGACGGAAGATGGAACGATCCGGTGGTTCGTAAAAGAATCGCCTGCGTGGCAGCTGATGCACTGGGCTTTTCTGAACACCTCGGCTCCAAGCTTGACGGTTTTCGGGTCGGCCGCCTGCTTCGGCTCCGGCGGCTTGATCGTGTTCTGGTATGCGGCCATGGCGTTTACCTGTTCGTTGGCTTTATACCCCGGAGTGCCGATAAACAGACCGTTTGGCGCCACGGGCGACATTTTCGGAAACTGCGGGGATTTCACGGATTCGTTAAAACCGGGAACGCCGGGCGTTCTGCGGTCAATCTTATCATGGAACTCCGACGGTTTTAAGCCGCTTGCCGGATCATACCGATATCTTGGATTGGACGCATTTTGGAGGATCGTTCCGATGAACACTTCCTTGTCGATGCCAAACAGCGTGCTGCTGACCTCCAGTTGGCTCAACGGATCGGTGTTTTGCGCATGGACGTTGTTGCTGAAGGTGCTGAGGCCCTTGAAATTTCCGGCCATGGCAAACCCGCTCCAGCTGTAGGGATGCTTTCCTTTTGTGAATATATCCGGCATCTGGGTCATGTTGCTTACCAGATCCGGCGTCGTGTCAAAGCTTCCGGGCGTCCACTTCGAAAAGTTTTCGTCCACGGCCTTTTCAAGCGCGTCAGGGTCGGGAAGATGAACCTGTTTGCCTTCGGAGGAGGTAACGCGACGATCGGTGCTTTTTACATATTGAACCAGGTTCCTGACATCGGTATGGGTGAAGAAGGAAGCCGTATTCGGCGCGAGAGCCATCAATTGGCCGACGTTAAAATCGGCGTTCGGGGCACCTTCCACAATCTGTTTCGTTTCGGGGTCCACGGTGGCGTGGCAGGCCATGCAAGTGACGCCGATCTTCACTCTTCCTTCCGAATATTTCAGCGGGAGGCCCAGCGGCAGGTAAGAGCCTTGGGCGACATCGATGCCGGTGTCGAACTTGTCGCCTTTTTTGTAGGATCTGCCTCCGATCGTAGCGTCCGTGTCCAGCTCGACCCGAAGGTTTGAAGTTCCTTTGCCCTTCAAATCAAGCAGCGCCTTGGTTATGTTTTTCAGTTTGATCGGACCATCCAGTATGCCCAGCACGTCGGTCATGAACACCTCGTTGCCGAAGGTTTCCTTATAAAGCGTCTTTCGTCCCAGCGCCAACAGTTTTTCATCGACTTGAACCGCGCCCGTTTCGGGCGTGATCCCGGAGGCGGCACCCACGTTGCCTTTACCCTGCACGGGAATCGGGCCGTCCGGCAGGTCGAAGGCGCGAATGCCTTTGTCACGAAGCGCTTGGGAAGCGGACGGGTTGGCCAGTATCCGTTCGGGAGGCATATAACCGTATTCCGGTTCTCCCAGATGGATAGCTAGCCATCCGGCGCCGATCAAAAGGATGGGGAGCAGAATCAGCAGCCGTTTTCGTTTCATCATATAACCCCCTTCTCCATTTGGGGTTCAAGCGATAGCAAAATTAGTCCTCGGCGTTGCTGTACCGCGGATGCACCTTGTCCTGTTTGCCATGTCCCTTTTCCTTCACGATCAGGCGCTCGTCTGTACGTCCGTCGTGATGATTTTCAAAATCGTATTCGGTCAGACGCCATTCCGTCGTGCCGAGAATCGGATCGGCACTGAAAGTCTCGCCGCGTTTAAAATACTCCTCACGGCCCCATTCATTGGTATATACGCCGTCCACCTCAACCTTTTCGTGGGTGATGGGATGCATACCTTTATCCTTTCCAGACATGCCATAACTCCTCTCGTGATGTGAATAGATTGATATGCATAACGTATCCAGTTTCAAGCGGGAATATCCGCCGTTTACACGCCGGACAGCTCCAGCTCCCGCTTGGATTGAAGCAGATTGGCGAACAAATCGTCCACAATGGTTTCTGCGGCATGGGGCTTGGAGAGAGCGTCTATCCGGCGCTTGACGCTATCCAACGCTTCCCGATTTCTCAGGAGATGGCATATCCGTACGGCAAGATGCTCCGGATCGTAGGAGATGGTCGCGGCGCCTTTGCTCTCGAGGTATAGGGCATTGCCCCGCTCCTGCCCGGGTACGGGCCGATAGAGAAAAAGGGGAAGGCCGCAGGCGATGCATTCGGAGATCGTTATGCCTCCCGGCTTGGTAACCATGCAGAAACTCCTCTCCATCAGCCTGGAGATCCGTTCCACATAACCGAGAACATGAACATGCGGGCTATCTTTGAATGCGGCGGTCAGCTGTTCGCACAGCGGCTTGTTCCAGCCGCAAATAATGACGGTCTGAAGCTCGGGCTCGCATTCAAGCCTTTTGCCTATTTCCATGCAGTTCTGGATCGCGCCGTACGCGCCGCCCATGAGCAAAACCGTTTTCCTGCCGGGATCCAGACGGATATCCAGGGGCTCGGGATCCTGCCCGTTTTGGCGCAGATCAAAAAACGGCATCAGCGGGATGCCGCTGACGATAATTCGCTCGGAGGGAATCCCCCGTTCAATCGCTTCCCGTTTAAGGTCATCCGTAGCGACGTAATATCTGTCCACGCCGGGGTGGAGCCAGCGTCCATGAAGATCGTAATCGGTGAGGACGGTCACGACTGGAGCGGACTGCCCGCTTTGCCCGTTGGGCCGGGAGATGGTGACCTGCGGGAAAGTATGGATAATCAGATCCGGTTCTTCCCGGCACAGATACCGGCTTAATTTGGCGAGGCCAACCCGGTGAAGAAGAGTTCCAAAAAGCGAGTCCGGTTTCATATGCTTGGTTTTGTCGTAGATCCATCCGTATAAATACGGAAAGGATTTGAAGCTTTGCATGTATAAAAACTTGGTCATTTCATTCAAAAAAGGATGGGCCTCCGCCATCAAGTCCAAGAGGAGAACCTCCCTGACGCCCTTTCGCCGGAGCTGCGCTTCAATGGCGTGGGCAGCCTGCAGGTGCCCGCTCCCGTAACTGGCGTAAAGAATCAAAATCCGTGGCGAGGGTCTGTTCATGGGAATACCGCCTTTCATCTGTTGATTTACCAGTGAGAGCGATGGGAGGGAGCTTTATGCCATGATCGATTTCAATACAAATTTATCCAGCAGCATCCGCGGATTTTTCCAACGGGTTACGCGGCTGTCCTGAGTGAACACGATAACCGTGTCGAGGCCGGGGAACAGATAAAGCTGTTGTCCTCCGTGCCCGTGTGCGAGCGAGAACGGGTGTCCATCGATTTTTCCCGACCACCATTGGTATCCGTAGTCGCCAAAAGCGGGATAACCTTCCGCCTGCGGAGCCAGAGCTTCTTTAAGCCATCCTTCCGGAATGATCTCCGTATCCTTCCATTTCCCTCCGTTCATGCAGCAAAGACCGAATTTGGCCATGTCGCGGGACGTCAGGTACAGACCGATATGTCCCATGCTGTGCCCTTCGGGGCTTGGCGTCCATGCGGCGTGCCTGATGCCGAGCGGAACGAAAAGACGCTCGGAGGCGTATGAAAATGCATCTTTTCCCGCAGCCTCGCTGAGTGCGACGGACAGAAGATGGGAATCCGTGCTGCGGTATTGGAAGGTCCCCATATGCTCCTCGATGACGGGAAGGGAGAGGGCAAAGGAAGTCCAATTACGGGTCCGGTGAAGCTGATGTATCAGCGGTTCGCCTAGTTTCTTGCCCGTTTTCCAGGCAAAACCCGAGGTCATGGTCAGCAGGTGCCTGAAGGTGACCCGGTTCAGGAGGGGATGCCTTGTTTTTTTTGCGTACTTCCCGAGCAAGGGCAGAATGGGAGCGTCGAGCGGCGGCAAAAGCCCGTCCCCGGAAGCCATGCCGAACAGGACCGAGGTGAAGCTTTTGGTGGCTGAACGAAGATCGTTCAATGCCCCCGCATGATGGCCGTTGTAATACTGCTCGTAAATAAGGCTGCCGCCTCGGACCATCAGGAAGCTTTTCATTTTCGGATAACGGGAGATGATGGTCTGATGGGCTTCTTCCAAAACGTCCGTCCGGCATCCCTGCTCCTCGGGAGGCAGCGAAGGAAAGAGGGGGGCGGTCTGAGCCGGAGAGGTCAGCATGGCTGCCGGTTGCTCCATTTTGCAAAACGCTCCTTTCCTATAACCTTATACCGTAAGTATAAATTTCCGATAAACGAGTCATTTTTTCGTATATGCACAAATGGATAGTCAACTTTCTACCGATATTTTAACCAAAAAAGCGGGAAGCATCTTGCGGTAAAAAAATGAGTCAAAAAACATTTATTGGGAAAGATGAAACCGTCGGAGGAATATGATACAATATATAAATGATTCAGTTACTTGCTTATGTGGTAAGTATAGTGTCAGAGGTTTTGGTAAGTTGCTGAATATCAACCTATCACCAGAACTGCAGTCGGCTACAATTTAACAAGGTAGATCTTTTCGGCATTCTCTTAAACGGAGTTATTTATTTCCACGTTTTGGGAGGGATCATCATGGCAACGAAAGGTCACAATGAAGTTAAAGAAAGTCTGCGGGAAATGACACGAATTTTCCGGCCTAAAGATCCGAAAAAATTTGTAAAGGAGTATGTCCGGAAATACCATATTATGGGAGGCTATGAAGAAGAGCTTACGCTCGTCGTGGAGCATGAGCTTGGAAGAATGAACTCTTCCGTTTCGTAAAATGTTTAAGCCCGCCTAAGAGAAATGCCAACATGCATGCTAATTTATGACGTAAAATTTAAAACAGATAAACCTTTGGCCGTTTTCGGGGAAATCCCCGGAAACGGTTTTTTTGCGAATTCGGGCCTATACCTAACAGCAATAAGCGCCTTCGTTTTTCTCAGCGGATTCAGGGGCTTCTACTTGGCGCCCGCATACATATAGTGTATGGATACCCCCTGTTGCTCATGATAAGGGGTGGCTTGCAAAGGAGTGTGGGAGCATGAAAATATCGCTCAAGAGCAGGGAAGAGATAGGGTACATGCGGGAGGCCGGGCGAATTCTTGCGGCATGCCACCGCGAAGTAGCGAAGTGGGTTCGCCCGGGCGCATCCACGCTGGAAATCGATGCGAGGGTAGAGGATTATCTGAAAAAGGCCGGTGCCTCACCGGAACAGAAAGGGTATAAGGGATTTCCGTTTGCGACATGCGCTTCGGTTAACGACGTCGTTTGCCACGGCTTTCCCGGAACCCGAAAGCTTCGTGACGGAGACGTCGTGACGATCGATATTGTCGTCAATAAAGACGGCTGGCTTGCGGATTCGGGGTGGACTTATGCCGTCGGGACGACCGCTCCCGAAATAACGAGGCTTATGGATCATACGCGTGATGCGCTTTATAAAGGAATAGGAATGGCAAGGGCCGGCCAAACCCTTGGCGATATAGGAAGCGTGATCGAGCAGTCGGCCATTGAAGGAGGGTTCGGCCTGGTGAAGCCGCTCGTCGGGCATGGCATCGGCCGGAAACTGCATGAGCCGCCTGACGTTCCGGGTTACGGCAGTCCGGGTAAGGGCAAAAAGCTGAAGGAGGGCATGGTATTCACGATCGAGCCCGTATTTACGCTCGGGCCGTCCGGCGCGTCCTCTGGAGCGATGACGGCTGGACGATCTCGACCGCCGACGGAAGCGTGGGCGTTCAGTACGAGCACACCATCGCGATTACCCGGGAAGGCGCGATGATTTTGACGGAGTAGAGTAAGAGGGAAGGGACCCCTTCTCTCTTTTTGCATGGGCAAAAACCGTTTCAAAATGTGACTTTTGTCCATATATATACATAATGTCTACTATCCTGGAAATTATCGATGTCAAGGCCGCCAAAGCGCCTTGATCGATGTATGCAAACAATGAAAACGATTGCAAATCCAGATACGGCGCGACTTTGTCATCTTTTCGAACAATTTGTGAACTCCTTGTGAATGATTGACAAAAGGTAGCCTTAAACTTATATTTAATAAGTGATTGCTTTAATTGACAGGATTACTTCATCCGTGATACTGCAGGTAGATTACCGCTGTTCGCGCCGGATGGTAGTCTACGAAAATCGGAAAAGTGGGGTAGATCAATGATGAAACGGTGGCAGGCTGTAAAGCGTCTCCTTCCTTTGTTGGCCGTGTTTTCTTTGCTCTTGTCCGGCTGCGGCCGCGAAGACTTGTCAGCACTGAATCCGCAGGGTCCTGTAGCTGAAGGGCAACTGGGTTTGATCAAGCTTTCCATCGCAATCATGACTCTGGTAGTCATTGTTGTATTTGCGATTGGGATATACGTGTTGATTAAATTCCGCAGAAAAAAGGGACAGAACGAGGTTCCGGAGCAAGTGGAAGGGAACCACAAGCTTGAAATTATCTGGACAGCCATACCGCTGGTCCTCGTAATCGTGCTTGCAATTCCTACGATCCAGCAGATTTTTGCGTACGGCGACGGGCCGAACGACTGGAAAGACAAGAATGCGCTTCAGGTAAAGGTAACGGCACACCAATTTTGGTGGGAATTCGAGTATCCGCAATACGAGGGATTAAAAACGGCGCAGGAATTGCTGATCCCCGTGGACAAGAAAATCGCGCTGGAACTGAAAACGGCTGACGTGCTGCACTCCTTCTGGGTACCGGCCCTCGCAGGCAAAATGGATACCAACACGGACGGCACCATTAACCATATGAGCCTTAGTACTCCAAAACCTGGTACATACATCGGCAAATGCGCCGAATTGTGCGGACCGTCTCACGGCTTCATGGAATTCCGCGTGAAAGCGGTTGAGCCTGAAGACTTTGAAAAATGGGTTGAAGCAAACAAAGCGCCGGCTGTGCTTCCGGAGGATAAACAGCTCGCCGAGAAATTCAAAACGAACTGCCTCTCCTGCCACGCCGTGGGCGACCAAGGCGGATTTTCGGCTCCCAACCTGACGGGAATCGGATCGCGTGAAACCATAGCGGGAATCTTGCTGAATGATACGAACGGTGCAAAAGGCTCCAAACCGGTAAAAGACAACCTTGTGGAATGGCTGAAAGATCCTAAGGGGGTTAAACCCGGCAACCTGATGCCTGCTCCGAAAGATCTCGGATTCAGCGATGAAGAGATCGAGCAGATCGCCGATTATTTGGCGAATTACAAGTTGGAGTACTAATGGAAGGAGTTCCGAAAAGCGCGGTTTCGGCTTTTCGAACAACCTCTAATACAGCAAGAATTTTATAAGGGGGTACAAAACCTTGGCTCATGCTCATGCTCAAGCCCAAGCCCATGTTCATGCTAAGGCCCACGGCGCCAAGCGCTACACCGGGCTCATGGACTGGTTGACAACGGTTGACCACAAAAAAATCGCAATATTATACCTGGTGGCGGGCGGACTGTTCTTTGGCATCGGCGGCATTGAAGCGATTCTCATTCGCTTGCAGCTGATTAAGCCGATGAACGACCTGGTTTCGGCGCAGGTCTTTAACGAACTGATCACCATGCACGGCACGACGATGATTTTCCTCGGCGTTATGCCGGTTATCTTCGCACTGATGAACGCGGTGATTCCGCTCCAGATCGGCGCGCGCGACGTAGCGTTTCCGTTTCTGAACTCGCTTGGCTTCTGGACATTCCTGTTCGGCGGTCTTCTGCTGAACTTAAGCTGGATTATGGGCGGGGCCCCGGATGCGGGCTGGACGGCATATACGCCTCTATCCTCGACGGATTACAGTCCAGGACGCGGGGTTGACTTCTACACGATCGGCCTTCAGATCGCCGGTCTCGGTACCTTGATCGGGGGCATCAACTTCCTGGTAACGATCATTACGATGCGTGCTCCGGGCATGTCCTTCATGAGAATGCCGATGTTTACCTGGACGTCTTTCATTACGTCCGTCATGATCTTGTTCGCGTTTCCTGCAGTAACCGTTGGCCTGGTTCTTCTGAGCTTCGACCGGATTCTCGGAGCCAACTTTTTCGATGTTGCGGGAGGCGGCAACCCGGTGCTCTGGCAGCATATTTTCTGGATCTTCGGACACCCTGAAGTTTACATCTTGATCCTGCCGCCTTCGGCATTATTTCGGAAGTGATTCCGACCTTCTCCCGTAAACGGCTGTTCGGTTACAGCTCCATGGTGTTTGCTACCATCCTGATCGCCTTCCTCGGCTTCATGGTTTGGGCTCACCATATGTTTACGACGGGACTCGGTCCTGTGGCGAACGCGCTGTTCTCCATCGCAACGATGCTGATCGCGGTTCCGACAGGCATTAAAATCTTTAACTGGCTTTTTACCATGTGGGGCGGCCAAATCCGCTTCACCAGCTCGAACCTGTTCGCCATCGGATTTATTCCGACTTTCGTTATGGGCGGGGTTACGGGTGTCATGCTGGCTGCGGCGCCTGCCGACTACCAGTATCATGATACGTATTTCGTCGTTGCCCACTTCCACTACACGATCGTTGGCGGTCTGGTATTCGGACTTTTTGCGGGTCTGCACTACTGGTGGCCGAAAATGTTCGGACGCGTGCTTAACGAAACCATTGGCAAGCTGACCTTCTGGTTCTTTGCCATCGGCTTCCATATGACGTTCTTCATTCAGCATTTCCTTGGTTTGATCGGGATGCAGCGCCGTATCTTTACGTATCTGCCGAACCAGGGCTTTGACACGATGAACCTGGTCAGCACGATCGGGGCGATCCTGATGGGAATCGGCGTGCTCCTGTTCCTGGGCAATACGATTTCGTCGCTCACTAAGCCTAAGAATGCGCCTGCGGATCCGTGGGGAGACGGCCGTACGCTGGAGTGGACGATTCCATCTCCTCCTCCGGAGTACAACTTCAAGCAGACTCCGCTTGTTCGCGGAATCGATGCTTTCTGGAAAGAGAAAATGGCAGGCAACAAGGAAATGACGCCGGCTGAGCCGATCGGTGCGATTCACATGCCGTCGCCTTCGATTTTGCCGTTCGTGATGTCTCTGGGCCTCTTTATTGCAGGTCTCGGCTTTATGTTCAGCAACGAACAATTCTCGAACTCTTTTATGAGTTTGATCTTCAATAATTACATCGTTTTGGCCATCGGTCTGATTATCACCTTCGGAGCCATGATCACGCGCTCCCTGGTCGACGACCACGGCTATCACATTGAACCGGAAGAACTGGAAGAGGAGGGTAAAGCATGACATCCGCACACGCAGAACATGTAAACGGAAAGCTTCCTCACGAGCCGGAAAAAGCGACCCTTGAGGGCCGCAACAAAACGCTTGGCTTTTGGCTCTTCCTTGGCGGAGAAGCCGTACTCTTCGGTACGCTGTTCGCGACGTTCCTTGCTTTGCGCAATCAAAACGCCGACGGTCCTACGGCCGCCGAATTGTTCTCCCTGCCGATTACGGCAGTAGCCACGCTGATCCTCCTGGTCAGCAGCTTGACGAGCGTATTCGCGATTCAGGCGATGCACCGTCACAACCTGAAGTCGCTTAAAACCTGGCTTATCGTCACGGTTGTTCTCGGCCTTGGGTTCCTGGGGCTGGAGATTTACGAGTTCTATGAGTATGTTGCGCACGAATCATTCGGTATGACGACGAGTGCATTCTCATCCGCATTCTATACGCTGGTTGGTTTCCACGGCGCCCACGTGGCGTTCGGCGTTGTATGGATCAGTCTGTTGATCGGACAGCTGTTCACCAAAGGGTTAACCGTGGTGACGGCACCAAAAGTTTATGTGTCCGCAATGTACTGGCACTTTATCGACGTGGTATGGGTGTTCATTTTCTCGGTCGTATACCTTCTCGGAAAGGTGGGCTAAGGAATGACTGCAGATCAACAACAATCGGAACGTCATGCGATTAAACACCGCCATCGCGTGGAAGGTCCGCAAAAGCACATTATCGTCTTTATCTTTTCGATTGTGCTGACAGCTATAGCTTTTGCTGCGGTGGCTGCGGGTGGTATCAATCCGGCTTTCACCATCATTTTGCTGCTGATTATGGCTGTGCTCCAAGTGTTTGTGCAGATGGGGTACTGGATGCACTTGAAGGATAAGGGCCATCTGATGCCGATCATCTTTATGATCGGCGGGTTCTTCGTGGCCAGTACGGCCATCGTCATGGCTTTATATTGGGTTTGGTGGTAAAATCATAAAGAGGTGGCTTGCGCCACCTCTTTTTTTCAGAATAACAGAAGATGTGTGATCATTCTGCAGAAACGGTTACCGTTCACGTTGGTGGACGGAAAAGCCGTTTCTCTTCCGTTAAGGGCCGTTGTCACAATTTAGACAGAATTTTACCCGGTAATAGGAGGTTTTCGGCATGCTGGGTTTAGAATATTTTAGCTTTGCAGAGAAGTGGAGTCCCTTCTTTCTTGCGTTCATGCTCCTGGTTACCGCAGGGTATTTCCTCCTGATCGGTCCGCTGAGCAGTCGCTTTGAAGGGAGCGAGCCTGTGTCTGTAGGCAGAAAAACGCTTTTTCTGATGGGGATGCTGGCGATGTACATGGCCCAGGGCGGACCCATTGACCTGTTGGGACATACGATGTTTTCTTTTCATATGGTAAGCATGGCCATGTCTTATCTGGTTGCGACGCCGCTTCTGATTTTGGGCATTCCCGTGTGGTTGTGGCGGTCATTGGACCGGATCAATCCGTTTAAGAAGCTGCACGTATTGGCACGTCCGGTCGTGTCCGCGGTCGTGTTTAACGGCTTGTTCTCGTTTTATCATTTCCCGGCCGTACACGATTATGTCATGCTGAATTTCTGGGTTCACCGATTCTACTATCTCATCTTGTTCATTGCCTCGCTGCTCATGTGGTGGGCGATCATTCAGCCGATCCCGGAAAAGGACAAATCATCGGGCCTGATGAAAATGGGCTACATTTTTCTGAACATGGTACTGCTGACGCCTGCATGCGCTTTGATCATTTTCTCGAGCGAACCGATGTATGCCACCTACAGCGATCCAAACACCTGGGCCAAAGCGATGGGGTACTGCGTACCCGGCGATCCGTCGGTTCTGCTGGAGCGTTTCGGGGGTCCGTCCTTTTTCGGTTACCTGGAACCGGGCATTGATCAGCGAGTCGGCGGCATCATCATGAAATTTTTCCAAGAGGTCATTTTCGCTTCGATGCTCGCTTATGTATTCTTCCATTGGTACAAGCGGGAGAACAAAGAGGATGATCCGCTTCCTGCGGAAATGCCCGACAGCAAATTGAATCAAGCGTAAGAGCTAAGGGGGATGTTCCATGGATTTGTACACGCTGTTTCCCACTATCAGCACGACGTTTATCGTGATCAGCGCGGTGCTTGTCGCGATCGGCTGGGGACTCATCATTAAGGGTAAGCGCGATGCGCACAAAAAGGTCATGATCTGGGCTGCGGTTGCGGCGATTATCTTTTTCATTATCTATTCTTCCCGAACCGTATTTATCGGAAACACGTCCTGGGGAGGACCGGATGACCTGAAGCCTTATTATCAGGTGTTCCTGATATTCCATATTGTATTGGCCACGGTAGCTGCCGTATTCGGTATTACGACGCTTACCCTCGGGTTTAAGGAGAAATTCTCCAAGCACCGGAAATGGGGCCGCGTCACATCGATCATCTGGTTTTTCACTGCGATTACCGGCGTAGCCGTCTATACGCTGCTTTACGTGATGTATCCCGGGGGCCATACGCAGCCGGTATGGAACGTCATTTTCGGCTTGTAAAAGATCAGAATAAATGAGTGCCAAGGAATTGATGGGATCCGGCAGCTTAAGCTGCCGGATTTTTTGTGCGCATGTTTCGATGAAATGGAATATTCAGGGTTGACACTCCCATATCTACACTATATACTGTGTATAAAGATATACACAGTAAGCACAGGTGAGTCACCTATATGAACCACAGGGGAAGGTGAGGAGATTGCAGACCGTCAGACAGGCGATGAGAATCGTCTCGAAAGAGTTGAAGAATGACAAGCTGCAAATCATATGGACGATATTATTTATGCTCTACATGGGTTTGGTCATTAGTTTTTTTATAAACAGCCTGTTTGAAGAGAGGTTCTATAATCCCTTCGCCGATTTTTTAATGATTATGTTCGGTTCCATGCTGGGATACAGCTTTTCGAGAAGGTCGTTCAAGTATTTGAGCGAGGATTCTTACACCCAGGTGCTGTATTATTACCGGAGCATTCCGGTTCCAACGGAAGCCGTCATCGTAAGCCGAGCTATTTTCGGAATCGCCTCCTTTGCGGTAAACAGCGTCGTATTTTTTGGACTCATTTATTTTATTGCCGCGGATCTTAGGACCGCGCTGAACCTGGCGGCCTACGTTTCCTTCGGGCTTACGTGGGTCGGGATTGGGATATTAGTCAACGGATTGTACATTTATTTCGAAAATTTAATCAGCGGAAAAGCGTACTTCTGGATGACCATGCTCCTCCTTGTCCTCATCGGATTCATTATTTTGGTCTTGTTCCTTATCGGATTAAGATTTAGCCTGTTTTACTATGTTGCGGATGCTTCGAAAAAATGGGAGCTGCTGTCACCGGTCATGTGGGGTTCTCTCCTCATCGGCCTGGCCGGTTACGCCGGCATGTGCCGGTTGACTTACAAGCACATGCTGGTAAGAGATCTATCCTGAACATGCAGGGGAGCGACGGCCCATTAAAATATGAAAACGAGGTGAGGTGAAAAAGGTGCGAATCCCGATACAAATCAACGAGCACAGCGCGGAACCTTTGTATCACCAGATTGAGACGCAGCTCAGATCCTTGATCATCAGCGGACAGATAGGGGAGGGGATGCTTTTGCCGTCCATCAGAGAATTTGCCAGCGGTCTAAATTGCAGTGTTATAACGGTACGCCGGGTGTATCAGGATTTGGAGAGCGAAGGTCTGCTCCGGACCCGCCAAGGGACAGGCACCTTTGTCGCCGGCGTGGGGGACCAAACCCGCGAACGTTTCAAACGGGATACGGTTATCGAAGCGCTGGAAGCCGCGGTTGACACGGGGCTTTCCGTCCATTGCAGCGAGGAAGAGCTGAAAGCTATTTTTATGGAGATTGTTCGGAAGAAATATCATCAGGGGAAGGAACGTGAATCCGGTGGAAAATAACGTGATCGAATTGCGTAACGTTATTAAGCGGAGACGAACCAAACATGTGGGACCCCTGAATCTGTCGATTCCCGAAGGGTATATCATCGCCCTCGTCGGACCGAACGGATCGGGCAAGAGCACGATGTTGAACATGCTGATCCAGACGGTGTTGCCGGATGAAGGCGAGATCGGCTGGTTTGGAAAGCAGTTCCCGAAAGGTCTTCCGCTGGATATCCGAAGACAGATCGGATTCGTGCCGGAGCAGCTTAGCTCGGAGGAGAGATACATGACGGCTGACGAAGCCGCATCGTTCCGCTCTCTATGGTACGACAGCTGGGACGGGTACTATTTTGACGAGCTGATGTCCAAATTCGGCGTTCCCCGTGAGGTCAAGCTGCGCAAGATGTCAAAGGGCGAACGGCGAAAGTTTGAAATCGCCGCAGCCTTGGCGCCGCGACCGAAACTGCTGCTGCTGGATGAACCTTCCTCGGGCCTTGATCCGTTTGCCTGGAAGCTGATGATGGACCAGCTTCGGGGCTGCATGAAGGACGGGAGCACCACGATTATATTGTCCACCCATATCGTGGACGAGATCCGGAGACTGGCCGATTACATTGTTCTGATGCATCACGGAAAGATGCTCGGGATGGTCGAGAAGGATAGTCTGCTGGATAATTGGAAGGAATGCTGGATTGCGGGCGATGCTTCCGTGGTGAGCGAACTTCCCGGAGTCGTCAGCATGCTGCAGGAGGGAGCGAACAGCATTTCTTTTGTAACCACGGAATGCCTTGAGGTGGAGCGGATTCTTCACTCGGCGGGAATGAGCTTTTTAAAGACAAGAGGTTTGGAATTGGATGAAGTGTTAAGTTTGTGGATTGATGGAAACACGCCTGCCGGCGTACGGCAATAAGGAGAGGAGACAGGAGATATGCAGCGATTGCATTTGGAAGACGTGGTGAAGATTTACGCGGATAAAACGGCGGTAAATCGGATCTCACTACAGGTGAACGAGGGCGAGATTTACGGCCTGCTCGGAGCGAACGGAGCGGGAAAGACAACGACGATGCGGATGGTTCTCGGGCTGATCTATCCGGATGAAGGCAATATCCGATATAACGGCAAGCCTTATAACAATGAGCTTCGCCGGATCATGGGATACCTTCCGGAGGAACGCGGGCTGTATCCGAAAGTAAAGGTTAGCGAGCAGATCTCATATTTGGCCCAGCTTCGCGGCATGTCCGCAAAGGATGCGGATAAAAGCCTTCGCTACTGGCTCGACCGGTTTGAGGTTCCGGAATACTACAACAAGAAGATCGAAGAGTTGTCCAAGGGAAATCAGCAGAAGATGGGATTCATTGCCGCAGTTGTTCATCGTCCGCAAATCCTGATCCTCGACGAGGCATTCAGCGGCCTTGACCCGGTAAACGTGGAGCTTCTGAAGTCAACGGTAAAGGATCTGCGGGATCAAGGAACCAGTATCTTGTTCTCGACTCACCGGATGGAGCATGTGGAGGAGCTGTGCAAAAACATTACCATCCTCCACCGTTCCAATACGGTGCTCCAAGGCAGCCTAAAGGATATCAAAAGCCGCTATCCGCGTGAAGAAGTGGCTCTCGGTACATCGGGCGAGGTCAAGGGGCTGGAATCCATCAACGGCGTAACCAAGGTGGATCGCCTGGAAGACGGCTACTTGATACGGATCAGCAATGTGGATGCAGCGCAGGATATTTTGAATCTGGCGATGTCGCAAAGCGTGATTCACCGGTTTGAAGTGAAGGAACCGACACTGAATCAAATATTCATTAAGGCGGTGGGTGAATCCAATGAGTAATACATGGACGGTAATCCGGTTTACGTTTATGAACAAGGTCAGAACCAAATCGTTTATCGTAACGACCTTGATCTTTGCACTTTTGATAACCATTGGCATTAATATCCCGTATTTCATTCAATTGTTCAGCGGGGATAAAGCGGATGAAGCGACCCGGATCGGTCTCGTATACGGGGAACAGCAGACGATTGCGGAGGACTTGAATAAAACGCTTCCCGACATAACCCAAAATTATGAATTTATAAAATATGACGCGTATGATGAAGCCGTTCTGAACAAGGATGTGGCTAAGGGAGACATTGAAGGTTATATCCGGTTTGAAGCAAAGGAAGAGAGCAAATTCCCGACGGTTGTATACAGCTCGGAAGACGAAACCCTCGACCCTGAGCTCCATTCCGCGCTTCAGGCCGCCCTGCAGGGACCGAAAACGCGAAGCGTTGTCGAGGGTCTTACATTAACGGACGAACAGATTAACGAAATCAACACGCCGGTTCAGATCGATACCCGCAGTGTTGAAAGTCAAGGCGCCGGAGGCACGGGTGCTGCCGACAACGATACCAAAGACAATCCTGTCAATTATGTAGTGGTGTATGCGTTGGTGATCCTGTTCTTTATCACGCTGATGGGAACAGGCAACATGATTGCATCCGAAGTTACAACCGAGAAGAGCTCCCGCATTATGGAAATTTTGATTACGAGCGTATCTCCGCTCAGTCAGATGTTCGGCAAAGTTATCGGGATGTTCCTGCTTGGCATCGCCCAGATTGCCACCTTTGGCGTAGTGGTTGTCATCAACCTGATGCTGCCGCACAACATGGATGCCTTGTCTTCGCTGAATATCGACCTCAGCGCGATTGACCCGATGCTGCTCGTGTTCGGTATCGTATTCTACATCTTCGGATACTTCCTGTATGCCGTGCTATATGCTGCTATCGGTTCGATTGTCAGCCGTACCGAGGATCTTGGACAGGCGATTATGCCGCTGACCATGGTTTCGCTCGCTGCCTTCTACATTGCGATTTTCAGCCTGAGTGCTCCGAATTCGGCGCTGATGAAGATATCGTCTTATATTCCGTTTATATCACCGACATCCATGATCGTACGGATCGGCTTGGCAAGCCCGCCGTTGTGGGAGATTATCGTTTCCCTCGCGATTTTGATCGTTTCCATCTTTTTCTTCGGCTGGCTGTCCGCAAAAATCTACCGCACCGGCGTTCTGATGTACGGCAAGCGCCCAACCTTCAAAGAGCTGGGTAAAGCGATGAAGGCATACAAAATGTAGGGTGCTTCCACACAGCTGTTGTGAGTAATGGTTATAAATGAGACGGAATTTAGTTTTAGATGAGACTTTTTATATCGTAAAAATAGACTAAAAATGGAAAGACCAGCTAAATGAGATCCTTGATTTAGCTGGCCTTTTTTCTGTTCAGAACAAAATATGAAAATAAACCTGTTTAATCCTTGTTATTAAACAAGTTAAAAATCATCTTCAAAGGATTTAACACTGATAGGTTTATGCCTTTTCATTCGTATTACATAGTAGACTTAAATCAACAGCGTAAGGGAGGGCAGCGTTTGTGAGAATTACAGAAGCCAACGTTGTACAACAAATTAAAAAACGCAATGAAAAAACCATTGCATTCCTTATTCAAACGTACGGGGGCTTGATCTCAGCGATCATTAAACGCCACGTGCATTACAATCAGCAAGAATATGAGGAATGCTTAGATGATGTGCTGTTAGCCATTTGGCAGCATATCGATGCATTTGACGAAGAGAAGAATACATTCAAGCAGTGGATTGCCGCCATTGCAAAGTATCGTGCAATTGACTACCAGCGAAGAATAATCAAAACTCAGCAGAAATTTATAAGCGCTGAAATAACGGATGATATGTACAGAGAACGGCCTCAGTCTCAACAACAAGACGTAGCAGAAATGTTAGCCCATCTTTCTTCTACGGATCGGACTATTTTTGAAAAGTATTATTTAGAAGGTGTCTCGACAAGCGAAATGGCACAGCAAATGAACGTGAAGGAATCCTGGATACATAACAAGCTCTCACGAGGGCGTAAAAAGCTGAGACAGGTTGTATTTTCTAAAAACGAGGTGTAAATTCATGTCCACTTATAAAAAGTTAAACGATATGCAGATTGACGTATCCCAATATGAGGAGGAGCAATTAACCGAACTGGAACAAAAACGGTGGGAAAAACGCGTAAATACAAAGCTTCACAAACAGAAAAAAAGCAGATCGAAAAAGTGGATCGTGGGTACGGTCGCGGCCTCCGTTTTGGCAATAGGTCTGAGCATTCCTTTTGGAGGCGTTTCGCTGGCTAAGGTACCTTTTGTAGGAGGACTCATCGAACAGTTCATTGATCAGAATAACCCTCCTAATTATTCAACCTATAAAACAGCTATTGGAGAAACGTCTGAGAATAAATACGGCAAGATGACTTTAAATGAAGTGCTGGTCGATACAGACAGTCTCCTCATCAGTTCGACCTTTGAGCCGGCCCAAGGCATCTCTTTCAACTATCAGACTCATTTATTTCCGACGGTCCTGGTCAATGGTCAAAATCTTACGGTAATCAGGGGAACGCAGTCTATTGAAGTGAATGATGATATGTATACCATTTACGGAGATATCAAGCTTAGCGAGCTGCCAACCGAAGGGCCGCTTCAAATCAAACTCACCTATGATACCATAAGCAAGAGTTTCAAAGATGATGTTGTGATCGAAGATCCATGGGTATTTGACATCAAGGCATCCACGGATCAAATGATGAAAGATACGAAAACCGTTCAATTAGACAAAACCATCACACTCCATAACGGAGAAAAAGTGAAGCTTAATAAAATCGTTTCCTCCCCTGTTTCGACCGTACTTTATTATAATCTGACGCGGGGCTCGGAAAATACACACTTCAAACTCGTTTCAGCTACCGGTGAGGAATTGGAGGCTAGAGTAACGTATGCTCACGATAGTGGAGAACCGTCTTACAGCCGTTTTGACCCGGTTGATTTAGAAAATGGAAAGTTCTCTCTTGTTCCTATCAATAGTGATAACGCGGTAACTGATCGCGAAGTAGTTGATTACAAGGAAGTAGGACCGTCTGTTCCGATTAAATAATCTTGCAAACGGGGAGTACTTCCTGACAATCCCCCACATGTGAGTAATATATAATTGAGGCTCAGAACAAATGGCCTGCCTTATCAAAAAATTGATTTGGCGGGCTTATTTATTTTCTTTACAGGCATCCGAACAATCACGCGCGACCGTGGAAATTCATACTGTAAGCATAATATGGGCGCTTCTGAGGAGAAGGGGGAGAATTCATGATGCTGCTTGATATGAAACAAGGGGATGTTAATGGGGACGGCGTGGCGGACAATGTATACTTAATCGGCAATAAAGCCAGTGAAACTGCGGTTTTTGCGGATAACATTACCCTTGTGGTTCAGGATGGACGCACGGGTGAGAACACAATCGTCAACTTCAAAAATAACGCGGGGTATAATGCAAGGCTGTTCCTTGGGGATTTTTCCAAGGATAATGTGCCGGATGTGCTCGTAAGCATTGATTCCGGAGGCAGCGGCGGATATGGCTTCTTCTACATTTATTCGTTCCGGAGCAATATAGTTCGGACTTTGTTTGACGTAGACCTATATAATAAAGAGTATGTTTTCAGGGTAAATTATGAGGATTTTTACAAAGTAAGCGTAGGGAGCCCCCGGCTTAATGTGCTTTTTACAATAGACATCAGCTATAAAGGTTATGACTATTTATCGCAGTTTTATGATGAAGGCGGTAAACTGAAACAACCGATTCAGGGGGAGGTACTTGCGTTAGGCGCGGTATACCCCGTTGTTACCGATCCGAAAAGTTTGAGTTATGATTTGCTGGCAATTCAGCGTATTATCGGGACGACGAACGCGGATACGTTAGGTTTTGTCGAAAACTTTTTGACGTGGAACGGGATCCGGTTTGAATCCTCGAGGTTAACGGTGTCTATACCGGGTACGCCGTTAGCAATTCATTTTTAGAGTATCTTAGAGCGATTTTCCTCTGCCATCCTTGCGGATTGTCCGGCAGGTATCGTATTCTTAAAAAAAAGATCTGAAATTTTGGAGGCATTCCATTGTACAAACCATCATCCTGCTGCGCAGGCGGAAGAGAACAAATCACATTTCGCGACGAACAGAAAACGCTATCGGATGAGGTGAAACTGCCCGGAGCCGATAGACCGTTCGGCAACAACCTGGTAACGATTCCCGGAGGCGCGTTTACGATGGGGACGGATACCAAGGAAGGCTTTCCCGCGGATGGGGAAGGGCCGGTACGGCAAGTTGAACTGGATTCTTTTCAAATGTCTCCGCATGCGGTGACGAATGCCGAGTTTAGGGCTTTCGTGGATGCCACGGGATACGTAACGGAAGCGGAACGTTTTGGATGGTCTTTTGTCTTTCATCTGCTGGTCTCGGAAGAAACCAAGGAGAAGGTGGCTGATGTACCGTGGGAAGTGCCGTGGTGGTTCGTGGTTGAAGGGGCCCATTGGGCGGCTCCGGAGGGACCGGATTCGGATGTCAGAGACCGGTTGGATCACCCTGCCGTTCATATTTCCTGGAATGATGCGGCTGCTTATTGCAAATGGGCCGGGGGCCGCCTGCCGACGGAGGCCGAATGGGAGTATGCGGCCCGCGGCGGGCTGGAGCGGAAGACGTATCCCTGGGGGGACCTGCTGAAGCCGGACGGCGAGCACCGATGCAACATATGGCAGGGGAAGTTCCCGACCCGGAATAGCGCGCTTGACGGGTACGTCGGCACGGCGCCGGCGGACGCTTATGAGCCGAACGGATATGGACTTTATAACATGTCGGGAAACGTATGGGAATGGTGCAGCGACTGGTTCAGCCCGGCATACCACCGCCAAACGGATGCCCGAAACCCGGAATATAAGCAGCCGATCGGCCGGCGCTCCATGCGCGGAGGCTCATACCTGTGCCACCGATCCTATTGCAACCGGTACAGGGTGGCGGCGCGCAGCTCCAATACGCCGGACAGCTCGACCGGGAACATGGGCTTTCGGATGGCGCGTTCCTTGTAATCGAAAAAAAGGCCGCCCACAAAAAGTAAACCGACCCGGTGCCTCCTTGGTACCGGGTCGGTTGCATGCTAAAGGGTAAAATTAGAGGACGGCTTGATCGAAGGCACCCTTATTTCACGATCAAATAGGCTCCGAATATGATCACGGCCATCCCGGCTAGTTTCGTGAGCGTAATCGTCTCGTTAAACAGAAAATAAGCTGGCAAAATGGCCAGGACGTAAGCAAGGCTCTGCAGCGGATAAGCAACGCTCAGCGGAAGCCGGGATAATACGATAAACCACAGAACCGTCGCAAATCCGTATAGAACGAGGCCGCTCCAGATATATGCGGAAGACAGCAGCTTGGCCAAGTGAAGTCCTCCGCTGTTCTGTATGCCGAGCTTGAACAAAATTTGCCCGAACACGAGGAGCACGATGTTGAGAAACAGGTAGACATAACTAATGATTGCTTTCACTGGAGGCAGATTCCCTTTCTTTAAGAATGGTAACTTCCTGAGTCAGACGCAATACTTGTTGATTCAGCTTCGAAATCACGATCGTCAGGTGAAGGATGAAGACGAAGCAGAATAACAATCCAAAAAGAAAAAGGAGCGCGGGCGCATATTCGATGTTCAGCCAACCCGCAAGCTTTTCAACCAGCCGCACGTTCATCGAGATGATGAGCTGCAAAATGCCCATCAGAATCCACAGAAGGGAATATTGCTCCTTAAGTTTTTGGCGCCGGACCAGTTCGAGAATAGTGAGAAGAAATGCAGCGCTGAACAAGATGGATAACGGATAAATATTCATCATGGCTGAGTTTTCACCCCGTTGAAGCGCAAAGCGCTCATAACAACCGACAGCGTCACCTTTATCATATAATATACCGATTTCATCGGAGTGATGGAAGATTTTCCGGTTTCCCGCTGCCGCATCTCCGCCTTGACTTCCGTAATTCTGCAGCCGCTGCGCGTAAGGTAAACGATGGATTCGACCTCCGGATAATCGATCGGATAATAATCGGCATACAGCTCGATTACTTTTCGCCCGGCAGCCCGGAAACCGCTGGTGGTATCGGTGAACCGCTGCCTTGTGACGAGGCTCACCAGAAACGAAAAGAAGCGAATCCCGATCAGGCGCATGGGCGAAGAACGGTAATCGGTTTTCTCGAGAAAGCGGGAGCCTATCACCAGATCATGATCCCCTATCTTGGATAACAGCCGGGGAAGATCCTTGGCCGAGTGCTGGCCGTCTGCGTCCATTTGCACGGCGACGTCGTATCCATGCTCGCGGGCGTACAAATAACCGGTCTGCATTCCCCCTCCAATCCCCACGTTAAACGGCATATTCAATACCCGGGCACCCGCGGAAGCCGCGACAGCGGCCGTATGGTCCGTGGAGCCGTCATTGACCACAAGAATATCCGCCGAAGGCATATGGCATGAAATCTCGCCGATCACTTGCCGGATGCTCTGTTCTTCATTGTAGGCCGGAATGATAATCAAGACTTTCACCGATCATGCCCCCCTTTGATTTTTTATTTTTGTAATTTGGATACATAAGCATGAGTTGATCGACAACAAACCCCGCAAATATCATGAAAAAGAAGATCGTTGGATAGCCGTACCTTGACATCGCGACGAAAGGAAGATGGATGGCCGTGAAATAAGCGAAGGTCAACAAGGCCGGAAGCATCGGTTTCCAGGATCTTTTGAATCCTGCCCAGACGATGCCTAACAGGCCTGCATAGACCAAAATGGTTTGTACGATCTCGACATAGGCTTTTTTGATCGAAAAAATATCCCGCAAATAAAAGGGAACCATATATAACGAATTAAACCTTCCGATCGTGTAGTGATACAGATACGTCATAGGTTCTTGGGAGAAGCCGTATTTAAGAATGTCCAACCCTTTTTTAACGGCACTTTCGTCAGCCCCCATGAAAATGGTCTCCGGATCATACTGGGGATAAACAGCAAAAAAGCCTGCAGGCGGCAGCTGATAGTCGATTCTTGTCCCTAAGAGAAAAGGACTTCCTCCCGAGCTTGTAAACAAAATAAAGTCTCCGAACGTCTCCATATTGCGGATCCACCATGGAATCAGCAGAATGATGTAGGAAATGACGATCGTTAAAGTATACCGTACCATCTCTTTAAAGGAATACCGGTGCGCCAGCCATAAAAAAAGCATAATGGCAGGGTATAGCGAAGCTTGGGGCTTGAAGTAGGCCGCGGCGGCGGTTAAGACGCCGACGGCGATGTACCAGGATGTTTTGCGGTAATGAACGGCCAAAATCATGGAACACAGCAGCATGAAAACGACAAACCGGTAAGTTCCCTCGGTCAGCACGGAGCCCGATGTGAAGTAATCCGGCAGATACAAAGCGCTCAACAGGGTTGCGATTACGGCTGCCCGATGATTGAACGTATACCTGGCTATGAAATAAATCAGATAGATGCAAAGTGCCTGCAATAGAGCCTGAAAAACGCGAAAAGCGGTTACTCCGCCCTCATCGCCGAAAACCGCCATAAACCCGCTCAATATCAGGGGCAGGCCCGGCATGATGAAGGCCGAAGGCTCGTCCCCAGAGTTGTAAACCAAGGTTCCTTCATGTAAGAGAACCCGCGAGGTATGAATGTATTTCACATCATCGTTGTTGAGCTTTTCCGGATCGCCCAGGAGAAGGCGGTCATGATGGGTGATCGAAATGATGGTGGACAGCAGAAACACAAATAAAGAGACGAGCAGCAGAAATCGCCTTGTTGCAGGTTCTTTAAGATAACTTGAAAACAACAGTATGTACCTCCGACTTTTTTAAACCCTCTTAATATATATAACATTTAATAGCATGAAAAAGTTCCAAGTTTTGCAAATAACACAAAATATCCCACTATAAAAACGCTTGCAGTAAAAAACAAGATATGATATCTTATACCTGTAACCGGTTACACAGCAGATGAGGTGATTTCGGAATGGCAACGATTAAAGATGTGGCAAATCAGGCAGGCGTCTCGGTGGCAACGGTTTCCAGGGTACTGAATGAAAACGGCTACGTTCATGAGGACACCCGCCGGAAGGTGGAAGAAGCCATCCGCCAGCTGAATTATTCGCCCAATGAAGTGGCTCGTTCTTTATACAAAAAGAAATCCAAATTAATCGGATTGCTGCTTCCGGATATCACGAACCCTTACTTTCCGCAGCTTGCCCGGGGGGTTGAAGACCGCCTGCAGGAGAATGAATACCGGCTGATCTTCGGCAACAGCGACGAGAGCCGGCAGAAGGAAATGGACTACATCCAGACCTTCGTCCAGAACAACGTGGTCGGCGTCATTTCATCCACGAACGACCCGGATGCAGACATTTACGCGGGACTGAAGATTCCCGTCGTATTTCTGGACCGGACCTCCAATGACAGCCCATCTGTTTACGCGGACGGCCGGGAGGGCGGCAGACTGGCCGCACGGGAGATGGCAAAGCGCGGCAGCAAACGGATTACGGTCATGCAGGGACCGGTGAGCGTCCGGCCCGCGATGGACCGTTTTGAAGGAGCCGTGGAGGTTCTCAAGGAGCTTGGCGTTCCCTTTGACGTATTAAAGACGACATCCTTTTCATTTACCGAAGCGGAAGGCTGGGCCAAAGAATTGTTTCGTCAATATCCCGATACCGACGGCGTGATCGCAAGTAACGATATCGTGGCTTCGGCCGTGCTGCAGGAAGCGTTTCGGTTGGGGAAAAGGGTGCCGGAAGACATACAAATCGTCGGCTTTGACGACATTCCGCTAAGCAGGCTGCTTACGCCGTCATTGTCCACGATCCACCAGCCCGCCTACGAGATGGGCCGGGAGGCGGCAGGCCTGCTCATGCAATTGATCGAAGGATCGCATGTGGAACATAAGATCATACAATATTCCGTTCAGTTCATAGAACGTCAGACGACAAGAAAGGTGGATTACGATGGCTAAAATCACGGTAGTAGGAAGCTCGTCCATGGACCTGGTCGTGACCTCGTCCAAACGTCCGGGCGCGGGGGAAACGGTGCTCGGCGACCATTTCAAGACGGTGCCCGGAGGAAAAGGCGCCAATCAGGCCGTAGCTGCGGCAAGGCTCGGCGCGGAGGTAACGATGATCGGCTGCGTCGGCGACGATCATTTCGGCCAAATCATTTTAGACAATTTCAAGTCCAACGGTGTTGCTATCGACTATGTGGAACCGGTTACAGGTATGGAGAGCGGCACGGCCCATATCGTGCTGGCCGAAGGAGACAACAGCATCGTAGTGGTCAAGGCAGCGAATGATTGCGTGACTCCGGCATACATCGAGAAGGCCGTGGACGTCATCCGGCAATCGGATATCGTCATCATCCAGCAGGAAATTCCGGAGGAGACGGTCGTCTATGTCAGCGAGCTGTGCGCCAAGTTTAACGTGCCGCTTATGCTGAATCCCGCGCCGGCGCGTCCGGTGCCGGCATCCGTCGTGGAACAGGCGTCATATATTACGCCCAACGAACATGAAGCGGCCGTTCTTTTCGGCGAGGAGCCGCTGGGCGAGGTGCTGCGGCGCTATCCGAACAAGCTGTTCGTGACGGAGGGCAAGCGCGGGGTCCGGTATTTCGACGGCGACGAGGAGACGATCGTTCCGGGTTATGCCGTCGAAGCGGTGGACACCACCGGAGCGGGGGACACCTTTAACGGAGCCTTTGCGGTGGCGCTGGCGGAAGGAAAGAGTTTGAAGGATAGCCTGAAATTCGCGAACCGCGCGGCTTCCCTGTCGGTCACGAAGTTCGGGGCCCAAGGCGGCATGCCGACCCGCAGCGAAGTGGAAGGGAGTCTTTAAGATGAAAAAGAAAGGGATCCTGAACAGCCACATTGCCAAAGTATTGGCCGATTTGGGGCATACGGACACGATCGTGGTGGGAGACGTCGGTCTCCCGATCCCTCCGGGGGTTGCGAAGATCGACCTGGCCCTGACGTTCGGACTGCCGAGCTTCCGTGAAGTGGTGGATGCCATAGCCGAAGACATGGTTATCGAGAAAGTGACCATCGCGGAAGAGATCAAGTCGGCAAATGTGGAAACACTGAACTATATCAACGATAAATTCCAAAATTGCGATATCGAGGCTTGCCCGCACGAGCGGCTTAAGGAGCTGACGCGGAACGCGAAGGCGGTGATCCGCACGGGAGAAGCGAAGCCGTACGCAAATTGCATTTTACAGTCAGGCGTCCATTTCGGTTAAAAAAGGAGGAAGCACCATGAACATTGAGATGAGAAACATTCATAAATCCTTCGGTACGAACCGCGTGCTGACCGGCGTGGACTTTGATCTCCGCGAAGGAGAGGTGCATGCCCTGATGGGAGAGAACGGCGCCGGCAAATCCACGCTGATGAATATATTGACCGGGCTTCACAGCCGGGATGAGGGAACGATCGTGATCGACGGAGAGGAAACCTACTTCTCGAATCCGAAGGAAGCGGAAGAGAAGGGGATTGCTTTTATCCACCAGGAGCTGAACGTCTGGCCGGATATGACGGTTCTGGATAACCTGTTTATCGGGAAGGAAATGACGTCTCAGCTCGGATTTTTGAACATGAAACAAATGAAAGCGCTAGCGAAGGAACAATTCGGCAAGCTCGCTGTAACGATTCCGCTGACGCAGGAGGCGGGGGAATGCTCCGTCGGCCAGCAGCAAATGATCGAGATCGCCAAGCGCTTATGACTAACGCCAAGATCATTATCATGGACGAGCCGACGGCGGCGTTGACCGAGAGGGAAATCGGGAAGCTGTTCGAAGTGATTCGATCCCTGAAAAAAGAGGGCGTATCCATTGTATACATTTCGCACCGGATGGAGGAGATCTTCGCCATCTGCGATCGCATTACGGTCATGCGGGACGGCAAGACGGTGGACACGAAACCCATTTCGGAGACGAACTTCGACGAAGTCGTCAAGAAAATGGTCGGTCGGGAGCTTACCGAGCGTTATCCGGCACGGCATCCTTCTCCCGGCGAAGTGGTTCTCGAAGTGAAAAACATATCGGGCAAAGGCCGTTTCGAGAATGTCAGCTTTTCCGTACGGTCCGGCGAAATCGTCGGCGTATCCGGTCTGATGGGAGCGGGGCGCACCGAAATGATGAGGGCGATCTTCGGCCTCGATCGGCTGGACGGCGGCGAGATATGGATCCGGGGCAAAAAGGTAAGCATCAAGAAGCCGGACGATGCCGTCAAGCATGGAATCGGGTTCATTACGGAAGACCGGAAGGACGAAGGGCTGGTGCTCGATTTCTCGGTACGGGAGAACATGGCTTTGACCAATCTGTTCAGCTTCTCTTCCAAAGGCTTTATTTCCGGGAAGAAGGAGCAGGAATTTGTGGATGCGCTTACCAAGCGTCTGCAGATCAAAACGCATACGACCGAAACGGCCGCTCGCGATCTGTCGGGGGGCAACCAGCAAAAGGTCGTCATTGCCAAATGGATCGGGATCGGGCCGAGCGTACTCATCCTGGATGAGCCGACGCGGGGCGTGGACGTAGGCGCCAAACGGGAAATATATCAGCTGATGAACGAGCTTACCGAACGCGGCGTGGCGATCATCATGGTCTCCTCGGAGCTGCCGGAGGTGCTCGGCATGAGCGACCGCATCCTCGTCGTTCATGAAGGAAGAATAACCGGTGAAGTGGACCGGGAACATGCCACGCAAGAACACATCATGACTCTAGCTACGGGAGGACAGTAACATGACAACAGTAAACAGCGCAAAGGCGGAAAAAGGTTTCAAGGTCTCCGGTCTGACGCAAAAGCTCGGTCCGCTGCTTGGATTAATCATTCTTGTCGTCATCGTCTCCGTTTTGAATCCGGGTTTTCTGGAACCGCTTAACATTTTGAATCTACTTCGCCAGGTATCGATTAACGCCCTGATTGCTTTCGGCATGACGTTTGTCATTCTGACCGGCGGCATCGACCTGTCGGTCGGCTCCATTCTGGCGCTGTCCAGCGCGTTTGTCGCCAATATGATGGTGGCCGGCTTTGACCCGATCCTTGCCATTATTATCGGCTGCGCGCTTGGCGGCGTGATGGGGATGGTTAACGGCATCATGATTACCAAGGGGAAAATGGCGCCTTTTATCGCCACGCTTGCAACCATGACGATTTTCAGAGGGTTGACTCTGGTTTACACCAACGGCAACCCGATTACGGGTCTCGGCGACAGCCTGACATTCCAGTTGTTCGGACGCGGTTATCTGTTCGGCATTCCGGTGCCTGCGATTACGATGATCCTTACGTTTGCCGCACTGTGGGTGATCCTGCATAAAACCTCGTTCGGACGCAAAACGTATGCGATCGGCGGCAACGAAAAAGCTTCGATCGTGTCGGGCATCAAAGTGCCGCGCGTGAAAATCATGATTTACTCCCTTGCAGGCATGCTCTCCGCCTTGGCCGGCGCGATTCTGACGTCCCGCCTGAATTCCGCGCAGCCTACCGCAGGTACTTCCTACGAGCTCGACGCCATCGCGGCGGTCGTCCTCGGCGGAACCAGCCTTTCCGGCGGCCGCGGGCGGATCGTCGGCACGCTGATCGGCGTGCTCATCATCGGAACGCTGAATAACGGTTTGAATCTGCTGGGCGTCAATTCCTTTTATCAGATGGTCGTCAAGGGCGTCGTCATTGCGATCGCCGTGCTGCTCGACCGGAAGAAATCGGCTTAAGGGGGAGAACTACGATGAAAAAAACAACCTTGTTCCTTGTGTCACTCATGCTGATCTTCATGACCGGCTGTTCCCTGGAGCCGCCGGAATGGGCCAAGCCCAAAACGGGGGGAGACGTGAAGGATATCAAAATCGGCCTGTCCATCTCTACCCTGAACAACCCGTTCTTCGTATCGCTTAAAGACGGCGTGGTGGCGGAAGCAGCCAAGCTGGGCATGGAAGTTGTCGTGGTGGACGCGCAAAACGACTCCGCCAAGCAGAGCAATGACGTGGATGACCTGATCCAGAAGGGCGTGAACGTGCTTTTGATCAACCCTACGGATTCATCCGCCATCTCGACGGTCGTTCAATCCGCAAACAGCCTGGGCATTCCGGTCATTACGCTGGACCGTTCCGCAGACAAGGGCGACGTGAAAGCACTGGTCGCTTCGGACAACGTAAAGGGTGGACAAATGGCGGCGGAGTATATGGTAAAACAGCTCGGCAAAGGTGCGAAAGTCATCGAGCTGGAGGGCGTACCCGGCGCATCCGCTACCCGCGAACGCGGCAAGGGCTTCCATGATATCGCGGACAAGGAGTTGACCGTGGTTGCGAAGCAGGCAGCCGATTTTGACCGGACGAAAGGCCTGAACGTCATGGAAAACCTGCTGCAGGGCAATCCGGACGTAAAAGCGGTCTTTGCCCACAATGACGAAATGGCGCTGGGCGCGATCGAAGCGATCCAAAGCTCCGGCAAGGACGTCATGGTCATCGGCTTTGACGGCAACGACGATGCGTTGAAGTCCATCAAGGAGGGCAAGCTGACCGCCACCGTGGCACAGCAGCCCGAGCTGATCGGACAGCTGGCGGTTCAGGCCGCCAAGGATGTGCTGCAGGGCAAAACGGTGGAAAAAACCATCCCTGCGCCGCTGAAACTGGTGGTAAAAGAATAAAAGCAGCATTTATAAGACGAAGATTAATGCATCAACGTCTCCAGGTCCGAAATGGACCGGGAGGCGTTTTTTTGTTTTTTGCCGATTGCTTTTCAGAATATTCCACCGATTGAATAAGTTGATTTCTCGCAAGACAATATAAAGTTACCGTGAAGGGAAGCAATTGGGATGGGTTGTGAATTGAAGTGATCATCGTTTAGTAGACGAGGAATGATCTTGTTTATCGAATAGACAACCGAAGGAAGGAAGAAACTCATTTATGGCCAATCGGAAAAAGTTAACTTTGTTTGGGTTGATCGGGATTACCATGGCTTTCTTTGGCACCGTTCGTAGTGTTCCGACGCTTTCCATAACGGGGTGGACACAGATTTTTTATATGTTGGTGGCGGCGATTTTGTTTGCTCTTCCGATCGCCCTGATGTCAGCGGAGCTATCGACGGGATTTGCCGAGGAAGGCGGCCCGCAGGTATGGGTGAAGAACGGGATGGACGAGAAATGGGGGTTCGTGACTTCCTGGCTGTTGTGGGTTCAGATGTTCTTCGGCATGGTCATGGTAGCATCCACGGTAGGCGTATTGTTCGGCTACGTTGTCAATCGGCCCGAGCTTTCGTCGAACAATATTTTCATTTTTGCGGTCATATTGGTTTCGTACTGGGGAGTAACCTTGTTGAACCTGAAATTCGACATGGTTAAGATCGCCGGCAACTGGGGTGCGATCATCGGCGTTTACATTCCCTTTGTGTTCCTTGTGATTCTTGGGGTGATTTATATGCTGAAGAACGGTATCCAGCAGGGAAGCTATCTGGGGCACTTTAAGGCCAGCGATTTGCTTCCGGACCTTTCGGACCTTGGGAGCCTCGCTTATTTGTCGGGGATTATCTTCATCTTCGCCGGGGTGGAAATATCCTCCGTCCATGCGAATAATATCGAAAACCCGAAACGGAACTATCCGATTGCCGTGATTGCATCGGTCATCCTGCTTGTCATTTTTAACCTTGTTGCGGGCTTGACGGTATCGAATGCCGTCCCGGCAGGGAAGATCGAATTAGCGAACATCACGCAGCCTTATCTGATCTTCTGTCAGGATTTAGGCATTCCGGTCATTTTCGTGAATGTGATCTCCGCCATGATTTTAATCGGCGTGTTGGTCCAGTTGAGCGCGTGGGTGCTGGGGCCAAGCAAGTCCATGATTAAAGTAGCGGACGAGGGGGGCTTGCCGCCATTTTTCCAGAAGAGAACGGCTCGTGACATTCCCATAACATTCGTGATGATTCAGGCGATCGTCATTTCGCTGGTTTCCGTGCTTTATATCGTTGTACCGGACGTGAACAGCGCCTTTCTGATCATTACCATCACGACGACGATTTTGTACTGCATCGTCTACGTCTTGATTGCGATTTCCGCGATTCGGCTGCGGTACAAAAGGCCGGATATGGAAAGGCCGTTCAGATTGGGGGCCAGGGGAAATACATTGATGTGGTTTGTTTCCCTCCTGACCTTGCTGAGTATCGGCATTACTCTGGTCGTCAGTTTGATTCCGCCTTCCGTGCTGGATCCAAGCCAGTACACCGGCTACGTGATTTTTCAAATCGCCGCTACCGTTATTATGGTGGGGGTTGCCTTGATCATCTATAAATTCAAAAAGCCAAGCTGGAAAAAAAACAACCATTAGGAGGTCTGCATCATGAACAATCATATCCCGCAAATTGACCTGAAAGCTCTGTTTCTCGGGGACAAAGGGGAAAACGTTGATCTTTTCAAGGAACTGCTCCTTAAAATGGTGGACGAGCATGTAGGCTGGCGCCAAAACTACCAGCCGGAAGATTTGCCCGTCATTACGCCATTCGATAAAAGCGAGAAGAGCTTTCAGGATACGGCAAACCATATGCGGAATGTTTTCGATGAATTATCCGCCAAACTTCGCTCGCAATCCCTGCCATGGCATACCGCCGGCCGTTTCTGGGGGCACATGAATTCCGAAACGTTGATGCCGGCGATCATTGCGTATTCTGCCGCGATGCTCTGGAACGGAAATAACGTGGCTTATGAGTCCTCCCCCGGAACCTCGCAAATGGAAGAGGAGGTTGGGCACCAGCTTTGCAAACTGATGAGTTACGACGAAGGGACGAGCTGGGGTCATATTTGCGCCGACGGCTCCATTGCCAACTTTGAAGGCCTCTGGTATGCCCGTAACTTGAAATCTTTGCCGCTTGCGATCAAGGAAATCGCCCCTGAACATGTCGAGGGCAAGTCCGAATGGCAGCTTCTCAACATGTCCACCGAGCAGACCCTTGACATCATGGCTAAATTGCCCGAGAAGCTGGATGAAATCAAAGAAAACTCGGCCAGAAGCGGACGTTATCTGTCCAAACTGGGAAAATGGCTCATTCCGCAAACCAAACATTACTCCTGGCTTAAGGCCGGCGATATTCTGGGGATCGGTTTGGATGCCATCGAAGCGATTGACGTGGATAGCACGTACCATATGAACATTGAAAAGCTGGAAGCCCGAATCCGTGAACTGGCGAGCCAAAATATTCCGATTCTCGGTGTTGTAGGCGTGGTGGGGAGCACGGAGGAAGGACAGGTTGACCATATCCATAAAATCGTTGCCTTGAGAGAAAAATTATTCGAAGAAGAGGGCATCTATTTTTATATCCACGTAGATGCTGCTTACGGTGGCTATGCCCGTGCGATTTTTCTTGATGAGAACGACCATTTCATGGATTACGACAAAATCAACGAAGTCTACAAAAGAAATCAGGTGTTCATGGACCGGAAGCTGAAGGACGAATGGCTTACCGAAGAGATTTATAATGACTTCAAAGCGATGAGCCAAGTTGAATCCATCACGATCGACCCGCACAAAATGGGCTATATCCCTTACTCTGCCGGCGCCATTGTTATCAGGGACATTCGGATGCGCGACGCCATCTCCTACTTTGCAACTTACGTATTCGAGAAGGGGGCGGACATTCCCGCATTGCTTGGAGCTTATATCATGGAAGGCTCGAAAGCGGGCGCAACCGCAGCAGCCGTATGGACTGCCCACAAGGTACTGCCCTTGAATATCACAGGTTACGGCAAGCTGATGGGGGCCAGCATCGAAGGAGCGTACCGCTTCTATAATTTCCTGAAGAACAAGAAGTTCAACGTGAACGGCAAGGTCATTACCGCCTATCCGCTGACCAAACCGGATTTCAATATGGTCGATTATGTCTTTAACGTTGAAGGAAACACGGACCTGGAGAAAATGAACAAGCTGAACCATGACTTTTTCGACCAGTCATCTTATGTGAAAGGCGATCTCTACGACAACGAATTCTTTACCTCGCACACCGACTTTGCGGTTCCGGACTATGGCAACAGCCCGCTGGAATATGTAAAAAGCCTCGGGTTCACGACAGAAGAATGGGAACGCGTCAAAAAAGTGACCATTTTGCGTGCTTGTGCCTTGTCCCCGTACGCGCATGATCCGGAAGTCTTCGAGTACTATGAAAAGAAGCTTGAGGAAGCCATGCGTGAAAACCTTGAGAAGGCCCTGAATGGGTAACCTTAAGGAGTTCGGCATATGAAAAAGGAAGAGGTATCGCTTAATGAAAGCGTGTTTCTCTTAGTGATCTTGCTGGCGATTATCGGGACATGCATTATTTTGCTCAGCATGGATCCGCAGATCCCGATTTTAATCTCGATTGGGATCATGATCATCTTTGCCAAGGTCAAAGGATTTTCCTGGGACGCGATTCACAAAGGTTTGCAAAACGGCATAACTCCCGGCTTGATACCGATTCTGATTTTTATGCTGATCGGAGCGTTGGTGAGCGTATGGATCGCAGCCGGAACCATCCCCACCATCATGGTTTACGGCTTCGGGATTTTGTCGGCTAAATTTTTTCTGCCTTCCGTATTCCTTATATGCGCTCTTGTAGGGGTTACGGTCGGCAGTTCCTTTACAACCATATCAACCGTGGGAATCGCCTTATTCGGCATGGGTCAAATTATGGGTTACGATCCCGCCATCACCACGGGGGCCATCATATCCGGGGCATTCCTGGGGAACAATATCTCCCCCCTCTCGGATACGACCAATCTGGCCTCCGCCATTGCCGAGGTCGATTTATTCGCGCATATCCGCTATATGCTCCGGGTCGTTATTCCAGCCGCTTTGATTTCGCTTGTGTTTTTTGCCGTGGCCGGGCGTTCCGGCGTCTTGTCTACCGGAGCCAAGATTAGCGAGCTGGTGGATACGCTCAATGCGTCTTTCGTCATTTCCGTTATGACGCTGATTCCGGTTCTTGTTCTTTTTCTAAGCGCCTGGCGAAAAGTTCCGGCCATACCGACCTTATTGTTGTGCATTGCCGTTACGATCATCGTCCTTTTCATTTATCATCCTGGAACCGGCTTTCTTGAATTATCCAGGTTGATGCAGGACGGTTACGTGGCAACCACCGGTGTTGAGAGCGTCGACAAGCTGCTCTCCCGCGGCGGCATTCAAAGCATGATGTGGTCCGTATCCCTGATTCTGCTGGCACTGGCGATGGGCGGCCTGCTCGTGGAGTTGAAAATCATCGGTACGATCATCTCCAGTGTCTCGGGCTTCGTAAGCACCAAGGGAAAACTCATACTGACGACGGCTCTAAGCTCCGTAGGCATTAACCTGCTTCTGGGTGAGCAGTATTTGTCCATTATTCTACCGGGGGAAGCATTCAAGCGCCAGTATGACAAAATTGATCTTCCCCGCAAAGAAATGTCGAGGATTGCGGCGAATGCAGGCGCTGCCGTCAATGCCCTGATTCCCTGGGGGGTAAGCGGCGTATTTATCGCCGGGACCTTGGGGATTTCGACGCTCGCGTATTTTCCGTACGCCATCTTCTGCATCACGGCTCCGGTTCTTAACGTCCTGTACGGTTTCGTGAATCCCGGCAAGACGAATGTTCTTCCAAGACCGCGGAAGCGGTCGCCAAGCTAGACAAAAAAGTTTTATCGAATTAAAAAAAGTGTTGACAAACCCTAAATGCAGGACTAAGATGACATTAATCTAATATTGGATGGCACGATGAAAGAGCGAAGTAGCAATTTTGTCCCTGTTTTCAGAAAGCCGGGGGTTGATGCGACCCGGTACAAACACAATTGCGAATTACACTCTGGAGGATCTTAGGTAATGCTAAGCGGATTGGCAATCGATATCATTGCCGAGAGTGGTATTAACGGTGACTGCAGCGCCGTTAATGCAATTTGGGTGGTAACACGGTTAATAATCGTCCCTATAGTCTACAATAGACTAGGTGACGATTTTTTTTATTTTTCGGATTCTTAATTCAACATCAATATAAATAAAAAACACCAAGGGAGCTGACCACAATGATGAATATCATTGACGAACTGGAATGGCGCGGAGCCATTAACCAACAGACGGATGCAGAGGGATTGCGCAAACTGACAAGCGAGAAATCGATATCGCTATACTGCGGGGTTGACCCGACCGGAGACAGTATGCACATCGGCCACTTGATTCCGTTCATGATGCTGAAACGTTTCCAGATGGCAGGCCACCGTCCTGTTATTCTGATTGGCGGAGCTACAGGCACGATCGGCGACCCAAGCGGACGAACGTCGGAACGCACATTGCAGACGATGGATCAGGTTCAGAAGAACGTTGACGCGCTTACGGCTCAAATGAAAAAGCTGTTCCTCAACGAGGGCGATACCGGATTGCGCATGGTAAACAACTTTGACTGGACCCATAACCTGACCATTTTGGATTTCCTCCGCGACTACGGGAAAAACTTCAGCGTCAACACGATGCTGGCCAAGGATATCGTTGCAAGCCGTCTCGACTCGGGAATATCGTTCACCGAATTCTCGTACCAGATCCTGCAATCCATGGACTTCCACCATTTGTTCAAAGAAATGGATGTGCAGCTTCAGATCGGCGGCGCGGATCAATGGGGCAATATTACAAGCGGACTTGATCTCATCCGTAAGAAAGAAGGTCCGGAAGCCAAAGCATTCGGTCTCACCATTCCATTGATGCTTAAAGCGGACGGCACGAAATTCGGCAAAACGGCCGGCGGGGCAATCTGGCTTGACCCGAACAAAACGACGCCATTCGAATTCTACCAGTTCTGGGCCAACACAGATGATCGTGATGTCATCAGATACCTGAAATTTTTCACCTTCCTTACTAAAGAAGAAATCGGCGAGTTGGAAAAGAAGGTGGAGACGGAGCCTCACAAACGCGAAGCACAGCTGAAACTGGCCGAAGAAATGACCAAGTTCGTACACAGCGAGGAAGCCTTGATCAAGGCTCAGAGAATTACGGCAGCTTTGTTCAGCGGAGATATCAAATCGCTGACCGCCGATGAAATCGAACAGGGCTTCAAAGATATGCCGACATTCAATGCCTCGACCGAACCGAAAAACATCGTTGATTGGTTGGTGGATCTGGGCATTGAACCTTCCAAGCGTCAAGCGAGGGAGGATATCACAAGCGGCGCCATTTCCATCAATGGGGATAAAGTTACCGATCTGGATATGCTGATTACAGCCGACGACTCTTTCGAAGGAAGATTCATTATTGTACGCAAAGGCAAAAAGAATTACAGCTTGGTCAAATTAGGAGAATAGCCGCTTAGCGCGAGTTCAAAAGCCGGGGGTTTCCCGGCTTTTTGTACAACCTCTATCAGTTATTCTCGACCTCATCCCTCGTGGAGGCGAAATAAAGTGTCTGAACCGTGGAGAAGAGCGCTTCAATACGCTTTTGCCAATCACCGAATCATTTCGGTCATCAACCGCGCTCAGCAAGTGAACTGGTTGCGATTGGATCTGGTTCTTGAACGAATTCCAAACGTTCAGATCAACGCCGAATTGGATAAAATGCTGGCGGCATTCAATCGTTTGTTGAAATACAAAAGCGTAAAGCAAGTAACGCTGGGCTATTTTCGAATGCTTGAGGTGAGGCAGCATGGCGATTTGTCAGAAGCAAGGATTCACGTGCTGCTGCCCACGCTTAAAAGCTATTTTCAAGGAAGATATTATCTGAAGCATGATACATGGCTGTCACTTTGGCGCAAAGCGATGAATCGCGAGTTTGACAATCGGGTGCTTGTCGAAGTAGGGGGCATCAGCGATAAAAGCGACCGTGATCTGATTATCAATAAAATGAAACGGTGCTTGCAGCAATTGCAACAGGATCGTGAACCTGTAAAAGCCGGTGGATCGCCTGCCGGACGAAGATGGATCGGCTATGGTAAGTTATTGAAACAGTATATGAATCTCCCAAAATCCACAGCCGCTGGGGATTTAAGCTTTTACGATACGGATGATGCCATAGCCAACAGCGCATTTGAAATCATGCTTGAGTGGTATCCGGGGATACGCCACGACGCAATCCGGACCGCAAGTTCATCGTGAATTCTATGATAATTATCACTTTTTAGGCCTGATATTTTGCATTTTTTAAACCGGTTTTCTTGTCATGAATCATGACTGGAATCCGGTTTTTTTTGTCAATTAAACCTGAAGCATCCTTTGAATGAGGGTTATTTTGGAAATCAAAAAGCTTCATGAATTCCGGGATTTGGAAAATACGATGCCGCTCGGAAGGCTCTGCTCGGATGATCCGCAGGACATGCCGTGATTAAGTATTCATTTTATGCATGAAAGAAACTACCCATCTCCTCTTCCTTCTTTCACAAGTTAAAGTGGAATCACAAAAAACATTATCACCTATGGCGAAATCCTCAAAACCCCAAAATAAACCATGCATATTTATGAATAAATATACAATTATACGGCAGATAAATGCTTTTATCACAAAAAGCATAAAACGATTTAAGGATTAAACAATAGTGTGGTAAAAGCGTTAATGCCTTTATTAATTAGATTTTTCGAATTTGGAAAAAACCCTTGTGTGACAAGGTTTTGAAGGTCATTGACATAACAAAAAAAACAGGCGTATACTGACCGTGCAAGTTAATCGATTAACAAAGAACTTAATTTCCTAAGACTCCCAAGGTGGTGAACTTGAAGGTTAGTCAGCAAAGATTTGTTGAGTATTTATGCATGAACCACAATTAGAGATAGAAAGAAGGATAGAATTTATGGCCAATTCAAAAAAGCTGACCTTGTTTGGCTTGATTGGTATCACGATGGCGTTCTTCGGTACCGTACGGAGCGTTCCGACGCTGGCTGCGACGGGCTGGACACAGATCTTTTACATGCTGGTGGCGGCGATTCTGTTTGCCCTGCCGATTGCGCTGATGTCCGCCGAGATGTCAACAGGATTTGCTGAGGAAGGCGGCCCGCAGGTATGGGTCAAAAAAGCGTTAGGCGAGAAGTGGGGATTCGTTACCTCCTGGCTGTTATGGGTTCAGATGTTCTTCGGGATGGTAATGGTTGCATCAACGGTGGGCGTACTCTTAGGTTACGTTATTAATAAACCGGATCTTTCATCGAATAACGTGTTTATCTTTGCAGTTATCCTGATTTCGTATTGGGGCGTAACCTTGCTGAACCTGAAATTCGACATGGTTAAGATCGCGGGTAACTGGGGCGCTATTATCGGCGTATATATTCCATTTGTTATTCTCGTGGTTCTTGGCGTGATTTACATGTTCAAGAACGGCATCCAGCCGGGAAGCTATCTGGATAACTTCAAGGCAAGCGACCTGCTTCCTAACCTATCTGACTTGGGAAGCCTGGCATATTTGTCCGGCATCATCTTCATCTTCGCCGGTGTGGAGATTTCTTCCGTTCACGCCAACAACATTGAAAATCCAAAACGGAATTATCCGATCGCGGTTATTGCATCTGTAATCCTGCTTGTTATTTTCAACCTTGTGGCCGGCTTGACGGTATCCAACGGCGTGCCGGCAGGCAAGATGGAACTGGCGAATATCACTCAGCCGTATTTGATCTTCTGTGAGAATTTGGGCATTCCGTCCTTTTTCGTCAATGTGATCTCGGCGATGATCCTGATCGGGGTTCTGGTTCAGCTGAGCGCATGGGTTCTCGGACCAAGCAAATCGATGATTAAGGTAGCGGACGAGGGCAACTTGCCTCCTTTCTTCCAAAAGAGAACGTCCAAGAATATTCCGATTACGTTCGTTATGATTCAAGCGATTGTCATCTCGATTGTTTCCGTACTGTACATCGTTGTACCGGATGTTAACAGTGCATTTCTGATTATTACGATTACGACCACGATTCTGTATTGTATCGTTTACGCATTGATTGCGATTTCGGCCATTCGCCTGCGTTACAAGATGCCTGAAATCGAAAGACCGTTCAGACTGGGAAGCAAAGGAAACGGTATGATGTGGTTTGTTTCCATCCTGTCCTTGCTCAGCGTAGCCATCACCCTGGTTGTCAGCTTGATTCCGCCATCCGTGCTGGAGCCAAGCCAATATACCGGCTACATCATCTATCAAGTTGCGGCAACCGTGGTCATGGTGGGCATTGCCCTGATCATTCATAAAAAGAAGAAGCCTAGCTGGAAGAAAAGTGACTAATTTCACATTGTTTTGTTAACAAATCATTCAAATCATACACAATATCGATCTACAGGAGGACTAAAACATGAGTTATCAAATTCCAGAAATCGACCTGAAAGCTTTGTTCCTTGGACATAAAGGGGAGAACGTGGATCTCTTCAAAGAAGTGCTGCTTAAAATGGTGGACGAGCACGTGGGCTGGCGCCAAAATTACCAAACGCAGGACATGCCAGTCATCACTCCTTTCGATAAAAGCAAGCAAAGCTTCCAAGATACATCGAACCACATGCGCAGCGTTTTCAATGAACTATCCTGCAAGCTGCGTTCGCAATCGATGCCATGGCATACGGCAGGCCGCTTCTGGGGCCACATGAACTCCGAGACGTTGATGCCGGCCATTATCGCATACTCTGCCGCCATGCTTTGGAACGGCAATAACGTGGCTTATGAATCTTCTCCGGGTACATCGCAAATGGAAGAGGAAGTTGGACATCAGTTGTGCAAAATGATGAGCTACAAAGCCGGCGAAAGCTGGGGCCATATCTGTGCCGACGGTTCGATCGCGAACTTTGAAGGACTTTGGTACGCCCGCAACATGAAATCCCTGCCGCTTGCAATTAAAGAAGTTGCTCCCGAGTATGTTCAAGGAAAATCCGAATGGGAACTCCTTAACATGTCTACGGAAGAAGTGCTGGACATCATGGACAAGCTTCCGGAAAAATTGGATGAAATTAAAGCAAAATCCGCTCGCGGCGGCTATCATCTTACGAAATTGGGCAAATGGCTCATTCCGCAAACCAAACACTATTCCTGGTTGAAGGCGGGGGACATCCTCGGTGTAGGTCTGGATGCCGTTGAAGCCGTTGACGTAGACAGCAATTACCACATGGATATCGAAAAGCTGGAAGCCAGAATCCGCGAGCTTGCTGCTCAGAATATCCCTGTACTCGGGGTAGTGGGTGTAGTCGGAAGTACGGAAGAAGGTCAAATCGACCATATCCACAAAATCGTAGCGCTGCGCGAGAAATTGAAAAAAGAGGGCATTTACTTCTACATTCACGTCGATGCCGCTTACGGCGGTTATGCCCGTTCCATCTTCCTGGATGAAAACGATCAGTTCATTGATTATGGCAAAATTGACGAAGTGTTCGCAAGAAATCATGTGTTCACGGATATGAAGCTGAAGGACCAATGGCTTACCGAAGACGTATACCATGCCTTCAAAGCCATGAGCCAGGTGGAATCGATCACGATTGACCCGCACAAAATGGGCTACATCCCTTACGCTGCAGGCGCCATCGTCATCAGAGACATCAGAATGCGCGACGCGATCTCTTATTTTGCAACCTACGTATTCGAGAAAGGCGCGGACATTCCGGCACTGCTCGGCGCTTACATCATGGAAGGTTCCAAAGCAGGCGCTACCGCAGCTGCCGTGTGGACCGCTCACAAGGTATTGCCGCTGAACGTCACAGGTTACGGCAAGCTGATGGGAGCCAGCATCGAGGGCGCATTCCGTTTCTACAACTTCTTGAAGGACAAGAAGTTCAACGTGAACGGCAAAACCATTACGGCTTATCCATTGACCAAACCGGATTTCAACATGGTCGACTATGTCTTCAATGAAGAAGGAAACACGGATCTTGAGGTAATGAACAAGCTGAACCATGACTTCTTCGACTATTCTTCCTATGTGAAGGGCGATCTGTACGGCAACAAATTCTTTACGTCCCACACCGACTTCGCTATTCCGGACTATGGCAACAGCCCGCTGGAATACGTGCAAAGCCTTGGATTTACCAAAGCAGAATGGGATCGCGTCGAAAAAGTAACGATCTTGCGCGCTTGTGCCTTGTCCCCGTACGCACATGATCCAGAAGTTTTCGAGTATTATGCAGCCGAGCTTGAGCAGGCGATCCTCGAAAACCTTACTAGCGCAATGAACGAATAACAATCTCATAATACGGAGTGCGTAACAATCTTGTCTGTTGCGCATTCCTATTATTCACAAGGAGAACCGAAAATGGCAGACACAACGATTAAAAAGGTTTTAACGGTTGCGGGTTCGGATTCGAGCGGAGGCGCCGGTCTGCAAGCGGACCTCAAGACTTTTCAAGAGTACGGAACATTCGGTTTCACTGCAATTACTTCCATTGTCACCATGGATCCCGACCATGGTTGGAATCATGCCGTTTATCCGGTAAATGCCGAGCAGGTTAGACAGCAGCTGAAAACGGTTCTTTCCGGCAGTCCCCTGGATGCCATGAAGACCGGTATGCTGGGATCCATTGAAATCATAGAAATTTTGACCGAAACCATCGATCAATACCATCTTCAAAATGTTGTTATCGATCCGGTGATGGTGTGCAAAGGGGAAAGCGAAGTCCTTCAGCCTGAAAATGGAATAGCCATTCGCGAGCTTCTTTTGCCCCGGTCAACCATAGTAACGCCCAATTTATTCGAGGCAGGGCAATTGGCAGGAATGCGAAACATCAGTACTGTTCAGGAAATGAAAGAAGCCGCCCGGATCATCTATGAGCTTGGCGTAAAACACGTGGTCATCAAAGGCGGGAAGTCCGTTGAAGGTGATCGGGCCGTCGATCTCTTATTCGATGGTTTGGAGTTTACCCTCTTCGAAGAAGCCAAACTGGAGACGAGTCATAACCATGGAGCCGGTTGTACATTTGCCGCTGCGATCGCTGCCGGACTTGCCAAAGGATTGACTGTTAGAGACGCCGTTGCAAAAGCGAAGATGTTTACGACTGAGGGGATTAAGAATGGCTTTGCCTTCAATCCTTTTGTGGGTCCCGTATGGCACGGCGCCTACAATAAAGCTGAACAACGCATGAACTCGTAACAGCCATGTATTAACTTCTCTCTATTTTATATAGGAATGACGCTATGTCATTGCAGATAAGGAGTTCAGCTTATGAAAAAAGAAGAGGTATCGCTTAAAGAAAGTTTGTTTCTTCTAGTGGTGTTGCTGGCGATTATTGGGGTGTGCATCATTGTTTTGGGCATGGACCCTCAAATCCCCATTCTCATTTCCCTTGGCGTTATCATCATCTTTGCCAAAATCAAGGGATTTTCCTGGGATCGTATTCACAAAGGCCTTCAAAACGGCATTACCCCCGGATTAATACCGATCTTGATTTTTATGCTTATCGGAGCCCTGGTCAGCGTATGGATCGCTGCAGGAACCATTCCGACGATCATGGTCTATGGATTCGGCATATTGTCCGCAAAATTCTTTTTGCCTTCCGTATTTATCATTTGCGCTCTCGTTGGGGTCACGGTAGGCAGTTCCTTCACAACGATATCTACGGTAGGCATTGCTTTTTTCGGCATGGGACAGATCATGGGATACGATCCGGCGATTACCACGGGCGCCATCATCTCCGGTGCATTTTTGGGCAACAATATTTCTCCGTTGTCGGATACGACCAATTTGGCTTCAGCCATTGCCGAGGTTGATTTATTTGCACACATTCGCTACATTTTGCGAGTCGTGATTCCAGCCGCTTTCATTTCGCTTTTGTTCTTTATTGTAGCGGGGCGTTCCAACGTCTTGTCGACAGGAGAAGAGATCCAAGAGCTGGTGAATACATTGAATTCTTCTTTCGTCATCTCTGTCGTGACGCTCATTCCGGTACTCATTCTTTTCCTGTGTGCGTGGCGAAAAGTTCCCGCTATACCAACCTTATTGTTATGTATTGCTTGTACGATCATCGTTCTTTTTATCTATCATCCTCAAACCAGCTTCCTCGATATATCCAAGCTGATGCAAGACGGGTACGTGTCCGGCACCGGCGTGGAAAGCGTGGACAAGCTGCTCTCTCGCGGCGGCATCCAAAGCATGATGTGGTCCGTATCTCTGATTCTGCTTGCACTGGCGCTGGGCGGACTGCTCGTGGAATTGAAAATTATCAGCACGTTAATATCTCGAATTTCCGATTTTGTCAGCACCAAGGGTAAACTCATATTGATGACAGCCGTTAGTTCCATGGGGATTAATCTTCTTCTCGGGGAACAATATTTGTCCATTATTTTACCGGGAGAAGCGTTTAAGCCTCAATTTGATTCGATTCATCTTCCTCGCAAAGAAATGTCGAGGATCGTCGCCAATGCGGGTGCGGCCTTTAACGCCCTTATTCCTTGGGGTGTCAGCGGCGTATTTATTACCGGAACTTTAGGGGTTTCGACGCTCGAATACTTTCCGTTTGCCATCTTTTGCATTGCTGCTCCGGCCCTTAACATCATTTACGGATTCATGAGGTCGAACAAGGCGTCCCAAGTTAGCTGAACATTCACGTCCGGCGCAGAAAAGTCGTTAACTCCAGCTGCCTTTTTGGGCCGGACAAATGTAGTGTTTTCAATCAGGAATGAATGACTGGTAAAGAAAAATGTTATACTACACTAAGTCACTATATTGTGTCACTATACTATGTCACAGCGAGCTAGGAATAATGCATTTATAATCCACACAGACGCAGCACCATTGGAGGAGGCTATCATATGCTGATTAAGGAATTGGAAGGAAAAGCGCTGGATGAGTTTTTTCAGGGGATTTTAACATTGGAAACACTTGAGGAATGTTATGCTTTTTTTGACGATCTGTGCACGGTTAACGAAATCAAAACGTTGATGCAGCGTTTTCAAGTAGCAAAAATGTTATATAACCACAAAACATATTGCGAAATCGAGGAGGAAGCCAACGCCAGTTCGGCTACCATCTCGCGCGTGAAACGCTCGTTAAATCATGGGAATAATAGCTATGATGTCATTTTTAAACGTATGAAAGAACAAGCGGCCGATCCCAAGCCCGATTAAAATTTATATACCAGACAGATAAGCTACGATCTATTTCAATGCGAATGCACTCCTCTTTCGAGCAACCCAAATCTCGGATTTTGTTGGGTTACTGGAATGGGCAAGTGCATTTTTTTGTCACCTGTATCCAACCAAATTATAGAAATGAAATCAAAATGTTGATCTCATGTATTCTCCCCTTCGCAGCTCGGAAGGCGTCCGTCCCTTCAAAGACTTATACACCCGGTTGAAGGTCCGGATGCTCGTAAATCCGCACTCCAACGCAATATCGGTAATGCTGGCTTCGGTAGATTCCAGTTTGATTTCCGCAAGCGAGATTCTGACGGTATTCAGGTAGGTTTTGAAGCTGATTCCGAGCGTGGACTTGAACGTCCGGCTGAAGTGATGAGGGTCCATGCCGAAATGCCGGGAGATCGATTCCAGGGTCATTTCCGTGCAGTAGTTCTCCTCTATATATGAAAGGATTTTTTGCATCCGGGCCAGCTGCTCGTGCGGCGGTTTGGTTTTCGGATGTGTCGGAAGGTCGCTTTGCAGAGTGCCGCACAGCTGAAGGATCAATCCTTTGACAACCATGGCCGAGCCGGGTTTGGATGCCTTTCTTTCCTCCAGAATTGACGTCATCAGGCCGCGCAAACGCTTTGTTTTTGAACTGTCCGTCAGGTAAGGGGAAGCGAACTGGAATTCGCCGGGCCATAGGCGCGCGGACCCGAGCAGTTCCGGCTTGAAAATAAGCAGGATTCCCTTCGAATCCTCTCCGCCATGCTCGAAGTAATGGATATCGTTGCTTCCGCACACGACAAAACCCCCTTCAGAAACCCGGCGTTTCTCCTCGTTTACGCCAACGATCAGGGATCCGGACTCCACATAAATCAGCTCGACCTCCGGATGGCAGTGGGCATGGAAGGTTAAATTGCAAATCGTGGATATCGTCATCGGCAAATCGCTGTCAAACTGCCAATTCTGATAAAAAAACCTCATGCCCGCATCCCCTCCGATTTTTAGTGTTTATGCATCATGTTTTAGGTTTCAAAAACGACCTCTTTCCGGCAATTTCATGCTAGATAGGATGAATCCGTTTGTCCAGCGAACGGTTTCATGACAGCAATGCCTTTAACTTATCCTTAATGAAGTCATAACTCGGTTTGGCTTCCTGTTTGGCATAAAAGCGAAGCGCGTCGATGGCCTTCATCAGCATGTAACATCGCAGGCGTTCGTCAAAATGAGGAATCTCGATTTCTTTCTCGTCGCACAGATTCTGCAGGGTTTTGGGGAACCCCAGTAACGGATTCCAGAAATGCAGGCCAACGACATCGAACATAAAATCACCGTACATGGCGATTTCCCAGTCCACGATTCCCGTAACCTTAATCCCATCGGACAGCATGTTGCCCAAATGAAAATCGCCGTGCACGAGGAACGGCCGGTCCGGAACATACGGCAGAAGCTCCATCATCGCCGAATATCCCTCTTCAAACAGCGACTTTTCCAGAAAGCTTTCGCTATACAGCCGGGTCCAGTCTTGATAGAAGCCGTCCGAATCTTCCTTGAAAAAAGCCTCTATCGTTTCAACCCATGAGGCGTCCTTGGCTGTACCCTCAGGCGAAATCCAGCCATATCCGGTCGACCGGTCGATATCAAGCCGGCCCATCAGCACAAGGTTCATGGCGACGTCCTTCAATATGGCTGTCTGCTGCGATGGCGGAAAGGCGCTTACGGGCTTTCCGACTGCTTTATCGCTGATCGAATAGAAAATACCGTCCATTTCTCCGACCTTCGAAACTTTTGGAATAGGCAGGCGGGAGCCGTACTTACGGTACATGTAGCTCGCTTTCTCAAGCGAATCCTTCGTTCCTTTAAAATGAGCCACATAGGGCCGGCCATTCCATTCAAAGCTGAATACCCGGCTGAGCTCCCCCATTTCGATAGGGGACAGGGCTGTGACGGGACTGCCGAGGATATTCGCCAATTTTTCGGCTGCCTCATGAACGTCCATGTTTAACTTAAATGATTTCATATGACCATCTCCATTCAAAAAAAGTGGATGAACCCGGTCAAAAGAACGCAAAAAATCCGCAATGAACCTTCAGGATTCATCACGGATTCGTGCCGTTACAAGCCGAGTTGGCCAAATGACTCCGCCTTCGCCCAGCAATGTTCCAATCGCGTTATGATGATCGAGTTCCCTTAGGGATCATGCTTGAAACCGCCCATGACAAAAACAACTCCGAAAGATCAGGCGTTTTCCACATTTCAAGCATGAAACGTTATTCAATTCGTTTTATTGAATAACAGTCAAGAACACGGTCATCATCATCATGATTGGAACACCTCCGATGGTATGATTAGGATTATTGTATGGCAAGATCCCGCGAAGTTCAACCTCAGAATGGATTTATTTCACTTACATTCGCGACTAAAACGAATCGCAAGTGCTTTTCATCTCGTAATAGCATCCGGAATCGGAGGAGAGTTGAAAGGCCCACATCGCCTCCAGCACATGGTAAGCCAGCTCGCCGTTCGCCTTATGCTTCCCATGGTTCAGCAGGGCATCAGCCATATCGACCGGTCCGAGACCGCGGCTGTTGGCGGCATAACCTTCCATGAGGGGAGCCTCGCTCCACTCCAAATCTCCCGTTCGCCGGTACTTCACCGGCCCGCCGAACGTATTCGGATCGGGAACCAGCATGCTGCCTTCGGTCCCGTGAATCTCGATATGGGGAAGGGTGCTGCCGCCGAAAATATCAAAGCTGGTGACCATGGCAGCGACCGCGCCGCTTTCAAAAGCCAAGGTTCCGACAACATGCGTCGGTATGGCCACCGGGATGCGGCTTCCGTACTTTTTATCGCTTGTTACCGTTCTCTCCCGCAGCGCCTTGCTGGTCATCCCTGCAACGCTTCGGATCGGGCCAAGCAGCTGTACAAGCGCAGTCAAGTAGTATGGGCCCATATCGAACATCGGGCCGCCTCCTTCGCCATAATAAAACTCCGGATCGGGATGCCAGTGCTCATGCCCAGGGCTCATCATGAAGGCTACCGCGGATACCGGACGGCCGATGGAGCCCTTCTGGATCAACTGCAGCGCGGTTTGGAGGCCCGCTCCTAAAAAAGTGTCGGGCGCGCTTCCGACCAGAAGCCCTTTTTGCCGGGCCGTATCCAGTACCCTGCGCCCTTGCTCAAGCGTTAAGGCAAGCGGCTTTTCCGCGTAGACATGCTTTCCGGCTTCCAGTGCCTGAAGGCTTACTTTCGCATGGACAGCCGGGATCGTTAAGTTGATGATGAGTTCGATCTCCGGACGGGCCAGCAGCTCCTCCGGAGAGCAGGCGAGAGGGATGTCATGCTTTTCGGCCTGAATCTGTGCCTTCCGGACATCAATGTCCGCACAGGCCACGATGTCGAGGGATGGGAATTTCGCTATATTTTCCATATAAATGCCGCTGATATTGCCGCAGCCGATAATGCCGGCTTTGATCGTTTTCATGGAAATCCTCTCCTTTAGGTCAGTCGACTTGGCTGTCGCCCATGCCGGTATAATCCGAAGCGGCATGCCGTTTCACCGCGGTTGGTCCTTCCGGGGTGCCTTTGCCTTCAGCGGCCCACAGCATCCCCCGCGTCATCAGCTCTTTCACCGCCGGTATTTCGATAATATCCGCATGATGTCCGAGCGAATTATAATATACCCGGCCCACGCCCCAACGCTTGGTCCAGACGACAGGCATATCGACGGCCTTATTCAGCCGGTGCGGCCCGTCCGCCACCGGAAAGCGCGTGGTCGCAAGAACTTCTACCGCCGGGTCGACATGCAAATAATACTGTTCCGATTCAATGGTGAAATTCTGGAGTCCCTCGACCAGCGGGCTGGAGTCCTGTTTAATCTCCACGGTGTACTTCACCCCGTCGTTGCCGGGATGCGCGACCCACTGCCCGCCGGTCATGAAGTGCCAGTCCACGTTGCTGCGGAAGGCGTCGCACATACCGCCATGGCAGCCTGCCAGCCCGGTTCCGTTCTGGACCGCCTCGGAAATGTTCTGAACATATTCCTGCGGGATCTGGCCCATCGTCCAAACCGGAATGATCAAATCCAGTCCTTTGAGCTTCTTCGCATCGCGATACGCGTCAAGCGAATCGGACACCTCGACCTCAAAGGCATGGACCTTTAAAATATCTTCGAATATGGCGGCAACCTGCTGCGGTTCATGGCCGTCCCAGCCGCCCCATACGATCAATGCTTTTTTCATTGGTGACACGCTCCTTGTCAGATTACATTTCAGATATTTTCACCCAGCGTCGTTCCTCTATGAAACGTTCAGCCGCTTCCAGCACAGCCTGGCATGTAACGCCATATCCAATCCGCAGCTTGTTCATCATTAACCTCCCTAAGCTTCAGTCAGAGCCATCAGGCATCCAGATGTAACGCTTTCATTATAGGCAAACGGCAGCCGATTCTCTCGCCAATTTATGTGGGCCTATGGACAAAAATTGTAGCGGGGACGAATTTCGGCCATATTCAGCAAACGTTCAGCTGATACTAAGGCGTCCATAATCTCCCGCTAAGATTCTCCTCAGGTTGGAGCCCTAAACTTTAAATTGCAAGACAGAATAACAGCATAAGGAGAGATGAACATGAATTCGATCGGCAAAAAAATCATGGTCGGCAGCATTGCCGCCAGCGTGGTCTTGGGAGGAGCCGGTTACTTGCAAAACAAGACGTTTGCGGCAAGCGCCGAACCATCGGCCAAGACGGCGGTGCAGGCAGCTTCCGACACAGTCAAGGCAGCGGTGGGAAATAAATTCCGGGACGGCCGGGAATTCGGACACGGCAGAGGGGGATTTGGCGGGGGAAATCTGATAAAGGATGCGGCTGAGATCCTGAGTCTTGAAGAAAGCGCAGTTCGCACGCAGCTCGAGGAGGGCAAGACCTTGGCGGAAATAGCCGCCAGCAAAAGTGTTTCGAAAGAGGCCTTCTTACAAAAGCTGATCGATGCCGAAACGGCAAGAATCCAGGAGCGGCTGTCTGACGGAACGATCACGGATGCTCAAGCTGCGGAGCAGAAGGAGAACTTGAGCGGCCGTCTGGAGAAGGCGATTGACCAAAGCGGCATCGGGTTCGGCGGTCATGGCAAAGGCCACGGGATGGGCGTGTTCGGGAGGCTTGAAGGAGTCGCGGAAATTCTCGGCCTAACGGAGGACGAGCTGAAGGCGGGACTGGACGACGGGAAATCCATTGCGGAACTTGCCGAAGCCAAGGGAATGACGGAAGAGGACTTGATCCGCAAGCTGAAGGATAACATGATCGAACCGCTGAAGCAGTGGGTAAATGAGAAGCACGCAGCGCCGTCGGACAACGCCGGAGCTACGAAGACCGGTGGGACTCTGCCGAATAGCCTGTAACAGGAAGGAGAGGAATTGGATGAAGCTGACTCGGGGATTTTCCTGGCTGTGGATCGGCTTGGCGGCACTCGTTGTCCTATGGCTTGGGGTAACGGCTGCCGGTATCATCGGACAACACGGGCATGGAGAGGCAGCGCGCGTATTCGGCCGGGGACAGGGCTTCGGACATCGCGTTCAGTACCGCTTTGAGCCTCGTCATGCTTTCGGTATTTTCGGAATGGCGTCCGTGTTTTTACTAATGATTAAAATTACGCTGCTGGCCCTGTTTGCTTTGATTTGGGCAAAGGCATCCGGGTTATTGAAATGGGGCGGAGCCGGACTTGCCGGTCTGGTGCTTATGAGCCTGTTGACGCCGTTTTGGGGACTCCTGGCGATGATACTGTTGTTCTTGGCAATGAACAGAATGAAGCGGTTGAGCCGGGGGGATGGAAAATATCCGGAGTCGGCGGGAGTCTATCCGGCGCATGAAGCGGGTACCCCGTCCCTAGCGGCTTATGAACGCGGCAGACTGCTGGATGAATGGGAGAAGAGCAAGCTAAAGGAGGAGAGACCATAATGGGGATTTTCGGAAGAATGAAGGAGATGGCATCCGCGGATTTGAATCACATGCTGGATCGGATGGAGGACCCGGTCCCCATGGCCAAGCATTATATCCGGCAGCTTGAGGAGCAGATCGACCGAACTCGTCATGCTGTGATGAAGCAGCTGGCTGCGGAGCAGCAGTACGACATGCTCATCATGAAAACCGCGGAGACGGTCGCTAAGCGCTCCCGTCAGGCGGAGCTTGCGGTTGAGCGGGAAGAGGAGAACGTTGCAGAAATCGCGATGCAGGACAAGCTGTACCATCAGCGGCTGCTTGAGGCATATGAATGCCAGCGGGAAAGTATCCGTCAGCAGGCGGGTGCGTTAAGGGAGCAGATGGGACGGCTGACGGATACGCATGCGGATTTGCAAAACAGGCTGTTTTTCCTCGTTTCCCGTGTTAACGCGGCCCAGGCATTGAACGCCGCGGCGTCTGCGGCAGCGGTTTTCGATACGGAACGGGCGGCCAGCGGATTTGCCCGCATGGAGGACAAGCTCCGCCATCCGGAGATTGGACTGAATGCCGGTTTATCCGGTTCCCCGGGCTCCGGTCCTGGGGACAAGCTGGACGCCTTCGAGGAACGCGAAGCGATTAAAGCGGAGTTGAACCGGATTAAGGCAGCCAGAGGAAGGGAATAGCAGCAAGAAACTAAAAACCGGCACCTGGTGCCGGTTTGTTTCGGTACGCGGAACTCGGCAGAAAACCCGCCATGACCCCGAGGACTCGACCGGAAAGTATGGTGAATATAAGCTAGAAGCTGCCTTCGGCACCCCATTCGTTGGAACGCCGGGCAGCTTCTTGTTTAAGAGCACGCAAGCCCGTGCTTTACCGCTCTCCCCGAGAAGGGTATTCCCCGCCCGCTATGCAGATGATGAAATTCTGGGCAATGAACGGCTGCATGTTGTTGTGGGGCTGGGAGCCGCCGGACGCTGACAGGGCTGCGGGGGACATCTGAACGTTCGGTATTGGCTCATAAAGCTTAGGCTGAGGCGAAGTCGGCGTGTTTTTCCGGGCTTGTGCCCAGAAGCCTCCTTCCGGATTATCCGTAGAGCCGACCGCATCGATCGCTTGCGGCGAATGCGTGTGATTCGGCATTTGCGATTCCGTCAACGCAACCGTTCCGGAACCGATGCGCTCTCCTATATGACGCGGCGTAAGGCCCTGGCCCGATCCCTGATGCATCGGGGCGCTGCCCATGAGATTAGGCAATGCGAACGTGGTTTTTCCATCGCCGCCATACTGCGTGCCGAGTATCGAATACAATGCCGTGTTGGATGCAATAGGCATCAGTTGACCATTGCATAAAGCCCAGTTTTTGGGTGCGAAATTGCCTGCGAATATTCGAATTTCACCAAGATAAGCTTCTGCCAAGACGTATGACCTCCCCTAATTTCGACTCGGGTAAATTCCCTGGACGGCAATGGCGTAGTTCAGGGCCAGATAAGGCTGCATGTTGCTGTGAGGCTGGTTTCCGCCCGTTTTGGACACGGACTGGCCGCTCATCTGCACGAGCGCATCGGCCGGGGCGTATTGATGATCGGCAGCCGCCCAAGCGTTGTTCAAAGGCGATGCTGCGTTTGCGGGATTCGAAGATGCGGATACCAGGTGGGTGTGCCGAGGCATTTCGTTTACGGTCAGTTGATGAAAGGCTTCGCCGGAAGATGTTCCCAGCGGGATCGTCGGGTTTACGTGAACCGGAACGCGTCCACGATAATCAGGCAGGGCAAACGTGGTGGTGCCGTTTCCGCCGTAGACATTGCCAAGAAGGGAATAGAGAGCCTGATTCGTGTTAATTGGTAAAATCTGACCCTCGCAGAACATCCAGTTTCGGGGGGCATAACCATTGGCAAACAAACGGATTTCGCCAAGGAATGGCTCTGACATTTCGTTTCCTCCTTAATAAACAGGGTTTTGGTTAGTTATGGGGCGGGTACATCCCGTACAGCGAGATAATAAACGAGATGGCTGCCGACGGCATCATGTTGTCGTGGGGTTGTCCGCTGCCTGCCGGAGAGAGCAGATGCCTGTTCATGCTTACGGGCGTTTTTCCCGAGCCGTCGGAGTAGCTTCTCTTGACCGATGGCGCCCAAACCGAATTGTGCGGAGTGTCTCCTTCGGGACCCGCTTGTCCATTCGCGTGGGGAACATGCGTATGCTCAGGCAGTTGGGCAGGGGTTAGGAATACGCTTTCCGTTCCTCCCCTGTTTCCCAGCATGTAATCCGAGCTGCGATGGATCGGAATGCGCCCCTGCAGATCAGGCAAGGCAAAAGTCGTTTGGCCGTCCCCGCCATACGTGGTCCCGATCAGGTTGAACAGGGTTTCGTTCTCCGATATCGACAGGAGCTGGCCATTGCACAAGGCCCAGCCCTGCGGGGCATAATTGCCGGCAAACATGCGGATTTCGCCCAGGTAAGCTTCACTCATGGTTTGTCACCTCATTGAATTTATATAGAAGGCGCGGGAGCTTTAAACGGCCCCAGCCCATTCCATCGCGATTCGGTACCCGTCATCTACCGCGGTACGGAAGCCGAGCCGCTCGTAGAGACGGACGGCCCGACTGGCGGAAAGGACGCTTAAACAAAGTCTTTTTGAGCATGAACAGGACTCGATCTGCAGCTCACGGAGGAGAAGCGTTCCGATGCCCCGGTTTTGGAAATCCGGGAGAAGGGAGATGTCGACAAGCACAAAGGCTTGTTCGCCGCGATCGACGATGGTACGCCCCGCCTTGGTTTCCCCATACATAACAATGCTGTGCTCAGCGAGGGGGAATTGTGCAGCGTAGGAGCGCGTTTGAGCGGCCCACTGCATGCTTAAGAACGCTCGTTCCTGATCTTCATCCCAGCAGAAGGCCTCGATTTCGCTTTTTCGCGTGCTGCAATATAACTGATACAAATATTCTTCGTCTGCAGAAACGGCAGGTCTTATATGGATCATAATATCCTCTTGGCCTCAGCCTAAAGCCGTATTTTAGTAGGTCTTCAAGATTATAGCACACGAATGTTCTCCTAACATCATACTTTCGACAATACAGAACAAAATTTTTTATCTTGAAATCCAGCGAATTTTTGTTTACCGGCGGTCCGGGATCACTTATATTTAGTAGTGATTCTAGGTTTTGGAAGAGAAAAGAAAGGTAAGAGATTTCGAATCATGAGAAGTTGAGCAGCATGGGTGCATGAAGCAGGATTTGGCGAACAACGCCGTCTCTCGTCTGTCTTTTTAAAGAAATGAAGAGGATTATCAGGGGAAGGGGTTTTGCTATTGTACTACCTTAGTCTTAGATTCCGTCGGGTTTTATGTATGGCAGCGATTATTCTGCTGGTCCTATCCGGCAGCGGAGCTCAATTTTGGATGCCCAGGACGCAGGCGGCGGCATTGTGGTCGGATGGTTACACGTTTAGCGATAATGTCAATCACGTAACGTACGGAAGCGGCTCCTGGCTAGTATTAGGGGACGGAGGCTTGTATGCGATTTCGGGAAACGGCACAAGCTGGGAGGAGAAGACATTTAGCAAATGCGGAGGCGTGGCGTCGGTTTATGCAGGAGGCAAATGGTATGTCGTCTGCAACAACGGTTATATCAACGCTTCGGAGGATCTTTTTGGATCAGGGTGGGATGCTTTTCTTCCCGCAGGGATCGCTCAGGATTCCGCGCATTTTTTTTCCGCCGCCTCGGATGGAACGGCCATTGTTGCGGTGGGGAGCGATAACAACTGGGGAAACGAAGTGGTCGTGACGTACGACGGAACCGCCTGGTCGAGCCATGAGTTAGGGGATTTTCAATATTTTTCGCATGTCATTTACGCAAACGGCCGATTTATTGCCTTGGGACTGGACCGGAATGATCAGTCGGTTATCTACTCCTCTCCCGATGGCAAACAGTGGTCGCCCGTCCCTGACTTAAAGCCGGAACAGCCTCTGTACAGCATGGCCTATGGCAAGGGGCTGCTGGTCGCCGTGGGAGGGAACGGATACGTTTATAAATCGGCAGACGGGATGGTTTGGGAAGGCGCATACTCAGGCGTTACCAGTAACGAGCTCTACTCCATTGCCTACGGCGAGGGCATGTTTTATGCGGTGGGAACCCATAAGACGATCATCTCTTCGGTAGACGGCCAAGCGTGGACTTTAGAGAATGAAGAGGCCAATGCCGCGCAGTACACCTATGTAACGGTTGGAAATAAGCAAGTATTTGTAGTGGGGGAAAACGGGGTTTCGAAAAGGGCAAGCACGGTCCCGTTAAGCTCGAACAATCGTTTAAGCAGTCTCCAAATATCCCCGGGCAGCCTGAACTTCGACCCTGATCAGGAGCAGTATACGGTAGAGGTTCCTTACGGGACCGCAGAGGTTACGGTTACGCCTGTTACCGAGGATGACGGCGCGACGATCAAAGTCGGAGGAGCTGCGGCGGTCAGCGGCCAGGGGGTTAGGGCGGCACTGGAAGACGACGGATCGACGGTTATCCAGATTCAGGTTACGGCCTCAGACGGCTCAATAAAAACATATACCATTACCGCAAATGAAATCGAGCCGTCCCACAATGCCTATCTTAGCGCGGTTCAGGTATCTCCGGGAGGGGTTTTGGATCCTTCGCCGTTTACTCCGGCGGCAACGGAATACGACGTTCTGATGGACGAGCAAACGGCCAGCCTTACAATGACGCCATTGCCCGAGGATTCTACGGCCACAATGAGGGTAATCAAAGGCGCTTCCGCAGCAGTGCCGTGGATCGGCGGGGATCCTTACAGCCTCACTCTCGGCAAAGGGGAGAGTGTTCGGGTGCAGTTCATCGTAACGGCCCAGGACGGGAACACGGCGAAAACCTATACGTTCAACGTTCAGCGCGCCTCTTCCACGAATGCGCAGCTGGCGGATATAAAGTTGACGACAGGTACGCTGAACCCTTTGTTCGACCCTGCTAAAACGGACTATGACGTTCAACTTCCATTCCCTGCGGCAGAGATAGGCATTACGCCTGTTCTTGCCGATTCGCTGGCTTTCAAGAAGGTAAGGGTAAACGGCCAAGAGATGACAGATTCGGAGCTGGCGGCAATTCCGTTAACACCGGGTACGCCCAAAGCCATAGAAATTGAGGTGACTGCGCAGGATCCGGCGGTTCACAGAATCTATAAATTGACGGTAACCCGTGCGAAGCCGTCAGCGGACGCAACGCTCAGCAGCTTGAGCGTCGATGGGGTCCTGATTGACGGCTTCCGAAGCGAACGGGAAAACTACGGTATGGATTTGCCGTTTTCGAAAGAAGGCATAGATGTGAGCTGGGTTTTGGGGTCGCCAGGTACGGCCGCATATAAAGTGCGCGTGGACGGCCAGGAGCAGAACGTGACGGGTCTGAAAGATTTGCCGTTGTCCCCCGGCATACCCAGGGTGATTGAAATCGTAGTAACCGCCGAGGATACGAATGTGACCAGGGCCTACAAGCTGACGGTCATGCGCACCCAGGCGTCCACAGACGCAATGCTGAGCAGCTTAAGCGTCGATGGAATCGTGGTAGACGGTTTCCGGAGCGATTTTCATGATTACACCGTAGATGTGCCGTTCACCCAAGAAAAAGTAAATGTGGACTGGGTATTGGGGGATCCTGTTACGGCTACCTATAAGGTAAAGGTTGACGGAGCGGAAGTGAGTCCGGGCAGATTAACGGATTTGCCGTTATCTCCGGGAACGGCCAAGAACATTGAAATTATCGTAACGGCACAGGACCCAAGCATAAGCTTAACCTATACGTTGGCGATAAACCGGGCAGCTCCGTCCGGCAATGCGTACCTGGGCTCGCTTGAAGTTTCGCCGGGTGCCCGTCTGGAGCCGTCTCCGTTTGTATCCTCCACTTTGGAATACGATGTGTTGGTGGAAGAAAAATCGGACAGTTTCACGATCACGCCGACGCTTGCGGACCCGACGGCTTCGATGCGCCTGAAGCAGGGGACGCAGGAAGAGGACTGGAGCAGCGGCCGGGCATATACGTCCGTTCTAGGCAAGGGGGAAACCGTGAAGCTGGAGCTCGTGGTGACCGCGCAGAACGGCACGACGAATACCTATAGGCTCAACGTTGCCCGGGCGCTTCCACCAATGCGAAGCTGAGCGATATTCGGGTGACGCCGGGCACGTTGAATCCTCCTTTCGACCCGGATGACTACGAATATGCGGTTCAAGTGCCATACGCCGAGACCGGGATCAGCATAGTACCGCAGCGGGCAGATGTACTGTCAACCATGAAGATTAAAGTGGACGGTCGAAATGCGGATGAATCTGAACTTTCGGGACTGGCTTTAGTGCCGGGCGTACCTAAAGTTATCGATATTATCGTCACGGCCCAGGACCCGAACGTGCATCAAAGCTACAAACTGACCGTGACACGGTTGCTGCGGTCATCCAATGCAGCACTGGACAGCCTGAAGGTCGATGGCGTTATGGTGAAGGATTTTCAAAGCGGTACATTAAACTATTCGGTTCATACTCCTTACGCTAAGGCCGCCGTCGATGTGAACTGGACGCTGGCGGATAAGTCTGCCGCATCTAAGGCCAAGGTGGATGGACAGGATACGAACGTGCCGGAGCTTAAAGGCGTCTCTCTAACGCCGGGTATAGCGAAAGTAATCGAAATCGTGGTCACGGCAGAAGACGGGACTGTCCAGGTGTACGGGCTGACGATAACCCGTGCCAAGCCGGATCCCGTTACGCCGCCTTCGGGTCCGTCATTGCCATCCGGGCCTGTTATTCCCCCGACGCCCCCGGTGGTCGGCAAAATAGAAGTCATTGTGGATCATGGCACAGGCACGGCAAAGGCTGCCGAATTGATCATGGAGCGAATGAAGAATACGGGCGGCATCATACACGATAAGTTGGTATTGACGGCCGCAGAATTAAAGAAAGCGATAAACGCTGCGGCTAATAAGGTCCGCGTGGTTATCCCGGATCCCAAAGATGAAGTGTCCCAAATCGATGTGGAAATTCCTTACGCTTCCTTGAAAGAGCTTCAATCCGGAAAGAAAGAGCTGGAAATCCATATGGACCATGTCCGTATGCTGCTTTCCAAGGATTCGATTCAAGGACTGGATAAGGATATATATTTCCGGGTCATTCCGGTAAAGGACAAAAATTGGCAGGATCAAATCCTTGGACGTGCGCTGAAGGAGGCGGCGGTACAAAAAATTTCGCCGTCGCGACAGCCGTCTATCGTAGCAAGACCGATTCAAATCGAGAGCAATGTGAGCGGACGGAATGTCACGGTGATTTTGCCGCTCAAAGCTGTAAGGCTGCCGGTTTCAACCGCAGAGCGTGAAGCATTCTTGAAATCGCTGGCCGTATTTGTTGAACGCAGCTACGGTGAACGTGAGGTGGTCCGCGGCAAGCTGGCGGATGATGCCGGTAAGCAGGGAGCCGTTCAATTTACTGTCCCTAAGTTCGGCACGTTTGCCGTTCTTCGCTGGGAAGGGCAAAACCCGGTTGAACTTCCGGACCTGGGCTCTGGCGGACAGCCATCCCATGAAGCTTACATTTTCGGCTTCGGCGACGATACATTCGGACCTAGCCAGTCTCTAACCCGATCGCAGCTTGCTTCCATGCTTGCCCGATTAATGGGATATGACGGGAAGGGGGCCGTGCGGTCCGGTTTCGCGGATGTCGATGATGCCTACTGGGCAGCCGGGGAAATTGAGTTTGTGAGCCGCCAAGGATTCATGATCGGTGACGGGTCGGAAAAATTCAGGCCCGATGAGGAAGTGACCCGCGCCCAAATGGCCATGATCGCTTCCCGTTATAAACAGCTTGATGCCGATCAAGCAAACGGCGGGGCATTCTCCGACGTGGCAGACGAGCACTGGGCTGCCGGATCCATTGCCGCCTCCAAACAAGCAGGTCTCATCAGCGGTTATCCGGACGGGACTTTCCGGCCCGGAAATCGCATGACTCGTGCGGAAGCGGTGGTTTTATTGAATAAAATGTTTAACCGCCTCCCGCTTTCGGGGGTAAGCCAACCTTCGTGGACCGATGTTCCGGCGTCGCACTGGGCGTATGGCGATATCGAGGAAGCTTCGGGAAACCATGAATATTGAACAGCAGGCGAAGGGGATGGGCCCCTCATGAAATAAGTGCTTTAACCGACCCGGGAGACTGTCGTTTTGACTCTAAAAACGACCGTCTCCCGGGTCATTGTTTATTTTGATGCAAGGAATGGACTAAACTTGAAGAAGAACAGAAAGCATGGGAAAACCCGCGCGAAAGACGATCGAAAAATATTTTTGGATATAGGGTTGACCTTAACGTTACGTAAAGGTGTACATTCAAGATGTCAGGAGGTGATTTCATGGAATATACCATTCAGAAGCTGGCTAAGCTGGCGGGGGTCAGCACGAGAACGCTGCGGTATTACGACGAGATTGGCATTCTTAAGCCGGCAAGAATCAACTCGTCGGGCTACCGAATCTACGGCTCACCGGAGGTGGATCGGCTGCAGCAAATATTGTTCTACCGGGAGCTGGGGCTCCAGCTGGACCGGATCAAGGAAGTCATCACCTCGCCTTCTTTTGACGGCATGAACGCTCTGAAGCAGCACCATGAACAGCTTCTTGACAAAAGACGGCAGCTGGATCTGCTGATTACGAACGTGGAGAAAACCATTGCTTCCACGGAAGGGAGAATTAAAATGACCGATCAAGAGAAATTCGAAGGATTCAAGCAGAAAATGATCGACGATAACGAGAATAAATACGGCAAAGAGATACGCGAAAAATACGGCGATGACGTAGTCGACCAATCCAACGCCAAGCTCAAAAACATGACGCCTGAGCAGCATGAAGAGGTGACGCGCCTGGCCGACGAGGTGAAGGAAACCCTTGCCGAGGCTTTGAAGCAGGGAGACCCGGCAGGGGAGCTGGCGCAAAAGGCTGCAGACTTGCATAAGCAGTGGCTGACCTATTACTGGAGCGAGTACAGCAAAGAAGCGCATGCCGGCGTGGCGCAAATGTATGTGGACGACGAGCGTTTCAAAGCATACTACGATTCGGAACAGCCGGGAGCGGCCGAATTTTTGCGGGATGCCATCTTCATTTACACGGGAATGAAGCAGGAATAACTAAACAGGGCGGTGCTTTTAACCGGGCCCTGAAAAGAAACGGGAGCGCTCCTCCCTTCAAGCGCGTTAAAATATACACAATGAAATATGGGGAACAACCGTCAGGAAGCAATGTGTCCTGGCGGTTTTTCTTTTGGAAAATTCAGAAATCAATATTGAGCGCTGCTGCCCGATCTTACCGGAACTTTCGCTGCACGCGGCCTGCTTTTTCGGAAACATCGATAGCCGCTTGGCTGGGAAAAGTCAAAATCGTTCCTCTTTGAGTAAAAATATGACATGCAACCTGCCAGCTTTTCAAGTTATCTTCAAGGAGATGTCTATCATTAGTAACGAGAGGAGGAACTGTAAATTGAAAGCGTATACAAGAAAAATATCCTTGGCACTGGTCGTCTGCATGACGTTCCAAATGGTGTTATCGTTCCAACCGGGTTTTGTAAACAGGGCGGAAGCCAGCACTGCAGGGACGAACCTGGTGCCTAACGGGGATTTCGAGACCGTGGTCTACCCCGGCGCAAGCAGTTGGACTGATCGGAAGCAGGCTGAGGGTTGGGGAGTTTGGCTGGCCAGCGGTTCGGGAAAGGTATCCGTCAATGAGGCGGTTTATGCTTCGGGCGAGAGGTCCGTGCAAGTGGAGCATGCCGTTGCTTCGCGGACGGGCCTTTCCGTAAATGCCAAAATAAATGCCGGAACAACCTTTAAGCTCAGCGCCCGGATGAAGACGGACAACGTCGTTTCAAGCGGCGGCGTTTTTGTCAGAACGCAATACTACAAGAGCATAAGCGGAGTGGACGGAGCAACGGCCAATGTCAAATTGGGGGATGGTCCCGTACTCGCCAAGCTGACCGGTACCAACGATTGGACGTTACGCGAAGCGGTCTTGACCGTCCCGGCAGACACAAGATACGTAAGGATCGAGCCTTTTTTCGAGACGGGCACGGGAACGGCCTGGTTTGACGACATTCGTCTTCACGAGTGGACGGGCGTGAGCGGTTTAACCCTTCAGCCCGCGTCCGTTACGCTGGATAAGGGGCAGAGTTTTACTTTTACCCCTGTTTTTTCGCCTCCGGGGACGTCGGAAGAACTGGTGTGGTCGTCATCCAACCCGGTAACGGCTTCGGTATACGACGGTATCGTGACGGCTCATGATTTCGGGAGCGTTACGATTACGGCGGCCACAAGCAACGGTTTCATTCGCGGACAGGCAACCGTCATGGTGGAATCGGCTGCCATGCAGGCGGCATATGGCCAGCTTAGGCTGAAATGGCGCTCCAAATTGTTGGGCGGGGACTCCATGGATTTAAACGATCCGGACGTTTCCGCTTATATGACGGCGCTGCGTGAACGGATCTCCAACGCGTCGAGCACGGGGATTTGGGATTTGATGAACAAAGCACCGAATCCCGATTATTTATGGTCGGACCTCGGTACTAAAACCAATACCGATTCCGCCAAAATGACCAAAGGTTTTGCGAATATCAGCGACATGGCGGTCGCTTATTCGACTGAGGGATCTGCCTTATACAGGGATGCGCAGCTGCGGGACGATATTATAAAAGCGCTCGAATGGATGTACGATAACCAGTACAACGAAAGAAGAGCCATGCCTTCGGGAGCCAACTGGTGGGATTGGGAGATCGGTACTCCCCAAGCGCTGATGAACATTATCGTTCTGATGTACGACGAGTTGAGCGAGGCGCAGATCGATAAATATTTCAAAGCGATCGACAGATATGTACCGGACCCGACCAAGAGAGTCCAGAACGCAAACGTTACGGAAACCGGCGCCAACCTTTTGGACAAGTCTCTGGTTGTCGTTCTTCGCGGAGTCGCGGGAAAAAACAGTTCGAAAATCGAGCAAGCCAGGGCTTCCATGGCAAGAGAATTTCTGTATGTCCGGAGCGGGGACGGCATCTATGAGGACGGATCGTTGATCCAGCATGCCAATATCGCTTATACCGGAGCGTACGGCACCGTGCTTGTGGGACGGATTGCCGACCTGTTGTATCTTTTCACCTCTTCGCCATGGGAAATCACGGATCCGAATGTAAACAACGTGTACAAATGGGTGGAGGATGCGTTCGAGCCCCTTATTTACAAAGGCGCCATGATGGACGCCGTAAAAGGACGCAGCATTTCCCGGGAGAAGGATTCGGATCACCTGACCGGCAGAGGGGTCATCCGAATTTTGGCGCGGCTTTCGGGCGGGGCGCCGGCTGAGCAATCCGCGAAAATAAAAAGCATGATCAAAGAATGGGTCCTGTCGGATACGACGTTCCCGAACTATTATGAGGGGATGCCTATTTACGAGATGAACCTGATCAAAGGCATTGTAAACGATCCTTCGGTTACGCCGAGGGGGGAACAGGTCAAGCACCAGAACTTTGCGGCCATGGACCGGGTTGTCCATCTTCGTCCCGGTTTCGGATTCGTGATCAGTTTGTTCTCCGACCGAATCTCCGCGTTTGAATTCGGCAACGGGGAGAACATCAAAGGCTGGTACACGGGAATGGGAATGACCAATCTGTACAACGGGGATTTAAAGCAGTTCAGCAACCAATACTGGCCGACCGTCGACATGTACCGTCTGGCGGGAACGACAACGGACGGCTATTCCCCGGCCCCAAAAGCATGGGCGCCTTACTATAATCCGAAAACTTGGGTCGGCGGTTCGTCCATAGATAAGCTGTACGGGTCGGCAGGCATGGATTTTTCCCTGGAATCAAGCACGGGCAGCAAGCTGCAGGGCAAGAAATCCTGGTTTATGTTCGATGACGAAATCGTCGCGCTGGGTTCCGGCATCACGAGCCCGGAAGACCGTACGGTAGAAACGATCGTGGAAAACCGCCAAGTGTCCGATGCAGGCGATAATGCATTCATCGTAAACGGTGTGGAACAACCCGCGAACCTTGGTTGGAACGAAACATTGAAAAGCGTGAAATGGGCACATCTTGCCGGACATGTTCCCGGCTCGGATATCGGCTATTATTTCCCGGACAGCCCTGATCTCCAAGGATTAAGAGAAGCGAGGGAAGGGGCATGGAAGGACATCAATACGGGCGGTTCTGCGGATGTCATCACCAAAAATTACGTCAGCCTGTCCTTTGATCACGGGAAGAAACCGCAGGACGCATCGTATTCCTATGTCATACTGCCGAACCGGGATCCGGCGGCAACGGAAAAATACAGCGAAAATCCCGATATCGAAGTCATTAGCCGGAACAATCAGGTTCACGCGGTCAAAGAACGCAAGCTCGGCTGGCATGGCTTCAACTTCTGGGAGGCTGGAACCTCAGCTTTCGTCCGTGCCTACAGTCCGGCTTCCGTTCAGGTGCGCAAACAGGGCGACTTGCTGACGGTTGCGGTTGCGGATCCTACCCAAAAACAAGACAAAATCGTTGTCGATCTGCTCGATAATGTCGTTCTGCAGGAGCTTAAAAAAGATTCAACCGTTCGAATCATCCAGACTTCGCCGTATCTGAAGCTGGAGATTGATACGGCGGGCGCCCAAGGAAAAAGCCATGCGGCGACCTTCCGGATCGTCCCGCCGGCCACAGGAATCCAATTTGACAAGGAGGCTGCCACGCTGAACGTGGGCGACACCATAAGCCTTACAGCGGCAACCGTTCCATCCAACGCAGCCGCTCTTGAGCTCAGCTGGACCGTGGACTCCGGCGACATCGTCAGATTGGAGCAGAACGGCACTACGGGGTCCGTAACCGCCCTGAAAGCGGGAACGGCCACCATTACGGCCGCGTCCCTTGATGGGGCGTTTAGCGCAACCTGCGTGGTAACCGTGAAAGAGAAAAGCCCGGGCACTCCTCCAGGTGGTGGAAATAACGGCACTTCTCCGGGCGATGGAAACAACGGCAATCCTCCGGCTGGCGGAAATAACGGCAATCCGCCGAGCGGCAGCGGGAATAGCAGCAGCCCATCCGATGGAGGCTGGGATAGCGGCAGCCCATCCAATGGGGGTAGCCAATCTAAAGGAGAAGGCACGGTAACAGGCGGCGCTTCGAACGGAGAGGGCTCGGGCCATTCGCCGCAGGGGGAACAGGGCAGCAAACCGAACGGCGGCTCCGCGGGCCAATCCGGGAGCGAAACGGGCCAATCTCCTTCAGGATCGGCCCCGGGCGGCACGAACAGCGAGATATCCGACATCAAAGGCCACTGGGCGGAAGACAAGATCAAGAAAGCCATGGATCAAGGTCTCGCCACCGGATATCCGGATGGCACATTCAAGCCGGAAAAACCCGTTACGCGCGCGGAATTTGCCGTATTGCTCGCAAGAGGATTAGGTTTAAAGGCCGAGACCGAAATGCCATTTGCGGATGACCGGTCCATTCCGGGCTGGGCCAAATCCTATGTGGCCGCTGGAATTTCGCACGGATTTATTGCCGGCTATGCCGACAATACTTTCCGCGCATCCAAGTCCATTACCAGAACGGAATTGGCGACTATGGCCGCGAAGGCGCTTCAACTTGAAGAAGGCCGGCCGGACTCCCTATCCTTTGCCGATGCCGCGGGCATTCCGAACTGGGCCAAGGGCTGGATCGCCTCTGCGGTAAAAGCCGGGTTGATCGAAGGACGCAAGGATAACCGGTTCGTTCCGGATTCGCAAGCCACCCGGGCCGAGGCGCTCGTCATCCTGACGCGGATTCTTGATGCCAAGCCGGAACAAGAAAAGTCAAAATAATGCACGTCAAGGCAAAAATCGCCCCTATTACAATAGGGGCGCTCTCTTTATCATGAGTCGTAAGAAGAGCGAAGTCGAAGGGAGAAAAGCGTTCATGTGGAACACTGCGATAAAAGATGCGGCAGATAAAATTCGGGCTAATATCGGCCGGTTTGGGACGAAATTCCCTCACGTAAGCCGGGACGGGTCTTATCTGCTGAACGACAACGACGACTGGACGAACGGATTTTGGAGCGGCATGCTGTGGCTATGCTATGAATATACGAAGGACGAGCAGTTCCGTATGGCGGCATCCCGTACGGTAGAGGACTTCCGGCGCCGTTTTGAGAAAAAAACGGTTCTTGATCATCACGATATCGGATTCTTGTATTCGCTGTCCTCCAAAGCACAGTGGATCGTCGACAAGGATGAAAACGCCCGTCAGCTGACGCTGCAGGCCGCAGATCATTTGCTGAAACGGTGGCGCCCGAAGGGAGGCTACATTCAAGCGTGGGGGCCGGAGGGAGACGAGAAGGAAGGCGGGCGGATCATTATCGACTGTCTGATGAATCTGCCCCTCCTGTTCTGGGCCGGCCAACAGACCGGCGATCCCGTGTACCATCAGGTTGCGGCCATTCAGGCGGATAAAACAAGAAGATATATCGTACGCGGAGACGACAGCTCTTACCATACGTTTTTCTTCGATCCGAACACCGGGGAGCCGATCGGAGGCGCCACGCACCAGGGGTACACGAACGGATCGACCTGGACGCGCGGGCAGGCCTGGGGGGTTTACGGTTTCGCGCTATCTTACCGCTATACCCGGAATCCGCTTTATCTGGAAACGTCCAAACGGATGGCGCGGTATTTCCTGGAGCGGTTACCGGAGGATCACGTCGCTTACTGGGACTTCAATGTTCCGGTAACGGAAGAAACCTACCGGGACAGCTCGGCCTCCGCCATTGTCGCGGCCGGTCTGCTGGAGCTGATCGGGCATATGGATGAAAGCGATCCGGAGCGGGCCTATTTTGAACGGGAGATCATGAAATCGATGACTTCGCTGGTACAAAATTATTCGACGATCGGCGAAGAGGCGGAGGGATTGCTTAAACGCGGCTCCTACCATGTCCGCGGCGGGCTGTCCCCGGATGATTACATGATCTGGGGAGATTATTTCTATCTCGAAGCCTTGATTCGGCTGGAGAATGGCGGAAGAGGGTACTGGTATGAACGCTGACGAGCTGAAAACCTCTCCTTATGCCGTCTTTTCGCTTCTGAATCTGAAGGATCCCGCCCTGGCTCCGGTAAGCGAGGCAGTCAGCCAAGACCGCCTCGAAGAAGCCCTGATTGAGCTGCATCGGTATTTCGTCGGTCGCGGTACCCCCGGCTGGTCGATGGAAGAGGGGGAGAAGGAACGAATCGCCGCCTACGTGAAGGATAACTGCGGAAGCGATCTGGAAGCGGTGATGAAGACGTCGGATGAAGTCGTGCGGCAGACGTTCCTCTTCCGTTTTCCGTGGGATATGGAACGGACCCGCATACCGGTTACCTTCGAGAGAGAAATCGACTGGAATTATGTCCCCGATCAGGATGTCGAGTGGGCCTACATGCTGAACCGCCATCGCTACTGGCTGGCGTTGGGGCAGGCATATGCGATAACGGGGGAGGACAAATACGCGGCTGCGTTTTGCCGCCAGCTTGAAGACTGGATTGACCGGAATCCCGTTCCCGAAGAGCCCGCGAACGATAACCTGACATGGCGCACGATTGAAGCGGGGCTTCGCTGCGTCAACTGGATCAAGGCGCTCCGTTACGTGAAAGACAGCCCGCTGCTGACCCCGCTGCTCCTGGCGAAAGCGCTGATTTCCCTCCATCAACATGGGGATTATTTAGCCTCGTCGTTCACGAGCTGGAAGAGGATCAGCAATTGGGGCGTTCTGGAAACCTGCGGCCTGTACCATGCGGCGATGTTTTTTCCCGAGTTTGCGCTTGCGGAAAACTGGAAGCGTTTAAGCGAGCAAAGGCTCCAGGAGACGGCGCGTATTCAGGTGATGGCCGACGGGATCCATTGGGAGCAGTCGCCGACATATCATCACGAGGTTCTGGCTTGCTATCTCGATTGCATTCACGTGGCACGATTAAACGGGGAGGAGCTTAACGGCGGCTTCAGGAGCATGGTTTATCGAATGGCCTCCGCTTCCTTGCATTGGGCGAAGCCCAATCACAGGCAGCCCATGCTGGGCGACAGCGACGACAGCGATATCCGTTCGCTGATCACTTATGCGGCTTGGTTGTTCCAGGACGGCATGCTGCGTTTTGGCGGATATGCGCGAATGGACTTTGACAATGCCTGGCTGCTCGGGACGGAGGGAATTCGCGATTACGACCGGCTGCAAGCGGCGGAGCCGGCCAATCACTCCTGTTCCTTTCCGCATTCCGGCCATTTCGTCATGCGTTCGGGCTGGAATCAGCGGGACCTGTACCTGTACTTTCACTGCGGGCCGCTCGGGGGCGGCCATGGGCACGCCGATCTGCTTCATGTCGACCTTCATGCCTACGGCAGGGATTTTCTGACCGATCTCGGCAGATACAACTACGGCGACCACACTCCGCTCAGAAAGGCGTTAAAAGAGAGTGCCGCCCATAATACGACCATGGTCGACGGCATCGGGTTTACCGAGATCAACAGCACTTGGGACTTCGGCCGGATCGCCAAGCCGTCGGGATGCAGATGGGTCAGCACGCCCCGCTTCGATTATGTCCAGGGGGGGCATGACGGATACCTTCATTGGGAAGATCCGGTGTATCCGCTCAGGAGAATCATCTTTATCAAACCGCATTGCTGGCTGCTGATCGACAGCTTTACTTGCCGGGAAACGCATGCTTTTACGCAGAGGTTTCATTTTGCTCCGGGAGAAGTGGAGTTGGAAGCCGATTCGCTCATTTCCCGCACGAAAAACGGACGGGAAGCCAATCTTTGCATCATTCCGGTGGACGGCGAAGGTTTGGAGTGCAGCATTCACGAAGGGATTATTTCCCGCGAATACAACCTGATTGAGCCGAATCGGCATGCGGTGTACTCCCGGACGGGGAAAGGAACGGTATCGATCATGCAGGTGCTGTACCCGCAAAAGCCCGGCGAGACGGCTTGTCTGTCGGTTGAGAAGGTGCCGGTTTTCCGCCATACGGGCGAGCGGGTGGAGGATGCCCAGGCGGTTGCATGCAAAATTGTCTTGCCGGGAACGGATGAGGAGCATACTCTCGTGATCAGCCACAAGGTGCCGTCCGCCCATTTCGATTCTTACGTGGTAGAGGGCGTGCAAATCTTCGGCGAGGTCGTTTGGATTGCCGGCGGCAGGGAGAAAAAGGAAATAACAACCATCATTTAACGCATGCTTACTGGACGCCGGGCTGATAGAATAAAAGAAAAGACGAGAGCATGGGAAAGGCGCGGGAGAGCATGTTCAAATTTACTTACTACAGACGGATCCAGTTGTCGTTTCTTTTGCTTATATTTATCCCGTTGATTGCGGTTTCGGTCATCTCTTTCGTCCTGATCCGGGAGACGATGGTGGAGAAGCTGCAGCTCAGCAACGAGAATTTCCTGAACGTCATGATAGACGAACTGAACAAGACCATTGACGATGTGACGTTCGCTTCCCATTTTATTGTAAACGATACCAATGTCCGGGCTAACTTGAAAGCCTTTGCAGACACCAAACGGCTGGAAACTTACCAGGACTACGTGTTTTTTACGCAGTTGCAAAATGTGTTTTCCCTGATCAACTCCAAGCCGCTGAACAATAATATTCGCATGTATCTCGTCAACCGGGAGCATTTTGTGATTTCTTCCGGTACCGAGGATCTAACGGGGATCAACAATAGCGTCCATAAACTGATAGAGCGCGTCAATCTTCACGAACCGGAAAGGCTGCAATGGCTCGGCATGGCGGACAGCGGGTCCGGCCGAAGCAGCAGCTACTACATTGCCAGAGTGATTTACGACGGACGCGAGAATCGGCACACGGCCGTGCTGCTAGTTTCCATATCCGAAAATTATTTCAACAAACTGCTTGAGCCGGTGGACTTCGGGAAGGTTGCTCTTTTTGATTCCGCCGGAGGTTTGATCTCGGGCAATGCGGAGCTCGTCCCGGAGAGCCCGGATGCGAAAGGAAGCGTCCGTACGGACAGAGTTCTCGCCAAATCCAGCTGGAAGCTTGTATACGAAGCTACGGAGAAGGAATGGTCCGGCCAAATCTCCAGGACTTTTTACAGCGGCCTGGCCGCGGTGCTCCTGCTGTGTGCCGTATTCTCCGGCACCTCGATCCTGATCGCCAAAAGATTGCACAGTCCGATTCTGAAGCTCCAGCGGGTTGTGCGCCAGTTCGGGATGGGGAATCTGGACGCCAGGCTGGAGGTAAAGGGGAAGGATGATATCGCCGAACTTGGACAGACGCTGAATACGATGCTGGACCAGCTGCAGCGGCTGATTCACGATATCGAACAGGAGCAGGAACAGAAGCGGGTGATGGAGCTGGAAGCTTTGTTCATGCAGATTCGCCCCCACTTTTTGATCAACACGCTGAATTCGATTAAGTGCAGCCTTATTTTAAACAAAGACACGCTGCACAGCGGAATCATCGATTCGCTGATGAGCCTGCTCCGGGCTTATCTCAAGCTGAATGAACCGACTACCCTCCGGGAAGAATGCAGGCTGCTCGGCCACTACGTCGATATCATGAAAATCCGGAATGAAATCCCGTTGGAGCTGGAGGTCGATCTGGCCCCCGAAACCGAAGCGCTTATCGTTCCCAAACTTATTTTGCAGCCGCTTGTCGAGAATGCCATCGTTCATGGCCTGGTCGATCACCTGACCCCCCGGATCTCCGTTCGTTCACGTCTGATCCCTGAAGGCATCCTCATTGAAATTGCGGATAATGGCTGCGGCGCGGACGAAGAGACTCTGGGTAGGCTGAACCGCAGGCTTCTTAATCAAAATGACGAACAGGATGCAGCCTATACCAGAGTCGGGTTAATCAACGTGGCCCAAAGGCTAAGGCTGACTTACGGGGAGGCAGCGGGTTTATCGCTGCACAACCAGGAGCAGGGCGGCGTATCCGTTTCCCTGTATTTGCCTCCGGGCAGCAATCATCATGTTTTTTCGTCAGAGGGAGGGCAATTGTGATGTTTAGAGTGATGCTCATTGACGATGATGTCCCCATGCTCAAAGTGCTGCGGCAAATGATTGACTGGGAGGCCCATCATTTGCAGATTGTCGGCAGTACCTATTCAAGCGCCAAGGCGCTGCATATGTTTGAAGAAGTGCAGCCCGACATCGTGATTACGGATATCGGCCTGCCGCAAACGAACGGAATCGAGCTGGCTGACCGATTTATCGGTTTGAAGCCGGATATAAGGGTTATATTTCTGACCTGTCATGAGGATTTCCAATTTGCGCAGCAGGCAGTCAAGCTGAAGGCCGACGACTATCTGATCAAGGATCAGCTTACGGCAGAGCAGCTCACGCAAAGTTTGAACAAATCGGTACGCTTGCTGAAATCAAGGGCCGGACTGATTAACCGCGAGGCGGCGAGCGGCAGCAGCCAGCTGTTCCGGAAGGATCTGCTGCAGAGGGTAATCGGCGGAGCCCCATCCGAGACGACGGTGGCCTATGCGGGGCAAATCGGCATTTCCTGGAACTATCCGTGGTTTATGCTGGGGATCGTCAGCATACACTTTTCCAGCTTCGACAACCGGTACAATCAAAGCGAATATCCGCTGATCTTATATGCCATCTACAATATTGCCCTGGAACTGTCCGAAACGAGCGAAGGGATAACCCCTTTTCTGGAGCAGGATAATATCGTGATCCTTTATAATTTTCGGCTGAATCTTGCGCAAAACGCCAACCAGCATCTTCATGATTATTTGCAGCGGCTGCGCTTTATGTGCTCCCATTTCCTCAAGCTTCAGCCAAGCGTCATAACGGTCACGGACAAAGTGGAGCTGAAAGAAATCGGCCCGGTATATCAGCATATCGTTCGAGGGAAGTGCGAGTTTTACGAGAGTCCGGACTTTATCGTTTCCGATGCGCTGCATGTCACGTCGCAAATCTTCCAGCCGGCGCCCAAGGGGTTTCTGGAAAGCTATGTTTCGGAGCTGGAACGAGCGATCATCCGGGAGGATTTGGAAGGAATCCACGACACTTTGCAGGAAATCGCCGGAGTGGCCCGTGAGATGTCCGTCGTTCCGGGCGACTTTATCCGGGAGCTTTCCTTTATGCTGCGGGGAATCGAGGTCATTTTTTCCAGCCTGAAGTTTGAGGAGGACCTGTTTGCCTATCTTGCACGGACCCGGACGCTGGAGGATGCAATGGAGTTGGTGGAAAGGAAATTCATGCTGGCCATGAGAAGCCGGCATAAGGGAACGGGGAGTCCCGTGCAGGAACCCAAGCTCCAGGTGATCCAGCAATATATCGACCAGCACCTTGCCGATAATATTACCTCCATCGACATGGCGCGCTACCTGTTTCTGAATCCGAGCTATTTCTCACGCTACTTCAAGCGGATGACAGGCCTGACTTTTACGGACTACGTGCATCAGCACAAGATGAAAGTAGCTACCAAAATGTTGAAAATGTCCAGCCAGAATTTGGAATCGCTGGCGGTGGGACTGGGCTATTCGGACAGAACCTACTTCTCGAAAGTGTTTAAAAAATATATCGGGTCGACGCCAAGCGAGTACAAGGCAAGGCATTCGGCACGCAGATGATTTACTGAACCATCCTATATATTTCAACCAGAAGCCAGTGCCTGCAGGCGCTGGCTTCTGGTTGTTTAAAATACCCGGTCCCGATATCCGGGTAGATGCCGCTCCTGCTTCCAGGTCCTTTTGACTTTTATGACGGTTCCAATAAAGGTCAAAATCTTGCACGCCGCTGGTCATAATCACTCCTTCATGACGCAAGAGGATGAATTACTATAATGACATATTTCATTTGCCGAGGTGATACAACGTGGAGAGTATAAAACAAACTGTGCCGGAGAATAAACGAGAAGCGCGAAAATTTTGGACTCCGCATAGAAAAGAGGCTTTGACCGGATGGCTCTTTTTGGCCCCCGAGATCATCGGGATGCTGTTCCTTAACGTGTTTGCGCTGGGATTTTCTCTTTATTTGAGCCTGTCCGATTGGGATCTTCTGTCGGGAGTCGAAGGCATCAAGTTCACGGGACTCGATAACTACATCCAAATGTTCCAGGATCCGACCATTATGCAGGCGCTCAAGAACAATTTGATCTATATGGTCCTTACCGTACCTATACCGATTGCGATCGCTCTGGTACTGGCGGCGTTGATTCATAACAGCGTGTTTTTCAAGGATTATTTCAAGGTTGCGTTCTTTATCCCTTATATCTCGTCCATTATCGCGGTGGCAGCGGTATGGAGCGCTTTGTTTCACCCTTCCCTGGGGCCGATCAACCAGTTTCTGATGGATATCGGGATATCCAATCCTCCGAAATGGCTGGTGGATCCGAAAACATCGCTTCTGTCGATTGCGATTATCAGCTCCTGGGCCAGCCTTGGCTACACCATCATTATTTACATGGCCGGTCTGACGAATATTTCGAGCGAAATCTATGAAGCTGCGGAAATTGACGGGGCAGGCGTGTTCAAGAAATTCTTCTCCATTACGGTACCGATGCTTCGTTCGACGACGTTCTTCCTGCTCATTACGATGCTGATTGGCTCGTTTAAAGTGTTTGACGTCATCGCCTTTTTGACCGAGGGCGGACCGAACAACTCCTCGACCGTGCTGGTATTCCGGATTTATGAGGAAGGCTTTAAATATTACAATATGGGCTATGCTTCGGCCATCTCCTGGCTGCTGTTCGCCATCATCGGCCTGATTACCGCAGTCACCTGGAAATTTAGAAACGAAGAATAGGAGGGGGAAACCACGATGCAGCTTATTCAAAAAAATATGTCCAAGTTGATCATAACCGTTTTTATGGGAGCGTTGTCCATCGTATTCCTGGTTCCGCTGATCTGGATGATTTCGGCAGCCTTCAAGTATGAAAAAGATGTGATGCGTTTCCCGATTCAATGGATTCCCGAGAAGATTAATGTGGCGTATAATTTTAAAATGGTTTGGATGGGAAGAGTTCCTTTTTCGGATTTTTACCTCAATTCATTTAAGATTGCCATTATCACGACCTGCATCACGCTGATCATTTCGTCCATGGCGGCATACTCCCTGACGAAGATCCAATTCAAGGGACGGAATCTGGTATTTGTGGCGCTGCTGTCCTTTATGATCATTCCCGATCAAGCTACGCTGATACCGCGTTTTCTGTTGATTCGCTGGTTTGGTCTCTACAATACCCACGCCGCAATCATATTCATGAGCATGTTTTCGATTTATTTCACGTTCCTGCTGCGCCAGTTTATGGCAGGCATCAGCGATGAATACATGGAAGCCTCCAAGATCGACGGCGCCGGCCATTCCCGAATATTCTGGTCGATCATGGTTCCGCTGTGCAAGCCGGTGCTGGCCACGGTAGCCATCATCAAATTTATCTGGACGTGGAACGATTACCAGAACCCGCTCATTTTCCTGCTGGACAAGGATCTATACACGATCCGCTCGGCATGACGCTGTTCCGGGACGATTACACGAACAACTATGCGATTATGATGACGGCGGCTGTATCGGCCATTATTCCGCTGGTGATCGTATTCATCGCCCTGCAAAAGCAAGTTATCAACGGGATCGCCCTGGGCGGCGTAAAAGGTTGATCGCAGCGTTTCATGGCGGAAATCCGATAGATTGAAAAAGTCAAAAAAGTAATCGTACAATATCAAAATTTTGCACTTGACCCGTCACGCGGCTGCCTATAATGAACAGTGTAAACAGCACTAACACCTAAATTTTCAGTGCAGGGGGAAGTAAAATGAAACAAAAGGTCAAACAAAGATTGTCTATGTTCCTCGGAATGATTCTGGCCGTCTCCTTGATACTCAGCGGCTGCGGAAATTCCGGAAATTCGGGGTCAAGCGACAGTTCCGCATCAGGCGGAAATGAAGGCGGCGCCGATTCCGGAAAGCAGGTCACCATCAAGTACTACAACTGGGATAACGAAGCTCAGGCTGTAGGCACGGATGCCATGCTGCAGGAATTCATGACTCAGAACCCCGATATTAAAGTAGAGCATGTGGTGCTCGTTCCCGGCGATTCCGTGGAAATGCTGAAAAAGCTCGATTTCCTGATCTCTTCCGGCGAAGCGATCGACGTTGTGCAAATGCCGAGCGTGGGGGCGGTGCTGGAACGGGCCACCCGCGGAGCTTTGGCGCCGCTTAACGAATTCTATGAAAAAGAAAAGCTTGTCCCTGAGGATGAGTACTATGTGAATCCGAAGGTGGGCGACAAATATTACGGCATGCAGTATACAAAGAGCGTAAACTACGTGATGCTCAACAAGGACGCTCTGGACGAAGCGGGACTGGAAGTTCCGAAATTCGGCTGGACATGGGACGATTACCGGGAATACGCGAAGAAGCTGAACAAAGGCGAAGGCGTTGACAAACGTTACGGTACGTACTTCCATACCTGGGAACTGTACATGAACGCTCCGGCGCAAACCATGATGAAAGATCCGTTCCTGTACGATGACGGAACAACGATTCTGTCCGACCCGACATACAAGTATTTCTTCCAGCTTCGCAAGGACATGGAAACGGTCGACAAATCCGCAAAACCTTATGCGGACGTTCTGGCGGCAAAACTGAACTACCGCACCGAATTTTTCAATGAAGAAGCGGCCATGATTCTGACAGGCAACTGGACGATTGCGGATCCGGGCAACACCGAGCAGTACCCTCACGATTTCAAAACGGCCTTTGCTCCGGTACCGGTGCCTCCGAAAGGCTCGGAACCTAAGGGCTATGAAGGCAAATATTTCACCAGCGGCAGCCAGGTGGCGATGGGCGCGAACTCCGAGAACAAGGAAGCGGCTTTCAAGCTGATGAGATTTATGTCCACGGCCGACTCGGATAACAGACCTGAATTCTCCGGTTACAAAAAGGCGAACAACGAAGAATTGTTGAACAAGTTGGTTGCCGGCAAGGAAAATATGTACGATATGGATTCGCTCAAATATACGTTGTTTGACGACGAAATCCAATACCTTGACGCTCCGGAAGTCATGGCGACGGTAACATCGGAAGTTACGAAAGTGATCGATGACGGTTTCAGCAGATTCATGCTGAATAACGAACCGATCGAGGACGTGCAAAAATGGATGGTTGACGAAGCCACGAAATTAATCAATGAAAAAGGGGTAATCAAATAGGCAGGACCGGCACGCCGTTACCCTGATTGTCGAAACGGGGAGAACCCCTAATGTCTGCCTTTCGAAGAGCTGTCTCCATGGATCGTAGCGACCACGTGAGACGGCTCTTTTTATTCCTGCTTTAGGTAGCAGGGCGGCAATGCGGCAAAAAAACGATTGATATTTAGGAGGAGGACAATGATTAACGAAACCTGCAGGCTGATGGAAGAGGAGCCGGCCCGTATTTGGACGGAAGCTTTCCCGGTCGGCAACGGCAGACTGGGTGCCATGGTTTTTGGCGATGTATCGAGCGAGCGCATCGGGCTGAATGAAGATTCGGTCTGGTTCGGCGGGCCGAGGGAGGGCGATAATCCGGCAGCTGCCGGCAAGCTGGGGGAGATCAGAAGGCTGCTGCGCGAAGGCAAACCCCGGGAAGCCGAGAGAGAGGCGCTTTTGCACCTCACCAACATTCCGCAGTATTTCGGGCCTTACCAGCCGTTGGGCGATCTGAGGCTCCAGTTTGATCATGGCCTTCCCGATTATTCGGATTACCGGCGGGAGTTGAACCTGGGGAAGGGAATGGCATCGGTAACCTTCAGGACCGGAAACATTCAATTTAACCGCGAAATATTCGCCAGCGCCGTAAATCAGGTGCTTGTGGTCCGGCTAACGGCATCCGAACCGGGCGCGATCTCCTTCGCCGCTCGCTTAAGCAGACGGCCGTTTGACGGAGAGATCAAGCATAGCCATGACCGCTTGCTAATGATGGAGGGAAGCTGCGGAGCGGACGGCGTCAGGTATGCGACGGTTCTGAGCTCCAGCATCTCGGGGGGATCGTGCCGTAGGGTCGGAAATTATATGGATATCCGCGGGGCGGATGCCGTGACTTTGATTCTCGCGGCACAAACCTCGTTCCGCTGCCAGGATCCCTTGAGCGAAGCCATCCGGCAGGCGGAGTCCGCGGCTTCTCTTTCCTACGAACAATTGAGAGAAGCGCATATCCGGGATCATAGCGCCTTGTTTGACCGGGTTTCGCTGAACCTTTCGCCTGAGGAGGCCTTTGACGAAGCAAACAGGGCGATAACGACCTCGGAGCGCCTTCGGCTTTACAGGCAGGGGGGAAAGGATCCCTCGCTGGAAGCGCTGTTCTACCAATACGGGCGCTATTTGCTGATCGCAAGCTCAAGACCCGGCAGCCTGCCGGCCAATCTTCAGGGCATCTGGAATGAAAGCTTTACGCCGCCTTGGGAGAGCGACTACCATCTGAATATCAATCTGCAGATGAACTACTGGATTGCGGAAACGGGCAATTTGCCTGAATGCCATGAACCGTTGTTCGATTTCATTGACCGCCTGGCCGCGAACGGGCGTAAAACCGCTGCGGCTTTATATCATGCAAGAGGGTTCACGGCCCATTCCTCCTCAAACCTGTGGGCGGAGAGCGGATTGTTCGGGGCCTGGACGCCCGCGATTTTCTGGCCCACGGGAGGCGCATGGCTGGCCCTCCATTTATGGGAGCATTACCGGTATAACCGCTGCGAGGACTTTTTGCGGGATCGGGCCTATCCCGTGCTGAAGGAAGCCGCGCTATTCTTCCTTGACTATCTCGTCGAAGATGGCAGCGGATTTCTGGTCACCTCGCCATCGCTTTCGCCGGAAAACAGCTACATTACGGATAACGGGCAGTCAGGGGGTTTATGCTCCGGCCCTTCCATGGATTCGCAAATTGTGTACGCGCTGTTCACGGCCTGTATCGAAGCGGCCGAGGAGCTGGGGACAGATGACAAGCTTGCGGAGGAATGGAGAGATGCCCGGTCCAAACTGGCCCCGCCCCGGATTGGCCGTTATGGCCAAATTATGGAGTGGGCCGTTGATTATGAAGAGGCGGAACCGGGGCATCGCCATATCTCCCATTTGTTTGCCTTGCATCCGGGGGAGCAGATCATTCCCCACCGGACGCCCGAACTGGCTGAGGCCGCACAACGAACGCTGGAGCGCCGCTTGAAATACGGTGGAGGACACACCGGCTGGAGCCAGGCCTGGATCACGAACTTCTGGGCAAGGCTCGGCAATGGGGACAAAGCCCATGAGAGTCTTCGCGAGCTGCTCGCCAAAGCGGTTCATCCGAATTTATTCGGTGACCATCCGCCTTTCCAAATTGACGCCAACTTCGGAGGAGCGGCCGCGATCCAGGAGCTGCTGCTTCAATCCCATGGGGGAGAAATACGTCTGCTGCCGGCCCTTCCTTCCCGTTGGCCTTCCGGTTCGGCCAAAGGGCTTCGGGCCAGGGGAGGATTCACCGTTCATATGGATTGGAGAGACGGCAGGTTGGAATTGGCCGAGATTTGCGCCGCCCAGACCGGAGAATGCACGTTATACAGCACGGATCCTCTGGTGGTCTCAGCCGCCGACCGTCCTTCCGTACCGGTGAGGAAAGCGGGATGCAGGTACACGTTTTCTATGCGGCAGGGAGAAACGATCACGATTTCCTTGGGTTCATAGCAGCGTTACAGCCTATCGGTCATGAATCCCATACATTATTAAGCGGAGGTTACTACAATGAGTTTACTTACTTGGAGCAACGGACAATATTTGCTGGACGGGGAGCCGTACCGGATCATCTCGGGAGCGATCCATTATTTCCGGGTGGTACCGGAGTATTGGGAGGACCGTCTGTTAAAGCTGAAAGCCTGCGGATTCAATACGGTTGAGACCTATATCGCCTGGAACGTGCATGAACCCAAAGAGGGAGAGTTCGTTTTTACCGGCATGGCCGATATCGTGTCGTTCATTAAACTTGCCGGAGAGCTCGGGCTCCACGTCATTGTCAGACCGAGTCCGTTCATTTGCGCGGAATGGGAGTTCGGCGGTTTGCCGGGCTGGCTGCTGGCATACGGGGATATGAAGCTCCGCTGCTGCGATCCGCTCTATTTGAGCAAGGTGGACCGTTATTACGACGAACTGATTCCGCGTCTGGTTCCGCTATTGTCCACCCACGGCGGGCCGATTCTGGCCGTTCAGGTGGAAAACGAATACGGCAGTTACGGCAATGACCGCGCTTATCTGGGCTATTTGCGGGACGGATTGGTAAATCGTGGGATCGATGTCCTGCTCTTCACTTCCGACGGCCCTACCGATGAGATGCTGCTGGGCGGAACGCTGGACGATGTGCATGCCACAGTCAACTTCGGTTCGCGCGTGGAGGAATCATTCGCCAAGTACAGAGAATACCGCAAGGACGAGCCGCTTATGGTGATGGAATACTGGAACGGCTGGTTCGACCACTGGATGCAGGATCATCATGTCCGGGATGCGGAGGATGTGGCCGGCGTTCTGGACGAAATGCTGGAGCATGGCTCGTCCATCAATATGTACATGTTCCACGGCGGAACCAATTTCGGCTTCTACAACGGAGCGAATCATGCGGCGGCCTACGAGCCGACGACGACCAGTTATGATTATGATGCCCCGCTGACGGAATGGGGGGACCGGACGGAGAAGTTCGAAGCTGTCCGGAGGGTGCTTTCCAAGCACGGTTTTGCTCCGTCTTGCCCGTTTCCTGAGCCGATCCCGAAAACTGCTTACGGAAAGGTTGCCCTGACGGAACAAGCGGAGCTGTTCGCGGGCTTCAATCTGGACGCCTTATCCCAACCGGTGAAAAGCGTAAACATTGAGCCGATGGAGAAATTCGGACAGTCTTACGGTTTTATTTTGTACAGTACTTATGTGCAGGGACCGCGTAAGGGACAGAAGCTGTACATTCAGGAAGTTCGGGACCGGGCCCAAGTATTCCTCGATGGAAAGGCGCTTGGGGTCGTTGAGCGATGGAATCCGCAGCCGCTGGATATTTCGGTCCCGGCCGGAGGGGCGAGGTTGGACATACTCGTCGAAAACATGGGGCGGGTTAATTACGGACCGCTCATTCGGGACCCTAAGGGGATTACGCAAGGGGTCCGGATCGACAATCAGTTCCAGTATGACTGGACGGTCCGCACGCTGCCGTTGGAGCCGGAGACGCTGGCTTCGCTGATGTACGGCAAACCGAACGGTGAGACGGCGGAGCAGCCGGGGACGCCGGCATTTTACCGCGGGCGCTTCGAGGCGGAGGAGATCGGCGATACGTTTCTCCGCTTTGACGGCTGGAACAAAGGGGTAGCCTGGATCAACGGCTTCAATCTTGGCCGATACTGGAATGCCGGACCGCAGCGGGCATTGTACATTCCGGGTCCATTGCTCCGCAAAGGGCAGAACGAGCTGGTTCTGTTGGAGCTGCACGGTTGTCCGGAATCTTGCGAAGTCGAGCTGTCCGCTCATCCTGACCTCGGCACGACCGCGGCCGTCGACGATGCGGTGCTGAATTTTGTGCAGGAAGACGAACTGTCCGAGTAAATCGGAGGTTAAAGGGGACGTCCCAAGGGTCCATGGACCTGGGACGCCCCCATTTTTATTTTGTAAGGCGGATTCTGTGAGGGATCATCCAGACCACCATCCCAGTCGAAAATGATCATTTTTTGGAGCTGGCGGGCAGCGATCATATGTGAATAAATTAGTGAAAGTGTAATCGAAACTCCATTTTGCCGATGAAACATAATGAGGAATAGTAGAAAATAGTAATATCTATTGGAGGTCGACAATGAAACGATTAATGGCAGCTCTGTTAAGCCTTATGTTAATCCTCACGGCTCTTTCAGGTTCGGTGCAAGCCAAGGGGAATGACATAAGTGCTGTTAGCGAACAGGAGTATACACGTATCGGCGAGGATTACGATATTCTTGACGACAACGTACTACTGGCGAAAAACGATGGATCCGTATGGACTTGGGTCATGAATAAAGATTCCTTAAAAACTTTAGATTGTTATATAGCTGAAATGTTCCAAATTCCGGGCTTGCAGGATGTGAAGCAATTTAGATACAAATCGCATGAGAAGAACAGTAGAGCTATTATTAACTACGTTGCGTTAAAAAAGGATGGAACCGTATGGTATTGGGATTCCAAAATCACCGAAACCGACGCTGCAATTATACATAGTCCTATGGGTACTCCTTCGCCCATCAAAGAGTTGAATCATGTAACTTCACTCGTCGCTGATTTTTTTTACGATAGTTCTAACTTTAAGACCTTGTTCGTATTAAAATCAGATGGTTCGGTTTGGAGCTGGGGAAGTGAAATGGGCGGTGCCTCGTCGAATCCGATTCAATCCAAGCTGCTTGATGATGTCGTATCCATAAGCTCGGCGAACGGTTTTGCATATGCGGTTAAAAAGGATGGCTCGGTTTGGAGCTGGAGCACAAGTGACTACCTTCCGCATAATATCTCTAAGGACAATGGGCCAGAGCAGGTCAAGGGTCTTAGTGATATCGTCAAGATCGAGACTGGTGCTTATCCAAACTTTGCTTACAAGAAAGACGGCACGGTCTTGTCCTGGTCGGCATATAGCCCTGCGAGTGTTCCCGAACAATTGCATGGAGCAACCGGCGCGCGAAGTATTGTTGAATTTAGCACGATGCTGCAAGATCGATTTATCGATTCCATTTATGCTTTGCGAACAGATGATCAGCTTTGGTCCGTGTACAACGACGATAAAGTGTTCCCCGGGCTTTCGGATATCGCTTCCGTACACAATAAGGTCAGGGACAGGTATTCTAAATGGTATTATGTATTGAAAAAGGATCAGACCTTGTGGGCGTGGGAAGATGATTATTATTCCTTGCCCAAGCTTGTTGTGTTCACGAAAGGAACGGCAGCTGGTTATCAATCTGACGAAGCTGGACAACCTACTGGTGATCAAACTGGAGTAATAGGCACACCAACTGGCGATAGCTCGGGGACATCAACCCAACCAACTGATAATCGGAATGGGACAACAGGCACACCCATCGGCGGTCAAACTGAAAAAACAAATCAACCGACGGGCAGTCGTCCTGGCACGGGGGACCAAGCAACTGGAGATCGTTCTGGGACTAAAGCTCAACCTGTTATACGGACATCGCCGGAAATTAGCCTTTTTCCGTTCATCACGATGCTGCAGTCGGGCGGACAACAGATCATTACCGCAAGCAATGTGCTTCCGGGGACAAAAATAACGTACGCCATTGACGACCCGAGCATAGGAACCTTATCGAATGTAAATGGCATACCCGTCATCACCGCGAATAAATCCGGACAAACTATTGTGCGGGCAACCGCAACCAGGGCCGGTTTTACGGACGAGACCGCCTACTTCTTGTTGTATGTCGTGGACAGCAGCATGCTGTCCAATACGTATCTCATGGCCATCGGGTCGATTCCTGAGGCTGACAGACAGAACCCCGTTATCGTAGAGGGGCTGACACAAACGGGAGAGCTTGTGATCACTGCCGCAAGCAGCGAAAAGCCGACTCCTGTTAACGGTCAGATCATTATAACGCCCGAGTTGATGGAACGTTTAGCAGGCAATGCGTCAAAGGCGAAATTAGCGGTAAAGCAGGCGCTGTCGGAGAATCGGATTGTACTTGCGAGAGAGTTGACCGTGAATGCGGAAATCGTGCCCTCGTCCGGACAAAATGAATATATTTACAAGCTGTACAAGGATAGCTTCATGGGTCGAAAGGATATCGACTATATTACCGTTCATGCGGGGGATGCGAAGCTGGTGCTGAATGTTGCCACCGCAAATCGTCTGTTCGATTCACGCACGGTGATTGTGATTCGTCTGGTCAAAGCAAATAACGGCGGATTTCACGTACAATTCTCAGATGCACAAGGTCAGGAGCTGTCGAACGTATCAAGTAACATCATGCTCATTCTGCCTGCAAAGCAGACGAATGCGACACATACCAGCGTGTTCTATTCTAATGGAACAAAGGCGCAGCCGATCGGCGGAAAGTTCAATCCGTCCCAAAACGGTATGGAAGCCGAAATCAACCGTTCCGGGACGTATTTCGTAGACGAAAATCCCAAGTCGTTCCCTGATGTTGACGATCGAGATCCAGAGCTACAGCAAGCGGTTCAGTTTCTGGCTTCTAAAGGAATCGTGACCGGGAAAGAGAACGGTAATTTTGAACCCGATTCCCTGCTCACCCGTGCAGAGTTCACGGCCATGCTTGTAAGAGCCTTTTACGCATTGGATGAGACGGCGACGGAGAGTTTCTCCGACGTTCATCCGCCGCAATGGCATCGACCCTATATCGCTTCATCGGAGAAAAAGCATATCGTCGAAGGTTACCCTGACGGCACGTTCAAGCCGGATCATACGATATCCCGTGAAGAAATGACCGCCATCGGCGCAAGATCCCTGCACGAAAAGAAACATTATTATTACCCTGCGAATCCAGAGCTTTACCTGAATCAATTCGTAGACAAAGAGACAATCTCCAATTGGGCCAAGCCAACCATGTCCTTGGCTGTGAAGCAGCGTCTGATCGATGTTCCTGCCAATAAACGGATTAACGCTCGCGAGGCTGTCACGCGCGGGGAGGCTGCACGAATGCTGTACCGGCTATATTTGCAGCTTTGAGCATGTTTTTATCAAGGGAAGAGATAGAAAGATGTAAAAAGGGCTGGATATGATATTATCCAGTCCTTTTTCATAGTACGCCCAGCATGGGCGTCATCTCTAGGGTGAGAGTCCTGAGCGGGGGCTGGCGAGCGCCTACCGTTAGCCAAAGGCAAGGTGTCCGTCGCGAGGCGGAATCTGAAGGAAGCCGAATATCCCGAAAGGGAACTGCAGCAGAGAGAAGCGGTGAAGCCGTCAGGGTATGCTGGAGTGCCGAGGGTGGATTGGCTAATTCCGGCTAGCAACTGCGGTGCTTGGGAGATGTCACGAAACACAAATAAAGCCCTTCCGACTTCCTATTGGGAAGAGAAAGGGCTGAAAAGTTTGCTTTCCAGGTATCTGGAACTTTGTTAACCTTTTGGAACCGCCGTATGCGGACCCGCATGTACGGTGGTGTGAGAGGACAGGGTTAGCCGCCCCTTCCTACTCGATTGTCTTTATCTTGCCATCCAGCCGCCGTCCACGCAAAGCACGTGGCCGTTCAAATAGTCGGCTGCGGATGATGCGAGGAAGACGGCAGGGCCTTTCACGTCTTCCGGCGTTCCCCAGCGCGCAGCCGGAATCCGGTCAACGATGGAATTCGATCGGTTCTCGTCGGCGCGGATCGGAGCGGTGTTGTCGGTGGCCATGTAGCCTGGAGCGATCCCGTTGACCTGGATGCCGCTTGCTGCCCACTCGTTGGCGAAGGCTTTGGTCAATCCGGCGACCCCGTGTTTGGAAGCCGTGTATCCAGGAACGTTAATGCCTCCCTGGAAGGAAAGCATGGAGCAGATGTTGATGATTTTGCCGCTTCCTCTTTCGATCATATGTCTTCCGGCGATTTGCGACAGCAAAAAGACGGTGTTCAGGTTGATGTCGATCACGTCGAACCAGTCTTTGTCGCTATGGTCTTTTGCAGGCGTGCGGCGGATGATGCCTGCGTTGTTGACCAGAATATCGATATGCCCCGTTAGCTTAAGGGCTTCGTCAAACGTTTCCTGGAGCTTGCTGTGATCGCTGAGATCGACCTCAATGACGGAGGATTTTCGGCCCAGCGCCGCAATTTTGTCCGCAGTTTCCTGGCTTGTGCTTAAGGATGCGCATACGACATCGGCGCCCGCTTCCGCAAGGCCCACGGCGATGCCTTGGCCAAGCCCGCCGGCCGAGCCGGTCACCAGGGCCGTTTTTCCTGTCAAATCAAACAATTTCATAACATGAACACTCCTTCGGGTTAATGGGTGATCGAAGATGATAAGATATTACTCAATCGGGATTCCCGCATCCGTAAATGGACGCCCGGCCTCGGCTGGAAGCCGGCTGTCCGTAATAATCCGGGTAATTTCGTCCAGGGACGCAAAGGTACGGAGCGCGGTCTGCCCCAATTTATGATGGTTGACGACGGCGGTAACCTCGCGCGCCGTTTCGATCAGCGCGCGTTTAAAATCGATCAATTCTCCCGTATAGATCGACAATCCGTGTTCGGGATGAATGCCGGTCGCCGAAATAAACGCTTTTTGTATATTCAACTGTTTCACGTAAGAGGTGGCTTCCGGCCCGGCCAGCATGTTGCGGACGCGGTAGCCGCCGGGAACGACAAGACGTATATTGTCCTTTACGGCCAGTTCGCTGATGATGTACACGTCGTTCGTGATGACGGTAAGCGGCTGATTATCGAGACGGCGCGCGATTTCAAGGGTCGTGCTGCCCCCGTCAAGCGCAATGATATCGTTCGGGTTGATATGTTTTAGCGCTTTCCGGGCAATGTCGGCCTTTTCCTCGGCATGTTTGACCAGGGGGGCTTTCGAGGGAAGAATCCCGAACTGGTCCCCCTGCGCCAACAGCGCTCCGCCATGAACGCGGACGATGAGTCCCTGCTCTTCCAGCCTGGTCAGATCCTCGCGGATCGTTTTGCCCGTAACTCCCAGCTTCTCGCTCAGCTCCGCCACGGTCACCTCTTTGTTTGTCAGCAGAACCTCCATAATTTTCTCGTAACGTCTTATCGAACTCATCTTCGTTTCAACTCTTCCGTTAGTAATTTACCTCTTATTTTAAATCTTTCATCGGAACGGCGTCCATATCCGCATACGCTTTGTTATCCCCGGCCATACCCCAGATAAATGTATAATTGCTGGTGCCTACCCCGCTGTGGATGGACCAGCTTGGCGAGATGACGGCTTGCTCGTTTCTCATGACGATGTGGCGCGTTTCGTCCGGTTCTCCCATCAAGTGGAATACGACGGCCTCTTCCGGAAGGTCGAAATACATGTACGCTTCCATCCGGCGAGGGTGGACGTGCGCAGGCATCGTATTCCACATGTTGCCGGTTTTAAGCTGGGTCATGCCCATCACAAGCTGCGAGCTCTGAAGGCCGTTTTCGTGGATAAAGCGGTGAATCGTACGCTCATTGGAGTTTTCGATCGAGCCCAGAGCGCCGGATTCCGCCTCGGCCAGCGTCGTTTTCGCCGTTGGGAATTCCTTGTGCGCCGGGGCCGAGTTCAGATAAAACTTGGCGGGTTTTGACGCATCCTTGCTTTTGAAAACGACTTCTTTGGAGCCCATTCCGACGTAAAGGCAGTCTTTGGTATTCAGCTCATACTCGCTGCCGTCCACGACGATCACGCCAGGACCGCCGACGTTGATCGCCCCGAGTTCGCGGCGCTCCAAAAAGTATGAAACGCCCAATTCCTTCAGGTCTACCTCCAGCTTGACCTCCCGGGTTACCGGTGCGGCTCCGCCGATGATCAAACGGTCTTCGTGGGTCAATACAAGCTCCAATTGGTCGGGAGTGAACAGGGTTGGAATGTGGAATTCCTTGCGCAGCCGCTCCGTATCGAATTGTTTGACCTCATTAGGGTGGGATGCGTAGCGTCTTTCCATAATAAACAGGTCTCCTTTTTGGGTTTATTTATGTTCATAATGTTCTTTAAGGTTCATTTTAATCCTTTTGTGTTTGTTTTGCAAGCCATAACCGGGAAGCCCGCAAAAAGTCAAATTCGTTTCAAAATGCACATTTCTATCTCTTATAAGGGGCAGCCGAATTTAATTACAATGACGTTACAAGCACCAAGAGGCTGCCCCGGAAAAGCCGCAGCAGCCGTTGGAACGAAAATAACTATCAAGGGGAGAGATCCATGAGACGAAATAACAGACCCTTCCGGCTGAGCATGAATGCAAGGGAACAGGTTGCCGGGTACTTGTTTGTCGCACCTTTGATGATCGGGCTGATCGTGCTGTCGTTAATTCCGGTCATAGCCTCGCTGCTGCTCAGCTTTACGAACTGGAATTTCGTGGCGGGGATCGAGGCCATTCGATTCTCCGGGCTTGAGAACTTCGAGAAGCTGTTCCATGACAGCTCCTTCCTGAAAAGCCTGGTCAACAACCTGATTTTTGTGGTCACGGTTCCGGTCACGATGATCCTTGCGCTGGTTCTTGCCATAGCCATCGATAAGCATGTATATATCAAAAATCTGTTCAAGGTTATTTATTTCCTGCCGTACATCTCGAGCGTCGTCGCCGTAGCCATGGTATGGCAGGTGCTGTTCCACCCGTCGCTCGGTCCCGTGAACAGCACGCTGATGTCCCTGGGGATCGACAATCCTCCAAAATGGCTGGCCGACATCAAATTCGCTCTGCCTTCCTTGATGATGATCCAGGTGTGGATTATGCTCGGCTACAATATCATCATTTATATTGCGGGCCTTCAGTCGATCCCGAGGGACCTGTACGAAGCCGCCGAAATCGACGGTGCCAACGCATGGGTGAAGTTTCGCCGCATTACGGTGCCCTGCATTTCGCCGACGACCTTTTTCCTGCTGGTTACGGGAATTATCGGGACGTTCAAAATCTTTGATTTGATCCAGGTGCTGACGCAGGGCGGGCCCGCCAATTCAACGACGGTCATTGTCTATGAGCTTTACGACACCGCCTTCGTTCAATTGAAGACCGGTTACGCGTCAAGCATGGCTCTTATTCTGTTCCTGATCTGTCTGTTGATCACAACGCTGCAAATGGCGGCGCAAAAAAAATGGGTGAACTACTAAGGGGACCCGGAAGGAAGGGAAAAACCATGAAACAGCCGTTATCCAAAGCGCTCTGGACCGTCGCCATGTCGCTGGTCGGCATCCTGTTCATTTTGCCGTTTCTTTGGATGCTGTCTACTTCATTCAAACCCGAGAGCGACGTGTTTAAGTTCCCGATCGAATGGATCCCGACGAACTGGAACGCGATCGAGAATTATAAAGCCGTCTGGAGCGGGCAATTTCTCCGTTATTACGCAAACTCGATTTATATAACCGTGGCCACGACTTTTTTCAACGTGCTGATTTGCGCTTTTGCGGCCTACGGCTTCTCCAAACTGCGCTTTCGCGGGAGGGACGGCATGTTTCTGCTCGTTCTTGCCCTGTACATGGTACCGCCGCAGGCTTCGCTCGTTCCGCAGTTCCTGCTCTTTAACTGGATGCATCTGATCGATACGCATGTGGGTTTGATTCTTTTGAACAGCTTCAGTATCATAGGGGCGTTTATGCTGAAGCAATTTTTTATGGGAGTGAACAACGAGTTTATCGAATCCGGCAAAATAGACGGTGCGGGGCACTTGCGGACCTTTTGGCAAATCGCGCTTCCGTTGATCCGTCCCGGCGTGGCGACGTATTCGATTTTGCGCTTCATCTGGACATGGAACGACTATCAGTACCCGCTCATTTTTTTGAAGAACAAGGATCTGTTCACGATCCAGCTCGGCATCCGCCTGTTTGGCGACCAGTATGGAGACGTGTATTCCTTGATGATGGCGGGGGCCGTTTCGGCGATACTGCCTTTATTGATCATCTTTGCCATCGGCCAGAAGCAGGTGATCGAGGGAATTTCGCTCGGCGGAGTTAAAGGGTAGCACGGGATATGCCAGACAACCTTGAGAAGTCAAAATCGTCTGGCATCCGTCAAAAATAGAAATTATGCAATAAAAAGCGTCGTGCTAGCATGAAAATGTAAGCACTTTCTTAAAAGTGCGAGTCCTAAAAAGATTCACTGCCTTTGCATATCAAGAAGGAGGGTTATGAGATGAAAATGAAAAAGTTATCGGCTTTGGCGCTCTGCGCATCCCTGGCTTTATCGCTTGCTGCTTGCGGGAGCGGAGGGAATAATTCGGCAGGGGACGCCGGAAAGAACCCGGGGAATGAAGGCGGCAAGGAACCCGCGGCTTCGCAGGAACAGGTCGTCCTGAAACTGAGCACCTGGCAGACCGATGCCAAGGCTCGTTGGAGCACCATCATTCCAAAGTTCGAAGAAAAGCATCCGAATATCAAAGTCGAGCTGGATCTGCTGAACGAAAAAGGGGATTCGGTCGCCTCGATGCAAAAGCTGGATCTGATGGCCGCTTCCAACGATCAGCTCGACATCGTTGAACTCCCTTATACAAACTACTCGCAGCGGGCGGAAATCGGCATGCTGGAGCCGCTGGACGGCTATATCGAGAAAGACGGATACAAATATGAAGACGAGTACTTGGTGGACACGAAGGTCAACGGCAAAGTTTATGCGCTTCCGTCCTCCATGCAGCGCTGGTTCATCATCATGAATAAAGCCATGCTGGATGAAGCGGGGCTTCCGGTACCGACGGATTGGACATGGAAAGAGTTCGAGGAATATGCACAGAAACTGACCAAGGGCGAAGGAGCGCAAAAAAGATACGGCGTATACCTCCACAATTGGCCGGACTACTTCCAACTGCAGCTTATGAGCAAACCGTCCGACAATACGTTTCTGAAAAACGACGGCACGTCCAACGCCAAGGACCCGCTGCTGAAATCCAGCTTGGAAATGATGAAGAAATTGATGTATACGGACAAGAATGCCAACCCTTACGAGGACATTATTTCCCAGAAGCTTGCCTACCGCAACCAGTACTTTAACGGTCTGGCCGCCATGCTGCCGATCGGGGACTGGATGGTTTCGGAATCGGGCGGGACGGACGCCATCCCGGCAACCTTCCTGACCGCCTTTGCGCCCCTGCCTAAGGCCGAAGGGGAAAGCAAGCATTACTCTCCGGTTCAACCGACTTATATGGGCGTCGCCGCCAAATCGCAGAATAAGGAAGCGGCGTATCAGTTCGTCAGATGGTACACGTCGGAAGGGCTTGAGATCGGCGGCACGGTGTTCTCCGGATGGGCCAAATCCGATTCGGCCAAAATGGTGGATACGATCGTGAGCAAGGCAAAGGACCCGTCGAAAATTGACGTGGAGTCTTTGAAATATACGATCGAGAACACCAACCCGGGAAGCTTCCCCGTTCCGGCCAAATATGCGGACGAAGCGAAAAACGCCGTGATTCCGGAAGCTGAGCTGTATTTGCTGAACGGTGAAGATATCGATAAAACGATTGATAACATCGACAAGAAAATCACTGAAGTGGTAAACAACAACAAGTAACAGAAACGTCTGTGATTTTTGACTGATGATGGCAGGGCCATGCGGACTTATAATAAGGGGACCAGGGATATGAACGCCGTATCTCCTGGTCCAAATCCATTTCAGATGCGAGGCCTAACCCGGTATGAAACGTCAGTTTACGTTGCGCGGCAAATTGATCTGGTCGGCTCTTCTTTGTTTTCTGCTTCCTCTTGTAGGGATCTATTTAGTAACGAACTATCTGACGAAGGACTTGCTCCTAGAGCGTGCGGTAAGCAGCTCCGAAGAATCCCTGAAGGCGATTCAATCCGACGTTAACGGGATTATCGACGAAATGCTGGAGCTCTCCAACCTGGTGATTACCAATTCGGAAATCAGGCAGCAGGTTATTTTCAGCCAGAAAAGTTCCGGATCGGAGAGACAGCGAAAGGACAACCTTACGAGTTATGCGCGGCTGGCTCGAATGCTGGATGAACTGTTCAGGCAGCATGACGGTTTTTACGTGACGATTCTCGGAAAAAGGAAGGATATCTATACCAATTATTCGCATAGCGACTACAATCCGATGAAGCTTTACGGGCAATCCTGGTTTCCGGAGCTGGACCGCGTTCCGGCTTTCTCGACGTATTGGGTCGGCCTGCAGCAAAACTTCTACAGCCCTCAGCCGGGCGGTAAAGACGATTTCTTGGTGACGATCGGCCGTCCGATCCGAATTACTTCGAACAGCACTTCGGGTTACGTCGTCATCAGCTTGAATGAGCGGAAAATCCGCGCTTCCCTGATCGAAAACGGTGAGCGGGAGACGATGCTGCTGGACGACAACGGCTACATCGTTTCCCATACGGATCCCGGAAAGATCGGAAGCAGGGTCCCGTGGTGGAATCAAGACGGGCCTTTCCGGACCGTCGAGGTAGAAGGCGAAAGTTATGTATACGCCCAGCAGTGGGTGAATGACAGCCACTGGCGCCTCGTCAGCCTCGACCCGGTTTCCGCGGCGGTATCCCAGAACAAACAGATTTTGCTCATCAGCTTCGGATTGCAAATTTTGTTTTTTACGTTATTTTGCATTCTGCTGCTGTTTCTGATCTCGACGCTGATGAAGCCGATCCGAAATTTGGGGCGGTTCATTACCCAAATCGGCCGGGGGAGGCTGGACATCCGCTCCGGCATCCGGGGCAACAATGAAGCGGCTCTGCTGGGGCGCACGATCGATCACATGCTCGACCGGATTCAATCCATGATTGAACAAATCACGCTGGAACAGTCCAAGAAGCGGAAGGCCGAACTGGAAATGCTCCAGGCCCAGATCAACCCGCATTTCATGTTTAATCTGCTGAATTCCATCAGGCTGAACATATTGATTAAAGGCGATCAGGAAAACGCGGACCTTATCGCATCCTTGTCATCCCTGCTGCGCATGACGATTAACCGGCAGAACGAGTTCATTAAATTGATCGAAGAACTGGATACGGTCCGGCACTATATGATGCTGATGAACTTCCGCCACGCGAATCAGGTGAGACTGGAAGTGGACTGCGATGAAGCATGCGCCCAGGCGCTCGTGCCCCGGTTTATGATTCAGCCGTTTATTGAAAACGCCATCATTCACGGGTTTGAACAGTTTGACGGCGATATATTCATTAAGGTGGTCCGTGACGGCGATTTTCTCCGGTTATCCGTCCGGGATAACGGCATCGGAATGGATCGGGATGCGCTTGAGAAGCTCCGGGCCGGCATTGACGGCCATCAGGAAGCCAAGGATTCGGTTAGAAAAGGTTTTTCGGGCATTGGCGTGCAAAACGTGTTTCAGCGGCTTCAGCTCATATACGGCTGCGCGATCCGTTTCGAAATCCACAGCGAATCCGATGTGGGGACGGAGATCATCATCAGCTTTCCATTAGAGTACGAGCGGGGTGAAAATAGTGTTGACGGCGATTCTGGTAGATGACGATTATCCTGTGGTGCGCTATCTGTCCCAAAACGTACCCTGGGAAACCCTCGGCATTGAGCTGACCGGCTGTTATTCCAACGGTATGGAGGCATGGGAGGCTGCCGAGCGAAGCCTTCCCGACATTGTGATCACGGATATCGGGATGCCGAAGATGAACGGACTGGAAATGCTGGAGAAACTCAGCCAAGTGCATTCCCATTTCAGAGCCGTGATTTTATCCTGTCACAATGAATTTTCCTATGCCCAACAGGCGATGAAGCTGAAAGTCCGGGATTATATCCTGAAAGAGAGCCTGAATGTGGAGCAGCTGCAAAATGTTTTGCGGAATATAACGGCGGATCTGTCCGAGGAGAAAAAGCGGGATCTCGAAGTTCTGATTTACATGCAGAAAGAATCGCTGAACCGTTCGGCATTGAAAGAAAAGTTTTTGAAGGATACGCTGTATCAGTTCGGCTGGACGAAGGAGGCTTGGCTCAAGCAAGCCCGGCTAAACGGTATGGAGCTTGAGGCCAAATACCACGTTCCGTTTGTCGTCAGCGTGGACCGCATTCACGAGACGGCGAAGTCCCGCAAGATGAACGAATATACGCTTGGATTCGCGGTGGAAAATGTGTTTCAGGAAATTTTGGACAAGGAACAGCGCAGCTTCATGACCTGCTGGAACCATAATCAGCTCGCGGTATTGATATGCTGCGACGATCCGGCCAAGGAGCAGCAGCTGGCCTATTCGCTTCAAAAAGGGATATCGGCCGTCCAAACCTATCTAAAAGTGTCCATAACCTGCATGGCAGGTCCGGCCGCCTGGAACCCAGAGGAGATCCGGCGCGCGCTTCTGCCCATGCTAACGGAACCGGATCACCGTTTTTATCTGGAGGAAGGAAAGATACACCCATTTAAACCAGCGGCCTATTCAAACCAGGACATATATACGGAATACTCCCGGTTCTTCGCCGCGATGAATGACAGCCTGGCGTTGAATTTTCCGGATCAACTGGCAAGGGTGGTCACGGAATGGGGCGAATGGGTCCGCTCAAGCCGCTTTCATCCCGGGGACGTGAAGGAATGGGTGCTGAAGCTGCTCATGGACTTGCAAATGAAGACCAAATTCACGTTGCAGTTCAAGCCGGAAGTGACGGAAGAAAAGCTGCATGAAGCGATGACCGGCATACATACCATCGAACACCTGCAGTGCTGGCTGACCAAGCATCTGCAGGAGCTCTCGCACAGGTTAAGCGTGCTGGCTATTCATTCCAAGCGGACTGAAGTCATCCGCGCCCAGCAATACGTGATTCAGCATGTAACGGAGAAAATCACGCTGGAGCAAATGGCCGATTATTTAAATTTAAATTCGAGTTATTTCAGCCGATTGTTCAAACGCGAAACGAACCAGAACTTTATTGAATATGTAACATGGTCAAGCTGCAAAGGGGCAAGCAGATGCTGCAGCAGTCCGGCATGACCGTTGAGGGGATTTCGGATTACCTGGGATATTCCAATAAAAGCTATTTCATTAAATTGTTTAAGCGCGAAACGGGGATGACGCCAAGCGAATATATGGCTTGGCATTAGCGGGGAGAGGAAGGGATTGGATGACGCGGCGAAAGAATGAAGTTGTTCGGGGAGCCGGATTTCGAACCAAAGATGATGTCCAGCGGGCTGTGGTTGAGGCCTTCGAGCCGTTAAAACCTCAGTTTACGCCGGGGTATGCAGGCCTTCGACTCGGAAATACGGCGGCAATCCATAATGAAGCGATTGCGCTGATGGAGGCGTTCGCGCGTCCGCTTTGGGGACTGGTTCCGCATGCTTGCGGCGGAGGGGAGTCCGATTTATGGCCTCTGTTCCTAAAGGGGATGATTCACGGAACCGATCCGGCGCACGAGGAATACTGGGGAGCGTTTCAAACGAAGGATCAGCGCATGGTCGAGCAGGCCGTTCTGGGCCTCGGGCTGGCGCTGGCGCCCCACAAGCTTTGGGACCCGCTGAGCGAACGGGAGAAGCGCCGGGTGTTCGATTGGTTGAACCAGATCAATCTGGTGGACCGTTCCAACCCCAACAATTGGTTGATGTTTACGGTTCTCGTCAACGTTGGATTTAAAAAGGCGGGCTTGCCTTACAATCAGGACATCATGGAAGAGTATTTGGACATTATCGATACCTATTACTTGGGTGACGGTTGGTATTCGGACGGAAAAACCGATCAGCGGGATTACTATATTCCTTTTGCCATGCACTACTATACGTTGATCTACGCCAAATTGATGGAAGATGACGATCCTGAACGTGCAAGGACTTACCGCGAAAGGGCAAAAACGTTTGCCGAACAGTTCATTTACTGGTTTGCGGAGGATGGGAGCAGCCTGCCGTTCGGGCGCAGCCTCACCTACCGGTTCGCCCAGGCGTCCTTCTGGTCGGCGCTTGTCTTCGCCGATGCGGAGCCTTTTTCGCCGGGGGTGATGAAAGGCATTATTATGCGGCATCTCCGGTGGTGGTTTGAGCAGCCCATATTTACGCCGGACGGGCTGCTGAGCATCGGGTACGCTTACCCGAATCTGATCATGGGGGAAAGCTACAATGCGCCGGGCTCGCCGTACTGGGCGTTCAAGACGTTCCTGGTGCTGGCTTTGCCGGATGACCATCCTTTCTGGAACGCGGACGAGGAGCCGCTCCCTGCATTGAAGCCGGTGCTTGCCCAGCCCTGGGCCCGAATGCTGCTTTGCCGTCCGGAAGGGGACGGCCATGTGACTGCGCTGGCTTCGGGCCAAATGGCCAATTTCGATATGGCGCACAGCTCGGCGAAATACGCGAAATTCGCGTACTCCACAAGGTTCGGATTCAGCGTGCCCAAGGGTTATTACGGACTGGCCGAGGGCGCGTTCGATTCCATGCTGGCCCTAAGCGAATGCGACGGGCACTACCGCGTCCGGCGTTTCTGCGAGGAGTATCGGATCGAGGAGAAATTCGTTTACTCCAGGTGGCTTCCCTGGAATGACGTCGAGATCCGGACTTGGCTGATTCCGGCGGGGCTTTGGCATGTCCGCATTCACCGGATCGTTTCCAAACGCTGCCTGGATGCGGCCGAAGGCGGCTTCGCCATTGGAAGACCGCCGGGGTTTGAACCTTCCGAGGAGGACGCGGTGGTGCTTGCGGAGAGTACCTCTGCCGCCCTGCTGCCATGGGGAATCAGCGGAATCTGCAGCAGGGAAGGGTTCGCGAATGCCGTCATGATCTACCCCGAGGCCAACACGAATCTTCTCAAGCCGAGAACGATGATTCCGACCCTCACGGTCCGGCTCGAACCCGGGGAACATTGGCTGGTTTCCGCCGTGTTCGGAGGTGCCGATACCGAGGAAAACAGGGAATCGTTATCTCGCCCTCCGCAGGTGAAGCTGGATGGGGAAGGGCAGTGTATCGTATCAAAGGCGGACACCGCCATGGAATACGTCAGCCTAAATTTAAACCATTTTGTCTGAGGAGAGGGTGAGGCGAATGTGGGACCTTTATATTCAAGACGCGCTGCGGAAGCTGAAGCAGAACTTCATCAGCCATCCGGGCAAATTGCCGCACATTACGGAGGGGCAGCGCTATGACTGGGGAGACAACGACGATTGGATCGAAGGCTTTTACACCGGGATGATGTGGCTCGCATATGAGTATGGGGGCGGCGAAGCGTATAAAGACGCGGCGGAGTCCTATCTGGCGAACTTCGAGGACCGCCTGGACCGCCATGTCGCTCTGGATCACCATGACATCGGATTTTTGTTCTCTCTGTCTGCAGTCGCGCAGTGGAGGGTGACGGGCAATTCCCGTGCCCGGGACGTCGCTTTGCGAGCTGCCGAGCTCCTGGCCGGACGCTTTCGTCCGAACATCGGAATCATACAGGCATGGGGCAAGGAGAATGATCCGGAAAACGGGGGCCGCATGATCATCGACTGCCTGCTGAACCTGCCGCTCCTGTTCTGGGCGCACGAACAGACCGGGAACTCCGCTTATTACAACATCGCCATGGGGCATGCCCTCATGAGCCTAAAATTTCTGGTACGGGGGGACGGCTCTTCCTACCATACGTTTTACTTCGATCCCGAAAACGGAAACGCGCTTCGCGGCGGTACCCATCAGGGCTACCGTGACGGGTCGACCTGGACCCGCGGGCAGGCTTGGGGCATTTACGGTTTTGCGCTGGCATACCGGTATACGCGGCATGACGCCTTTTTGGATGCGTCGAAACGTTTGGCCCGGTATTTTATCGAGCGGCTGCCCGAGGATTCCGTGGCGTATTGGGATTTCGACGTGCCGGTGGATTCCGGAACTCCCCGGGACAGTTCCGCTTCCGCGATTGCCGCTTGCGGGCTGCTTGAACTGCTTGAGCTGATGGAAGACGCCGATCCGGACCGCGACCGGTTCTCGTCGGCTTTAAGCGCCAGCATGAAATCATTGGCGGAGAACTATGCCACGACGGATCTTCCGGATGCCGAAGGGCTTCTGAAACACGGCTCTTACCATGTAAGGGGAGATCGTGCTCCGGATGACTACATGATCTGGGGAGATTATTATTATCTCGAAGCGCTGGTTCGCATGGAAAAGGGAATCAAAGGATATTGGTACGAATAAGCGCCTTTACCCCTTCGGATACGATTTTGTGTCCGGAGGGATTTTTGTTTTAGGGAACAAAGGGATTTGGTAGCGGTACATGAAAGTTCATGATTTAAAGATGTCCAACGGGTTCATTTAGGTTTATAATGTTCATATGCGTTTATCTAGTCGAGAGGAAGGAGAAAAAATGAACGAGCACGAGAATCGAAAAAGGGAAATTGTCCGGAAAGTGGCGGAGAAAGCGTGGAACCGGCCTCTGCTGTCCAGCGGGCTGTGGTTCCACGGGGACATTCGCGACAACTTTTACTACGCTTCTTATTTGTTTGCCGCGGCGGTTGACCCGGATGAAGCTCCGCCGTTTGGCCGCAGGGAGGCGAAACAGCTCGCGGAGCGGGTGCTCAGCCGGGTGCTCCGTCTTCAGGACGGAAATCCGGACAGTCCCATGTACGGGCACTGGCCGCTGAATTTGGGCGAGGCACCCGACGAGGCGGCGCCGCATGAGTTGCCGGCCGAGCTGATGTCCAGTCTGATGGCCTATTTTCATCAAGCCTTCGGCGGACAGATGAGCGAAACATTGGCGGCAGAGTTTGAAGCTGCGCTCCAGCATGTGTATCGAGGCGAATTTTACCGAAAGCCGCTGACGCTGTGCAATCATCACGAGGCCAAGTATACGGCGGCGAAGCTCATTTTTGGCGAGCTTTTCGGCGATAAGGCCATCCTGGAAGACGGGGCGCGTAGTCTTGAGCTGACGATTGAACGGCTCCGCCTTGAGGGAATGGCCGAATACGGCTGCCTGCCCTGGTTCTGGCACTGGATTCAGGCTTTCACCTGCGCGCTGGAGTTCGCAGAGGAGCCCGGCCTGAAGCGGATGCTTACGGATTTGCTGGATGGACTGTGGACCTTGCGTGCGTCCAATTATTTAAAAGGAGCATGGACGGGAGCCCATTCCCGGGGCTGGCCGCATGATGCGCCCAGAGATGCAAACGTGCTGTTTGATTATGTCCAGTTCGGCGATTTTGAACTTCCGGACGAAATGCCGCGTACGGAGTACGCCGGATTTCTGTTTCATGCCGCGCCGGAAGCGGCTCGCGGGCTCGCCTTGGACCGAAAAGCGCCGGCCGAGCTGCGCAGGGCTTTGATGAAATCCGTAGATGGCGAAAAGCGGGAGCTGCATGCCTACTCGTACATTGCGGCGGATTATGCCGTCGGCGGCCTTTGGGAGCGGGTGCGCGAGTTTGACAACGAACAGCTGCGCTGGCTGTTCAGTCTCCCGGTTCGCGGCAACGGACAAGGGAACCAGCTCTACTTTTTCCATCCCGGCGAAGGATATGATCCTTCCGGCAGCGATCCCCGGCATCAAAGCGGATGGACGGAAGTTCTGTATCATAAAAATGCGGTCATGGCACTTTATCCGCTGCCGGAACAGGATCCCGTAATTAAGGAAATCATCGGCGTGCTTCCTGCCGGAGAATGGATTTTTGAGCCGGAAGCCATGTTTGGAAGAGCAGAGGGCGTCTATTTTGCGGTTTACGTTGGCGGAGGGACCTATGAAGTCCGGCCGAAGTCCGGATACAGTTTGGCGGTTTGCAGCGGTTCACGGATCGGTATTGTGGTCGAAGCCGTGTCTGCCGGGGAAGCAGAAGAGAAGGGAGCCGCCACCTTGAAGGATTTTGCGGAAATGATGGCCGGCCGCAGGCCGGTATTCCGAACGGACGGCGGAGGGGCTGCCGAGTATACCGGGTTGGTTTCGGGCGATGCCATGAGCCTGACGCTCCTGTCTTCCGGTTCGTATGAACCCTGCGTAAACGGCAATCGAATTTCGCTTGACCATTATGAAATTTAATCCAATACCGTGTGGAAAGAGGCGTTGACATGAAAAAGCTTCAGCTTATTCAAAAAATGACGGAAGAAGGCGTTGTTGCCGTTCTGCGCGGCGAGACGCCAGAGCAAGTGGTGGAGATGGCGGAGCAGGCGATCGCCGGAGGTATCAAGGTCATTGAATTGACGATGACCGTGCCGTTTGCCCTGCGTGCGATCGAAACGTTGTCCCGTAAATACAGCTGGGATTCGCAGGACCCTTCGACGTATGCCATCATCGGCGTGGGAACGGTGCTTGATCCCGAAACCGCAAGGGCGGGGATTCTAAGCGGAGCGCAGTTCGTGGTCGGGCCGTCCTTGAACCGGGAAACCGTCATGCTCTGCAACCGTTACCGGGTTCCGGTCATGCCGGGAGCGATGACGATCAAGGAAATTCAGGAAGCGCTGGAACTTGGCGCGGACATCGTCAAGCTCTTTCCGGGCAATATGTACGATCCCTCCATGATCAAGGCGATCAAGGGACCGCTCCCTCAGGCCAATATCATGCCGACCGGCGGGGTGTCGCTGGATAACCTCGGCGAGTGGATCAAGGCTGGAGCGGTGGCTGTAGGCATCGGCTCCGACCTTACGAAAGAAGCGGTCCTCCGGCAGGATTTCTCCCTGATCGCAAAAAAAGCGGCCGCATACAAAGAAGCCTTCCTTCAAGCGAAGGCACGATAAGACTGGGAAAAAGTCCGTCTGTCGTATAAGGGCAGACCGCTAATCAAAGAGATATTCGGCCACCGAAAACATGACTATTCATTCATCGACTGCAGCTTGAACTCCATATTTTCGGCGTTGCATTGGCCCTATCTTGCTTCAGCCGGCGTGTACCATGATTTACCGCCTGTTTCGAAGTTATGGGTGTAGGGTATAATATGACGTTGAATACACCATTCACAACTAGACTACTATAGAAGGGGTCATGATATGGAGCAAGCAATGCAGTCTATTATCGATATAATCAATGACTTTCTATGGTCGAAGCTGCTGATCGTTTTGCTGATCGGCGGAGGCTTGTATTTTACGTTCAGAAGCCGCTTTCTCCAGTTTCGGTTGTTCGGGGAGATGCTCCGCGTCATCCGGGAGTCCAAGAGCAGCGAGCAGGGCAGCATTTCGCCGTTTCAGGCGTTTGCGATCAGCATGGCTGCACGGGTCGGAACCGGCAACATCACGGGCGTAGCCTTGGCTATATCGCTCGGAGGTCCGGGTTCGGTGTTCTGGATGTGGATTATCGCGATCATCGGATCGGCGTCCAGCTTCATTGAAAGCACGCTGGCGCAGATCTACAAGATCAAGGACCGGAAGACAGGCGGCTTCCGGGGAGGCCCGGCTTATTACATGGAGCTCGGTCTGAAAAAGCGCTGGATGGGCGCCGTGTTCGCCATCCTTATTACGCTTTCCTTCGGTCTTGTATTTAACTCGGTTCAATCGAATACGATTACGGTTGCGTTTGAAAATTCGTTTGGGTTCGACCGATTGAATACCGGCATTGTCATGGCACTCATTTTTGCCGTCATCATTTTCGGCGGGGTAAAACGGATCGCCAAATGGTCCGAACTTATCGTTGTTGTACTGGCGGTTCTTTATGTAGGCGCGGCGCTGTTTATCATGTTGGCCAACATTGCTCAGCTGCCGGAGGTCATCTCGGTTATCGTAAAAAGCGCATTCGGCTATGAGCAGGCTGCCGGAGGAGCCCTCGGCGCCGCTTTAATGAACGGGATCAAGCGCGGCCTGTTCTCCAACGAGGCGGGCATGGGCAGCGCGCCGAACGCGGCGGCTACGGCCACGACAAGCCATCCGGCAAAGCAGGGGCTCATTCAAGCGCTGGGCGTTCTCATCGATACCCTGGTGATCTGCACGAGTACGGCGTTTATTATTTTGTTTACGGGCGCTTACAAACAGACGGGGCTTGATGGGATTGAACTGACCCAGGCGGCGCTCGGCATGCAGATGGGCCCATGGGCATCCGATTTTCTGGCCATTATGATCCTGCTGTTTGCTTTTAGCACGCTGCTCGGCAACTATTATTACGGGGAAACCAATATCGAATTTTTGAACTCCCGCCGGATCTGGATCTGGATTTATCGCATATGCGTGCTTGGGATGGTTTTATTCGGCTCCGTGACGAGCGTGAAACTCGTGTGGGATATGGCGGATGTGTTTATGGGACTCATGGCTATCGTCAACCTGATCGCCATCATGCTGCTGTCCCGGATCGCCTTTGCGGCGCTCAAGGATTACACGGCCCAGAAGAAAGCCGGCAAGGATCCGGTATTTACGAAGGATTCCATCGCGGGACTGGACAATGTGGAATGCTGGGATGAAAGCCCTGACCGAACGAGCCCTGACCGAACGAAGACGGCCTAATTCGATACTTTTTACAATCGCTGTATTTGGGGCTGAACAGCCGACAAATACAGCGTTTTTTTATAGAAATAGAATTTATAAGTTATCGGCAGGGCTGATGGAATTCGATATCGCAAGAAAACCTGCCTTAAAAACGCGGTCGTTCATCTTGAAATGCCTCGATAGGGTTTTCTTTTACGCTTGCCATGGATTTTGGGCTCGAGTCCCCCGAAAGAGTATCGGAGCTCATACTTGTTTGGTTCTGCCTAGCCTGGCTATAATTATTCAGAGGAGTTTCATGAATGGACCAAAGCATTCGCGAATTCTGCCAATCATTCGGCACTAACTGACTCTGCCGGAGTGGCGATCAATGAAGAGGGGGGAATCGGGTGATGGCCATGACTTATGATGAATTGTTGAACCGGCAGCATGAACTTCAGGCTGAGGCTAAAGAAGTCGCCAAGCAATTGGAACTTGATGACCTTTTAACGTCGGCGGGCGAACCGGTACGCGTTGGCAGCGCCGCTCTCGGGCTGATGGCGTGGAGGGATCTGGATATTACCGTGGTATGTCCCAAACTCCATTTAAATACGGCATCCCGGATCGGTGCGGAGTTCATGGTTCGGGAAGGAGTGCGGGAGGTCCGGTTTCTCAATGACTCCGGAGCTTGGAACGTTGACCCTGAGTATCCTGACGGGTTATATCTGGGAATCAAGTACCGGCTGCGGGAAGGCCATGATTGGAACCTTGATATCTGGTTCGTCGACGAACCGGAAAGGCAGCCCGACCTTGCGCATCTTAAGAGCATGCCCGAACGGCTTCGTCCGGAATTGCGGGCATCCATCCTGAACATCAAGCATAGCTGGGTCTCGCGTCCCGAGTACGGGAAAACGGTAAGGAGCTACGACATTTACAAGTCGGTGCTGGATGACGGGGTGCGGTCACCGGATCAGTTTCAGGAGTGGCTGGCCTGCAGAGGGAAGGGAAAAGTAAATGATGATGGAGGTTCCATATGCAAAAAGTGATCCCGGCATTCCGCATAACCGATTATGCAAAGAGCAAAGCGTTTTACGTGGAGGGAATGGGTTTTCAAATCGATTGGGAACATCGCTTTGAACCGCATTTTCCCGTTTTTGTCCAGATCACCAGGGATGACATGACGATTTATTTGACGGAACATGCTGAGACTGCCAAGCCGGCGGATTGATACACCTTTTTGTCCCCAATGTTGACGACTGGTACAGCGAGTTAAAAAACAAAAAAGAAATTCGTATGATCGAGCCGCCGAATGAAGATATCGAAGGGCTTCGCATGATGACAATCACAGATCCAGACGGCAATCAGCTGCGCATATGTACTCGTTGTTAAGCTTGGTTTTTGGAAATAGTTCATGACGGTTGAATAATCCCGGCTAAGGTCGGAAAGATTATCCTTGGTTGAATCTATATGCCAAAGGAGTGTTTTTCTGATGAAGTTTGGTGCTCATGAAGTCATGGATACCCATGAAGTTCTGGCTGAAAAAATGAATGCGATGAACCACTTCGGCTTATATGCCGCCCAGGCTAAAAATCCGCAGCTCAAGAACATGATCCAGCGTCACCAGCAGGAGGGCATCCGTTCCTACAATGAAATTGTGGCGTTAACCCGAGGGAGCGGAACCAATGCCAATACCCGGCCCAATCCTCTCATGCCTTCGGCGGGAGTGCAAGGAATGCCGCAGGAAGTTCAGTACGGAATTAACCGCCCTCAAACCGTTACCCCGCATCCGGATGCGGTTTTGACCGACAACGAAATTGCTTCGGCCCTGCTCATTACGCATAAAAACGGCGCCAAAAACTGTACCTATGCCGCTCTGGAATGTACGGACGTCAACCTGCGCCGTGCCTTGACGAACAGCTCCGTCAGCTGCATCAACCAGGCTTACGAAGTGTTTCTGTTCATGAACGATCAGGGACAGTATCCGGTTCCTACCTTGGAGCAGGGAACCGCCCAGGCGTTTTTGAACACTTACCAGCCTGCGCCGGAATCCGCGATGTCCGGTTTCTACGCGCAGAGCGGCGCTGCGGAAGCCCGAGGACCTTTCATGGCCGGACCCGCGAACCCTGAAAGCTATGGAAGCATGGCGAACCCGGGCGGGTTGAACCCGACTTCCAGAATGTAACAAAAGGTAAATGCAAAGGAGCTGTCCACAAGCGGATTTATCTGCCGGGGACCGCTCCTTTTTCCAAATGCACGGCTCTCGCCCAAATAAGATGGATCATGCCTCCCCAAAATCGTTCGGTTTTAACCACCTCGACGTCCGAATCATGAACGATCTGAAGCATATCCCTGTTAAAGTGACAGCCGGATATGAGGCGTGCCGCCGGATTCACGATATGCTGCGTCAGGCCGAGCAGCTTGTTATGGCTGATTCCGTGCTCCAGCAGATAAATGCCGCCGCCGGGCCGGCACCACCGGTTCATCTGGTTCAAAACGGCAACCGGATCGTCGTAACCGCATAGGGACAGGGTGGACACGACACAGTCGAAAGAGTTTTCCGTCAGCTCAAGCTTTTCAATGTCCTGTTCGTGGAACGAGACATTGAGATTCAACCCGGCCGCCATCCGGCGAGCGCTGTTCAGCATCTCCGGGCTGAAATCCACCGCCGTCAGTTCAACCGTATCCCGGTTGTAATAAGGGAAATTGGCTCCTGCTCCAACGGCAACCTCCAGCACTTTTCCCTGTACATCCTGAAGAAGACGGCTCCTCCACGTCCCGAGGGTACGCTGCCTGCTGTTTCTTTCATAGGTGGCTGCCTGCTTGTTGAATTTTCGAATAAGCTTCTTTTTGTTCATGTACAACTCCTTACAATCCCCTTTTTTTGCAAAAAAGGCCCGGCCAGCCTGCCTGATTTTTTCTCAGGACGGTTTGGCTTCGCCAAAAGGTCCCAGCCAAGTATAAATGAAAACTCATGCTTTCTTATAGTTGAATAAGAAAAACTTCCATCGACGTACTTTCTCAGAAGACAGACCGTATATAGCGGAAGTTTTTCTTGCGAGATAAGGATGGCTAACCTCTGAAGTTTATACTTTCTTATCTCGTAAAAACCGGATGCCCGAAGGCATCCGGTCCGCCGAACGCTAATCTACTCTCTTGGAATTTTTCTGGCAACGCCCGACTGGATGGCCGCCTTGACCACGAGCTCTCGGATCGCCTTGACCACGTTCTGGTTGAACACGCTGGGGATGATGTACGAAGGGTTCAATTCTTCCTCCGTGACGGCTGAAGCGATGGCTTCCGCGGCAGCCAATTTCATCTCCTCGTTGATGGTGGTGGCCCGGCAGTCCAAAGCCGCCCGGAAAATGCCCGGAAAACACAGGACGTTGTTGATCTGGTTCGGATAATCCGAACGTCCGGTAGCAATGACCCCGACGACATCCTCAACCTCTTCTGGCCGGATTTCCGGCGTCGGATTGGCCATGGCGAAGACGATCGGTTTATCGGCCATGGACAAAACGTCTTCCCGTTTGAGCAGACCGCCCGCGGACAGGCCGATGAATACATCCGCCCCCTGGATCACTTCTTTCAGCGAGCCCCGAACCCGGTTAGGGTTCGTGTTCTCGGCATACCACTGCCACATCGGGTGATCGTAAGAATTGCCCGACACGAGCGCACCCGTACGGTCCACGCCGATGATCTCCTTAACGCCGGCGGATAACAGGATTTTGCTGCATGCCACGCCTGCGGCGCCTATGCCGCAAACGACGACCTTCACCTGATCGATGGCTTTGCCTACGATTTTGAGCGCATTGATCAAAGCGGCATACAGCACGACAGCCGTGCCGTGCTGGTCGTCATGGAAGACCGGAACGTCCAGCTCGTCCCGCAGCCGTTGTTCGATCTCGAAGCAGCGCGGAGAGGCGATATCCTCCAGGTTGATGCCCCCGAAGGCGGGAGCTATGGCCTTGATGCAGGCTATGATTTCTTCCGTATCCTGGGTATCCAGGCAGATGGGAAAAGAATCGACGCCGGCAAATTGCTTAAACAGCATGGACTTGCCTTCCATGACCGGCATCGCGGCATAGGGGCCGACGTTGCCGAGACCCAGGACAGCGCTTCCATCGGAAATGACGGCAACCGTGTTTCTTTTGATCGTAAGGGTATGTGCTTTTTTGGGATCTTCCTGTATAGCGGTGCAGACGCGGGCTACGTCAGGCGTATATACACGTGACAAGTCATCGCGGTTTTGTATTGGAACTTTGGGCTGCGTCTCGATTTTCCCCCCCAGATGCATCAGGAAGGTACGGTCTGAAACGTTGACGAGGCGAACGCCCTGCAGGCTTTTCACCCTGTTCGTGATTTTGTCGATATCGATGCTGTCCGTGACCGTAATGGTGATATCCCGGACGGTAAAATGGCCGCTGGCCTGAATGACGTCGATCGCCACCATATCGCCCCCGGCTTCAAAAATAGCGGAAGCAACCTGACCAAACTTGATTTCCTGCGTGTTCATTTCAAGCCTGAGAATAATGCTTTTTCCCCCGAGTCCAGTGTTTTCCATCGTTACCTCCATTGTATAAAATCAGATAACTTACGATATAGAGTTCGCGGAAGAGGCATGCAATTCCTTTTTTTTTCGTGTAGAAAGTGTATTCCAATGATTTCCTCTAAGACAGTTCGATAAAGGTAATTGGTGTAGCTCCCAGATCATGGAACTTTATAAAAGTTCAAACGTTTATACCTTAAAGTAAATTTTGAGGTGATATAAAAGATGGAGTATTTAGTGCCTTTTTTAATTGGACTGGCTCTGTTGTTTTTAACCGCAGCTGCAAGTTACCCGTTATTCACTAGCTTGTCTTGGGTACGCAAAGTCTTGAAAAAACCCTATAAAAAATTCAAAAAAAAATTTGTTCCTCCTCCAGAGGCAGCCAATAGATCCTATCAACTTTCTGATGGAGCCAAATCATTTTTAGATTATTACATGAGTTTTGATAAACCATCACTCTTAGATCTCCTTTTCGAATTAAAGTTAAAGTCCCAAGCCCAAAATGAAGGCAAATATCTGGTTAATTATCTGACATTAGGTTGCGTACCGCTCTTTTCCATACTCATCGCAGCCTTTGCTTTATTTACTGATGTGGTACCGCCTGACCGGATCATAAATGTATTTGGGTTTACTGTTCCTATTATCTTAGCTATTATCATAGTCGTTTTTCTGGATTTTACGTCAAATCTCTACGTCCAAGGCCCAATAGCACAGCACTTGATCGCAATTGAAAAAGCATTGAGTCTCAAGAATGAAGATGAATTGTCCGTTTTTAAGATTAACGATAATCCAAGCCCCAAAAAAGTAAAACCTGAGCGCAAAAAACACCAAAATAAGAAAAATGCCTGAATGAAATAGAAAGGAAAATAAAGCTTCAGCCAATCCATTTATACTGATAAAATTTATATTTGCTTAACCGCCGTAGTCGTAACCAGTGGCTAAATGGCGATACCACAATCAGGATTTTTTTTGCGATGCCATGGCTTGTGTTACAATAACGCTACAATACGGATCAGGAGATGATAGACTCATGGATAAAACAGTGAACGAGCAGGAGCTTGTTGAATATATCGCAGGCCAAACAAAGGCCGGGGCGCAGGACATCCGTCTTGTCCTGAAGCACGAGGAAGCGTACATTAGTGACGCGCATAAAAAAGCCAAGGGCGAAGTGGATATCGACGGCGACGATTTGGTCGATTACGTGATGAGCCGCAAAGACGTCAAGCTGGACGAGCTGACCGTGGAAAATATATTGGATGCGGAAATGGATTATTTGATCAAAAAAGGGATCGCGGGATATATGGATTAAATCCCGTTCCATACCTAAGAAAAAGCCCATATTCTCCCGCGATAACAGGGAGGATATGAGCTTTTTTTGCGCGTCCGGGAGCAGGGGGGCGAACCCGGTACGCCTGTCTTCGGCTGGAAAGCTGCTGTTAGATTTTCCGACAAATGGGGTGAATATATATTCCACACGGACGGCCGGAAACCTTCGAAAGCAAACGGACGGAACCCTTGGCGTGTGTTCATATCAACCGAGCCTAGTCTTTAAGTCATGATATAGGACCAACAGAGGGCAAGCGACAGGGGGGTATCTTTTTTTTCCTTTTTCTTAATTAGTTACAGGGGGCTGCCGATAACAAAATAGATGGAGTCGTGCCAATCCATTTGTTCCCATATAGAAGGTGCATCAGAGAGTCGCACGAAGGTGGATAGTGGCACAGATGGGGCTAAGGAACTATATTTAGGGAGGATTTACTGCGATGCTTAAAAGTCTTAAGCAAAAAATGATTTTCATGATTTGCCTGCTTTTGCTGCTCAGCCTGGCTTCCGTCTCGATCGCAAGCTTTAACAGCGCTTCCGGTCTGCTGGAGGACAGCATCGATAAAGAGGCGCAGCTTAGTGCCATGAATTTGGCGTCCACCATCAATGAATTCGTAGATGCCAAAATCGCCAAATTGGAGTCCATCGGAAAACTAATGACCGGGAACAAGACCCAGGACTTGAGTTTGATCCAAAAAGCGCAGGAACAAAACGAGGAGTATGAAACCTTCTTTTTCTCTTACGACTTGACCGGCAAAAACGTGATCAACTTCCTGGGCGAGACGACGGATGTATCGGATCGCGCCCACTATCAGGAAGCCGGAAAAGGGGAAGGGAAGATTATCGTTTCCGAGCCGGTCACGTCCAAGCGCACGGGCAACAACATCGTGACCTTGATTCTTCCGTTGATGAAAGACGGCAAGCAGTATGGTTATATGGGGGCCACGCTGCCGATCAACGAGGTGCAAAAAAGCGTAGCCGACCTGACCTTCGGCAAAACCGGCTATGCCTTTTTGGTAAGCAAATCGGGTAAGTTCATGTGGCATCCGGATAAGGAATTGGTGCTGCAAAAAACGGTAAAAGACATCGGTATTCAAGAGGTGTCGAAGGCCTATACGGAAGCGGCTATGGGGAAAACCGGAGTGTTTGATTACGTAAAAGAGAACACGAATTACACTTCGGCATATGCGCCGTCGTCCTATAACTGGGGGGTGTTCGTTGCAGGCCCGACCCTAGAGCTGTACGCTCCGATCACAAAACTTACCAATACGCTAATGATCATTTCGATCATTGCGCTTATCGTTGCGGTTGTCATTGCTTATCTCTTCACGGCACGCCTTGTCCGTCCCATCCGGAAGTTGAACCAGGCCGTGAAGGAAGTGGCTCAGGGCGACTTGACGAAGACCATTCAGGTGGAGGGAAAAGACGAAGTGGCCGTGCTCTCCGGCGACTTCAACCAGACGGTCTCCCATCTCAAAGACTTGATCGAGGGCGTAACCGAATCCTCCAACCAGGTGATGAACGTAACGAAGATCGTATCCGACGGGGTCGATAAAACGAAAAACAGCGTCAACATCATCGGCTCCTCGATCCGCCAAATTGCCGACGGTGCGACCACCCATGCCTCCAGCTCCGAAGAAATCGCCGTTTCGATGAGCGATATGGCGGGCGGCGTCATGAAAATCGCCGAAACGTCCTCCATGGTGTCCGAGGCGGCGCAGGAAGCGGCGAGCCATGCAGAGGCGGGCACGTCGGTCGTCGAGCAGGCCGTTCTTCAGATCGGCAGCATCGGCAAGGGAACCGCCAAGGTAGGGAACGCGATTGAGCGGTTGAACGCTCGTTCCGAACAAATTGAGGAAATTTTGAGTTTCATAACGGAAATAACTTCCCGAATTCGTCTGTTGTCGCTGAATGCTTCCATTGAGGCGGCAAGGGCGGGCGAACATGGACGCGGATTCGCCGTCGTTGCCGAAGAGGTGAAGAAGCTGGCGGGCCAATCCGAGGATTCGACCGATCAAATCGCGCGGCTGATTACGGAAATCCGCGAAGATACGTTGAATGCGGTGCAGGTCATGGATGTCAGCCGGAAAGACGTTGAGGAAGGCATTACGCTGATCGAGGAGGTTCGGGAGAAGTTCACGAACATTCTTTACGCTTCCCGAACCGTGGCCGAGCATATTTTGGAGGTATCCGCCGCTTCCGAGGAAATGTCGGCCGGATCCGAGCAGGTAAGCGCTTCTGTGGAAGAGCTGAAATCCATTGCAAGCCTGACTTCAAATGATGCAAGAAACGCGGCAAAAGCAGCCGAGGAGCAAATCGAATCGATTCAGGAGATCGCTTCATCCGTACAGAATCTCGAAACGGTTGTGGACGAGCTGCGCAAAGAGCTGGCCAAATTTAAAGTGTAGCGTAAAATTTCGATGGTTTTCAAAAACAGAGAAGAAGATGGAGGAAATCAAAAATGTCTAAGAATTGGAAAAAAATATTGCTGGCTGGGGTCGTCAGCTTATCTCTCGTAGGAACCGGCTTTGCGGCCAACGAACTGCTTACCAGCCCGACGGCTTCGGCTAAATCCGCTTCCGAGGTTGCGCCGGGTCAGCAAAAGAAAGCCGCATCCAAGCTGGATGAAATTATTGAAAGAGGATATATTCGGGTAGGCATGACAGGAGACTACAAGCCGTTTACGTATTTGAACCCAGAAACGAAACAGTATGAAGGCTATGATGTCGATGCGGCAAAAGAATTGGGTAAAGATCTGGGCGTGGAAGTCCGTTTCGTGAACACGACATGGTCCACGATGATGAAAGACCTGCAGGATGACAAGTTTGATATCGCGGTAGGCGGCGTTACCCGTAACACGGCAAGACAAAAAACCGCATATGTATCCCAGGGCTACGTTTCTTTCGGCAAAGCGCCTCTGATCCGTCTGGAAGACAAGGACAAGTACCGTTCGATCGAGGACATCAACAAGCCAACCGTCCGCATCGGCGTGAACCCCGGAGGCACCAATGAAGTATTCGTTCGCCAGCATCTGACGAAAGCGAAGGTCACCGTCGTTCCCAACAACCTGGACATTCCTCACCTGGTAGCCGACGGCACTATGACGTGATGATTACCGATACCGTAGAAGCCATCACGTACGCCAAAGCCGACTCCCGGCTGTATGCGGCTTTGACCGACAAACCTTTCACAAACAGCGAAAAAGGATACATGATCCCTCGCGGGGACTTCGAATATGCAAGCTACCTCGAAATGTGGATGGACGAAATGAAATTGCAGGGCAAGTTTGACGCTTTGGACAAGAAATGGTTGAAGTAGTTGGATACGGTGATTTTTTGTAATCATATAAATTCATAGTTAATATATCAAAGGCTTCCCGCCAAGGCGGGGAGCCTTTGATGCGTTCTTCGAATATTTCGAAGGTTCGTAATCCGACGGATCAATGCATAGAGTCTTTTGGGTCTGTAAAAACCGGAGTTTCCGGCTGTTTATTCTATTTCGGCATTTCGGCGATTCCATATAAAATGGTATCCACAAGCAGGTCTACTCCTTTTTCGGTGCGTTCCCGGTCCGGATCGGGCGATAAAATATACTGCGTGACCAAATGCCCCAGGACGTTGACGAGCATCGTTTTAAAGATGATTTCATTGGGAATGTTTTTAAGCTGCCCTTTGCCCTTGAAATACTCGATCACTTCGCTGATCCGGGGAAAGGCTTGATCCCGAAAAAAAGGAACGAACTGATTTCGGATGTCTTCCCGGTAGACCAGTTCTTTGATGAATACGGTAAAGATCTCTTTGTTCTCATCGATAAAAGCCAGGCGGTTTAAAATCAGCGCCTTCAGGAAATGGGCAAAGGTGGGCTGTTTTTGCGGCTGAATGGCATGAAACAAATCATCGGCGAGCGTAGGGATGGAATCTTTAAGGAATGGAACGACAATGGCAATCAGCAGATTTTCTTTCGTCCCATAGTGGCGGAAAATGGTCGCCTCCGCTACTCCCGCCGCTTTCGCAATTTCGCTCGTGGAGGTATTGGCGTATCCCTTCGTCGCAAATAACATGGTCGCGTTTTCGATTATTTTTTGCTCTTTGGCCGTTGTTTTTTTCGTCAATTTCACTTGGGCCAGCATTTCGTCCAATAAGTTGTTCGCTTTCATTCTTACGGGTCTCCTTTTAATTATAATGCACGATGTCTCTTTAATCCCAAAATATTAAGCACGATAAACAGGAGGGCAAAAAGAGAGAGAATCACGACATCAAGCCAGATATCGGCCAAGGTAAACCCTTGGTACATAACCCCTTTCAGCGCTTCCGACGCATAATACAAGGGCATGATTTTGCCAATGAGCCGAAGCCATTCAGCCATCCCGTCCAGCGGAAATATCCCGGTGAAAAAGATCTGGGGAACAACCACTAATGGAATGAACTGGATCATTTGAAACTCCGATGAGGCAAAAGTGGACAATAGGATGCCGAGTGTCAGGGCTACAAGGGCAACCAGCAGGTTGACCAGCAGAACATTGCCGATGGAACCGGCGACGGTAAGGTCAAATACGGTTATGGAGTAGAAGATGATGACAAGCGTTTGCAGCACGGCAAACATCCCGTAACCGATCAGGTAACCGAGAACAACTTCGCTTCGGCGTATAGGAGTGGACAAAAGCCGCTCCAGCGTACCCGTCGTCCGTTCACGCAGCAGTCCGACGCCGGAGATCAGAAAAACAAACAAAAAGGCGAAGAAACCGATCAGGACCGGGCTTAGCACATCAAATAAACGCGTGTCCGCATTGCCGTAAACATAAGTGGTATCTACCGGCATTGATTTTTCGGGGATATCCTTCGTTTGAGACGGATTCGGCATCATCTTCTGCTGCTGGAAGGCGCCTATTCCTTGATTGACAAGGACATGGAGCTGATTGGATTTTGCCGGGTCTCCATTTTCCAAAATAAGATGATAACCGTCGCTCTCCATGATTAAAGCGCCATCCAGCCGTTCATCCTTGATCATGTCATGGGTTATTTTATCATAAGGGATAACTTCCAGGTCTTCACCTAAAATGCCGGAGAGGCCTTCATCGATCCCGACAACAGCCAGCCGCGGTTTTGCGGCATCCGCATTGAATATGACAAACATTAAGGATAGCACAAGAACGGGTGCTATGAATAACATCGCAAGCGTTCGCTTGTCTCGCAGCAGCTGTCTGCATATTCGCTTCACCAGCGCAAATACTCTCATCGTTCATGCCTCCCCGCTTTGAGAAAGACTTCCTCTAATGAGTTTGCCTGATACATGTTTTTCAGGGCGTGAGGGGAACCCTCTGCCAGAATCCTTCCATCCCGAACCATAGCCAGCTGGTCGCAACGATCGGCTTCATCCATGACGTGAGTCGTTACGATAATCGTTTTCCGCTCCGCTTTTTTGAGCCGGCTTAACTCATTCCAGATTCCGAGCCTAAGTTCGGGATCGATCCCTACGGTCGGCTCATCCAAAATGAGAATATCCGGGTCCTGAACAAGCGCAATGGCCAGGGATAGCCTTCTTTTCATGCCGCCAGAGTAGGCGGATACCTTCTTGTTAAGTTCCTCCTGGAGATGGACAAGACGGGCGGCATAAGCAATGCGTTCCTTTTGCTTGGCTTTGGGCATGGTATAAAGCTCGGCGAAAAATTGAATGTTTTCCATGCCGGTGAGCTCCGGGTAAAGCGCATCCGACTGGGCCATGTACCCGATTTTCGGCAAAATATTCAAGCTCGGCATTTTCTCATCCAGGATATGGACTTCGCCGCAATCAGGCGTATCCATGCCAACCATCATTTTGACAAGGGTTGTTTTTCCAGCTCCGGAAGGACCAATGAATCCATAAATCTGACCTTGGGACATGGAGAGACTGACGTCGGTTAACACGGTTTTGGAGCCGAAATGTTTACTGATGCTCGTGATTTTGACGGTTTCCAAAATAAAACCCCTTTCTCAAAAAAGTGAGTGATCACTCACAAATATAATATACCCGGTTTTCCTTGACGTCAATGGGGATTCATGAACAACTGCATGATGAAAAAAAGAGTCCGATATAAAACAGCCGAAAAACTATGTCCGATCGGCAGGTTATTCTGTATTCGGGAGAGAATATCTATGACAACATCATCCATAGAGAAGCGATCAATCCGTTTATAGATGAGCCCTCGACTCATATCGTGATTAGCAAGTTAGCAAGTTAGCAAGGGCGGGTGCAGCACGGCAATGCCAGCCTTCCGCCGAATGCACGGATGATGAAGTGTCGGTCCATTAATTCACCAATCACACCACATGAAGAAAAGAGGGTAACTGATCGATGAAACATTGGATTGGGCTCGATATCGGAGGTACCGAAATCAAGGGAGCCCTGGTTGATGCGGACGGTCATATGACCGAACCGCTAGCGGTAACGACTCCCGCCAAAGAGGGCAGGGACCGGATCATGGAGGCGGCGTCAGGACTGATCGGTTCGCTGATACAGAACGCGCCGGGCGAGGAAATTGCCGGGATCGGCATCGGAACGGCGGGCCGGGTAGACCGTCCTTCCGGCCGGATTGCATACGCTACGGACAATATGCCGGGATGGACGGGAACCGAGATTAAAGGCGAGATCGAGAAGCGGTTTCCTTACCGCGTTTCGGTAGAGAACGACGTTAACGCGGCGGCATGGGGCGAAGCCTGGCTTGGAGCGGGCAAAGATACGCAGTCGTTCGTGCTTGTCGCGCTGGGCACGGGAATCGGCGGGGCCTTCATGTATGAGGGCAGCGTGCTGCCCGGCCTGCGAGGCGGATTTGCGGAGATCGGCCACCTGATCGTGGACCCCGATGGTGAGGCCTGCACATGCGGCCAGCGCGGCTGTTGGGAGACCAAATGCTCCGGAACGGCGCTGAGCAGGATCGCAAGGTCGGTTCAACCCGAATGGACCAGCCGTTATCTGGTTCAGGCATATGCCGACGGCAACGAGCAAGCGACCGAGGCCATGGATGCTTACCTGTCCGACCTGGCCAGAGGCTTGATTTCGGTACAACAGGCTTATGATCCGGAAGTGATCGTCATGGGCGGCGGCGTATCGGACGGATACCCGCTGTGGAGCAGGCAGCTTCAGAACAAGCTCCGTCAGATGTGCGTGCTGCCCGTCCGTCTGGCCAAGGCGGAGCTGGGGAATCGTGCGGGCATCATCGGTGCGGTCAAATGGGCCATGAAAGATCAATCAAGCTAACGATAAAAGTGGAGGGGATTACATGAACATAGCCATTATAGGCTGCGGAACGATGGGCTTGACCTACGCATATAATCTCGGAAAAATGCCGGGGGTTACGGTGTCAGGCACTGCGGATTTGATTCCGGAGCGCGCAGAGAAGGCCGCCAAGGCCAGCGGAGCGAAGGCTTATGCGGATTGGAAACAAATGCTGGAGACGGAACGGCCCGAGACGGTGGCGGTATGCCTGCCGACCTACCTGCACAAGGTGTTTGTGCTTGAGCTTGCCAAGCGCGGACTCCATATCATCTGCGAAAAACCGACGGCCCTAACGCTGGAGGACGCGAGGGAGATGGAAGCGGTCTGCAAAGAGCAGGGGGTCCGTTTGTTCATCGGCCACGTCGTCCGGTTCTTTCCGAATTACCGCGATGCGGTGGATCAGGTTCGGGCAGGGCAGATCGGGGAGGCTAAGATGGCGCATTTCAAACGCCACGGCTCATACCCTCAAGGAGCGGATCTTTGGTATCACGATCACGCGAAGAGCGGCGGGGTCATTTTGGATATGATGATCCACGATATCGACTATGCCCGCTGGCTGTTCGGTGAGGTGGAGTCCGTATATGCCTCCGTCACGGATCCTTCCCTGTCGGGGATGGAGTACGCGCAGGCGACGCTGAAATTCAAGAGCGGAGCCATCGCCAATCTGACGGGATTCTGGGGTTACCCCGGACCGTTTACGACCCAGTTTGAAATTGCCGGAGACCAGGGCATTATCCGTTATGACAGCACCCAGGTGCAGTCGCTTGATTTGAAGACGGCGGTCCAAGAGGATACGGCGGAGGATGCGGTTCAAGTTCCGTCCAGCCCTACCGTTCATGATCCGTATTATATCGAGATACAGCATTTCATCGAATGCATTCAGCGGGGAACCGAACCGCTTGTAAGCGTGGAGGACGCCTGCCGGGCGGTTGAAATCGCCTTGGCCTGCGATCGTTCCGCGAAGACGGGACAGCCCGTCCGGATGGGAGGTGCAGCATCATGAATAAGCTGAAGGTAGGTTTTATAAGTTTTGCGCATATGCATGCGGTCAGTTACTTGAATTCGATGCTGAAACGGGAAGACGTCGAAGTCGTCGGCATTGCGGACGAAAATGAGGAACGGGTGGCGCCGTTTACGGCCGAACACGGAATTGCCTACTATGGCGATGTCAACGAGCTGCTTGTACAGGAAATCGACGCGGTCGTGATCTGCTCGGAAAATGCCCGCCATGCGGAGCTAACCCGCAAGGCGGCCGAGGCCGGCAAGCACGTGCTGTGCGAGAAGCCGCTCGGTATGTCGGAAGAAGAGATGCTCGGCATGATCCAGGTATGCCGGGATCGCGGAGTGCAGTTGATGACGGCTTTCCCTTGCCGCTATTTGACGGCGGTGCAGCAGGCCAAGCAGGCCGTAGACGAAGGGAAGATCGGCGACATCGTGGCCATGAAGGGAACGAATCGGGGCACGATGCCCGGCGGCTGGTTCCTGGAGAAAGAGCTTTCCGGCGGCGGCGCCGTTTTTGATCATACCGTGCATGTGATGGATTTGATGCACTGGTTTACGGGCAGCGTGGCGGAGGAAGTATACGCCCATGCGGAAACGCTGTTTCATGATACGGACATCGACGATGCGGGCATGGTCCACGTGAAATTCGCGAACGGCGCGTTTGCCGTGCTGGATCCAAGCTGGTCGCGTTCCCGGAGCTTCCCGACCTGGGGAGACGTTACGCTGGAGATTATCGGCACCAAGGGCACGTTGTTCATCGATTCCTTTGCCCAGAAGAACGATGTGTACAGCGACGCAGCCGGTAAAGCCGCCTGGAGCTATTGGGGCGACAACATGGATGAAGGGCTGGTCAACAGCTTTGTGGACAGCATCATCGCGGGCACCCCGGTTGCGATCAGCGGCGAGGACGGCTATTATTCCGCCCGCGTGGGGATAGCCGCCTACGACTCGGCGCGTACGGGGAAACCCGTCTCGCTGAAGCCAAGGGGCTGATTGGGAGGCAAGGCCGGGTCCGCCGAAGTTGCCGGTTCGATCCGCAGGCCCTCCAAACATCCTGCAAAAGCTGCAGGGTGAAATTGAACTCCAAGGCCCTAAGTGCAAGAGCAAGGGAGGACCGCATGAAGCTTAGCTTCATACGGTCCTCTTTTTGCTCTGGGAAGGGCAGTGGGCGGCATTCCCGGTCTAACCGCAGGAGTAAGGCCATCCTGATTGTGGTAAGATGGGGATATGCGAATCGATACTTTTCAGAGGTGAGTATGATGAAAAACGAACTGATTAAACGCTTTACGTCTTATGTTAAAGTAAACACGCAATCAAGCGACGACAGCGATACATGCCCTTCCACGCCCGGCCAGCTGGAGCTTGCGCGCCTGCTTGAAGACGAGCTGAAAGCCATCGGCATGGAAGAAGTGACCATGGACGAGAACGGCTACGTGATGGCTACCCTTCCTGCCAATACGGACAAGGATGTCCCGACGATCGGATTTTTGGCCCATATCGACACGGCTACGGAGTTTACGGGAGAAGGCGTGAACCCTCGGCTGGTCGAGAATTATGACGGTCAGGATATTATTCTGAATGAAGCCCAAGGCATCGTTCTGTCTCCGAAAGACTTTCCCGAGTTGAACAATTACATAGGACACACGCTCGTGACGACAGACGGAACGACGCTGCTTGGCGCGGACGATAAGGCAGGCATGGCGGAAATCATGACGGCCATGGCGCATCTGATTCGCAATCCGGAGATCAAGCACGGGAAAGTGCGCGTTGCCTTCACGCCGGACGAGGAGATTGGCAGAGGGCCTGAACGCTTCGACGTGAAGAATTTTAATGCCCGTTACGCATACACCATGGACGGCGGCCCGCTTGGCGAGCTTGAATATGAGAGCTTCAACGCAGCTCAGGCTACGCTCATATTCAAGGGCAAGAACGTTCACCCCGGCACGGCGAAGAATAAAATGGTCAACGCCGCCAAGATCGCCATGGAATTCAACAGCCGATTGCCTGTGGCAGAAGCTCCTGAATCAACCGAAGGTTATGAAGGATTCTATCATTTGTCTTCCATCAGCGGGGATGTGGAGCTGACGAAGCTGCGCTACATCATTCGCGACTTCGACAGGGAGAGCTTCAATGCCCGCAAGCAGAACATGGAGAACATCGTGAAAGACTTGCAGGCGAAGTACGGAGCGGAGCGCATTAGCCTTGAACTTAAAGATCAATATTACAACATGCGCGAGAAGATTGAGCCGGTGAAGCATATCGTCGATATCGCCCATCAAGCCATACGGAACGTTGGCGTCGAGCCGGTCATTAAGCCGATTCGCGGAGGTACGGACGGTTCGCAGCTATCCTACATGGGACTGCCGACGCCGAATATTTTCACGGGCGGCGAGAACTATCACGGGCGTTATGAGTATGTGTCGGTTGACAACATGCAGAAGGCGACGGAAGTCATCGTTGAAATCGTGAAGCTGTTCGAGCAGCAAGCGTCGAAATAACGTGCAGCAGCGAATTCCATAGGAACCGGATTAAACACAGGCATAAACCCTAAAAAAGCAGGGGCTGTCCAAAAGTGGCATCTACCACCGGACAGCCCCTGTTCCCGTTATGCTATGCAATGAATGCTGCCTCTCCATCCCATAGACGCGATAAGCCTGTTCTTTGGTCAAAGAACACGGATGGGGCGGCTTCCCTTAAAACCAAACCAAATAAATGACGACGGCAAGCACGATGCGGTAAATTGCAAACGGAACAAGCTTGATTTTGTTGATCAGCTTCAGGAAGAAGCGGATCGAGATCAGAGCGAAGACGAAGGCGCTGACGAAACCGGCGATAAAGAACGGCAGCGCATCCATCGTAAAGTATTCAAGGTTTTTCACCAGAGACAGGAAGCTTGCTCCGAACATGATCGGCACTGCCATAATAAAGGTGAAATCGGCAGCGGCACGGTGGCTCATCCCCAGCAAAACGCCGCCGGAGATCGTGGAGCCCGAACGGGAGAAGCCCGGCCACAAGGACAGGCACTGGACCAAACCGACGCTGAGGGCCTGCTTGTAAGTAATCTGGTCAACCGTTACGACCTTCGGCTGTTTGCTGCTGAATTTGTCCGCGATGATCATGAGAATGGCGCCGGCAACAAGGCCGATCAAAACGGTTTCCGTCGAGAACAAATACTCATCGACATAATCCTCGAACAGTACGCCCAGCACCCCTGCAGGGATCAAACCGACAATGACCTGGCCAAGCTTCAAACGCCCGGTTCCTGCCGGAGCCCCCTGCTCCGGCTTTTTGCGCTTGATGTGCAGTAGGTCCATAAAACGTTCCCAGAACACGACAACGACCGCAAGAATGGAGCCAAGCTGAATAACGACCTTAAAGGTATTGGCTACGTACTTTGTCAGGAACTCCTCCGATTGGAGCCACATATCATCGACAATGATCATGTGACCGGTGGAGGATACCGGCGCGAATTCGGTCAAGCCTTCCACCAAGCCGAGAATAATAGCTTTCATAAACATAATAAAATCCATAAACTGAGTACCTCTCCCTTATTTAAGATATAAGAAAAGCATAGAAATACGTATTATCGCTTCCTTATAGCGCAAGAATAACTACCTCTTAAAGTGTTCTTGCTTTCTCTCGCTTACGCCGAAAAAGACGTTTTTCTTACGAATGAGTGACGGTTGCTGAATTCACGCGGACTTTTTGCGCTTACGGATGAGAAGGACGATAAACACGACGGCAGCTACGGCGATAACGGCATAGGCTATATTAGAGTATACATCCATAAAGGCCAGAATGTCTTCCCAAGAATCGCCGAGGAGTGCGCCGAGCATGACAAGCACCACGTTCCAGATGAGCGTTCCAAGCGTCGTAAACAGCAGGAACATCCCGAATTTCATGTTGGACATGCCCGCGGGAATGGAAATCAGGCTGCGGATGAGCGGAACCATGCGGCAGAAGAGAACCGTCCAGTACCCGTATTTGTCAAACCAGGCGTCCGCTCTGCGGATATCTTCTTTTTTGACCCGGAGGATATGCCCCCACCGGTCCACGATTTTCTCCAGCTTTTCCACATCGAGCAATAAGCCGATCCCATACAGTATGACGGCTCCGAGGACCGAGCCTACGGTGGCAGCCGCCACGACGCCCGGAATCGTAAGATCCGTATAGGTCGTCATGAATCCGCCGAAAGTCAGAATGACTTCGGACGGTATAGGCGGGAACACGTTTTCCAACGCAATCATCAGAAAAATCCCCAAATACCCAAATTGTTCCATGATATCCGTAATCCAATTTTGCAAGCTTTGCCACCTCATCTTTTGATCAGCGCCTCAGCGCGGAGTTTTTTACTAATGTCATGCATATATCGTGAAAAACGCTATCGTCCTTGAGAAGGACGATGGGGACGTTTTTGTTTTGTCCTATATAAGAGCCGTTTTAAGCTTCCGCAAATACTGGCTTCGAATAAACAGGAAGTATAACGCCTGGGCAATGAAAAAACCGATCAACACGAAACCCATCTCCGAGGCAATGGACAAGAAAAAGATGCTCTGCAGCGCAATAAAAGCAAACAGGCTGTGCAGGATAGCGACTCCGATCGGCACGAAAAACATCAGCGCCAGCTGTCCTGTGACGATTCGCCGGAATTCCTTGTCCGTCAAGCCGATTTTGGAGATCGTGTCGTAAAACCGGAGATCGTAATCCAGATCGGCGTAAAGCCGGAAGTACAGAAAGCTGCCCGCAGCGATGAAAAATACCGTGCCGACCAGCAGGGCAGCGAACAGCATCATGCTGTACAGGCTGCTTCGCAGGGAAAACAGCGTTCCGCTGATCATGATCGCATAGGGTTCGTTCATTTCATAACGTACCGCTCCCCTTTCGGCCAGATTGGAAGCGATTCCTTCCGTTTTGCGGAAATCTTCCACATAAAAGCCGGTGTAACGTTCCGTCTTGAGCGGAGTTTCGATCTCTCCAAACAGGGTATCGCTAAGGACGAGCCCGCCGAACAGGGACCGATCATCCAGCTCGGGCAGCAAAAACTCCGGGATCGCCACATGGTCCGTATAACCGATTTCCTTTACCGGCTCCTTGAACCTATGCAGCCGATAGGAAGCCAAGCCTCGCTCCCGAATATGGATCCGGTTGTTCTGCGAATTGACGAGCACGAGCGCGTCGCTGCCGGTTACCGGCTTTTCGGTGACGGCAAAGCCGGCCATCCGGATGGCCTTACGGTAGTCGGAGAACGATATGACAGGCACTTCTTCCGGCAGGCCGCGTTTCGCCTCTGCATCGACGCGCACATACTTGACCGGAATCGAGAGGGCCTGATAAGGAAGCGATGCCGCATCAAGCTCATGCCCGATTTCCTGAAGATGCTCCTTTTCCATGGAATCGCCGGCTTTCGCCATATAACTTACGGCGGCCGGGTAATCCTCGTTGAACTGCCGGGCGAGCACGGGAAGGGATGCAAACACCCCGACGGAGCAAAAGGATACCGCAAGCACGGTGGTCACCATGAACAGCATCTGCGCATTATCCTTTAGCCGGTAATTCAGGCTGGACAGGAAGATCATTCGGGTCCGGCTCCGGACGAACGGAAGGCGCCGCTTAAGCCGCCGCACCAGAAAAATGCTGAGCTGCGTATACAGCAGGTAGGTGCCGAAAATCGTCATCAGGGTGACCGGAGCCATACGGTATTTCAAGGTGACCGCCGTTGTCGTTGCGGCAAGAAAGTAGCTGATCGATAGGAGCACGGCCGCGAGCAGGGACAGAACCGGCGATACGCGCGCCTCCTTTTTCGGCTTTAGGCCGGAACGGAACAGATCGATCAAGGCGTCCTGCCGCAGAAACATGGACGTAAAAAACGAAATCATCAGGAACAACAGGAGGTATCCGCCTGTTGTCAGCCCCAAGCCTGCGGCGACAGGTGAAAGGGCAGCGGCGGAATCCCCAGAAAGGCGGAGCCTGCCATCAGGAACAGCTTGCCGCTGAGGATGCCGGATAGGATTCCGGTCAGGATGGAGCCTGCGCCGATCATCATATTTTCAAGAAAAACCATCCCGTTGAACTGTTTCTGGGTCATCCCGTGCATGAACAGCACGCCGAATTCCTTCTTTCGCGTTTTCAGAAAGGAACCGACCGAGTACAGCACGAAGAAAAAAGAAAACACGTACATGATCAGCACAGCCGCCGTCATGGCCTGAACCACGACAGGGTAGAACATTTCGTCCCGGATTCCGGGATTAAAAATAAACAGGGTGCATACGAAAAAAATCAAGACCGAAAAGGAGCTGCTCAGAAAATAGGCCGCATACGTGCGCTTGTTTCGGACGACGTTTCTAAAAACGAACTGTCGAAAGTTCATGGGTTCCTCCCCCAAGCAGCGCAAGCATGTCGATGATCTTTTGGAAAAACGCCTGGCGGTTGTCCCCGCTGTACATTTCATTGTAAAGCCGCCCGTCCTTGATGAACAGCACCCGGTCGCAATAGCTCGCGGCAGCGGGATCATGCGTCACCATAAGTACGGTCGCGCCGGCCTCCTTGCTCATGCCCGACAAGGCTTGCAGCACATCCTTCGACGCCTTGGAGTCCAGATTCCCTGTCGGCTCGTCGGCCAGGATCAGGGACGGTTCCTGAATGAGCGCCCTGGCGATGGCCGTACGCTGAGCCTGGCGCCCGAAATTTCATACGTCCGCTTGTCGAGAATGGACGCCAGCCCCAGCTTTTCCGCCATATCCCGAAGCTTGCGGTCCATTTCCTTGAGCGGTATTCCCTCCAGCGTTAAGGGGAGGACGATATTCTCCTCCACGGTAAGCGTATCGAGCAGATTGAAGTGCTGGAATACGAAGCCCAACTCGCGGCGGCGAAACAGGGCGGTCTCGTTCCGGTCCAAAAGATGGGGATTTCGTCCGTTGATGACCACCTCCCCCGCGGTCGGCTGATCGATGGTAGCGATCAGGTTGAGCAGCGTTGTTTTTCCGCTTCCGGAGGGACCCATAATGCCGACGAATTGCCCGCGCTCGGCGGAAAAGTGAATGTCATAGAGCGCCTGATGCGCCACCCGGCCTTCGTATATTTTGGACAGATGCTTGACGGTCAGAATCGGCAAAATGCTTCCCTCCTTTCTTTATCATTGTAGGCCGGGCGGACCACCCATGCCATCTCGTTAACTTACAGTTACCTTACAACTCTGTAAGGTTACGGGCCGCGAAACGTAATGGTGACGGTTGTCCCTTTTCCGGGACTGGATTGGATGTCCAGACCGTGCCCCAGCTTGCCGCAAATCTGTTGAACGAGATATAAGCCCATGCCTGTCGATTCCTGATAACGTCTGCCGTTTTCACCCGTGAAGTAAGGCTCGAACACCCGGGGAAGATCGCCTGGGGGAATGCCGATGCCCTCGTCCCGGATTTCGAGGATGACGTCGGTGCCCCGCCGGCAGCCGTGAAAAAACACTTTTCCCTGTTCTCCGGGCGTATAGCGGACCGCATTCGTCATCAGCTGGGACAGGACGAAGGAGAGCCATTTCTCGTCGGACGTCACGGACAGGCCTGTTTGGATGTCAACGGCCGGGAAAATCCGCCGTCGAATAAACAGGCGTTTTTGTTCCGAGGCGGCTGAACGCACCACCTGCTCCAGGGACAGCGATTCCACGTAAAAGTCGTGCTCGAACGTATCGAGTCGGGCGGTATGCAGCATCAGCTCAAGGCCCTTTTTCAGCCGGTCCAGCTCATCGCCGATAGCCATGGAATCGGGATCGTCCTTTTTTTGCAAGATGAGATGCATGACCGAGACGGGCGTCTTCATCTGATGCGCCCATTGGTTGATAAACTGAAGGTGGGACTCGATTCTGTGCTTATAGTTATGTAGTTCGGTCGAATACTGCCGGAATTGGTTTCGCAGCACCTGTTGCAGCGCCTCCGCCAGCGGCGTTTGCGAAGACCCTCCGGAAAACGGCTCCCCTTGGGGATCCGCAGAAACGAAAGGCTGCTCCAGACGCTTGTAGAACGGCCTGTTGGCTACATAGCGGAAGACGAGATAGCCGATCAAGAGACAGCCGCTGACCATGCCCGCGTACAGGCTGATCTCCATATTCCGAAAGCCGGCAAGACGGTAGATCAGGGTGATTACGAGCAGCTGGGCGACATAGACGAAAATAAGCGGGCGCTGCTCGCGCAAGAACAGCCTCATGCTTCTTCTCCCCTCCAGACCGGGAGCAGGCGGTAGCCACGTCCGCGGATCGTCTGAACGCCGTCCTCGATGCCCAGAACGGCCAGCTTTTTGCGAACCCGGGTAACATAGACGTTTAGCGTATTGTCATCGACGAAAGCCTGGTCGTCCCATATTTTCTCGAGCAGCCGGTCCCGGCTGACGACCTGGCCGGAGCGCTGCATCAGCTCGTCCAGGATTTTGGCCTCCGTGTAGCTGAGGTCGGTGCGCAGGCTGCCGAGGGATAAAGACAGGCGGTCGACGTCCAGGGTCAGTCCGGCAACGCTCACGCTGCGTTCGTTGGAAGCCGCATAGGAGCCGTACGCCCGGCGGAGCTGGCTTTTGATCTTGGCCATGGCGATTTCGTAATCAAAAGGCTTGGTAATATAGTCGTCGGCCCCGTTTTCGAGGGCCATTACCTGGTCCATCTTGCCGTTTCGAGCGGAGATGAAAATGATCGGGCAGGTCGAAACGCTCCGGAACTGCCGACACCAGTAGTAGCCGTCGTATTTGGGAAGATTGACGTCAAGCAGGACAAGATGCGGCTCGTATTGTCCAAATTGGTTTCGGACATTTTCGAAATCCTCCACGGCTTGCACGGCATAGCCGAACTTGTGGAGATGCTCTTCCAGAAGACGAACCAAATGGCGGTCGTCCTCGACGATCAATATTTTGAACATAGGAATAAGACCCCTTCATTTGACTTCAAGCCTGCCCTGTCATTGTACCAAATTGTCGGTTGCATGGGAAAAGGAGGTGAAATGGAAGGAGATTCATAAAGTAAAGGGCCCGTGACACCGAGCAGATTAAAAGCTCAACGTTTCCCGATATAGGCAAAGGACTGCTCCAAGATCCTTGGATACAGTCCTTTTCGATTAGCTATGAGATGAAAGTCTTCATTGAATGGTTTGTTTGACGCCAATGAACGGCGGCCGCATACCTTCTGGTACGCTGACAGCTTGGCTAACTAAAGAGCGGGCAGCTCCACGCGGAAAGCGGAACCCTTTCCCGGCTGGCTGATGACGGCGATCGTTCCCCCGTGCGCCTCCACGATGGAATGCGTGATGGCAAGACCGAGTCCGGATCCGCCGGACTTGCGCGTCCGAGATACGTCGATCCGGTAAAAACGCTCGAACAGATGGGGAAGGTGCTCCGCCGGGATGCCCGGACCGTTGTCGCTGATCGTAAGCACGGCTTTTTGGCCTTGGAGGTTCAGTCCGACCTCGATGGCTCCCTCTGTCGGATCGGTATGCTGCACGGCATTCTGAAACAGATTGAGCACAACCTGCTTCAGCTTGTCCGGCTCGCATAAACATCGCATGCCATCTTCCAGTTGAAGGGAGACGAGCCGTTCTCCGGCAAGCATTCTTAAATGGGGCTCCATTTCGATGACGAGTTTATCCGGCGAAGCTTCCTGCAGCTGAAGTTCCGGCGCCCGGTCCAGCTTCGCCAGAAGCAGCAAGTCCTCAATGAGCCTTTTCATGCGCGTGGATTCCCCGTGCATGCTGCGCAGCGCGGCCTCAAGCTGTTCGGGCCTGCCGGCGGCTCCGCGCAGAAGCACCTCCAGAAAGCCGTGGATGGAGGTCAGCGGCGTACGCAGCTCATGCGACGCATCGGCAATGAAGCGGCGCATCAGTTCCTTGGACTCCCGTTCCGCTTGGAAGGAGTTATCCAACCGCTCCAGCATGCCGTTAAACGATTCCGCCAGCCGGTCGATCTCCGATTGGCCTTGCTTCACGGAAAACCTTTCGTCCAAATTGCCGGCATCGGTCCGCTGCACGGCTTTCACCATCGCGTTCAGCGGCGCAAGGGATTTATTGAGCAGCGGAAGGTAGAGCAGAAGCCCGCCGGCCAAAGCGAGAAGGGCGAGAGCCGTAAAGGTGGTCAATTGACGGAGGATCACGTCATGGAGCGGGGCCGTGTCTATTCCCATCTGCAGCAGCCCGTGCGGATTAGCCTGATTTCCGACCGGACGGAATACCATGAGCTGCGTGGTGCCGTCGGTGCTGTCCATGATCCGGTAATCGACAGGTTTGCGCTCCTTGATCGCGCCCAGTATGGAACGGTATTCATCCGCCGCCAGCTGCGGCGGCAAGTTATCGCTGCCTTCCCGAATATCGGTAAGGCTTCCTTCGGGGTCAATGAAGGCAAACGACATGTCGGGGAGAAAAAAGAACGGTCGATTTTCCGGGTCCCCAGGGGACATGCCTTTGACGGTTCCCCGATCCGGCCGGTGCCTGTCTCCCATCGAGGACGCCGCGTCCCATACTTCCCTCGGAACCGAGCGAAGCTGGGCGGCCATGGCATCCGCCTGGCTCCGGTACATGACGTTTTTCATTAGAACATACTGCAGAGAGCCGATAAGAACGAGAAGCACAGCCAGTACGAGCAGGGAGCGGGACAGCAGCTGGGCGCGAAGGGAGCCTGACCTCGTGGACAGGCCTGCCATAAGTTTTTTCATGGCAGATCAACACGGTATCCGGCGCCCCGGAGGGTTCGGATAACCACATGCTCCTTATCTCCAAGCTTTTCCCTCAGGGATCGGATATAGACCTCCACGATATTATCCTCCCCGCCAAAATCATAACCCCAAACGATGTTTAAAATCTTGCTTTTGCTGAGCACCGTGCCGTGTTTGGTTACGAGCAGCTTCAGCAAGCCATATTCCGTCGGCGACAGGACGAGGGCCTGTCCGCGATAAGCAATTTCCCGTTTCCGGTCGTCGATCCGGAACGGTCCGTGGCAGACCTCTCCGAGCAATAACGGAAACTGATTGCGGAGTCTGGCGTTAATCCGGGCAAGAAGCTCATCGAAGCTGAAAGGCTTGATCATATAGTCGTCGGCCCCTATCGCCAGTCCCCTGACCCGGTCGGTTATTTCATCCTTGGCCGTAAGCATGATGATGGCGGCGTCGGAGCCGCTTTGTTTAAGCTGTCGGCACACCTCGATCCCGTCCATCCCCGGCATCATGACGTCCAGCACAATGACGTGAGGCCGAGTCCGTTCGGCTGCCCGGATCGCGCCGGCTCCGTCCGAAGCGCATTCGACTTCAAAACCCTCGCCTTGAAGGCCAAGCTCCAAAAACTGGAGGATGTGAGGTTCGTCATCCACAAGCATGATTTTGATCCCGTTAAAAGAATCCATTTTTGTCCATCCGTCCTTCCCTACGGAACGATGATCATTCCTGTTTATGATATCTTACGCCGCAAAGCTGAACGTCAGCTGAAAGCATTCTGAAAATAAACTGAAAACAAAAATGAAACCAACTTGTAAACAATGCGGGGCGTACTCGTGTTGATATCGTCTTAATGTTAAGATACTATGAATGCGAGTAACAAAATAAAGGAGGAGACTGATATGAAAGGGGCGATTTACTCACCTGAGATGCAGGGCAGAGGCGTATTTGACGGGGGCAAGATTTCGGAAGTAAAGCCGATCGGCTTCTCAGGGGAAGGTTCTGCCGTAACCCGGATAGGACCGCTGTTTTACTGGTCCTGGTTTCATTCACCTCTTGACGGATATATAGGTTTGCACCCGCACCAAGGCTTTGAGATCATCACCTATATGATTCAAGGCAAAACGGTTCATGGCGATACCCTGGGTACCAAAAGCGAAGTGGAGGCCGGCGGCCTGCAGCTGATGCGTACGGGATCCGGCGTTCAGCATGAAGAGCGTTTTATCGGACCGGATGCCGAAGGATTTCAGATCTGGTTTGAGCCTCATCTCCGGGATTCGCTAAAGCTGAATCCTTCTTACCGGCAGTATGCCCACAGGGATTTCCACATGGAAAGCGAGGATGGCGTTGTTCGCAAGACGGTGATCGGTGACAGATCACCGGCCGATCTCACGGTGGATGTGCGCATGTATGACATCCAATTGCATGCCGACAAAAGCATGACGTATACTCTGGAGGAAGGCCGGGTATTAACCGGTCTTGCCGTAAGGGGGGCGGGAAACTGGAGCGGACAAGCAGATGCTTCCCGGGCCGAAGCCGAAATCCTGAATTTTAGGCATCGGGATTTCATGGTTATGAACGCTCAAGGCCGAGAAACGCTTATCTTGACGGCAGCTGAACCTTTGCGGATGATTCTGGTCGACGTTCGCGAAAATCCGGGTTATCCCCTGTATCCAAAGAGACCTTAAAATGAATTAGGGATGTCCCGTAAGCAAATGCATAAGGATTTCCGGACCGTTTTGGTTCGGAAATTTTTATTTTGCGGTCGCTCATCCTTGAAAAGGTCTTGATAGAGGTTTTCTTTTAGGACCAATATTAGGTATAAACCAAGACTATAGTCCTTTATTTTAGTAAAAATTGGATTGTGTATTTGTGAAAATGGGTGCATGTAGTCCCGGATTAAGCCTGTCTATAATGGGGGGCGGGGAGACGGAGAAGGGAAAACCGGAATCCCGATTCTAGACATCTGGGAGGTATGCTTCACATGCACATGAATTGGAAAAAAATAATGGCCGGAGCGCTCTTGTCGGTTACGGTAATGGGATCTTACGTTTACGGCTCCGCTGCATATGCGGCCGCGGCTTCCGCTCCGCAGTCCAATCTGCAGCAGGGACAGGCCAAGGGGAATGTCTACCTTCGAAGCGCACCTACGGCTTCCGGAAAAATTGCCGGGAAAATCCGTAAAGGCGAGAAGGTTCAAATCATGGATAAATCCGGCAGCGGCTGGTATGCCGTGAAGACAAGCGCCGGAGTAAAAGGGTATGCATCTTCGAAATATATCGCTTATAAAGGCAGCACGGGAAGCAGCAGCAGTTCGCTCACTGCCTCGGCAAGCGTCGAGAAGGTGATTCGGGCCGGCATGAAATATCTTGGAACACCGTACGAATTTTCCTCCGACCGCAGCACGACCGCCACGTTCGACTGCTCCGATTTTATTCGCCAGGTCTTCATGGAGGGAGCGGGGATCAAGCTGCCGGGCAGCTCGCGGACACAGGGCGATTGGATTCGGGAAAAAGGTACGGACATCAGCCGGATCAGCGACTTGAAGCGCGGGGATCTTATATTTTTCATGAGCTACAAAGGCTCCTCCGCTTCAAATTATGCCGGGCTGGACAAGTCCAAGCAGCGGATTACCCACGTGGCTATTTACCTGGGGGACAATAAGCTTCTGCATACATATTCCCAAAAGTCGGGAGGCGTGCTGGTCGGCAGCTTCAGCGATTCATGGAAAAACCGTTTCCTGTTTGGCGGCAGCGTGCTGTAAATTCCGCGCTTCAAAAATGCTAGCTGTTTCACATTTGCTTTTTTACCGGAATTTCCGTATCGTAAGCTGATGATGAGCCGGGTGCGCATCGAAGAGAGAGTGATAAGGAGTGGCGTCAATGAACGGACAAAACCGGTCGGACATCAAACCCGGTCTTGAAGTCGATATCGTCCTGAAACAGGATCAGCGTACGGGCAAAGTGACCCGGGGCATTGTGAAGGATATTCTGACAAAATCGCCGAACCATCCGCACGGAATCAAGGTCCGGCTTCAGGATGGGCAAGTGGGTCGCGTAAAATCGGTATACGGAAGCTAGCACGTTTGAAGGAAGAGGCGCCCTATACCCTAAAAAAAAAGCTGCCGGGATTATTTCTCGGCAGCTTTTTTGGAATACCCGGTCAAGACGATGCGGATGTTTCATCCTATATCAAATAACGGAGAAAAACATAGACCGAAGCGAGAGCAATGGACAGAATCATCAGCGGAAATCCGTATTTCAAATACTCCATGAACCGGATCGGGTGCCCTTCCTTGGCTGAAAGGCCGGCCGTTACCAGATTGGCGCTTGCGCCGATCAGCGTCCCGTTTCCTCCAAGACAAGCCCCCAGGGACAGGCTCCACCAGAGCGGTTCGAGGTTGCTAATGCCCCCGTGGCCCATATCTTGAATCAACGGAATCATGGTGGCCACAAACGGAATGTTGTCGACAAAAGCGGAAGCAATGCCGCTAAGCCACAGGATCAGCATGGACGCAGCCGTCACGTTTCCTCCGGTCCATTCCAGCGCCTTTTCAGCCAGCAGGGCGATGACGCCGGTCTCCACGAGACCCGAGACGAGCACGAACAGCCCGATAAAGAAAAAGATGGTTGTCCATTCCACTTGGCTGATCGTCCGCTCCATAATCTTTTCGCCGGTCATCAGGAGGAGCAAAAATGCGCCGGTAAGCGCGACGGTGGCCGATTCCAAATGAACGAGCTGGTGCAAAAAGAATCCGGCAATGGTAAGGATCAGAACGGTTAACGACTTCACGAGCAGTTTGCGGTCGGTAATCATCAGCTTTTCGTCCATTTCCGTAACCTGGCGCATCAACTCGGGTGTCGTTTTGATCCGTTTACGGAACATCAGAACAAGCAACGGCAGGATCACGGCCATGATCAGAATGACTATGGGCGTCAGATTTTGAATGAAAGACATAAAGGTCAGCTCGGGAACGCGGCTGCCGATCATAATGTTGGGCGGATCGCCGATCATCGTCGCCGTCCCGCCGGTGTTGGAAGAAATGATGATGGCGATCATATAGGGAATCGGATCGACGCGGAGCTGACGCGTAATGCTGTATGTGACGGGAACCATCAGCAGAACGGTCGTTACGTTGTCGAGAAAGGCGGAGCCCACAGCCGTAATGACCGATAAATAAACGAGAATCCGGATCGGACGGCCTCCCGCTTTTTTGGCTGACCAGACGGCCATGTATTTGAACAGCCCGGTTTCGGCCGTGATATTGACAATGATCATCATGCCGATCAGCAGCCCGAGCGTGTTAAAGTCGATATGGTGCAAAGCCGTACCCTGATCCACGATCCCGAACAGAATCATGAGCGCTCCGCCCAACACGGCTGCAATCGTTCGGTGAATTTTTTCACTAATGATTAGCCCGTAAACGATCAGAAATATGGCGATGGCCAGTATAGCTTGCTGTTCCATATTGTTGCCTCCCAAGGATATTGTGTTCCGATTATACGTCCAAGTTTTTTCTTTGTAAAGGAACCGCGAGGGTCGGCTGATCAGAAAAATTTGGGAAATGGAAGGCATAATGCTGAATTCAATCGGCGGGTGTTTCCTTTCCTTCATTCCCTAAGTATTTTTCCGGCTGAATGGTTAGGCGATGCAAACAAAAGCCGCCCGTTACGGAGCGGCTTTTGCCATCGGAAACAGCGTTCAAGCCATTAATAGTGAACAGGGTTTCCGGAATGTTTACTGGAATCTTTGTTGAAATCCCTGGCCGTAAGAAGGCTGGAAGGTATTTTGGTTGTGGGACTGGTTATGCGCATACACCGACTGCTCTACCTGTTTTACAAGCTGGGAAATTTGATGGTACTGCTGGATGGCCTGTTGGTGGCCCTGGATCGCCGATTGAATCATTTGGGAAGCCTGCCGCTCACGCTGCGACAGTTCCTCAAGACGCGCCGCGTTTTGCTGCTCCTGCTGCAGCATTTGCTGGTACATGGCCGTAGCCTGTTGGGTCTGCTGGGTCAACTGCTGAAGCATTTGCTCGCATTGGCGGATTTGCTGGGACACCTGAATATTGCTGGATGGATACATTTTTACATTCCTCCTTCGACTGATAGGGCCTTAAAACCCTTATCTAGTGTGCGGAAGAACGGACAATTTATTCGGCCGAGTTAAAACCTGGGATCAGATACGGCTTTCCAAAATTTTCGCGAATTTCTCCAGATAAGTTCGATCCACCTGGTCGAAGCGGTTTTTCATAGGGCTGTCGATATCCAATACCCCAAACAATTGGCCGTCCTTCACAATCGGCACCACGATTTCGCTGTTGGATGCCGCATCGCAGGCGATGTGGCCCGGAAACGCATGCACGTCTTCGACCACGAGCGTCTTCAGTTCGGCTGCGGCGGCACCGCATACCCCGCGGTCAAGAGGAATGCGGATGCAGGCCGGGAGACCTTGGAACGGTCCCAGCACCAACTCCTTGCCGTCGTAAATATAGAAGCCGACCCAATTGATATCTTTCAGAAAATGATTCAAAAGGGCAGAGGCGTTCGCGAGATTGGCGACAACATTTGGCTCGTCATGGATAAGCGCTTTTAATTGGCTCAGGACCTGCTCATACTGTTCGCTGCGGGTACCTTCGTAGGTTGTATTTTGAAACATGGGCTCCACCTTTCCTGGACGGTCTGTCTTCGCCGAATGTACGTCGATAGACGTTTTTCTTTGATCGGCTTATATCTTCTTCCGAAAAACCCATCGTCTTTTGGAAAAGAACGACGGAGTCGGTTTCTACTTGAAAAGATAGTACACGGCAGCCGAACACGTCAAGCCTCGGGGCTTTTCCCGCCTTCTTCCCGAACGGAGGTCTGCTGATTATTTCGCGGGAACATGGGGTAATGAATGATGATACCAGGCTGCTGCCTGAAGAAGTGGAGGGAGAATCGCAAATGCGTGCAGATGTACAAAACTTGTTTATCGGCATCCATATGCTCTATCACGCCCATCAGGGGGAACTGACGATCAGTGGCATGCAGCCCGAATTGGAACGCCACGGTTACAAGGTTGGGGACCGGGAGGTAAAGGCTGAACTGGAGCGGTTGACCCAAGAGAACTTCTTGACCTCCCACGGCGAGAGTTACAGCATCACCGGAGCGGGGATCGAGGAATTCAAGGAAATCCAGAGCAAGCTTAAAGAACTGTGCGGCGAGGTACTCAAACCCGTCAAGCAGGGAGAGGCGGCGGATACCTTGGCTTAACGGCATGATGCTGGCAGCGATTCGGGCCTGCAGCAAAATAGCCTTCGAAGACGCGGCTGCGCGCTTCGAAGGCTATTTTTCGAAATATTAAGAAGTATAAGATTCATATTATACTTGGCCTTATTTTTCTCTTGAAAAAGCGGCATCGTCCTTTGCGTTGCTTTATACCGTTTTCACGGACGATTTATCCTGAAAAAGGGGCCGCCGGGTCGGCTCGCTTTCCGCCTGGGACGCGGGCTTTCCCATATAATCATGAAGGAAAGAGCGAACCTCCCGCCGGTACTGATCCATTCCGACATGATAGGCGTTGGCATGAGTGGCGCCTTCGATGAGCACTAGTTTTTTGGGCTCCGGTTTTTCCTCGTACATTTTCAAGCTCATATGCGTAGGAACATACGTATCGTGAGTTCCGTGGATAAACATGACCGGAAGCCGGCTTTCCCGGACGGCACGGATCGGGCTGACCTGTTCAAAGCTGAAGCCGGCCTTTTTGCGGATGCGGTTGTTCACCCAGCGGAAAAAAGGCACGGACGGCACCTTGTTCAAGGTCGTCAACTGGTGTTTCATCAGCTCCGACAGATCGGAGTACGGGCAATCGGCAATGACGAGCTTGACCTGGGGCGCGGAAATGGACAGGTATTCCAAAACCGTTCCGCCGCCGAGCGATTGGCCGTGAAGACCGATTTCTATATCCTCGCCGTGCTGCTGTACAAGCCAGTTTACCCAAGTTTGGATATCGAATTTTTCATAAAAACCGTAAGTCGTATACCGCCCTTCGCTTCGTCCGTGACGGCGCTGGTCGATGAGCAGTACATTGAATCCCTCATCGGTAAACATATCGATAAATTGCGCGGAGACCGCTCGGGATCCGGTATAACCGTGAACGATGATCATCCAGCGCTTGGAGTCGGGATAAGGTTCGATGGCCGCGCCGCTAAGCTTAAGCCCGTCGACGCTGGAAATGACGACCTCTTTTTTAACGAGCGCTTCGTAGCGCTCCCTGCTGTAGAGTCCGAGATTTTCCAATATGGCAAACAGGCTGGGGTCATTTTTCACTTTCATCCGCGTAATCTGCAGATATCCGAACTGGGTAATCCCGGCAGCGATAATGACCAGAAGCAGTATGATCGTAGCCGCGATAAACATCAGAATCATAAACCTCCTTTTTTTGCGTGTTGAAACTCAAGAGGCGAAAGGATCATATTGACGGGAACGTGCCGCTTGACTCAATATAGAAGCATCCCTCCGGGTGACTTTACCAACTGAACCGGCATAACATTTAGCTGCCATATGTTGATTCTTACAATGAATATAGTATCACCGAAAAGAGGAAGGACAAGTCAAAATTTTTATAAACATGGGGACTTCTTTCGAACCAGCAAGCTGGCGGGCTATGATGCCAGAAAAGACGAGGGAGGGTGAAGAATGTACAGCTGCAATGGATTCATCCCGGATATCGCAGGAGCCGGCGTAAGGCTCAGAAAGCTCACTCCCGGCGATGCGGAGGATATGCACCGCTGCTGGACCGATGAAGAAACCTCCCGCTATTTGTTTCTTCCGTCCTTGGCATCCGCGGCTGACGCGGAGGACTTGATCCTTCTGCTGAACGAGCTGTCCCGAACCGAGGATTCGCTTCGTTGGGGGGTGGAGCGGCTAGACGGGGGCGAAGTGATCGGAAGCTGCGGCTTCAATAGCTGGCAGCTGCAGGGAGCCTACCGGGGGGAGTTCGGCTGCGAGCTGGCCAGTCCTTTCTGGGGCAGGGGATACATGGGAGAAGCGGCGGCTCTGGCGCTCGACTTTGGTTTTCGCGTGATGGGGCTCAATCGTGTGGAGGCATTCTCCGATGTCAGGAATACACGGGCTGCGGCATTTTTTAATAGCCTGGGCTTTGCGATCGAGGGGACGCTGCGGGAGTACCGGCATTCGGCCGAGGGCTTCATGGATGTCCGCGTGTTTGCCCTGCTGAAGAGGGAATGGGAAGGGAAAGCCGCTAATTGGAGAAAATGATCGACAACGGAAGGGATGACATAAAAGCATGTTGATTCAATATGAACCGGGAGACTCGCTGCTGCATCGGTGGGATCCGCTCAGCAAGCTTGCCGTATTGATGTGTTTGGCCGTAACGGCCATGCTGTGGGACGGAACCGCGATACAGGGTCTATTGCTGGTCTTGTGCATCATCGCGGCAAGATGGGGCGGGGGCATGTCGTGGAACCGGATGTTCCGGGGAATAAAGCTGATTGCGGCCGTAGCCGTTCCGTATTTCGTATTGACGGCTTTGACCGTGCCGGGGCATACCGTGTGGCTGCAATGGGGACCTCTGAGATTGACGGGAGAAGCCGCGGATCAGGCCGGAGAGATGAGCATCCGGATGATAACCTTGTTTCTGTCTTCGCTGGCCTATATCGCAACGACCGATCCCCAAGAGCTGGTTGCCGAGCTGGTGCGGAAGCTTCGCGTTCCTTACCGATTCGCGTTTGGAATATCGGCAGCGCTGACCTTCCTTCCCCTGCTGGAAGAAGAGGGAAAAGGGATTCGGGCAGCCCAACAGGTTCGGGGCCACCGTCCTCCAAAAGGTATCAACGGCCGGCTTTCCTGGTGGGGCAAATTCATCGCGGCCGTGCTGTTAAACAGTCTGCGGAGGGTGCAGCAGACGGCGGGCGCCATGGAGTCGAAAGGTTTTGGAGCTTACCCCGGAAGGACCTTTCGAAAGAAGACCAAAGTTCCCTGGTGGGGCCCTGCGGCAGCCGTGTCGGCGGTCATTGTAACCGTTGCATCGGGGTGGATTGCATGAATTGTCAACCACAACTAAAAATATAATGGTTGACGAATTGGCGTGAGGAAGGCAAAATACTTACCAGGGCGGTTATATCCCTAAGAATAGGACGTCCGCATCTATTTTTGCCGAAGGAAAGAGAGGTTTACCATGAAATCATCATCCATCCGCAGGTTTACGACTCAGGATATCGTCCTGATGGCAATGCTCGCCGCGGTGAACGCGGTTCTGACCGTATACCTGGGTCCGGTGAACAAGCTGCTTACGGGCTTGGGCGGTCCCGTCGCCACTTCCGTGACTACAGGGCTGTATATCGTTTACGGTCTTCTTGCTTATTACATTATCCGCAAGCCGGGAACGGCCGCCATTACTTACGGGATCGGCGGAACGATTCAGGCGCTGACCGGACCGGTTTACGGGATCGCCGCTTGTTTCGTCGCCGCTGCTTGTTATATGGCGGTAGCCGAGGCGCTGTTCGCCCTGTTCCGTTATAAGCGGTGGGGAAACGGAGTCATGATGCTGGTCGGGGGAGCCATGGTTCCGCTATGGTTTGTGTTCGCGGCCAATATGTTCGGATACACGGCATGGCCGACCGGCGTGCTCGCCGCTGCGCTCGTTGTCCGGATTTTGAGCGGCATTATTCTGTGCGGCCTGCTGACCAAGCTGCTGGGCGACGCTTTGGAGCGTACCGGTTTGCTGCGCAGGTTTGCCGTCGGAGCGAAAGGTTAGCCGGCGATGACGGAAGCAGCCGCAGTCGTATGCGAACAGCTTACATACTGCTATGAGGGAGAAGAGCGCCCTGCCCTGAAAGGCGTCAGCCTCACGATTCCGGAGGGCCAACGGATTGCCGTTCTCGGCGTCAGCGGGAGCGGCAAATCAACGCTGTGCCAGCTCCTGAACGGTCATCTTCCCCGCAGCGGCGGCGGAAGGCGGGAGGGCCCGCTGCTTTTGGCCGGCATGGATCCGGCAGAAGCGCCGCTGGCCGAAGTGACGGCTTGCGCCGGTGTCCTGTTTCAAGACCCGGATGCGCAGCTGGTCCGGGGCACGGTTGAGGATGAGGCCGCTTTCGGGCCCGAAAACATGTGCGTGCCGCCGGCGGAAATCGAACGGCGGGTTGCCGCCTCGCTGGCGGCCGTCGGTCTTTCCGGCCGCCGGCACGATCCC
>NZ_LAZU01000015.1 GCF_000987955.1 Paenibacillus sp. DMB20
CCGCTGATAACTTATAAATTCTATATCTACAAGAAAAACGTCTATCGACGTACTTCACAGAAGACAGACCGCATTTAGCGGAAGTTTTTCTTGCGATATAGAATCCAATCAGCTCCGCTGATAACTTAAAAATTCTATATCTACAAAAAAGGCGCTCTTATCATAAGAGCGCCTTTCCATTCGGAACAAATGTTCGTTTTAAGGGTCATTTCAATTAAAGGGTACGATTTCGGCTTTCATATTATTAGTATAAACCAGGGCTCATTATAAGTCTATATTTTTCCATAAAGTTGTTTTATAGTTTGGAATACCCGGTCGGGGAAACGAAAGAAGACTTCAATATTTTCGCTGTTGCAGGAAGAGAGGTAACCTCGTGCAGTTCCGAAATTGGGATAACAATTTAAAAGTACGGTTACTGGGGGAAGCCTTGTTCAATATGTTGTTTTGGATGTACTTCCCTTTTATTACGGTTTATTTCAGCGGGGCGTTGGGCAGTCACGTCGCAGGGATGTTAATGGCGGTTCCCCCGATCTTCAGCATGATAGGCAGCATGGTCGGCGGGGGGCTGGCGGACCGGCTGGGGCGGCGTCCCATCATGCTGCTTGGCGCCTCCCTTCAGACGGCGATGTTCGCGCTGTTTGCCATGTCTTCCTCCTACTGGCTGGATTATGCCGCATTTATCGGCATCGGGCTGGGAGGGGCGATCTATAGACCGGCGAGTGCCGCTATGGTGGCGGATCTAACACCTAAAGAGGAAAGGAGGCAGGTATTCGCTACGTTTACGACCGCCAACAATATCGGCGCGGTGCTTGGCCCCGGGCTGGGGGCCGTCTTTTTCTTCCATTACCGGCATGAGCTTTTGTGGACTTGTACGGTAATCTTACTGGTTTACGCGTTCGCCATATTTTTCATGATTCATGAAACGAAGCCGGAGTCCGCCAAAACCAAGGAGGGCTCGGTCACCGTCGCCCATATGTTAAGAGACCAGTGGAACGGATATGGGATCATTTTTCGGGACAAAGTGTTTTTGTTGTACATTCTTGCGGGCATTTTCTCGCTGGTGACCATCATGCAGTTGGACCTTTACCTGGCGGTGTACGTGACGGATTATGTTCCTTCCCAGTCCTTGTTTGCCTGGAACGGAGTATCTTTTAAGCTCACGAGCACGGAGATTTTGGGATGGGTGCTGGGGCTGAACGGCCTAATGTTCGTCCTGTTTGTCCTTCCAATTACGAAATGGCTTCGCCATTGGAAAGACCGGAATATATTTATTCTTTCATCGCTGCTGGCGGGTGTCGGTACCTTTGCTCTTGGACTGGGCACCAACATCTGGTTTTTGTTCGGGTGTACCATCGTCTTTACTTTCGGCGAAATCGTACGTTCGCCGGTGACGCAGAGCTTCATAAGCCATTATGCGCCTGAGCATGCCAGAGGGCAGTATATGGGAGCGGATAATTTGCAATATACGATCGGCAGGTTTTTGGCGCCCATGACCGTTTTTTTATCGACATGGATTCCGCCTATGGGTGTTTTCAGCGTTATCCTGCTTTGCGCGTTCATCAGCATCCTTCTGTATATTCGATTGTTTAAAATCTTCGTGGAGCGTCCTGACGCGGCGGTTTCATCGGATCGCCCAGCGAGTTGATAGATTCTCCCATTCTATTGACTTACGGCTCCAAAGGACTATAATTCATACAATAACAAAAAAGATTTTTATGTATATGCCGGAGAATAGGGCTCGGGCGTTTCTACCAGGTTACCGTAAATAACTTGACTACATAAAGATAAGAGATGGGATCTAAGCGCATACTGCAAAAATCCATAAGCGTCTTCAAATCTTCGCCATTTGGAGGCGGGTTGAACATCTTTCTCCATGGAGCGGCCGAACCGAATTTTGCAGGGTGCCCTAGAAAAAAATAGCTTATGAGCCGCTTAGGCATATATTGCCTTGGGCTTGCAGGATAAATTTCCGTTTGACGAGCCTGCTTGCATGAGCCCGGCCGAGCCGGACGGTTGGAACGCGTCCGATTGCGGTCTCGATAAACTCTCTTATTCCTTTATGAACAGTCAGGCAACCCGGGGAAACACCGCCCGGGTTGTTTTGCGTTTATAGCCTGAAGGGAATCCTGAAGCTAAGTTAACTAATAAAGGGAGAGTGCCATAGATGGGTTTGCAGCAAAGACAAAAACGTTATGAAGTGAGCAGACGGTTGGGACAGGTCGCCATGGGGCAGGCTGCCGCGGAAATGGTCATAAAGGACGGCATTCTGGTGAACGTATTTACGGGAGAACTGCAGGAGCATGTGGATATCGCCATAGCGGGCGGAAGAATCGCGTATATCGGCCAGGCGGACCACGCGATCGGAGAAGGGACCCGGGTCATTCAGGCCAATGGACGTTATATAACGCCAGGTCTGCTTGACGGTCACATGCACGTGGAGAGCACCATGCTGACGGTGACGGAATTCGCCAAAGCGGCAATGGCCAAAGGGACGACCGCCGTCTTCATGGATCCGCATGAGATCGCAAACGTGTTTGGCGCCGAGGGCGTGCGCTGGATGCATGAGGAAGGACAGCAACTGCCGCTCAAAGTGTTTACGACGTTCCCGTCCTGCGTTCCGGCGACGACCGATCTGGAGGATGCCGGCGCAGCACTGGGCGTAGCCGATATCGAAGCAGGATTGAAGTGGGATGGCGTAGCCGGACTCGGGGAAGTGATGAATTTCCCGGGCGTCGTATTTGGCGATCCTACCATGTGCGGAGAAATCGAGGCCACGCTGAAGGCGGGCAAAACGGTAACGGGGCACTTCCCGTCCGAAGATGAGCGAATGCTTCAGGCGTATATTGCTTCAGGCGTCAGTTCCTGCCATGAGACGGTGACCAGGGAGCAGGCGCTGCAGAAGGTGCGGCTCGGCATGCACCTGATGATCCGCGAAGGCTCCGCATGGCATGATGTGAAGGAAGTCGTCAAAGTGGTGACCGAGGATAAGGTGCGGACGGACAATATTTCTCTTGTTACCGACGACGTCTATCCGATGACGCTGCTGAATCTCGGACACCTGAACCACGTTGTACGCCGAGCGATCGAAGAGGGGGTTGAGCCCGTGACCGCCATTCAGATGGGCACGATCAACGTGGCCCGTTACTTCGGCATGGAGCAGGAAATCGGCAGCATCGCCCCAGGCAAAGCGGCGGATATTCTGCTGATTGACGATCTGAAGCAGATGGTGCCGTCCGTCGTCATTGCCGACGGGGAAGTGGTGGCCGAGTCCGGGAAGATCGTGAAGGAATTCCCGGCATATGAGTATCCGGCGGAAGCCCGCAGCTCCGTGAAGCTGCAGCGTGTACTGACCGAAGGCGATTTTCTGCTGCGCAGCAAAGGCAGCGCGGCCCAAACCGGGGTGAACGTCGTGCGCGTCATCGAGAACAGCGCCCGCACGGCCAAAATGACCGCCTTACTCCCGGTAACGGACGGCGTGATCCAGCCGGATCCGGCCCAGGACATCGTGCGCATGGCTTGCATCGAGCGCCATAAAGGGACAGGCCAGATCTCGCTCGGCTTTGCGAACGGCTTCCAGCTGCAAAACGGCGCCGTTGCTTCCACGGTGGCGCATGACAGCCATAACCTGCTCGTCATGGGAACGAGTCCCGAAGATATGGCGCTCGCTGCGAATGAGCTGGCCGCCTGCGGCGGGGGACTGATCGTCGTGCAAAACGGCAAGGTTCTGGCGAAAGTCGAGATGTCGATTGCCGGCTTGATGGCGGATCGTCCGGTCGAGACGGTAGCCCGGGAGGTATCCGCGCTCGAGGAAGCCTGGAAGGAAATCGGCTGCCCGATGAACGCGCCGTTCATGACCTTCTCGCTGATCGCGCTGCCGGTTATTCCGGAAATCAGGATTACGAACCGAGGGCTTGCCGATGTGACCGAATTTAAGCTGATCGAAACCGAAATTGGAATTTAGGCAGTATAAAAAAGTTTGTTCATAGCGACACTTATCATTGCAAAAACCAGGGAGATCAACCGCGATCCTCCCTGGTTTTCGTTCTTTTTTACCGACAAAGTGATTTTCGTCACAAATTTATAAAGAATTCAGGCCATTTTCCCCATATGAATGTGATAAATATCACAATTATTGCTCTAAGGGTCTGAGAAAATAATAAAAGATTAATTTTGAAGGTTTACTACGTGATACAAAGGAAGGGGTATATTATGGATCCGGTTATGCTTGGGCGCATCCAGTTTGCATCAACCACCATCTTTCATTTCTTGTTTGTTCCGCTGTCCATAGGCCTGGCGTTTCTGATCGCCATCATGGAGACGATGTATGTCGTCAAGGGCAACGAATTATACAAGAAGATGGCCAAGTTTTGGGGAAAGCTGTTCCTTATCAACTTTGCCGTCGGTGTAGTCACCGGCATTTTGCAGGAGTTCCAGTTCGGCATGAACTGGTCCGAGTACTCCCGGTTTGTCGGGGACGTATTCGGCGCGCCGCTTGCGGTTGAGGCGCTGCTGGCGTTTTTCATGGAGTCGACGTTTATCGGGCTGTGGATTTTCGGATGGGACCGCCTGTCCAAAAAGCTTCACCTGATGAGCATTTGGCTTGTCTCCATCGGCACGGTCATGTCCGCGTTCTGGATTTTGGCGGCCAACTCGTTCATGCAGCGTCCGGTCGGCTTTGAGATGAACAACGGGCGTGCGGAAATGAACGACTTTTTCGCTCTGATCACGAACGGGCAGCTGCTCGTCGAGTTCCCGCATACGATTTTCGGGGCGCTTGCCACCGGCGCATTCCTCGTGGTCGGCGTGAGCGCGTATAAGCTATTGAAGAAAAAGGACATCGAGTTTTTCAAAAGATCGTTTAACATCGCGATTATCGTCGCTTTCGTATCCTCCGTGCTCGTTGCGGTGTACGGGCACCAGCAGGCACAGTATCTGGTGGATACCCAACCGATGAAGATGGCCGCGGCGGAAAGCCTCTGGGAAACGAGCGACGATCCGGCACCGTGGACGGTTGTGGCCGCCATCGATTCGGACAATCAGAAGAATACGATGGAGTTCAAAATTCCGTACTTGCTTAGTTTCCTGTCTTACAGCAAATTTTCGGGCGAAGTCATCGGGATGAAAGAACTGCAGGCCCAGTATGAACAGCAATACGGTCCCGGCGACTACATTCCTCCGGTGCGAACGACGTTCTGGAGCTTCCGCATCATGGTGGCCGCAGGCACCGCGATGATATTGCTCGGCATGTACGGCGTATGGCTGATGTACCGCAAAAAAGTGGAGAAAGCCGGAAAATGGTTCCTGAAAGCCCTGCTTTTCAGCATTTCCCTGCCGTTCATCGCGAACACCGCAGGCTGGATCATGACGGAGATCGGGCGCCAGCTTGGACCGTGTTCGGCCTCATTCAGACGCAGGACAGCATTTCGCCGAACGTGAGCGCCGGCTCGGTATTGTTCTCGCTTATCGCGTTTAGCGCTATCTATGCCGTACTGGCTGCGGTAATGGCTTATCTGTTCGTCAAAGTCATCAAGAAGGGACCGTTCGCGGCGGATAACGAAGCGGATCATGCATCTGACCCGTTTAACAACAAGGAGGGAATCGGCCATGTCTCTTAATGAACTTTGGTTTGTCCTGGTTGCGGTACTGTTCATCGGCTTTTTCTTCCTGGAAGGCTTCGACTTCGGGGTGGGAATGTCCACGCAGTTTTTGGCCAAAAATGATACCCAGCGGCGGGTGCTCATCAATTCCATCGGCCCGTTCTGGGATGCGAACGAAGTATGGCTGCTGACGGCGGGCGGGGCGATGTTCGCGGCCTTTCCGAACTGGTACGCCACGCTGTTCAGCGGATTTTACATCCCGCTCGTCGCGCTGCTGCTCGCCCTTATTGCCCGCGGGGTCGCGTTTGAATTCCGGGGCAAGGTAGGCGACAAGCGCTGGAAAAAGGTATGGGACGGAGCCATCTTTTTCGGCAGCATCCTGCCTCCGTTCCTGTTCGGCGTCGTGTTTGCCTGCCTGATCCAAGGGCTGCCGATCGACAAGGATATGCAGATGCGCGCAGGTTTCTTCGATGTCGTGAATGCATATACGGCAGTAGGCGGAATCACGGTTGTTATGCTATGCTTACTGCATGGACTGATGTTTACCACGCTTCGCACGGTGGGCGATCTCCAGGAGCGCGCCCGCGTTATGGCACGCCGGCTGCTTATTCCGGTTGCGGCGCTGCTTGCGTTGTTCGGCATCATGACGTATTTCATGACGGACGTGTTCAAGGTTCGCGGCGGATGGTTGTCGGCCGTACTGGTGCTCGGCGTGGCAGCCTTCGTGCTGGCCGGATACTTTATGAAGCTTAAGAAAGACGGATGGGCGTTCGGCATGACGGGCGCGGTCATGGCTCTGTCGGTCATGTCCGTATTCATCGGATTGTTCCCGCGGGTGATGATCAGCTCGATCGACAGCGCATTCGACCTGACGGTCTACAACGCGTCTTCCGGGCCGTATTCCCTGAAAGTCATGACGATTGTGGCGCTTACGCTGCTGCCGTTCGTATTGGGTTATCAAATTTGGAGCTACTTCGTTTTCCACAAACGGGTACATGAGAAGGAGCATCTGGAGTACTGATGGGAAAAGATCTGCTGGGATACAAAGGAGTCAAGAGCGTTTTTCTTGTCGTCGGACTATGTACCCTGGCACAGAGCATGGCCATCATATTGCAGGCAAAATGGCTGGCGGAGGTTCTCTCCGCCCTTTTTGCCGGATCCTCTTTACAGGAACAATACTTGAACATGGTATTGTTCCTGCTTGCTTTTCTGGCACGCCACGGCATCAGCCTGCTGCAGCAGGGCATCGCGCAGCGGTTTGCCGAGGAAACGGGTACGGACCTGAGAAAGCAGCTGATGGATAAGCTGTTCCATAAGGGCCCGAGATTTGTCCGGTCCGAGGGAACAGGCAATGTGGTCACGCTCGTGCTGGAGGGCATCGCAAAATTCCGCAAATACGCGGAGCTGACGATACCGCGCATGATGGGGATGGCCTTCACGCCCGCGCTGGTATGGCTTTACGTATTTTCGATTGACCGCATATCGGCGGTTATTCTGCTGGTAACGCTGCCGATTCTGATCGGGTTTCTGATTCTGGTGGGCTTGGCCGCGCGGAAGCAGACGGAACGCCAGCTTCATACGTACCGCATGCTGTCCAATCATTTTGTGGATTCGCTGCGGGGGCTTGCGACGCTGAAGTTTCTCGGGCAGAGCAAAAAACACAGCGAAAGCATCGGGCAGGTCTCCGAAAGCTACCGCAAAGCGACGATGCGAACGCTGCGCGTGGCGTTCTTGTCTTCGTTCGCGCTCGATTTCTTCACCATGCTGTCGGTTGCCGTGGTCGCGGTCAACCTGGCTTGCGCCTGATTAACGGCGGCCTTGAGCTGCTGCCGGCACTGACGATCCTTATCCTGGCGCCGGAATACTTCCTGCCCGTGCGCATGGTGGGGGCGGATTTCCATGCCACCCTGGACGGAAAGCAGGCGGGCGAAGCGATCCAGTCGATGCTAAAGGACGAGATTAACCCTACTACGGGAGGGTGATAATGGGGTTGCCGGGGTTGATAAAACCCGTGAAGGTCAACAAGCCGAACCGGTGACCGAGCTTCGCTGGAAGGATGACAGCGTGCTGGAGCTGTCGGGCATCGGCTTGAAATATGAGGACGGCGGGCCCGCTTCGCTGGAGGGCGTCAGCTTTCGACTGAAAGGGCGCGGCCGGATCGGCATCGTCGGCGAAAGCGGGGCCGGCAAGTCGACGCTGATTGACATCTTGGGCGGGTTCCTTGAGCCCACGTCGGGTGAGATGAGGCTGGACGGGGTCATCATGGACCGTGCCTCTTTGGGAGAATGGCGGAAGAATTGCACTTATATTCCGCAGCACCCGTATTTATTCGGCTGCTCGCTGGCCGATAACGTGAGGTTTTACGCCCCCGACGCTACGCGCGCGGAAGTGGAGGAGGCGGTAACCGCCGCCGGGCTGTCGCAGGTGGCAGCTGCCCTGCCGAACGGGCTGGACGAAATGATTGGCGGCGGGGGCCGGACCTTGAGCGGCGGGCAAGCCCAGCGGGTAGCCATGGCGAGGGCGTTTCTGAGCAAGCGCCCGGTGCTGCTGCTGGATGAGCCGACGGCCCATCTCGATATCGAAACCGAATATGAGCTGAAAGAGACGCTGCTTTCGCTTTTTCGGGACAAATGGGTGTTTCTTGCGACTCATCGCCTGCATTGGATGACGGATATGGATTACATTCTGGTGATGGAGCAAGGACGCCTGGCCGAGGCGGGGACCCATGAAGAGCTTATGTCGCGCAAAGGCGTGTACCACGGTTTGATTACAACGCAAATGGAGGGAGTACAATGAAGCGGGAGCCATGGTTTCGTCCGTATGTCACGGCGCATTTCTGGCGCTTTCTGCTCATTGTCGTCCTGGGCGTGCTGACCATTCTGTCCGCGTCGATGCTGATGTTTACCTCCGGATTTTTGATCTCCAAATCGGCCCTCCGGCCGGAAAACATACTGATGGTATACGTGCCTGTCGTGGGCGTCCGCACCTTCGGCATCAGCCGGGCGGTCATCCATTATGTCGAACGGCTGGTCGGACATGATACGATTCTCCGGATCTTATCCAAAATGCGCGTCCGGCTTTACGCGCTGCTGGAGCCGCAGGCGCTCCGTTTTTCCTCCCGGTTCAAGACCGGCGACTTGCTTGCGGTGCTGGCGGATGACATCGAGCATCTGCAGGACGTTTACATCCGTACCGTGTTTCCCGCCATTGTCGCCCTGGTGCTGTATGGCGGTGCGATTACGGCCATCGGCTTATTCGATCCGCTGTTCGCGCTGCTGATGGCGGGCTATGTATTTTTGCTGCTGTTCGTGCTGCCGATTACGTCCTTGCTCTTGATGAAGCAGAAAAACAGGGAGATCAAGCAGGAACGGGCGGCCCTGTACCAAAAGCTGACGGATGCGGTGCTCGGCATGGGCGAATGGTTTGTCAGCGGCCGCCAGAAGGACTTTCTCACCGGCTACGAGCAGGATGAAGCGAAGGTGGACCGGGTTGATCGTTCGCTTAAAAACTGGGGGCGGCTTCGCGGATTTATCAGCCAGTGCATTGTGGCGGCGACGGTGCTGTCCATGGTGGTTTGGTCGGCACAGGAATATGCGGGCGGCCGCATCGAGGTTACGTTCATCGCGGCGTTTGTGCTCGTCGTGTTTCCGCTGATGGATGCGTTCCTGCCGATTTCGGAAGCGGTGGAGCGGATCCCGCAGTATGAGCAGTCGGTGAGCCGTTTGAACGGGATCGCCGATGCCGGTGCGGACAGTCGGGAAACCGGAGGCACGGAAAAAGGCATGGCGAGAGAGGAAGCGGCGGCCGCGGTTTCCGGCGGCGTCCATGTGAAGCTGGATCATGTATCGTTCCGTTACGGAGATGACCGGGCAGACGAAGTCCCGACCGTCAGCGGGTTGTTCCTGGACGTGCCGAAGGGGGCGAAGGTAGCGGTGATCGGGCGCTCCGGGGCCGGGAAATCGACCATGCTGAACCTGATCCAGGGGGTGCTGTCGCCTTCCGGCGGCCGCGTTACTTTAAACGGCATCGACGCGGAGCGTTTCGGCGACGGCATCGCCTCGGTCGTATCGGTGCTGAACCAGAGCCCGCACCTGTTCGATACGACGCTTGCCAACAACCTCCGGCTGGGCCGGATGAACGCCTCGGAAGAAGATTTGCGGCATGCCGTGGAGCGTGCGCGGCTAGGTCCGCTTGTCGACTCTCTTCCAGAGGGTTTGGGCACCCGGATGCAGGAGACCGGCCAGCGCTTCTCCGGCGGAGAGCGGCAGCGCGTCGCGTTGGCTCGCATCCTGCTGCAGGACACGCCGGTGGTCATTCTTGACGAGCCGACCGTAGGGCTGGACCCGAAAACCGAGCGGGAACTGCTCTCAACGATGTTCACCAGCCTGCAGGGCAAGACGCTGATCTGGGTTACGCATCATCTGGTCGGCGTGGAGCAGATGGACGAGATCGTGTTTATGGAAGAAGGCCGCATCGTCATGCGCGGCACCCATGACGAGTTGATGGAGCGCTACCCGCGTTACCGCAATTTGTACCGGTTGGATCGGCCGGTTCAGGTTTAACCCGTGCACCTTTAAGCCATGCTTAGGCTTAAGGGTGCTTTTTGCTGTGCGATGAGGCAGAGGGGCGTTTTTCTTCTGAATCGGAATATGCGATAATATTTGAGAACATGGAATATAAAGGGTATTTAGCATTCCTGTTATTTGTATGCAGAGGAGGATGAATGAGATGGATTACCGCATTGAAAAGGATACGCTGGGCGAGATGAAGGTGCCTGCCGATAAGCTGTGGGCGGCGCAGACGCAGCGCAGCCTGGAGAACTTCCGGATCGGCACGGAACGCATGCCGCAGGAGATCATCCGGGCCTTTGCCGTTTTGAAGAAAAGCGCGGCTCATGCAAACGCGGAGCTGGGCAAGTTGGATGATGACAAAGCGTGGGCGATTGCAGCCGCAGCGGACGAGGTTCTGGCAGGCAAGTGGGACGATCATTTTCCCCTGGTCGTATGGCAGACCGGCAGCGGCACGCAGTCGAACATGAATGTGAACGAAGTGATTGCCGGACGCGCCAATCAGCTCCTGCAGGAGAAGGGCATCCAAAAGTCCATTCATCCGAACGACGACGTCAATAAATCGCAAAGCTCCAATGACACGTTTCCTACGGCGATGCATATGGCCGCCCTTGTGGCGGTGGAGGACGGCGTTCTTCCGGCGCTGCAGAAGCTGAAGCATACGCTCGCGGTAAAGAGCGAGGAATATAAGGATTTGATCAAAATCGGACGCACGCACCTTCAGGACGCGACGCCGCTCACCCTGGGGCAGGAAATCAGCGGCTGGCACCGGATGCTCGAGAAATGCGAGCTGATGATTGCGTCTTCGCTGGAACCGCTGCGGGAGCTGGCCATCGGCGGAACGGCGGTGGGCACCGGCATTAACGCCCATCCGAAATTCGGGGAGATGACAGCCGCGGCAATCAGCTCGGAGACCGGCAAGAGTTTCTCTACCGCAAGCAACAAATTCCACGCGCTGACAAGCCATGACGAGCTGGTGTTCGCTCATGGGGCCTTGAAGGCGCTGGCGGCCGATCTCATGAAAATCGCCAACGACGTGCGTTGGCTTGCGAGCGGTCCCCGTTCGGGCATCGGCGAGTTGACCATTCCGGCTAACGAGCCGGGCAGTTCCATCATGCCGGGCAAGGTGAACCCGACCCAGAGCGAGGCCCTCACCATGGTCGTCTGCCAGGTAATGGGCAATGACGCGGCCATCGGCTTTGCGGCAAGCCAGGGCAACTTTGAGCTGAACGTGTTCAAGCCGGTCATAATCTATAACTTCCTGCAGTCGGCCCGTTTGCTTGGCGATGCCATGGCGTCGTTCGACCGGAACTGTGCGGCCGGCATCGAGGCCAATCTGGAGGTGCTTCGTGCCAACATGGAACGCTCCTTGATGCTCGTTACCGCGCTTAACCCGCATATCGGCTACGAAAATGCGGCGGCCATCGCGAAGAAGGCGCATAAGGAAGGGCTTACTCTACGGGAAGCGGCGCTGCAGAGTGGACTGCTTACGGGCGATGAGTTTGACCGGATCGTCCGTCCGGAGGAAATGATTCGGCCGAAAGCATAGAAGGGAGAACCGATTCCGGTTGACTTCCGCCTAAGGGTAGGAATACCTGTCTCATCTTGCCTGGGAACCTGTTATCTTTTCACGGAACGGGTTCCTTTATCTTACTCTCGAAAAACGCCATGGTTCTTTAAGAAGGACGTATGGTGTTTTTTTGCTGTGCGGCTAATCGCAATTGAGGTTAATCGTTTTGCTCCGGCATTTGGGCTGGTATAATATGACTGAGCTTGACCTGTTTACTTATCAGAGGAAGGATGATCTCTTGAAAAAACATCAGTGGACCGCAACGTTGCTATCACTCCTGTGTACCGGGCTCGGCATGTTTTACATCGGCACGCCGTTAATGATTCTGGGAGCCGTTATGCTTATGGCCGTACAGGGATTCTCCGTCATCGTTTTTTTCTTCACGCTCGGTTTTCTGGGAGCGGTCGTTCTGCCTGTCATGCTTGGGGCTCACATTACGGGTCTGATCATTACGGCGGCATACTTCACCCGAAAACCGAATGACCCGGTCAGACAGCAGAAAAAAGAGAGGCAGCTCGCCACCCCATGGAAGATCGCGCTCCGTACTGCCATCGGATTGGCGTTGTTCGTCGGTGCGCTTGGTTACGGGTATGAGAGCGGCAAGGAACCTTTTACCAAAACACCGGCTGAAAAGCAGGCCGTACGGGAAGCGGCTGTAACTTACCTGGAGCAAAAATACAATGAGCCGTTCGAGGTAACGGAAGTGAACTATACCTGGGCTGTCGGTACGTACTCTCTATCAGCCCATCCGAAACAAGATCCTCGAATGGAGTTCAGAATGACGGCCAGCGACCGTGAGCCGACCCGGTTTTCCGAAGATTATTACCTTAGCGCCCTCTGGTCCTTCCAGCTGAAGGAGATGCTGACTTCGCTTGTGAATGAACTCTACCCGGACAGCGGATTCGTGGATGCCATGGTATATCAAGGGGAAGAAGGGGAAGTTGTTAAAAATTACAGCGACCTGACCCGCGGCGGCGATCAAAGGGTACGCAGCCAACTCGTGGAATTGATCGTGTTTGCCGACCTGACTGCTGACAATCTTGCTGCGGAAAAAGGACGCACCTTGGCATTGATCCGGGAGCTGCCGGAAATGATGGTGCAGTCCAAAATCGATGTGAAGATCGATTTTTATCCGGGAGCCTTGAATACGGAAGAGAACAGGGCCAAGATCAAGGCGGATTTCAAATCCTTCGCGCGCCAATTTTCCGATGACCCCATCACCCATGAAGCCTATATTTCCGATATCATCCATATCCGGTCTGCGGATGGGATCGAAATCAAAAAGCTGGAAAAGAATACGGAGTAGAGAGGCCGCTCTGGTAAAATGGCTGGGACGTGATAAGGAGGGAGCGGGGAGGACTTCCTCGTTCCTCTTCAGTCATGGTGAATGCGGAGGTTTCATGGGGATATTGCGTATAAAGTACTATGATTCGGTCTTTTTTATTTGAAGCAGCTCAAGGATGACGGTCAACATCTCCTCCAACTGAATCCGTTCATCGACAAAGTGCTGCAGGTTAATGCCATTAAACAGCGCCATGGATGCCGTAGCCAGGGTTCTCGCCTCCAAAGGGCTTCCCACAATTCCTTCATCCTTCATGACCTGGAAAAAATGCGTGAGAAATTGTCTCCATTCCTCCATTTGCGTAACGAGCCTTTCCTTAACCCTGGGAAGCTCATTAGAGTTCAAACATCCTTGAATAAGCAGCAGCGAGGCTCCTTGTTCATACGCCTCATTTACCAAGCGCAGCGAATAGTCCTGGAAATTTTCAAGCAAATTTCGATCCTTTTGCTCCAAAGCGGATTTGAGATCATCAAAGTAAAAATCGATTCCATCTTTAATGATTTTAAGCAGGAACTCTTCTTTACTGGGGAAATGAGCGTAGAAGCCCCCCTTGGAATACCCGGCATGCTTTACGATTTGTTCAATGCTTGTATTGGAGTAGCCGTGGCGAGAAAACAATTCTACGCCGGACCTCATTAACTTTTGGATCGTTTGCTGCGATTGCTCCTGATTTCCCATCCAAAAATCCCCTTTTTATAATTCTGATGCCCTATTGATTATAACATATTCTCTTTAATATAATGTTCCCGTATATACCGACTGGTTGGTATCTAATTTGCGGCAAATCAAGATGACAGAAGCAGCTTCCGGTCTCTTGCTTTGTCAAAAGGGAGGGAATTTATGAGCCAGGCAACCAATCCTGGGATGAGTCCGCAAACGAAGGGGGGGATATTGAAGAAAAAGCCAGGGATGATCATTGCCATTATCGCGGTTTGTTTGATCTTGGCATTCATGCTCTCATCAAGCTCGGCCGGGGATAAACAAGCATCCGAGGTGATCCGGAAATTTGAAAATGCCATTGCCATAGAAGATACGAAAGCGCTGAAAAAGCTGCTTTCCGTCGATGACGAGGCTATGGAGATGACGGATGACCGCCTGCACAAACTGATTCAATATGCTAAGAAAGAACCGGACTATTACGAAGAAACGCTTCAAATCATGATTGGCCAACAAGCGCTGCTAGAAGAAGCCGATCATGTCAACACCGGTTTGCTGGATACGATGTCCCCTGACCAATTGCTGAAATCGGGGGAGCTGTATTTAAAGAAAAAGAAGGGGTTCCTGTCTGACACCTTCACGATTGGCGTTCGTCCGCAATATTTGAACGTCACGCTGGAAAACGATAACGGCACGATCACGGTGGACGGCAAGGAAGCCGGGTCCGTAAGCAAGGGAAATCACTCCGTTAAGTTGGGACCCCTTTTCCCGGGGGAGTATCAGGTTGAATTTAAAACCAAGTTCGATTATGCCGGCAAAGAGATAACCGAGAGCGAAACGGTCAGTCTGTTCGGAGTGGAATCCGAAACCGACTATTCGAGGTTCGTTACCGGCGATCAGGTTAGGATCAACAGCCGATTGGGAGAGGTGCAGGCGTATGTCAATGACCAGCCGACTCCTTTTATCGATCGAAGCCATATCGAAGATGCCTCCGGGGATTACTTTTATCCTGCTTTGAGCGACGGATCGCAGAAGATTTACGGGGTTGCGAAGTTTCCTTGGGGAGAATCCAAGAGCGAGCCCGTCATGATTGATGATTTGTCCGCCGAATATGACATAACGCCGCCTCTACAAGAGCAGACGCGGAAGGAAGTGCTTGATTTTGTGAAGTTGTTTTTGGAGACTAGAGCGAAGGCCTATGCCTCCAAGGATGTCAGCGCATTAGAGAAAATGTATCCTCATCACGAAGGAGACCTGTTAGAGGAAGTGCAGGATAGCCTTGACAATTTATATTTCTCCGGACTTTCTGAAACGACCCTAAAAGCAGTAGAACTGCGAGAAATGAGTATTTCAGGTGATCCAACCGAGGAAATAGAAGTATATTACGATACGGAAAAGGGACATTATTTTGTTCAAGTTACGGATGTACTCGCTGATCATACTTTGACGTTATCGGATGGGGATGTCGATGATTTCGATAATACCCAGCTATTGAATTTTAGCTTGATCTATACCGATGGAAAATGGGCGGTATCGAAAATATTCTAGCCGGCGTTCTGATATTTATCCTTGCATGGGCCGCAGGGAGCATGCAGCATGCGAAAAGACACCTTGTGCTACGAGCACAAGGTGTCTTGCGTTTGCCGTGGTTGCCAAGACGCTGCTGGCTGAGGATATTTAGGGCAGCCATTATTATACGGATACAGGCTCCTGTTGCCGGGCATTCCGTTCATTCCCGGGGTACAGATGGATATGCCATTCCGGCTTCTTTTTCATGAAACGACTGTAACCCGACAGGGCGACGACAAAGTTCCGGAGATCGACGAACTTTTTGATTTCATGATCACACGCCATAAAGTGGCTCCCGGCCGTAAAACCTGTCAAGTAGTCCTCCCACCCGGCATAAGATCGTTGGAGAAGCTCTGCCGCTTTGATTTTAAGGGCCCAAGCCTCTTCCTTGGACAAATAGCCATACACTTGGCCGATCCGGCAGAAATAGATGGCCCATCCCGCTCCTAAGGCTGCAATTTCCGCGGTGGGCAGCTGGTTCATCATTTTGTGAACGACGGCCAGTTCGGCATAGTCCGGCTCTTCCTTCGAAGCTTCCACGTACTGCCTGCGGGCGGCTTGGGGCAGCGCGGCGAGCCGCGCGTGCACGTCCTTGTACTCCTTGCGGAAACCATCCTCCAGCAGCCAGCCTATCCTTTCCTTCAAGGAAGTTGCGTCGGTAATGTTCCAGTACTTCAAGGCTTTTTTCATGGGAGATTTGCGCCATACGCGTTCGCCCTTGTAGAAATTATAAACGAGATAATAATAACCGAGCAAACCTTCGCCGCAGACGCTGGACAGGCAGCGGAAATATAGATTCAGCTGCTTCAGGTGTTTTCGGTTGTATTGATTCAGCATAGGACCTCCTTATGGGTTGATTAACCGAGTTTATACATGATGCGCCAGGTTTTCCATGCGTTCAGCAGAAAAATTCCCGAGAACAGCGCCTTGTAAACAGGATCCAGTCCGAAGAACAAAAACATGCCCAGGCACAGGAACAGGAACAGCCAGCTAAGCCGCAGGAATAAAAACAAAGAGAAATAAAGCTGGCCCAAGAAAAGTTTTATTTTTTGATCTTTAGGAACAGGTTCTTGGACGTAAAGATCTTTGTTCCTGCTCTTCATCAGGCCGATGATCGTCCGCACATGCATTCTGTCCAGCTCGTTGCCCTTTTTCAGGCATTCCCGGGCTGCCTCCGCTTGTCCCAGACCCAAACGGCAGCTTCCCGCCATCCACAATGCATCCAGGTTTTCCGGCTCCCGGTCCAGAATGAACTCATAATGCCTGAGCGCTTCCCCGTACTCTTCACGGTCATGCAGAATCCGGGCGAGCAGCCATCGGGCGTCCCCATCATCGGACCTAAGGGATAGCACCGTTTCAAAGCATTGCAGGGCGGCCCGCGTTTCGCCGGTTTCCGCAAAATATTTTCCCCTCATCAGCTCCAGATCCGGGTCCGCCGCAAACATTTCGTGCGCCTCTTCAAGATACTCGGCGGCTTCCTCCAGTTCGCGATTCATCAGCATGTCCCGGGCATCCTGCCGAAGCTCCAAATACGCCTCGAAATCAAAGCCTTCCGGAAGGCCGCTATTTCTAAAGCAATCGTACCCCATTTCCATAGAGCCGCTGATCTCGTGCAGCATGTATTTGACAAAATACTCAGGGTGTCGCTCCATCAGTTCATTCCGGTTTTCGGTCCAATGGAACATCATGTCCATCAGCTCCCATACCGGCCGGGGAAGATGATGGCAGTCCTCCAGGAAAGAGATGAGCGCATCCTGAAGTGCCTCGCTGTGCTCCACATTCCACACAATGTCCGAGTTCAGGAGCGTTTCCCAGTTGGACGTGTCGATGCGTGCGTAAAAATCGCTGTACAAAGCATCCAACCGGGCCATGAAGCCTTGGATCGGATGAACGGGGGGCTGTTCCGTAAGGGTCGTTTCATGGACGGGATTTCTGTAAAGCTCGTACTGTTCATACGGCACGTCCATGCCGTCGGCAGAATCCGGATCGTTGGAATACTGTTGTGCATAAGGACGAAGTTCTTCTTGCTCCCGGTAGGGAGCACTGACAACCGCCTCGCTATTCCTGTACTCGCCTGCCAAACGCTTGGCCTGCTTCATGGCGCCGTCATAGGCTTCTCTTAACCGCTGATAGCCTTCGGGATCATCCTCGGGATGATGCAGCTTGAGTTTTTTGGCATAGGCTTTCTTGATGGCCGAGACGTCCTCCGTAGGATCAATCTCCAATACCTCCCACACGCTCATGAAAAATCCATCCACCCTTCCATCTGCTCCAGCCGCTCTTTCAACTGTTCGGCGGCTTTTCCGATCTGCCTGTCATCCTGGGTTTGCAGCGCGCCCTCGAATTGCCGGAGCGCCGCCGCTATGTATTCCCGTCGTTCTCCAAGCGCCTCCTCGTACAGCCTTTCGCCTCTGGCGATCAGGAGCCGGTTCTCGGTGCGGTCCCGGGGATGGATTTTGATGCTTTCGAGTTCCTTCAACCGGGCCTCGATTTGCTCCGGCGTGAGGCTCCCTTCATTTTTTTCGATGATGGCCCGTTTCTTTTCCCCGGTGGAAACGCTGGTCACCTCAACCTCAAGGATGCCGTTAATGTCATACGTGTAACGGACATCGATGCTTTGCTCCCCGGCAGGCGCGGGCGGAATTTTGATATTCAGCTCTCCGAGCTTGATATTGTTATCCACGCGCCGGCTTTCGCCCTGGTAGACATCCACGGTGAGCTGCTTCTGTTGATCCCGGATCGTATAGAGACGTTCCACGCGGCTAACGGGAATCGGCGTGTTACGTTCGATGATCGGGAGATAGTGACCGGTTGAATAGGCGCCGTTCGACATCTCTTGCGCGACGCTGGTTCCCAAGGTGAAAGGGCAGACATCGGTTAAAATCATTTCCTCCAGCGCCTGGTCTCGCTGCTTTAGGGCCGTCTGTATTGCCGTACCCAGGGCTACCGTTTCATCGGGGTCGATGTTTGTGTACGGCACCATGCCAAACATGCGGCCGATGACGTTTTTGATCAGCGGCATTCGGGTCGCTCCGCCGATCATAATGACGGCGTCCAGGTCGGAAGGGGAAAGCGAAGCGTCCCTCAAGGCGCGTTCGATCGGTTGGCGGAGGCGCAGAAGAAGGGGTTGAGCCAGTTTTTCGTAGGTCTGGCGGTCCAGCGGGAGCTCATGCAACTCCTTGCCGATCCGGACGTTCATGACAGCCGAAACGTCTTTGCCCAGATTCAGCTTGCACTGCTCGGCCTGTTTATAGATGACGGATAAAGCTTTAGGATCGAGCGATTCCGGAGAAAGCCCGAAGGTTTTCAGGAAATGGGACACAAGCAGACCGGTAAAATCCTCTCCGCCGAGGAAGTTGTCGCCGGCAATGGACTTGACGTCCATGATGCCTTCGAACAGCTCCAACACGGATACGTCAAACGTTCCTCCGCCAAGATCGAACACGAGAAACTTGGTCTCCGGCTTTTCCTGGTGAAGGCCGTAGGCGATGGCAGCCGCCGTCGGCTCGCTGATCAGCCGTTCGACTTTGAATCCAGCGATCTCCGCTGCGCGCTTGGTGGATTTTCGCTGCATATCATTAAAATATGCCGGGACGCTGATGACCGCTTCGGTAACCGGTTGGCCAAGGCAAGCCTCCGCATCGGCCTTCAGCGATTTCAGGACGAAGGAGGAGAGCTCTTCCGGGGTAAATGAAAATTTGCCCAGCTTATATATTTTTTCAGTTCCCATAAAACGCTTGAAGGTGGATGCCGTCAGATGGGGATGGGTTATGAGCCGTTCCTGGGCGATGCGCCCGACCACGATCTCGCCGTTATCGTCCACGCTCACGATGGAAGGAGTCAGATGCTCGCCGAGGATATTCGGGATGATCACCGCCCGGTCGTCGGACCAGTAGGCGGCCAGACTGTTGGTCGTGCCCAGATCAATGCCTATCGTTGCCAAGTAAATCCCTCTTTCTCCGAGTGTAGGTTCATTTAACCATTTCTCTTTAACGGATTGAATAGTCATATCAAATAGAGCCAGAAATCGGGCCCTGTCTCTTATTCTACCAATATGACGAAAGCAAGGCCAGTCTTGCAAGATTGTTCATATCAAAACAAGCGGTTATAAAGGAAGTCTAGCGGGGATTCTCATAACGGCAATATCCCGTGCCTGGGAAGGCACGGGATTACGGTCTATCGTATTTCGGGTTTTATTTTACATGCTGACCGTTTGCTTGGCATCCCTGTAAAGGGAAAGTTTATTGACGAAAAACGTAATCAGGAATGAACAGAGCATGCTGGCCGTCATGGAAATGAGAAAGCCGGTTGTATTATTGGAGGTGACAGGTCCCAGAAAAGACGGGACATAAGCGGTTCCGCGAACGCCGAACATCCCGACGAGCAGTCCCCCGAGACCGGCCGATGCAATGGCGCCCGCAAAGACAAGCTTGTTCGAGAACATGAACGGGTAGGCGGCCTCCACAAAGGTACCGAAGCCCATATTGATCGCGAACCCCGGGGCGGCTACGGCCGCTTCTCCTTTGTCGCGGGGAGCGATGATATTGGCAAGCGTAATGCCGGCGGATACCATCACCAGACCGACCATGTCGACGGCGCCGAGGAAGCTGTTGCTTGTCAGCTCCATTTCCAGCAGAACGATCGGCAGAATGGCGGCATGGTACACGCCTCCGATAATGGCGGGCCAGATCAGGAGCCCTGCAATCAGCCCCGCAATGGCCGGGCTCCAGGAAACCAGCGTTTCGATGAGGGAACGCACCGACTCTCCTGCCGCCAGCGCAACCGGGGCAATCAGGAAGTAGACGAACAACCCTGCAATCAGGCCCGATATGCCCCCGGCGACAATATTGACCGTCGTCGCGGGGAAACGCCATTCCACGCATTTACGGAATACGTAATGGACAATGATGCCGGCGCCGATGCCGCCGATCATCCCGCCTATGATTCCGCCTTCCACGGAAAGGATGCCCGCCACGATCCCGGCGACGATGGACACCTCGTCCAGCTCGGAAATTTGCTTGGCGGCAATGACGGCAAGAATGACGGGCAGCCCTTTGATCATGAGATCAAAGACAGCGGTAAGGGAGGAGAGCCCGGGGATTTTGCTGGCTGCGAGTATCAGCGCCATTCCGATAAAGCCGGGCAGGGAGGCCATCATCATTCCGCGGAGGTTGATCCGTTTCCATGGCGACTGAGGATCGGCTGCTCCCGCCGCGGCAGCAGCCGATCCTCCAATGACGGGACGATAGGGTATCCGCCAGTGCTTGCTCAGTGAAGTCACAAAGGCCACGGCACGCGTGCGGTTGGTTGTACCGGTCGTTCCGGAGGCTGAAATCACGTATGCGCCTCTCGATTGGAGGAGTGCCATGGAGGTGCCTCCGGTGCCCGCGACCGGCAGCTTGTGATCGGCAGCGGCCTCAAAGGCAAGCCGATTGCAGCCCTCGGGATCGGCACTCATCGTTATGATGCCGTCGATTTCCCCGAGTTCGATCTGCTCGGCGATTTCCGCGTCCAGTCGTTTTGCTGCCTCATTGACCTCTTGAAGAGTGCCTTTCGCCAGGATGACCGGCTCCCCCTGAGACATGTTCCAGCTATATAAGGCGGCTTCTGTTTCGGCCTTGGCGGAGTCCATTGAAGCGTCTGCGGCGATAAACTGAAGCGCGGTACAGATGAGGCCCGCACTTTCCATTTGAAGCAGGATTTCTTGCAGAAGCTTCCGCGGATCCTTGCCGCCCAGGTTGTATAGATTCCCTCCGCTGCTTCCGATTATGGCGATTTGTCGATTCATCTCTTTTCGGCCTCCCAATCATATTGACCTTCACGTTTCTATATTACATTAACGGATTATCATATTAAAGCGACGAAATGGTGCGCAGCATGCTCCTAAGCTTGATGACCTCCTTTTTTGAATCGTTTCGGATAAATCGCGTGGCATGTGTTTTTTCATGGTAACCCCCGGTTCTTGAATACCTCTAAATATGTTATATTCTACCATTCATCTCGCTCCATGGAATAGAGTGAAATGAAAAATAGGATAACATGTTCCATGAAGCTCGCTCCTACCAGAACGTCCCGGAGGGAGGGAATTGAACGCGAAAAAGCGACGCCCCTTGAGGACGTCGCTTTGGTTAATCAGATCAATACTCCAGTTCTTCGGCTGCCGCTGCTTCCGTTTCGGAAGCCTCTTCCGTGTTCTTTACAATTTCGAGCTTCGTATACCGATGGGTTTTCTTCTCCAGCACCGTAAAGGTAAGGTCACGGTAGGTCCAGGTGTCGCCTTTGACCAGCTCCGAATTATGGCCGTACAGCCATCCGCCGATCGTATCCAGCTCATCCGTGCTGAGATCGCTGTGCAGAAGATCGTTTACGCGATTAATCGAGACCTTTCCGTTTACGATAAGACGGTTCGGTTCCGGTTGCACAAGATCCCGTTCCTCGTCGTCGTCAAATTCGTCGCGGATTTCGCCGACGATTTCCTCCAGAATATCCTCGATGGTAATCATGCCGGAGGTACCGCCGTATTCGTCAATCAGGATGGCCATGTGCGTGCCTTCCTGCTGCATTTTTTTCAGCAACTTTTTGATCGGTATCGCCTCGGACACCGTCATGGCCGGGTGAATCAGCTTGGTAAGATCAATGTTGGAATTGTCGTCGAATTCCAGGAAGAACTGCTTTGTGTTCACCATGCCGACCACTTGGTCCTTATCCCCCCGAACGACGGGGAAACGGGTGTACTGCTCACGCTTGATAATCTGCAGGTTAGCCGCCAGCGGCTTATCTATATACAGACATACCATATCGGTACGCGGGACCATGATTTCCTTGGCGAGCAGATCATCGAATGCGAAAATGCGGCTGACATAGCCGTATTCGCTTTGATTGATCTTGCCGCTTTCGTAGCTGTCGCTCAAAATCATCCGCAGTTCCTCTTCGGAGTGGGCTTCTTCATGCTCGCTGGCCGGGTGAAGTCCGAAAATGCGGACAAGACCGTTCGCGGAACCGTTCAAGAGCCAGATAAACGGATACATGATGCGGTAAAACCAGATAATCGGCTTTGCCGTCATGAGCGTGATTCGTTCGGCTTTTTGGATAGCCAGCGTTTTTGGCGCGAGCTCGCCGATCACGACGTGAATATAGGTCATAAAGATAAATGCAAATACAAAGGACATATACCCGGCGAACTCAGTGGGCAGACCCAATGCATCGAAAAGGGAATGGAATATAACTTCAAACGTACTTTCCCCAAGATAACCAAGTCCGAGGGCAGTGATCGTAATGCCCAGCTGGCAGGCGGAAAGATACCCGTCAAGATTCGTAATGACTTTCTTGGCGTTAAGGGCATTTTTGCGTCCTTCCAGTACCAATTGGTCGATCCGGCTGGTACGAATTTTTACAATAGCAAACTCTGTCATGACAAAAAAGGCCGTAAAAGCGATAAGTAATACCACTAAGAAAATATTTAAGCCTATACTGTCGTCCAATCTAAACACATCCTTTATGATTTTTGGCCCGAATATACGTTTTAATAGCTTACTGCAAAGCAAGGCGTAAATATGCATGGCTATTCACATAATTCGACCTGAACTTTAAAGGTTCTAGCAGCATGTGCTTTAAAATCAGAAAGATATGAGCGGTCTGCTGACTGAATACATTCATGCGCGTGGACATCAGATAAACCGGTTTAGTCGTTTCAAACGTGGTCCGTTCCGGCAGAGGAGTTGTCGGGACCGGGGCGGGAACCGTACGGGCCACCTTCGATAATGCCAATTCCTGCTGCGGTACGGCCGATTCCGATACATCGTCTCCTGTCAGGGATATGGATGAGATCAGCATGAACCATCCAAGTGCCCAATATATGACTCTGCTTCTCCTTCGAATGGGGTCGTCCAAATCGTCACTCCTATTAGCTTAATGGGTTTGATGTATATTAAACGAAATGATTGCCGTTTGACTAATCTTGTCCGAAAATATTTAAAAAAAACGTCTTTATTGACCCTAAAAAACCTGTAACCGAAAATAAGGTATATTATACTTATAATAAAAAAAAAGTAAGTGCTGATGTCAAACGGACGGATCCAAAACCTGTCAGCCGTCGGCACGAGAGGAGACTCGAAAGTGGACATACGATTTAAGCGGGCAAGCGAATTGAGCATGGAAGAGCTTTTAAGGATCTGGAATGCATCCTTCGAGGAATATCTCGTCAATATGAAGATGGACTTGACTCCTTTTATCCGCCGGGCCGCCTTTGAAGAACTTGATCTGGAAGGCTCTGTCGTGATGTACGTGGATGATGAACCGGCAGGCTTGACGCTGAACGGATACCGCAAATACGGGGAGGAACAGAGAGTCTGGAACGGCGGTACCGGCATCGTCAAGGCCCGGCGCGGCCAGGGGCTCGGAAAGCCATTGATCGAAGCAAGCCTGAATACATACAAAGCCCGGGAAGTGGATACGGCATTATTGGAAGTTTTTACGCAGAACGAGCCGGCTGTGAGGTTATATAAGTCATGCGGCTATGAAGAGGTCGACCAGCTTCGGGTCTTGACGGGGCCGGATCAGCTTGAGGCTTCGGCTTTTGGCGGCGAAAGCAGCGCATTCGATTATAAAGTCGGCGTTCCCGCCGAGGCTGGCGCTTTGGATATTTACGACCACAGCGGTCCATGGCAGACCCACTGGCAGTGTTTGAAAGAGGGGCAGTCGGTCATTTTGACGGACGGAAATGAACCGCTGGGTTACGCGCTTTACCGGAACGGGTTTGACTCGGAAGGCAAGCATGTGTCCGTTGTCATCACGAACGTTGGCATCCACCCCGGAACGGAGGATCAAACGGCCGTCCTGAACGGGCTGCTGCGGTTCGTCATGAAACCGGGAGTAGAGCTGAAGCGCCATGCGAACCATGTCCGTTCTTCGCGTCCTCAACTGGGCGTGCTGTTAGAGCAGGCAGGGTTTAAGACAAGCTTGGAGCTGCTGCACATGAAACGGAATATGATGGAAGGATAATTGTTAGCCACAGAAATATAGGGCGAGTGTAAGCAATGAAGGTACCTGATAAAAAAGACTGTTCGTCGGAAAGGCATAAATTTCCGGAACAGTCTTTTTTAAAGAATTATATGCTTGCCTGGCATTTCTTGAGGAGGCTCTCTTGACGAAAGTCGGAAAGACGTATCTGCTTGGGTCGATCCATCTCTTCAATAAACCTTTTTCGTGGCATGACCAACCGATTCGCCTTCCACCAAAGTAACGTAAATGCGTTCGTTTTCAACCGTCTCACCCGCGATCAGCTTGATTAGCTGTTCGGCGGCAAGGGCTCCCCATTTGCGTTTGGAATAGTCGATCGTTGCCAGACGAGGCTGAAGATAACGGGTCAGCTCGATATTATCGAAGCCGATCAAATGAATGTGCTCGCCGATCGCAAGTCCCGTATCCGTTACCCGGTTGCACAGCCCTACTGCCATTTCGTCGTTCAGGCAAAAGACGGCCACAGGCTCCTTATACTCCTTTATAATCCGTTCGGCCGCTTTTTCCCCGCCGCTCTTTTTGAAGTCGCCCTCGATTTCGATCCATTCGACGTGATCTACCCGGTCCAGCGTCTGCTTGACGGCCTTCATCCGCTGGTTGGAGTCAAAAGAGCCGGAGGGCCCGGACACGATATAGATTTTTTTATGTCCCCGGTCCAGCAGATATTCCGTTGCCAAAGTGGCGCCTGCTTTGTTGTCCAGAAGCACCTGATTGATGTTTTTATGCTTGAGCTCCCGGTCGAGAACGACGATTTTGTGATTGCGGTCCGCATATTCCAGCAGTTCTTCGCTTGCAAATGCCTGATCCAGAATAATGGCTCCGTCAATCGCACGCTCGGGAAGCATCCGGTGGGATTGCTTGCCGCTGCATACGATAAGGTCATATCCTTGCGCATTGGCCAATTCCTTCATGCCATCGAGAAGGTCTCCGTAGACGTCCCCCTTAAAATCCGTCAAGAAAACGCCCAGTATTTTGGTTTCCCTTTTCTTTAGCGTTCTCGCTGCCGCATTCGGGATATAGTTCATCTCTTGGGCAATCGCCAATATTCTGGAGCTCGTCTCATCCGTTACTTTACTGCTTCCGTTGAGGGCATAAGATACTGTTGATATGGAAACGCCAGCTTTTTTTGCGATATCCTTAATACTAACCAATTTTCTCGCTCCTCTGCTTGTAAACCAATCCATAATCCTGTAAAGATACGATCTTTAAAGGCTGTGGAAGTGTTATGGAAAACGGCGATCCTTATGGGATCGCCCTTAAAATTACATGAAGATTTCAATAACGTTCCGTTCCTTCACCATTTGGTTGAAGTTATCCCTGGAAATACGCAGCCCGCCTTGGCGATAAGGGTTCGCGATGCGCTCCGCAGGCAGCTCTTTACCGTTCATGAGGACTCGGTCGGCTGCTTTTCCTGTAATGCGGTAGACAAAGGTTACCTTGACGCCGGAAAATTCATAGTCGAAATGCAGGCCGTTCAGGCTTGCAGGCACAACCGGATCCAACACGAGATCGCCTTGGATCTGGCGGATGCCGAGGGCATTGGATATAAGCTGGTTCATATAGATTCCCGGACCGCTGGAATAGATCCGCCAGCCGCCTTTGACTTGAACGTTGCCGTTCCGCAGTTCGTCAAAATGGTCCTGGGCGTCGTAACGGGTATTGAATTTGCCGTCGGAGCTGCTGAAGTAAGCATTGCTCTGACGCAGTTCGGCATTGGGAACCACGTCCCGGATACCGACAGGGTTTATGGTTTCCAGCCCCTTCCATACATCCTCCGCTTTGCCCAGCTTCGCCATGGCCTCCACATAACGGATATGTGCGTGTACATATTGGAGTCCAACCTCTCGTCCGAAGTTAGCTGCTTGCTCGGCTCGTTTGAAGTGCGTGCTGACGCCGCCCTCATAGGAAGCCGGACGATTCATTAGCCGGACGCCGTCCGGGAACAGCAGTTTGTTGTGAATTAGTTCATAATGAGCACGTGCCTGCTCCGGATCAAGCAGCTCCGCGATCATACTGCGAGTCATTGGAAGCAGCCGATACTGAATACCGGTTTCCTGATCCTGAGGATGCAGCATCAGCTTCGCTTGTTCCGGATCTTCAAGATAGAGGAATCCCGGGATAACATCATTGTTCAGCATATAGCGCTCGAAATCCTGCTTGATGCCCGAAGCCATTTTGACCAGTTCATCGGAGAGGCCTTGATCAAACGATTGCAGCGCGGAAGAGAGCTGGCTGACCGTTTGATAGGTCAAGGCTACCGTCCAACTGCTGACCATGTACTGTTTCAGCTGTGCATTGGCCGGCTGAAGAGTGTCGTCCCAATCGCCGTCCCCGTAGGAGGACAAGTGGGTATCATGCAGGAAATGACCTCGGATATACTCAATCTCTTTTTTCGCATGTTCCAGAATGGAAGCCTTGTTTTCCGTAAACTGAAAGGAATGTCTAATTGTGTAAGGAACCTTTTCATTTAAAATACCGAAGTCCTTCGTTACCGTCAAATAATCGCTCAGTACTTTCAGCGGCCAGACGATGATATCCCCGTGGCTTTCTTCCTGCTGCACGGCATAATATCGGTCGAACATGAACCATTGCGGCCAGTTGCCTTCGTCCTCATATTGATGACAGTATACCATTTTGAGGATATCCTTGACCTGCTCATACTTCTGGGTTGCCATAAAGTATTCAACCGGCCCCTGGCAGACGTCACGGGTTCCCCAGGCTGCGCCGCCGTATTGTTCCAGGCCGTGAGGAACGGAATAGTGGACCAGCATATTGTGCGTGTACCACCAAGCCAGAGCGTTTACCTTAAAGAGTTCTTCGCTGTCTTCGTCCGGGCGGGAAAGGCGGAAGCCGTTCATGACCTGGCTATAAAACTCGCGGTATCGAACGATCTCCTCTTCCGCAGTAACCGGAACGCTCGGAAGGTCCTCGCCTTCAAGCAGCCCCTGCATCGTGAGCGTCCAATCGCTGGAGCCTTCAATCTGCATGGTTACAAGGGAAGCCGATCCGGATGCTGCGCCGTCGGCCAAAAGCGTTTCGTCACCGATGGAAACATCGGCCCCATCCACCCACAGACGGTATTTCAGTTCGGGATAAGCCTGCGCAACCATCGGATTGCTGTCGCCATGGAACGTGAGCACTCCGTTATCCTCGGTCATGCGAATCGCCGTTTCGTATTCGTTAACGTTCATGGTGACTTGGCTCGTCACGAGATACTTGTACGAAATACCCTTTTCGGAGCGGACGTGAAGCCGTACCTCCGGCGTGTCCAATGTCGTGAAATTCGTAACGATGATCGTGTCCGTGCCGGTTTTGTAATACCATCGTACATAGTTAAATCCGATTTCAAACAACGAAGGCATGGTCAGCAGCTGGTATATTCCGTCCTGTTCGATATAAATACGCTGTCCGGAGGTCTTCGGCACATTCAGTGCACTGCGGGCGTTGCTCATCATTTTGTTCATATTGGTATTGCCAACAACCAGATGGGAGTTGAAAATGCCATACATAAAAGAGGTTGTCGTAAGGACCTTGGCCCCCAGTTTCACGTTGCTGCCGGTCATCAAAATATGACCGTGCGGGCGTTCGACCAGCATTTCTTTCTTTTGAAGCACGACATGTTCAAACGTTTTCGTGAAGAAGGCCAGCAGGCTGCCGTCCTTGCGCTCTTCCTGATGTCGGTCATGCTTAGGAAAACGGGCGTTGATTTCCTCCTCCGACAGCTCTAAGCCTTGGAGAGGCTCGCCAATCACAGACTTAAGGCGAACGGGGCTGAGGGAGCGCAACGCGCTGTCAGAAGACCGGCTTTCATATGCCTGCCATGCCTGCTGAATCTCTTCGGCGTATTCGAGCTCCGTTACCGCCATAGGGTGATCGGCTTTGAACAGGCCATAAAACACAAAGCGGGCTTCGCCGTCCAACTCTACCTTTACGGATTGGAGGCCAGTGTACGCGAATTCATACTGATAGATTTCATTGGCAAGCTGCTCCCGGCTCAAGCAGGCGGGCATATTCGTTGCTTTGTAGGACAGGCCGAAAAACTGGAAGCCGTCCGTAGAATAGCCTGCTGCTCCTGTAAGAGCCCCTTGCTGCAGATATGGAAAAAATCCGCCTTGAGGCTGGTTTTGCCGGGAACACACAACATAGCCCTTTTCCTGAGCTTGAAAGACGCTATGGTCGATATATTGGGAAAGATAGGCCTCGTTGCTGCGAACGGCTCCAATGTCGGCGACGCCGAGATCCTGTCCATAAACGATATCCATCACGACTCCGTTGCCGCGTGCTTTGATGTCCCAGAACCAGATGCCGGACACTGCCGGCGCAAAGGTAACTTCATAATCGACGCCTTCAACGGTTCCTTCCCATACGATTGCGCTTTCGCTCGCACTCACCTTGCTGTCGGATTGAATGCCGAGCAGGGGGTAGAAACGGATGCCGGATTCATCGTGAATCCGTAAGTACAGATTGTTCATGGAACCGTCAACCGGGTTCGATACCAATTGATTAATCATGGTGTTGCCGCTTACGGCCTGGTATATATCGCCGCTTTGCCAGAAGGTAAAGCGGAGGTTGCCCGCCTGCAGGTTGATTTTGTCTTGGGTTATCGTTGTCATAGGTAGCTCACTCCTCCTATCCCGGGCATAACCGCGGCCAATTGTGCACTAACGGTTATGCTCGAGGCAGCTTTGCTGTTTTTGTCAAAAATATAAGAATGTCTGGGACGTCTATATAAGTCTGAATGCACCTTCAAGAGTATCTCGGCTGTTCGGTCCGACAAAGACTTGAAAGAGGCCGGGATCGCTGGCGAAGCTCAGATCGCTGTGGTGGTAACGCAGCTGTTCTTCCGTAATCGTAAACGTGACCGTTCGGCATTCTCCCGGCTGCAGATCAATCCGTTCAAAAGCTTTAAGCTCGCGGAGCGGACGAACCACTTCGCCTACAGCATCGCGGATATATAGCTGAACGGTCTCCACGCCCGCTCTGGCTCCCGTGTTCGTTACGGTTACGTTGACGGTGAGCGGCTGCTCCGCAGACATTTCATCGCTCGAAACGGTCAAGCCGCTGTAGTCGAAGGTCGTATAGGATAAGCCATATCCGAACGGCAGGAGAGGCTCGTTGGGACTGTCGATATATTTGGATACGTAACGTTCGCCGGTTTTGGAAGGATCCATCGGACGGCCCGTATTGAAGGCGTTGTAATATACCGGAACCTGGCCGACCGATTGCGGGAACGACATGGTCAGCCTTCCTGACGGGTTCACGCTGCCGGTAAGGATGTCCGCGACCGCAGCTCCGCCTTCAGTTCCAGGGAACCAGGCTTCCAGTACCGCGTCCGACTCGTCAAACAGGCCGTTCAAATCAAGCGGCCGGCCATTAAAGATAACAGCTGCCATCGGTTTGCCCAGCCGCTTTAACTGCCGCACCAACTCCAGCTGCGCTTCCGGAAGGGTGATATCCGTCCGGGAGCCTCCTTCTCCGCTCATATCGGAGGCCTCGCCCAGCGCGAGAACAAGGACGTCCGCTTCGCGGGCCGCGGCAGTCGCCGCCTCCAGCTGCTCCGCCGTCATGCTGTCGATGCCGCAGCCGGCAGTTACGGAGAGCTTGCCGGTGAAGCGTTCTTGCAGTGCAGGCCCTAGCTTGACGGCATCTTCCTTCTCTCCGACGCAGGACCACCAGCCCAAAATATCCTCATGATCGGCAAACGGCCCGATCAGGGCCACGCGGGATTCCGGCTTCAGCGGCAAGACGCCGTTGTTTTTAAGGAGCACGCAGGATTTGGCGGCAGCTTCATAAGCGGCCTTCCGGTGCTCCCGGCACAGAAGAAGCTCACGCTCGCGGTTTGGATCGGCGCCACGCAGCGGGTTTTCGAACAAGCCGAGTTTGTTCTTCAGCTGCAAAACGCGGAGGACGGCTTCGTCAATAAGCTCTTCATCGACGCGCCCGCTTTCGATCAACTGAGGCAGGTGCCGGACATAACACGGCGTCATCATTTCGATGTCCACGCCGGCGCGGATGGCCCGGTAGGCTGCCTCGCAGTCGTCCTCGGCCGCCCCGTGGGCGATCATTTCCCGGATCGAAGCCCAGTCGGAAATGAGCACCCCGTCAAAATTCCATTCATCGCGCAGAATGCCGCGCATCAGCTTTTCATTGCCGGAAGCCGGTATGCCGTCAACGGTGTTGAACGAGGCCATGACCATTTCACAACCTTCCTCCAGTGCGGCTTTATAGGCCGGGAGGTAGTACTCTCTCAGCTGTCTTTCCGACATATCCACCGTGTTATAATCCCGGCCTCCCTCAGCGGCGCCATAGGCGGCAAAGTGTTTCACGCAGGCTGCCAGACGGTCTTTATCTTCGGCAAGGTTGCTTCCTTGATACCCGCGAACAAAAGCGCGGGCAAACAGGCTGTTCAGATACGGGTCCTCGCCGGTCGTTTCCATGACGCGTCCCCAGCGGGGATCTCGCACCAGATCGACCATCGGCGCAAACGTGACATGGATGCCGGATACCGCCGATTCCTTTGCGGCAATTTCCGCGCTTTTTTCGGCCACGCCGAGATCCCATGAACAGCCGAGAGCAAGTGGAATCGGAAAAATGGTCTTAAATCCGTGAATCACGTCCGCCATAAACAGGAGGGGGATGCCCAGCCGGCTTTTTTCCATATAGCTCTTCTGCAATGCGATGATCGAAGCCGCCCCCGACAAGCCCAAAACCGAGCCGCTGGCATTCACCATCTCGGCGGTAACCCCCATTTCCTCCTTCGGGCCGGTAATTTGGCCTTTGTCCTCGGCCCCTTCATGAAGATGTGCCGTAAGCTGCAGCAGTTGCGCAACCTTTTCCTCGAGCGTCATTTCATTTAAAAGACCGGCTATTTGCTTCTGGTCCATATGATTCCCTCCACATCTTTATATCTAAGAGAATAGTAGGTTGAAGATGGACGAAATACTGTATCCTTCTCCTTCTCAGGAGCCTGCACAATGGTCTTTAAGCGTTGTGCAAACTCCTCATTCAGAAGAATGAGGGCGGCAGAAGCGAAGAACCCGGATGCATCTTAAATCCTGCACACCGGGTTCAAAGGACTTGTACCGCTGGCGAATGCCTCAGGCCAACTCTATTCTTAGATGCTTTTTATTTCTTTAGGTTGTTCAGTTCGTCCAGAACGGGTTTGACGAGAGACTGCTTGCTGTCCACCCATTTCTTCCAGTTGGCTTCCAGATCTCCGTCCTGCAGAATCAGGTTGGTGTATTCTTCCTCGTAAGCGAACGTAGCTTGGTTTTTGGCTTTGGAGTCATACAGCTGAACGTCCCAATCGTAGGTAGCCAGCTTGCCGCCTTCCTTGCCGAGTTTCGCTTTGTTTTGGTAATGTTTAACGGCCGTATCGCGATATTCCTGCTTGATGGCCGGATTGATCATGCTGAAGTCGTCCCCGAGCAGGTACAGGCCTTCAAAACGGCTTGGATATTTGTCCTCTAGCGAGGTTCCTTCGGGCAATAGGCTTACAAGCTCATTGTTTTCACCGTATTTCCAGTCCTTGCCTTCAAAGCCCATGTTGAGCAGCATTTGTCCTTCCTTGCTTGTCGAATAATCCACCAGGTCCATGATGCGTTCGAATTTTTCTTCGCTGATGTTCGGGGAGAAGACCAGTGCGGACCAGAAGTTGACCTGCTCCAGGTTGCGGTATTTTCCGTCGTCTCCAAGCACGATCGCGGTGTGAACGACATCGTCGCTGTTAAGGCCAAGGTTCTTCTTCATGTCTTTGTCCACGTCGCGACGGAAGGAGGCCAAACCGCCGAGGCTCATAACCGCAGCCGTTCCTTTTATTCGGAAGTTGTCGCTGCCTTCGCTGTTTTTCCAGGTGTAGTATTCAGGGTTCAGGAGTCCTTCTTTGTATGCTTTTTGCATCAGTTTCAAGCCGGTAAGCGTCTCCGGATCCGCTGGGCCCCAGTGGTACTTGCCGTCTTCGCCTTTATAGAAGGCGGACTCGACCCGGGAATGCTCGCTGTTAGGCATCATGATATTAGTCAGCACGTCGCCTGCGTTGTAAGAGATCGGAACGAGCTTGGAGCCAAGTTTGCCCGGGTCCTTCTCTTTTACCAGCTTGGCGTATTCCATGATCTCGCTGGTTGTGTACACGTCCTTGATTTCGAAGTTGACGGCTTTCGCCCAGTCCTTGCGGATGGCGATAACGCCGATTTGGTTCACGAGCGGATCGGCAGGCTTGTTCTCGAAGTAAACCGGTCTAGGCAAAATGTACGTGCCGCCGCTCAGTTCTTCGAGTTTTTCGCCGAGGCCTGTCAGCTTGTAAGCCGCAGCCACGTTCGGCCAGCGTTCCTTCCAGTCGTCCGGGAACTTGTACAGAAGTCCCTGATCGATGTAGTTCATGCATCGCCGTGAATATAGTTCCAGGTTGCGACATCCGGCAGGTCGCCGGAGTTGATCCAGAGACGGAGCTTTTCAGCCCAAGAATCCCATTCCACGAAGTTGTAGTCCCACTCGATGTTGTACTTGTCCATCCAGTACTTATGAAACTCGTTTTCCATCTGGCCGTCCTTCACTTGAATGGTGCTGGCGACGGAAATCTTCAGCTTGTCTTTGTAGCCTCCGTTCTCGTCTTTTTCGTTGCCGCTCGAAGCTTCTTTGCCCGAGCAGGCGGTCACCATGAGCATGACCAGGCACATGGTAAGCAGAAGGATGGATTTTGCCGACAGCTTTTTGTTCGTTTTCATGTTTTACCCCCATGAATGATCAGATTTTTTTGCAAAATCTATTGCATTATCAGGTCTTGATAGCCCCTGTTAATACCCCTTTTGCGAAGTGCTTTTGCAGCAGCGGGAAGAAACACATGATCGGCACCATCGTGACGAATACCGCCGCCATTTTCATCCCCGTCGAGAAATTGGCCTTGCCGACGGAGTCTACGCTTGAAGCGTTAGATACGTTGGTCTGCGACTCTACAATGATCGTCCGGAGTACGTTTTGAAGCGGCAGTTGCTCTGCCTTTCGGAGGAAAATCATCGCGTCGTACCAGCTGTTCCAGAATGCTACGCCGTAAAACAATGTAATCGTGGCCATGATGGGAGCCGCAAGCGGAAGCACCACGGAGAACAGAATCTTCCATTCGCCCGCGCCGTCGAGCCGTGCCGATTCCATCAGCGATTCCGGCAGGCTCTGGAAATAGTTCATCATCAGTATCATGTTGAAGGCGCTGAAGCTTCCCGCCAGAATGACGGACCACAGCGTTCCCGTCAGGTGAAGCGACTTCATGATCAGGTAAAGTGGAACGATACCGCCGTTAAAAATCATCGTGAAAAGCACCAGGAAAAAGATCAGTTTTTTGCCCGGAAATTTGTTTCTGCTGAGCGCATAAGCCATGCTGCTCGTTATAAAGAGGCTGAGCGGAAGTCCCACGATCAGAAGCTTGAAGGTGTTCCAGTAGCCGGTCAGAATGCTTCCGTCCGCGAACAGCGCTTTATAGGAATCGAGCGTCGGATTCTTAGGGAACATCATGAGCGGATTATCCGCGTATTCTTTAGGCGTCGAGAAAGAGATCATGATGACGTTCCAGAACGGGATCAGAATCAGTAAGCTAAGTACAAGAAGCATCGCGAACAGGAAATAGTCCAGCCCCGTCATGTTTCTTTTCATTTTGCGAGCCTTGGGCTGCTGCTTTAGGGTTGAGGTTGTCGTGCCCATCCCTTTTTCACTCCTTTCTTCATAGATATAGAATTTATAAGTTATCAGCGGAGCTGATGGAATTCTATATCGCAAGAAAAACTTCAGCTAAATGCGGTTGTCTTCCGAGAAAGTACGTCGATAGACGTTTTTCTTATCGGAATAAACCGTCTCCGCCCAGTTTTTTGGCAATTCTATCCGCAGCAAGCAGCAGAATCATGTTCACCAGGGAGCGGAACAAGCTGACCGCCGTGGAGAACGAGAAGTCGGTTGACGATTGGAAGGTAATCCGGTAAATATAAACGTCCAGAACTTCCGATACATTTTTCGTGGCCGCGTTGGCCAAGTTGAAAATCTGGTCAAAGCCCGAGGACATCAGTCCGCCCACCGAGAGGATGAACATAATGGTTACGGTAGGGAGGATGTTGGGCAACGTGATCCGGAATATTTGCTGGATTCGCGATGCGCCGTCAATCTGGGCCGACTCGTATTGGTCCTGGTCGATGCCGGAAATGGCGGCCAGATACACTATGGCTCCCCAACCGGCGGATTTCCAGATGTCCGTAAGGAGGAGCATCGGGATAAAGGTGCTTTCCGATCCCAAAAAGTTGATCGTCGGCAGGCCGAACAGGGACAGCGTGCTGTTGACCAGCCCGTCGTAGGACAGAACGTTGATGACGATCCCGGATACGATAATCCATGACAGGAAGTGCGGGAAGGTTAGCACCGTTTGGAACGCCTTCTTCATCCGCTTCATCCGCAGCTCGTTCAGCATGAGCGCCAGGATGATCGGAACGGGGAAGGTGATAGCCAGCTTAATGATGTTGATGTAAAGCGTACGCCATACGGAATCTATGAACGTAGGGTCGCGGAATACATATTTAAAGTTTTCAAATCCGACCCACGGACTGCCCCAGATTCCCATATTGGCTTTGTAGTCCTTGAAGGCCAAGGACAGGCCGCCCATCGGCATGTAGGCAAACAGGAACAGCCATACCAGGCCGGGCAAGAGCAGGGTGTAAATCATTCTGTTTTTACGGATTTCGGCCCATAGTCTTTTGGATCTCTTACGGCCGCTCAGTTGGTTGTCTGGCCCTAAGGCTTCGGATTTCAAGTGGCATCTCCTCACTCTATTGGGTTCTAGTCGTTAAAAAGAAAATCAAACGTCGTCTTCAAATGCTCTTCCCAGAAGATCCAGTCATGCGTGCCGGGTCCTTCCACATAGCGGAAATCGAAGCTAGTGCTCTGCATGTATTCCGCGAAATCCCGGTTCATTTCGATGAACGGGTCGCTGGATCCGCAGCAGCAAAGTACGGAAGGGAGTTTTCCGGATTCCTCCAGCCTCCTGGCGGCTAAAGCGTATATATCTTGCTCCGGCGTCACCTTCAGGTCCCTGCCGAACACCGCCTGCATTTCCTTCAACATTCCCGGCGGCATCTGGGGATCCAGAAGACGCTTTTGAATATCCGTCACACCGGAAAGGGATACCGCTTTGGCATAGCGGTCGGGGTAAGTCAGCGCGCATTTCAGCGCACCGTATCCGCCCATGGACAGCCCTGCCACGAAAATGTTGTCCGGATCGGGATTCAGATGAAGCAGCCTGCTGCAGAACTCCGGCAGTTCCTGCGTGATGTAATGGAAATAATTCAGCCCGTAAACCATGTCGGTGTAGTAACTCCGGTTCGCCTCGGGCATGATGACCGTGCATCCGTACCGCTGAGCATACTGCTCTATTGTGGTCAAACGCTGCCAAGTACTTGCGTTGTCGCCGGCTCCGTGAAGCAGATAAAGCGTGCTTCCCGAAGGGTTTCCAGATTCCGCAGGAGAGACCACGTGGATGCTGGTCGTCATGCATAAAGTGGGCGATCCGGTCTCTATGGTGATATGCGCCATATGTAACCCCTTTCATTTATGAATGGTTGCGGTAAGGCCTTTCCGGCAGAAATCCTTCAGACTTTCCCGGATTCGATCGTAAAACCGCTGGACATGTGTATCATTTCATAGCTCTAACAAGCTAAATCGAAAGGCCAGGTTACATGAAAGCGATTAATCGAATCGTTTCGATAACATCATAATTCTACTTCATAACCATGTCAATAACCTTTTTCTAAAAACTGATTTTCGAAGCTGTTTTGTGTCGTATTTTCGGTTTTTTCTGTATTTATATAGAAATTAACTATAAATTTACTCAGGTAAACGTTTTCAATAAAGGGTTATATTTCTGCGCGTAGAATTAATGTATAGGGTGAATTGAAGGAATGTTATAGAAACGTTTCAATAAGGTAGTGTACATGTTCTTCCATTCGTTATACAATAGGACTCATTCCAAATATAAGTTCGGATAAGAACCGGATGTCCAATTGCAAAGGAAAGAAGGAAAACGATATGGCTCGATCATTGGCCGGCTTTGTTAACCGGATCACGGGAAGCGGTCTGAACGTATTATCCGTCCGGGTTCGCCAAGGCGGAGAACTTCTGAGAGAATGGGATTTGGAACGGGATGCCCGGCGGTTGCAGCACTCCGTAAGCAAGACTTTCACATGTTTGGCTGTTGGAATGGCCGTAGAGGAAGGGAAGCTATCGATGGATACGCGGCTGGGGCATTATTTCGAGGGAGAGGCTAGGGCTGAAAAGGCGTCCGATCCGCGTCTTCTTCCGGAAGGCATCACGCTATACAATCTGCTCCGTATGTCCACCGGGCATGATGCACCGCCCTTATGGGCGGAGGAAAGGGCTTCCCTGAAGGAGAAGGACTGGGCGAAGCACTATATGTCTTTGCCGCTTGACCGGATACCCGGTCAGCGCTTCACCTACAGCAGCGGCGATACCTTCATGATCTCGGCCCTGTTTCAGGCCGCGACGGGCCAAACGGTCAAGGATTACTTGATTCCTCGCCTGTTTCAGCCGCTCGGCATTGAGGACGTAAGGTGGGATGGGTCACCGTTGGGAGTTACGCTCGGATGCACGGGATTATATATCAGCAACGAGGAGTTGAGCCGCTTCGGCCAACTGCTGCTACAAAAAGGACAATGGGAAGGTAAACGGCTGGTCCCTGAGCAGTGGATCGATTTTATCACTAGCAAACAGATTGATACTGAAGGAAGCTCTGATTGGAACCAGGGATACGGCTGCCAGCTGTGGATGTGTACGCATGATGCTTATCGGGCTGATGGGGCTCAGGGCCAGTTGTGCATCGTTATTCCCGGACGCGACGCCGTTATCGCGGTGAACAGCAATGAGGAGCGGATGCAGGACATTATGGATGCGGTATGGGATGAGATTTATCCGCTGCTTTAGCAACAATTACGGAGATTCGCGCCCGGTGCATGCTGATCGGTTCGGTAATAGAATAGCGGGATCTACAGATGCATAGTGCGCCAAACCTAACGACAAAAAGAGGCGTCCCCCAAGGTCATGGAAGACCTGGAGGACGCCTATTCCGCTAGATTTCCCACAGAATCGCTACGGTCCAATGCGGAAGGGCAAAGGAGTCGATTCTACTTATGCTCAGGCAGCTGGCGCAGATAGCTGTCCGACAGATGCAGCAGCTTCAACGCCCGGTCGAATTCCGTTTTGGAGGCGGCGGTTTCTTCTTGGGTGCTGCCCGGAAGAGGATGGCGCGTGCCGTCCTCAAACCCGTTGCCCGGGATAAACAGCGTCGACTTGTTAATAAACGTGCCGGAAGGCAGATAATAACGCTCGGGCAGCAGATTGTTGTCCTTCTGGTTTAATAAATCCTGGCCGAAGTGAAGCTGGTTCTCCAGTGACAAGCCGGCAAGGTTGGCAACCGTCGGCAGAATATCCACCTGGCCGCCGACCTGCTCCATAACGGCCGGCTTCAGGCCCTCTCCATGGATGATCAGCGGAATGTTGATCATGTCGGAGGACGAGTATTCACGGCCGTAAATTTCTTCCATCAGCTTTTTATCGTCATTCGTTAAGGAATAAATCGGCAGCCCCAGGTGGTCGCCGTATACGATGACCAGGCTGTTATCCCAGAGGCCGTCTTTTTTCAGCTGCTCAATAAACTGCCCCAGAGCGAAATCCGCGTAGTTCTGGGAGCGGATGTAGTCGCCGACGAAAGTTCCTTCATAACGCTCGGGGAGCGTCATTTTGTACTTGCTGTCCGGGATGGTGAACGGATGATGCGCCGTCATCGAAATGATCTGGGCATAGAAAGGTTTGCCCGATTCGTTCATTTTCTTCAGCTCTTCGGCGGTTTTGTTGTAAAGTATCTCATCGGAGGAGCCAAAGAACACTTTATCCGGCTCTCCGAAGAAGGCCTTGTCGTAGTACCGGTCAAAGCCAAGCGCTTTGTAAAGCTCGCTCCGGTTCCAAAATTCCACGACGTTCGTATGGAACGTGGCGGAGTGGTAGCCCTTCGTTTTTAGCAGCTTAGGCAGGCTGGGAAGCTCCTTGTCCGCATAATGCTGCGTTGCCGCCCCGCGCGGCGGAATATAAAAGGACGTATTGACGACAAACTCGGCATCCGACGTGTTGCCTTGGCCGACGTTCTGGTAAAAGTTAGGGAAATACAAGCTTTCGCGGGCCAGCTTGTTCATGTTCGGGGTGATTTCCTGGCCGTCAAGCTTCAGATCCATCAGGAATTCCTGAAACGATTCCATTTGGATGATAATGACGTTTTTCCCTTCGGCAGTTCCCCGATAGGCTGGAGAAGCCGTGGGCGTAATCCCTTTTAATGTATTGATTTCGTCCTGGTTAATCGACTTGGCGTTGACCAGGTCCGTATCTTCCTTTTGAAAAATGGTATAGGCTTCATAATTCAGTATCCCCATTTCCTGCGCCTTTACGATTTCGTTCATGCTGGCCCGGTTCGGCATGATCTGAAAGAGGCACAGCGTTAGGGATACGGCGAAAATGACAGGGACAAAAGGGCGTTTTTCCTTTTTGTTATGCTTATGTTTCCATGTCTTGACTCGGTCGCTTCTCCAAAACAGGACAAACAAGACAATAATGTCCGCAAAAATAAGCAAATAGTACGGATGCATAAGTGAAAATACGCTGTTGCTTACGGCCGTCACCTGGTTGACCTGCTCCAAGGCATGGTACGTCGGAATGACGCCGTAGTATTTGTAATACATGATCGCCGCGAAAAAAATGGCCGTCAGCAGCAGATTGATCGCCATGTAAGCCGCCATTTTGCGTTTGGAGGCAAACCATTCAATCAGGCTGAACAGCAGCCAAACGAAAGGAATCTCAGCCAGCAGCGGGCTCCAAGGCGTCACATCGTCAAAAATGACCACCCAGGCCAGATAACTTTTCAGTACTAAAAGGACAGAGAAAAAAACAAATGGTTTCGTTATCGTAAAGCGAAACCGGTTCATCGAGAACACGGATGACCGCCTTCCTTTCATACCGCAGACAGACCCCGAAAAGTCCTGCGTTTTGTTAAGGATATGTAAACGATTAACAAATTAATTATGCCTCGTCCTGACCTTGTATGTCAAAAAAGCTCCAGCCGCCTTTTCGGGCAAATATGAGAAAAACCCCCGCAGAAACGTTGTTCGTCCCCGGAAAAGAACGTTATAGCCGCTTCTCCTAGTTCTAACAAAGATTAACCCTACCGGCCGCAAAATAAAACCGGAATAAAAAAACCGGCTGGTAAGCCGGTGGAGGAAACCTAAAGAACATTTTAAAACAGAAACGACATGAGCAGCGGGGCCGCGCAAAGCGTAAACAGCGCCGCGAGAATCATCGATATGCTGGAAATGGTGCCGGACAGCGAGCTGAACTCGAATGCCTTCGAGGTGCCGGTACCGTGTGCGCTCGTTCCGAACAAAATTCCCCGGGCGATATCGCCTTTGATCCGGAATACCTTCATCACGGACGGCCCGATCATGGAGCCGAGAATGCCGGTCATGATGACGAATACGGCGGTCATGTTGGGTACGCCGCCGATGACCTGCGAAACATTCATGGCAATAGGCGTCGTAATGGATCTTGGAACGAGGCTGGTCGTCAGCGAACTGCTCAAATGCAGCCATTTGGCGAGGAACGCCGATGAAATAATCGCCATGACCGAGCCCGAGATGACGCTGACCATAATTTCGGCCGCGTGCTTTTTCAAGGTTTGAAAGTTTTTGTAGAGCGGTACCGCAAAGGCTACCGTAGCCGGCTGCAGCAGATCGCTGAGCCATCCGGCTCCTTCGTTATAGGATTCGTACGATACTCCGGTCTGCATCAGGATGACCACGATGATGATCGGCGTCAGCAGGAGCGGGGAGAAGTACACTTTGTTTTTCCGTTGATAAAGCTTTTTGGCCGCCCAATAAATGATCAGGGTCAGAGGCAGGCCAAACCATGCAATCAGGGGTATCATGGGTTTTTCCGATCCTTTCTTTTAGATATGACCATGGCTACGAGTCCCGAGCTGACCATAACGGTAACGGTGCTGAACAGGACGACAGCCACGATTTGAATCCCGTCGCTCTCGAGCATCGGGAAATATTTCATCACGCCGACGGCGGCAGGAATAAAGAACAGCAGCAGTTCGGCAAGGAGCCAATTGGCGCCAAGCTCGATCCATTTGAGCTTCAGCACGCCCGTTTCAAGCAGAATAAAAACGACGGCAATCCCCAAGATGCTGCCGGGTATGCTAAGGTGAAGCCATCCGGCCAGATGATCCATCAGGATCGATATCAGCATAAAACCGGCCACTTGGAGGCTTCCCTTGATCAGTTGCTTCATGTTGACCGGTATCTCCTTTCGATTTTCATTGCTATTGAAAGTTTACACTTATTATTTTCATAGGTAAAATGCATATATCGAATCGTTGTCATTCCATTTGTCTATGGAAGAGGCGTCTATCGACGCACATTCAACGAAGACGACCAACAGAAACCGAAGGAGTTGGACCGAGAGTGGACATCCGGCATTTGCAGTATTTTTTGGAAGTGGCGCGTCTAGGCAGTTTTACCAGGGCGGCCGAGACGCTGTACATTACCCAGCCCACGATAAGCAAGACCATCCGGAACATGGAGGACGAATGGGGCGTAACGCTGTTTCACCGGCAGGGGAAAAGCATCGAGCTGACTGACGCGGGCCGCATCATGTACCAGCAGGCACAGCATATGGTAGAGGCGTTCGAGCGGGTGTCCGCCGAGCTGGAGGATTTGATGAACCTGAAGCGCGGGCATTTGCGTATCGGATTGCCGCCGATGATCGGCTCCAGTTTTTTCCGGAGGTCATCGGCCAGTTCCATCACAAATACCCGCAGATTACGATTCAGCTGTTCGAGGACGGAGCGAAAAAAGTGGAGGCGGACGTGGAAAGCGGACAGACCGATATCGGCGTAGCCGTGCTGCCGGTCAATGAGGAGGTATTTCACTATTATTCCTTCGTTAAGGAGAATCTGCGGCTGCTTGTGCACCCGTCGCACCGCTTGGCGGGGCGTAAGGCGGTCTCTCTTCCGGAACTGGCGGAGGAGCCCTTCGTCCTATTCCGCGAGGATTTCACCCTGCATGACCGGATTATCCGGGAATGCGTTCAAGCCGGATTTGAGCCGCAGGTCGTGTATGAAAGTTCGCAGTGGGATTTAATCAGCGGCATGGTTGCCGCCAATCTTGGGATTGCACTCCTACCGGAAACGATCTGCGGAGAGATCGACGCTTCCCGGGTGGCGATTCTGCCTTTGAGCAATCCGTCGATCCCTTGGCAGCTGGGCATGATCTGGCGTAAGGACCGGTACCTGTCCTTTGCTGCCCGGGAGTGGATCTCCTTCACTCGTTCTTTGCTTGGAGAGAAGTAAAGTTTTTTTCGTATCCTAAAAAGAGCTGTTCCCGGCGTCTTGGGCAGACGCGGGACAGCTCTTTTAACGTATGGAATTTTCGCTTTTTCCTTCACCTTCCACGAAGGACGTCGAAACGGTTCCTGATTGGTTTTGTACCGAGGGAAGGGGTCGGGCAGCGGCTTATTTCTGCACTGCCGCCGTTTGGGCAGACGGGCTGCGCCGTGCGGCCCAAGCTGTGCACAGGAATACGCCAAGCACGAGAATAACGGCTCCGAACAGGTAAGGAATGTTCATCTGGATATCGAACAGGTTGCCTGCTATGGCCGGACCGATGATATTGCCGATGCTCATGTAGGCGTTGTTCATTCCGGCGACGAAGCCCTGCTCTTCTCCGGCCATTTTGGACAGCAGCGTGTTGATGGCTGGCCGCATAATGGCCGTAAAAATAAAGAATAGAAGAGAGATGCCAAGCACGTACCAGAAGTTCCCGGACAGAAGCAGCAGCACCATGCAGACGGCGGCGGCCAGGAGCTGACGCTGATGAGCTTGACTTCCCCGAAACGGCGCAGCACCTTGTCGATGACCACGGCTTGGATGACCGTTCCGGCCAAAGCGCCGACGGTGATGACGACCGATATTTGTTCGGGCGAGAAGATATAGCGGTTTTTAGCATACAGCGGGAAAATCGCTTCAAAGTTCATCAGTCCCAGCGTGAGGGTAAACACGAGAAGCAGAGGCACGAAATAAGGCGCCTTGGCGGACATGATGAATTGCTTGAAAATATTTTCTCTTTTGACGTTATTCGACCGGGCGGCAAGCTGCTTCTCCTTGGTCAGCGTTTCCGGCAGGACCAGCAGCGACAGGATCAGGGCGATCCCCGCTACGGCCGCGGATACGTAAAGCGGCGTCCGCAGGCTCACGCCGGCAAGGAATCCGCCGATCCCGGGACCGATAACAAAGCCGAGGGACATGGCGGCACCGAGCATCCCCATGCCCTTTCCCCGTTCCTCTTCGGTGGTAATGTCCGCAACAAACGCCATCATCGGCGGAATCATCGCCGCGGCGCCGATGCCTCCAAGCAGCCGGGATACATAGAGCAGCCAGACCGCGTCCGCTATCGCGAACAGCAATTGGGACAGCGTGAACAGGGAGAGGCCGATGACGATCATGATTTTGCGGCCCCGTTTATCCGATAACTCTCCGACGAGAGGAGAGAAAATAAACTGCGTGAGGCCCGTTGCAGCGATCAAGTAGCCCGCCGTCTGGCCGCCGGCTCCGAATTCCTCAAGAAAATCGGGTAAAATAGGAATAATAAGTCCGATGCCCAGCATGGCGATGAACATGTTGATCATCAAAATAATGAGTGGGCCGGTTGTTTTATGCAATGCAGACATGATTCCTCTCCTTATAAATCTCTCTGTAATTTGTCGCGTTTGCAGAATGTCCAAAAAGCGCTTTTGGCTATATTAACAGCGGACGGGGATTCAGCGCAATAGAAAATATAAATTTTTACATATATTTTCTGAAAATTTTACATATGCCGATATGACGCGTCATATCGCTGTTCGCAGCCCGATTATTGCCGCGTAACCGGAGCAACGGTTCGATTGTGCGTCGTGTCATAGGCTTTTCGGTGCTTCTTTGCTGAAATTAGAGTTGAAATGATAATATAAACAAAGCTATCTTTTCAATGTTCGGTTATATAAAGAAATGGAAAGCGGGGATTACAGATGAAGATTCAAGTGGGCATCATTGGTTTCGGATTATCGGGCTCGACCTTTCATGCGCCTCTCCTGGCCAGCATCCCGGACTACCGGATCCGGACGGTCGTATCCTCCGATCCGGACAAAGTGAAAAAAGCTCTTCCCAAGACCAGGGTCGTAGGCACGGTGGATGAGCTGCTTCAGGAGAAGGATATTGATGTCGTGATCGTAGCCAGTCCCAACGCGACGCATTTCGAATATGCACGTCAAGCGATTGAAGCCGGAAAGCATGTGGTTGTGGAGAAGCCTTTCACGGTCACTTCGGAGGAAGCCGATCTGTTGATCGCTTTGGCCGAAGAAAAAGGGGTCCAACTGACCGTCTACCATAACCGGCGCTGGGATAATGACTTTCTTACGGTGCGGAATTTGCTCGAGACCAAAGCTCTCGGAAGGCTCTCGTTATACCAAGTGCACTTCAACCGGTATCGGCCGATCGTGCAAAAACGGTGGAAGGAGCAGGAGGGACCGGGGGCCGGAGAGCTGTACAACCTGGGTTCCCATCTCATAGATCAGGCCCTGTTCCTGTTCGGCAAACCGAAAACGGTATGGGCGGACTTGCGCGCCGAACGGGAGGGCTCGGAGGCCGTCGATTATTTCCACCTCGTATTTGGATACGAATTTCACCGCGTCATCCTTCACGCGGGTTCCCTCGTCCGTCAGGCGGGGCCGCGCTTTGAGCTGCACGGCGATAAGGGAAGCTTCCTGAAATACGGAGAGGACCCTCAGGAAGCTCAGCTGAAGCAAGGCCTTCATCCCGGGGACGCAGGCTGGGGCGAAGACCAGCCGGATCAATACGGGGAGCTTGCGACAGAGCTGAGCGGTTTGGCCGTCCAGGGAGAGATTGAGACCCTGCCAGGGAGATATCAGGCCTTTTACCAAGGCTTGGCCGAGGCCATTTTGAAAGGAGCCCAGGTTCCGGTCAAGCCCGAGGAAGCCCGGGATACCATCCGCATGATCGAGTATGCGATAGAGAGCCACCGCAAGGGCAGTACGATTACCGTAACGGAACATACATAAGTTTTTTCCGGCCGTGGGATAGTATCCTGTAACCGTTCTGCCGAGGGAACCTTTGGCGGGACTGATGATTCCATGAGCAAAGGAGAGGACTGTGATGAACAAATGCCGCGTTTTTCGGGTAACGTCCATCGCGATGCTAGGTCTGGCGCTGCTGTTGGCTGTTTCGGCACCGATTATGGCCGAGGGAAGCGGACCGTTTCATTTCGGCTTTAAACGGAGTGTGAACGGCAAGCTTCCGTCCATCGACCAGGAAGGTTTCAAGGAACTGCTGAAGAAACACGGGGCTGTTTTTATGGGCGATCCGGCGAAGAAGGAACTGTACCTGACATTTGACAACGGGTACGAGAACGGGTACACTTCAGGGATTTTGGATACGCTCAAGACGAAAAAGGTGCCGGCCACTTTTTTCGTAACGGGGCATTACGTGAAGACGCAGGCCGAGCTGCTGAAACGGATGACGGCCGAAGGGCATATTATCGGCAATCACTCCTGGAGTCATCCGGATGTTTCCGCAATCTCGGAGGAAAAACTGACCGAGGAGCTGAATCGGGTTAAAACCGAGGTTGCCAAAATTACGGGCCAGCAGGAGATGAAATATCTCCGCACCCCGCGCGGAATATTCAATGAGCGCTCTCTTGCCGTCAGCAAGAAACTCGGCTACACGAACGTGTTCTGGTCGCTTGCTTACATGGACTGGAATGTGAAAGCGCAGCGCGGAGCCCAGCATGCATACGAGAAAGTAACGACCCAGCTTCATCCCGGCGCGGTCATGCTGCTGCATTCCATTTCCCGCGACAATGCCGAGGCGCTTGGAAGGATTATAGACGAAGCCCGCAGTCAGGGCTATGAATTTAAAAGCCTGGATGATATGGGCACCAAACTCCCATAGTCACAGGCTGCACAAAAGGCAGATACCGGCGCAAAATTCAGACCGCGCCGAGTCTGCCTTTTTTGTATGGGTGCCGTTCAAGGCCGGATATGAAAATTACGCTCTGGAACAAATGTTTGGTATAATACGGACTTAGAAGAATTATATAAAGTGCGAGAAGTTCGAGTTCAAAGAGCCGCTTTCATATCCGATTCGCTCGTGATCAGGCTATTTTGAGACAATCTTCACAAAGGAGACCGATATGGCTCATATCATTCAAATATCCGTCCGTCCTCTGGTCGAATATGTATTCCGGAGCGGCAGCATCACTTCGGGCTTCCGGACGGCGGCAACGCTGACCGAAGGAACGAAGGCGCACCAACAGGTGCAGCGCGGATACGGAGAACAGGATCAGAAGGAAGTTCATCTCGAAGCCGAGATTCTTTATGAGGACATGATATTTGCCGTGGAAGGCCGCTGCGACGGCCTGATTTTCGGCGATGGCCCCGTAATGGTCGATGAAATCAAATCGACCTCCGGCAGCCTGGACGATATTGAAGAGGACACCTATCCCGTTCACTGGGCCCAGGCCAAAATGTATGCATATATGTACGCCAAACTGCATCATGCAGCCCATATGGCGGTCCAGCTGACTTATGTGCAAATTCCGACCGGACATGAGAAAAAGTTCCGGCGGGACTTCAGCGCGGAGGAGCTGAATGCTTTTGCGCAGGAAGTAGCAGCGGCCTATGCCCCCTACGCGATTCTGCTGCTGGAGCATGTGAGGCGCAGAGACGAAAGCATCCGCAGCCTTTCGTTTCCGTTCCCCGATTACCGGAAGGGACAGCGGAAGCTGATGGGCTCCGTGTACAAAAGCATCGGGGAAGGACGCAAGCTGTTCGCCAAAGCTCCGACCGGCATCGGAAAAACGATCTCAACGCTGTTTCCTGCCGTCAAAGCGATGGGAGAAGGAACGGTCGGACGCATTTTTTACCTGACGGCCAAAACGATTACCCGGACGCCGCCGAGGAAGCGGCCGTCCTTATGGCTTCCCGCGGGCTGCACATGCATACGGTGACGCTGACAGCCAAGGATAAAATCTGCTTCGGCGAAGAAGAGGGGTGCGGGCAGGATGCCTGCGTTTTTTCGGAGGGCTATTATGACCGGATCAACGGAGCGATCCTTGACCTTTTACAGCATGAAACGAGCATAACCCGCCCGGTCATTGAAGCGTATGCGCGCAAGCACCGGGTCTGCCCGTTCGAGTTTTCACTCGATGCGGCCTATGCGGCGGATGCCGTCATATGCGACTACAACTATATTTTCGACCCGCGCGTCTCGCTGAAACGTTTGCCGGAGGAGGCCAAGAAGTCCAGCGTGCTGCTCGTTGACGAGGCCCACAATCTGGTTGACCGGGCCCGGAGCATGTTTTCCGCGGAGCTCAAAAAGTCGATGTTTCTTGAAGTGCAGCGGGCATATAAGGAAACCAATCCGAGTTTGTATCAGGCCGCCAAAACGGTAAACAACCGTTTTATCGTTCTTCGCAAGGTCAGCGGGGAGGAGGAGCGGATGGTCGGCTCCAGTCAGCCGGAGCTGATGGACGAATTGCTGGAAACCTTCGTTATGCATGCGGAGGCCGAGTTGATGACCGGGAAAGGCGGGGAAGAAGCCGAGCACCTGCTGGAATGCTATTTTGCTGCCCAGGCGTACCTGCGCATATCAAGGCTTTATGACGAGCGGTTTGTTACGTATGCGGAGATGGACCGGAACGAGGTCTTTCTGAAGCTTTTTTGCCTCGATCCCTCCTATTTGCTGCATCAGGCAGGCAAAAATTTCCGCTCCGCCGTGTTTTTCTCGGCCACATTGACGCCCCTCATGTACTACAGGGACATGCTTGGCGCCGAAGAAGAGGACTACAGCCTTTCCATCCCGTCGCCGTTCTCCCGCGAGCAGATGGACGTAAGGCTGCTGCCGGTATCGACCCGATATAAAGACCGGGACCGCAGCAAGAACGCCATCATCGATATGTTGAGCCACCTGGTGAAAGAGAAGCCGGTAAACACCCTCGTTTTTCTCCCGTCCTATCCGTACATGCAGGAAATCCATGAAGGCTTCACTCTATTGAATCCAGGCGTACGGACACTACTCCAGGGCCATGCCATGCGGGAAGAGGAACGGGAGACGTTTTTGGACTCGTTTCAGGCGGATGCCGCCGATCCGCTGATCGGCTTTGCCGTGATGGGGGGCATTTTCTCGGAGGGGATCGACCTTAAGGGTGAACGGCTGTCAAGCGTGGTTGTCGTCGGTGTCGGCTTGCCGCAGCTTTCCTTCGAGAACGATATCATTAAGGATTACTTTGACCGTAATGCCAAAAACGGTTACGACTATGCCTACGTTTACCCGGGCATGAACAAGGTGCTGCAGGCCGGAGGCCGTCTGATCCGGTCCGAGTCGGACCGGGGGACGCTCGTGCTGGTTGACGATCGCTTTCAGAACCGTCAGTACGGCGCATTGCTTCCGGAAGAGTGGCGGGACTATAAGCGGATCTGATCGTTTGTTGAATGATTTCGGTTTGGCGCATGGAAAATGTTGACACGCCGGATTTCGAACACTATAATACGAATATACTTTTATGAAAAGGAGGCTGATGTCAAATGAGAAACGAAAAGATGCTTCAACCCACCCTGATATCGGTCTCTACGGACGGAACGAGATAAGCTGTCCCCTTGCATTCGCTATTGGAATGACAGGAACAGCGCCTGACCGCAGGAGACCTCATATGGTTTCCTGCGGTTTTATTGTTTTTGCAAGAAAAACTCCGCTGCAACGCGGTCCGTCTTCGTAAAACGAACGTCGATGGATAGTTTTTCTTGACGGATCGGCTGGCAGAGGGGCTTTCGGAAAAAGCGTTTACCGGGACCACCCATTACTCTGAAGGCGTAAAGAAGCCATTGGTGTTTCGATGCCTATGGTACGTGACCTGCCTAGTCCAGGCCATTCTTTGCATCCCGATACTGGGCATCGAGGATGCGCCTGCCTGATCCGGAAAGGTACCGCAGAACAAGTTCTGCGGTTTTTTGCGTTAAAAATTAGGATGGCTTGTTAAACCGGAGGATCAGATCCTCCATAACTAAAATAACAAAGGGGTTAATCTCATTGAATTTGAATTTTACGCAATTGAAGGCTTATGGATGGAACGAGCATTGGCAGCAGCTGATGGAGCGCGAGCTTGCACTTGTGCCCGGGTACGGGAAAACGCTGGTACCGGCAAGGATTGCCGCCCAATTTTCCAAGCAGTACCGCATTGTGACGGATGAAGGAGAGAAAACCGCAGCCGTAACGGGAAAATACGAATATTCGGCTATGAGCCGGAGCGATTTTCCGGCCGTCGGGGACTGGGTGCTGGTTGAGCCGCTGCCTGGCGAGGCACGGGCCGTCATTCACGCCCTGCTGCCCAGGACTTCGGCGATGACGCGAAAAGAGGCCGGAAGCGTGCCGGACGAACAGGTGATTGCAGCCAACATGGATACCGTGTTTATCATCAATGCGTTGAACCAAGATTTTAATATTCGCAAAATCGAACGTTATCTGATCGCGGTGTGGGAGAGCGGCGCGCGGCCGGTCGTGGTGTTGACCAAAGCGGATTTATGCGACGATCCGGAGGATTTCATATCGCTGGTCCGGTCTTCGGCTCCGGGAGTGCCGGTTCATGCCGTCAGCTCGATGCTCAGCCAGGGAAAGGAGGAAATCGCTCCTTATCTCGTTCCGGGTGAGAGCGTGGCCATAACCGGTTCGTCGGGAGCGGGCAAATCGACGCTGCTCAACTGGCTTTCGGGGGAGGATGTGCAGCGGGTTCAAGGCATACGGGAAGAGGATGCACGCGGCAGGCATACGACCACGCACCGCGAGTTGTTCCTGCTCCCGGGAGGGGCCATCATGGTGGATACCCCCGGCATGCGTGAATTGCAGTTGTGGGACTCGGAGGAAGGATGGGGAGAGGCCTTCGCCGATATCAAAGACCTTGCGGGGAAGTGCCGTTTTCACGATTGCCGTCATGAATCCGAGCCGGGATGCGCTGTCCGCCTGGCACTGAAGGAAGGAACGCTGGATGCAGGCCGGTATGCCAATTACAAGAAGACCGAGAAGGAGCTTGCCTTTCAAAAGCGCAAAGAGAACGCGGCCGTGAAACGGCATGCGGTGGGCAGCCGGGGGCGCTCGGCGAAATCCATGAAAGACCGCAAATCCGGGGGTTACTCTTTCTCCCGCGAAGGCTACGATGCGGATTAATCCGCTCGTTGGCAGCCGCCGGACCCGTGAAAAGCTGAAGCCAAACATTTGACTTCGGCTTTTTACGGGTATATAGTTAGGGTACCTAATAAATTGGTGTCCTAACTATATATTTGGAGAGGGAGGTGCGTCATGACAGACTCAGACAAGCGGAAAGCCTGCGGCTTTGCGGAAGGGGATGAAGCCCAGGAAGAAGAAGGCAGGGACTGCTTTAGTCGGGATGCTGCAGGAAGGCTTGCACGGAGCTTTAGTCTGTTTCACAAAAGAGATTGGGATAAAGTGAACATCTCCGGGTATACCACCGGTGAAATCAAGGTGTTGATGACGCTGAAGTTTCAAGCGGGGGCACAAGGGGAATCCGGCATGAAGGTGTCGGAGATCAGCCGGCTTATGCGGGTCACCTCGCCGACGATTACCCAATTTTTGAACGGTCTCGAAGGGAAGGGGCTCCTGGAGCGCGTAATGGATGAGAAAGACAGGCGGGCGGTCCGCGTTCGGCTGACACCGGAAGGCGTTACGATCGCGGTAAGAGCTCGCGAGGCTTTCAAAGCCAACTTCAGAGGCCTGGTGGATTTTCTGGGAGAAGAGAGCAGCGATGAGCTCGCCCGGCTGCTGACAAAGGTATACACCTATATGAATGAAAATGAAATCCAGTTCAATGTGACCGAATCGAACACCGAGGGGATGAAATGATGCTGAAATTATTCCGGCATATGAGACCGTACCGGACAGCGGTCCTGCTTGTACTGCTGTTTACTTTTTTCCAGGCGATGTCCGAACTTTATTTGCCTACCCTTATGGCGGACATCGTTGACGTCGGCATTGTAAAGGGAGATATTCCTTATATATGGAAAGTAGGCGGATTTATGCTTGCCGTGGCGGCAGGCGGAATGCTCTGTTCTATCGTGGCCAGCTATTTGGCGGCCAAGTCCGCTTCCGGCTTTGGCAAGCTCCTGCGCAGCAGGGTGTTCTCGCATGTCGAGAACTTTACGCTGCAGGAGTTTGATAAGATCGGCACGGCCTCGCTGATTACGCGTACCACGAACGACATTACGCAGGTGCAGCAGGTTACGATCATGATTTTGCGCATGCTGGCGCTGGCGCCGATGATGTGCATCGGAGGCATTATCATGGCGGTCTCGCGCGATCCAGGCCTGACCACCGTGCTGATAGCCGTACTTCCAATCCTGGCACTCGCTATTTTTATGATCGCCAAAAAAGGGATTCCGCTCTTTAAAGTGATTCAGGTAAAAATCGATACGCTCAGCCGGGTCATGCGCGAAAGCTTGACGGGGATCAGGGTTATCCGTTCATTTAACCGGACGGAGCATGAGAAGGCCCGTTTCGATGAAGCGAATGAGGACTTAACCCAAATCTCCATCAAAGTCAATAAAATCATGGGCGCCATGATGCCCGTCATGATGCTTATTATGAACTTTGCAACGCTGGCCATCGTCTGGTTCGGCGGCCATCGCATCGAGGAGGGACATATGCAGGTCGGCGATCTCATGGCCTTTTTGCAGTACGCCATGATGATCATGTTCTCGCTGATCATGGTATCGGTCATGTTTGTCATGATTCCGCGCGCCCAGGCTTCGGCTGTCCGAATCAACGAGGTGCTTGGAATGATGCCTGAGATGAACGATCCCAAAGAGGCGAGCGGAATTTCCGCGCGCAAAGGTTACATCTCGTTCGAGGACGTGACGTTTTATTACCCCGGTGCGGAAGAGCCGGCGATATCGAATATCTCCTTTGCAGCCGGCCCCGGGGAAATTACGGCGGTGATCGGCGGCACCGGCTCGGGAAAGTCGACCCTGATCAGCCTGATCCCGCGGTTCTATGATGTGACGTCAGGCCGCATTCGAATCGACGGCACGGACATCCGGGAGATGAAGCAAGAGGAGCTCCGTTCCAAAATCGGATTCGTTCCCCAGAAGGCCCTCCTCTTTACCGGCTCCATAGCGGACAATATCCGTTACGGTAAAGAAGATGCGACGGATGAGGAGATTCGCTATGCAGCGAAGGTGGCTCAGGCAGACGAATTCATCTCCTCGATGGAAGGCGGTTATGACGCGGAGATTTCCCAAGGAGGCAGCAACGTTTCCGGCGGGCAAAAACAGCGCTTGTCCATTGCCCGTGCGCTGGTCCGGCGGCCGGAGATCTACGTGTTCGACGACAGTTTCTCGGCACTGGACTTTAAGACCGACGCCAAGCTTCGAGCGGCCTTGAAGCAGGAGACGACCGAGTCCAGCGTTCTGATCGTGGCCCAGCGGGTCAGCACGGTCATGGATGCGGACCGGATTATCGTGCTGGATGAAGGCAAGGTGGCTGGGATCGGCACCCATGCCGAACTGATGGATAGCTGCACGGTATACCGCGAGATCGTATCATCCCAGCTGTCAGAGGAGGAGATCGCATGAGTGCACATAAAAAAGAAGGCGGACATCCGCGCGGCGGAGGCCCTTTCGGCGGCGGTCCCCATGGACCGGGCATGCCGGCCGAGAAGGCGAAGGATTTTAAAGGCACGTTCCGCCGGCTGACGGGGTACCTGAAGCCGCACAGCGGCAAGCTGCTTGCGGTCCTGGTTGCGGCGATCCTCAGCACGGTGTTCAGCATTGTCAGCCCGAAAATTCTTGGCGAGGCGACCACCAAGCTGTTTGAAGGCCTGATGGCCCAAAGGCAGGGAGTGCCCGGCGCGGGGATCGATTTTGCGGCTATTCAGGAAATCATGCTTTGGTTGGCGGGCTTGTACCTGTTCAGCGCCCTATTCGGCTATATTCAACAGTACGTTATGGCGGGCGTAGCCCAGCGTACGGTCTATAATTTGCGAAAAGAAGTGAGCGAGAAGCTGAACCGGCTGCCGCTCAAGTATTTTGACGCCCGTACGCACGGTGAAACGCTCAGCAGGGTGACGAACGATATGGACAATATCAGCAGCACGCTTCAGCAAAGCCTGACCCAGTTGATCACCTCGGTCGTTACGCTGGTCGGCGTCACGGTCATGATGTTGTCGATCAGCCCGCTGATGACGCTGGTTGTGTTCCTTACGCTGCCAATGAGCGTCATCGTGACGATGACGGTGGCAAAGCGTTCGCAGAAGCAGTTCGCGGACCAGCAAAAGCATCTGGGCCAGTTGAACGGCCACGTGGAAGAAATGTACACCGGTCACAAGGTCGTCAAGGCTTTCGGGCGCGAGCGCCAGGCGATCGAGGAGTTCGATGAGGTGAACGACAAGCTTTATAACGCAGGCTGGCGTGCCCAGTTCATTTCCGGGACGATTATGCCGCTGATGGGATTTATCGGCAACATCGGTTATGTGATCGTCAGTATTATAGGCGGTGTGCTCGTTACCCGCCGTGCGATTGAAATCGGGGATATCCAGGCGTTTATTCAATACTCCCGCCAGTTTACCCAGCCGATTACCCAGCTTGCGAATATTGCCAATGTGATCCAGTCCACGATCGCTTCGGCGGAGCGGGTGTTTGAAGTGCTGGACGAGGAAGAGGAAGTGGCTGAAGAGAAAGCTCCGAAAGAACTTGGTCATCCGCGGGGAGAGGTGCAGTTCGAGCATGTGAAATTCGGCTACAATCCGGATAAAACGCTGATTGAGGACATGAACGTGGATGTGAGACAGGGGCAAACGGTCGCGATCGTCGGTCCTACCGGAGCAGGCAAAACGACCCTCGTGAACTTGCTGATGCGGTTTTATGAGCTGGGCGGCGGCCGAATTACGATTGACGGCGTGGATATTAACCAAATGAGACGCAGCGACCTGCGCAGCCTGTTCGGCATGGTGCTGCAAGATACATGGCTCTTTAACGGCACGATCCGCGACAATATCGGATACGGCCGGGCAGGGGCTGCGGAGAGGGAAATCGTGCAGGCGGCCGAAGCGGCGTTCGCCGATCATTTTATCCGTACGCTGCCGGAAGGTTATGATACGGTACTGAACGAGGAAGCCTCCAACATTTCGCAGGGGCAAAAGCAGCTGCTGACGATTGCCCGGGCGATCCTTGCCGACCCGGCCATTCTGATTTTGGATGAGGCGACAAGCAGCGTGGATACGCGGACCGAGCTTTACATCCAAAAGGCGATGAAGGAGCTGATGCAGGGCAGAACGAGCTTTGTCATTGCGCACCGGCTGTCAACGATCCGCGATGCGGATCTGATCCTGGTCATGAACGAGGGCCGCATTATCGAGCAGGGAACGCATGAAGAACTGTTGATGAAGGGCGGATTTTATGCGGATCTGTACAACAGCCAGTTCAGCGGTGCCGCCTTGGAGGTAGGGTGAAGCGCGAGGCTGCTGTTGGGATTGGACGCCTTGGCCGTCGTCCATGTCAAGGCTTCTAGCTCTCGTAAAACAAATCAACCACTCCTTGTAGGAGCTGGTTGATTTGTTTTGTCGAGTTTGATGGGGGAATGCCGAAATTCTGGCACAGCATGCGCAACCGCGGGGACACTTTTCGTGTTAGATGATGGGGGTGCGCCGTTGTGTGAATAGTGGCTGAAAGTATGAGTAGTGTGATTCGTTTTCGCCAAGTAGCGGGAGAGCTCCAGTAATTTCATCTAAGCTCAATAAGGAGCGGTAATGTGTTGGGAGTTTAAACCCTTGAGCTCAGGATTCAATGTACAGTGACACCAGTTCCGTTATTTCAAGAAAATCAGCCCAACTGGCCCTTTTTCGGACAGAGGTTCCGTTAATACCGGTAATTTGTGTGGACTTCGTACTGAAACGAGTAAATAACGGAACTCTGTCCATTAAAGTCAAAAAAGTAGCAAAATGAACAAAATAGCGGAACCAGTGTCAATTTACGATAAGCTTGCAGGCATTAGTAAGATCAAGGACTACAGATCTCATAAAAGAAACTGGTGTCCGCCGAAAAGTGCATTCGGTCCTCAGTTCATTCTGATTTTGTAGGTCCGATATCTTTGTTGACCGCTAACGACTTCCAACAGCTGAAGGTCAACGAGTCTGTACAAGATGCGTCTAACATGTCGATCGGTGACTTTTAGGTGAGCGGCTGCTTCCGCAATAGTAAACGGTCTGAGCAGCCGCCTGCCGAGTCTCAAGATCTCTGCTTCCAACCAGGATAACGAAGATGGCACATCGGATGTTATGAATCTCCCGATGAATGAAAGCACCAGCTGTTGGCATTGCTTGGGCTCGTCGGTAATGGAGGGGTACGCTATAGGGAGGAAAATCCAACCGTCTAATGCCAACAAGCAATGTCTTGTACACAGATCCTTGAAGCGCCTAACATCGAGGTCCCGTGCATGGGAGGCATATCCTTGAATTTCAATGCCGCCTTTTGAGCCGCCGGGCATATAGGCCAGGCCAAATACCGGTATCCGTTGTTGAAATCTCGGACCTCCCATTCCGGATGCAAGTGATCAAAGTTACCGACAATGGGAAACCATATCGACCGCAGAAACTCCATCGTTCCATGACCAAGCCCCTTGCCGAGCAGTTCCCGTCTTCGGTGATTTTTCTCTGCTACTAAGCAGGCGTGCAGCCATTCTTCATACTTTTGCTGGAACGTAGTAAACCGAACCTCCCTTTACTTTTTTTCAAGAGTCATTGGGGCAGAGCCTTAACAAACTTGCTCACCGCCCCCCTACAAAACAAAAAGCCGCTCCATCGCAGCGTCCCTGATCCTTGTGTCAGGGAGCTGTAATGGAGCGGCGTGTGCTTCACGGCCTATGTGGCCAGTATAACGTGCAGCGTTTATTTCAGCAATGGTTTATGCACGAAAAACGAGGCCTAGCGGTTCATCCAACAAGGTTGCTTCCTAAAACGCCGAATTTACGGAGCAGCTTGCGACCGCCCCCTTATATCATCCGATCCCGTTCCAACCAGACCCTTCCTATGCCCTCTGAACTACCAGATCGGCAAAAGCGCCGTATAACCCGCCGTTATTCCGGTACTGCTCTTTCAGCGGCGCGACCGGGCCCGCGTAACGGACATAACCGGCATCCAGAAAAACAACCCGATCCGCCGCTTGCTCCGCCACGTTCAGCTGGTGCGTGGAAAAAACGACGGCCAGGCCGTCCTCCGCGCTTTGGCGCACGAGAGCCGAGAAGGAGTCCATCCAGTAGGGATCCAGCCCATTGGTGGGCTCATCCAGCACGAGCACCGGAGGCTTGGCCAGCATGGCTTGCGCAAACAGAAGCCGCTGACGCATGCCTTTGGAGAAGGCCGATACCTTTTTGTGGCGCACTTCCTCCAGTCCGGTCATCCGCAGAAGCTCGTTCACGCGTTCCCCGGAGGCGTCCCTGAGGGAACCGTAAAACCTCAGCGTCTCGAGGGCTGTCAGGGCGTCCCCGAACTGAAAATCATCCGGCATGTAGCCGATGCTGCGCGCGCATTCCTTCCGGTGCCGGGCCCATTCCATTCCATTTATCCGGATCGTTCCGCCGCTTGGCCTGGATATGCCGGCAATCATCCGCAGGATGGTGCTTTTGCCGGCCCCGTTGCCGCCGCACAAAGCGAGTACCCGGCCGGGTTCAAGCGTGAAGCTGACCGGCTGCACCAGTGTCTGTTTTTTGATTCTTTTGGTGACCTGCTCCAGCTCTAATGCGTTGCGATCAGGCACGTCTTCTCCTCCTCTCCAGAATTACTATGGCGGCGATGAGCAGTACCGCGATCCACAATAGGCTGCTCGCCAGAAAAGTGACCGTGCCCTCGGGACGGTACATCCAGTTCACCCATTTATAATATTCGGGGCCCAGAACCGATCCGCCCCCCAGCTTCACGACAAGAAACAGGCGGGACAGCTCCGCCGGATTCAAGAATACCAGCAGCATCAGGAGCGGCTTGATCAAGGTATACGGCACCAGACCGAGCAGGGCCACCAGCAGCGTCGGCCAGCCCAGCACGAGGAAGAACCAGACGGCCACCCCGAACGTCAGCGCCTGCCAGCGATTTTTGCATAATGTTCCGATAAGGAGGGCAAGGCTGAGAAACATCAGCACCAGCATCGCGGAAAACATTAGAAACAGCATAAAGGATGTCCATGAATAGCTGTGGGTGACAAACGAGCTGACCAGCCCGGAAAGACCGAAGCCGACCGCAACAATAACGAGCAGCACGTAAGTCATTCCCGCAAATTTACCGATCATGTATGAAGACGAGCCCAAAGGGTAGGTCGACAGGAGCTGCCAACCTCCTTCTTCCTTTTCCGCGGTAATGGAAAAGGAACCGAGCAGAAGGGTCATCAGCGGCAGCAGGTAGAGGATCAGGTTAATCATCGCGCCCGTCGTGCCGGAGTAATCCTCACCGCCTTGACGGGTTTGAATGGACAGAAGCGCCAAGCCGAAGAGGGCGAACAGCACCATGAACGAATAGGACCACGGATTGCGGAAGCCAAGCTTGATTTCACGGCGGGTAATGGCCCCTATGGCGCGCAGGCCAAGGAAGTCCTCGTCGCCGCTGTTATGGTTATTTATGTTCCTGTTGTCCCTGGGTTTCGTCATGTCCCATGTGCTCCTGGTCTTCGTTATGGGTCTTGCCGTTATCGGAATCCTCCCCGTGAGCGCTGTCCCCGTTTTCATCATGTTTGTGGCCGCCATGCATTTCCTTCATCATGTCCGGGTCGGCTTCCCATTTGTGCTGGTCAAGTTCGGCACTGGACATCATCCGGCCGGATCCATGCTCGCTGACGAATTTTTCGGCGTCTTCTTTTTTCTGAAAGGAGATCACCCCGAAGGCCATCGGCGTGCGGATTCCTTTATCGTACACATAGGTGGCGTCTTCAAGATGCATCCATTCCTTGGTGTTGTAATCCCTGACGAACTGCGCGCCGATTTGATCGGTACCGTTTTTCTGCTTCCACACGAACAGATCGCCGAGATCGTCGAATTTCAGTATCTTTTTGTCCTTCAGCTGGATCTGGGTCGCAAACGGGTTGTCTTTAACCTGCATGTTGCAGACCTCGCATTTGTCGACGTTTTCGTCGATGTCGGCGGCTTTGTACTCCTCTTTGCCGCCGCATGCTGCGGATAGTGCCACTAATAGGCTCAAGGTGATCATCATAAGCATTTTTTTCATGTCGTTTTCCCCCTGCATAAGAATATGGAATATAGACTGGCTGCCAGCAGCAAAACCGAAACGGCCGCGATTTTATAATCGGCGCTTTGATCTGCGGAACCGCCCGGCTGTTTAGGCTCCAGCAGCGGAGACTTGTCCTTCAGCCATTCCTTGGTGTCGGTGTGAAAAAGCTGTTCCAGTACCGGCATCCCCGGGGAATGGAACAGAAGCTGGAATGCAGGAACCGATCCGGTGATCCGGAGAAAGAACGGATTGATCTCATAAGGCAGGTTGCTGAAGCCGGACCCGTCCAGGTCAAGGACCTGGGCGCCGTCCCAATAGTTCCCGTCCGCATCGTTCCCCGAACTGTTTACGGATTGAGCAGGGACGACATTGGATACAAAACTGTTTTCGCGCAGCCGGTTATCGCTGGAATCGAGCATCTGCAGACCTATGAAATTTCCGGTGATCTCGTTCCGGGACAGCAGGTTCCCTTCGGATTGCTGAACAAACAAACCGACCCGGTTCCCCTGTACGGCATTTCCGTCCACTTCGGACTGCTTGACGTCATATAGCAGAAGCCCTTGCGAGTTTACGTTGCTGTTTTGCTTTTCAAACCGGTTATCCCGGATTGCCGCCCCCGTGACCCCCATGACCATGGCGCCTGTCACATTCTTCGTTCCTTGATTTCCGCTGAATAGCAGTTCCTCCGTAAACATGAAGTGAAAGCCGTATCTGGAGCGGAAAGTCTTGTTGCCGCTGACTACAGAAGACTGGCCGCCTTCAATGTAGATGCCGTCCTGCATAAGGTCAACGCTGTTTCCTGTGATCGTATTCCGGCTGGACTCATAGACATCGATGCCGTTGCCCCGCAGGACGGTTGACGGATTCTGCCCGGTCAGCTTCCCGCCGGCGATGGCGTTGTCCTTCAGGATGTTGTCATCCGCCTGCCGCAGCTGAATGCCGGTACCCAATGATTTGACCGTCAGCGCTTCAAGCCGGTTGTTCGAGGACTCCACAAGGACAGCCGGGACCGCCGCATTGCGGTACATCTGAACAATAGTGAGACCCTCAACCGCGACGTTATCCGATTTAACGGTCAATGCGGGCTGGTCGCTGTCGTTCACAATTTTGCCTTTTTTCGCGACTAAAGTGAGCGGTTTGTCAATGACAGCGGGGCCGCTGTAACTTTTTTCGTCATCCAGCGTCAAGACTTCACCGCTGGCCGCCCGGTCGATGATCGGCTGCAGCGGAACGGAAACCTCGACGGCTTGGGCAGTCCCCAAAGGCCCGTGAAATACGGCAGGGAAAACCGCCAGCATAAAAAAAGCACGGATCACCGTGCGTCGTCGTGAGTTGCCTCGCATCATCTTCCCCCTTTAAAGGCGGTTCAAAAAGCGGCTTTTTCCAACCTTCTGAAGCTAAAAACCCGGCTTTTCGAACACGTGCATGATAGACTCCGGCTGGTCCGTCTCTATCCTATAAGAAATGCGAAGGGAATGGGTATGGCCCTAAAGAGTCATTTGACCCACCCCTGGTCGTAAGCATAACGGGTCAGCTGGACCCGGTTATCCAGGTGGAGCTTTTGCATGATATTTTTCAGGTGATTCTTGACCGTGTTCTCGGAAATAATCAAAACTTCGGAGATTTCCCGGTTGGTCTTTCCCTTGGCGACCTGTTCCAGGATTTCCTGTTCACGTGCGGTAAGAGGGGAATGGACGGGCGCCCGGGGCTTGGTGGAAAACTCCATGAGCAGCTGGATGGCCAGCTCTCTGGACAGCGGGGCCTCATCCAGGGCGACAGCCTTCAGGTATTCCAGCCAGGCGTCGGGATCCAGGTTTTTCAGGAGATACCCTTGAGCTCCTTTTTTGATCGCCTCGAATAGATGGGTAATATCGTCCGAAACCGTTACGATAATAATTTTGACGTAAGGGTAGTCATTCTTGATTCGCCGGGTAGCTTCCAGTCCGCTCATATCCGGCATATGGATGTCCATGAGAATCATATCGGGCATATATTTCCCCGTATATTCCAGAGCCTCATGGCCGTTCCAGGCCTCCGCCACCACCTCAAAAGCCGGATCCGGCTCCAGGATCTCGCGCATGCCCTCCCTTGCATGCTTATGGTCGTCTGCGATCAACACTCGAATCGGCTGCACATTCGTCATCCTCTCTTTTTTTCGATGGATAAAATGGTACGGTCGCGTTTCCGAGCCAGCTGCATTTGCCAGCCAAGCCTTTCGGCGCGCTCTCTCATGATTTTCAGGCCGAACCGGTCCGGCTGGTCCAAAGGCTGTCCCGTGAAGCCCCGGCCGTCGTCCGTGATCAGCACGCGGAAACCGCCTGGGACGGCGGAGCCTTCGATGGATACGTAATCGGCATCGGCGTGTTTTCGTATATTTTGCAGACCTTCCCGGATCGAGGAATACAGCTCCACCTTTTCTTTTGTGGAGAGGCTTTCCTCCGGTATGGACCAGTCCAGCTCCACGGTCTTCCCGCTCTCGACCTCAAACTGGCCAATAAGATGACGGACGGAGCTTTCCCATACGAGGTCGGGACTCCGGGGAGGACGGCGCAAACTGCTGATGGCTTGCCTAACGTATTCGTTGATTTCCTGAGCCGTTTTGCGCAGGCTGGCATAGAGGGCGGAGTTCTCCGTGTTATCGGCATTTTTCATCCGGTCGACCTTCACGGACAAAAGAAACAGGGATTGTGCAATCCCGTCATGCAGCTCTTGGGCCATAGCTTCGCGTTCTTCCAATACCGCCTTGGCGGCTTGCTCCTGCTGCAGCTGTTTTTGAAGCTCCTCCATCTTGCCGAACAGCTTGAGGAGCAGGGTGATGCTGACGAGAAACACCAGCATCGGGGCAAGCCAGTTGCCGAGCTCCATCGATATATACGGAAGCAGGTATTCGTGCCGGACGAATTCCCAGACGCCGATCGTGAGCGTGGGGATAACCAGAATGAGGATTTTAATCGTTTTATAATTCATGACCGTCACCTTCGATTTCATTGAAAATAGGCTGGCTTATATCTACTAATCGCAAGCTTATCGTTATATGAGGTTGACGACAAAGCCGCTTTTAATGCAGTGAGCCATGATCCTTTATCTAATCTAATTCGAATCCGAAGCCTTTTCAATCCCGAGGATGCTTTGCATGGCAAATGCCGGGGTAAAACGAGGCTGCCAAGTTACTTGACGGATAAACAGGGTAATAATAATGAAAAGGTTCATGTCTTCCAGTTTTGAAACCCGTCTGGTTGAACCATGTATTATTGGTACTGGCGAGGGAGTGAACTTCCCAAGGAGGAAAGAGGTATGTATGATCGCGCGATGCTGGTTTATAACGGGAAGGCGGGACAGCGGGGGATCGATTCCGCGTTGGGGACGGTTATGGGGATCATTGCGCCGGAAATCCGGGAGCTTGTCCTGTTTCAGACCATGGGACCCGGCGACGGGGAAAGGGTCTGCCGGGAACGGGGAGAGGCGTTTGATCTTGTCCTTATTATGGGCGGCGACGGCACCGTTCACGAGTGCGTGAATGGGATCGCATCGCTTAAGAAGCCTCCGTTGATCGGCATACTTCCGGCAGGGACCTGCAATGATTTTGCCAGGTCGCTGAATCTGCCTGCAGATCTGGCGGAGGCTGCCAGGCAATTGATGCAGGGGATACGCCAAAAAGTCGACATTGGAACTGCGGGTGAACGCGTATTTACGAATTTTTTCGGCATCGGACTGATTACGGAGGCTTCGGAAAATATCCATGACGGATTAAAAGGAGCGCTGGGCCGAATCAGCTATTTTATCAGTACGCTTCAGACGGTACGAAAAGGGGAACGTTTCCAATATGCGCTGAAGTGGGATGAAGGCACCTTGGAGGACGAGGCTGTAATGGTGTATGTGTCAAACGGACGTTATCTCGGAACGCAAGCCCTGCCTTTTCCGGCAGAAGCTCTGACGGACGGGCGGCTCGATGTTTTGATTATACGCGAAGCCGGGCTGCCGCTGCTCAAGGAACTTCTGAGCCGCAAGGAGGAGGGGGAATGGGTGCCGAAGGATGACAGCATTCATTATTTCCAGACTACTTCTCTCAGCTTGGCCACCAGAGAGCCGATGAAGGCGGACACCGACGGAGAGAAGTATCTTGAAACGCCGGCGCTGCTTACGGTGAGGCCCCGTTCGCTTGAATTTTTAACCGGAAATTGATCAGTATTCCTGCATATCCCGGATGGCCAAGTCCGGAGCTTCATCGGACAGGCGATTGTAAAAATCGACGGTATTCTGTTCGTCACGGAACGATAAACAGCAGTCCGGCACGGTATTGGTTGGGACATTCCTCAATCAGCCGAGGGTATGCCGGATGCGTACATAACCAAAAACCTCCTTCATCATTTTTGCATAGCGTATGCAGGATAAATGCCTAAGGTACGCGATAAGGAGCGATCCCGCTGTATTCTTCGGTAACCCTCGTCCATAAAAACGGCGAGGCCGTTTCTGCTTGAAGGAACATAAGCGTTTTATTATTCGTGCCTTGTGCTCTACAAAGGGAAAATCACAGCCGGAAGGGATGTTACCATGTTCAAGTTGAAAGAGCGCGACACAACGGTTAAAACCGAGGTCCTGGCCGGGCTTACCGTCTTTTTGACAGTCGCATATATTATCATCGTGAATCCGATGATTCTGAAGGACGCCGGAGTTCCATTCGATCAGAGCTTCACGGCGACGATTGCCGCAACCGTGATCGGAACGATGTTTATGGCGTTTTTTGCCAATTACCCGATCATCATCGCACCGGCCATGGGACTTAACGCATATTTTACCTACTCCGTCATTGGAGGGCATGATATCCCTTATACGATTGGTTTTTCAGCCGTGTTCGTTTCCGGTATCGTATTCCTGTTCGTTTCCCTGACCCCGCTGCGAACCAAGCTGATCCACGCCATCCCCGAAAATCTGAAGCATGCCATTGCGGCGGGCATCGGCCTATTCATCGCGTTTATCGGCATGCGGCTGTCGGGAATCATAACGGATCATGAAACGAATCTGGTCACGCTGGGCGACTTTACGGAGCGGGGGTCGCTTTGACGCTGGTCGGCATTGCCGTGACGATTGCGCTGCTTGCGCTTCATGTTCAGGGCGCGCTGTTCATCGGCATGATCATAACGGGAGTGATTGCCTGGGCGACGGGACAGCTTCATTTTGACCAGGGGCTCGTGTCCCTGCCGCGGCTACCTGAAGGCATTCTTATCTATAATCCGGTAACTTCTCTCGGGGATATCATTGGATACGGCCTGTACAGCGTCGTGTTTTCATTCCTGCTCGTCATGCTGTTCGATACGACGGGCGCCATGCTCGCCATATTAAAGCAGGCCGGATTGATTAAAGACGGAAAGCTGGAACGGGCCGGCAGCGCCTTTGCCGCCGACTCGGTGGGCACCATCATCGGCTCCATGTTCGGGACAAGCCCGACGGCGGCTACGGTGGAATCGGCAGCCGGCGTAGGTGCCGGAGGAAAGACGGGCCTCACGGGAATGACCGTTGCCGTCCTGTTCATTGCCGCGGCTTTTTTCAGTCCGCTAATCGGATCGCTTTCGGGGGTGGCGGCAATCACGGCGCCTAGCTTGATCATCGTCGGCTGCATGATGATCCGCAGCGTATCGGACATTCAGTGGAACGACTTTGAAGAAGCCTTTCCGGCATTTCTGGTGATCATCAGCATGCCGCTGACCTCCAGCATCGCGAACGGAATTGCGCTCGGTTTTATCTCCTATCCTGTAATGAAAATCGCTAAACGCAAATTTCGCGAAGTGCACCCTTTCGTATATGTGTTTGCGGTGTTATTCCTGGTGCAGCTCATCTTTTTTGCCCACTAAAAACGGTTAGAGACACGGCGAGCTACGCAAAATTTTCATATTTTCTGTAAATAATTCACTGTTTTTCGTTGCATATTTTCATGAGGTTCTCTTATAATGATTTGTATATTTGCTAAGGGAGCCATGATGAATTGAAAAAGTCCGTACTGAACCGAATCGTTTCGGAATTGCTTAGTCGGTCGGGCAGCGGAGTTGCGGTGAAGATGGAATCGTATTTTCCGGGGGGCCGTTTGATCGGGGGAAAGTACGCCATGAATACTCACAGCGTAACAATGTATACCGAAGTCATTAAACAACAGTGCCTGCAACTGTTCGGTTCTCTTGAACCCGTCTATGATTATTTCGCGGTGGTGTTTGCGCACGAGCTTGGACACGCAGCCGATCTCAGCCTTGGGAAGCTGTGCGACGAGATGGAGAACACGGCCGATGAACGGAAACGGAAAGAGATCGCGCTGCAGATCGAAGAGAATGCGTGGAACAATGCCATGCCGTGGATGCTGGACGTGGACCCCGCTTTCATCAACGTTATTATTGACCGGTCGCTTGAGGCATACCGTGAAGTTCTTGCACCGGTGACCGCATAAATATATAGAGGTTTGGTTGCCTACGAATTTGACGGTCCGGCGGGCGGATCTTTCGGATTGCCAGGGGCAACGACATGGAAAAAATAAAGGCAGGACGCTGCTGACCTTAACGGTGAGCGCGTCCTGCCTATTATTTTTTCCTCCCGGTCTCTTCGAAAAACCTTTGGACCGAAAACGAAAAAAGCAGCAGCTGACTTGGTCTTAGCCTTCATCAGGGTCCAGTTTTTTTAACGGCTCTATCGCAGGACCTTCAAGAACTTTTCCGTCGTATGCGTAGCGGGAACCGTGGCAAGGGCAGTCCCACGAGCGTTCGCCTTCATTCCATTCAACCTCGCAGCCCATATGCGAACACGTGGTATCGACCAGAAAGAGCTTGCCCTTCTCGTTCTTGTAGGCTCCCGCCCGCTGACCGTTATGCCGCACGACCGCGCCTTCACCGGCTTTCAGGTCTTCGATGTTGGCATGGCTCATTTCGAACTTTCCGGCGATAAAATCTTTGGCGACGCCGGCATTCTGAACGATAAAGGTTTTGAGGGCCGGATCGGCGTTAAACCGCGAAGGGGTATACAGACCGGAATAGCGGTTTTCCTTTTCCAGAATCTGATCGGTCAGAATGATGGCTGCCGCGGTGCCGTTGGTCATCCCCCATTTGCGGTAGCCGGTGGCAACCAGTATGCGATCCTGTTTGGAAGTGATCGGTCCGATATAAGGGAGTTTATCGAGGGTAATCAAATCCTGCGTTGACCACCGGAACGGGATTGCCCGGGCACCGAGGAGTTCCCCGCCGAATTTCTCGAGATTCTCGTAATGCTGGTGGGTGCATTCGCTTTTGCCGGTCGGATGGTTTTCGCCGCCGACCAGAACGAGCTGTTCCCCGTTATAGGAAACGGAGCGGAGAGAGCGCGTAGGCTGGTCCACGCTCAGATACATGCCGCCGGGATAATCGGTTTCCGGTTTGATGGCCACCGCGTAGGAACGCTCGACATGCAGCCTTGCAAAATACATCGCTCTCCCGTCATGGAACGGAAAATGGGATGCCGATACCGCAAACTGGCACGTGATGCTGTGATTTCCCCGCCGGGTTTTGATCGTGATCGGCCCCTCTGTTTTTGCTTCCCCGCCGATCGTTGTATTTTCGTAAATCCTTCCGCCCATCTTCAGAAACTCCTCCACCATCCGCTTCAAATAAGCGAGCGGGTGAAACCGGTACTGGTTCGGCATCTTAATGGCGCCTTTGATCGGCATCGGCAGCGGAAGGCTTTCCAGCCACTCGCCGGGAATGCCAAGCTTCTTATATGCGCGGAACTCATCCTCCAGTTTGGAACGCATGTTTTCATCGTCCTGCGTGTAAATATACGCATCCTCTTGCTCCAAGTCGCATTCGGCTCCCATATCTTCTGTCCGGCGGCGGATAAAGTCCATGGCCTCGCTGCAGGCATCATAGTAGAGACGGGCCTGTTCTTCGCCAAAGTGATTCATGAACTCATGATAAATCATGCCGTGCTGGGCCGTTACCTTTGCCGTCGTAAATCCCGTGGTCCCGTTCAGAATCCGTCCTGCTTCCAGCAACACCACGTCCTTGCCTGCCTTTGCCAACAGATAGGCGGCTGTAATGCCGGTAATGCCGGCGCCAACGACCGCTACGTCGGCCTCAATATCCTCTGCGAGCCGAGGAAAAGCGGGGAGCTCCGTGGTTGCCCTCCAGAATGATTCCGGGAACCGCGGAAGACCCTGCTGCCCCGTATATTGCTCTTTCATACACATCCTCCTTCGTACAGTAACTTGATAAATGCCTGTCCCATTTGGGTTTGTCTACCATTATTACCACCTTGCCGAAAAAAGAAACGAGCCGGGCTTGATGGATGACCAATAATCCGGAAAACAAACAGGGTTATACAGGTTGGCCTGCATCTTGGAGATATATTTGGAGGTTTATAAATAATTTGGGACATTTTCGCAAAAAATAGCTTTGGCATCGTTATTCGATACGAAACCGAAGGGGAAGCGAGTGATTCAAATGGACAGTCGTAGAAGCAGGTCGGCTAAGGACATAAAGCAACGGCTGCTCGAGCAGTTGGAGAATATGGGCGACAAAGAAACGCGGGACCTGGTCATGGGGAATGAGCAGGTTTCCTTGGTTTATTTGAAAAGCATGTGTGATCCATCCCTTGTAACCGAAAATTTGATTAACCGTTTCTATGAGCTCAGAGACGTATCGGAATACGAGACGTACGTGAAGTCTTTCCCTTCCAGCAAAGAGGCCAAGGATGCGGAGGAGACGCTGGAAGGCATCCTTACGGGCTATACATCCGTTTTTATCAAAGATCATGTATATTTGTTCGATGTTTTGCTTGTGGAGGGGTCCATTGTTTTGCCGGCAGAGACCGAGAATGTGATCCAGGGACCTACGGATTCGTTCACGGAAAACATCGATACGAATATGAATCTGGTGCGGCGCAGGTATAAGACTGCCGATTTGAAGTCGGAGTCTATGACGATCGGGCGGGTGTCCAAAACGCGAATCGCCATTCTGTATGACATTACCCGGGTTGAGAAAAAAGTGCTGGACGAGCTGAGGAAGAGATTGTCCGGGATTGATGCGGACATTATCCAGACCGCCGCCGATATCGAAAGATTTACGATGAACCCGAAATTCCGCCTGTTCCCGACGGTAATGGTCAGCGAGCGTCCCGATCGGACGGTGCTGAATATATCGCAGGGCAAAATCGCGGTCATGGTCGATACGACAGGCTACGTCATTTTGCTGCCCGCGATATTCAACGATTATTTCACGGCGATGGATGATAAGGTCCAGCTGCCTCCGATAGGCTGGTTTCTGAAGGTGATCCGGTATATCGGTTTGTTTCTGACCGTTCTTCTGCCTTCGCTGTACGTTGCCTTTACCTCCTATAATCCTGAGATCCTGAAAATGCAGATTACCCTTCTCATTGCCGGCAGCCGGGCTACGGTTCCATACCCTTCCTTCTTCGAAGTCTTGTTCATGCTCCTGGCGATGGAGTTTCTGACCGAAGCCAGCGTGCGGCTGCCGAAGGCGATCGGTCCGACGGCCACGACCGTAGGGGGGTTAATATTGGGAACGGCGGCAACGGAGGCGGGATTGGTCAGCAACATCATGATTATCCTTGTGGCAGCCGTAGCGATTACGAATTTTGTCATCCCTGTAACGATGATGAGTTTCGGAATCAGGCTGTCCAAGTATATTTTCATTTTGCTCTCCACGTTTTTCGGGCTGGTCGGCATCGTTTTGGGGATTATCGCCATGATTATGTATTTGTGCAGCCTTCGGAGTTTCGGGAAGCCGTATCTGAAAATGTTCGCGGTGGAAAGGAACGGCAAGGAGGGACAGAGGAGTGGTTAGAAACAAGTATTTTTATTACCTCTTCCTGCTGAATGCGCTCATTAACCTCGTCAATTACGTGCCGCGCATACTGATTCAGGACCGGTATAACGGCGCCCTCCTTTCCACGATCATCGCGCTTGGGATCGGCATGGTCCTGCTGCTCCTTTTCGCCAAGCTGCTTGCCAAGTTTCCGCAACAGGGACTGCCGGAAATCATGCACAAGTTTTTGCCGAGATGGATTGGAAGCCCCCTGCTGATTCTGATGAGCAGCATATGGTTTACGTCCAGTGTCCTGACCCTGGTCGGCTTCGTCGATGTGACGAACCGGTTTATCAGCCCGGACGTATCGCCATACCTCGTTCTTGTCGGTTTTTTGACGGTGGTTGGACTAAGCGCAAGGCTGGATTCGGAGTCGATTCTGTATGGGCTGGAAATCGTGTTGTACATGACCTTTCCGCTGATCGTTTACATGGTGTTTCGCATATTCAGCAGTCCGTACTACAGCTGGGATGCCGTCCTGCAGGTCGTCACGTATTTGTGGAGAGTCCCTCAATATAAGACGGTAGCGGCAGCTACTTATGTGTTTGCCGGTTATACCAATATGGTTATTTTCAACCGTGTGTTCAAGAGACTGAGGGTCAGGCATTTCTGGCTGATCGTTCTGCTGGGCATAAATACGCTTGTCATTTCCATGTTCGCTCCAATCGGCTTTCTGGGGGCGGAAGGAGCCGGGGAGTATGTTTATCCGGCGTTCTCCACGATCGATTCGCTGCGGATCCGTTATTTTATTATTGAACGGATGATCTATGTGTTTTACGTCGTATACATGTGTCTCTCTCTGGTCAATTCCATCGTCCACTGGCATGTATCCAAGGAATTGCTTATGGGGGCATTCAAAAAGGTATCCCTTAGCGGGGTCAACACGCCAAAGGAAGTCAAGGGCAGAAAGAAAATGGAATGGTGGATACTCGCCATCTATTCGGTGATCGTTTATAGCTCGTCGCTCTTATTGGACCAGTTCACGCTCGCTGAACTGGCGGTGATTTTTCTGGACACCCGATTGGTCGGAGAAATCGTTCTGCTTGCGCTGATGTTCTATTTTGCCATGCGGAGGAGGCGGCATGCATGAAGGGAATAAAGAGGCTGCTTGCCGGCTTGATGTGCGCCGCGCTCCTGCTTTTAAACGGCTGCGAGTTTCGCGATATCGACCTCCGGCTGTTTGTGGTTGCCATAGGCGTGGATTTGATAGAAGACAACCCGGGCATGACCAGGTTCAGCTTCAAAATTTCCATTCCGATCGGCGATCCGAAGTCCGGCGAGGAAAAGTCCATGGTTATTACGCAGGACTCATCAACCATTGCCAATGCGGTTCGTCAGTTAAAATCGAAGGTGGATAAGGAGGTCGACTTCGGCCATTGCAAGGCCATTCTGTACGGGGAAGCTTACGCCAGGCAAGGGGTCGAAAAAGTCGAGGATTGGGCGATCCGGCGGAGGGACATCCAGTTGCTCTTGTATCCGGGGGTGGCCAGGCCTTCGGCGGAGGCGGTGTTGAATGTCGTGCCCCCCACGGAACGGATCGCTGGAAATTCCCTGTTCTTGGCGTTGAGCTCAGACGGAACGGAATCTCCTTTCATCGTCAAGACGTTTTCCTTTGAACTATCCCGGCGGATGCGGGAGAAGGGCAAAGACCCGGTTATTCCGGTCGTTGAAGCGGAAGGCGACACCATGTTGATCATTGATAAGGCAGCTCTCCTGGACAAGAAGAAAGTGGTTGAAATATTGTCTCCAGAAGAAACCAAGCTGTTGAACCTGCTGACCAGGAACGATCTGAGAACCAATTTTCCGGCGATGACCGACGGAGTCCATTATGACCTGAACATCATGACGACAAAAGCCCGATACCAGATCATGCTCCTGCGCCGGGAAAAGAGGTTGTCCGTTACAAGGTCCGGGTCGGGGGAAACATTGAGGAAAAGGATGAACCGGGGCAAATGTCCAAGCGGGAACAGCAAGAAATTGAGCAGGCTCTGAATAAAAGCCTCTCGGAAGACCTTGTCAAGTTCCTGGAAAAAATCCGCGATACCGGGCTGGATCCGCTGGGCTTCGGACTCCGTTTTTACGGTACCCACTGGAACAACCGCACGGAGGAGGAACAGTGGAAAGAGATCTATCCTCGAATCCGGTTCGAGGTAAAGGTGAATACGAGCGTCAAATCTACCGGCTATAACCGTTAAGGGGAGACTGAAAACCCGATTTTATGCACCGTACCTCAAAGGCTATTCATTGTGGGAATTAGTGTTAAAATGAAGGAGGGTATCTATTTTGCGTTAAGGAGGGTTTTGGAATATGGAATTCCGAAGACTGGGCGGCAGCGGGCTGAAGGTTAGCGAAATCAGCCTGGGCAGCTGGCTTACGTACGGCGGTTATGTGGAGCGCGAAAATGCCGTCAAATCCATACAGACGGCTTACGGGCTCGGCGTTAATTTCTTTGATACGGCCAATGTCTATGAACAAGGTGCCGCGGAGGTAGTTGTCGGTGAGACGTTGAAGGCCTTTCCCCGGGAATCTTACGTATTGGCCACGAAAGTGTTCGGCAAAATGGGGGACGGCCCGAATGATCAAGGCCTTTCCCGGAAACATATCATGGAGCAGTGCGATGCCAGCCTGAAGCGGCTGGGCATGGACTATATCGATATATATTACTGCCACCGTTTTCATCCCGAAACGCCGGTGCAAGAAACCCTACGGGCCTTGGATGATCTGGTGCGCCAGGGCAAGGTGCTCTATGTGGGCGTCAGCATGTGGACGGCGGCGCAGATGGAAGAGGCCCTTGCGGTTGCGGACCGGTATCTGCTGGACCGGATCGTGGTGAATCAGCCCCTGTACAATATGTTCGAGCGCAGCATCGAAAAGGAAATCATTCCGCTTGGCGAGAAAAAGGGGATCGGACAGGTGGTATACTCGCCGCTGGCACAGGGCGTCTTGACCGGAAAATACGCCGTCATGGAAAGCGTGCCGGAAAACAGCCGCGCCTCCAAACTGGGAGCCGACCGCCTCAAAATCAGTGAAGATCGCCTTCACAAAGTCCGGCAGCTTGGCGAGATCGCACAGGATCTGGGCATAACGGTCGGGCAGCTTGCATTGGCATGGATTCTCCGCCAGGGCAACGTTGCCAGCGCACTGGTTGGCGCAAGCGCCCGGAGCAGGTCGAAGAGAACGTAAACGCTTCGGGCATAAAGCTGACTGCCGATACGCTTGAAGCTATCGAGCAAATTTTGGAGTCCAAGGATGCTTAGTGCTCAGAAAGCGCATTCCCGGGCGGAACAAACACGGTTTCGGCCGCTGTTCTTGGCGCGGTAAAGCTCGGCGTCGGCCTGTTCAAGCAGGTCTTTCCCGTCCTCGGCGCGAATCGTGTCGGGATGCACCGCTACCCCGATGGAGATCGTAACTTGCAGCCGCGTACCGTCTTCCATCTCAAAAGAGTGGCGTTCGACCGCGGCCCGCATTTTCTCGGCAAGTGCCGACGCTTCTTCCAGGGAGGCGTTCGGGACAAGCACCGAGAATTCTTCGCCGCCATTCCGGGATACTTCGTCCACGGAGCGGGATTGATGTTTCAGCAGTCTGCTGATCTGCCGCAAAACGGCATCTCCGGCCGCATGGCCGTAGGTGTCGTTTATTTTTTGAAGTGGTCGATGTCGATGAGCAGCAAGCCCAGTTTTTCCCCGTGATGGTTTACCTCCAAAAAACGTTCGGAAAGCAGCTGTTCGAACTGGCGCAGATTGTTAAGGCTGGTTAAATAATCGGTTTCCGCGTTTTTTTTCATTTGCAGAAAAAGCATGTTGGACGCGTTGATGTATTCGGCAAGAGCATAAATAACGAAAGTACCGAGCACCGAGATGATGAACTGGGTCGTAAAAATCCCCGCTAAGCTGTCATGGTCCTTGAGGTTGATCAGCAACAGGGCCAGAATAATAAGCATGGCCGCAACGTTCATGACCATCATCTTCATTAACTTGTCCGCTTTCATCCTCGAAATCAGACCGCACAGGATACCCGTCAAAAGCATGCTTGCACCGACCATGACGGAGGAATGGGTTAGCCCGAACAGCAGCATGCGTCCGGCGGCGATGAGGATGCCGGCTATCAAGGAGGGAAGCCAGCCCATATAACAGGCGATGACGACGATAGCGAGATGTCTTAGATCGGCGAAGAACAGCGGAGCAATGGGATATGAGTAAAACATCAGAATGATGCCGTACACGCCAAACAACAGCCCGGCGTTCACTTTAACCAACAAGGAAGGGGAACGGCCGACGACATACTTTTTGGACAGCAGCCCCGAGACATACAATAAGGTGACCAGAACGCAAAAGTTGGTAAACAGAATGTTGATCATGCTGGCAATTCCATTCCTTTCAAAAGACGGAAACACGATTTCTTATCATGCCCTATTTTATCCGAAAATGGAATTGCATGTCGAATCGTTTAGCTACCGGGCCTCTGAAAAGAAGGGGGGCTGAACGGCAGCCGAACCTCGAAAACCGTACGCTCCGGCGAGCTGTTTACGACGATTTCGCCCTCGTGGGCATCCACGATGCTCTTGACGATGGCCAGGCCTAGACCGGCTCCTCCCGTCTGGGCTGTTCGCGATTCATCCGCACGGTAAAAACGCTCGAACAAATGCGGAATAGCATGGGACGGAATCGCCGGGCCGTAATTTATGATCTTCACGACAGCATGCGTCTTCTCCTTCGAAACCGTCAAATCGATCCTTCCCGCTTCTTTGCCGTGACGGATGGCGTTGGAGATCAGGTTCTCGCAAGTGCGCATCAGCTTGTCTCCGTCGGCAAAAACCATCACCTTTTCCTCCGGGGCCGAAAATCGGATTTGGACGCCTTCTGCATCCGCGGGGCCGGCCAGGGAAAAGTCCGCCGCAAGCTGTCCCAGCAGCTCCACCAGATTGATGTCGGTCCGTTGCAGAGGAGAGTATCCCATCCTGGTGTAATCAAACAAATCGTTCACCAGCCTGCCCAGCCGGAGGGACTTGTCATAGGCGATGTCCGTGTAGTAGCGGAGTTCCACCTCGTCTTTATACCGGTCTTCGCTGACCAGTCTCAGATAGCCGATGATGGAGGTGAGCGGCGTTCGGAGATCGTGGGATACGTTGCTGATGAGTTCGTTTTTGGCTTGCACGGCCATGCGTTCTTCTTCCAGGGAAAGCTTCAGCTTCTTGGCCATCTGGTTGATTTGCTCGGCCAGAAGGCCGAATTCATCGTTGGATCTGACTTTGATTTCCTGATCCAGCTCTCCTCGGGAGAGCCGTTCGGTGCCTTCCAACAACCGCTGTATCGCAACGATCGAGCTCCGGCTCAGCAGCAGCACGATGAGGACAAACAGCGCGATGCCGCTGAGCGTGGGGATCAGGGGAAAACCGAAGAAGCGATCCAGCTGGTTGTTCAGCCGAAAGAGCTCCAATACCCAAGCGATTGCCAGAATTCCCGGCCTAAAAACCGCATGGTTTGCCGGAGAGTAAACAGAATCACGAGGGTAAGCGCCCCACTGGTAAAGAACAGGGTGATGATTTTCCATTGGAGTTTACGCATGGATTTTATACCCTACGCCCCAAACGGTCTGGATCAGTTTGTAGCCGAGCTCCTTTTCGAGTTTGTCCCGCAGATTGCTGATATGGACCATGACCGTGTTGTTGGAAACATAATATTTTTCTTTCCAGACCTGCTGAAAAATATCTTCGGCGCTGAAAATCCGCCCCGGCTGCCGGGCAAGCAGATACAAGATATCGAATTCCCTGGCCGTTAGGACAATGGGCCGCCCATTCGCCGTCACCTCATGGGTGTCACGGTTGATTTCCAGCCCGTCCACCGTAAGCGTTGACCGTTCGGCGGCCTGCGCTTCGGCGTTATATTGAAGCGAGCGTCGCAGCAGGGATTTGACGCGCGTTGTCAGCTCCAGCGGGTTAAAGGGCTTGATCATATAATCGTCGGCTCCGGTCATAAGCCCGAGTATTTTGTCCATATCTTCGCTTTTAGCGCTCAGCATCAAAATTGGAATGGCCGAGGTCTCCCGTATTTTCCGGCAAGCATCCAGCCCGTTCAGCTTCGGCATCATTACGTCAAGGATAACCAGGTCAACGGGTTGCTCCCCGGCGGCCAGTTTTTGCAGCGCTTCTTCACCGTCATGGGCCTGGATGACCCGGTAGCCTTCGTTCTCCAGATAAATCGAAATCAGTCCGGCGATTTCCCTATCATCATCTACAATCAGTACACTTCGCATAATGCTCCCCCAAAAATTAATGGCGATTGAAGCCAAAAGGTCTATGGCATAACATACCTCCAGTTTATCCTAAAATTGCCGTCAAAGCGTCCCAAAAATCATTTTGTCTGCGGAAACCGTAGTCCATGAGCTTCCGGGTCTCGGTAAAGCGCTTGTTGCTGTCTTCTGCGCCCATCACGACGGAAATCAGGCGGCTTCCTCCGCGTTTGGCGCTGCCGGTAAAGCAGTAACCGGCTTGACGTGTGAATCCTGTTTTGAACCCGTCATTTCCTTTATAGGCGTGGGGCTCCCCGGGAAGCATAAGGTTGGTGGTGGGGAGCGAGATTTCCTTTTGCGGTATGGGCACAACCTTCAAGCGGGTTACCTCGGTCACCTCCGGATACGACCGAAGCAGCCATCTTGCCAGTGCAGCCGCATCCCGGGCCGTCATGACCGTATCCGCTCCGGAAGCGGCTTCGGGGAAATCCATCAGATCGCCCGACGACAAGCCCGAAGCATTGGCGAAATAGGTTTTGCCGGACAGCCCGATTTCCCGGGATTTTACGTTCATTAGTTCCACGAATTTCGATTCGGTTCCGGATAGGTACTCGGCGATCGCGACCGCGGCGTCATTGGCCGAATGAACGACCAGAGCATCAAACAGCTGCTTCAACGTATAGATTTCGCCTTTGTTCATGCCGATCCGGGAACCGGGCACATTCGCGGCGTAGCGGCTCACCCGTACGTTTTCATTCCATTCGCGTTTGCCGGATTCTACGGCCTCAACTACAAGGAGCTCGGTCATCATCTTGGACATGCTGGCAGGCGGCAGCGCCTGATCCGCATTGCGGGAATACAGGACTCTACCCGTATCGGCATTGATCAGCAAGGCAGCACCCGCTTGGATATTCGGAGGGATGAATACTCTGGTTATGTATGTGGAAATAAGGATTATGCCAAGGGCCAGCACCATGACACAGAGGCCCGGGCAGCAACGCTTCTTCCGCCGCAGTTTTTTTTTGCCTCCGGTTGGCGGGCCTGTTTTCGTAAGGTTGCGGGGCGGTTGAATATCTTGAAGCAGATTCCATATTCGATGAATCTCCTTTCGGATGTTAGTGTTCCAAGTTCATATGGTCTTAGTATAGACGGGCGGGTTTAAGTATTTTTTAACGGATTCTTAAGAAATGTTAAAGATTGCAGGTAGCGTTTATCCAGAGGAAAGGTTGACCTGAAAGCAATTAAGATTTATACTTGATCTAAAAATAAATTAAAAGGGTGAATACCTTGAAATCATTAAATCTAACGACTCAGCGACAGGCGGTTTACGATGTCGTTCGGGAATCGCACGATCACCCGACCGCATCGGATATTATGAACCGTTTGGTGGAGAAAGGTTATAACCTGGCTTACGGCACGGTATACAATTCCCTGCGCTATCTGACGGATAAACAGTTGATCCGGGAGTTGAAGCTGGGTGAGAGCGCCAGCCGTTACGATGCCCGGACCGACGAGCATCAGCATATTATGTGCGAAGTTTGCGGCAAGGTGGACGAGGTCATGACGGAGGTGCCCGAGGATTGGGCAAAGACGGTTGCCGAAGAAACGGGGTATTCGATAAACCACGCTCACGTTGTGTTCGGGGGGGTGTGTCCGGAGTGTCAAACCAAGCGGAACAAATGACCGGCGGCTTGCCCGGTGTTTATCCGATGAGGGGATGGCAGTCGGGAAGCCCATACGACCGTCCTTTGGAAGAAGAGCCATGGCAGGATGCTTGTCCGGTATCCGTGTTCAGGGCGGCGATGGTGAGCCGGTTTCCGGGTCGCATGCACGAGCTGGTCGGAGTACTGTCGGAGAACTGTTTTGACGTGATGGTGCTGCGGCAGTGGGAATCCCGTCTGCAATCGGCGATGAACACGGGTTTGATTATCGCGGATATGACGGCCTGCCGGAATGAGGAGGACTTTGAAAGCGAGCGGAAAATGCTTTTACCGATAGCGGACTCCATATGTGTTCCGGTCATGTACCTCGTCACTGAGGAATGGATGAGCCGCGCAAGCGGAACCCTGCTTCAGGAGGAATTGATGGTGTGGCCTGCTCGCTCGCGCCAAACGATGATGTACCAGATTCAAAGAGCGATCCGAGTCCATACCCAAGCCGTACCGGCAGCGGCGGACGGGGCGGACGCGAGCCGCAGCATCTACAAGGATCTGTGGATCGATCGGGACAAAATGACCGTGCAGCGGGGAAGAACGCCGATTCACCTGACCAAGACGGAGTACAATCTTCTGGTTCTTTTGCTGGACAGCGAGGGGGCCGTGCGAACCCGCGAGGAATTGATGAGCGAAATCTGGGATACCGATTTCCTCGGGGGCAGCAATGTGGTGGACGTTCATATCAAAAGCTTGCGCAAAAAAATCGGCGACAATGCGGGCTCGCCCCGTTATATCGCCACCGTAAGAGGAGTCGGATACCGCCTGGCGGACTGACTCCTTTTTTTCTATGAAAAGTAGGGCGGAGTCGTTTCTGTTTTGTTGCCGGCAGTGCCTAAGCATTCACTTGATCTTCATTTAAAGCTCACTCAAGGCTCACGGCATGATCATGAAAGGGAATGTCACCGATGATACAATTACTTCATAAACTTAGATTGAGTCTAAAATCAATTGTAGAATCTATGGAGGTACGGATATGGATCATCGCATGACAACCAATCAAGGAGCTCCGGTAGCCGACAACCAAAATTCAAAAACGGCGGGCCGGCGAGGCCCCGCATTGTTGGAGGATTATCACCTGATTGAAAAAATCGCCCATTTTGACCGGGAACGCATTCCGGAACGCGTGGTGCATGCACGAGGAGCCGGCGCTCACGGGAACTTTATGGTGGAAAACAGCATGAAGGCTTACACCCGTGCAGCTTTTTTGCAGGAAACCGGCCAGGAAACGCCGATATTCGTCCGGTTTTCGACGGTGATTCACGGTACGGGCTCCCCGGAAACGGCGCGCGACCCGCGCGGATTTGCGGTGAAGTTCTATACGGAGGAAGGGAACTACGATCTAGTGGGAAACCATTTGCCGGTGTTTTTTATTCGCGATGCGATCAAGTTCCCGGACATGGTGCACTCCCTGAAACCTTCACCGGAGACCAACATTCAGGAGCCGGGACGGTACTGGGACTTTATGACCCTTACCCCGGAGTCGACGCATATGATGACATGGCTGTTCTCCGATCATGGAACGCCGGCCAATTACCGCGAAATGGACGGATTCAGCGTTCACGCCTTCAAATGGGTAAATGCGGAAGGAAAAGTGACTTACGTGAAGTACAAGTGGGAATCCCTGCAAGGGGTGAAAACCTTGGATGCGGACGGTGTCGTGGAAATGCAGGGCCGGGATTTCAACCATGCTACCCGTGACCTGCACCAGCACATAGCCGAGGGGCATTTCCCCAAGTGGCGCCTGCTCGTTCAAATGATGGCTCCGGACGACATGGACGCTCTGCCTTTTGATCCGCTGGATCCGACCAAGATATGGCCCGAGGACCGCTTCCCGTATACGCCGGTGGGGACCATGACGCTGAACCGCAACCCTCAAAACTTTTTTGCCGAGGTGGAGCAGGCTGCATTCTCGCCAAGCGCGCTTGTGCCGGGAATTGAACCGTCAGAGGACAAATTGCTGCAGGGCCGCCTGTTTTCTTACCCCGACACGCAGCGTCACCGTCTCGGCGCGAATTACTTGCAGATTCCCATTAACTGCCCGTATGCACCTGTACGAAATCATCAACGCGATGGTCTGATGAATGTGAATCAGGATCCCTCTCCGGTAAACTATGAGCCGAACAGCTATACGACAGGTCCGAAGGAGGAGCCCTCCTACCGTGAAAGCGAAACGCCCCTTACCGGTCATACCACCCGCAGCCGGATCGAGAAGACGGATGACTTCACCCAGGCAGGGGAGCTGTATCGTTCTTTTACGGCGGGACAAAAAGACAATCTTCTTCGCAATCTCGTTCATGATCTGAGCGGAGTAAAGCAGGATATTCAACTGCGTGCGCTGTGCAACTTCTTCCGTGCGGATGCGGACCTTGGCAGCCGTTTGGCTGCAGGCTTGGGCGTAAACATAGGTTCATTCATGGCCGGCCCGCCGGAAGCATAATTTTCAAAGGCTCGTACCCAGTCCCAGGCCCCCGGGACTGGAAAGGATCTTCTATAAACTGGATTATTTTATCCGAATCGGAAGCAAGCGGAAACCATAGACGGTTTCTGCTCTTTTTTTGTTTTCAGAAAATATAATTTACATTTTTCAAAGGGCTTCCCATCTTCAAAAAAGCCCCTCATTGTGCCGATAAAAACAACACAGGCAAAGTTTATAGCAGGGTGGATATTCTCCACCACAGCTAGGAAGGACAGAACATATGAAGAAAAAGGGAGCACACATTTTAAGAAGAAACATGATCATCACGTACCTGCTCGTACTTCTCGTCCCAAGTGCAACGATCGGCTTTATGACTTACAACAAGGCGCAGCACACGGTGGAAGATGAAATTATGCGCAGTGCGCGCCAGAGCGTCCAGACGGCTGATCGAATGATTACACAGAACATCAACGCCAAGAAAAGCGACCTGGATTACTTCAGCGGAATTTTTAAAGCTGAAGACATCAATGCCGAATTGGACGGTCAGAGTAAAGGCATTGCCAATAAATTAAAGGAGTATTTAGCGCTCCACCCAGAAATCTTGGAGATTTTCATAGGTACTTCCGATGGGGGCATGTTGTCGTCGTCATCTTCTCCGAAAGATAAAAATTACGATCCGAGAAAGCGCGACTGGTACGCTTTGGCGATGAAGGAAGCAGGAAAAACGGTACTGACGGCTCCGTACAAAACTGCTTCCGGCGGGGGCGAAATCGTCGTTACGATCGCCCAACAGCTTCCGAACGGAAAAGGCGTCATCGGGGTGGACCTGAATTTGCATAACCTGAGAAAGCTGATGGAGTCCAAGGTTGGCAAGGAAGGTTATACAACGGTGCTGGATCAAAACGGAAAGTACTTGCTTCATCCGGAGTATGAAGCGGGTATCGATGCGATCAAGGAGGAACAATGGATCTCCAAGCTGTATGAGAAGCCAGATGGGCAGTTGGAGTACGAGAATGGCGGCAAGTCCAAACAGCTTGTGTATATGACCAACGACTTGACCGGCTGGAAGGTCGCCGGAACGATGTTTACCCAGGAAGTAACGGATGAGATCAGCGGCATCCGCAACACGATGCTGACGGTTGTCGGATTGGCTCTTTTGGCCGCAGCTCCCCTTGTCACCTGGAATATCAGTTCGGTCATGCGGCCGATCCGGCGTTTGCACAAGGCTACGGAAATTATCAGCGGCGGGGATTTAAGCCAGCGTCTGGAAGGGTTCAAGCGTAACGAGATTGGGGATTTGGCCGACAACTTCCAGCTCATGGTCGACAATCTGCGAAACATGATTTTGAATGTCCAGGAAATGACGGCGAATGTATCGGCTTCTTCCGAACAATTATCGGCAAGTTCCGAGGAAAGCACGAAGTCGGTCGAGCATGTCACCCAGTCCATTCAGGAAGTGGCTGCGGGGAGCGAAAGCCAGCTGACTGCGGTCGAGGAGGGGCTGGAGAGTATGGGGCTCGTAGCGCGGAACGCCGCTTCCATTGCGGACATGACCACCCAGGTATCCGGTGTTATGTCCGATACGAACATGCTTGCCCAGGAAGGCAATACGGCCGTAGCCACTGCGGCTGAAACCATGCACGGCATCCATGAAACCGTTGGCGGCCTGGGGCTGGTGATCGATCAACTCCAGCGGCGGACGGAAGAAATCGGCGGCATCGTCGGAGTCATCGCCGAAATTGCCCAGCAGACCAACCTGTTGGCGCTGAACGCCTCCATTGAAGCCGCGAGAGCCGGCGAACACGGAAGGGGCTTTGCTGTCGTAGCGTCGGAGGTTCGACGCCTGGCCGAAGGCTCTGAAACGTCGGCGAAGCATATCCATGAGCTGATTTCCGGAATCCTGCACCAAATGCAGCAGGCGATCACCGCGATGGACAATGCGAAGCAAAAAGTGGAAGAAGGCGTCGGATCCATCGATGCAACGGGCAGATCCTTCTCGCGGATCCGGAAAGCGGTCAAGAACGCGTCGGCTAAAGTGGAAGATGCCGCTGCCGCGGCTCAAGAGCTGGCACAGGGCGCAGTGGCCGCGGAGCAGTCGATCCATGCGATTCGCGGCATATCCGAAGAGACCGCCGGCAGTACCCAGAGCATATCGGCCGCTTCCGAGGAGCAGCTGGCATCCATGGAGGAGATCGCCGCTTCAGCCACGGATCTTAGCCGATTGTCCGAGCAGCTGCAGGAGCTGGCGGGACGGTTTAAAATATAAGGAGCGCGGAATGTTGACAGCGGAGCAGGAAAAAACATATCCTGCCCCGCTGTTTTTTTCGTCTTTTGAAAAGGATGGGAAACCGTTTTTGCTTGTAGATAATAGAATTTATAAGTTATCAGCGGAGCTGATGGAATTCTATATCGCAAGAAAAACTTCCGCTAAGTGCGGTCTGTCTTCTGAGGAAGTACATCGATAGACGTTTTTCTTAATTAAGACCAAAGCGGCTTTCTATTCTGCCATGGGGAAAGTATACTGTATTAAATAAAATGATTAAGCGAAGAGATCATAGAGGGAGGCGAAACATGGCACAGCATATGAGGGGAAAGGTCGTGGCCCTGACAGGTCCGCGGAAATCTTCCGATATGGCCAAGCTGGTAGAAAAAATGGGCGGCACGCCGCTTCTTCGGCCTGCTCAAGGGACCGTATTTCTGGATGACGAGACGCTTCGGCAATCCATTGCGGCATGGGTGGAGGACCCTCCGGCATGGTCCATATTCACGACGGGAATCGGGTTTGAGGCGATCATGGATATGGCCGAGCAAATGGGATTGTCCGAAAGGCTGCTCACCATTCTGAAAGAGACTATGGTTGCGGCCCGGGGGTACAAGACGGTGAATGCCCTGAAAAAACACGGCCTGCAGCCGATTGTCAGAGATGACGACGGCAGCACGGCAGGGCTGATCCGCTCTTTCGAATCCCATGATTTGCATGGGAAAAGGGTGGCCCTCCAGCTGCACGGGGAGTCGGCCCCCAAGCTGGCCGAGTGGTTGGTGGAAAGCGGGGCGGAGATCGTGCAAATCCTGCCGTACAAGCATATACCGCCCGAGGCGTCGGAGCTTGAGCTGCTGCTGAACGAAATTGTGGAAGGAAAAATCGATGCGGTTGCCTTTACAAGCGCGCCCCAGTTTCGATTCCTGGCGGATTATGCCCGGGAACGGGGAAAGCTGGATCCGTTGATCGAAGCGTTTTCCGGGCGCGTCGTCGCCTGCGCCGTCGGCAAGGTTACGGCGCAAGGACTTCGCGAGGAAGGCGTGGACGTCAAGGTCGTTCCAGAGGAGGAACGGATGGGAAGCATGATGGTTGAGCTTGGACGCTATTTTGCCCGGACCGGGATATCTTCTTGAGATTCGTGATTACGATATGGACAGAACGGGAAACTTGATGGTATCGGAAGAGAGCGTTATGCGTGCGTCAGCATAACGGAAACGGACAGCTATCCAAATGGTAAGGAGGACAAGTCATGGATAAGAGAAAAGCGCTTTTGCTGGGAAGTTATACACACCCTAAGTTTCATCCGCTGCAGGGGATAGACAGCCAGATATCGCACTTGCTGATCGATATGTTTACCGTGCAGTGCAGCGAAAACCTGAAGATGCTGAAAGAGAGCAATTTATATCCGTATGACCTCTGCATCGCATACAGCGATCTGTGGGATGAAAAGGTATCCCCACAGCAAACGGCCGGTTTGCTGTCCTATGTAAGCGGAGGAGGCGGCTTGCTGGTGCTGCATAACGGAATCACGCTTGCGAACCGCTACGAACTTGCCCAACTGATCGGAGGCCGGTTTAACGGTCATCCGCCGATGGAGAAGCTGTCATTTACTCCGGCTGCGCAAGGGCATGATATCATGGAGGGCGTCGAGCCTTTCGAAATGGAAGAAGAGCCGTATCGGTTTATCTTTGACCCGTTCACGGACAAAACGGTGCTGCTTCAGTATGAGCACGAAGGACAATATTGGCCGGCGGCCTGGTGCCACACCTACGGAATCGGGCGCGTCGTGTTTTTGATGCCCGGACATAGCGAGCCGTCTTTCCTGCAAGCCCCATTCCGGAGGATGATTGTTCAGGCGGCCAAATGGGCTTCCCGTTTTCCGGGTTAGGAAGCTGGCGCAGGGCTCCAAAGTTTGGTGTCCGGGGTCTATGCGGTTTATAATGAAAACGAATATAATGACCGGGAGGTAAAAAGACATGAGTGATCTTTTTAAAAAAGCAATCTCGCTAGGATTGGGCCTTACCGTAGTCAGCAAGGAAAAAGTCGAAAAAATCGTGGACGATCTCGTTAAAAGAGGCGAACTTGCTCCCCAGGAATCGAAGGAACTCGTCAATCGCCTGATCGAGCGCGGAGAGGAAGAGCAGTCGCAGATCAAAGCGGTCGTCTATGAGCAGGTAAAGCGGGTCCTGTCGGAGCTTGAGGTTCCTTCGGAGAATGATATCGCCAGCCTGGAACAGCGCATAGCCGCTCTGGAGCTCAAAGTGGCGGAGCTGGAAGCGCCGCGGTCGGAATAATATGGGAGTCCGGATCAGACACGCCGGCCGATACCGGGAAATCGCCATGGCGCTAATGCGTCATGGCTTTGGCTATATGGTGGAGGAGCTCGGGCTGTTTCATATCCTTTCGCTTCCGGTGCGCTGGATATCCCGGGAGCAGCCGGAGAGCATGACGCTCGGGGAAAGAATCCGGAGGGTGCTCGAGGATCTGGGGCCGACATTCGTGAAATTCGGCCAATTGGCCAGCACGCGCTCCGACCTGCTGCCCGAATCCATCATCAAGGAACTGGTGAAGCTGCAGGAGCGGGTTCCCCCGTTTCCGGCGGAGAATGCCAGGGCCCTGATCGAGCAGGAATGGGGCGCCCCAATCGGTGACGTGCTTCTTTCGTTTAAGGATGAACCGCTGGCTGCGGCTTCCATCGGCCAGGTCCATGCCGGAGTCCTGAAGAACGGGAAGTCCGTAGCGATCAAGGTTCAGCGTCCGGGCGCCCAGAGGATGATCGGAAGGGATCTGGAAATATTGCGGGATCTCGTTTCTCTCGCGGAAAAGCACTGGGATTGGGTGAAGCTGTACCGGGTGGACCGCATGGTCGACGAGTTTGCCCGCGCAGTCATGGCGGAGATGGATTACAGCCATGAGGCGCGGAATGCGGAGAAGATTGCCGCTCAGTTCAGCGGCAGCGATTGGATAGGCGTACCGGCCATTTACTGGGAATATACCACTTCCCGTGTGTTGATGATGGAATACGTTGAGGGTATCACGCTTAGCCGAAGTCTTGAGCTTCAAGAAAAAGGGCACGATCTTAAAACGGCTGCCGAGCATTTAATTGAAGGCTTGCTGCATCAGATATTCATCGAGGGATTCTTTCATGCCGACCCCCACCCGGGCAACCTGCTCATCCAGGAGAACGGCAGGCTGGTGTTTCTCGACTTTGGCCTGGTCGGGCATTTGAGCGAGGATATGAAGGACAATCTGTCCATGCTGATTATCGCTTTGATGCGGCGAAATACCGAAGGGATGATTCGGGCTGTTCTGAGGATGGGGGTCGTTCCGGAGGACTGCGACCTGGAGCTGCTTCGGGCCGATCTGGAACGGCTTCGGAATGAATATTATGACGTTCCGTTCTCCCAGGTACAGATCGGCAAGGCGCTGACGGACCTGTTCGGCGTCGCGCAGAGGCACCGGATCGAGCTGCCTCCGGATTTAACGCTGCTGGGCAAGTCCTTGCTAACGCTTGAGGGCGTCATCGAGCATTTGGACCCCGGTCTTAGCATTATAGATATGGCCGAGCCGTTCGGACGAAAGCTGCTCAAGGAGCGCTATAATACGAAGCGGCTTGGACGGAAGGTGCTTGACGGGTTTGCGGGTATTGCCGAGAGTCTTCTGGACCTTCCGGGCCAGGCCAGGCAGCTTTCGGCCTTGATCAGCAAAGGAAAGCTGAGGGTGGAGATCAGCGTGCCCGAGTTGCAAAGCCTGATGCGCAAGCTGGACCAGATCAGCAACCGGTTGTCGTTCAGCATTGTGCTGCTCGCCTTCAGCATCATTATGGTAGGGTTGATCATCGGCTCCTCCTTGAGCCGGCAGCCGACCGTGCTATGGAATTTTCCGGCGATCGAGATCGGTTTTATCGTAGCGACGCTGATGGTCGTATGGCTGTTGTACTCCATATTCAAGTCGGGGAGGTTCTAGGACACGCCTTTGGTCCTTGCAGGTTCCATCTCCGGACCGCTTCGCTTGCGGCGTTGAACCCAGGTTTGAATACCGATCAGCATCCACTCCATGAAATGATAAAACAGCGAGATGGAAAGCGACTGCAGCAGGCCCCGGAACGGCAGGCCAGGGAGGATGAGCGGAAGCGCGTACAAGACAAGCGTGTCGGCAATCAGAGTGACGGCTTGCTTGATGTAAACCGGAACATCCCGGCGCAGCCATAGACGAAGTAAAGCGATGCAGACGGGATGAACGATGCTCTCGCAGAGCAAAAATCCGGCAAGCACGGTCAGCGACAGCGTAAGAAGACCAACGATAAACTCTGGACTCATAAACGAGGGAGAGGTCATAACCCTTTGAAAGGCAAAGGCAAAGGCAAAGCCCATGGAGAACAGTCCGACCGGCACGACAATCAAAATGGACAGCAAAGGAATCAGCCACAGCTTTTTTTGCAGCGGCAAAATCTGTCCGCCGTCCCTGCGGGAAATATAATTTAGGGAGAGATTCAGCAAGCCTGGCAATACTGTAACTATGATAAAAGCGAGCACAAGCTGAAATGTATGCACGATAGGAACCTCCTTGCCTTATAATAGCCGACTATGTAAGAGTTCAAATTGCAAAAATAGTAACGCTCCATTGTCCCTTGAGAAGGACGATGGCGTTATGGCAGAAGTAATGTCCGTTTTTCAGCCGCAGAACCGTTTATTGTTTCAAAGATGAAGATGTGTATATATTGACATTACCAGAGGCAGGGCAATTTGTCAGTTTCTTTCGAAATCCCTGCCGCCATAACCGGTTCAACCCGGGAAATATCATAAATGAGGTGGAACGTTTGCCGAACTTTCAACAATTGGGCATTGACGAACAAATGGTACGGACGTTAAAAGAACAGGGGATCGCCGTACCGACGCCGGTACAGCTGGAGAGCATTCCGCTGCTGCTGGATGGAAAGGATGTCATTGCCCGCGCACGCACCGGGACCGGCAAAACGCTGGCCTTTTTGCTGCCGATCCTGCAGCATATCGATCCGGCCCGCCCTTATCCGCAGGCTCTTATCGTGGCGCCGACGCGCGAGCTGGCCTTGCAGATTACCGAGGAGGCACGCAAGCTCGCCAAGGGCGTGCCGGGCGACGTTAAAATTTTGGCCGTATACGGCGGCCAGGACGTCGAAAAGCAGCTCCGCAAGCTCGAAGGCGGGCGCCATTTGATCATCGGCACGCCGGGAAGGCTGCTGGATCATCTTAGACGCGACACGCTGGAGCTCGGGGGCGTCAAAAAACTCGTGCTGGACGAAGCCGATCAAATGCTGCACATGGGTTTTCTGGATGAAGTGGAGGCCGTCATTGCAGCGCTGCCTTATCGGCGACAGACCATGCTGTTTTCGGCAACGATGCCGGATGGCGTGAAACAGCTGGCCGGCAATTATATGAACAAGCCGGTGGACATTGTGGTAAAGGGCAATTCCCCGATTCCGCTGGAGAGCATCAAGCAGATTGTGGTCGAATGCAGCGATCGGACCAAGCAGGATGCGCTGCGCGGAATGATCGAGCAGTACAGGCCCTTTCTGGCGATTATTTTCTGCCGCACGAAACGCCGGGCCCAAACGTTGAATGAAGCGCTGCTGGCCCACGGTTATGCGTCGGACGAGCTTCACGGGGATTTGTCTCAGGCGAAGAGGGAAGCGTGATGAAAAGGTTCCGCGAAGCCAAGCTGCAGCTGCTTGTTGCGACCGACGTCGCCGCAAGGGGGCTGGATGTTGAAGGCGTTACCCATGTGTTCAATTATGATATGCCGCATGATGTGGAAAGCTATATTCACCGCATCGGACGAACGGGCCGTGCGGGCGGAAGCGGACTGGCCGTGACCTTTGCCGCGCCGAAGGACGGTTTTGATCTGGAGAAGATCGAAGGGGGAATATCGATGCGGCTGAAGCGCGTCCGCTGGGATGGGAAAAGCGGGGAAGCGCGTGAAACATCGGGGACCGACTTCGTAAAGGGAGAAAGACCGCGGCGATCCGGAGGCGGTTCGGCGGGCGGCCGCGATCGCGGAGCCGGTGACGCGGCAGGAAACGCAGGCGGCCGTAAAGGCAAGGCACGCGACACTTCGGCCATGAAGGATCGTGAACGCGGCGGAGGACGCGGGCGTTCCGAAGCCGGGGGCGGCCGCAGCCAAGCCCGCGCAGGGAGCCCGTCTCAGGGAGGAACAGGGTCGGTAAGGAACAGCCGATCGGGCTCAGGCCAAGGCAGACAAGGCCGGGGCCCAAATAGCAGTTCCCAAGGGCGTCAAGGCAACAGAGGCCAAGGCGGCGGCCGCAGGGGCCGAAGCCGTTAATTCCATGGGGAATATGCGGTGAACCATTTTGATTCAAGAAGGGGTCCGACCGGTTAAGTACAGTACGTTACCATAGTCAATAATTACAAGGAGGCGTTTCCATGTCTGAACATAATCATGTTGTGAATAAAGAAGGCGAACTGGATATGAGTAAGATGGATGACGCAATAAGCCGGATTGACGATGGGGAAAGGGATCGGATTCTTTCCAATTTCGATTCCTTCAAATCGTATTTGCACAAACGCATACAGCTGGCGCAAAGCATCGGGCTGGACGAAGAGCAGATTGCCAAGGCTGCCGAGAAAGTGGCCGGTTATCTGGCTGCGAACGAGGAGCCTCGCAACAGCGAGGAGAAGCTGCTGCAGGAGCTGTGGAAGGTCGGCTCGCAGGAGGAGCAGCACAAGCTGGCCCACTTGCTCGTCAAGCTAGCCCAGGGTGGTACGGACCATAAAGCATGACCTTAAAAAACCTTCCCCGGTTCCGCAAACGGGGAAGGTTTTTTTTAATGATCGTGAGAGACGGCTCTCGTCCATTGAGTAAGACGACGAAGCGGTTACTATCCATACTAGCGCATAGTAAGCGGTAGACTTTTTATATGCGCAGGGAATAACATGATATTATACAGAAACGGTCTACTGAGAAAGGAGTTGCCTGATGTCGGCGATGATTCATAAGCAGCGACAGCGAAAGATGCAGCCTTTTTATTGGATTCTCACGTTTGAAATGATCACGCTTGGAATGCTGGTCGGTCTGGCTTTGGCCGTAGGGCCGCTTTTCCTGCTTTCGCGTTGGCCATCGGGCTGGATGCTGCTGACGCTGCCTGCCGTGCCTGCGGGCGTATGGATCTTTTATAAACTATTTAAAAACTTGGCGGAACGTATCTGGCTAAACAGGCATCTAGATCAGTACATGCTTTACGACGACAGAGTAGAGTTTCTCCTGTGGAACCGGGAAACCAAGGAAGCGATACGGGGCAGCGTGCCGGTCCGGGATATCAAGGAAATGTATTACGGAAGGCATCTCATGCTGTACAGCTATGCCTATAGGGAAATGAAAATGACCGAGAGTGCCCCCATGGCGGAGCTGCTGCCCGTACTGCACCTGATATACAATGAAGGCTTGAAGGATAGGCTGCTGGCCATTCCTTTCATCGACATCATGGAAGCGAACCGGTGGCTTGAGGTTCTCGCCCCAAGGGGCATCCCGCTGTGGTTGTCTTCCCTCCTCATTCACGACCCGCAGGACGAATCCGCTCCGGCCATGCTCAGGGAAGACATGAACCGGGTTCCTGCGGAATTCGACGGCAATATCGAGCGTGAGTTCCGTCCCTATATGGAACGGAAGATCCAAGAGCAGGAAGAACGCGAGCCTACCCCAGAGGAGCTTGAAGAGGAAATCCGGCAGCGTGAATACATAGAGAATGAGAGGAAAAGAAAAGCCGCGTTTCCCAATATCGGTCCGTTTGCCTGGTTGACATTTCTGCTGCAATACGGCTTAGGCTGGTGGATATTCGATAAAGCCGCCAGCGGGGACATCGAAACGGCCGGGCCAATCTATCCCATGAGTCTTATGCTGGTGACCAGCGTGATCTTTTTTGTCTTGGTGAAAAGAATGCGTTGGCTTCAGATGCTTATTTTTCAGGGAATATCCTTTGCCACCCTATTTATTCTTGACCTTCAACTCGGCTCGTGGAATGAGAATGACCCTTTATATGATACGGGAGGGTCATTGCTGGGTTCGGTTTTTCTTTATACCGCATTCATTTGGATTCCCTATTTGATCCTAAAATTTTTGCGGCGCCGCAGGGATGCCGATGACCGCCCTTCCGGGAAGGGGGGCGGAGAAAAGACGGAACAAGGGGAGTCGGTCGTCGCGGATCAGAGCCGCCTTCCTATGTAAGCCGGGGAACATGCAGACAAAAAGCGCAGCCGCCGTTACCTGGGCTGCGCTTCAAATATGTACGTGTAAGTATCCATGGGACGCGAGGTGAATGTGGAGTCGATTTTCCTTTTTTCACCGGGTTGAAGCGAAATGTCCCTGTAGGTTTCGGTAAAGACCTCTTCATCATTTTGATCGTATACGGTAACGGAAATGCTGCCTGTAAAGGGCTGGGCTTCATGATAATTGCCGGCGTAAACCAGAAGGGCGTTGTCATCGTCTTCATCGGCGAACGCTCCGACGTGAACGATCACTTTTTCCTCGGATCCGGCACTCTTGGCTTTCTCGTATTTCTGGTCCAGCGCTCCCAGCATTTTTTCCTCTCTATGAAGGTTTTCCTGGGTTATCAAACCGACGGGGATCGTGACGATGCAGTAGAAGATCAGGAGCGAACTGCCGGTGCTTTTCAGAATCGTCCTTCTGTCATAACCGCCTATAATCAAGGCGATGAAGGCAATAAGCGTGAGGATGAGCGCGGCCAGATGCCAAACGGAGAAAAACATTTCGGGATATAATTTCATCGGGGAACCTCTCGTTGGAATTGATTTTTTACCGGGCTTTGCCGAGTCGAACACTTTTATATTAATGCACATTTGCTGCACAGACAATCGGACGAAGGGACCCAAACCGTGCAGTGCTTATAAAAATGGCCTTTTTCGGGGAGTTTCCACCCGAGAAAGCGGAAGAAGCGATCGGTCTGTATGTGAACAGAAGCCGGTCATTTGGATATACGAATTCTTTCGGCTATGATGGAATTAGGTACTGACGGTGCCGTTCAAAGCTGCATATCGCAGAATCTATACATACGGGGAGGGAAAACATGTCAATATTTCAATTGAATGCGGCCGATCCCGCAGGCCGCGAAGTATCCCTTGAAAACTACAAGGGCAAAGTTTTGGTCGTGGCGAATACCGCAAGCGAGTGCGGTCTGACACCGCAGTATGGGGAGCTTCAGAAGTTGTACGATCAATACCGCGGATTGGGGTTGGAAATTCTCGCATTCCCATGCAATCAATTCGGCGGTCAGGAGCCGGGTACAAGCGACGAGGCAGCTTCTTTCTGCCAGCTGAACTATGGCGTCACATTTCCGGTGTTCGCGAAGGTTGACGTGAACGGCGAACAAGCTCATCCGCTCTTCGGTTTTCTCAAGAACGAGAAGCCCGGCGAGACGCCGAATGGCGATATTGCCTGGAATTTCACGAAATTTCTCGTTGACAGGGAGGGACGGGTCGTTCATCGATTCGAGCCGAAGGAATCGCCCGAAACCATGAAAGCCGCAATTGAGGCGCTGCTTTAAGCCTGGACATTAGGATTCTAATTCTCGGTTCTATATTATGCAAAAGACCACCGGGTCGGCTCATCGCCGCTTTCCGGTGGTTTTTTGGTTGTTAAAACTTATGGATGAAATGAATCATCACCGCCGGGAATACCCGTCCGCAAGGTTCCCCGTCCGCAAGGTTCCCCGTCTGTCAAGCCGCCGGGACGAATACAGGATTGTACAGAGGACACTCCAACGACAATGGTTCCTGATATTGTCAAGTTGTTAGCTCATAAAATGATTGTGAAAATGTGAACAATATGTGAGAAGTGATATGGAACTATTGTAATGTGAAATAAATCACACTATAATAGGATCCATACAAGAAGTGAATAAATTCACAAATCGATTGAACTAGCATGAATCGTTCCCGTTCAGATCATCTTAAACACATCACATAAAGATCCATTGGAGGAGGAACCCTAATGAAAGTAGCAGTGATTGGATGTACCCATGCCGGAACGGCAGCCATCGTGAATACCGCCAAGCTTTATCCCGAAGCGGAGATCACGGTCTACGAGCGCAATGATAACATCTCCTTTTTATCCTGTGGTATCGCTTTGTATGTCGGAGGCGTGGTGAAGGACCCTCATGGGCTGTTTTACTCTTCGCCTGAGAAACTCGCCGAGCTCGGCGTTACCACGAAAATGAGACATGAAGTCGTTTCGGTGGATGCGGAAGGGAAGACGCTGAAGGCGCGCAATATCGTGACCGGAGAGATTTTTGACGACACATTCGACAAACTGATTGTCACGACAGGCTCATGGCCGATTGTTCCGAAGCTGGACGGAATCGATCTCGAGAATATATTGCTGTCCAAGAATTACCGCCACTCCAATACGATTATTGAAAAAGCGCGGCAGGCCAAACACATTACGGTCGTGGGGGCAGGCTACATCGGCGTGGAGCTGGTGGAAGCGTTCCAGACCAATGGCAAGCAGGTTACGCTGATCGACAGCGCCGACCGGATTCTAAACAAATACCTGGATTCGGAGTTCAGCGCCAAGATCGAAGAATCTTTCCGGGACAAAGGGATTGAGCTGGCACTCGGTCAGACGGTGAAATCGTTTGAAGGCATGGACGGCAAAGTCAGCCGGGTAATCACGGATAAAGGCGCCGTCGAAACCGATCTGGTCATCCTATGCATCGGCTTCCGCCCGAATACGGAACTGCTGAAGGATCAGGTCGACATGCTGCCGAACGGAGCCATTATCGTGGATAAATACATGGAGACCAGCAAAAAGGACGTCTTCGCTGCCGGAGACAGCTGTGCGGTTCGTTACAACCCGACCGGTAAAGCCGTTTACATTCCGCTGGCTACCAACGCGGTCCGCATGGGTACCCTCGTGGCCCGCAATCTGGTGCGGAAAACGACGGAGTATATGGGAACGCAGGGAACGTCGGGCCTCAAAATATACGGCCTTAACATTGCTTCGACCGGCTTGACGGAAGGGGCGGCGCAGGATGAGAAATTGAACGTGGATACCGTAACGATCACGGATCATTACCGTCCGGAGTTTATGCCTACCTCGGAATCCGTTACCCTGAAAGTCGTATTCGATAAGGAAAGCCGCGTGATCGTTGGCGCCCAAATCATATCGGAGGCCGATCTGACCCAGTCGATGAACACCCTGTCGGTATGCATACAAAACCGGATGACCATCGATCAGCTGGCTTTCATCGATTTCTTCTTCCAGCCGCATTATAACAAGCCTTGGAATTTCCTGAACACCGCCGGGTTGGAGGCGCTGCCGGAGATTAAGACCGAGCCGGTTTATGTTTAATCCGGATCACGTTAAGTTCATACGATGACGACAGTCCCCCTGCAAAGGGGGGCTTTTTGTTTTGAAATTGGCAGGAATCTGGAAGTTTATGGCGAATTAAATAGTGTCGGCAGAGAGCGTAAACGGAATAGGAGGAATAAGAGACCATGGAAAAGCGTAAATGGTTGCTTTATACAGCCGTCATTTGCGGGCTGCTGCTTACATCGGCCTGCTCCAACGATAAAGGAAAGGATGATGCCGAAGCCCCGCCCGTTGTTTCGGAATCCGGCGGCAACAGCCAGGAAACGGGCACGAAGCCTCAAGACCAAGAGGAAGGGAATGCCGGTGCCGAGGACAAACAGGAAGTTCCGGAAGACGTCAAAAAGGCATCCGATGAGCCGGCGGCGATCGGCGAGGCCTTGAATTATCACGGCATGATCGTAAAAGTGAACGGAATCCGGGATTCGAACGGAGACGATTATTTGAAGCCTAAAGCCGGGAATACCCTGAAGGTACTCGATATTACGGTGGAGAACCGAAGCGATGCCGAACAGGTGGTATCGTCCGCGAACTCTTTCGATTTGACGGATGAAAGCGACAAGAGCTACATGGAGGCCATTACATCCGACATTAAGCAGAGCCTCGACGGCACATTGGCGCCGGGTCAGAAGCTGCAGGGGGAAATTGCTTACGAGGTGGGCAAGGACGTCAAAGGCTTAAAGCTTTCCTATGGAGATCCGCTTAAGGAAGGCCGGGCTTATTGGGCTTTGAACTGAACGGGTCATGAATGGATTTCACAGCGGAGGGATGCCGGAAGCGGCATCCTTTTTGCTGTAACCCGTGTAATTCGCAAAGTCCGGGAAAGGATAAGCCTGTACGGCATTGACCGGAAAATCAGGGTGGACAAAGAGGACGCGACCCCGCTTTACAAGATGATAATCATCGATTAAAATTAAACCGTACGGTCGGTTTTTTTAAAAGAAGTCCCGGTTACGTTATCAGTTTCGGGATAAACCCATGGAGGATGATCATGACTACGGATAAAGCGCAGAAAAAACGCGATCTGATCCTCGACAAAGCGAAAGAGCTGTTTATCCAGCGGGGATATGCCGCTACCTCAATGGATGAGTTGGTTCGGTATATCGGAGTCAGCAAGGGAAGCATATACTACCATTTCAAGAGCAAAGAGGAGCTGTTTATTCAGCTGCTCGCCCGGCAAAACCGGGAGTGGATCAACGCCTGGATGGAGAAATCCAGCGTCTTTTCGAGTTTTGAAGAGAAGGTATACGGCATAGCCGATCATATGGTGGATGATTTTCAGAATCCGCTCGTTAAGGTAGGGGAAGAGTTCTATATCAGCCAGCCGGAGAACCAAGACCTGCTGAACCAGATTTTGCAGATAATGCAAGGGCCGCGGATGCTTTACCGGGACATTTTTGCCGAGGCTGCAAAAGAAGGGCTTCTGCCGGAAGAGGATCTGGATGAGATCGCCGTCATTTTTTCCTCGATGCTGGACGGTCTGTCCACCTCGTATTATGAACGCTCCAGCGACGAGCTTCGCGTGTTATACCGGAGGAGCGTCGGTTATTTTCTATATGGCATACTAGATGCCAATAAAAGCAAGTAGACCTGAATGGGAAAGACCGGGGATATGAGTGAAAGCTTGATCGGTCGGAAGGCCTTATTTTTTGGAGTAAGGCTGCCCTTCCGTCGACACATACTAAACCGACTGGTCGGTTTGAAAAAATGAAGAAAGAATGAGGTACCCTATGAAACATCTGTTCTCAAATCGTTCGTTCGTCCTCCTGATGCTGTCGGATTTGCTCCAAAATGTCGGGATTTGGATTCGCAACATGGCATTGTTGTTTTTTATTATGGAAAAAAGCGGAGGAGACCCGGTCGCGGTCTCCTTGATCACCGTCATTGAATATGCTCCGATTTTTCTGTTTTCCATCGTAGGCGGCGTTTTGGCCGACCGGTGGCGCCCCAAACGGACGATGCTGTGGGGGGATATCCTAAGTTTTCTGTCCGTACTGCTTATCTTTTTTGTCGTCGCTGCAGGTTATTGGCAGGCCGTCTTTGTCGTAACGCTGGTATCGGCGATCGTCTCCCAGTTTTCGCAGCCGTCCTCCATGAAAATCATCAAACGGTGCTTGCCTGACGAACATGTTCCAGCCGCCACGGCTTTGTCGCAAACGATGATGTCGCTCTTTGTGATTGCAGGCCCGATTGCGGGCACCGCGATTTTCCAGTCGTTTGGCCTGGAAGCTTCGCTTCTCAGCCTGTTGGCCGTTTTTGGAGGCTCGGCCCTTCTCGTGGCTTGCATTCCGTCTTCCATCGATAGTTCAGTGGACGGCTCCGCCGAAGAAAAGAGCTCTTTCGTGAAGGAGCTGCGCGAGGGAATGTCTTATGTTGGAGCCAGCCGGATGTTGAAATTCATGCTGATTATTTATGTGATCCTTGCGCTCGGATCGGGACTGATTCAGCCGCTGGATATATTTGTCGTAACGAACCGCCTTCACCTGGACATGACCGGCGTGCAGTGGTTCACGGCGTTGGAGGGCTTCGGCATGCTGGTCGGGGGCGTTACGGCGGCCGTTATTGCCGGACGGCTGAAAGGCTCGGTGCTATTGTTCAGCGGGTTGGCATTTCTGGGGGTGTCTACCTTTGTCGAGGTCCTTTCCGTTTGGCCGCTGCTGACAGGGACCCTGCGGTTCCTTACGGGGTTCCTTCTGGCACTGGCCCAGACGGCCTTGACGGCGGTCATGATCCGGCAGGTCGACGAGAAATTCGTAGGCAGACTGAACGGCCTGATGACTCCGGCATTTACCGCGATGCTTCTGATCGGGTCCGGAAGCACGGGCGTGTTTATGGCCTCCACTTCGATATTCGCGGTGTACTTCACCGCCGGGATCCTTTTCCTGATGGCATCGCTTATCAGCCTCAGGCTTCCTTTCTCGGCCGAGCCGGCTTCTACTGCTTCGCCTGCGGTGAGGGAAATTTGAAAACTTTCGCAGGTGAGGGACACTGATAATAAAAGGGACTGCCTCGTTCAGGCCGGATGATCCGGCTTTGGGAGGAGTCCCTTTTTCGTTGGATTCAAATCCGGATGCGCCTACAGCAGCAAGATCATACCCTGCGATACCGAAATGAGGCAAGAAGAGATTCAAACGTGACATAGTTTACGTTGCAAAAAACGAGGATGCGTTAGAATAAAAAAAAACGTCTTTATCGACGTACTTTCAACGTCGACAGACCGCATGAGCGGAAGCTCTTTTCGTGCTATCGGAATGAAGGGAACTTTCGACGCTTGACCTTTTGATATTATGAAATAAAAATAGACTATTTTCAGAAAATAACGCCGCCGCTGGGAAATAGAGAAAACAGTAAAAGGGGATGGAGAGATGGCATACTATAAACCGCATCAAATCGCGGAAATTACGGTAGAAAACGGGGTGAAAAAGGCGCATAACCGCCTGCCCGCGGTACTGATTCTCGGCTTTTTGGCAGGGGCGTTTATCGCGCTCGGTTTTCTGCTCGATATCCGGGTTATTGCCGGCATGCCGAAGGAATGGGGCGGGCTGCCCGGATTTATCGGGGCCGCGCTGTTCCCGGTCGGGCTCATACTGGTGCTTCTGGCGGGGGGAGAGCTTCTTACAGGCAACATGATGGCCGTTTCCCTGGCCAAGGCGGCCAAGCGCATCTCCTGGGGCGAGCTGTTCAAAAACCTGGCGCTGATCACGGTCAGCAATTTTATGGGCGCCTTGTTTGTCGCTTACTTTTTCGGCCACGTCGTCGGTTTGACCGGCAGCGGCGTTTATCTCGACAAGCTGGTGGATATGGCGGGACACAAGCTGGATGACGGGTTTTTCCAAGCCTTTATTTCGGGGATCGGCTGCAACTGGCTCGTAGCGCTTGCGGTGTGGCTTTCTTACGGGTCCGAGCAGATGAGCGGCAAAATCCTGGGCATCTGGTTCCCGACGATGGCGTTTGTCGCCATTGGATTTCAGCACGTGGTGGCCAACATGTTTCTGATTCCGGCGGCCATTTTTGAGGGCTATTACAGCTGGGGCGAGTATTTGAAAAACTTTGTTCCGGTATGGCTCGGCAATATGACAGGCGGAGCCGTGTTTGTGGCGTTGGCCTACTGGACGGTTTATTTAAAGGACGCCAAACCGGCGGGCGCAAAAGGCGCAGCTTCACAGCCACCGGCCAAGGCCCAAGCTTACCAAGCGGAAGCGGCAGCCTCCATGACTCAAAAGCACGCTTAGAATCGCATGAAAATACGGCGTTAAGCAGCTTGACTACAGCGGCTTCGCGCCATCATCATAAAAAAACGCCTATCGACGTACATTTTCAAAGAAGCAAGACCGCATTTAGCGGAAGTTTTTTCTTGCGATACAGTATTCCATATCTATAATAAATTCGCCATGCCGGGTCTCGGGGGAAGAAACGCGGCATGGCGAATTTTTTTGGGAGTGGTCCATGATACGGCATCAAAGAGGAAGGGTCTGGGTTCCTCTTCGCTGCTCTTGTTACGAATTTACCCGGCCTCCGGTGAAGTGAAACACCTTTAAACAATATTTTTTGAGAAAATCAAAATCGCCCCACGTTCCAACGCCCGCGTCCGGTAATCCGGCCTTTAAGCACGTGGTCCTCGGGGGTGATGAGTTCCGCCGCCTTTACGCGAAACGTTCTTCGCTTTAAGATAAAGGGAACGGATATGACCATCATCAAAGGGGAGAAGGCGAAAATGATAGAGGAGTTAAACGGCGTGTTTCCTGCGGTCTGTCCGCTCGACTGCCCGGATACCTGCGGGCTGTTGCTGCATAAGAAGGATGGAAAAATCGTTAAAGTTGCGGGCAATCCCGATCATCCCGTTACGCAGGGCGCGATTTGCAATAAGGTACGGAACATGGCGGAACGGGTATACCATCCGGAGCGGCTTTTGCATCCCCTGCGGCGGACAGGTCCGAAGGGCGAAGGGGCCTTTGAGCGGATCAGCTGGGATGAGGCCATTCAAGAAATTACGGAGCGCTTTAAGGCGCTGTCCGAGGAATATGGACCCGAGAGTATTTTGCCTTACAGTTTTTACGGTAACATGGGTGTACTCAGCGTAGACGGCATGGATCGCCGCTTCTTCAACGCCCTGGGTTCGAGCAAGCTGAAGCAGAGCATCTGCAATTCCGCAGGCACTGCCGGCTGGAAGTCGGTCATGGGCTTTAACGGCGGCACGATCCCGGAGGAAACGGTTCACGCGGATGTCATTATTGTCTGGGGCGGAAACATTGTCAGCACGAACATGCACCAGGTGGTGTTGACGGAGAAGGCGCGAAAGAACGGGGCTCGGGTCGTGGTCATCGATGTGCACCGGAATCAGACCGGGCAGTGGGCGGACTGGTTTATCCCCCTTCACCCCGGAACGGATGCGGCCCTTGCCGTGGGGATCATGCATATTCTGTTCCGGGACGGTCTCGTCAATGAAGAGTTCATGCGGCGGTACACCCTGGGCCACGAGGAACTGCGGACCCATGTGAAGGAATATACGCCGGAATATGTTTCTTCCGTTACAGGCATTCCGGCGGAGGATATTGAAAGGCTGGCCGCCATGTACGGCGGGGCGGAAGCGGCCTATATCCATATCGGAAACGGGCTGCAGCATCATGATAACGGCGGTTTGGCCGTGAGAAGCATCGCCTGCCTGCCGGCCCTCACCGACCATTGGCTGAAGCGCGGCGGCGGGGCGTCGAAATCGAACGGCGGCTATAACAGCATGAACGACGAAGCCCTGGAACGGCCGGATCTGCGGCCGAACCCCGAGGCGCGGACAATTAATATGAACCGGATCGGCGAGGCGCTCGCGATGACGGACAAGCCGATCAAGGCGCTGTTCGTCTACTGCAGCAATCCGCTGGTCGTAGCGCCTGATACCGAACGGGTGCAGAGCGGATTTGCCAGGGAAGACCTGTTTACGGTCGTGCATGACCTGTTTATGACGGATACCGCCAAATATGCGGACATCGTGCTGCCGGCGACGTCATCTTTTGAAAACACCGATGTGTACAGCTCTTATTGGCATCAGTACATTCAACTGCAGGAGCCGGTCATCCCGAAAGTCGGCGAGGGCAAAAGCAATGTGGAGCTGTTTTCCCTGTTGGGACGGGCCATGGGCTTTAACGATGCGGCATTCTCCGAAACCGAGGAGGACATGATCGCGCGTGCGCTGGATCATCCCGCCAATCCCTACCTGAACGGGGTTACCCTGAGCGGTCTGAAGGAGTTTCGTTACGTGAAGCTGGATATGACGCCTTATGCTTCCTATCTGGACAATCTCCCGACGCCGTCGGGACGGATCGAGCTGTATTCCGCCGCCTTGGAAAAAGCCGGGCTGCCGTCGCTCCCGACCTATGTGCCGCTGAAGGAAGGCTATGACGGAATCCGCCGCGGGCGGGGGCGGAAGTATCCGCTGATGTTCATCTCGCCGCCAAACCATAATTTTTTGAATTCAACGTTCGCTAACGTGCCGAAGCATCAAAAGCTTGAAAAAGAGCCGTTTTTGCAAATCCATCCGGAGGATGCGGAGGAGCGCGGCATTCACGACGGCGATGAAGTGACCGTATGCAACGACCGCGGAACGTACGAGGTGCGTGCCAAGGTGACGGCCAAAATGCTGCCCGGCACGGTTGTCAGCCAAGGTCTCTGGTGGGAAAGCGAGGGCCGCAAGCAGCGGGCCAACGCCCTAACCTCGGACAGGCTGGCGACCTTGGCCAAGGTGCCACCTTCTTTTCTACGGTGGTTGAGGTTAAACGGAAATAGATTGGGTTCGGTCGGAACCGGAGATCGAGCACCCAATCCATCTCCCGGAACATGGCACATATAGCTTTGCAATAATTTAAAACCGTCAGGGGAACGAAGCATTCGATGAATTCCTGACGGTTTTCTTCAAATATGTGCTATTTGCGGCTACGGACTGTCCTGCGGGTTGATAAAACCTCGGGGCAGTTTTTATTTTTTCAGGATGCGTGAACCGCTAAACGTCCTGTAGAAGTATAAAAAATCAGTTTTTTGTTATATAGTTTGAACTATTTTCCAAATGTAGAATGATCTTAAGTCCGGGGCCCGGCGGCTGTTTGCAAAGATGGAAGCGTCTGCAAGAGACAGCCGAACGAGGATGATCAACATAACACGGGAGGGAGAACATGTCCCAAGCCAGAACCAATCCCGGCAAATCGCCGGTACAGCCACAGTCACAAACGCACAGCAAAAGCCTCTTCCTGCGTTTTTTGAAGCAATGGGATGTCCAACTGATGGTCATTCCCGGAATTATTCTCGTTTTTATATTTTCCTACCTGCCGATGTACGGGGTGCTGACCGGATTTATGGACTACAACCTGTTCACCGGCTCAAACATCTGGGAAAATCCCTGGGTAGGTTTTAAGCACTTTGAAGCCTTTTTTAACGCGCCGGAGTTTGAGCGGTTGATCCGCAACACGATTATTATCAGTTTGCTGAAGTTTGTCATCGGTTTTCCGGCACCGATCATCCTAGCGCTCATGCTGAATGAAGTCCGGCACATGTTTTTCAAAAGGATCATTCAAACGATTACCTACCTGCCTCATTTTCTTTCGTGGGTTATCGTGGCAGGTCTGACCATGGCGATGCTCTCCACGGAAAATGGAAGCGTAAACATGGTTCTGCAGCAGGTGGGAGCGATAGACGAACCGATCAACTTCCTCTCTTTGAAAGAATATTTTGGTCCATCCTCATTTCGGTCAATGTGTGGAAAGAAATCGGATTCGCTTCGATCGTGTATTTGGCGGCGATCGCCAGCATCGATCCGCACTTGTATGAAGCTGCGGACATTGACGGGGCCAGCAAGTTTAAGCAGATCTATCTGATCACGCTGCCATCCATTATGCCGGTTGTCGTTATCTTCATGATTCTTGCCATTGGCAACCTGCTCAATGCGGGCTTCGAAGACATCCTTCTTTTGGCGACCAATCCGGTGCTTCGGCCGGTATCCGACGTCATTGACACTTACGTTTATCGTGTGGGCCTTGGGACGCATCGCTATTCCTATGCGGTTGCCATCGGCTTATTCAAGGCAATTATCAGCATCGGATTGCTTACGATTGCGAATTATCTCGCCCGCAGATCCGGTAACAGCTTATGGTAAGAGCCAGTCATCGTCCGCAGGAGGTGCGACATGTTAAAAAGAATCAGCTTTAGCGACAGGGTCATGCTTGTCGTGATCTATATCTTGCTCAGCCTACTCGCCTTCTCGGCGCTGTATCCGTTCTGGAATGCGATCGCCGTATCGTTCAACGTGGGCGTGGATACCGCAAAAGGCGGGATTACTTTCTGGCCGAGGGAGTTCACATTGGAAAATTATGAGATCATATTGAAAGACGACCGTCTCATCAACGGATTTCTGATCTCCGTAGCCCGCGTCATCGTCGGGACGGTTAGCTCCATATTTATGACTGCCCTCCTGGCGTTCGGAATGACCCGGACATACCTGATCGGACGCAGCTACTACATGGTGTTCTTCGTTTTTACGATGTACTTTAGCGGGGGATTGATTCCAACCTATCTCCTGATCCGTTCACTGGGCATGATGGATACTTTTGCGGTGTTCATTATTCCCTCTTTGATCAGCGTGTGGAACATGATCATTTTCCGTACCTTCTTCAAGAGTCTTCCGGCCGGGTTGGAGGAATCCGCCAATATTGACGGCTGCAGTACATGGGGCGTATTTTTCCGGATTATTCTTCCTCTGTCCGGACCGGTCATCGCAACGCTGGCTCTGTTGACTGCCGTCGGGCACTGGAACGACTGGTTTTTGCCGAGCATTTACATCACCAACGAGAATTTGCTGCCGATCCAGACGATATTGCGGCAAACCTTGAACGCCAACATTGTAACCGGGCAGAGTTCCGCGCTGGATAGCGCATCGCTTGCGATCATACAGAAGACAAAGCAAATCACGTCGAAATCGCTTACGATGGCGATGATGATCGTGGTAACTATGCCGATTATTCTCGTCTATCCTTTCTTGCAAAAATATTTTGTCAAGGGCGTGCTGGTAGGCTCGCTGAAAGAGTAGGGTGGGGAACGGTTTAAGGCGAACAGCTTTGAACATATATATTCAGGAATGAGAGGGGTTAAGCGAATGAGAAAGACGAAAAAGCCGCTGTTGATCATGGTATCGCTGTTTCTGGTACTGGTTACGGCATTAGCCGGATGCAGCAAGTCAGGGGACGGCAGCACGCCCAATCCTGGAACAACCGTGAACAACGAAGGCAAAAAGGAAGGAAATGAAGAAAAACCAGCCGAAAATACCGGCGGCAAATGGGTGCTTGGAGAAAAGCCTTTGGAGTTTTCGGCTTATGCACACTATGCAAATACGGACTTTCCGAAATGGGAAAGCACGCCTGTCGGTAAATGGCTTAGCGAGAACAAGCAGGTCAAAATCAATATGATCGCCGCGGCAGGAGCTCACACTCAAAAGCTTAGCGCGATGATGGCTTCGGATGAGCTGCCCGACATGATCTGGACCGACCGCGATCATCCGGATATGGAACGGCTTCGCAAGGCGGGAAAGCTGGTGCCGTTTGATGATTATCTGGATAAGTATCCCAACCTGAAAACCTGGATGGGCGACGATCTTAACTTGCTGCGCGCGGAAGACGGCAAGCTGTACAGGTTCCCTAACTGGTATTCATCCAATCCTTACGGTAATGCAGGTTATGTCGTCAACAAAAAAATCTATGAAGAGCTGGGATCGCCCAAACTCGAAACGACCGACGATCTATACGACTATCTGGTCAAAGTAAAAGCGAAATACGGCGACAGCATCGTTCCGTTCGAGCCGCATCGGGCTCAGGAAATGCAGGGACTGGGCGTTCTGTATACGGCATTCGGCGAAGGCGCGCTTTACACGCATCTCAACAGCGGCTTGCGTGCGGTTCCGAAAGACGGCAAGCTGACGTCTCTGCTTACCGATCCGGTATTCCGGGAAGCCCAGAAATACATCGCGAAGCTGTACAGAGAAAAACTTATTTCTCAAGATGCTTTTAACCAAACCGAAGACCAGGTATTGGAAAAAGTCATGACCGGAAGAGTAGCCGTGTTTGCCGGCGCCAGTCCGACAGACTTTGCCGGCAAAGCCCAAGAAGAATTGATCAAAGAAGATCCGAACGGCGGATATTTCATGATCTGGCCAATACACAAGCCGGGACTCGACAAGAATAAAATTTACCCGGGCACGTACACGAGCTTTGGATGGAATGCAGCCTATATTACTACGGCCGCCAAAGACCCGGAAGCGATCTTCGCCTTTCTTGACTGGTATACAGGTCCCGAAGGCATGAACGTTCAATTCTTCGGTCCGGAAGGCAAGAACTGGAAAGGCTTTGACGCTGAAGGCAAACCGAATTTCCCGGATACGTATGATCCGAAAGAAGTAGCCGATATTCAATCCAAGAATACGCCGGTTATGTTTGTAGGGAATACGAGTTACATCGATCCGGCCAAATACAAATACATGGCAAAACTTCCGTTCGAGCAGCAGGATTGGAGAACGCGGTATCAGCAAACGATCACTTGGCCTACCCAGTATAACGTTACGGAATTCACCAACCTTAACCCGGAACCGGAGTCTGAAGAAGGCGTCATTCAGGCGTCCGTAGATGAAATGTTCCTGGAGATTTACGCCAAATCGGTTATGGCGGGAAGCGACGAAGAAGTCGACAAAATTCTCGATCAAGGCAACAAGGATTTGATGGACCTCGGTTATGAAAGGCTGCTGGAATGGCGTACGGTTAAGTGGCAGGAAAATGTTGAAAAAATGAAGCAAAAATAATGTAATCCCATGGAGCCATCCCAAATAACCCTTTGCGGTTTTTTGGGATATCTCCGTTTTCGAGACAATATATCTTTAAACTGATACCCGGTTCGATATCTTTCGTGTATGATGATAGACAAACTCTGCGAATTTCAGTCGGAAAAATAGAAGGCTCGTTGGTTACGATCTTTTGGGGGGATTCGCTTGTATAACGTATTGTTGGTGGATGATGAAGAACTCGATCTGGAAGGAATGAAACGGTTCATCCCCTGGTCCGAGCTGGGCATGGAAGTGAAAGGAAGCGTAAACAATGCCTTGTCGGCTTGCGAGATTATAGAGAAAGAGCCGATCGACATTTTGGTCAGCGACGTCAATATGCCGTATATGTCCGGGCTCGAGCTGGCGCGCGTTGCCCTGGAGCGAAAGCCCAATATGAGGATTATCTTTGTCAGCGGCTATCAGGAATTCAGTTATGTCCAGCAGGCGTTATCTTTGAAGGCGTATAACTATGTCCTGAAACCGATGAATGACAGCGAACTGGTTTCTTCGCTGCTTAAGGTGAAGCGGGATCTGGATGAAGAGTCCAAGCAGCGCGAGGTGGAGATGGCTTACGAGGAAATGATCCCGATCGTGAAAAGCGATATCCTCATCCGGCTGCTGGAACGAGATGAGCATGGGGATAACGAATCGTTATCCAAACTGTACCATTCCTTTGGTTATGGCCAAATGAATTGGCCGATCCGCGTTGCGGTAATGGAGCTGGACAATTTGCCGTGGAAGCAGGGAGGCTTTATCTCGCAGCGGAAAATGTCGCGTATTTTTCTGGAGCAGCTGTTTGAGGCGATCGGGAGTTTCGGCATGATTCCGTACTGCAAGCTGTCGACCCAGCGGGTCGCGCTATTGCTGGAGGAACGTCATGCAGGCGCGATGGTGAAGAAGCTGTGCGATGCGGTACAGTCTCATTTGCCGGCATCCATAACGACGGGACTGGGGGAGCCCGTTCATGAGGCGGAACAGCTTCAAATGTCCTACCGGCAGGCTATTGAAGCCGTGGAAGGGAAGATGTTCCTGGGAAAAGGAAACGTGATCAGGTACGAAGACGTCAGTACCGAGCCGGGGATGGTCGATGCCCGCATGCTTGACGAGCGAATGAATACGCTTTTGAAGGCGATGGAGGAGTACGAACTGGTCAAGATCTGCGATGAGACGGATAAATTGTTCGGTTCCATCTCCGGCTTGCGTTCCCGTTTTACGGTTCAAAATATGTCCAGCTACATGATCTGGAAGCTCGACCAGCACCTTAGCAGCGTGAATGAGGACCTGTTCGAGCTGCTGGGCATGGAGATTCAACATTTGGATATTTTGATGCAATTCGAGACGGTGAGCGATATTCGCTCCTGGTTTATTCATCGCATTTTTGAAATCTCCGAGAGGCTGTACGAGAAATCGAACAGCAAGGACGGCAAATTCATCCGGAGCGTGATCAGCCACATGAAGGAACGGATGAGCGAAAATATAACGATCAAGGATATGGCACAACATTTTTCATTTTCGCCGAGCCACATCGGTTTTCTGATCAAGGAAAAGTCGGGAAGCACCTTTAATGAGCTGCTGGTCCAGCTCCGCATGGAGAAAGCCTGCGAGCTTTTGAAACAGCCCGGCATCAAAATCTATGAGGTGGCCGACCGGGTCGGGTACCGGTACCTTCCTTATTTCAGCAGGCAGTTCAAGGAAAAATTCGGCATGACGCCCATGGAATACCGAAAGAGAGAGAGCTAATGGTGGAACGCTGGAAGCCAAACCCGAGGGAAAACCAAGCAAAGCGCGGTTATATACCGATCGGATATAAACTGATGCTGACCTTTATGGTATTTATCCTGATCCTGGTATCGGTAAATTTTTATATATCGAACTCCATGTATGACGCTTCCATGCGAAGACAAACCCGTACGAACATCCAGGGGACGCTGATGCAAATCCGGGACAACGTGGCTTATAAGGTGAACGATATCATTCAAACGTCCGCCACCTTGTACGATGACCATTCCTTGGTGCAAAGCGTAAGAAGGAACCAGTCGGGGCTTAACAACTATAACCGCATGAACAAGGTGATCATCCCGAAACTGGAAAGCGCGGCGAAGGCGATCGGGTTGAACCTGAGGTTGTCCGTCTATTTTCGAAACAAAACGGTCGATGAAAGATACCGGATCTGGGAGGACGACGATGATAACAAGGATTTTTCCGAGCAGACCTATGATATTTACCATATGAGCCGGATTCTCGATAAGTCTTGGTACCTCACGCTGCCGAGAGAGAAATATAACGTGACGATGCAGTGGAAGCAGGTGGAAGAGGATCAAAGAGACGGACGGATCTCCCTGATCAGGCGGATGGTAGATATGAGCAATCCCTTGAAAATAGAGGAAGTCGGCGTCATGCGGTTCAGCGTGCGGCTGAATGAGCTGTTCGACAGCGTGGATTACGCCAAATTGGGAGAAGGCAGCATGCTTTCTGTCATGGACCCTGCAGGCAGGATCGTGTTTACATCCGGAAAGATTCCGGAGGAGTATGACGGGGACGCCGATAAGATGAGCAAGTATTACTTGTCGACGGAGATGGCCGGACAGCGAAAGCTGACCATTGAGGAGGAACTGCCGCAGCAAAATTGGAGAATCGTCGCCCATGTTCCTCTGGACATTATTGAGCAGGAAGCCCAGCGGGTTCGATACTATTTCATCATGATCTGCATCCTGTGCGTTGTACTGTTTACCTGTACCGGATTTCTGATTTCTCGCTATTTCTCCAAGCGGATTACCAAAATCGTGTCGGTGCTTAACGCCTTTCGCGAAGGGGATCTGCATAAACGGATCACTTACCGGGGAAAAGGGGAGTTTTCCCAGATCGCGGTCGCGCTGAACGAAATGGGAGAGGACATTGAGTCGCTAATTAATAAAGTGTACTTGACCCAACTGCAAAAGAAAGAAGCGGAGCTTGAAATGCTGCAGTCGCAGATCAATCCGCATTTTCTGTACAACACGCTGTCCTCGATCAACCAGCTGGCGAAATTCGGGGAAATGGAGAAGCTGCAAAGCATGGTGATGCAGTTGGCGCAGTTTTACCGATTGACTTTGAATTCAGGGAAGACCATGATTCCGATCGCTGCGGAGATTGACCAGGCTTCGGCATACTTGGACATCCAAAAGGTGAAGTACGGTCGGCGGATGGAGGTAACCTTTGATATTGACGCGGATATTTGGCCTTATGAAACCGTGAAGCTGATCCTTCAGCCTTTCATCGAAAACGTGCTCAAGCATGCCTGGAGCGGAGACCGAATCCACATCGGGATTTCCGTCAGGAAGGAAGGGGACTCGATTATATATCGGGTCATTGATGACGGATTGGGCATGAAAAAGGAGAGAATTCATAAAATATTCGACCCCCGGGATGACAGCCATACGGGCTGCGGCATTCGCAATATCGACCAGCGGGTGAAGCTTCATTATGGCAGTGAATACGGGGTAACGATCTATAGCCGGGAGGGAATAGGCACGACCGTCCAAATTCGTATTCCGGCCAGAAAGAGGGTTCTGCCGGTCCGAAGCGGAGGATGAGGAGAACGGCTGCTGCCTGGTAGCAGCCGTTCTTTTTCAAGATATAAGAAAGTATAAGCTTCGCAGACGCGGCTTCCTTATACCGCAAGAAAAACTTCCCCAAATGCGGTCTGTCTTCCATTTTCTTATGGATTGGTTTAACCATCCTGGCCTCCCGAGTTTGGCGGCGGCGCTGCCGCGCGACGGTCAGACCGGTAGTGATGGGATGTTTCAAAAGATTGGGACATTGCCGCGCATTTCGTGACTAGGATGTTATGCCCGGGAGCGCCTCATTAGCGTAGAGCTTGTATCGCGGGCCGCGTGAAGGAAGCGAGATTCTCCGGCAGCCGAGACAGCGGGAACCAACGCACCTCTTGAATGGCCCCGCCTTCCTCGCGATTGCTGGCTTCGCCCGAGACGACCCGTGCCTCGAAGATCACGGAAATCCAATGCTCATTCCGGCCGGGATCGATCGTCTCGGCGGTGCAGAGCAGCCGTTTTACTTGGATATGAAGCCCGACCTCCTCCATGATTTCGCGAACGGCCGTGTCTTCAAGCGTCTCATACAAGTCTACCTTGCCGCCGGGAATGCTCCATTTGTCCTTCTCCGGCTGACGCCCCCGGAGCACAAGCAAAATTTCGTCTGCTTCATTTAGAATGACGGCGCCAACGCCTACTCTTGGTTGGGATTGTTCCATCGTGGTTCTCCTATTCATTTATAGTATTCACATCAATGGCATAGGTCGATATCTTACTGACCTGCCTCGTACTACTATACAACCGAGCGTAAATCCTATCAAATGAAGGATAGCATGAATTTCTGGCGATAGGGTCAAAAGAGAGGACTTTCAATGTTGTGTCCTAGTTCAATGCACTTTTCTAGTTTATCCCGAAATGAATTCGGTTTGTAACCCCGGGGACGGCGTCCGCCCAAATCGTTGTCAAGGTAAAGCGTCAATGAAAGTGCTTGCGCGAATCAGCCGATTGAGCAATACTGTATTTCGTGGCAAGAACGGCTTCTTTTTATTAGAGGGAGTCTTGTTACATACAGCTTTAGTTTAAAAGCCCGAACGGGCTTTTTTTAGATGGAGCAAGGCATTCTGCTACCGGCTGGATAATCGCAAAACCAGCCTTATAAGATTCGCTGAAAGTTCTGTTAAGGCAGGAGCCAAACCGCCCAATGTAAACAGCAGACCGATCCAGGCTTGCTATTGCTACAATAAAGGCTTTACGGAATTCTAACGGACTTCAGTTCCGTTATTCTTGTCTATTACGCCATTAAAAAACTCTAACGGACTTCAGTTCCGTTACATATGTTTTTGGTGCTTTTTTCACCTAAATTCACCCATTAACGGATCCTGTGTCCGTTAGGTAGAGAAAGCCCCGTTGTTGGAGCAAATAACGGATTCAGTGTCCGTTAGCCACGGCAGTATGATAAGCTAGTGATTGATGCCCGTTGAGCGGCGGAAGTATGGTAAACTATCGATTGTTCCGTAAGGGACGGCGGCATGGTAAAGCTACTAACCGGTACCCATACGCAAAAGGCATTGCGGGGCAGGGAAGTGGACTCCGTTACCCGGACGTTAGCTTCCATTGAGAAGGGGAGGGGCTTTTACTTCCTAGATGCCTTCCAGAACGGAAAATCAGAGATTTTTGAAAGACGCGGGAGAGACATTCATGAGATTACTACAACAATATCCGAAGGAAGTTAGAGGCTTCCTCGTTGCAAGCCTGGTCAATTCCGCCGGCGGCTCCCTGATGTGGCCGCTGACCACGATGTACGTGTATGACGAGCTCGGCCGAAGCATGCAGGACGCGGGACTTGTCATACTGCTGCAGTCTGCGGGCGGCATAGCCGGACAGCTGTTCGGCGGGGCGCTGTACCACCGGATCGGCGTTAAGAAGCTGATCGTCGGTTCGCTGCTTTTGAACGCGCTCGGCCTCTTTTCCCTGCCGTTTATTAACGGCTACTGGCCGTTGCTGCTTCCGATGATGCTGTTTATCGGGTTTTGCAATTCCGTATCGCTGCCTGCCATACAGGCTTTCATCGGCTTCCGCTTCGCTGACCGGCGGGGCGAGCTGTTCAACGTCATTTATGTGGCGAACAACATCGGGATCGCGCTTGGCACGGCGCTCAGCGGATTTTTGGCGGAGATTTCCTACCATCTGAGCTTTGTCGCCAACGGTTTAACCTCCGTCGGCTTTGCCGTGTTCTTCCTCTCCTACTTATCCCGTGTTGACGTGCCGGAGGAAGGGCAAGAGGAAGAGCACAAGCATCCGAAAGTCAAAATGCCGCTTCCGGCAGGGCCCGGAACCTGGGCGCTGCTCTGCAACATACGGATCTATCTGTTTATGGGCCTAGGATCGCTGTTTATGTGGTTTGGCGTATCGGTATGGAATACAGGGGTATCGCCACGCATTATTTCCGAAGGCATGTCGAAAGCCGCCTTCAGTTATCTATGGACGCTGAACGGCATTCTCATCTTTGCCGCCCAGCCGCTTACAACGCTGATCAAACGGTGGTTCGCGCGCACGGACACGGCTCAGATGACCATCAGTGCCGTGTTTTATACGGCAGCTTACATGGTCATTGTGGCGATGAACAATTACCCCGGGTTTATTCTGGCGATGGTTCTGGCGACGCTCGGCGAAATGCTGGTCTCCCCGGCGATTTCGGCATTCATTGCGGACCGTGCGGGAAAAGACGCTCCTTTTTATATCGGGGTAGCCGGAGGGATGGGCTCCGCAGGGCGGGTTGTCGGACCTTTGGCAATGGGTACCCTTTATGACAGCGGCGGTTTGCCGCCGGTGGCCTGGCTGGCCGTCGGCACGGCCGTGATTTCGTTTTTGTCTTTTATAATACATGCACGTTTGAACAAGAGCGGGACGCTGCGAAAAAACAGCACGGTGTAGATATAGGCTCTATGTAGCGACACAACGTATAGAGCATATAGAACGGCAGACTGATATAATAAAGAGAATCGGGAAAACTAACGGGGGGTATAACGATGAGCATCGGTCAACATACCGTAACCATCCGGTTCTCCGAATTGAAGGACGCCGCGCGGCTGATGGAGCTGGACAACTTGGTGTGGGACAAGAATACCGCACCCGAACCGCTTCAATGGGATTCAAGAGACCAATATCTTCTGCACTGTCCTCCCGGGGCGCAGCTTGTGGCCGTCGTCGGGGATGAGGTGTGCGGATATGTCGGGTTCCGGCCGCCGACCGGGCTTGAAAGCAACCTTCACGTGTACGAGCTGAATATAGCGATTCATCCGTCCTACCGGCGGCAAGGGATCGGTTTAAGGCTGATCGGGGCGCTCAAGGATTTGGCCCGGCTGGAGGGCAAACGAAAGCTGAGGCTGCGAGTACTTTCCTGCAACCCCGGAGCGGTTGCTTTTTACAAGGCCTGCGGATTTCGGGAGGAAGGCAGGCTGGTCCAAGAATTTTTTGTGGACGGGCGTTATGTCGACGATATTTTAATGAGTTATTTTTTAAGAGATAAGACAGTATAAACTTCAGAGGTTTGCCATCCTAATCTCGCAAGAAAAACTTCCGCTATATGCGGTCTGACTTCCGAGAAAGTACGTCGATATACGTTTTTCTTAAGAGATAAGAAAGTATAAACTACAGAGGTTTGCCATCCTGATCTCGCAAGAAAAACTTCCGCTATATGCGGTCTGACTTCCGAGAAAGTACGTCGATATACGTTTTTCTTATAAATGTAAAGCAAACAGTCCGGCTCGCCGGGCTGTTTGCTGTTGTAAAAGCACGGCGTAATGTATATGTCGGCACGTATAATTTCCCGCCGGTTACATTTACTTTGGCCTTCGGGAGCTGGGGATTGGGCAGGTTGGCGGATCTGGAGTCCGTTCAAAGCCGATTGGAAGAGGCAGCAGCCAAACGGAACCGGGTCCGCTCCAACCTGTCAAAATGGGGTTTAATACTGGAAAAGGAATGAGTCCGAAACGATTTCTGCATTGATAGTGCCGTCTGCGGTCAAGGAGCATGACTCACGGCTTACCTCAGCCTTTTCCATTCGCTTCGGATCATGCCGTATACCGCATGGTTCACGTATCCCTGCGGGAGCTTTTCCGCCTCGCGGATGATTCCCTCCAGGACAAAACCCAGCCGTTCCGGAATGGCGCGGCTGCGGCGGTTTGTGGTGGCACAGCGGATTTCAACCCGGTTGAGTCCCATCCGCATCAGCGCGTGATCCGTAAAGACCCGGCAGGCGCTCGTCATCAAGCCTTGGCCCTGGAAAGGTTTATCCAGCCAATAGCCGATCCCGACCGAACGGTTATTCCAGTCGATCTCATGGAAGGAAATCGTTCCCGCAAGTTCATTGCGAACCCAAATCCCTGCGGAAAAGCCGCCGTTCTCGGCAGCCTGCTTCAGGGCTCCCTTGATATAGTCGGCACTGTGGCTGACCTCCGTTACGGAGTCAACCCACGGAAGCCACTGGCGGAGCCAGTCCCGGGACCGGTCCGTCACCTCAAAGAGCGCGCGCGCATGCTCGGGGGCAAGCGGGCGCAGCTCCACATGATCATCCAAGACGTATGTAAACATGATACAGCTCCTTTTTCGCCAAGTTGTTGTGGAAGCAAAGCACGCGCTAACGGGTCCGCTTTGCCTTTTGCTCAAGTGCGTAAATGTCCTCCTCTAAGGATACCATGCGCTGGGTAACCAGCTGCCTGCAATCATCCAATGCTTGATTGTATATGTACGGGCTGATCCGAGCCATAAAAAACTCCAGCATGCTGTCCGCCGCCAGATGACCGATACTTTCTCCGCGCTCGTTCTCAAAATATTCCCGGATCTCTTCAATCAGTACATCCCGCTGCTCTTTAGGCAGTTTTACCGGTTTCATCGGTTGTTTGGCCTCCTTTAGCGCTATTTTCTTCCATGCTAACCTAAAAGAAAAACGTCTATCGACGTACTTCTCAGAAGACAGACCGCATATAGCGGAATTTTTTCTTGCGATATAAAAATGGCAAACCTCTGAAGTTTATACTATCTCTAAAAAAAGCCCTAGTCAAAGCTGTTTTTGTCGATTTATGAAAGAAGTTTTCCGACTCGGGGCCGGCGGGGATGGAACAAAGGGAGGATGCCTTATCCGGAGCCGGAATCCCTGCGGATTCCTTGAACAATCCCGGTCGAACAGGTATATTTAAAAGAAACGCGTTTATACAGGAGTAGAGAGACTAAACAGGATGAAAGGTTGATTAACGTGGAGAACCATCATGGAACACCCTCCAACTTTATAAAAAACATCATTACCGAAGACCTGAAGTCCGGTAAAGTGAAGGAAATCGTTACCCGTTTTCCGCCCGAGCCGAACGGCTATCTTCATATCGGCCACGCGAAGGCGATTTGGATCAACTTCACGCTGGCTGATGAGTTCGGCGGCAAAACCCATCTTCGTTTCGACGATACGAACCCCGTCAAGGAAGACATCGAGTATGTCAACTCCATCAAAGAGGATGTGAAGTGGCTCGGGTATGACTGGGAAGAGCTTCGGTTTGCGTCGGATTATTTCGAAGAGATGTACAACCGTGCCGTTCTTCTGATCAAGAAGGGAAAGGCGTATGTGGACGACCAATCCGCCGAAGAAATTCGCGCCACCCGCGGAACGTTGACTTCGCCGGGACAGAACAGCCCGTACCGCGACCGCAGCGTCGAGGAGAATCTGGATTTGTTCGAGCGCATGCGAGCCGGCGAATTCGGAAACGGGGAGAAGGTCCTCCGGGCGAAAATCGATATGTCCTCGCCGAACATCAATCTGCGCGATCCGATCATTTACCGTATAGCTCACGCCCATCATCACAACACGGGCGATAAATGGTGCATCTATCCGATGTATGCATTCGCCCATCCGATTGAGGACGCGATCGAAGGCGTAACGCATTCCCTCTGCTCGCTGGAGTTTGAGGACCAACGTCCGTTCTATGACTGGGTCATCGCCGAATGCGAAATGCCCGCCACCCCGCGCCAGTACGAATTCGGACGGCTGAACGTTTCGCATACGGTCACGAGCAAGCGCAAGCTGAAGCAGCTTGTGGATGAACAATTTGTGGACGGCTGGGACGATCCCCGCATGCCGACTATTTCAGGTCTTCGCCGGCTCGGATACACGCCGGAAGCCATCCGTAATTTCGTGTACGAGGCAGGGATCTCCAAGTCGTACGGTCAAGTGGACCGTCAAGTGATGGAGCATTTCATCCGCGAGGACCTCAAGCTGAAGGCGCCCCGGACGATGGCGGTGTTGGACCCGTTGAAGGTGGTTATCACCAACTATCCGGAAGGACAGGTCGAGTGGCTCGAAGCCGAGAACAACTCCGAAAATCCGGAAATGGGCTCCCGGCAGATTCCGTTCTCCCGCGAGATCTACATTGAGCAGGAAGACTTTATGGAGAATCCGCCAAGCAAGTATTTCCGCCTGTTTCCCGGCAATGAGGTCCGCTTGAAGCATGCCTACTTCATCAAGTGCAACGAAGTGATCAAGGATGAGAACGGCAAGGTGATCGAGCTTCATTGTACGTACGATCCGGAGACGAAAAGCGGAACGGGCTTTACCGGCCGCAAGGTCAAAGGCACCATCCACTGGGTGGAAGCGACGCAGGCTGTCCCTGCCGAGTTCCGTCTGTATGAGCCGCTCATTGCCGATGAAGAGCCTGAAGAGGAAACGGAAGTTCAGCAGGAGATTGCCGGCGACATCGGGGCTGACAACGAAGCGGGCGAGACCGAAGCAGCCGCAGGAAAATCGTTCCTTGATTTCGTGAACCCGAATTCGCTGCAGATTGTTCACGGCTTCGTAGAGCCGAACATGAAGGAGGCGAAGCCGCAGGATAAGTTTCAATTCTTCCGTCACGGCTACTTTAACGTCGACTCCAAATATTCGAAGCCGGGCGAACCTGTTTTTAATCGGGTGGTCTCTCTGAAGAGTTCCTTCCAGCTGCCTAAATCGTAGCTGCAGCCGGCCGCAGGCTTCTTTAATCGAAAACAAGGCCCGAAAGCTCCGCTAAGGTTAGCTTTCGGGCCTTGTCCTATATTAAGCTATCTGTTAACGGTTAGGCAGAGAGACTTCCTCGTATTCTTCTTCCAACTCGTCTACCGGTACCGGCCGGTAGCCTTGTCTCCGGAGTACATACCACATCCAGCCAAAGCCGAGCGCACCGATCAAAGCAAGCATCATGCCGGTGCGGTACATGGTCTGGGCTCCGAAGTTCTGGAACATCCAGCCCCCGACGATGCCGCCGATCACGCCCGATATTCCGCTCCAGGACAAGGTGTATATCGCCTGGCCGGAAGCTCTGAACGGACGTGGAACAAACAGCATCGTGAGCTGGGTGCCGACATAGAAATATCCGCCAAAGGTGATGCAGTGCATAAGCTGGATCAAGGCAACCTGCATCGGAGTCGAAGCCTCGGCCATCAGCATCCAGCGGAGGGAGAAGAGCAGGCTGACGATCGCAAGACAAGCGATCATTACACTGATTTTTCGCTTTAAGTACCGATCGCAGAGGAGGAAAACCCCTACCTCGAAAATGGAAGAGAAGAAAATCGCAAGCCCAACGGTCTGCTTTGTTCCCCCAAGTTCCAGAATGTAAAGCGACATAAACGTGTTGTTCATCGTGTTTGGAACGGAAACGACGATTCCGAGCAGGATGAAGCCGATAAAATACGGATTGAAAAACAGCTTGCTGAGTCCCCGGACGCTTACCGTTGCCGAAGCCGTTGTTTTTTGGGTATTCGGAAGCGTCAGCATAAACACGGCGGCTACAATCAGCATGATGGAAAAAACGATGGAAATCCGCCCCGATCCGAGCCTGTCGATGACAGGACCCGCCGCAACGGCGGTCAGCGCCCATCCAAGTGAGCCCCACATCCGGAAGGAACCGAATTTGTGCCCGGTGCCTTCAATGTAACCGAGAATCAGCGTGTTTGTCTGCGAGAACATCGGTGTTTGAAAGAAATAAAAGAAGATCATCGTGAGATAGATCATCGTGTACGTATTCGCTTGAAAAACGAATTGGACGAGCAGCAAAGTACCCGTCAACATGAAGAGAAGGACGCGCTTCATGTTTTGGGCGCGGTCACTCCAATACCCCCAAAAAGGGTTGGCAAAAATAGAGACAAAGGGAGCGATCGCCATCAGGCTGCCGATTTCCACCTTGTCCAGGCCGATATCCTGAAGATACAGTTGAAAGAAACCGGTGAAGATGACCATGGTTCCGTAGATGAAAAAGTTAAACAGTTTAAGCGATTTCAATGAGGGCAGATTGTTATCCTTTTCCCGCAAGTGGGTCATTCCTTTCAAACCGAATGCAATACGAATAAACAGCCGGAACAGCCGATTATCCTCTCTCAATGTATCACGCATTGTAAAGGGATACAAACCATCTTCTATGTCATATTACATTTATTAACAATGTCGTTGGAGCGTAACCCATTTTATAGGGGAGGCGGTCGATCGGCTTACAAAAAAACGATAATGCTGAAATTTTTCCGTTCCAGCGGATTACCAAATGCGAACTGTCCCGGCTCAAAAAATAAATAAAATTTAAGAAATTGGCTTTTTATGTGAAATGAATCACAGAAAACGTTTTCATCTAACTTTATACTGTGGTTACAGGCACATGCTTCTCCCCTGAAAAGTGTGCCGATAAAACCAGCGGAGCAGCCGACCCCACAGGACGGTTACCGTGTTTGCAGAATGATTTCCGAAATTTTCCGAAATTTTCGGGAATCATTTTTCACAAATTCACCCCATGATGAGACTTTTGCGATATAATGTGAAGGATATCACATCCAACAAGAGATCACCATTAGGAGGTTCGATATGGCGATATCAACGGTTCAAACATTGGAGGTACCTGACGTCTGCCACAGATGGCTGGAAAATCGGGGAACGGTGTATCAACTGCTTACGGAGTTTTTGGGTCACTGGCCTACTTTGTCCTTGGTTGCCCAGTGGAGCCGCGGCAGCGGGATCGGCAAAGCGGCGGAGCTTACCCGCGGAGGCCGGGAACTGATGCAGTACTTGAGCGGACGCCTGCCGGAGGAGCTTGTGCGGATTTGCGAACGCGAAGGAGCGGAGTACCGCAGGCTGCTGCAGTATTCCAAGCAGCGTCCGCTGGCGGAATCGCGCTATTCGCCTTATGCCTGCCAGGCGCAGGAACTGTCCGATTTTTACGCATCGGCCGGTATTGCATTTAAAAAAGTAAGCGGAGAGTCTGACGATCATCTGGCGATCGAGCTCGAGTTTATGACAGTCCTGCATGACCGCATGCTGAATAGCACTTACAGTGAAGAAAGCATGCTGCAATTGATGGATATTCAGATAAAGTTTTTGCAGGAGCATCTGCTTACCTGGATTCCGGCACTCTGCCGGGAGCTGAACGCATCGACCGCAAGTCCTCTCTATCTTGCGGTATCGCATCTGCTGGAAGAGTTCCTGGAGCTCGACTTGTCCATGCTCCGGACCTGGAAGCGCTCCTGGGACGGGGAAACCGAACCGGTGCGCGAAGCCGTGCTGGTGTAACCCGGAATTGCTGAGGCGGATTACTCTCTAATGATTTGAACATACGATAAGAAAAACGTCTATCGACGTACTTCACAGAAGACAAACCGCATTCAGCGGAAGTTTTTTTTGCGAGATAAGGATGTCAAACCTCTGAAGTTTATACTTTCTTATCTCTTAAGAAAGGCGTCGATTGACGTAAATTAAGATTGTCGTCTCTAAAAAAGGCGCGGTTCCATGTTGGAACCGCGCCTTTTTTTGCAATTGGGCAATCTGGCTTAGATAAAGAACCTTAAGACGTCAGAGCTTAAACCTCGGCTCGTTTGTGCTTGCGGAATTTCATCAGGAACTCGTACACGATCGGCACGACCACGAGCGTCAACAGCGTTGAGCTGATCAGGCCGCCGATAACGGTAACGCCGAGTCCGCGCGAAATGATGCCCGCGCTGTTCTCCCAGCCGAAGACGAGCGGAAGAAGGGCGCCGATGGTGGCCAAGGCGGTCATCAGGATCGGACGAAGCCGCGTGGCTCCGGCTTCCAGCAGGGCTTCGCGGGTAGACAGGCCTTCGCGTTCCTTGTGGATGACGCGGTCAATGAATACGATGGCATTGGTCACGACGATGCCGATCAGCATGAGCACGCCCATCAGGGCCGATACGTTCAGCGTTTCACCGGTAATCAGCAGGGCGATAATCGCGCCGATCACGATAAACGGAAGCGAGAACAGGATGGCGAACGGAGCAAGCGCGCCTCCGAAAGTTACCACAAGCACAAAATATACGATTGCGATAGCGGCCAGCATGGCAAGCCCAAGCTGGCCAAAGGTGTCGTTAATCTGCTCGGTTACCCCGCCGAACGTAACGGATACGCCTTCCGGAAGTTTCATGTTGTCCACTTCCTGCTGGAGCTTCGAGGAGGCATTGCCGACGTCGGTTGTAATGATGTCGGCGTTAACCGTGACAACCATCTTGCCGTCAATGCGCATAATGGTGTCGGGCGAGGTGCCTTTTTCCACCTTCGCGACATCCTTGATCGGCACTTCGATGCCGAGCGGAGAAGTTACGGTCTCATTTTGAATATCCTCAATGCTCTTGTACGTCTCGCTGTCGGCTTCGATGTACACCTTGTAGGACTTGTTTTCAATCTTAACCTCGGTCAGAACCGGACGCTCGCGCACGGGACTAAGCTTCATTGCCAGCTGTCCGGCGGTCAGGCCAAGCGAGCTGAGCTTTTCCTGGTCGGCGACAAGAGTGTATTGGTCATACGCTTCGGATAGGCTCGTCTCCGCATTTTCGAAGCTGGCGGTATCCTTCTTGGCCAACTTCAGGATGTCGTCGGCGACCGGTTTGATCTGCTCCAGCGTATCGCCGAACACGTTGACGGTCAGTTGGGTTCCGCCAAAGCCGCCCATATCCATGCTGGCCCATTCGCCTTCCGGCACCTGTCGATCCAGGTCTTCGACCAGCTGTTTCTTGACATCCTCAAAGTTTTTCGTATCCGGGTCGTACAAAATATAGAACAGTCCGGAGTTGGCCGAACCCATGCCGAGCGGATTGCTGCCGCCGACAGAGTACTGCATGCTCTGAACGCCGTCCTGCTCCAGAATAAACTTCTCGGCTTTCAGCGCGCGTTTCTCCACGTCCTCCAGACGGTCGCCGGGTTGCGGGGAATAGGTGACCATGGCATACTTATCCTCCTGCTCCGGCAGGAAGCTGACGCCGACAAACTTGGTCAGGAATAAACTTCCGACAAGCAGCAGAATGGCAATGCCGAAGGTGACCAGCTTGTGGTTCAGGGTCCATCTCAGGACGGATTGGTAGATACGGGCCAGTCCTCCAGGCTTTTCATCATGATTATGCTTCTTCTTAAGCCCTTTGCGGAACAAGCTGTGGGCCAGCGCAGGAACCAGGGTAATGGCCACGACGAGGGACGCAAGCAGGGCGAATACCATCGTTAATGCAAAAGGTATGAACAGCTCGCCCACCATGCCGCTCACAAGGACAAGCGGCAGGAATACCGCAATGGTGACGATGGTCGAGGACATGATCGGCGCAAACATTTCCCGGGTAGCCGCACTGATCAGCTCGCGGCCCTTCAGCTTTTCACTGGAGAGGGACATGCGTCGGTATATATTCTCGATTACGACGATGGAATCGTCGACTACCCGGCCGATGGCTACGGTCATGGCGCCGAGCGACATCATGTTCAAGGTAATGTCCATCTGCTGCAGGCATAGAATAGCGATCAGCAGGGATAACGGAATCGAAATGATCGAGATGATCGTGGAACGGATATTGCGCAGGAACAGCAGGATGATAATAACGGCAAACAGAGCGCCGTAGACGGCCTTGTACAGCATGGTGTGAACCGAATCCTCAATCGGCTTGCCCTGGTCGAGCATGATCGTCATTTCCGTTCCCGGATAAAGCTCCTTCAGCTCTTCGACCTTGTCCTTCACCCGATTGACGACATCCACGGTGTTGGCATCGTTTGCTTTCACCACCTGAATGCCGATCGATTCCTTTCCGTTCGTGCGGGAGATGGACTCGGCTTTGCCGATGACTTCAACGTCGGCGATTTCGCTCAGCTTAACGGTAGGGATGCCAAGGGCCGCCGGATTACCGGCAGCGGCACCCGCTGCGCCCTGCGGTGCCTGAGCCGAAGCTTCTCCGGAAAACCCTCCCGGCGCTTGCTGTCCGGCAGGAGCTCCTGCACCCTTGCCGGCCCCCTGTGCGCCGTCGGTCCCAGGCGCTCCGGTACCTTGCGGTCCGGCCACCTGGCCCGTACCCGCGCTTCCGGCGCCGGCTGCACCGGAGCCTCCGCCAGGCATGACCGGAATGGCGACATTTTTCAAGTCATCTATGCCGATAATGCCGCCGTCCACCGCAACGGCCTTCTGGGACTGTTCCATTTCGAACAAACCGAGCGGCGCGTAAAGGGCCGAGCCTTGAACGATGCCTTTTACGGTATCTTCGGTCAGCCCCAGCTCATCCATTTTCTTATGGTTGAACTTCAGCTGCACCTCGTTGACGAACTGGCCGGAAACCTGAAGGGAGGCAACTCCATCCAGGTCCTCAATCTCGGGCACGATATCGTTTTCCGCAATGCGGGTCAACTCGTCAAGATCGGTTCCTTCCTTGTTCGCAATGCTCAGGGATACCACCGGCATCGAATTGAGGCTGAATCTCGAAATTTGCGGTTTTTGGACTTCGTCGGGCAGGGGCACGTCGTTCAGTGCCTCCCGAACGGCCGCGGTGGCATTGTCGAGATCTGCCCCGTAATCGAATTCGATCATGATGTTGGCAACGTTCTCCATGGATGTGGAGGTAACCGTTTTTACGCCGTCCACGTTCCGCAGGCGGGTCTCCAGGGGCTTGCTCACGTCCTGAACCACGCCCTCGGGTGCAGCGCCCGGATAAACGGCCGTAATGCTCAAGAAGGGAACGTTGATATTCGGGATGGTCTCCTGCTTCATCGTCAGCCCGCTGTACAATCCGCCAAAAATAACGATGACCGTCAGCAGCCAGATCGCAAACTTGTTGCGAAGCGAGAAATGAATGATTCCTTTCATATAGCGGTGTCTTCTCCTCTCCAAATTACCTCTATTTGTCTGCAAAAGATGACTTGTCCGGGTTGCCGTCTCTTTCACCGGGCGCAAGATAAAGGCTCAGCACGCTTTGAATGGTGGCATGCAGCTCATCAAACAAGTCTCCCAGGCCTTCGATGGCCTCCAGATTGGCAAGCATGCCCTTCAGGATCACCCGGCGGGGGTGCATGCTGATCAGCTCTTTTTCCATCAATCTCAGCGAGTCCAGCGCATCGTTCAGGATATCCGCTTCCATCGGAAGCTCCTTCAGCCGAATCTTCAGCGCTTTGATAACCACCAGGGGATGGCGGGAAAAATGCACTTCTTCCGGCCGGAAGATCCCCAGACGCTCCCATGCTTCCATCGGCACAAGCGGATCCGGCCGTCTGCGGAGCAGGCTGTCGGTGACGTCATCCAGCATGGCCACCAAATGGTTCGCCAGAATGCCGACATTGAGCGGCAGACCCGGCACGAATAAAAAGCGGATATACGAGCCCAGCATCCCTTGGACAAACATCGCAATTTCCATCGTATAGGGCTCGATCTCCATGCCGTAAACCGAGCAGAGCTTATTCTTGAACCAGATCAAGGCCTTCCCCATTTCCTTTTGGACGCATTTATCGTGGAACGGAGCTTTGCCGGGGCCGGACTTGTCGTGCATCTGCTTCAGCAGAAATTCCCTGACCTCAAGAAAATGGACGAGGAGCACCTCGGCCTGCTTCCGAAGCTGCTCTTTAGGCGCAAGCTCGGTCTCCTGGTCGACCTGAACAACCTCATCCCGGATCCGGAAAGCGATATATTCATAGATGCTTTTTTCCAGTTCCTCTTTGGATTTGAAATGCAGGTACAGGCTTCCCTTGGACATCCCGCATATTTCCGCGATCTCTTGCATGGAGGTTGCGGCAGCCCCTTTCGTTGAAAACAGCTGCAGGGCGGTCACCAATATCTGTTTGCGTTTCTCCGCCGTCTTATCAGCCAATCCATTGTTCACCTCACTCGAGAACTATGTAGTTCTTAGACTGACCTGTCGGTCAAAATAATTATATAAAAAAGAAACGGACGACACAAATTTATGTGTTCATCCGCTTCCCCTCCGTGATCACGTCAAAACTTTCAGGCCTATCGCCGAGCACAAAATCATGGAAATGAACAGGATTCTGCGCCATTCCTTGGGTTCCCCGAAGAGAAACATGCCGGCTAACGTGCTGCCTACCGTTCCGATCCCGGTCCAGACGGCATAGGCCGTACCCATAGGCAGCGAGGCCATGGCATACGAAAGCAAGGAAAAGCTGCCGGCGAATGATAATATCATCAAGGCAAAATAAGTCCAGCCTTTGCGCTCTGACACGCCTTTAATGCCGATGACGCCGGTCACCTCAAAAGCGCCGGCGAACAGAAGTGCGATCCAAGCCATCAGTTCGTCACCTCCTTGTTCGGTTCGGCCGATTCGACGGTTACCAGCTTCAGGCCGATGACGCCCGCGAGCAGTACCCCGATAAGCAGGACTTTCATCAGATTGAACGGCTCGCCGAACACCAGCATTTCCGTGACGACGGTACCGGCTGTACCGATGCCCGTGAACACGGCGTATACCGTTCCGACAGGCAGCCGCTTGGCCGCTTCAATAATAAGATAAAAGCTTACGACAATGGCAAGCAGCGTGCCAAGCCACTCCCAAACATTCCCGGCATGCTTCAGACCGGTTACCCACAGAATTTCAACCAATCCGCTGAGTAAAACGTATAACCAGTTGCGGTTCATAATCCAGATGCTCCTTTAATTGGTTTCATGATGATATCGTTCCTTCGTAACGCCCGACCAATACACGGGCCAGGCCTGCTCGAGTCGTCTGGAGGAGCGGGCTTCCCCGCCGTAAAGGATCTCCACATCGATGCCGTCCATCAAGGTCAGGAAGGCGCATGCCGCTTGGCGCGGATTCCGGATAATGCTGCCCTCTACAGGACAGCCTGTTGCCAGAAGATCGGAAAGCTGGTCTTCCTGCCTGTCGAGGAAGGGATAAAGAATGTCCATGACTTCGTTATACAAGGAATTCGGCGGGAAAAACGATACCCGAAGGAAAAACCTGACCTCGTCATCCCGGTGATAATCTTGCTGCCTTCGGAGCATGAAGCCTTTTAGTTGTTCTTCGAGCGGAAGGGCCTTGAATTCCTCAAAATACCCTCGGATCCGCTCCTCCTGGCGCCGAAAAACGGCATGCAACGCTGTGAGGAACAAATCTTCCTTGCTGGCAAAATGGGCATAAATCGACGGCTTCTTGATGCCGCAGTCATCGGCGATATTTTTCAGGGAAGCCCCTTCATAACCGTCTCTCGCAAAATGGGCAAGGGCCGCCTGCAATATGAGCTGGGAACTCATGTGGAATTACCTCCTAACTAACGATCGTTAGGTACTATTTTTGCAAAGAATAAACCGGATGTCAAGACCTACGGAAATCGAAATTCCCAAAAACAACGTGCGGCGGTTCCACCGGATTAAAGGTTACAACTTTGTCGTAATTGGCGAATTTTGTTTCCGCGTCATAGGAAGAATGTACGACTTCATGTAGAATATGGTTGGATGAAGCGGAAAATTGACCAGAAATAGCGATTTGTGGGAGTGGGGTTGCTTAAAATGAGAAAGGGCATTCAGGCCGTCCTGATTTCGGCGATACTGTTCGCGTTTTATTATTTCGGCTTTGACTATTTCGGCAAAACGGCCGGTACGGTTGTCAGCGTCTTCTCCACGCTCACCGTGGTTTCGATCGGCTTCATGATTTTTATGGAGAACCGTCATCCGTCGGCGACGATGGCCTGGATTTTGCTGCTGGCGCTCATACCGGTGGTCGGGCTTGTATTTTATTGGCTATTCGGACAGAACTACTTTAAACGGAGAAAATACGACAAAAAAGCGCAGCGCGATATTATGGCATACGAAAGCGAAGCGCTTCAGCGCAGCACGCCGGATTTATCCTCCTTCAAACCGGACCATCGGCAGATTCTTCAGCTGTCGCAGCGGCTTGCGCGCACGCCGATCTCCTTTTCGACGGAAACGAAGGTGCTGACGAACGGGGAGGAGACCTTCTCGGCGCTTCTGCCCGAGCTGCGAAAGGCACGGCATCATATCCATATGGAGTACTACATATACCGGTCGGACGAAATCGGCACGGAGATCAAAAACATTCTGATCCAAAAAGCGAGAGAAGGCGTGTCCGTGCGGTTTATCGTCGATGCGGTCGGAAGCCTTCAGCTGCCGCCGTCCTTCTTGAACGAAATGCAGGAAGCGGGTGTCCGGACCGCCGTGTTCGGCAGTCCGCGCACGATTTTTTTCACGAGCCGCGTCAACTACCGCAATCACCGGAAAATCGTCGTGATCGACGGCAGCGTCGGCTTTATGGGCGGCTTGAATATCGGCGACGAATACCTCAGCCGGAACAAAACGTACGGCTTCTGGCGTGATACGCATATGCTCGTCAAGGGGGAGGCGGTCCGGACCTTGCAGGTGATTTTCATGCAGGACTGGCAGTACGTCACCGATGAGGTGATGACGGAGCAGGAGTATTATTCCCCCGAGCTTTTGGAGAGCCAAAGGGGGGCCGTGCAGATCATTGCGAGCGGGCCGGATAATGAGCGCAGGGCGCTGAAGCATATCTTTTTTTCCATGATCGTGTCGGCCAAAAAATCGGTATGGCTGGCTACGCCGTATTTTATCCCGGATGACGATATCCTGACGGCACTGCGCGTGGCGGCGCTCTCCGGGCTTGATGTGCGGATTCTGTTTCCGGCGAAGCCCGACAAGTGGCTGCCCTTTCTGGCGTCCCACTCGTATTTTCCTACCCTGCTGGATGCCGGGGTCGAAATCTTTGAATATGAACGCGGTTTTTTGCATTCCAAGCTGCTGATCGTGGACGGGGAGATCGCGACGATCGGCACGGCGAATATGGATATGCGCAGCTTTCATTTGAATTTCGAAGTGAACGCGCTGCTGGTTGAGACCGAAAGCGTGTTGCAGATGGTTCATGATTTCGAGCGGGACCTGCAGTTCGCGACATTGATTGACCAGGACAAGTTCATGAACAAACCGATCATCTTCCGGCTGCTGGAGTCGGGTGCCCGGCTGATGTCGCCGCTCTTGTAAGTCTTTTCGAAACCGAAGAAAGGCCTGTGCATGCCCGGGTTCAAGAGAGGGCTTCGTTCGACATGAATCAGGAAAGACTATATAATCGGTGTACTTGATTGGTATAAAATCGAAGGATACAGCTTGCAGGAGAGAGATCCCCGGCCATACCTTAAAGGTAAGAAACACATAGTGGCGGTGTGACAAAAATTCAGGGGTTCCTATTACCCGTTAACGGAGGGGCGTTATGGATCATCGGAAGAGCGGACAGGCTGAAAGCGGCAGTTTGAAGAAGCAACGTGACGTGGAGAAGGCGGAGCCTGTCAACCGCGGAATGCTGCTGCCTGAGATTCCTACAGGGGAACGGAAAATAGAGCATGTTCGCCTATGCTTGGAGGAAGAAGTCGGCGGGCGCGGGGTCACAACGGGCTTCGAGAATTACCGTTTTCGCCATGCGGCGCTTCCGGAGGTTGATTTTGACGATGTCCGTTTGTCGTCGTCGTTTCTCCGCTTTACTCTTCGCACGCCGCTGCTGATCAGCTCCATGACCGGCGGCAGCAAAGCGACGGGAGAAATCAACATGCGCCTTGCCGCATCGGCCGAAAGCCGGGGCTGGATGCTGGGCGTCGGGTCGATTCGGGCTGCGGTGGAGCGGGAAGAGCTTGCGCCGACGTTTCGGGTTCGAGATCGAGCCCCGAGCATACCGGTGATTGCAAATCTTGGCGCCGTTCAGCTGAATTACGGCTTTGGCCCGGACGATTGCCGGCGGGCCGTGGACATTGCGGGAGCGGATATGCTCGTGCTTCATTTGAATGGACTGCAGGAGGTTTTTCAGCCGGAAGGAAACACCCGGTTTGGAGGCCTGCTCGCCAAGATCGAAGAGCTGTGCCGGATGCTGGAAGTTCCCGTAGGCATCAAAGAAGTCGGATGGGGCATTGACGGCCGAACGGCCCGCCGTCTTGTGGATGCCGGCGCGGCTTTCATAGACGTTGCCGGTGCGGGCGGCACCTCTTGGATCCAGGTGGAGAAATACCGCAGCACCGATCCCGTAAAACGGGAGTCGGCTGAGGCATTCGCCGGCTGGGGCAACCCGACCGCGGCATGCATCGCCGAGGTACGGGAGGCGGTGCCGGGCGCTGCCCTGATCGGCAGCGGCGGATTAAACAGCGGCCTGGATGCGGCGAAGGCGATTGCCCTTGGCGCCGATCTGGCCGGTTTTGGAAGAGGCCTGCTCGGTTCGGCCGTGTCCTCCGAAGAGGAGCTTGACCGGAAGCTGGCACAGGTAGAGTTGGAGCTGCGTACCGCGATGTTCGGCATTGGGGTATCCAGCGTTCAAGAACTGAAACGAACCGACCGGCTCGTGAATATTTAATGATCGGTGTACATTCGGGATCGCGGTTAACTGGCTTTTAGGATCAGCATCAGAACGATGAATGATGTTGTTTATGTTAGTACCATTGGGCAATCGCATCACCAACAATAATCCAACGCTTATTCGGCGGGAATTTTTCGCGGCCAGCTTAAACAGGGTCGGGGTGCCTTACAAAATGGCCTATTCCGTCAGTATTGCCCTTCGGTATATTCCGGATCTGGTGGCGGAATTCCGCAGCACGCTTCACTCCATGGAAGCCCGCGGCATGGGCATTTCCAAAGAAGACGGCAGTCTGGCCAAGCGCCTGTCGAACCTGTCGGCGGTCGTGGTGCCCGTGCTGCAGTCGGCGCTGCACCGGATCGATTCCGTGACGAATGCCATGGAGCTGAGAGGTTCCGGTACGGGGAAAAAAAGATCGTGGTACAGCGGCAACGACATGACAGCCGCCGATTGGATCGTGATCGGACTGGCTCTGCTGGCGCTTGCCGCAGGAATCTGGCTGAGAAGCCGGGGGCTGAGATCAATTCTGGTATCCTTTCGCCTAGGATATTCATGGTTTGAACAAGCGGTCCGATCTGCTATAATTATTAGGATTGTTTACAGAGTATATCCATAAGGAGTTGTCATATAAATGGCTTTAAAAGCAGGGATCGTCGGTCTGCCGAACGTCGGCAAATCCACATTGTTTAATGCAATTACACAGGCGGGGGCGGAATCGGCCAACTATCCGTTCTGTACGATCGACCCGAACGTCGGCGTCGTGGAGGTGCCGGATGAGCGTCTCGACAAGCTGACGGAGCTGGTGCAGCCGAACAAAACCGTGCCGACCGCTTTCGAATTCGTCGACATTGCCGGTCTGGTCCGCGGAGCAAGCAAGGGCGAGGGCCTCGGCAACAAATTTTTGGCGCATATCCGTGAAGTGGATGCGATCGTTCATGTCGTGCGGTGCTTTGAGGACGAAAATATCACGCACGTGGACGGAAAGGTGAATCCGGTCAGCGACATTCAGACGATTAACCTGGAACTTATTCTGGCAGACCTTGACAGCGTAGAGAAACGGATCGAGCGTACGAAAAAAAATATGAAGGGCGGCAACAAAACCTATGCGCAGGAAGTGGAACTGCTGGAGCGCGTAAAGGAAGCCCTGTACAACGATATGCCTGCCCGCAGCGTGGAGCTCAGCGATGAAGAAAAACTGATCATCCGCGATCTGCATTTACTGACTCTGAAGCCCGTACTATATGCGGCCAACGTCAGCGAGGATGGAGTAACGGATGCCGACAACAATCCGTACGTGCAGCAGGTAAGGGAATTCGCGGCCGCCGAGAATGCCGCGGTCGTGCCGATCAGCGCCAAAGTGGAGGCTGAAATCGCCGAGCTTGAAGGGGAAGACAAAGCGATGTTTCTGGAGGAGCTGGGCCTTGCGGAATCCGGCCTGAACCGCTTGATCAAAGCGGCTTACAGCTTGCTTGGGCTGTACACCTATTTCACGGCCGGCGTGCAGGAGGTCCGCGCTTGGACCATCCGCAAAGGCATGAAAGCGCCGCAGGCTGCAGGCGTGATTCACAGCGATTTCGAGCGGGGCTTTATCCGGGCCGAGGTCGTGTCCTACGACGATCTTCTCGCGGCAGGCTCCATGAACGGCGCCAAAGAGCGCGGGCAGCTTCGTTTGGAAGGCAAGGATTATGTCGTGCAGGACGGCGACGTCATGCACTTCCGGTTCAACGTATAAAACGAAAGGCCATGAGAGCGATTCGTTGCTGCGGAACACGGCAGATTTCCCTTGGGGGATGTCTGCCGTGTTTTTTAGTCAGAGCAGAGACCGATAAAAGCCATCTAGCCAAATGAATTCTTGCATGGTATAATAAAAAGTCGTCTACCCCTGCGTTTTTTTTGCGGGATGCTGTAGTTGCATAGAATTCTATGATTTTTTTGGCAATGGATAATATAAGGAATATTATATGTAGAGAGGTGAATTCTCTTGCTGGACCGGTTGCAGTCCCTAGCGGACCGTTATGAAAAATTAAGTGAGCTGCTCTGTGATCCGGACGTTGCAAACGATGCGAAAAAGCTCCGGGATTATTCCAAGGAGCAATCCGATTTGCAGCCCGCTTACGAGGCTTACGTGGAATATAAAAATGTCGTCGAAGAGCTTGAAGCCGCCAAAACCATGCAGGGTGAAAAGCTGGACGACGAAATGCGCGAAATGGTCAAGATGGAAATCGAGGAGCTTTCCGCGCGCAGCAGGAGCTGGAGGAGAAAATCCGCATTTTGCTGCTTCCGAAGGACCCGAATGACGACAAAAACGTCATCGTCGAAATTCGCGGCGCGGCTGGCGGAGACGAAGCGGCTTTGTTTGCCTCCGATTTGTACCGCATGTATACCCGTTATGCGGACAGCCAGGGCTGGAAGGTCGAGTTGATGGACGCCAATACGAACGATCTTGGCGGCTTCAAGGAAGTCATTTTCCAGATCATCGGCAAAGGCGCTTACAGCAAAATGAAATTCGAGAGCGGCGCGCACCGCGTACAGCGGATTCCGACGACGGAATCGGGCGGCCGCATTCATACGTCCACCTCGACGGTTGCGGTAATGCCGGAAGCGGAAGAAGTGGATATCGAAATCCTGGATAAGGATATCCGTGTCGACACGTTCTGTTCCAGCGGCGCTGGCGGACAATCCGTCAACACGACCAAGTCGGCGGTGCGCGTAACCCATATTCCAACGGGAATCGTGGCGACCTGCCAGGACGGAAAATCGCAGAACTCGAACAAAGAAAAGGCGCTGCAGGTGCTTCGTACCCGTATCTATGACATGATGCGTCAGGAAGAAGAAGCCAAATACGCCGGCGAGCGCAAGAGCAAAGTCGGTACGGGCGACCGCAGCGAGCGGATCCGCACGTACAACTTCCCGCAAAGCCGGGTAACGGACCACCGGATCGGCCTGACGGTCCATAAGCTGGATCAGGTCATGAACGGTGAAATCGAAGAAATCGTTTCGGCCCTGACGCTTGCGGAGCAGGCTGAAATGATGGAAAAGGGAGAATAACGCTTTGGAGCGGAACGGATTTAGGATGACGCCGGAGCGCAGCATACGGGAAGCCTTCGTGGAGGCTTCTTCTTTTTTAGACGCTTGCGGGGTGATGGAACCGCAGCGTAACGCCCAGCTGCTGTTGGAACATGTGCTGGGGCTGTCGGGCACTGCTTATTATATGGCGCTGCCGGAGCGTTTTCCGGAAGAGCTTCGTACCGCATGGGAAGAGGCGGTAAATCGGAAAGCGGAGGGCATGCCCGCGCAGTATATTACCGGGGAGCAGGAGTTTTACGGTCGTGCATTTGAGGTTACGCCGGACGTTCTCATTCCCCGGCCGGAAACGGAGCTGTTGGTGGAAGCCGTGCTGAAAGAGGCGGGGGCGCTGCAGGGGAAGCTTCGGGTGGCGGATATCGGAACGGGCAGCGGCGCGATCGCGGTGACGCTGGCGCTGCAGTCGTCGGCATGGAAGGTGATGGCCAGCGATATATCGCCCGCGGCGCTTGAGGTTGCGGCACGTAATGCCGGCAAGCTTGGTGCTGAGGTCGAATTCCGGGAGGGCAACCTGCTTGAGCCTTTTGCGGGAACGGCCCTCGATATCGTTGTATCCAATCCGCCGTACATTCCGGCAGCAGATATTGAAGGGCTGCAGCCGGAAGTGCGGGATTACGAGCCGCGTACCGCCCTCGACGGAGGGGAAGACGGGCTTAACCCGTACCGGATCATGATGGAACAGCTGGAACTTTTGCCGGCACCGCCCCGAATCATTGCTTTTGAGCTGGGAATGGGCCAGGCCGGAGAGGTCGCGGATCTGCTGCGCAGGGAAGGACATTGGAGCCGGATCGTAACGGTGCAGGACCTGGCCGGCATCGACAGGCATGTATTGGGAATTTCACGGTAAGAGGTTCACCCACCTTTCCGTTGCAGAAAACCCACCTTTTTGAAGCGCGCTTTATTTGTTATTTGGTGCGATTTTTTTTACAATAGATGAAGGCTAAAACGGAGGGAACTTTTGACCCGTTCGGATCGTTATATTGCCTGTAAGGTAAATCAGAGCTAGCTGCTCTGGCACAGGAGGAGCAAAAAGATGCTTCAAAAGCTGAAAAAGATAGATTTTATTGTCGTAACGGTACTTGTCATGCTGATGATCATCAGCATTACATCGTTATACAGCGCGACTAAAGACACGAAATGGGACGGTTATCATGTAAACATGATGATTTTTTATATCGTCGGGTTCCTGGCCTTTTTTGGAATGAGCCTGCTCGATTACCGGCTTCTCATGAAAAATGCATTGTATATTTACCTCGGCGGTTTGGCATTGCTGGTGTTTGTCATGTTCTTCGGAGCGGAGATCAACGGCTCAAAGGGTTGGATCAATCTCGGTTTTACGAGTTTGCAGCCGGCCGAGATGTTCAAGCTGGTGCTGATCATTTTCCTGACATTCGTATTGATCCGCAAAAACAAACCGCAGCTTTCCTTTATCCGTGACGTGATACCGGTCGGCCTGGTTGCGTTCATTCCTTTCGTGCTGGTCATGGCCATCAACGACCTCGGAAACGCGTTGAGCTACGTCATCATTTTGTTTGGGCTCCTTTGGATAGGGAATGTCAAAATTACGCATGCGCTCATTGGTTTTGTTCTAATGGCCGGAACGCCTTCGGCGGAATACAGGCCTACATCCATTATCATGACGAAATTTCGGCATTCATGAAAGACGGGAGCCGTTCGCACTGGATGGCTCGGATCGATCCCTGGCTCATGCCTGAAGATACGGACCCGGCCGGGGCCGGTTATCATACGCACAACGCCAAGCTCGCGATCGCTTCCGGCGGCATGGGCGGGGAAGGCTATATGCAGGGCTCTTCCGTCCAATCGGGCCGGGTGCCTTATACCTATTCGGATTCCATCTTCGTGCAAATTGCGGAAGAGTATGGATTTATAGGTTCATCCGTGCTGCTGCTGCTCTATTTTATCCTGATCCACCGGATGATCCTGATTTCGCTCGAAAGCAAGGACAGGGCGGGCCCGTTCCTGATCGTCGGCATCGTGTCCATGCTGCTCTATCAAATATTCGAAAACATCGGCATGTTTATCGGCCTGATGCCGCTGACGGGGATTACGCTGCCGTTTATCAGTTACGGGGGGACGTCGCTCGTGATCAGCATGGCCTCGCTTGGCGTAGCGATGAGCGTCAAATTGCACGGTCGGGAGATTGAGGAGGATTTGCCGGAGCCGAACACGTACCGAACCGCAACAAAGCCGAAACAGGCGTAAAGGGACAAGAGGGGACATATCCAAAGCTTCCGTGACCTTAAAGCAGCATCGGGATTTACACTAGGGCGGATTGGCGACCCGGGGCAGGATGTAAAATACAGTGGCGGCTTTTCGCTTGACGTTCCGAGGAGAATGAATGGGGAGGATCAGTTATGCCGGAGCCGTTAGAAACGGTACTGACCAAACAGGGAAAAACCTTTAAAGATTATCGGCATTTAACCATTACAGTGGGAACAACAACCAGTATCTTTAACATCATTAAAGGCCGCCTGTATTCCGACAAAAAGACGATGAACCCGGTATACGAGCCGTACCCCACCCTGCAGGAAGCTGCCGACCGGCTGAAGGAGATCGCATTGAACCGGTCATTTCCCGGCGCTACCGCGACTGGAAACGGCAGGAATAATAAAGGAGCCTGAAACTATCATTTTCGAAAAAAGCCCTCGCAGGGCTTTTTTTAGTGGTAGAACCAATATCGTTGACACTTTTTCCACATCATGCAGCTGCCTCTCTTAAAAAATAATAGATTGCCACGTTTATCTCTCACGGACCCGGACATACTGATAGACATCATAGATTATCGGGAGAGGCGGCTGGCAAGTATGAGATATCCAAACGAACAACTTCGTACCGTTGTCAAACAAATTATCATGCTCTTATCTATATTGTTTATGGTTGTCATGTCCTGGGAAGGTCAACGGATCGATGCGGCGGTAGCGGGAGGGCCGATTCCGGAGGAGTCGATCCGGCTGCGCATTCTGGCGAATTCGGACAGTCCGGCGGACCAGCTTGTAAAAAGGGAAATCCGCGATGCCGTCGTGGCGCAAATGCAGGAATGGGTTGCGCAGCTGGAAAATCCGCAAAGCCTGAATGAAGCGAGAGAGCTGACCCGCCGTCATTTGCCGGAACTTCGCAGCCTGGTTGGCGAAGAGCTGTCCAAGCGGGGAATCACGTATGCGTATAACGTGGAGCTGGGAATCGTGCCGTTCCCTACGAAACTGTATGGAAAAACCGTGTATCCGGCCGGCGAATATGAAGCGGTAAGGATTACGCTGGGTGAAGGGAAAGGGCAAAATTGGTGGTGCGTGCTGTTCCCGCCGCTTTGCTTCATTGACGGAGGCAGCGGGGATGCGGCTGCGCGGCAGGCTGACGCGGATATCCAAACCGTCTCGGCTTCGGCGGACAGTCCCTCCTCCGATGAACGTTCGAATGCTGCTGACAGTGAACCGGAGGTGCGCTTTTTCCTGTGGGATCTGCTGCTGGGGTTGTGGAATTGGGTGGCGGGGCTGTTTTAGAACCCCGGAATATGATACACTTTCAAACAGAAGAGTGCTTTCTTCTTAGCTGAAATCGCCTGATGCCATCGGGCCGTTTGGCGGGAGGATACAAGCGCTTTTTCTTTTGGAATGCGAATGCGGAACATCATGGCGTACTCACCGCCCAGGAATCCCTGGTCTTGTCCCGAATGTCTGCTGTTTCAGATTGAATCGATGCGGAGGGGCAAGCCTTGGAAACCGGGAGGATCTATTATAAGGAAAGCTTGGGATAACGATGGGAACACATGTGAATGGAAGCGGAATGTATGACCCTGCTGGCCGGAACGGGGGGCGTCAGACCAAAGTGTGGCGCGTAAGCGCAGAGCTGGGCGGCATCGGTAGAAACCAAGGCAAAACGCCCGGACCGCAAAGGAACGCCTTCCTTCCTCCGGATGGAATTAAGGAAGAAGCGGCAAATGGCAATCGGACCGAAAACGATGAGGCTGCGCTGAAGGAAGCGGGGGACGTGCTGGCTGCCGGCGGCACGGTGGCCTTCCCGACGGAAACGGTATATGGCCTTGGGGCCGATGCCCGGAATACCGCCGCGGTGGAGCGAATCTTTGCCGCAAAGGGACGTCCTTCGGACAACCCGCTTATTGTTCATATCTCGGATCCTGCCCAGCTCGAAGGGCTTGTCACGGGTGTGAACGAGACGGAACGGCGGCTAATGGACGCTTTCTGGCCGGGACCGCTGACGCTCGTGCTGCCGGTGAAGCCCGGCGCGGTGTCGCCGCGCGTGACCGCCGGGCTCGACACGGTTGCGGTCCGGATGCCGGACCATGGCGTCGCGCTCGCGC
>NZ_LAZU01000006.1 GCF_000987955.1 Paenibacillus sp. DMB20
CTTAAGAGATAAGAAAGTATAAACAAAAGAGGATTGCCATCCTGATCTCGCAAGAAAAAACTTCCGCTAAATGCGGTCTGTCTTCTGAGAAAGTACGTCGATAGACGTTTTTTCTTATTTATACAAGAAAGAAAGCGAGACTCCTATCATTTACAATAAAATACATTTCTAATATAATGAAAGAAACAATTCATATTTTTGGAATTTTCAATGCGTTTCAATCTACCAATCTACCAATCTACCGATCCATTCATCCTTTCGACCTCTTATTTCCATCCGAAGTTTCCACTCGTTTACGCTTTTCTTCCATGAAATCACGAAAAAGAACGCTGTCAGGTTACACGCTTTCCCTTAGAGGAGGTGATGCCGAAAATCGTACAGGCTGCGCCGGTTTAAAGCAAGAAGGTCGATCAACTATCAACTTTAAAGGAGTGTATCGTTGATGAGTAAACGCGGAGGTTCTATCTTTCGTAAAACCCTTCTATTGGTTTGCACGGTTGCTTTAATGCTCCCCGCGGGGATGTCATTTGCGGCTAATAAGCCTTTTCCGCAGCATACGACCTACACCAGCGGTTCAATCAAACCGAACAACGTATCCCAGAGCACGATGGACGACGCGGTCCGAACGAAATGGAACAGCTGGAAAGCATCCTTTTTAAAGCCGGCCGGAACGGGAAAATATTATGTGAAGTATAACTCGAAGGGAGAGACCGTTTCCGAAGCGCATGGCTACGGCATGTTGTTCACGGTGCTTATGGCCGGTTACGACAGCAATGCGCAGACATATTTTGACGGACTGTACCGATATTATAAGGAACACCCCAGCAATAACAATCCATACCTAATGGCATGGAAGCAAAACAGCAGTTTCGAGAACATCGGCGGAACCAATTCGGCGACGGACGGCGATATGGATATCGCGTATGCCCTGCTTCTGGCGGAACGCCAGTGGGGCAGCAGCGGCTCTGTCAATTACCTGGAGGCGGCCAAAAACATCATCAATGCGATCATGAGCCACGACGTGAACTCATCGGAATGGACGCTCCGTCTCGGCGATTGGGCGACCAGCGGATCCTTCGATAAGGCGACGCGGCCGTCCGACTTTATGATGAACCATATGAAGGCGTTCCAGAAAGCGACGGGGGACGCGAGATGGACGCAGGTCATCGACAAGACCTACGCGATCATCAACTCGGTTCACGGCAGCTACAGCCCCAATACCGGGCTGCTCCCCGACTTTTTGGAAAAGTCCGGCAGCAATTATCAACCGGCCGAACCGGAGTTTCTGGAATCCGAACATGACGGGAAGTATTTTTACAATTCCTCCCGTACTCCATGGCGGATCACCACCGATTATCTGATAACCGGGGATAACCGCGCGATAAACCAGCTGAACAAGATGAACAGCTTCATCAAAAGCGCCACGAACAGCAACCCTGCCAATGTTCGTGCGGGATACAATTTGAACGGATCGCCGCTCGTCTCTTATAACAGCGGAGCTTTTTACGCCCCGTTCGGCGTCAGCGCGATGACGTCATCGTCTAACCAGAGTTGGCTGAACTCCGTCTGGAATTATACGGCGAACGCCTCGGCGGAAGGTTATTTTGAAGAAAGCATCAAGCTGTTCTCCATGATTGTCATGTCAGGCAACTGGTGGACTTATTAAGCCTTGGATTCAAGCCGCTGACGGACTCGGCCCTGAAGCGGCTTTTTTGCCGTCTGGGTCCTTGCAGCATGGACTTGTCCGTCCGTATTATATACTTGAGAAAAGATGCATAAAAGGAGGCTCGCGGATATGGGAAGGTTTAAGATTCGCTCTATGCAGGTTTGCACGATAAGGCAAGCGGTTGCTTGCATGGAGCCGAATGAAATCATAACCGCTATATCTAGCTGATGATTCTGTAATATCGTGCAGACTTTGCAACCTTAAAATATCAACTATTTTTTAAGGAGCAGAGCCCGTATGAAATATATCAATGCAGAGAATATTTTTCCGCCGGAATTACTGAAGGAAATTCAGGAATATATACGTGGCGGCATAGTATATGTCCCCAAACCGGAAGGATCGTTTAAAAAGTGGGGCGAAAACTCGGGGAGCCGGATGGTTTTGAAGCGCAGGAATGAGGAAATCCGCCAGCGGTTTTCCGATGGCGTAACGATGGAGCAGCTATCGGACCAGTTCTTTCTTTCCTTTGACAGCATTAAAAAAATCGTGTATTCAAAAAAATAACTTACCAAGGCACGTCGGATGAAATCTGGCGTGCCCTTCTGCCGTTATTGCGAAATGCCCGTGTGCAAAATACGGTTTAAATCGTTTGCTGCATATACCGACAGATCGCCTGTGCCTCATAATGAATGCAGATTAACACCTTGTTGGAGGAGAAGATATGAAGCCATTTTTTCAAAAGGACACGGATGATCATCGAAGAGAATTGCTGGACCGGGCAAGGCATATCGCGCTGACGGCACTTCGACAGTATGATTTGGCATGGGAAAGGATTAAATTTGTTGGGCTATCGGACACGATTACGTATAAAATCGAAACGAATTCAGGGGAGGCCTTCCTTTTGCGGATTCATTCCGATCGAATGAGCATGGAGGAAATCCGCTCGGAGCTTGAGTTTCTTCAGTCGTTGGAGGAGTTGGTGAATCTGACCGTGCCTGCTGGGGTGAAGAGCCGTCAAGGTTCCCATGTATTGGAGGTTGAAACCGAAGCAGGGTACCGGCGCCCTTATGTCACGATGATGCGTTGGGTCGATGGGGAGCATGCTAGCGGCAGAATAACGGACAGCCAGGCTTACCAAATGGGCCTATTGATGGGGAGGCTTCATGATGCCGCGGCGGATTTCGTCCCGTCCTCTGAATTTGTACGACCTGTATGGGGGGAAGACAGTTTTAGAGACGACATGGCGAAATTGGAGCAGTATTATGCCTGTTTTCTATCGAGTGAGGGATGGGGGTTATACCAGGCTGCGGCCGGAAAGGTTCTGTCGGAGATTTCCATGATGGAGCCAAACCTTCATCATTACGGACTCATTCACGCAGATTTGCATTCCGGCAACATCGTGTTTAAACATGACCGACCTTTTCCGATTGACTTCGGAAGATGCGGATACGGCTATTTTCTGTACGATATGGCAGGAGCGATGCTCGAGCTTCATCCGAAGCTTCGCCGAAAGTTTATTCAGGGGTATGAGAGTGTAAGAGGGCTCGAAAGCGGGTATGTACGGGATCTGGAATGTTTTTTCGTGATGTTCATGATCGAGAATTACTGCCACCATGCCCCTGATCCAAGGGAAACATCCGGGCTACTGCATGAACAACCGTTTGCCCAAGCCTACATAAGAGCATATTTGAACGAAACTTCGTTTTTGTTCGATGTCATTGAACCCGTGACCGTCGGTGAACCGGTTAGAGTGGAAGAGGGGAATTAAAACCGGAGCCGGAGGTTTTTTTGGGGAATGGCATGGGCGGCGGCCAGTCTGATGCACAGTCCTCGGTTCCCGCCTGAGAAGCCATGGATTAGCTTAATATTTGCAACCCTTAGGCGAAAGTCCTTTTCAGGATGCTGAGATGAAATAAGAAGACTGGACCAAGGTTGGATGTAGACTAACCTCGATCCAGTCTTATCGTTTTATGGAGCCAGGAGCTTTAGCGATCCGTCGTCACTTATATTTAGCTCAGTGGGTGCAGATATCAGCCATCCCTTGTATCTTGCTCAAGTCATTGCCGAGATCGTTATTGCTCGCATTTTGTTCGGAGATTGCAGCGATTCACCTAGCGTTCTTGCTGCCGATTATTTTCGGAGGGGGACTCTCTTTCCAAAGTTACCATTTCTCCGATACCAACTTCGCTTGGGTGAACAACAACAAATAATCGCGCCCTCCCGCCTTGGAATCGGTGCCCGACATGTTGAATCCGCCGAACGGATGCACGCCGACGAGGGCGCCGGTGCATTTGCGGTTGAAGTACAGATTGCCGCAGTGCATATGGCGGCGCGCATATTCCAGATGCTCTCGGTTGCGGCTGAATACCGATCCGGTCAACCCATATTCGGTATTGTTGAATATATCGATCGCCTGTTTGAAATCACCGGCCTTGCAGACGGCAAGCACCGGCCCGAATATTTCCTCGTGCATGATGCGGGCCTCCGGCGCGACATCCGCGAATACGGTCGGCTGCAAATAAAAGCCGTCGCCTTCCGCAATATCGCCTCCGGCGACCAAGCGTCCTTCCGCTGCTCCAATCTCCATATATTCTTTAATTTTATTGTAGGCACTCTCATCGATAACCGGCCCGATCGGGTAGTTTTCTTCCGGCAAACCGATGGTAAGCTGTTTTGTTTTCTCAATAATAAGTTCGAGCACCTCGTCATATTTGTCCCGATGAATGATGGCACGGGAGCCGGCGGAGCATTTTTGCCCCTGGAAGCCGAAGGCGGATGCGACGATCGCTTCTGCCGCTTCGGCGGAATCGGCGCTGCTGTCCACGACGATGCCGTCTTTGCCGCCCATCTCGGCGATGAGACGTTTGATCCAGAGTTGCCCTTGCGCGGGGCGGGCTATCCGTTCGTTGATCCGCAGTCCGACATCACGGGAGCCGGTGAAGGAAACGAAGCGGGTACGCGGATGATCCACGAGCAGATCGCCGATCTCTCCGCCTGAACCGGGAACGAAATTCAGCACCCCCGGCGGAAGTCCGGCCTCTTCCATCAGCTCGGCGAACCGTGCGGCGATCACCGGTGCCGTTGAAGCCGGCTTGAGTACGACCGTGTTTCCGGCAACGATGGCGGCGCAGGTCATGCCGGCCATAATGGCAAACGGGAAGTTCCATGGCGAAATGACGACGCCGACGCCGAGCGGAATGTACGTCAGACGGTTTTCCTCGCCGGGGGTCGGAGTCAGCGGCTGCGGCTCGGCGAGGCGAAGCATCTCCCGGCCGTAGAACTCAAGGAAGTCGATCGCTTCGGCGACATCGGCGTCCGCCTCGCCCCAGTTCTTGCCGACTTCGTACACGAGCCAGGCGGAAAATTCGAACTTGCGCCGGCGAATGAGGGCAGCGGCCTTGAACAGGTAGCCCGCTCTGACATCCGGGGCGACATGCTGCCAATCCTGGAAGGCGGCATCCGCAGCTTCAATCGCTTGGCGTGCCAAATCGGCATCCGCCTGCGAGACATAGCCGACGATTTGTTTCAATTGTCCGGGATTGATGGAAGCGGAACGTCTGTCGGTCATGATCTCCTGACCGTCGATGCGGAGCGGGTAAGCACGGCCTAATTGGGCACGGACATGCTCTAATGCATCCTGCATGGCCTGACGGTTAACCTCCTGCTTAAAATCGGTAAACGGTTCATTGCGGTATTCCACCATCGTCATAATAACGCCTCCCATGATATAGATATGACAAGAAATCACAGTTACGACTTGAATAGAGATTTCAGCACAAAACCTACGTTCGCAGGCCGTTCCGCCAGACGGCGCATGAAATAGCCGTACCAGTCATTGCCGAACGGAACGTAAATCCGCATCGTATATCCTTCATTGGCCAGCTCGCGCTGAGCCTGGGTGCGAATGCCGTAGAGCATCTGAAATTCGAACTGGCTGCGAGGGATGTTGTGTTCGTTCACGAATTGCTTGACATGCCGGATGATATTGTCGTCATGAGTGGCTATGGCTGCGTAGTCGCCGTTTTTGAGGTGCTGTTCGATGATGCGGATGAAATTGCGGTCTACGTCTTCCTTGTTCGGATAGGCGACGTCGGGCGATTCCTTGTAGGCGCCCTTCACGAGGCGCAGGTTCGGCCGGAACCGGTGCAGCTTGTCGATATCGTCGGCGCTCTTGTACAGGTAAGCCTGAATGACCAGGCCGACGGTGTCGCCGTATTCCTCGCGCAACTCGCAGAAAATATCGATGGAAGCTTCGTTGTGCGCATAATCCTCCATGTCGATGCGAACGAAATTGCCGCAAGCGGCGGCGGTGTCCAGGATGCCCCGCATGTTGCGCATGCACAGCTCGCGGGACAGATCCAGTCCGAGCTGGGTCATCTTCAGCGAGAGATTCGAACGTACGCCGCTCTTCTCGATCTCCTTCAGCGTGCGGATGCAGAACCGGGTTGATTCCAGCGCCTCATCCTCCGTAAGAATGAATTCCCCCAAATGATCCAGAGTCGCTACAATGCCGTCTTCATTAAGCTGACGGACCGCCGACACGGCATCCGCAATTTGTTCGCCGGCGACGAAACGGCGGGCACCGAAGCGCAAGCCGTACTTCTTGGCCGCACGGTTGGCCGCACGGTTTTTGGACAAAAACAACAGACCATTTCTCAATAAGCTTTCCATCCGCGCTTCTTCCTTTCACTTTCATAAAAGTGTTCAAAAAATGGACATATATTATGTTTATGATTAAATATAATCATAAAGTACTGGAAATGTAAACACATTCTTTTGTAGTAAATGGAATTTTGGAAGGGAGAGGTAAGGGAACAGCAGGACTTCTCCTTTCTAACGGACATACAGTCCGTTAAAGACGTTTACAGCATTTTTTAAAACTTTAACGGACATAGAGTCCGTCAGAGTCGGTTGGCGAGTATGATTCAGCAGGTTTTAAGCGTGTAACGAATCATATGTCCGTTAGCATTCGCCAAACGTTCGTTTTATTTTTCTAACGGACTATATGTCCGTAGCCTTACGCCAAGAGATACACCGGCGTCATGTGAAGGAAGCGGTATCATGCCCGGTTGGTGCAGAAAATTGCAAAACGTAAAGGACCCCGTCCGATTGGCAACAACTATTGCAAACCGTTAAGGGCTTTGCCATAATTTGTAGATATAGAATTTGACTAATTGACTACACGCAATAACCTATTACCTAATAAATTGTGCATGGAGATGAACCATGGGTAAGTCTGAGATAATGGAAGCCGTGCTGGGCGGTTTGCTCGGTGCGATGAACGATGCCGTCACCGTGATTGACAGCGAGGGGGCGGTAATGTATTGGAACCGGGTCGCGGAAGAGACGTACGGGATTACCGGCGACGATATTATCGGGCGTAAAATAGGGGATTTTTTTCAGAGGGAATCGATTATGCTCTTTCAGGTCATGGAAAGCGGCCGTGCAGTGCATCAGGTTTATCATGAGCCGCGTCCGGGCGTGCACGTCATGATCAACGCGGCCCCGGTCACGGATGCTTCCGGGAAGCCGATAGGCGCTTTGTCCATCGAACGGGACATATCGTCCTATGTGAGATTAAGCGCTGAAATGTATCATCATCCGGAGGGACAGCCGCTGCTGCCCGCCGTTTTCCCGTCCGCGCTGCGGGAGCCGCTGCGGACGGTATTCTCTCTGGGGCAGCCGCTGCTGCTCGCAGGTGAAGCGGGAGTCGGACGGACGTCGATCGCCGAATGGCTGCACCGGAGCTCCGGCCGGACCGGACGGTTCGTGATGGTCAGCTGCAGCACGGTGCCCGAAGGCATGCTGGAGGCGGAGCTGTTCGGCTACCAGGGAGTAGAGGAGCGGGCCGGTAAGCTGGATTTGGCGGCGGAAGGGACGCTGTACCTGAAAGATATCGACGCGCTGGCCCCGTCGATGCAGGAGAGGCTTGCAGGCATGCTGCGGGTATCGCGTTACGAGCGGCTGGGAGGCACGGCATCCGTTCCGCTGCAGTGCAGAGTCTGCGGCTCCGTCGGGCCTGCAGCCGACCTGAAGGAACGCTTGCTGCCTTCCTTGCGGTATGCCTTTCAGCTTTATGAGGTACCGCCGCTGCGCGACCGGAAGCAGGATCTGCCGGAGTTATGCCGGCTCTTCCTGCACCGGGCGGCCTCCCAAGCCGGTTTGACCGGGCCGGAGCTTATGCCGGACGCGATGGCGGCGGTATCCGCCTGCGATTGGCCGGGAAACCTGACGCAGCTGAGGAATGCGATGGAATACGCCGTAGCCGCCGCGGCCGCAGCCGGGACCGGAGCCGTGACGTCAGCTCAACTGCCGGAGTATGCCCGCTTGACGACCTTGAATGAACTCACCGACCCGGATCTTCCGCTCAGTGTCCATTCGGGGGAATGGGAGCGCGCACGCATCGCGGAGATGCTCGAGCGCGCGGGCGGGAACAAGGCCAAGGCCGCACGCATGCTGGGCATCTCGCGCGGCGCGCTCTACTACAAAATGAGGCAGTACGGTTTAGAGTAAACAAACCGTTCCTTATTTGTAGGCGTCCGCCATTTTCATTTCTCTAAAATAGAAAACAAAACAGCCTACCGCATTCATTACGGTAGGCTGTTTTTCTGGGATTAGGGATAATCGAAAGATGCCGGGAGAGACTCGCGCAGACTCGAAGGCATGCATCTTTAGCTGAATCGCTCTTTCGTCAGCCCTAGTCCTTCCTTTGCATTTGGACCAATTCATCATTTTTGCCATGTCCGTAACTTGTCGGCCTTGGCTCGAATATGATCGTTATAAGCGTATTTGAACTACCTCTAGAAGAGAAAAAGGAGGGCGGCCGCATGCGGAGGCATTTATTAATCTACGATGTCGATTGGTGGATCCTCGGAAAGAACGCCAAAATCCTTCAACGCTATCATCCCTGTCTCGATATCATGTCCGCCGAACAACTGGACCGGTATATCGGGGCCCACGGAAGCGGAGAGCTGAACGATACGTATGAAGTGATATCGTCCATGTGCCTGGGATTGGCTGCCTACGCCATATTCAAGCATGTGCGGGTGGATTCCTCGGCTGCGGTTTCCTATTATTATTTCTCCAAAGATTACCATGCGTTTCGCGAATGGGAGGATCGCATCGAACCGGATATCTCTTTTCTGCAGCTTGTGCTGTCCCGGATCGGCACCATCGGGGCAATTAACCGCAAGCTGGCGGAAACGATCCAGGAGCTCGTTCCCGCCGTTCCCGTCCAATATATCAGGCAATTCGTGGATGACGGTCTCTTTAAACCGAACCACTCGAATCGATCGGGACGACAAGATGAATTTGTCATCGGATGGGCCGGCGACAAGGGGAAAGCGTCGAAAAATTACGACAGGCTCTATCTTCCCGTAAAAAGACATTATGAAAACCATCCCCGAATCCGGTTTGTGGAAACCTGCGGGGAACGCTCCCATGAAACCATGCCCGGGTTTTATCACAACATAGACTTGCTGTTTATAACCTCGGCCAATGAAGGAGGGGGAGCCACCGCGCTTGAAGCATACGCCTGCGGCATACCCGTTCTGTCGACAAATGTCGGATATGTCAAGGAAGCGGCGCCGCCGGAAGCCCACCATCTCATTCTCGACAGCGATGATCCGGCACGGTTTATCCGAATGATAGACGAAATTTCTACGCAGAGAGAAATGCTGACGGAAATCGGAAGGAAGTGCAGGTCGAACATAGAGGCATTTTGGACCGTCGATCATGCGGTGAAAAGCTGGCTTTCCGTTCTGTTCCGCATTTGAGTAAGAGAAGACAAATGTCTGGGAGGCTTTACGATGTTTAAGGAAGTGTCCGTTCTGATTCCTTATCAGCCGGATGGCGGTCCGAGAGACGAAGCTTTCCGGTGGATACGGGACTTTTACGGCATGATGATGCCGGAAGCGCAGCTGTGTGTCGGCGAATTGGAAGGCGAAACGTTCAGCAGGTCCCGCTCCATCAACCTTGCGGCAGCCCAGGCCGAACGAAGCGTCTACGTCATCGCGGATGCCGATATTATTTACGACCCTGGCCTAATCATGAAATCGATGGAGTGGCTCGCCAACGGCCGGTGGGTGATCCCTTTCAGCTATATGAACCGCCTCTCGGAAACCTATTCCAAGCGCCTGCTCGAGCGGCCGGCGGAATGGCCGATCCAAATGGAGGTCGATACCCTTCCCAGCCATGCCGCATATTTTGTCGGCGGATTAAACGTGCTGACCCGGGACTTTTTTGAAAAGGTGGGCGGCTATGACGAACGGTTTATCGGATGGGGGGGAGAGGACGATGCCTTTGCCCATTCCCTCGATACGCTCGCCGGGGAGCATGTCCGGCTTGAAGGGGAAATCATCCACTTCTGGCATCCTTTTGTGGGACCCGAAGGAAACCCTCATTATGCCTCCAATTATAAGTTATACGACAGATACAAGGCAGCGAAAGGAAAGATGGAAGAGATGGGGCGACTCATCGGGGAAAGAGCGGAGAAAGATGAACGCAAAGGAGAAACCCGCCCATGAAATTATCGGTCATTGTTCCGGTACTCAACGAGGAGACGTTTATTCCGCTTTACGTGGAAAGCGTATCCGCCTTTGCCGATGAAATTATTATGGTGGACGGAGGAAGCACGGACGGCAGCCTGGAGATTGCGGCTCGGCTTGAAAAAAGCTATCCGGTCCGTTTGATTACGATGCCGCAGACCGGACTGCCCTATTCCGACGATTGGAACGAATCGAAGGTACGCAATTTTCTAATCGATCAAGCCTGCGGAGATTGGATTATGAATTTGGACATCGATGAGGTGCCGGGTGACAGCTTCAAGGAAAAGCTTCCGGAACTGATGAACCAATCCGAGTTTGACGTATTCCAGTTTCCCTTTTTCAATTTTTGGAGAGACCCCTGGACGCTTCGGATCAATAGTCCCGGAGATGAACGGTGGTCCAACGATATTATCCGCATGTGGCGTTCGGGAACGGGTATCCGGTATAAGGACGAGAAGCATCACTGCACTTTGGAGGCGGGAGAAGGAAAAAGCATCTGGAGCCTGCCGAGAGGCCGGGTTGATGTGGGCATATACCATTATCATTACGCTTTGGGAAAAAGAATCAAGTATAACGACAACCGCCGCGGGGATGTCAATCTGCTGTCCAACCAAGGGGAGCCGGACTGGAGCCATACCCACAATGATTACAGCATACGGACGATTCCATTTGAAGGGGAGCATCCTTATGTGATACGGAAGTATCTTGAACGATTGAACCCTCATCCGTAACGCCATCCTAAAAGCTCATCCGGTGTCAGCCAATAACTGACAGGGGTGAGGGCTTTTAGGACGTGGCTGGCCTTAACGCAAGTCCGGGATCAGATTCGTGCAAGCGGGCGAAGAATCTGCTGAATCAATGGATCGGCGAGCGGCTCCTGAAGAGTGGCGATGCCCGGGAATTCCGAGCGGAGGACCTCAAGCTGATCGCGAGAGTAGCACAAGGAATCGGCAATCCGGTACCAGGCCTTCAGGTTAGGGAGAGGGTGGGGTTCACCGCAATAAATGACGGCATCAAATGTTGTCTCTTCGAAAAGATCCAGCCGATTGGTGAAATAGAGATGCTTACCGATCTTGCGGATTCCGATAAGCGGATACTGGTAATAGGTTTGTACATGAGCTATAACAAGGCAGTCTTCTTGATCGGCGAGGGCCCGGACCATCTGCTGCCATCGTTGGGATTGAACCGTCCACGCTGCATTTCCCAGGATGAGCACGCATTTGCGGCCCGAGGGAATCCGCTTGGAGACCTCATCCGCAGTTTCCGCCAGATCGAAGATGGAATCCGGACGTTTGGGCCATTGCCATTCCTTATTCCATTTCTGCTCATAATAGGTCTTGTTCTTTTCCCACAACGATTCATACACCGCCGGCGCCAGCTTTTTGATTGTGGCGCTGCCATGATGATAGACAAAAGCGTCCTCAACGACAACCAGACGGTAACCGAGCTGCTTTACCTGTTCGCAGTAATCATCGTCTTCAAACATGCCAATGCCGTAGGCAGGGTCCAGGGGACCGATGTGATCAAAAATTTCGCGTCTCATGGCCACGCAGAAGAATCCGAGAAGCTCGGTATCGCGGATGCTCCCCTTGTAGAACGAATAAAAGTCTTTCAGCCAGTTCGGATCCGCTCCATGGACCGGATTTCCCGCAAAATGGTCGACGGCTTGATCATTGCCGACATGGTTGGACATCGGTCCGGTCATGCCGATCTCCGGATGCTGAAGCATCGGCCGCAGGAGCCTGCTGACCCAGCTTCCGTCCGGAACAATGGTATCGTTATTCAGCAAAATCAAGTATTGTCCCGAGGCTTCCCGGCAGCCTAGAGAGTTGCCTGAGGCAAATCCCAGATTTTCGGAGGAGTAAATCACCTTGACGCTTCGACTCTCTACGGTTTTCAACTGCATGGGGGTCTGATCCGTCGATCCATTATCCACAATGACGATCTCCATGTTCGGATAGCGGTCTTTCCCCAACAGTCTTTTCAGACATTGCTCGGTGTAGGACCAGTTATTATGGGTCACGATGATAATGCTTACGCTCGGAAACAGATCTTTTAGGATCCAGCCGTTCAACTCCTCATATCTCTGCTTCCATGTATTTCGGGAAGCGAACGCCAGCCCTGAAGTCAAAGCCCGGGTATCCGCTGCGGTCAGGGCTTTTTCCACCGCCTTCTCAAACGCCTCATAAGTAGGACAGATCGCGGCCAAATCCGAAGCGATCGCTTCAAGCTCAGGCAAGCGGGTCGACACCACCGGTTTTCCCGCCGCGAGATATTCGTACAGCTTGACGGGGTTGGTGGCTTGGGTTAGAGCATTGTTTAAGAACGGAATCAACGCTACATCAAACCGCTTCAGATACGATGGAAGCTCGGTATACGGTTTTTCGCCGAGAAACATGACGTTCCCGAGCTTTTCGGCCCGAGAGATATCGCATCCGAAGGTATGACCGATCAGGACAAATGTCCAATCCGGGTGTTTACCGGCCAAATATTCAATGAGTCCGATGTCGAACCAATCCGATATGGCACCGTAGTAGCCGAGGATCGGCCCCTGAACTTCCTGCAGCTCAGGCGGCGGGGAAGAACTTCCGGAAGAACCGTTGAAGAAATTCACGTCCGCGGCATTACGCAGCAAATAAGTTAACGGATGACGATTCCGCAATCTGCTATGAAGCAGCCGGGATGAGGTAAGAATCATGTCCGAACGGCGGATTAATCCGCCTTCCTGATCCAGAACGACGGATGCGTTCGTGGAAAAGCCCGAATGATCATCCATGCAATCATAGATCACCGGATGGCGGTCCATGGCTTTGACGAGCGGGGTCCAGAAAGGAAGGTCGACGATCGATACCGCATGGTTGACCTGGAATCTGGATTTTGCGTAATCCAGAGACCATTTCATGTATTGAATGTCCAGCGGGCTCATCGCGTCCTTGTATATGTTCAGATCCTGGTAAGAGCACAGGCTCACGATCCATATATTGGGGGCAATATTCTTGAATTTTACATGGCGAGTCACTTCTTCAAACGTGGCCTCTTCTTTCCGGATGCCTGTCAATTGGGGATGCATGTAAAATACTCGATGATGATGCAGGGCGAACTGCCGGGACATCTGCTGCGGACGCTGCCATCTGAAATCCCAATCGATAACCGGGAACCGGAAAATATCGTACCGCGCCAGCTCATCCGAGGCTTTTTTCCAATCCGCCTGAGTCCCTTCGGCAGACAGCGGGCGATCGACGGGAAGCGGGAACCCATGGAGTTCCGGAACGGGGTCAGCCGGAGCCGCAGAAGGGGTACTGCAACCTGCTGTCGGAGCATTCAATACAGGTCGGGGAAGCTTCCGGTAAGAAGTCGGGGATCCGTGCCTCCCTTTACGCGGACCGGAGGCTGCAGGTTTGTTTGCGGCTTTCCGCGCGCTTCTTTTGTGCTTTTTCAACTTTTTTCTCCTCCCTAACCATTTGTCTATACAACGTATGTTTCTGAGCGAACATCCGCGCATGGGTGAAACACCAGTTTCAGGCGGTTTAAAGCGGCAGATCGCTTATGGGTATTTGCTTATCTTTGCCTCCGAAAGTTACAACCATGTCCGCTAATACATATGGTATCTAAGAAAAAAAGAGGAGGCAGACTAATGACGGTCATTTGGCACAGAAAAAAGAAAACTCATTGTGACAATGATGAAATGCCAAGGAAAACCCCGGTCCGCCGGAAACGTAAAAAAGCGGGAGTTATATCCAAAAAATGGGGTTCGCTGTACCGCCGGTTCAGCCGGAGCATAGCGCTGCTCAAGCTGCAGGTGAGACGGCTTGGAAATGCCCTTGAGACCCTGACTGGTAGGGTGAACGCCGTACAACAGCAGGTGGATACCTTAGCAGGCGGGCGCCGGGCAATCATCGGTCTCTTGAACGGCCGCCTGAACACGACATTAACCATTGAAACGCCGGGAGGGACGGTTTTTGGCACACTGATCACCGTTGGCGCAGACCATGTACAAATACTGGAGCCGACCGGAGCGATTGTTCTTTTGCCGATTCGGAACATTCTAACCGTTTCGTAGAAATGACAAGGAGGAATCATAAGAATGAATTTTTCGGATGCTTTGGCTTCATTCTTGGGCAGAAGCGTTGAAATCGTTCAGCCCAATCAATTCCTTCTGGGTAATATAATAGGCGTCTCGGAAGGCGTATTTACGATTCAGCTGGAAAGCTCGAATTATATCCCGTCTGCCCAACAGGTATCGGTCTTTATTGACAGCGTTACTCTTGTTCGCGTTCTGCCGTAGGGTTTTCGGCCCCGGGATGCGAATCACGGACCTGGCTTTCCCTCCACCTTCTCCAGTAGGAGTAGCTTTCATGGTGGAGGTGAGTAACGCTTTCCCGCCTGATTCTCCGATGATACAGCGGCTCACTGATATATCGGATCCCGCTGTGTTCTATTACGCGTATAAGCAATTCCAGATCTTCATAGAGCCTGCCCTTCCAAGGGGCGGATATGTTCCAGCCGGAAAGGCTTCTGATCAAGGACGCCCTGTACATTCTGGGGGCGATCGGACTGGCGTTCGCTAGGATCGTCTGGGCGGTGATCGGATGAAGCGAACGCTTGATGCCTTGGTATGCAAGCTGTTTGTGGAATCGTTCCGCCCATTCGATGCGGTCTCCATAGATAAGGTTAGCCCGACTCCGATTCTTGGCTTCTTCGGCAAGGGTTTGCAGACAGCGGGGGGCGAGCCAGTCATCGGAATCAAGCTCCAGTATCCATGTCCCCTTCGCCAAGGCCAGCCCCCGGTTTAAGGCATGGGACTTTCCGAGATTACGGTCATGCCGGACCGTACGGATTCTGGAATCGGGGTGTTTCTTCAGAATCCGCCGCAGAACCTCTCCCGTAGAGTCGGTGGATCCGTCATCCACAATGATCAGCTCCCAGTTCGTAAAAGTTTGGGATAATACGGAGCGGATCGCCCAAGGCAAATACATACTGTCGTTATATGTGCATAACAGAACGGTGATCAGGGGGGTTGCCCCTTCCGGAAGCATGCCGGCATTTTGTGCCGGGCTTGCTTGCAGGATGGGCCGGATCGCGTTCCACTCTTCGGCCTCCTTGATAAAGCCGTGAGAAACGGCCTCGGTACCCATGAAAGCGGCAGAAGTCAGGGTACTCCAGGTTAAGCCCTGGTTTGATAACCGATGCTGTTTCTCGAGCAGAAGGTATCGTTCAAACGGCAGGTCCTCCCACCCCGCAAATCCTGGGTCCGGGCCGGAAAGCACGTGATCTGTCCTCCAAACAACAGGTCCGCGGGGAGGGGAGCAAGGTCTGTGGACGGAACTCGGGTGAGCGATCCGGACGCCGGCGGAATGATCCGGCAGATCGTCAAGGCAGGATAGCAGCCGCCGATGAATGTCCGCCGCTACCGATTCGCCGGCAAAAAAGGTCATAAAGAAGGGATGATGGGGGCTGGAGGCCAACGTATCGTTCATTATTTTTCCGATTTTCCCCTCCTCCAAGGGTACCGGCTGGGCCCAGGGAAGGGAGGAAGAGACGGAATGCACGGTCTGGATAAGGGCCAGACGGGAATTTCGGGGAAGAATGAAGGCCAGCATGGTTGGGTTTCACTCCTGTTCAGTCTTCAGGCGGCTCTTTAGATTCATGCTATGCCGCCCGCGCCCGGTTGACACTCCGGTTCTTGGAGCGGGAGCAAGGACATGGGGGAACAGAGGCAAAGATTAAATAATTCCTGTTGACAGAGACGGCACAATAATATATCTTAAATTCAAGACAAATCACTATATTAAAGTTAGTTAATTGAAAGGGGTAAGTTTAAAGTGCATAAACGATAGCCGTTCGGTTTTTTTAAGAGATAAGAAAGTATAAACTTCAGGGGTTTGCCATCCTTATCTCGCAAGAAAAATTTCCGCTAAATGCGGTCTGTCTTCTGAGAAAGAAAGTACGTCGATATACGTTTTTCTTTTAAGTCATATCTTAATATCAAGATATGCAAAAGAAAGATAATGTCGAGAGCAGGATATATTTAATAAATTCAAAATGAATATAATGGAGGAATTTAACAATGTTGATAGATTTGGGTTTGCTGATTCTTCGTTTGGTTGTCGGTTTGTCGTTTATGGCCCATGGTGCGCAGAAGTTGTTTGGATGGTTTGGGGGCTACGGTCCTAAAGGAACGGGAGGCTGGATGGAATCGATCGGCATGAAGCCGGGAGTTGTCATGGCGGTTGCCGCAGGTTTAATGGAGTTTGTGGGCGGGCTGCTGTTAGCTTCAGGATTGTTGACGATTCTGGGCGCCGCCCTGATTATTCTGACCATGGCCGGAGCGATTGCGAAGGTCCACGGCAAGAACGGCTATTGGGCAACGGCCAACGGGTACGAACTGAACCTGTTGATCATTGCTGTTGCGCTGGCCGTAGCTTTAACCGGAGCAGGGGCCTATTCGTTGGATGCCTTGATATTCGGCTAACCGATATCCAAGGCCGTCAGTGACTCAACCGTCAGTTGATTTTGAGGTTAAAATCAATTGACGGGTTATTGTGTATCCTTTGTGGGGGACATACACTGGTATTCACAAAGGAGTTGGTGGAGCATGAAAAATAAACTGTCCCGAAATATCAGCATTTACCGGAAAGAAAAGAAGCTTACCCAGGAGTCGTTGGCCCAACTGCTCGGAGTAACCTACCAGGCGGTATCCAAATGGGAAAATGCCCAAACCATGCCCGATATATCGATGCTGCCGGCTTTGTCCCAAGCGCTCGATGTCAGTATCGATAAGCTTTTGGGTTACGCCTCCCGGGATAAGAAAATTACGATTTACGAGGAGGAATACCGCGCGCCGGATTATTATTGGGGGATTGAACCGGCCGCAGCCTGTATGCGTATTTTGGAGATTCTTCCGCCGACCCGTCCCCTGAAGCTGCTCGATATCGGGTGCGGGGAGGGAAAGGACGCTGTATTTTTTGCCCGAAACGGGTATGAAGTGACCGCCATGGATGTATCGGACGCAGGTCTGGACAAGACCCAAAGACTTGCAGACCGGATCGGGGTTCATGTTCAGGTTGTGAAGGCGGATATTCTGGATTTTCGCTTGGATTCCTGCTTTGATATCCTTTATTCAAGCGGAGTGCTGCATTATATCAAACCGGAATACCGGGATGAAATCTTTGCGAACTACAAGCAATTTACGAATCCGGACGGCATTCATATGTTCAATGTATTTGTAAACAAGCCCTTTATCGCGCCGCCGCCCGAAAAGGAGCCGAACGCGTACCGGTGGATATCCGGCGAATTGCTTACGCACTATCATGACTGGTTCATCGAGGAGAGCTCTGAGGTGGTATTTGACTGCAATTCGTCCGGGGTTCCCCACAAGCATGCCATGGCTCGGATGGCCGCCCGTAAAATCGGGCTATGACTGCGGCTAAGGCGACGTTTCGGGATGCCCGCGAAACGGCTTGATCAATGCAAGCACTTCCATCTCGCGGGCATGCTCCGAATCATTCCTTATCCAAATCATGCTCCATCAAGTCTTGCAGCCGGCGAAGGGCATCCTCGCCCTCGGGCATCGGGAAGAGAGGCCATACATGCATCATGTCCTCGTACTCCCAGTATTCGGTCTCAACGCCCGCTTGGAGCAATTTGTCGCGCAGCAGACGGGCATCCGGCAGCAGGGAATCGTCCGTTCCGATGAGAATCACCGTATCCGGCAGGTCTTTCATCTCCCCAAACAGCGGACTGACGGCGGGATCGTCCATTGGCCGTTTTCCCGCATACATTCTGCCTACCGACCCGAGTCCCGCAGGCTGCAAAAATACGTCCCGCCGGTCGATACCGAGCTCGGCAATCTGCGGGTTGTCCGTAGCGGCGTCGACCCATGGCGAGAGCAGAATCAGCCGTTTCGGCTTCAGTCCCGCCTTCTTGCATTCCTGCGCTATATTCAGCGCCAGCGCGCCGCCAGCCGAGTCGCCCATCAGATATACGGGGCCTGCCGCTTGAGATGCAGCAAATTCGTAAAAATCCCGCATCAACGCGGTAAGCTTTTCGGCATCTACGGCCGGCACGGTAGGGTAATTGGGCATGAAGACCGTTATTCCCGTGTTCTCGCCCCATCGTCTCACAAAATCAAAGTGGGGCGGGAGAATTTCTTCGATGAAGGCTCCTCCGTGCAGATAAATGACCAGGCCTTTTTCCCGTTTCCCCTGCTTCACATAATAATTCATGCGTTCTCCGGAACCGTCTTCGAAAGAACGGGTCTCAAACCCTTCCTGCTTCTCGGGAAGCGCAGGATAGGGAGGCAGGGAATCGATATACCGCCGGATCGATTCGGCGTCCTCCCATTTATCGTTAAATCCCTCTGCGGTCAGCATGTTTTTTACTGCAATGCTTTCTTTGCTCGCCATATGGTTATGTCCTCCCCTTGATACGCTGGATCGTGTAATATCGTAGTCGAGATCGAATATACCATTACGCTTTGTGTTCTGCTGGGGCATTTGTTACACTTTGAAAACAAAGAGTGGGTCTTTTTTAGCGCCCCGGGCATCGGGCAAGGAGGGATTATCGAGCATGTACGAATTGAAGACCAAAGAGAACGACAATAGCGTAATAGAATTTATAGAGCAGGTTGAAAATCCGAAAAAACGGGAGGATGCCTTTCGGCTGCTGGATATTTTTACGGAGGCGACAGGGTTTCCGGCAAAAATGTGGGGACCGAGCATCATCGGGTTTGGATCCTATCATTACAAATATGAATCGGGGCATGAAGGGGATGCTCCGCTGGTCGGATTTTCGCCGCGAAGTTCAAAAATCAGTTTGTATTTTGCAACGGGGGACCCCGAGCGCGAAGCGCTGCTTCAGAGCTTGGGCAAACATTCGGCGGGGAAGGCTTGCGTGTACATCAATAAACTTGGGGACATTCAAGTGGATGCGCTGAAAGCTTTAATTATTCAATCCGTGAAATTTCTTCAAAAAACTTATCCGAGCGCGTAAAGAATATACAAATGCTGTTTTCATGAACGAAAGACGGGGGACCGGAAAGAGGCATGGTTGTTTCTTTTTCCTGGCCCCCCGGCGGGCAGAAGAGAGATGGTTAACCGGGTTAACCATGAATCAGGTTAAGGCTGCAAATTGCGGACCTGTTCCAGCGTATCTTGCAGCTGCTGAAGCGTTTGGGATATCTCCGTATTTTTAAAATCCGTAACGCCCTCTTTGATCTGTGCCAGATAATCATTGATTTGAAGACTCAGCGTATCGGTGTAGCCCGTGAGCTTTTCATGTATATCCCGGGCAAAGGCTGGAGCCTCAAGCTGGTTGAATTCCGAAATCCTCTGCTTCATATTTTCCAAATGCTCCGTCAGCTTCTCCTTCGCGCCGCTGTTATTCGCGGCCTCTTGAGCGAGTTCGGGGATCCGGTTGGCGAACGTTACCGTCTCGTTAATAAAGGCGGTTGCCTCGTCGGTATAATCGAGCGACTGGTTTACGTCCTCCACAAGGGAGCAGCCGGACAGAATCAATAGCACAAAAGCCATAGCGAGCCGGTAAAGTTTTCGTTTCATGGTCTACCTCCTGTATTCCTCAGATTTGCGCCACTTGGAGTTTATGAAAATAGGCCTGCCCAGGGTTCCGTTTTTATTACCCTATTGCCGGGTTTGTTGAAAATGACATAACGGATCATGAGGATGAGAGGCGTCGGAAAAGGCAGGTGCGGGTAAGGTCGGCCGCGCGGATTACGGTGTCGACGATATGGTCCAACGGGAAAGGCAAGCGTTCAATCATCGGTACTTTCCCGGGCATGCCTGCAGGAATGCCGGGGCCGAGCGCGTTCATATCGAAATTCGCAGAGGGAGCGGTATTTCCGCAAAGACGGGGGCTAAGCTTGCCGTCTTGTTTGCTTGCAAAAACAATGTATTCTACGCCGGGCTCGAAATGCGTCCACATATTGGAGTAAAGCTTGACGATGGTCTTCGCGGATTCTCCTTTCCACCAAGTGGAGACTTGAAAGGTCAGCTGTTCGGAATTTTCCGAAATGAACGTTCCCTTGAAGGTTAGGGCGGAGGAGGCCATCTCCTCTGCCGGAGGGGTGGAACGAGCGCATTTTAACGCCGAAGCTTCGGGAAGATGAAGATGGAGCAGCATACTGGCCGTTAACATAAGAGCAGCGAGAAACCGTACCCCTTTTTTCATGGAAAATCACCCCTTTGTACGTTCTTTATCCTTCAGACGAACCTTCCGGTTGCAAGGTTGCAAGAGGGCTGATCCCAAAAAACGCAGGCCCGATCCTTGAAAAGAGGTTAGGCCTGCGTTTTTATACAGCTGAAGGTTGAAGCTCCGTAACCGTCCGGTTCTTGCCGCCTCGCTTGGCGGCGTATAGCATGGAGTCGGCTTCGGAGAAAAGGGCCGTCCGCCCGGCTCCGCTTCGGTAGGAAGCGAGACCGACACTGACGGTGACGCATTTGCCGTTCATTTCATGATGGCTCAGGGCTTCAATTTGGGTCCGGATGACTTCGATGTTGCCGAGCGACTGCTCCGGCAGCTTGTCCGTAAAAATGATGGCAAACTCCTCGCCGCCGTACCTTGCGGCAATATCGTCGGAGGTCGAAAGCGACTGCTTGATAATCTGGGCGACGCGCTGGAGAATCACATCCCCTACGGCATGTCCGAACGTATCGTTCACCTTTTTGAAATTATCGATGTCGATGATGGCGAGCTGAAGCGGAAGGCCGTGCTGATCGCTTTGGGCGACCAGGTTGTCCAAATATTCGTGAAACGTCTTGTGGTTGTACAGATCGGTCAGGGCGTCGAATTTCGTCTGCCGGTCCATAATAACCGTGCGAATCAGCAAATCCTGTTCCGATTGAATAGCCTTGCTTAAATGCCGGCTAACTTCTTTTCCCCGTCTCAAAAGCCCGCACAGAATGATAAAGGCTCCGAGCATGATGACGGCGAACGCAGCCAAATCGTAGACGGCGCCGAATTGAAGCGGCCTGGGATGGATCGCATAAAAGGCAGCCAGCGCAACGATATTCGCAGACAGCGCAAAAATCAATTTCCGCTGTTGATCGTAAAACAGGGATATCATCATGGGAAGAAGGAGCGAGTATTTGATCCCGTCAACCGTCGGGTCTGCGGCAATCAGAACGGCTGAAAGGGCGGTTCCGGCCAAAATGATGAGATATGCGCCGACCCTTTTCAACCGTGGGATCATAAATTCGCAGCTTCCCATAATGGCCAATTGGAGGATGGAGGGGAGTCCGAGTTTATTAACGAGGACCCCGGGAAGGTCGGACAACTGATAGCTGCTCGTCATGAGCAAGGCGGCAACCTCGGCAATGAGCACGGCAAGAACGATAATCCAATAGAAATTCAGGATTAAGCGGTTCCACGAGTTGTCAAAGTCATTCGTTCCTTGCATCCGGTTCATTGCGATTTCACCACCTTTGCGGGAAGAATACCAAACTCAAATAGATTGTAAAAAATTTACATATATGACTGTGTTATCTTCATTGTAATATAGGGAATCAGAATAATCTATATTTTTGGCAGCGGCTTTAGAATTGTCTGGCTTCCAGCCTTCTGGCTACGATGGAGAGCGAATAATTGACCGTAAAATAAAGGAATGACGCCAGTATTAAAGCGGGGATCACATAGTCGAAACGGGAGCCCCCCAAAATCTGGACATGATGCATAAGCTCGGGCAGCGAAATGCTGACCGCAAGGGAAGTGTCCTTCAGCAGAGAAATAAACTGGCTGACCATAGGCGGCGACATGCGTCTAAGCGCCAGAGGCAGAATGACATGGCGAAGGGTCTGAACGTAACTGAGTCCGGACGAACGGGCCGCTTCAATTTGTCCTTTGTCAACCGAAACGAGGCCGCTGCGGACGATTTCGGCGATCATGGTTCCTTCAAACAGGCTGAGCCCGAACACAGCTGCCCAGAAAACCGATATATTCAGACCGGTCTGCGGCAGAACCATCCCGATAAAGAAGATGATGAACAGCAGAGGGAGATTGCGGACGGTATCCACGACGAAGGCGGTAAGCCTGCCGATAAACGGTAACCGCGTATAACGAAGCGTACCCAATATCAACCCCAAAATAAAGCTGAAAAATATGGATAAACCGGCCACCTGAAGCGTGATCATAAAGCCTTCCAAAAGATAACGAACATTGGGCCAGGAATAAGCCCCGATAAAATCCATCCGCTTTCGCCTCCTTTATTAGTGTAAGCCGGATCCCCAGCCCGTAAGAATACCGTTTGACCGGATATGGCGTTAGGCATTGAAAGTCTAGGAGCTTTTTGCCAGACGGCGCTCCATATAGTGGACGGCAAAACTAAGCGGCACGGTGAGAAGGAGATAAAACAGGGCAACGATCGTGTAAACCGTAAAGGGCAGGAACGTATCCGCACTGATCAAATCCGCATGATACATTAAATCAAGGCCGGCCACGACCGTCAAAATGGAAGTATTCTTAATCAGGTTTATCAGCTGATTGCCTATGGCGGGAAGCACGATCTTAACGGCCTGCGGCAGAACGATGTGGCGCATGGTCTGAAGATAGGATAGTCCCGACGAGCGAGCTGCCTCGGAATGGCCGGATGGGACCGCCTGAATGCCCGCCCGTATGGCTTCGGCGATAAATGACGAGGTGTACACGATGAGGCCCAGGGTGCCGGAAGTGAACCCGTCCATCGGAACGCCGAGCGAGGGAAGGCCGAGAAAGAAAAAGAAGACGACCACCAAAAGCGGAATGTTTCGGATAAATTCCACATAAGCGGTTCCGGCGGCGTTCAGCAGGCGAACGGGCGCGATCCTCATGATGGCGATGACCGTACCGAGCACCAGGCTGCCGACCAGCGACATGATGCTGATCCATATCGTATTGCCGAAACCCTCGATGAACCGGTCCCAATGGTTGAACAAAATGCTGAAATCCCAATATCGGCTCAAGACGAAAACCTCCTTTCGCTAAATCCGACGCGGGGCGGTCGGCAAAGATTCCCTTCCGCATTGTCCCATGCTTATGAAGGCTTGAAGCCGTCAAGGACGGTTTGCTTCAAGCCTTCGGGATTTTTGCTCCCGGATGCCCCGGAAAAGACTTTGCGGCAGAATAGGGTTATTCCGGCTTCACGCCCATCCAAAACTCATACAGCCTGTCATATTCGCCGCTGTCTTTCAGCTCCTTCAGCAGCTCGTTCACCGTATTTGCGAACTCCGTGTCACCCTTTCGAATCGCCATGCCGTACGGTTCATCGGTAAAGTTGCCGCCGACCAGAACAAAGTTCGGGTCCTGCTTCTGCATGCCGAGCAGAATGGCATTGTCGGTCGTCAGCGCATCGCCTTGACCGGCCTTCAAAGCGGTAAAGGCGTCCTGGTAATTTTCAAACTCCAGGACGATGGCGTCCGGCGCCTTTTCGCGGATATTTTTGGCTGAGGTCGAGCCTTTCACGGCCAATACTTTGGAATCCTTCGTCAAGCTTTCCAGGCCTTGAATCGGACTCCCCTTCTTTACGAGCAGCGATTGGCCCGCATTAAAATATACATCGCTGAAATCCACCTGTTTTTTACGCTCTTCATTGATTGTCATGGTGGCGATGATCAGGTCGATGTCTCCGTTCTGAAGCAGAGGGATACGGGTTTTGGACGTTACCTCCTTCAGTTCCACCTTCGTTTCGTCCCCGAGTATCTTTTTGGCGAGCGCTTTGGCGATATCGATGTCAAATCCTTCCACTTCCCCTGTGGCGGGGTTTTGAAGTCCGAACAGCTTGGTGTCATATTTGACGCCGGCAATCAATTTGCCCCTTTTCTTGATCGCCTCCAGCGTATCGGGCTTAGACTCGCCGCATCCCGCAGCAGTCAGTGCGATAAGCAGGAGCGACAGAATGCCCGCCGTCCAGCGAAGCGCGTGCCTTTTGCGTGAACCCATGTTACATGTCCCCTTTCCGGTTATGGTCTAGTGATGAATCAGACGGCTGAGAAATGTTTTGACTCTTTCCTCTCCGGGATTGTCGAAGAAAGAGTCGGAGGCCGTGTCCTCCACGATCCTGCCCTCATCCATGAAAATGACCCGGTCGGCGACTTCGCGGGCGAAGCCCATCTCATGGGTAACGATGACCATGGTCATCCCTTGATGGGCGAGCGAACGCATCACATCGAGCACCTCGCCGATCATTTCGGGATCTAGAGCCGAGGTCGGTTCGTCGAACAGCATGATTTTGGGATTCATGGCAAGCCCCCGGGCAATGGCTACCCGCTGCTGCTGGCCCCCCGACAGCTGTGCCGGATAGCTGTCCGCTTTATCGGCGATGCCGACCCTTTTCAAGTACGACATGGCCGTTTCCGCGGCTTTTTCTTTGGTCATTCCGAGGACTTTTATCGGTGCCAGCACGATGTTATCGATGACCTTTTTATGCGGGTAGAGGTTAAAGTGTTGGAAAACCATGCCGATTTCCCGGCGGAACCGGTTGATGTCGATCTTCTTGTCGTGCACGGGGACGCCGTTAACGATAAGGCTTCCTTCCGAAATGGGCTCCAGACGGTTAATGCAGCGCAGCAGGGTGCTCTTTCCGGAGCCTGACGGCCCGATGATGACCACGACTTCGCCCTGACGGATCGTCAGGTTAATGTCTTTCAGGACATGAAATTTGCCGAAGTATTTTTGAACGCCGACGAATTCGATCAAGAATAAATCCCCTCCCTTACGGCAAACGCCGGTTTAATGGCCTCCGGCCTATCAAAATGGGTGCCAGGCCCTTTTACACTGGTATGGTTTAACGAGCTTGTTCCATAACCATTGCCGTGAAAAATAAGCTTTCCAAAGCAAAAAAGTATAAATTTCCATATTCCGTCTATTTTCCGGCCGATTGGGTAAAACTATTAAAAAATGATAGGGGCAAAGGAGAGTTGGTTATGGAGCAATCGGTTCGAAGGACGCGTTGGGGAGGTTTTATTCTCGGTCTTGGCATTATGGGCTCGCTGGACGGGATTATTTTTCATCAGATTTTGCAGTGGCACAGCGTGTATATGGAGACCGACCGGCACGGCAAGCTGCTGAGCGACGGTTTATTTCATATTGCAGCCACGCTGCTCATGATTTGGGGAGCGCTTCTGTTGTGGCAAGCGGACAAGCCCCGGAAGCCTTACGGAATGCCGTTTCTTTTAGGATGGATTTTCATAGGCGGGGGCGTTTTCAACTTTACGGAAGGACTGATCAATCACCAGATTTTGCAGGTGCATCATGTGAAGCCGGGCGATCCGAACGAGTTGGCATATGATTTGGCCTTTCTGGCTTCGGGGCTGATTATGGCCGGAATCGGACTATGGCTTCGCCGCCCGAATAACGCATCGGCGCAAAGCCTGAAAGCCTAGCGGGGGGAAATCTCAGGGTTTCCGATTTGTCCCTGCATCCGCTGAAGCCTGTTTCTTTAGGAAATCTTTATCTTTTTCACAATTATTTTTAAATAATTTGCCTTAACCTAGCTTTACCAAGGTTAGGGAGATGTTGAAGTTGAAAAAATGGTTATTTCTGTTGGCCTGCTTAATGCTGACGGGATGTGAGTCGGTCTTGACGCAGCATAACGGCAACACGGAGGCCGGGAAAATTTTAAACGATGAAGCTTCCATTCGGATCGCCAAGGAACAGATTTACGAAGGGAATCTGGTGCTGGTGAACAAGGAACATCCCGTTCATCCGGAAAGCGTGCCTTCCGATATCGTTCGTTTGTTTGAAGATCGTGAACTGACCGAGGGTTACGCCTTATTGGACAATACGATCCGGTTATCGGGGAGCGTGGCCCGTTCATTTTCGGAAATGATCGATGCTGCCGCCAGAAAGGGGATTCACCGTTTTAGGATCAGCAGCGGTTACCGGGACGTCTCCGAGCAGGAGAGGCTCTACCGGGAAAAGGGGGCTGATTACGCATTGCCGGCGGGCCATAGCGAGCATAATCTCGGCTTGTCGCTGGATATCGGCTCGACGGCGGGGGCCATCGACCGGACCCCGGAGGGGGAGTGGCTGCTGAAAAATGCCTGGAAGCACGGGTTTGTTCTTAGGTATCCTCCGGACAAAACGGCGATTACGGGCATTGAATATGAGCCTTGGCATTTTCGCTATGTCGGTCTCCCCCACAGCGTCATCATGAAGGATAGAAATTTTACGTTAGAAGAGTATCTCGATTTTCTAAAGGAGCAAAAAAGCTTCAGCCCGACAGTCCAAGGCGAAAAATACGAGATTACCTATATGCCTGTATCTTCGGACATGACGATTCAGCTGCCGGTCGCGAATCCGTATGAAATATCCGGAAACAATGTCGACGGGGTTATCGTAACCGTTCGCCAAAACGGGGGCGAAATGCCGTGAAGCCATGGAACAAAATGATTGTGCTGGTTCTGTTTACCGGGTACTTGTTTGTTCTGCTTAAGGTGATCCTGTTTAAATTCGGATCGGTGGACATCGGTTTTCTTTGGCAGCAGCTTCACCATGCCGCAAAGAATCCCTCAGCTGTTCTTTACCGGGTTCATTCGGGTAATTTAACGCCGTTCAAATCGATTGAATCTAACATTCACGGGATTTCAAGCGGGCATAACTTCGTTAACTTTACCGGAAACATTTTGATATTCGTACCTAACGGTTTATTCATCAGTCTATTGGCAAGGCATAACTATTTCGGAGCATTCGTGAGTTCGCTTGTCATAAGCTTGGGTCTGGAATGCTCGCAGGCCGTATTCTCGATGGGGGTCTTCGATGTGGACGATCTCATTCTAAACGTATCCGGGGGCATGTTAGGCTACGCCGTGTTTCAAGTCCTCAAACCGTCCCTCGCGAGAGGGAGCATTGCCGGTTCTGCATAATCATGCATAAAGAAGCTTGGGTTCGATCCGAATCCCGTCGGGAACACGGAAGGAATTTAATGATCTTTAACTCCATTAATTTTTAGCGTGATTTATGAATGGGAACCTAGAAACTATGTTAAAATTCCTCATAGGCATGCCTTGAAATTCAGCAGTACAAAAGCTTCGCGCTTCGGGTATGCAGAGTAGAAAGGGATACCTTCTTCGAAATGTGATTGCCTCGGTCGAACTGAGCCAAGGAAAGGGTGAGGCCGGATGGAAAAAGCAAACGAAATATCCCCGTCTTTATATGAATTTTTAAACGGACGCGATCTGGAGAGGAAGCAGCATGAAGCGATGATGCTGCTGACGGTAACGGAGGACGCCTGGCCTCATTCGGCCATGGTCAGTGCCGGCGAGTTGGTTGCCCTGAGCCGAAGCCGCCTGCGTCTGGCCCTCTGGCCGGGAACGGTGACGAGCGGGAATATGATCCGTTCCGGCCGGGCGGTGCTTGTTGCCGTTCACCAAGGAGCCGTTCATTATGTCCGGCTGTCCCTTAGCCGTCTTCCGCAGCTTCCTTCTGCCCGCCATCCGCGTGAGCGGTTCGAGGCCGAAGTCATGTCCGTCCGCGAGGATACCGCCAAGTATGCGGACATCGCGTCGGGGGTAACGATCCTGCTGAAGCAGCAGGCCGAGGTGCTCACGCGTTGGGGGGAGACCCTGACGGAGCTGAGGGAATAGCCCGGAACTTCGCCGCTCGCAGGCTTTCGGAATTTTTTTAAAAATTTTTCGGAAGCCTGTTATATTCCCGTCAATTTTTGCATAGGATAAGATTATAAAATTGGTTAAGAAACTTGACATCAGCATTTGCCAACGCACGCGAAGTGTGATAATATGTAATTATCGAAATCGACCTGAATTCACATATTGTAGAGGGTTGTTTTTCCGGTAACCTTGTACAATATGTGAATTTTTTTATTCGTTAACGAAGTAAAAAAAGGTCATGTAAATTTTTTCAAGGAGGTACTCCCCATGCAAACAGGAACTGTAAAATGGTTTAATGCAGAGAAGGGCTTCGGTTTTATCGAAGTTGAAGGCGGAAACGATGTATTCGTTCACTTCAGCGCGATTCAAGGCGATGGCTTCAAAACGTTGGACGAAGGACAACGCGTTGAATTCAACATCGTTGAAGGAAACCGTGGACCACAAGCTGAAAACGTTGTAAAACTGTAAGATTTTTAGCAGGCGGGCTGCCCTTAATGTGTGACATTAAGGGCAGCTTTGTTTTAAACATCGGCTAGTTGCCCGTCAAGGATGTTTAACCGATGTCTATAGAGAAAGCATCCATCAAACCGGGGGTGCCGACATTTCCGGAAGGGTGTTGTCTCTACTTGATTATTCTGAGACGAGGACAAAGGAGGAGTGTTCATGTATTCACGTAAAAGCACGATGGAAAGCATACCCGAAGAAATGACCGAGGTGTGGGCTTGTACGAATGACGGCTGCAAGGGATGGATCCGGGACGATTTCGCATTTGAAGCGGAGCCGGTCTGCCAGCTGTGCAAATCTCCTATGGTCAAGGAAACGAGGATGCTGCCCCTGCTCGTCAACACGAATAAGAAGCAAAAGTCACTCGGCAAAGGGATTTTGATTGATCGGAAATAGCGGCTAAAGGCCAAGCGACAAGCGTAGGTACGGTCGGTATCTTTTCGAAAATATACGAACTCCCGCATAGCCTGACATAGGTTTTCGTTTAAATTTGACGAGACCGGTTAGTTATAATGTGTCCCCTCCGATTGCTGCAAGGGGTCGCATCAAGTGCGGAAAGCGCATGAATTCCAAAGGAGGAACCGTATTGAACACGCAAGCTGAGGTACTGAAACGCAACATTGACAACATGATCATGCAGGAGAATCAGGACGGCCTGAATGAGCAGGAGAGATTCATCATGCAAAAGCTGATGAGGGAGAGATATCAGCTGGAGCATGAGGCCAAGCACGAAAACAGTGAGGACGATAGCGCTGGCAAGTAAGGATTCTGGTGGTAGATCCAATCCGGTACGAAATGACTGTTTCATATAAAAGGCGTGAGCTGCGGACGACGAGTCCGCAGTTCGCGCCTTTTTTTGTTGGTGCCGTCCGAAAGGCGGTTGTACGCCTTTTGGATGACATTTCATGGTTGTTTTTGCTGGATCACATAACTTGGTTTCCGCAAAAACACCGTTGTTCTTCTCAAAGGACAACGGTATTTCTGTTTTTGGCGGACCCACCCGAAAAATGATACCCTCAATACGAAATCCGAGCCTTTCACGGCATGCAACAAACAAACTACAATAGATACATCAAGATTGAAAGGGTTTACAGTCGAAACCGAAACGAAGCAACCTGGGGGTCAGAATCATGCAAAATCAACGGAAGGCCGAACCCGTTTCCGAAACCGGTGTCGGAGCGGCGTTAACATTATCCGGGAACAACCTCAAAACGGAGGCCAGGCGAAAATGGCGTAAAAAGCTGTATGAACAGAGGCATATTCAGATCATGGCCCTGCTCGGCATCGCTGGATGATCGTGTTCAACTACGTCCCGATGTACGGCGTCATTATCGCTTTCAAGGAATTTAATATCGTGAAGTCCATTGGAGAGGCCCCCTGGGTCGGATTGCAGCACTTCAAGGAGTTTTTCCAGGACGACAATTTCGCGAACGTCATGAAAAACACGCTCGGCATCAGCCTGATCAAGCTGTTGATCGGCTTTCCGCTGCCTATCATTTTCGCCCTGTTCTTAAACGAGATCCGGTCCATCCGGTTCAAAAAAGCGGTGCAGACGATCTCGTATCTGCCCCACTTTTTGTCCTGGGTGATTCTGGGCGGCATCCTGGCGACTTGGTTGGCGGACGTGGGCATCATCAACCATATCCTGATGGCCCTGAAAATCATCGACGAACCGATATCGTATCTGGCCGAGCCAAGTTATTTCTGGAGCATCGTCATTACTTCGGATTTGTGGAAAGAGCTTGGATGGTCGGCGATCATTTATCTGGCAGCCATATCCAGCGTATCCCCTGAACTGTACGAAGCATCCACCATCGACGGAGCGGGCCGGTTCCAAAAAATGTGGTACGTTACCCTGCCATGCATCAAAGCGACCATATCCATCTTGTTCATTCTGGCCGTCAGCGGCGTGCTGAACTCCAATTTCGACCAGATTCTGGTGCTGCGGAACTCGCTCAACGAAAGCGCGAGCAATGTGATCGACATTTATGTATACCAGACGGGGATGCAGTCCGCACGGTATTCCTATTCCGCAGCCGTCGGATTGTTCAAAGCGGTGATTGCCCTGATCCTGCTGCTCATTGCCAACAAGGTCACCAAAAAACTGAACAACACGTCACTTTTCTAGAGAGGGGAGCCTGGTACGGTGTTTAACTTGAAAAGGAAAACCAAGGGAGAAGCGGTCTTCGACCTGGTCAACAACTTCGGCATGCTGCTGATCTGCTTCATCACGCTTTACCCGATCTGGTATGTGATCGTGAACGCCCTGAACGAAGGGCAGGACGGGATGCGAGGCGGGATCTACTGGTGGCCCCGGATTTTCAGCTTCGAAAATTTCGAGGCGGTATTCCAAAGTCCCGGCATTATGACAGCCATGGGCATTACTGCGGCCAAAACGCTGCTTGGCACCGTCATTCACGTGTTTTTTACCGCCATGGTCGCCTACGCTTTTTCCCGCAAGGGCCTGATCGGCGGCAAAATATATATCTTGATCGGCACGTTCACCATGTTCTTCAGCGGGGGCTTGATCCCGACGTACCTGCTCATGAAGGATTTGCACCTGCTGGATAATTTCCTAGTGTACATCATCCCGGTCATGTTCAGCTTCTTTGACCTCATTATCTTCATGACCTTCTTCCGTGAAATTCCGGACGGTCTGGAGGAAGCGGCCAAAATCGACGGCGCCAATGACTGGTCCATTCTGCTAAAGGTCGTGCTGCCGGTATCCATGCCGGTGATCGCCACCATTGCGCTGTTTCACGGCGTTTACCAGTGGAACGACTACTTTGCGGGCGTCATTTACATCAACAATACCGATCTGCAGCCCATCCAGACGTATTTGTATAGGGTAGTCGCGCAGTCGAGCTCCAATCAGATGGTGGCCCAGATTCCGGGCGGCGTTGCCAAGACGGTCACGTCGCAGTCGATCAAGCTGGCCACGATGGTTGTCACTACCCTGCCGATCGTTTTCGTTTATCCGTTCCTGCAGCGTTATTTCGTCAAAGGGATGATGATCGGCTCGATCAAGGGCTGATCCCGAAGCAGAGACGCCTTCTTCCACATGCCGGGGAAACCGGGAGGAAGCATCCATTAGGTAACCCCTCTTGCCGAAAGGGCAGGGGTTGCATATAAAATATCTTTATATAAGAAAAGGGGTAAACACATGAGCAGGAAACTCAAGCCGAAAAGCCTTTTGATGCTGATGTTCGCGCTCGTCATGGCTTTTACGACGGCATGCTCTTCAGGCGGCGGCCAAGAGGCCGAGGAAAAGCAGGGGGAACAGCCGAAAGGGGAAGAAGCAAAACTGACGAAGGACCAGCCGGGCTGGTCTGTGGATACATCTCCGATCACGTTTGACTGGTATATCAACTTTGCTTGGTTCCCCAACAAATGGGGCGAGGACATCACGTCCAAATACGTAACCAAGAAAACGGGCGTGGATATAAACTTCATCGTTCCCGCAGGCAACGAAGCCGAGAAGATGAACACGATGATCGCTTCGGGATCGCTGCCGGACTTTATTACGCTGGGCTGGTATGAGGACGCGGTGAAAAAGATGATCGAGGGTGATCTCGTCCTGCCGCTGAATGAGCTGGCCGATCAGTATGACCCTTACTTCTACAAAGTTACCGATCCGGCCAAGGTATCGTGGTACACGCAGGAGGACGGCAAGATCTACGGTTATCCGAACGCCTCTTCTTCCCCGAAAGACTACGAGAAGTTCGGCGACAACCTGACGTCAACCCAAACGTTCCTTGTCCGCAAGGATATGTATGAAGCGCTCGGCAAGCCGGACATGCGTACGCCGGAAGGCTTCCTGAAAGCGTTGGAGGACGCTAAAAAAATGTTCCCGGACGTCAACGGACAACCGCTCATTCCGCTCGGCATGTATGACTTCCATGAGAAGGGCAACGCCTCTCTGGAGCATTACATCCAGAACTTCCTGGCCGTGCCTTACGAAAAAGACGGCAAGCTGAATGACCGTTTTCTGGATCCCGACTATATCAAGTGGCTGAAAACGATGCGTCAGGCCAATGAAAAAGGGCTGCTCGCCAAGGATATTTTTATCGACAAGCGCCCGCAGATGGAGGAAAAAATCGCCCAAGGCCGTTATTTCGCCATGCTGTATGCAAGAAGCGACCTTGCCAACCAGCAAAACGCTTTGTACGCCAATGATCCGAACTCCGTCTATATCGCGGTAGACGGTCCGGCGAATGCCAAGATGGATCCGCCTACGCTTGCCGGCCCTTCCATCTCCGGCTGGACGGTCACGCTGATATCCAAAAACGTGAAGGATAAAGCCCGAGCAATCCGCTTCCTGGATTACTTGATTTCCGAGGAAGGCCAGCGCGATACCTTCCTGGGCGAAAAGGGCGTGACGTGGGATACCATCGACGGCAAAGACCAGTTCCTCCCGGAAGTAAGCCAGCTGCTGCAGAGCGACCGCGGCGCGTTCGACAAGAAGTACGGCGCATCGCATACGTTCTGGATGATGATGGACACGAACATGACGCCGGCCTGGGCGCCGGCAGCGGTTGAGCCTTTCAAGCAGATGGAGGATTGGACGCGCGGCAAGACCCACAGCTTCTCGCAGTTTGATCAGCTGGATCCGCAAGGCAACTCCGAGGAAGGCATTATCAACGGCAAAGTGCTGCAGGAGTGGGGAAAAGCCCTCCCGAAAATGATCCTCGCCAAAACCGATGCCGAGTTTGACCAAATTTGGAACGAATACCTCGCGAAACGCGAGTCCTTGGGCTTCGCCAAAGTCCAGGAATACAGACAAAAGAAATACGATGAGAATATGAAAAAGCTGGCAGAATTTATTAAGTAATTTCTCGAATTGTTCTTGCGACGGCGAAGTTTCTGTTATCGACCGAAAGAGCTTAAGGTACCCCGATTCCGAAAACAAAGGAAAACGGGGTGCCTTTTGCCGCGTCCGGCGAAACATCCAAATCAACCAACGGGGCGTGACAGGCATGTGGATATCATCGGCTTTTCAATCATTTAAATACTGGTTCGGCCGAAGGTCGATGCAAAGCCGGCTGGTCGCGGCCTACATCATTATTTTGGTGATTCCGAGCATCGGGGTTTCGAATTACATTTTCAAACAGATCAGCGATACGTATATCAGCGAGACGTTGAACCAGAACGGTTTTTTGCTGGAGATTGAAAAGATGTCCATGCTGGGTCAGATTGAAGCGATGGAAATGGCGGCGCAGCTCTCGGTTACCGATCAGCGGGTTACCGATTATTTAATGACCCGGGAGGAGCTTGGGACCGACGAACTGATGGAGCTGTCCCGCGGTCCCGTTAAAGACTTGGCCGGGATTCAGACGAACAACCCGAACATTGCCCACTTGCGGCTGTTCACGAATAATGACCGGGTGAATGAGATGTGGCCGATCATCTTTCACGAGCGCCGGGTGGTGAAAGAGCCGTGGTATGCGGAAGTAAGCGACCTGAACGGCAATGAGAAATGGGTATTCAGCCAGCGCGATCCCGATCTTTTGCGGCGGTATGCCGCAGACGTGAATCAAGAAGCGCCCAAGGTGTCGCTTTTGCGGGAAATCCATATGCGGAACCGGCATGTGGGGTTTATCCAGGTGGAAATGCTGTTGAAGCATTTTGCGCCCAAGACGTTTGCCGGGATTCAGGATGACGGCTCGCAAATGGCAATCTCGGATCAGGGCGGCAATATGTTTATGGACAAGAATCAAAAGTTCTTGGCCCGGAACGGAGACCTGCAAAATGCCGTGCAAACGGAGTTTCAAAAGCTGCTGAAGCGGGGGGACGGGGAGCCGGCGGCCCGGAATGCACAGTTTGAGGTCAACGGCCGGCCCTATTTGTTAATGATGGTGCCCGTCGAACGGCTCCAGGCCCATTTGCTGAACGTGGTATCCCTGGAAGGGGCACTGAATAACGTATCGAAGGCGCAGAGGCAGATTATTTTCGCCAACATCGGACTGATCGCGATTCTCGCGGTGACGACCTACTTCATGAACGCCATCATTTTAAAAAATTTGCGCCGTCTGACCGAAAAGATGAAAAAGGTTCGGAGGGGCGAGGTGCAAACCGGCATCGACATTCGCGGCGGGGGGGAAATCGGCGAGCTGGCGCATCATTTTAACAAGCTGCTGCAGACGATCAACGATCTGATCGCCCAAGGCGTGCGGAAGCAGGCTTTGACGAAGGAAGCGGAGCTGCGCACCCTGCACAGCCAGATCGACTCCCATTTTTTGTACAACACGCTGGAGAATATTAAAATGCTGGCCGAGATGGAGGATCAACGGACGATATCCGATGCGCTGACGTCGCTTGGGGGAATGATGCGCTACAACTTCAAGTGGTCGGGAGAGTACGTGAAACTGAAGGACGAAATTCGGCATATCCGCAATTACATAGACGTTATGAACATTCGTTTTGATGAGCCGATTATGCTGCTGCTCAATATTCCATCCGAGTTTTTGGAGCTGGAGGTGCTGAAGATGTCGCTTCAGCCGATCGTGGAAAATGCGGTGAAGTATGCCTGGAACGGCCGGAGCGAGGAAAAACGCCTTATCAAAATCGACGTTGTGGAGATGGAAGAGGACAAGATAACGATCGTCGTGACGGACAACGGATCAGGCATAGAATCTTACCGGCTCGGACGTCTGAACGAAACGATCCGTTTGGCAGGCAGGGAAAGAGAAGCCGATCCCGGAGGATGCGGCAATGCAGGCCGTGAGGGCGGAGGAATCGGACTGATGAATGTGCATCAGCGGATTCAGCTGTTTTACGGCAAGGCATACGGACTGGAAATCAGGAGCGAGGAAGGAACGTACACTTCCGTGATCATGATTTTTCCCAAGGTTCTGCTGACGGGAGGGGGAAACGGATTTGAGAAGCTTAATGATCGTCGATGATGAGAAGAATATCCGGTATGGTCTAAAAATGATGATTGAGCGGGAGTTTCCGGGCGTATACGACATCCGGACGGCCAGCCAGGGGGAGGAAGCCCTGGAGCTGTACGGGGAACGTGCGGCGGAAATTATCGTGACGGACATCCGGATGCCCGGAATGGACGGCATCCGCTTCATTGAGAAACTTGTCGATGAAGCCGAAGCTCAGGCAGACAAGACGATAAAGCCTGTGGTTATCATCCTGAGCGGGTATGATGATTTTGAGTATGCCAAAGCCGCGATCCGGTATCAGGTAAAGGAATATTTGCTGAAGCCCATCCGGCGGGACGAACTGTTCGCGGCGCTGCGGAAAAGCGAAGAAACGTTGATTCGCCAGGCGGACATGGCGCAGCGGATGGCGGCGGGAGAGGCCTATCTGGATCAGCTGCAGTCGGTCAGGCTGAAGGAGATGTTGGAGCGGGAAGACATGACCGGGGAAGAGATGCAGGAGCTGTCCGGGCTGATCGGGTTTCCTTCTATTGTCCGTCCGTACCGTCTGGCGGCCATAAAATATGTTTACGAAGACGGCAGCCTGATGAAAAAAGAAGAGCTCAAGCAGCTGATACGCCATATGATGGAGCCTGTGAAAGGGCGGATCAGCGCTTCTTTTTTTGACGGGGAAAGCCGGATGGTTCTGGTCGGAAGCCCTGACGAGCAGTTCCAGGAGCTGTCGCGGCGTTTCGCCGAGCGGGAGCTTGACGGCCTTATGATGGGGATCAGCCGGGCAGGCAAGACGGTCGCGGATATCCGCGAAGCGTATCGGCAGGCCCGGACGGCGCTTCAATATACGTTCATCTACCCGAATGTCAACCTCATGTGCCATGAAGACATCCAGGAGGAGCCCCGCAGTTTCCCTGTACCGGAGGAGGATATCCGCAAGATCGGCAACATGCTCGGAACGGACCGGGAACGGGAGATCAAGGGACTGCTGCTGTCCGTGTTCCGCATTGATCAGATGCCTCACGTGAAGATCGATTATTTGGAGAGGGTCGGCAAGCGGATCAACGAGCAGGTGTTTGATGAGGTATTCCGCATGTATGGAGAATCCCTTGTGGAGGTGCTGAAGCTGTATCGCAAAGTAGGCAGCATCGACAACTTCCGACACTTTCACGATTATTTCCGAAGTCTGGAGCATCTGATGCTCAGCGTGAACGAGTATGTCAGGGGCATCCGTTCGGCGCACAGCGAGCATACGGAAATCAAAGCCGCGGTCGAGTATATGGAAAAAAATTATCACCGGCCGCTGAACATGGCAATGGTCAGCAACCATGTATCCCTGAATTATTCGTACTTCAGCGAGGCGTTCAAGGCCCACACGGGCGAGAGCTTTGTCGTGTACCTGAAGAAAATCCGTATCAATAAAGCAAAGGAGCTGCTGCAGAACCGCGCCATGAGGCTGGGCGATATCGGAAACAGCGTCGGCTTTGAAAACGCCAAGCAGTTTTCGCGCGTGTTTAAAGAGCTGGAAGGGGTATCCCCGCATGAATACCGCGTCAAAATGCTGTCCGAAACGGAAAAGGGAGCGCCGTAATCCAAGGGCTGCGATAAAACTTTGCAAGCCGCTATTTCGGTCAGGGGAACCGATAGCGGCTTTTTTTCTTGCCGAACGATTGAAAGTGTTGAAAACGTTTAATAATAATTCGTGAAAGGCACTTCCCATATGAGGATAAAACATGTAATCTATGAAAATGCGACCAGTGGCATCATTGGCTATGACTTGTGACAAAAGGAAGTGAGTTCATGGAAGTTCAGTCTTTACTTGAGGTGGAAAAGCTCGCCCTGAAGAAAATGAAAATATTCAAACAGAGCAGACTCCGCTATTTGGCCCGGTCGGCGCTGGCCAGCATGTTTATCGGGTTCGGCGTCATCGTGGCATTTAAAACGGGGAGCTTTTTCTATGCGGAGCATTCGCCGTTCACCTATCCGATGGCCGCGCTGACCTTTGGCGCCGCGATTATTTTGATTGCCTACGGGGGCGGGGACTTGTTTACGGGCAATACGTTTTATTTCTCGTATGCCGCGTTGAGGCACAAGCTGAAATGGCTCCAGGTCGTCAAGCTGTGGGCAACGAGTTACGCCGGCAATATTATCGGAGCTGCCGCTTTTGCCCTGCTTATCTATTTGACCGGATTGTTTGATGCCCCTTCGGTGAACGGCTTCCTGCTTGGCGTGGTAGAGAAGAAAATGAACGCTCCGGTGATGGAACTGTTCTTCCGGGCGATTTTGTGTAACTGGCTTGTCTGCCTGGCTTTCTTTATTCCGATGGGGCTCAAGGGCGATGGACCGAAGCTGTTTGCCATGATGCTGTTTGTGTTCTGCTTTTTTATTTCGGGTTATGAGCACAGCATCGCGAACATGTGCACCTTTGCCATTGCCCTCGTGGTAGAGCACCCGGATACCATTTCGTTTGGAGGAGTCTGGTACAATCTGCTTCCGGTGACGCTCGGCAACATGATCGGCGGAGCCGTGTTCATGGCGTTTATGTATCATTACGTCAACAAGCCGTTCATGGATGAATACAAGGAATAGGAGCATAATGAAGAACGGCAGAGTCGTTTTTCGCTTATGAAGAGTAATCTTGGCATTTGCGAAAGACTCGGCTGCGGAAACAAGGTCGAGAAATAGACCGCTAAGCTGACTGAACTGCACCTCCAATGTTAGATGGTGTCTAACAATTGGGGTCACTTCAAGACCAAGGGCGGTCTATTTCTTTTTGTTCTGGTTGATGAGCGCACCGAAACCGATCATAGTCGTTAAAGCGCCTTTTACCTCCACCAGCTATCACCTCCCTTCGTGGGAGACCAGCCGATCGTCCTTATTAGCCGAGATGCCGCACATTCCAGATCATAGCGTACAAGCCTCGGTATTCGGGACTTCATATACAAAAAACCACCCCGCTAAAGAGGTGGAGCGATCATTTCAAATTTGCCCATATTATGGAATATCTTATTGCGCAGCCGCCATCGATGACATCGTCATTTCCATCTTGCGGGTGATTTCCTTCTTCCATTTCTCGTCGCCGAGCCGGATGGCAAGATTCAACAGGTCCAGATAATCGTCAATCTGCAGGTTGGTCCGCTGAAGATTACATTTCATGAGGGTTCGTTCTCCTTTATAGGTGGTGTTTCCATCAAAGGCATTCTCACACCGTTCTCACTTGTATGGTAATGATAATCATTATCAAATGAGCTTATATCTTTATTATAATGACTTCCGGCCGGATTGCAAGACGGTTTACGAAAAACGTTGTCTGTACTTCCGGGGCGAGATTCCTTCCTGTTTGGCGAAGCAGGAGGCGAAGTAGGCCGCGTGGTTAAAGCCGACCTCCTCCGCGACCCGGCTTACCGGCAGATCGGTCTGCAGCAGCAGCAGTTTCGCCTGCTCGATCCGGTAGCGGATGAGATACTGGGCCGGCGAGCAGCCGAATTCCTTCTGCATGCAGCGGGCGATGTACACGGGATGGAAGTTGATGCTGTCGCCCAGCGCTTGGGCTTTGAATTCCTCCCGGTAATGCTCGCGTAAATACGCCGCCGCTTGTTCCGCACAAGAGGAAGGGGAGGACGCAGGCGTGTCGAGGGCCCCGACCAATTGCTCGATCAGCTCCTGGAACAACAGCTGCTGTCTCCACAGCGATTGGGCCCGGTGGCCGTTTCGAACGAGCGCCCCGAGAGCCTCAAGCAGATCGAAGGCCTTCTGCGGCTGCGGCAGGGAGCCGAACTGGGGGATTTTGACCGTGAAATAATTGGGCGAGAAGGGCTGCAGCTCCTGCAGCTCTTCTTTTTTGGGCACGGAGCACTTTTCGTCCGCGCTCCATCCGCCGGAGGTCTGGAAGTGGAGCCAGTAATACAGCGTATGCTCGGTCGAGCCTTGGGTCGGAAAATGATGCGTATCCGGCCGGAGGAGCAGAAACGATCCGGCTGCGATATCGTAGGGTCGGCCGTTCTCCGTAACATACAGGCAGCCTTGGCGCACGACAAGCAGATCGAATATGCCGATATTCCGCCGGTTCGGGTGCTTGTTGACCTCGTCGGCCTCGCTCATGCCGCTGATGATATATTCGGGCAGGGGCGGAACGGTAAAGTGGAGTACGGTCATTGGTGAAAACCCTTTCCTGGTTTGAGGTTTGTATTTTGATGATTTACGTTCGTAAAATGATATTTTAAATCCAGTATACCATCTATAATTTGAAGATGCTGCAAGTGATTACGGGTTCATTTATTTGAAGCTCGTTATAAAGGTTGGAGGTTTGAATGTTGGATAAAGACACAAAAAAATTTACATTATGGGTTCTGGCGTGGCCGATCTTTATCGAGCTGTTTCTTCAATTTCTGTTGGGTGCCGTCGATACGCTGATGGTCAGCCGGATATCGGACGACGCGGTGGCGGTCGTGGGCTTCTCCAATCAGCTCTTTCAGGCGGTGACCACTTTGTTTATGACGGTGGCAAGCGGAGCGGGGATCTTGATCGCACAGAAGCTGGGCTCCGGCAGCACGCTTGATGCCCGCAAAATCGCCATTATGGCCCTAAGCGTGAGCACGTTGATCGGAGCGGCGCTAAGCGTTTCTTTGTACGCGTTTCCGACGCAAATCGCTTCGGTGCTTCAGCTTCCCGACCGGCTAATGCCGCTGGCCGGGACGTATATCTCCATTGTCGGGGGAGGCATGGTGCTGATTGCCATGATGTCCACGATGAGCACGGTGATCCGGAACACCGGCAACACGAAGGGACCGATGTATACCGCGGTCGGGATGAACATCATCCACGTGGTTATGAACTACGGCTTTATCTTCGGGGCGTTCGGACTGCCGCAGTGGGGGCTTGCCGGCGTCGCGTTATCAACGGTCATCAGCCGGCTGTTCGCGGTTCTGGTGCTGCTGTTCATGTTCCTGCGCTCGTTCGAATACCGAATCCGCTGGAAAGAATTCCGTTTATTCGACAGGCCGCTTTTCAGAGAAATTCTGAATATCGGCTGGCCGCTCGGCGTCAACATGTCCTGCTGGGTGTTCTCCCAGCTCATCATCTATACGTTCATCGCTCAGCTTGGCGCAGTGGAGCTGGCGGCCCGTACGTATATGAATACTTTGGAATCGATGTGTTTCCTGCTCGGCATGTCCATCGCGATGGGCGCTCAGATCCAGATCGCCCATCTTTATGGGGCAGGACGCACGGAGCAGGCGTACAAAGCCGCATATCGGGCGCTTGGCGTCGGCATTATTTTTGTCGGATTGAACGCACTGCTCATTTACGTATTCGGCTCCCGGATTCTGGGATGGTTTACGGCCGATCCGGAGATTATCGCCATCGGCGTATCACTGCTCGGGCTGAACCTGATTCTGCAGCCGGGGAAGCTGCTGAACATGACGCTCGGAAACTCGCTGAATGCGCTCGGCGATACCCGCTTTACCATGTACATTTCGCTGGGCTCCATGTGGGTGATCGCGACAGGATTGTCCTATGTCCTTGGCATTCATATGGGATGGGGCCTGGTCGGGATTTACTGCTGCATGATCACGGATGAATATGTGCGCGGCGTGTGGTCCTTCTTCCGCTGGCGCGGCCGGAAGGCGCTGCGAAAGGCGGAAATGGCCCAAATCGGGCGTGCCGATTCTCCTGCCGCACCCGGGGACCCTGCTGCCGCAGGGGTGTAGAGCTTGGCCCGGACCAAAAGTCGTTGCCTATATGAATAGGATGTAAGTTTTCCGTTAGAGGCTGCCATTTGGTAGTCTCTTTTTTTGACAAAACAATAGAGTAGATTATGTTGTATGTTAATGGTGAAATTCCCATGCGATTCTGTACATTATTTATATATGTACAGCTCTTCATTTTACGCGCTGTCACATTTTGGGTCGAGCTGTTCGTTGTATAGAGTGAAAGGGGGGAGACGGCTTGGATGATGCGGAGTTAAGTCAGATCATTGCAGATGTGTTGGATGGGAGCACAGAAAAATTCGAGAAAATCATGGAGGTTTATCAAAAACCGATTTTTCTCTACTGTTATCATATGCTGGGCAATTATGCCGAAGCCGAGGATAACGCACAGGAAGTATTTTTGAAGACATTCCGCACCTTGAAGAAATATACCCAATATGAGATGGATTTTGGCGCCTGGGTATACAAGATTGCCTACCATCAATGCATCGACATCATCCGTAAGCGAAAGTTGGTGAAATATATGCCTTTCTTTTACCAGGATGAGAAAGAAAATAATGAAGTCGATATGCATATTGAAGCCAACTATTTTGATGAATCCGTACATCAAGCTATGGCGAAATTATCGGCGGAAGAGCGCAATTTGTTAATCTTGCGTTGTGTCGAGGATAAAAGCTACCAGGAGATCGGTTTGATTCTCGGCAAGAACAGTGCAAGCCTTCGTAAAAAATACGAACGTACATCTGCAAAATTTCGAAAGTATTATGCTCAAGTGAAGGGAGTGGGAGTGTATGAATATGGACAGGGATCGGGATTTGAAAAAACTGTTTGATGACCCGCGCATTCCCGACGCCGACTTGACAGGAAAAGTAATGAGAATACTAAATGCTAAGCCAAAAGAAAAGGAGAGGTTTTTTGTGAAATATAAAGTTGCTTTGACTGCGTTTGTAGGTATGTTGTTAATGGGCTCCACGGGTTATGCGGCAGTTCAATATCATTCTTTGAACAACAAGGATGGCGAAGTCGTATATGAGACTAAATCGACGAAAGATTACGGAAAAACAGAATCGAAAGAGAGATAGAGCGTTACAAGGCATTTTATGAACTTAAGGATAAGGTGCTAAAGAACGGGGAAGCTGGGCTGTTCTATATGGTTGCCAATAACCCGAATCATGAAACAATTCTTGGCACGAAGGTGAGTATCTTCCAAGATCTTTCTCAATTGCGCGATAAGATTACGGATAAATCCATTAAGATCGCAGACAAAGTCAATGGAAATTATACATTCCAAAAGGCGGACGTAATCTTTAAAAATGCTCAGGAAGTGAATCCTCCTTCTTCGGAAGAAAAAAAGAAAATGGCAGAAAAGCTGAGAAAGCAGGCGGAAGAATCCAATCAGGGATATGCCATGATGCCGGTTGAAATGACAGATCAGTTTTTCCTTCTCTTTGCTACGTATCAAAATGGCGAAGATAAAATCGGGGTTGACATCACTAATCTGAGTGGAAAGAGCGATCCTACAACGTATATTGACGAGAACGTTGAATTTAAGCAGGAGAAGGTTCAAGTGAAGGGAGTAGAAATGCTGCATACAGAATTTGCTCGTTCGCAGAGTCATGAGCTGAAATGGGTATACGAGAGCCCAGACAAAAAGGTAAAATACGCCTATACTATAAGTGGGGACATAAATAAAGTAAGCAAAGAAACCATGATGAAAATTGCCGAAAGCTATTTGGAATAATAAATACTAAAACCGGCAAAGTTTAATGAAATTCTTGTGCGAGCAAATACCGGATTTTAAGGCAAGCGTAAAACGGGCCAAGGGGCGACTCCCTTGGTCCGTTTGCATGGGGACGGCCGGAAGCCGGGGTGAAGACGGACCGTTTTTTTGGTAAGATATACAACGATATGACTATGGACATTAGGGGAGGAAATGATGATGAATATACATGAAGCGATCCGCACGCGCCGCAGCGTAGGCAAGGTGAAGAGCGATCCGGTTCCGAAGGAAAGCATCGAAGCGATGCTGGAGGCCGGCACGTGGGCGCCCAACCATAAGCATACGGAGCCTTGGCGCTTTTTTGTCATGAGGGACGGCGGCCGTGAGCTGCTTGGGAACGCTTTGGCGGATATCGCCGAAGCGAATGCCAAGGATAAGAGCGCCGAGGAAATCGCGGCTGCCCGGGAGTCGGCCATGTCCAAAGCCAAACGCTCGCCGGTCGTCATCGGCGTGGCGGTCACGCCTTCGGATGATCCCAAGGTCATTGAGCTGGAGGAATACGGCGCGGTGTTTGCGGCGATTCAGAACATGCTGCTGGAAGCCCACGGACTGGGGCTTGGTGCGGTATGGAGAACGGGGGAGCCGTGCTACCATAAGCGGATGAACGAAGCCTTCGGCCTGCGCGAGAAGGACAAAATGCTTGGATTTATCTACCTGGGATCCCGGATATGGAGCCAAAGGCCGGTAAACGCGAGGATGCCGCCGCCAAAACGGCGTGGATCGATGAGCCCGCGCAGCGCCTGAAGTAAATGCATACGGAGCCCTTTTCCGTAAAACGGATGAAGATGAATGTTCCGGGCAAGTATGCATAAGGATCTATCCCCTTTTTGAAGTTCCCGGTATAATAAGCCTATGTTTGTCGAAATATGCGACTCGGACGACAACGATCAACATGGGAGAGGAGATATACCTTGAATTTTCAAAAGTGGGACGCCGGAAGCAAAATGATTTTTATCGCTTCCTGCGCGGCATTGATTTCATTCTTTTTCAAGTGGGTGGATATCGGTTTTATTTCGGAAAATGGCTTCGGACAGGGGGCCGTATTTTTCATCCTGCTGTTTGTTTATCCGTTCCTGACGGTCATGCGCGAAAAACGGATGAACAAGCTTCTGGGCTACCTGATGGCGGCCGTGGGCGTCGTGTTCGGGCTGATCTACATTTTTTCCAAAACGACCGATTTCCTCGGCACGACGATTAACGTGGCTTCAAGCGGACCGTACTTGTTCATGGCTTCCTGCGGACTGCTGGCATTGGGGATTTTCAAGCGGGCTAACTAAGCGCGTTTGACAGGCACCGGAATAGGGCTATGTGAAAAGGCTGACCAACCGCAATCATGCGGAAGGGAGGCCTTTTTTAAAAATATAGGAACGTATAAGTTTTCACATATGTGGCTTTATTTATCGCAGAGACGCTTTCGTCCATAAGAAGGACCGGATGGCAGGCAAAAAAACAGGCATTTGGATTCATATCCTCGGGGCGGATAGTTCAAGCGAACCGCATCCTTTTGTCGATTTCGCGGCGTTTGGTTTTATTCTAGTTCACTTTGGAGAACGGCTGTGTAAAAATATAGAAAACCGAAGCCGTGGTCATATTCTCCGAAGGGGGGAACTTCATACGATGTCTATTGCGGTTTTCCGTGCGAGAACCAGGGATTTCTTCGAGACCGCTTACAAGGCTTGGCGCGGATGGCTCGAACGATATCCTCTGCTAACGAAGGTTTATTATTTGTTCTCCTGGATTTCTTTGATTTTCCTCATCGTCAGTCTCGTGTTCATTAGAGATTCCCGCCTTATGCTTGTCCAGTATTTGTGGTCCTTTTACGTTTTGCTGCAGTTTTGGCTCCTGTGCAGGAGCAAGACGCTGCCTTGGAAGCAAGTCAGTTTGCTTGTTCTGGCAGGCGTATTGTTTGTCGTGCCGCTCACGAATCTCACCATGCAGTTTCTCCATTTGATATTCGGCGGCACCACCTCGGATACTTGGTCCGTTGCCGTCGCCACGCCCATCGTTGAGGAGATGTGGAAGCTGCTTCCGCTGGGGGCGGTCCTGTTTTACTCACGCAGGGCCACGGCCCTTAGCCTCGGCGACTATGTCTTACTGGGCGCCGCTCCCGGCATAGGATTCCAATTATTCGAAGAGCTCTCCAGGCGCTGGGTTAACGACGGCCCGATCGCGAGGCAGTACGATTACAGCGTTACGCTGCTGGGCGGCAAAACGATTCATTGGGATCTGTTCAGCCTGTTTCCGGGTCACTTCGAAGAAAGCGTGGTTCCGACGATGATGAGCGTAAGCCATCCCGTACATACCGGCATGATCGCTCTCGGCATCGGATTGGCTTACCGTTTCCGCCGGAAGCTGACCGGTTGGGCGTTCCTGTTCCCGGCGGTTCTCCTGCTGTGGTCCATCCTGAATCATGCGGCCTGGAACGGGCAGAGCCGGTTTCCCGATTGGGTGATGGATCTTCATGAGTGGACCGGCGAAGGGTACACAACCAAAGGATTTTTTCTGATCATGCTGGTTGCTGCACTGCTTACGGATTACATGGCCCTGAATAAAATCGGCCAGCGGCTGCCGAGGGTGGGATCCGAAAGAACGATTAACCCGTTCTCCGAGCTGTGGGGGATAACCGCGGCTTTATTCCGCAATCGGAAAAGATTCGGCTATCTGCTCGGCTTTTACAGGGAACGAAGGGAGCTTGGGTTCTCGCTTCTGTACGGGAACGAAGAGGCCCAGAGCCGCATCGGCTCCATCCGAGAAAAGGTCCAAAAGTACGCGCTGCTGCTTGGAGCCGCGGGTGTTTTGCTGGTCGCCGCGGGACTCCTCTCGGGACTGCATCCGTTCCTGTACGAACCGGATTCCGCCTGCTTTGCCTGCCTGTTCGATTCCCTTCAAAATTGGTGGGACGGCCTGAGCGGCTGGGAGCAGGCTGCCATCGTACTGGGCGCGTTCGCCCTTGCGTTCATGTTTGTCGGATTTTGGCCGGCTCTGGGCCTGGCTCTGACGGGGATGGACTTTTTGGGAAGCGGCCATACCATCGCGGATTATTTACGCAACCCCAAGAAGCTGCTGTCCCCTCAGCGCGTATTGGCGGGAGTTGCAGCCTTCCTTCTCGAACGGATTCCAGTAGGCAGGGGGCTGAAGTGGGTGTACGACCGGCTTGGCCCCAAAACCAAAAAGGCTCTGGAATCCCTGGCCTCCAAGCTCGGCTGGAAGCCAAAGCCGAAACCCGGGCTAACCGAACCGACATCCACGCCTGGCGGTAAACCGAAAGGCAATTATGAAAAACCTGACCCCAAGGACCCGAGACCGATCACCAGGCAAAACGAAGCCGCCGACTTGTTGGCCGACAAAGGGTATGATATCGAAATGCTTCCCGGAACCAAGGGAGGCAACGGATACGGGATCAAACCGGAATCCAATCCCGACTTTTTAATTAACGGGAAACCTTTCGATTGCTATTCCCCCGATACCGCGAAAGTAAGGAATATTTGGAGTAACGTGGTGACCAAAACGGAGACGCAAGCAGGGGGCATCGTGTTGAATCTGGATGATTATCCGGGCTCCATGGATGCGCTGAAGAAACAATTTGACGATTGGCCGATTCAAGGCCTGGATGAATTGCTCGTTATTAAAGACGGCAGCATTACGAGATGGTTTCCATGATCAAAAGGGAGTGGTAAGCATGTTTTATATTTTTTATATGGGAATCGACTGCGCATTTGAAGAAATCAAAAGAGTCATCGAAGAGCGTATCCTTACGGAGCCTGCCGGTGAAGGCGGAGAAGTGCTGAGAAATACGGCGGAAGAATTCGTCGTTTCATTCGACTGGGCAACGCTCAGGATCAAGGAGGGGGGCCATAGGCTCGTATTTGCAAGCGAAGACTACGGCATGGAGCTCAGGTACAGCTTCTGGTTCGATATTCTTTCGGATCAATCGGACTGGGCGGAACGGCTGATGTCGTTTACGGGCGCCATCCTTGGCCGTTTTGAAGGGGACGGCGTGCTGGAATCGAACGGGGATACTGCCATCCTGACGAGAAGAACCAGCGCGATTGTCGTGGATGACAAGAAGCTGAAGGGAAGGGAGAGCTTTCCTTTTCATGCTTTGAATCAGCCCTATGTGGAGGGCGATATCGAGAGCGTTTAAAGGAAGTAACATGCAGAAGCAAATAGCATCATAAATTTATAAAGGTTTATTCCCGCTTTCAGAGAGGGGATAAACCTTTTTGGTCGAATAAAGAACTGACGGCGCGGAAGCCGGATTAAAAACGGTATGCCGCGATTAAAAAAACGCTGTATCAAATGAATGGCTGATTGGCCTATGATTTTTTGTAGGCGTTTTCATGAATTCCGAGGCGTTAGCTCAAGCTGCCCGGGCATAACCGGGCGGAAACGAAGGGAGGAAGCAATATATGAAGAATTCGTTTGAAACCCGCATGATCCATTCCTTGGTGAAGGTATTCCCCGACGAGGAACTTCGCGAACCGGCCCAATCCAGGGGGGCCATGCTTCTGAATGAGGTATTTTCATATCAGGTCGCCTATCGGACCGAACGGCTTATGCCCGTGGTGAAGGTAGGGGTGGAGTCCAAGCTGGCGGACTTTATTACGGTGCGAAGCGTCGGCCTGGTCCCATCGGAACTGCCGATCTATCATGACCATGATGAAGACGTGCTCCGCACGGCTCCGGGACTGTATCCGGATCCTCTTCTGCCGCTGGCGGACGGGGGAATGCTCAGAGGTTATCCAGGACAGTGGCGTTCGGTCTGGGTTGCCGTCGATCCGAAGGGTCAGGCCGAGCCCGGGGTTTATCCGATCATCATCCGTTTTGAAGGAGACTCAGGGGATATCTTGGCCGAGGAGCGTTTGGAACTGGAAATCATCCCGGCCGAATTGCCGGAACAGAAGCTCCTGCACACGGAATGGTTTCATGCGGACTGCCTGGCCACGCAGTATGGGACCGAGGCGTTCAGCGAGAGGCACTGGGAGCTGCTGGAAGCTTACATCCAAGCTGCGGCCGATCACGGCATCAATATGCTGCTGACGCCCTTATTCACGCCGCCGCTCGATACCGAGGTGGGGGGAGAACGTCCCACGGTTCAGCTGGTAGACGTGGAGGTCACGGGGGAGAATGAATACCGTTTCGGTTTTGGCCGCCTGAAGCGCTGGGTGGATTTGTGCCTGAAATGCGGCATTGAATATTTCGAATTTTCGCATCTATTTACGCAGTGGGGAGCGCGGCATGCGCCCAAAATCATGGCTGAGGCGGACGGTGAAACGAAGCGGATTTTCGGCTGGGAGACGGATGCCTCCGGGGAGGAGTACCGTCAATTTTTGAACCAGTTGCTGCCGCAGCTTGTCGGCTGGATCCGGGAGAACGGGCTGGAAGGGCGTAGTTATTTTCATATTTCCGATGAACCGAACCTGGAGCAGCTGGAATCCTATAGAAGCGCTCAGCGCATGGTGAAGGATCATCTGTCCGGCTTCCCGATCATTGATGCGATGTCGGATTACGATTTTTACGAAAAAGGACTCGTGCAAATTCCGGTTCCGGCGAACAACCACATTGAGCCCTTCCTGGAACACGGCGTCACGCCGCTGTGGACATATTACTGCTGCAGCCAGTACAAGAAGGTATCCAACCGGTTCTTCTGCATGCCTTCCCCCCGGAACCGGATGCTAGGATACCAGTTGTACAAATACAACGCGGCGGGATTTTTGCATTGGGGATTCAACTTCTGGTATTCGCAGTATTCCAAGCAGGTGATCGACCCGTTCCGCGTCACGGACGCAGGCGGAGCCTTTCCTTCCGGCGACGCGTATTTGGTCTATCCGGGAGAGCATGGCCCCGTATCCTCGATCCGGTTCGAGGTGCTGCGTGAGGCCCTGCAGGATTTGCGCGCGCTGCGCCTCCTGGAGGAGATTTGCGGGCGGGATGCGGTGCTTAATGCGCTGGATGAGGGATTGGAAGAGCCCTTCACTTTCAGCCGCTATCCTAAAGAGGCGGAATGGATTTTGTCCAAACGGGAGTGGATGCACGGGAAAATTAAATCGGCTGCCGTCAAAATAAATTGAACCCTACCAACTGGTAAATCGTACTATATCGTAGACTTACAACAAAGGAGGTAGTTCATTCAATGAAGAAAAGACTGTCATGGCTGCTGACCGTAGCCTTGATGCTGACGCTGGTTCTCCCGGCAGGCGCGATGGCGTCCGGCGCCAATGCGGCTGCGGGCCAGGGGCTCGAAAAGATCGCAGCCGAGAAAGCCGCGCTGCTTACCGAAAAATACGGTACGGTCAGCGTCCAATACGCGCTGATCGACAACGGGAAAATTACGGTATCCGGTCAAGCAGGCAAGAACGACATGGAAGGCAAGAAGCCGCTGACCAAAGATACGGTGTATGCCATCGGATCGACGAGCAAAGTGTTTACGGCCGCTGCCGTCATGAAATTGGTGGAGGACGGGAAGATCGACCTGGATGCTCCCGTGGTCCAGTACATACCCGATTTCACCATGAAAGACGAGCGCTACAAGAAAATTACCCCGCGCATGCTGTTGAACCATTCCTCCGGGCTGAACGGTTCGAGCCTGAGCAATGCTTTTCTGTTCAATGACAATGATACCTACGCGCATGATACGCTGTTGAAGCAATTGTCCACCCAGAGCTTGAAGGCGGACCCCGGCGCTTTCTCGGTTTATTGCAACGACGGATTCACTCTAGCCGAAATACTGGTTGAAAGAGTCAGCAACATGAGTTTTAGCGAATTCGTTCGTCAAAATTTTATCAAGCCTTTAGAAATGAACCATACGAAGACGTCGCAAGAGACATTGGAGCCAAGCAAGATGGCCGGTCTTTATTTTCCGACTGTTGAAGGACAGCTTCCCAACGAAACCGTCAACGTGATCGGAACGGGCGGCATTTATTCCACGGCGGAAGATTTGGCCCGATTCTCGACCCTGTTTACGGGACAGGCGAAAGGAATTCTCTCCGGCAACTCGGTCAAAGCGATGGAGCAGGAAGAGTACAAAAAAGGCCTGTGGCCGAAAGACTCGGATAATTCGGTTAACTATGGCCTCGGTTGGGACAGCGTGAAGCTGTTTCCGTTTAATGAATACGGAATGAAGGGTCTGACAAAAGGCGGCGACACGATTTTGTATCATGCTTCGCTTGTCGTGCTTCCGGAACAGAACATGGCTGCGGCCGTGCTTTCGTCCGGCGGCTCCAGCTCGACCAACCAGATGTTGGCGAGCGAGATTCTGCTTCATGCCCTGAAAGAGAAAGGCACGATCAAAGAATTCAAGCCGGAGAAATCGTTCGGCAAGCCGGTCAAGGCTGACATGCCGAACGATCTCATGCAGAAGGCCGGCTACTATGCCACCACGAACAATCTGGTTAAAATTTCCGTGAGCAAGGACGGGGAACTGACGGTTTCGGTTCCATCCATGCCGGGCTATCCGCAAGAGAAGTACGTGTATACGAAGGACGGCTCTTTCGTTACTGAAAACGGAAGCGGAAAGCTGAGCATCGTAACGGAAAAGAACGGACGCACTTACCTGTGGGCCAGCCAGTATATGAGCGTTCCGGGGCTAGGACAAACGGCTTTATCCCATTACTTGGCCGAGAAGATCGAAGACAATAAACTGGACAAAGAAACCGCGGCGGCTTGGGCCAAGCGGGACGGCCGGGCATATTATCCGGTAACCGAGAAGTACAGCTCCCTCATGTATCTTATTATGAATCCGGTTATGCAGATTTCCCGTCTGGACGATTTCCAGGGTTACGTCGGGGACAAAAAAATAACCGGCCCGGACACGGCGGTAAGCCAGCACCAGATTCCTGCGATGGGTGGCCGGGATACGTTCGAACTCCGTTTCAATAAAGAGGGCGGCACCGAGTATCTTGAAGCAGCCGGAATCTTGTATATAAGCGGGGACAAAGTAAAACCGCTCCATAACGGGAAAAAGTCCACGGTCACCCTTCAAGATAACGGGCATGCCAGATGGTATACCGTTCCGGAGGGCGCTGCTGGCAAAACGATGACCGTAACCATGCCGGCGAAAGGGGCGTTTGCGGTATACAACGAACAGGGCGTATGCGTCAACTACAGCATCGCCACCGGCAAGAATACCGTGGAGCTGCCTAAAAACGGAACCGTCGTATTTGCGGGCGAGTCAGGCTCTTCATTCGGCATCACCTTGAAATAACGGTTAAGCTCATTCCGACTTCAAGCCTGAAGGGGAATGAGCTTTTTTTTCATCCAAGCCTGAATATGTTTGAATTGTTAAGACGTTAATAAGAAAATGTTAAGGATTGCTGCGGTTTTTTGGTAAGATTGCTCCCTTATACTTTATGTTGTCTGGATGAATTAGGAGGGAAACAAGGCTGGAATGAGTAAAGAATCAAGGAAAACCAATTTACCGGAAATTCAGCTGGTTAGAGCGATTGCAATAATCGGCGTTTTGTCTGTACATGCTACTTCTTCCGCAACGGTTGTGATGAAGGAATCAAATCTGTATGCCGCGTACAATTTCTTTAATATTTTTATGAAGATCGGTACGCCGGTGTTTTTGTTCTTGAGCAGCTTCGTGTTGTTCTATAGCTATTATTCTCGTCCGTTAGACAAGAAGCTGATCGGCAACTTTTACAAGAAGAGATTAAAATTCATCCTGATTCCGTACGTGATATTTTCAGTTATTTACTTTGTAATCGTACATTTTAAGTATTATCCGGATCGTTCACTGGAAGAGTCGCTTGAGAAGTTTGTGGTTCAGCTGTTTTCTGGGAAAGCCTATACGCACTTGTATTTTATATACATTAGTATCCAGTTCTACTTGCTGTTCCCGATATTGTTGTGGCTGTTCAAATGCAAGCCCAATTTTGCTAAATGGGCTGTTCCGGCAGGGTTTGCCATGCAGTATGGATTTATAATTATGAATAAATTATTTCTGCTTACGGAGAGACCCGCCAGCTCAGCGCTGCACTATATGTCTTATTTTATGCTGGGGGCAGTTCTTGGGATCTACTATCCGAAGCTGAAAGAATGGTTCGAGATCAGGAAGGAAAATGTGACGGCATCCCGCCTTGCAGGGTGGATTATATTGTTGGCCGTGTGGCTGTCAGCTTCGCTGGGACATGTATATGTCTACCATTCCGCACGGTTATATGGCGCGAAATACGATTCTTTGCTGTATCATTTTCTTTGGAACATGCAGACGATAACGGCAGGACTGGTCGCTATCCTGTTGTCCCACTTATTGATCCGGCATGCATGGCCATGGCTCACGAGGTCGATGGCAAGGCTTGGTGAGCTGTCGTTCGGCATTTATCTCATTCATCCGCTGTTTTTGTTCATATACCGGCTCTATCCGCCTAAGATGGGCTACCCGTATTTAATTCATTTGTGGTACTTGGGGGGATTCATGTTTGCCCTTCTCGCGTCCTGTGTTGTGGTATCCTTGACCGTACGCTGGCTGCCGATGTCTTGGATCGTATTTGGCAAAGTTCCTCCGGCGAAACGAAAACCCGATATCGCATCCAAAGGAGAAATTTCTACGCATACGGGTTAATCATCCCTTGTAAAGCAAGGGCTGTCCATCTAGAGCCGTTCTTGACAGGTTCGTCTGATTCGTTTGAGCGTCCTTCAAGGAATTGCTATACTGTAACTGCGGCCTAAAAACCGTAATAAGATTACATAAGTTTAGGAGGGATTCGTATGACAAATCCGGCAAACCAAACTTTTACCGACGGGCCAACCCTGCATGACGGCGTTAAAATGCCATGGCTGGGCCTCGGCGTATACAAAACCCAGGAGGGCGAAGAAGTCATTCAATCCGTCAAATCCGCCATCGCGGCAGGCTATCGGAGCATTGACACCGCGGCTATATACGGTAATGAGCAGGGCGTGGGACAGGCGATCCGCGAAAGCGGCGTGCCCCGTGAGGAGCTGTTTATCACAACCAAAGTATGGAATGCCGACCAAGGCTATGAGTCCACGCTGAAGGCGTTTGAAACGAGCCGTAAAAAACTCGGCCTCGAGACGCTCGATTTGTACCTCATCCATTGGCCGGGGAAGGATACATATAAAGAGACTTGGAAAGCGCTGATTCATCTGCAAAAAGAGGGTCTCGTGCGCTCCATCGGCGTCAGCAACTTCCAGATCCGCCATCTGCGCGACATTATTGAAGATTCCGGCGTGGTGCCTACGGTGAACCAGGTCGAGCTGCACCCGCTGAACAGCCAGAAGGAGCTGCTTCAATATGCGCGCGACAACAAGATCGTGCTGGAGGCCTGGAGCCCGCTCATGCAGGGCAACCTGGACCAGCCGGTTCTGGCGAGGATTGCCGAGAAGTACGGCAAGACCATCGCCCAGATCATCCTGCGCTGGGATCTCCAGAACGGAATCATCGTGATTCCGAAGTCGGTGAAGGAACACCGCATCCGCGAAAATGCAGGCATTTTCGATTTCGAGCTGTCGGCCGAGGATATGGCTGCGATTGACGGCCTGAACGAGAACAAGCGCTTTGGTCCGAACCCGGACGAGTTCTTCTAATATCCAATTCATAAGTGCTGCCGTCCTTTGAACAGGATGGCAGCGTCTCTTCAGAAATTGAAAGGCGAGGCATCCGCAATTTTGCGGCTGTCCTCGCCTTTTTTTGCTGCATTCTTTAATTCTCCTGAGGCCCGGGTTCTTTCGGCCTTACCGCTACCCGCTCATTTCCCATCATCAGCACGAAGACGAAGGCCAGAACGGCCGGCACAAGCGCCCACAGGAAGGACCGGGAGATGGAGTCGGCCAGCGAGGATACGACATGCTCGCGGATGGCCGGAGGCATCTTTTCCAGAACATCGGAAGACATGGCCGCATCGGTATCAAACGATACGCCGGCCGGCGCTTGGCCTCCCGTAACGCCTTCCGCCAATCTGTTCGTAAATACGTTTCGCTGGACGATGCCGAAAATCGTTATGCCCACGGTCATCCCGAGCGAACGCAGGAACGAGTTCGTCGACGTGGCCGCACCTCTCTGGCGTACATCGAAATTGTGGATCGACGCCATGCTGAGCACCGAGAAGGAGAAGCCGACCCCAAAGCCCGTCAAAATCATGAACAGGGTGAGCAGGGTGCGGGACGTCTCCGGACTCAGCGTGCTGAGGCAGAAAATGCCGGCGATGAAACAGATGGACGACACGATCATGATGTTGCGGAAGGAGGTTTTGGTCGTCAGGATGCCGCCAAGTTGGCTTCCCGCCACGCTGCCAAGCATCATCGGCATCAGAATGAGGCCAGAATTGGTTGCCGTACCGCCGTAAACCCCGGATACGAAAATCGGAATATAGACGGTAGCGACGATAAAGCCGGCTCCGTAAAAGAGAGCAACCGCATTGCTCGAAGCGAACAGACGCTTTTGGAACATTTTAAACGAGATGATCGGTTCGGCGGCTTTGCTCTCGGCAACCAGGAAAATGATGAGCAGAACCAGGAATCCGCCGAACAAGCCAAGAATCTGCGGAGAATCCCAAGCGTAGGTCTTCCCTCCCAGTTCCAGCCCGAACATAAGGCAGACGACGGCCCCGACCAGGGTGGCAGCCCCGATCCAGTCGATCTTCTGCTTCACGTGCGACAGCGACTCCTTATAGGCGGCAAGAATGAATATAAAGGATACGATGCCGATCGGCAGGTTGACGTAAAATACCCATTCCCATCCGATATGATCCGTAATCAAGGCGCCGAGCAGCGGACCGAGGATGCTGGACGTGCCAAACACCGCACCTAAAAGGCCGGTCATCTTACCGCGCTTCTCCGGCGGGAACAGGTCGAACACGATCGTAAACGCAATCGGCATCAGCGCGCCGCCGCCGATGCCCTGAATCGTCCGGAAAATAATGAGCTGCAGCATGCTGTCCGCCATCCCGCACAAGGCCGATCCGGCGAGAAAGACGACAAGCCCGAAAATATAAAACCGCTTCCTCCCGTACATGTCGGACAGCTTGCCGAAGATCGGGGTTCCAGCCATGACGGCAACCATATACGCCGAAGTGACCCATACGATTTGATCGAAACCGCCGAGGTCTTCCACGATGGTGTACATGGCTGTAGCCACGATGGTATTGTCCATGGCCGACATAAGAATGCCGAGGAGAAGCCCTGCTACCACGAGCTTGATGTTGCTTTGTTGCGCATTCATGAAAATGCGGCCTCCTTTTCTATGTACATATTTGTATAAACGGTGTTTCTATTTTAGCCGTTATGAAGCGGTAAAGGCAAGAAATTTAAGGAAAATATGAGGTTTTGAAAATGGTTTTCCGTATGCTCGCAACCTAAAAAAAACACAAATACATGAAAAGACACTCTATTGTTCCAAACCGTCAGCCGGAGTAGGATAGACACAAGCTTTTTGTTAAGCGCTTACAAATACAGATGGAAGGAGCACGGACCTATGCCGCAAATCAGCATCAAAATGTACGAGGGGCGCACGGACGCTCAAAAGCAGGAGATCGTCGAGGTGTTTACCCGGGAGCTGTCCCGCATTATCGACCGGGAAGCTGAGTACATCTCCGTCACATTTCAGGAAATCCCTTGGGACGACAATGTTCCCGATAACTTGAAGAAAACCAGAGAGCAGGGGGGATGAGAACCTTGAATCAGACGGAAAGCTTCTCCGGAGCCGCCGTAAACGGTCTTCCTTCCCCTTCCGCTGCACGGGCGAAATCAACCGGGTGGATACGCTACTTTTGGAGGTACAGAACCCTGTACCTGCTGTCCATCCCCGGCATCCTGTATTTTCTGCTGTTTAAATACGTCCCGCTGCTGGGCTCGGTGATCGCTTTCCAAAACTACAATATTTTCAGCGGCTTTGCCGGCAGCGAATGGGTAGGCTTGGCCCACTTCAAAGAGATGTTTGCGCACTACGATTTCATGAGAATCCTGAACAATACGCTGCTGCTCGGACTATACGACCTGATTATCGCTTTTCCGGTGCCGATTCTTCTGGCCCTGCTGCTGAATGAAATAAGGATCACCGTATATAAGCGTTTTCTGCAGACGGTGGTGTATATGCCCCACTTTCTGTCCTGGGTGGTCATCAGCGGCATATTTATCGGCATTTTCTCGACGGATACGGGCATCGTCAACAAAGCTCTGGGATGGTTCGGGATTGACCCGATTTATTTTCTTGGGGAGGATTCCTATATAAGGTCCATCCTGATCGGCTCCGGCATCTGGCGGGACTCCGGTTACGGAACGATTATTTTCTTGGCGGCCATTGCCGGAATCAACCCGGATTTGTATGAAGCGGCCGAGGTGGACGGCGCGGGCCGGCTAAGGCAGACGCTGTCCATCACCATACCTTGCCTGCTCCCGACGATCATGATTCTGCTGCTGCTGCATATCGGCAAGTTCCTCGACCTCGGTTTTGAACGGGTTTTTGTTTTCCTGAATCCGCTCAATACGGAAAGCGGGGAGATTCTCGATACGTATATTTACCGTGCGGGACTGCTGTCCCAGCAGTACAGCTACACGACGGCGATCGGACTGTTCAAATCGGTTGTCGGGCTTGTCCTCATCATGGCGGGCAATCTGTTCAGCAAAAAAACGACCGGCGAAAGTCTGTATTAAGCGGGAGGGACATCCTATGCGCATACCGAGTACACGTTACCGGATCTTTAATGTCGTGAATATCATGCTGCTTACGCTGCTCTCCCTGACGATGATTTTGCCGTTCATTAACGTACTGGCACAATCCTTCAGCAGCTCCGAGGCGATCATGTCCGGGAAAGTCACCTTGTGGCCCGTCGATTTTACGTGGATCAATTACCAGTACGTCTTCAGCGATGTTTCCATCTGGAGGGCGTTCGGCGTATCGGTGGGCATTACGCTTGCGGGGACGCTGATCAACCTGCTGGCCACGGCCACCCTCGCTTACCCGTTATCCCGGCCGGAGTACAAGGGGCGCGGCGCCGTTGTCATGTTCGTGCTGATTACGGTTGTGTTTTCCGCTCCGCTTATTCCTAACTTCATTCTGATGAAAGAGCTTAACTTGGTTAATAATCCTCTGGTCCTCATCGTGCCGGGAGCGATTAATGCCTTTAACTTTTTCGTGATGCGCTCGTTTTTTATGCAGCTGCCGTCGGAATTGATCGACGCGGCCCGGATCGACGGATGCGGCGAGCTTGGCATTATCGGACGGATCGTCCTTCCGTTATCCAAGCCGGTGATGGCGTCTCTCGGCATTTTCTATGCGGTGGCCCACTGGAACGCCTACTCCTCGGCTCTGTATTACCTGAACAATCCGGCCTGGTGGCCGATTCAGGTCAAGCTGAAGAAGCTGTTCGAAACCGATGAGCTGTCCATCGACCCGGGCACGTCCGCCTTCAGCACATTGGCGCATACTTCACCCGAAGGGATCAAAATGGCGACCATTATCATTGCAACGGTACCGATCATTATCATCTATCCTTTCCTCCAGCGGCATTTCGTGAAAGGAGTCCTGGTAGGCTCTGTCAAATCATAGAAGAATGACATGAGTCTTGAGAGAGGGGTGCCCTGATGAATCATGCCCGCGAAGTCAAAATACTGGTAACCGACGACGAACCGGTCATCCGGATGGGATTGTCCAAACTGATCGAGCAGTCCGGCGTGCTGAATTGCGAAATCCGGCATGCGGGAGACGGGGAAGAGGCGCTGCGGTTGATGAAGAACTGGACCCCGGACCTCCTGTTTACCGACATCCGCATGCCGGTCATGGACGGTCTGGAGCTGTGCCGCCGGCTTTCGGAGCGGCAGAGCGGTACGCAGATCGTGGTCGTATCCGGTTATTCGGATTTTGAATATGCCAGAGCCTGCGTCGATTACGGCGTGAAAAGGTATTTGCTGAAGCCGGTAAACCGCAAGGAGCTGGGGGAACTGCTGGAAAAGCTGAAAACCGGCATACGGGCGGATCACTCGTCTTCTTCCGCGGCCCTGCTCTCCATTAAGGAGCTGGATGCGTGGGCCAAACGGCTGGAGCTTGCCGTGTGGGAACTGCGGGAAGGGGACGTTGAAGCCATTCTGGAGGAGTGGGAAAACCATTATCCCGGATATGCGCTGACCCTGCAAGCTGCGAAGGAACTCTTTCACGCGCTGGGCACGACGATATGCGGCAAGCTGGAAGCCAGGGGCGCGGGGCTTTCGGAGTTGCAGCCGGATTACGGCTATTGCGAAACCACGGAACAGAGCGGAAAAGTTTTTGCGGACGGCGTGCGCCGACTGCTGCATGAACTCCGGCAAAAGCGCCTCGGCAGCCGCAAGCTGCTGGTGGAGGAGGCCAAGGCTTATATTGAGCGCCATCTGGACCGGGACGTCTCCCTTGAGGAGGTAGCCGAAAGGCTGGGATTGAACGCTTCCTATTTCAGCCAGCTGTTCAAGCTGAAGACGGAGGAGACGTTCGTACAGTACCGGATCCGGCGCAAAATGGAGCTGGCCAAACGGCTGCTGGAAAAGCCGCACTACCGCATTACGGACATCTCGTATGAGGTCGGTTATGCGGACCACCCCCATTTTACGAAAACCTTTAAGAAGGTCGTCGGCTGCACCCCGTCGGAATACCGCCAGAAGCTGGGGATCGAGTAATGCGGGGAAGCCTGTCGATCAAAATATTCAGTTATTTCGCCGTCGTTATCATCATGTCCCTGTCCATCATCGGCGGGTTTACCTACCTGTATGCGTCGAAAGCGATCGAGCGGCAGACCGCGGATAACATAGCGCAGACGATCCGCAATACGGCGTACCAGACGGATTTATATTTGAAGAATTATGACAGGGCGACATATACGATTTTGTCCAGCAACGACGTGAAGAGGTTTCTCGACATGGATCCGGATGACAGCTATTCTTATTTCTTTTATACGAAGCAGATTCAGGGCAACGTGCTGCAGCCGACCTTTTTGACGTATCCTCAGATCGCGCATATCTATCTGATCGGCCGCAACGGCCGCATGGTTGCGGATGACAACCAGACGCCGGCTTCCTTTCCCCACGTTGATGCCAAGAAGCAGTTCGACAAGCTGTGGAGAAAGACGCCTGGGAACGGAACGGCGGCGATCCTGACGCAAAGCATCCGTCCATCCCGGCCCAAAGGCGCGGTCACGATTGCCCGCCGGGTGAGAGGCATTGCCTCTTACCAGCCGAACGGGGTGCTGGCGATGGAGTTCAATTCCCGCGAGCTGTCCCGTATCTGGGGGGAGCTTGACCTTGGGACGGACAGCTTCGTGTATGTGCTGGACCAGGAGAACCGGGTCGTGTATGCATCCGAACGGAAAGGGGCGGCGGAGGCCCTGCCGAATGAAGCCGTAAAACGTACGGCCCTGGAAAATTCCTTCCGGCTCAAGATGGGAGGGGCGGAGAGGTTGTTCGTCACCGAGCGTCGGAGTTTTCCGGCTGGAGAGTGGTGGCCTCCGTTCCGCTGAATGAACTTCAAAAACCGGTCATTACCATCCGCCGGGCGACGATTATGGTCGGCATTGCGACGCTTGTCATGACGCTGCTGGTGGCTTACCGCTTCGGGGCATCGATCGTCAAACCCGTGCGGACGCTGATGCACGGGATGCGGGAGACGGAAAAAGGAAACTGGCAGCGTATCGACGACAACAGGCGCAAAGGGGAAATCGGTGTCTTGATCGGGCGTTATAACACGATGGTTTCGCGTCTGTCCGAAATGATCGAAAGGGTGTACCAGAGCGAGCTGGATCAGCAAAAGGCCATGCTTGAACTTCAGCAGGAAGCGCTTGAACGCAGCCGGGCCGAGTTTCAGGCGCTTCAGCTCCAGATGAATCCCCACTTTCTCTACAACACGCTGGAGACGATTAAATGCTACGCGGTCGTCCAGGATTCCGAGGAGATTACGGAGATGGTGGAGTCGCTTGCGCTGATGCTCCGTTATGCGATCCAGACGAACCTGGAGGAGATCACGGTAGCCAACGAGCTGAAGCAGGTGCTGGCCTACATGGCGATTCTGAAGCATCGGATGAACCGGGAGGTAGAGATCGAGGTGGTCATTCCGCCGCCGCTGCTTCTTGAAAAAATGGTCCGGCTGACGATGCAGCCGTTGATCGAGAACATCGTTCAGCATGCCTTCCCGAACGGGATGAAGGACGGAAGTTATATCCGGATCGACGCTCGGCGCGATAAGGATCGGTTTTACGTGATCGTGGAGGATAACGGAGCGGGGATGCCGGAAGAGCGCCTGAACGAGCTGCGCGAAAAGCTGAAGCTGAACCGCCTGGCAGGCAACGGTCCGGGGAGCGACCCTGTTTACCACTCGGGCGGCATCGGTCTGATGAACGTGCATCGCCGTATTCAGCTGGTGTACGGGGAACAGTTCGGATTGACGATCGAAAGCGCCGCTGGTGCCGGCACGACGATGATCATGACGATGCCGGCGGATGCCAAACAAAAGCGGCTTTGAACGGAACAAATCATTGGCGAACAGGAGGAATAAATGATGAATATCACTTTGCAAGACAAAATTGCCCTTGTAACAGGCTCCAGCGGAGGGATCGGCGCGGCGGCCGCAAGAATGCTCGGCGCCTGCGGCGCCAAAGTGGCGGTCAACGGCTTGAACCACATGGAACAGGCGGAAGCCGTGGTGGCAGATATACGCCGGGCCGGTGGAGAAGCCGCCGCATTCCGGGCCGACGTCACGCGTGTGGATGAGATTCGCGGGATGATCCGGGCCATCGAAGAGAGGTTCGGCGCGGCGGTGGATGTGCTCGTCAACAATGCAGGCCACCTTGTGGAGCGGAGCCCGATTGCCGATATGAGCGAGGATTTGTACGCCAGAATCATGGATGTGAACCTGAAAAGCGCCGTCTTCGTTTCGCAGGTGGTGATTCCCGGCATGAAAGGAAAAGGCGGCGGGCGAATCATCAACATGACGTCGGTCGCCGCCCATAACGGAGGCGGCCCCGGAGCTTCCATCTATGCGGCATCCAAGGCAGCCGTCATTGCGTTCACGAAGGGGCTGGCCAAGGAGCTTGCGCCTGACGGGGTAACCGTTAACGCCATTTCCCCGGGCTTTATCGGACAGACCGCATTTCACGCCACCTTTACCTCCGAGGAGGCGCGGGCAGCCTCGATCCGTTCGATTCCGCTCGGACGCGAGGGGGCTCCGGACGACGTGGCCAAAGCGGTGCTGTATCTCGCATCGGAGCTGGGCGATTTTGTGACCGGGGAGACGATTGAAATTAACGGCGGCATGTTCATGCGCTAAGGCGGAAAGGAGTGAATGGGATTGAGACCCGCACGACGCAGGAGGAAACAATGGCGGAAATCGCGTTGTTTCAGCCGGAGAGCAGCATGTTTACCGTGCAGTACGCACCGGGCGACCAGACGGTCATCACCGAAAACCCGCCGCGGTTTACGTGGATGGCGGCTCAGCAGGAGGATGATGCGGCTTACGTTCTGCAGATATCCCCGGACGAAAGTTTTGCGCCCGAAACCGTATGGGAGTATAAGCCGCTGCCGTTTAACTTTTTCACCCCGGACCGGGCACTGCCGCCCGGGGGCTATTATTGGAGATACGCTTTAATGGAGTCTGCGCCGCAGGACAACGAAACTCCGGGCGGTACGCTGCATCCGGACGACGGGCGGAGAATATCGTCCTGGAGCGTAACGCGGCGTTTTGACATTCCGGAAGATCTGCCGGAAACGCCGCTGCCGCGTCGAAATGACCGTTATCCCGAACAGGGAGCGGCTCTGGCGCATCCCCGCCTATGGCTGAACCCCGGAAGATTGAAGGAACTGGCTTTGGCGATCCAGGATGGACCAATGGGCGGCGCGTGGGATGATTTCATGACCGCCTCCGTGAAACCATGGATGGAAGCGCCTCTGAAAGAGGAGCCCAAACCGTACCCCGGCAACAAACGGGTTGCTCCTTTGTGGCGCCAGATGTATATCGATTGCCAGGAAGTACTGTATGCGGTCCGGCATCTCAGCATCGCGGGACGCGTGCTGAACGATTCCGATATGACAGCCAAGGCCAAGGCCTGGCTGCTTCACGCAGCCGGTTGGGATCCGGAAGGGACGACGTCGCGCGATTATAACGACGAGGCCGCGTTCCGCGTTGCGGCGGCGCTGGCGTGGGGGTACGACTGGCTGTACGACGAGCTGAGCGACGTTGAACGGGACTTGGTACGTAGCCGCTTGCAACGCCGGACAGAACAGGTAGCCCATCACGTGATGGTCCGGTCCAAAATCCATCATGTCCCGTACGACAGCCATGCCGTCCGTTCGCTCTCTTCGGTGCTTGTCCCGTGCTGTATTGCTCTCCTGCACGAGGAGCCGCAGGCGCGCGAGTGGCTGGATTATGCCGTCGAGTACTATGCCTGCCTGTATTCCCCTTGGGGCGGCATGGACGGGGGCTGGGCGGAAGGACCGATGTACTGGACGACGGGGATGGCCTATGTCACGGAAGCGCTGAATCTGCTGCGGAGTTACGCGGGCATCGATTTTTACCGGAGGCCCTTCTTTCAAAAAACGGGAGACTTTCCGCTGTACGTGTACCCGCCGGATACCATCCGAGTAAGCTTTGGCGACCAGTCTACGCTTGGCGACCCGGTCAATCTCAAGACGGGCTACAACATCCGCCAATTTGCGGGGGTGACCGGAAATCCGTGGTATCAGTGGTATTACGAGCAGGTGAAAGCGAACGATCCGGGAACCGAAAAGGCGTTTTACAACTACGGCTGGTGGGATTTCGGATTCGACGAGCTGGCCTACCGTTTCGATTACCCTCAGGTGGAAGCCGGGCCGCCGGTATCGATCGAGCCCCTGAAATGGTTCCGGGACGTCGGATGGGTCGCCATGCATCATCGGATGGAGGACCCGGACGAACATATCATGCTGCTTGCCAAGTCGAGCCGCTACGGATCGATCAGCCACAGCCATGCCGACCAGAACAGCTTTCAGCTCCATGCTTTCGGCGAGCCGCTCGCGGCAGACACCGGGTATTATATCGCCCATGGAAGCTCGTTCCACAGGAACTGGCGCCGCCAGACCCATTCCAAAAACGGTATTCTCATCGGGGGAATCGGGCAGTATGCGGAGAACAACAAAGTGTTTAACATGGCTGCTGCGGGGAACATCGAGGACTGCGTTTCGAACCCGGGATTTCAGTATGTAAGGGCCGACGCGACGGCAGCTTACGCCCTGACCGTGCCCCATGCGAAAAGCGTGATTCGGGAAATTTATTTCCTGCAGTCGTCCTACGCAGTCATCGTGGATTCGCTGGAACTCGAACAGCTGGATACGGTCCAGTGGCTGCTGCACGCCGTATTTCCAATGGAATTGAAGGGGCAGTCGTTCGAGATCAGGGGCCGGAAAGCGGGGCTAAAAGGGACCTTTGTGTACAGCTCATCCGGCGAGATGAAGCTGTTTCAGAGCGATGTTTTTGAAGGCGTCGATCCTGCCGAATACGAGTCGCTGCCGAAGCATTACCACCTCAAGGCGGAGACCCGGGCCGCCAAAAGCCACAGGATCGTAACCCTGCTGGTCCCGCATAAAGCGAATGAGCCGAAATACGTGCCCTATTTTCTGGACGATCAGGATCATGGCCTCCATCTCTACTGCACGGACAAGGGCATGACGCAGAAAATCGAAATTCCGAAGGCTTATTAAAGGAGGGAAGCCGGAAACTGCTGGAAGGCCTACCTAAAAATAAACCAAAAACATCTAAAATGGCCCCCTTGTTCGGGCATCGGAGACATTTTAAGATGCGTATTGAAAGCGCTTTTACATGAGTTTGATTCCATGAAGAAAAGAGGGGTATCATGAAAAAATGGTTCAGCTCCGGCGCTGCTCTGCTGCTGGCGGCGTCACTGCTTGCGGGCTGCGGCAAGGCGGAGGATCCCGGTTCGGCGGCCGGCTCGGCAAAGAAGGAAGGAAACGGGTTCTCCATCTCGATGCGTACGCTGGCGTTCGGGCATGTCGAGAGATCGCCTGACATCAATCAGGATAAATGGGTAAAGAAGCTGGAAGAGCTGACCGGAACGGATCTGAGTATTATTTTGGTACCTCACAAGGAATACGAGCAAAAAATGGTGCAGATGTTCGCAACGAGCGACATTCCCGATGTCGTTCAGGGAGACGGCGGGGTCAACGGCAAGGAAATGGCCGGGTCCGTCGAAGCCGGGGTATTCCTGCCCCTGGACGATCTGCTGAAGGAGCATGGTCAGAACCTGCTCAAAAAAGTGCCCAAACAGGCATGGGACAAAGTGACCTCGAACGGCAAAATTTACGCCATCCCGGAATATTTGTCCAATCCGGCGCGCCGGGCAACCTGGATCCGAAAGGACCTGCTCGACAAGGCGAAGCTTGAAGTGCCCAAGACGGTCGAGGACACGCTTACGGTGCTGAGGGAGTTCAAAAAAATGGGCGTGGAAAATCCGTATATGGGACGCCAGGATTTCAAGTATGCGGATACCTTCTTCGGCGCTTACGACGTGATGCCTTTCCTGTCCATGATGGAGCAGCAGGGGGATCAGATCGTCCCCAAATTCATGGATATCGAGAACATGGAGAAGGCGCTCACGGTTTATAAAACGATGTACGACGAAGGCCTGATCAACAAGGAGTTTGCCACGATCAATGCCACCGACTTCAAAAATACGATCCTGTCCGGCAAGGCCGGCATGTGGACGATGAACGCCAATGAGCTCATTCAATGGCAAAAGCAGCTGTCGGAGTCGGACCCGAATGCGAAAATCGAGCTGATTCCGTCTCCGGTCGGTCCCGACGGCAAAGGCGGGTATCATCTGTACGGACCGGTTACCAGAGCTTTTTTCATCAACAAGGATGCCAAAAACCCCGAACAAATCATCAAGTTCTTCGACTGGATGGTTTCCGAGGAAGCGGAGAAGTTTTTCACCTACGGAATCGAGGGCGAGACCTATACGGTCGAGAACGGAAAAATCAATTACAAGGCGCCGACAACCTCGGCCGGCGTTGACGAGGAACGTTACCGCCAATCCTTCCTCTGGATGGTGCAGGACACGACCTACAATAAGGGGACGCTGTCGCTTACGGAAGAGGGGCGCCATTTGATGAACGTATATGATACGATTTTGGCCAAGGAAGGACGGGACGGCATCATCTTTGATCCGCGACTGGATGCGCTGACCCGAAATCCGGACATCGCGATGAACTCCGACTCGGCGCCGCCGCTGCTGCTGACCCATATGATCAAGATGGTTTACGGCAAAGAGCCGATTTCCGATTGGTCCAAAGCCGTGGAGGAATGGAAGTCAAAGGGCGGCAGCGACGTGATCAAGGAAGCGACGGAGAAATTCAATGCCAAGCAGGGCGTAACCTTGCCGCGCCGTTAAAGCCGATGATGGAATTCAACCATTGTTATTTTCACAATGTCGCGGAATTGGAAGAGGTTCCCGGCATGCCGGGCTGGAGACTGCAGCGGTTTCCCGAAAAAGTCCGGCATCGCCTGTCTTCCAAAGGGCGGAGCAAGGCGGTCCAGTCGAACGGGTGCGAGATCCGGTTCGTCACGGACTCCGACAGGGTCCGGCTCACCTTATCCGCTTGGGACGAGGGAGGAAGCGTCCTGATTTTCAAGGGGGACTACTTCCATTCCAAAGCGGACGTCAAGGGAGGCAGGATGCAAACGATCGAGCTTGAAGATCCGGAGCGATTCCTGGGCGTGAAACCCGAAATATTATCGTCGGGGAGCTTTTCCCCGAATGTCTGGAGAGTGTACTTTGACCGGTTTAACGCGGTATTTCATGCGCTGGAGGCTTTTGGGCATGACGTCAGACCTCCGCGGCCCGGGGAAATGCCCGATCTGAACATGCTCGTCTATGGTTCCTCCATCACCCAAGGGGCGGGCGCCATGCACCATTACACGGGATATACGCAGCGGGCAGCCCGCCGGTTGTCCCTTGATGTCGTGAACTTGGCTCTAAGCGGATCGTGTTACTGCGAACCGGAGCTTGCCGATCATATTGCCGAAAAAAAGGATTGGGACCTCATTTTCCTGGAGATCGGCGTAAACATGAGGGGCCGGTTCCCTATCGATGTGATTCGTGCCAGGTCGGCGTACCTGTTGGACCGCATTTTGGAAAAACATCCTGCAAAGCCGGTGTTCCTGACGACGATTTATCCCAATCGCGCCACCTTCGCCGCGGATGAGCAGGAGCCGTTCACGGTAGAGGAGAAAAAGACGAACGACTGGCTTCGGCAGTATGCAAGGGATAAGAATCATGCCCATCTCCATCTTCTGAAGGGGAGCCGCATCCTGACCGAATTCACGGGCTTGGCAAGCGATCTGATCCATCCTTCGGATGACGGCCATATTCTCATGGGCGAGAGGCTGGCCGGGTTCCTCGCTCCTGCGGTGTCCCGGCTTCGGGAAGAACGCAGACAGGCGAGGGAGGGCCGCTGAAATCAGCCTTGCACCGATAGCATTCACGCCAAAGAGAGCCGCAGCTGACTCACGAGAGTCCGTGCGGCTCTTCATTTTTCGATTCTATGGATCATATCGATGATTCGCAAAATCTATGGCCGGTTCATCTCATCCTCGATGCCGATCATCATATCGAATGCACCCGTCGATTTATTGGAGCATATCACAACGTTGACCGATTGCTCGGGATAAAAAGCGGAGTGGAAGTTCACTCCCGGGTCATACCCCATCACATGATATTTTAAAACGGAGCCGTTTTCATTTTTCTTGATCCAGACGCCATAGCCATAGAAGTTATGATTTTCGTCCACCCGAGCGTGGGAAGTGAGCAGCTGCCGAGTATAGGCTTCATTTAGAAGCAAATGATTCATTATCGCTTCCCACAGCTTAACCATATCATGCACCGTTACAAACGCTCCGCCATCCGAACCGCCTTTTGCAGGCAAGGAATAGATGTTCGTTTTCCAGGTTCCATCCTTAAAATCAATATAGCCCTGTGCCGTATTAGGGGGGAGAGCATCAAATTCAAAATATCCCGAATCCGCCATGCCGGCTTTTCTGAAAATATGTTCCTGAACATATTCAGCAAAGCTAAGCCGACTGGCTTGTTCAACGATTAAACCGAGCAAAATATATCCCGCGTTATTATAGTGAAACCGTTCTCCCGCTTTAAATTTCATGGGTTTGTCCTGGAATAACGGCAAGAAATCCTTTAAAGCCCGTACTCGGTACATCGGGGTTTCGACCCATAATTCTTCAAAGTCGTCCATGGTTTCCTCGTCGAAGTAGTCGGGTATGCCGGAGGTATGCGTCAGAAGATGATGTATGTTTATTTCTTTATCGAAGTTCGGAAAGTTAACGTCAAGGCAATCTTTTAATTTGGAGTCGAACGAAAGCTTCCTCTCCTCCACCAGCTGACAGATGGCTATTGCCGTGAAAAGCTTGCATCCCGAGGCGATTCCATACCGCGTGCGGGCATGATTTTGCAATTGCTCGGAACGATTGGCATACCCGTGGCTTACTTCCGCCAGTATTTCCTTATTCTCTTGAACAAGGATCGTACCCGAGAATTCGTTCTTGGTTTGGATATCGGCGATGCGCTTTTTCATATTCAGGTTCATCATGGTTTCGAACACTCCTCGCTTGATTCCATTGCACGGATGAATTCAGATAGCGCACTTGAGCGGACAAGGACCCGTTTATACACAAAACACACCTTCAGTTCCCGGTATCCTTCCGGCAGGCGGTGAGATGCGATGCTTTCGGCTTCTTCTGCTTTGGCAACCGACGACTTCGGCAGCAAAGATATGCCGAGGCCTGCGGCTACCCCGTTGATAATGACTTCGAGCGTTCCGTATTTCATCATTTGGGAGGAAGCCGAGCCGTTTTCATTCAGGAATTGCTCGACCTTGGCCCGGTGCGAACACCCGACGTCGAATAATAATACGGGCTTCGCAAGCAGATCGTGCATATCGCTTTTCCCCGATGCGGAGATCAGCACCAATTCCTCTTCAAAAGCCGTTACGGACGCCAGATCGGGATCATCGATGGGGCCATATACAAAAGCGCCGTCGAGCTCATGTTTCAGCACCTTTTGCAGCAGACCGTGCGTTTCACCGGTGACAAGCGACAGATCTACGTCCGGGTACCGCGAATGATACCACGTTAATATGGGCGTCAGATGAACGGCGGCGGCAGTCTCGATCGAACCTAACCGGAGCGGACCGGCAGGATGCTCCGAAAATTGCGTGGATTTCACGGCATCGTCCATCAAAGCCAGGACTTTGTCCGCATACGTCAGCAGATTTTCGCCGGCCGGCGTTAATGTCATTCCCCGATTGGACCGAGTGAAAAGAGGTACCCTCAACTCTGTTTCAAGGTGTTGAATCCGGTTGGTCACATTGGATTGCACATAGTTCAGAACTTGCGCAGCCTTCGTTATGCTGCCTTCGCGGGCGACGGCTTGAAATATTCTCAAATCTCCGCTTTCCATGTTCATGTCACCTGCTTGGTATGATGATTTATGATAGTCGCCATCGATTATATTCATTTTACCGGCTTTCATCCTCCCGGTACAATTTCATTATAGGCCATACCATACAACTTAAGGGAGGAATTTTCTTGTGAAAGCCGTCGTACACAGCGGAACAAGCGGATTACAAGGCTTGTCTTATCAAGATATAAGCGACAGGGAGCCGGGCTTTGGGGAAGTGAAGGTGAAGCTTAAAGCCGCCGGATTGAACCATCGGGATTTGTTCATCATGGGAGCCAGAACGGAAAAAGATGTTCCCCTCATCATCGGCTCCGACGGCGCAGGGACGATCGAATCCATAGGCGAAGGCGTGACCGGGCTGACCCTTGGTTCGGAGGTCATCATGAATCCATGTATCGGATGGGAAAGGGCAGAGGAGGTGCCGCCTGTGCCGGCCATTGTGGGAGGGCCTTCCGATGGGACCTTTGCCGAGTTTATCGTTGTTCCTGCGGAAAATGCCGTCCGCAAGCCGAAGTATCTGTCCTGGGAGGAAGCGGGCGTGTTGCCTTTATCCGCCCTGACCGCCTACCGGGCCCTGTTCACGAGGGGAGGCCTGCAGCCGGGGCAGCATGTTCTCATTCCGGGCATCGGCGGCGGCGTGGCGACTTTTGCCATGCTTATGGCTTTGGCAGCAGGAGCACGGGTTACCGTTACTTCAAGAAGCGAAGCGAAGAGACAAGCCGCGCTCTCCTATGGGGCCCATCGCGCACTCGACAGCCATAGCGATTGGAAAGAAGATATAGGTGCCCGTTCCGTCGATCTGATCCTCGACAGCATCGGACCCGCAACGTTCCCGCGATATTTTGATGTCATTAAGACCAACGGCCGGATCGTGACGTTCGGGGCAACCTCCGGCGACAACATAGAAATTCCGATCCGGGGTATTTTCTTTCCGCAAATCAGCATTATCGGCACCTCCATGGGCAGCAGCGAAGAGTTTGCCGGGATGCTCCGGTTCGTGGAACGCCATTCGCTGCATCCTGTCGTGGATAACGTATATCCGTTACAAGAAGCAGATCGGGCTTTTGAGCGCATGCGGCAGGGAGAACAGCTCGGGAACATAGGGATAAGGATGAACTGATCGCAAGCAGAACGACTTCATCGTCCTTCTTAAAGGATGATGAAGTTTCTGCGGGTTTCTGCGAGTAATACATATGAGTTAGATGATTTCCGATTAAGGGGAACGCTTTGCCGAAGCATGGGGTTCGCTCATTGGCCATTTAGATTGGAATCAAGCCAAGGACGCAAGACAGGCAGTACGTTGGCCGCTTGCATGGCGCCTGTGTGGTCGAGTCCTTCCAAGATTCGAACGTCCCAGCCTGCCTTTTCGATCTCTTCATTTTGACGGAGGAGAGGACCGACGATGTCCACGCGAACATTTCCCCATGGTTCTCCGTAATCAATGCGGTCGGCACTTCCGGCAAAGCAGAGGCGGGGGCAGACAAGCCGGGATTGAGCTTCCCTGTCATTGAATTCCTGCAAGGTTTGATAAAGCGTAACAAACTGTTTGGTTTGATCTTTATTCATCGTCACTTCGACATTGGACCAATCGTAATCGTCGGAGCTTTGGCTTTTGCTTCCCGGATTCCCTTGCTTGGGATTTGAAACCGATCGGGATTGTTTATGAGTCGCCATCGTGACCTGCAACATCTCTTTATAAGGTCCGTGAATCGGGGGGAAGCCGCCCATAATCAGAGCGGTAACGCGGCGGGTTCGAAGGGCAAGCTGCATTCCGCTCAGTGCAAGCCATGAGTAGCCATAGTAGGCAAACCGGTCTGCCCCGGCCTCATCCGCAATCGCGATAAAATCCTTGGCGATAGAATCGGGAGTCAGGGTGTCGGGTTTGGGGTTGCTTAATACGTGTCCTTCATAATCGAAGGTTATCACGCGATATTTATCGCAAAGTCCCTCAATCAATGCCTGCCCGAGAGCGGGATCAGCTCCCCATTTCCTCATTTCATCGGCTTGGGGCCCTTTCACCGGTATAGGATTAACGGGTATTAATATAGCCGGACCCTCGCCTTGAATTACGATGTCTATCGTATTTCCGTCATGCATTGTGGCCTTCGTCATTTATACCGCTCCTTTGGGTTTTCGTCCTTGAACACATATTTTCCCGACTCTAGGGATTCCAGTATTTTCATGGTATTTGATGCTTCATTTTCTACGTAACTGATCCATATACCCACAAGCTCGGGGTGTCTGGAAGGATCGGGCGGGAGCTCTTCGGTAGGCAGCGTTTTTAAAAAGGCGGCCGAATCCTTTAGAGAACCATGGCGTTCTTTTAACAGGGTGATCACTTTTTGCCGGGGTAACATTTCCATGAAGCAATGCCGACCGCAAACAACTGAATATCGTTATTCTTAAGCGTCGATTCGAGAAGGGATTCAAACTCGGCGCTACCTTGTGCGGTTATCGTGTATTCCGTGCGCGAGGGTCCAAGCTTGGCTTGGTTTTCAGAATCAACCGCGCGGATCATTCCCTGCGACTCCAGCTTTTCAAGGGCATGATAAATCGACCCCGGTTTTACATTGGTCCAGGTTTCGGCACGCCAAGACGTCAGGTCGCTGTATACGCCATAGCCATGGCTGACGCCCCTTCGAAGAATCGAACCCAAAACAAGCAATCTTACGGTAGACAAAATCAGGCTCCTTTCAACAGTTGATCACTATTCAAATTTGATTAGTGTGTATAGAGCATAACGGAAATTTGTTATCTAGTCAAATTTGAATAGTAATATGATAGAAGGGAGCTTCGATTTTGTTTTATGATTTGGGGGCACCCTGTTTTTAAAAGCGGCATGATTTTTGTCGGGATCGAGGATATCTTTTCGGCATCGTGGATACTAAACAATTACGTCACCTCATTTGTGATTGAGGAGTACCGAATCAAAGAAGCAGCAGACGAGGACTTGATTGATTCATTTGAGGCGCTGCCTTTCGACATTTCAAGTTTTGATAGGGACAGAGAATATCAATTTGGATTAGAGGTGTTAGTCGAGGGATTTAAAAGTAAGGTGAATGAAACTTCGGCTCAAAAATAGTATTAATCTATCACCTATTAGGCCCCTCGCCACTTCACCGGCTTTTCAGCCGGCATGAGGCGGGAGATTTCAAGAATACCGGCGTAATCGCCAGGTTTTTGATAAGGCTGTCTCCGTAGTTCCAACGGATAGGATTAATGATGGGGTTCATACAGATCATTTCGAGTCGTAACATGACTTCGGAAAACCTGTTTTCTTCGTTCTACCGCCTTCTAACCGAAACGGCGGCTTCCTTCATGCCCGGTTTCATGGGCGACCCGCACAGCGGACAGGCTTTTCCCCCTTTCGCTTGCGGCAAAACGGAGTCCATGCGCTGCCAGCCCCGGCAGGCCGGGCCCGAGCACAGCCATGCGCGAACCGTTTCGGTGCGTACGGGTTCGGCATTTACGGTTATGCCGGGAGAATTCGTGCTGTCATTCCCGAAGTAACCAGAGTTGATAGAAGCATGCCCTGTACGGCTGTCCCTGGGGTAACCCGAGTTACTACCGGCCAGGCCGCCTTCGCGATATCTCGTGAAACTACTCGTTTTAGCGGCATTGCCGTATCCGCCGTTTCGATTGCCGTTAGCGCGGCTTTCGCCTTTGACATTCCGCTGCCCCTTGGCAGCCGCTGTTTCGTTTTCAATCCGAAACACGCTTTGCAGGAAGCGGGAAACCTCAACCTTCCGGCCGCGATAGAAGGAGGGAGAGCTGATGATCAGTTCGTCCTTGGCGCGGGTGACGGCAACGTAAGCAAGCCGCCGTTCCTCTTCCAACGCATCGATTCCTTTTTGCTGCTTGGGCGTAAGCGGATGGTTATCGTCCAAACGTCCTGCTTCCAGGGAAGACGAGTGCGGAAGAATGCCTTCCGAGGCTCCGATCAGGCAGACGGACGGAAACTCCAAGCCCTTCGCTTTATGGATCGTCATCAGTTTCACGGCATCGGCGGAGTCATCCTTTTTACGCGCGGCCATTTCCCGGTGGATATCGATAAGACGGTCGACGAAGCCAACGAAGGAGGCGACGTCCTTAAACCGTTTGGCTGAAGCTTCCAGCTCGTCTAGCCCCTCCTGAATGAACTCTTTATGCATCGTAAGCTCCTGCGAGCCGTCCGCCTCGAGGTATTTATCGTAAAATCGCAGCCGGATTTCGCGAATGGCGTCTGCGGGCTCGAGCCCCTTCAGCGATTTGATCATTTTGGACCGTTCCCGGATCTGCTCGACCTGAAAATCTTGAAGCCCGGGATAGGTGAGCAGATGGGCAAGCGGTCCCTTTTTAGGCCGTGGGGCGTCCTTTTCGTGAATAAATGCCATGCCCTTGTCCCGGTTGATATAGAGGGTGTTCAGAATGCCCTCCATGGCCTTGAAATTCCTTCGGTCGAGCGAGAGGCGCAGGTGATCCATCACCGGCTTGACCATCCACTGCTCGTAAAACAGGTCTCCCTGCTCATAATGAATGAACGGTATTTCTTTCATGACCATCTGCTCGAACACGGCCCGGCTGTTATTGGACGTACGGTAGAGGATCGCATAATCGCCATAGTTTTTCCGTTCCTCGCCGACTTCCTGGACAATATGCTTCAGCAGCACCTCGGCTTCCTCATCCGGATCTCCCGGACGAAGATACAACGGGACGCTGCCGCTTTTTCGGGTGGACAGCAGCTTCTTGGGTCTGCGGCGCTTGTTCTCCTCTATGATTTCGTTACCGAGGCCGACAATGCTGGAGAGGGAGCGGTAATTCACGCCCAGCGTGACGACCTTGGCGCCGGGGAACGTCTGATCGAACTCCAGAATAAACTCGTTCCGCGCGCCGTTAAAACCGTAGATCGTCTGGTCGTCATCCCCGACAACCATCAGGTTGGCGTGAGGCCGAACGATCAGCTTCAGAAGCTCGTAGGGAAGGAGGCCGGTGTCCTGGAACTCGTCGACCATGACGTAACGGTAGCGTCGCTGCAGGGAGGAGAGAAGTCGGGAGTCCGAAGTCAAAAGGCGGTGAGACAGCACGAGAATATCGTCAAAATCCATCTGGCCGTTTTCTTCCTTCCACGCTTCATACCGGGCAAAAATCTGCTTTTGCTCGACCTCCGTCGGCGTGTTTGCCGGCAGTTCGTTCAGGCCGGTCATATTCATGCGGTGGGCGGACCACAGCGACAGCAGCGTCTCCGCCTCGTAGCCGTCCCGGAGCCCCATTTCCCGCAGGATCCGCTTGACGATAAATTGCTGATGCCTCGCATTGCTCAGAATTTCTTGGCGGAACCCGCGGGTCCTTAGCAAATACAGAAAAAAAGAATGAAATGTCCGGGCCGTTACCTTGGCCGCTTCTTTGGCCTCGAGCCCGGGCAGGCTCATGATCCGCTCCTTCATCTCCGTCGCCGCCTTCGAGGAGAAGGTCACGAGCAGGATCGAGGAGGGATCGGCCTTTCCGACAGCCATCAAATAGCCTGCACGGCTGACCAGGACCGACGTTTTGCCCGATCCGGCCCCGGCCAGGGTCAACAGAGGGCCTTCCCTGTGCCGAACCGCTTCAATTTGCGTCCGGTTCAGGAACAGCCCCTTCGCTTCAAGACCGCGGAAAAAAGCAGCATCCGCGGCTTGGTCGCTCACCAGTTCGCGGCTTGTCCAGGACGAAGCGAGCTCGGCGAACGGGAGGTCCCGGCGGTTACTGCCATAGGGGCGTTTATAAAAAAGGTTGGATGTCATAAAACTCACCGATCGTTAGTAATTTTGTTTAGGCATGTAGATCTCTTATGCAACATGCCTAAACAAGTTTACCGGATTGTCGGCGGTCTGGAAAGGACTTCGGCTAAATTTGCCGATCATTCAGGCCATAAATGATAAACGCAATAAAACACAGGATACCCGCGTCATAACGTCCTAAAAACAGGTTGTATGTATCCAAGCTGAATCCCCTTCGCAACGGCTTCCAACGACGAAGAGACATTCAGCTTTTCAAACGTATGCTGCAGATGGTTCGAGACCGTTCTTTCGCTCACATGGAGCATGCCCGCAATATCCTTGCGTTTATATCCGTCGCTTAACAACTGCAGAATTCGCTTCTCGCTGTCCGTCAGCGTCTCGATGAAATCGATCGATGCAGGGAAATAGGGCTGCCCGTTTTGGATTTGCAGAAGGGCACGGACCACCTCGGCGGGCTCCATGTTTTTATTCAGAAAACCTTTGGCTCCTATTCTTTTCGCCTCATACCGGTACACCGGCAGATCATAGCCGGTCAGCATCACAATATGGGCTTCGGGAACTTCCTGCAGAATTTTTTTGGCGAGCAGAATGCCGTCCTCACTGTCGGAGGAATTTAGATGGATGTCCATCAGTATAATATCCGGCCGCTCCTTTTGGATCACGGTAACCGCCTCGGCGACGTCCGAAAGGGATTGAAACCGCTCGATCTCGGGCGTGCCTTCCAAAGCGATTTCCAGGCTTTTGGCAAACAGGGCATGATCATCGATCAAGATAATATGCATAAGAGCCTTCTCCTTTCATTGGAAAATACACCTTCACGCACAAACCTCCGCTAGGAGCCGATTCCAGGGTCATGGAACCGTTGATCAGGGAGAGCTGCTCCCGAATCGACTGCAGTCCTTTCGGTCTAACTCCTTTTGGGTCGGATGGTTTTATGCCGATTCCGTTATCTTGAACCACTAACTCCACTTGCCCCTTATTAAGGGACAGCCGGACGTCAAGCGCGGTTCCTTGCGAGTGCTTCAAGGCGTTTGCAGCAAGCTCTTTAAGCACCCGATACACAATATAGTTGTAAGGTTCCACCAGGAAAAAGGTATCGTCGCAATCAAACGAAATATTGAACCTTGTCGTTGGATACGTCTGCTGAACCATGCTCAACAGATTTCTCAGGTTTTCCTTAAATGTCAGAGTACGGAGCAGGGTGGGGTGGTATTCCTGCATCTGCTGTCGGATCGACAGATTTAAACGATCGAGTGCTTCCATGATGAGACCGCGGATTTCCGGCCGATCCGATTTGTTCATCATATTTCGAATAGAGAGCAGATCTTGAAGAACGTCATCATGCAGATAATGCGAGAATTCTCTTTTCATCGATTCCTCCCGTTCAATCTGCCGCAGAACCCGTGCAAAATGGCTGTCCATACTCTGCATCGGCGGTTCGTTTGCCGCGTTCGAGGGTTGCCCGGCGTGATGATAAAGCAGCAAGCCATACACTTGGATGCACACAAGCAGCCCGTGAAGGATGACGAAATATTCGCTCGGCTGCAGCCGCAGCAACAAGGCAATAACGCTAAACAAACACACGATCCCGGACAACAGCATCAGCGAGGTTTTTCCCCGAAACCGGATGGCAGGGAAATCTTTCGCAAACGTAAATGCAATCCGGTGGATGCTGAACAAGGGCAGGATGAGAAACGGGTAGATCCCAAGTCCCTCTACGTACTCCGGTTCTGTCCCAAAGTACATGACATAGCCGACAAAAACCGCAGCTGCCGCCAAAGCCGAAGCCCCAAATTGCTTCCATTCGCTTCGGAGAACGAACAGAATTCGTTTCCGATGCACATAACAAAGAAAAACGCCGGCTCCGAAGCTAAGCATAAGCTGACCAAGCAAAAGCAAATGAAACCACGAATCCCGGATCAAGCCTGACAGCAGCGTGATGACGCAAGCCGTTTTCAATAGAACGTCGGTCGGTTTTTGAAACGTGTAAGCCGAGTCTTGAAAGAAAAAAGCGAATACGAATCGGAAGGCGGCGTACAACAGCAGGGAACCGCAGAAAGAGAGCAGTTTGGACAACTGCTCATCTCCCGAATCGACGCTTAACAAGGTATACCAGCCCACTAACATTAAAAGCCACGTAAACCGGGTCAAAACTTTGCTGTTTTTCAGATTCATGCTGCTGATGTAAACGGCATCCATCGCGATTAGAAACATGAGGGCCAGCAGGATGATATCCGCAATGGCGGTAACGTTCGGCAGACCGGATAAATGTCCGTGAACCAGGTAAGCAATAATCAGCAGCTCATTCGCGATAAGCAGCACTTGTCTGTAGGAGTAGCTGGTTTTTAACGGGCTCGCCTCCTTCCATGATCAGCCTTTACGAGTACGCAGACTGCATTAATGGGATAATGCGGCCCGGTAACAAGCTCGTTTGGTAATGAAATAATAAATGCAGAAAATGACGCCGGCAATGGTTAGGGCCATGGCGATCGGAACGATAATCTGACGGTTTTGGCCCAGAATATCATCGATGAGCAGCGATTTATAGCAGATGAGCCCGCAAATGCTATGGACGAAACCGATGCCGAACGGAATGGCATACATGACCAGAATTTGTCTCCGTATCATTTTCTTGATCTTCTTTTTACTGTAACCCATTTTGGCGAGGATTTCATAATCTTTCTGTTCATAAGCGATGGCCGAGATGTTATGAAAATACAGGATGCTGCCCGCCGCGATGAAAAAGAGCACCGTCAGAAAGCCCAGCAATAAAAAGGTGGAGCTGTTGGCGGACATGATGTCATACGTTCGAGCATAGGCGCTGGCGAAATAAGGGTTGTCCTTTAAGATGGGCTGCAGCGCATCGTAAGCCGGTTTGCTGTCCCTTAATTCCGGGCCATTTATGCTCATGACCGAAAGCTCGGGGAGCTTGAGAGCCGCCAATCGATTATAAATTTCATCGGAGACGACCAGGATGCCCACGCTGATATTAAATCCGACTGGGTTGGCTAGCGTCGTGTCCTGGACGATGATGTTCAGCGACTGGTTATCCGGAAGAGAAAGCCGGTAGGTTTGACCGATATCTTGGTTGTCCGGATCGGAACGGTATTTTACCAAAATGCCGCCGGTATTTTCCAACCGCTTGTAGTCCGTTTCCTTGCCTTGCTGCTCCAGCAATCGGTTATAGTCCGACAAAGCCATCAATTCAAATCCCGGCTCCTTGCCCAGTTCATACTCTGCGGGAAGGTTGTCCGATGGGGACTGGACTTTTAAAAGGGTTGTTTCCAGGGCTTTGTATCGATCGGGGCCGATCGCTTCATTCAATGCTTGAATAGCCCGTTTAGCCTGGTCCGGTTGTTCAACCCTAAATTCCATCGCGGAAGGAATGATGCGGGTTACGGCCGCCACGGGATAATGCATGGTGAGCGCCGTGGAACCGAATACCCCTAAGGTGCCGGCAATCAGCAGGGACAGCATGATCAAGGTTTTGGCGTTGGTCCGGATACGGTAGATAAACTTGGGTATCGTGACAATCGCAATGTCTTTGTACAGCAGGCTTTTCCGTCGTTCCAGCTTGCGCATCAGATACGGCACAAAAGAATAGATAAACAATGAAGTTCCGGCTGCAATCAGCATCACCATCAGCAGACCCATGGGAGCTACGCCGACCGATTTCCACAGCGACTCTTTGCCCCGCACTGCATCTATAGCGACCAAATCGCCTGATATCATGAGCAGGACCCCCAATACGGCAGCCGAAACACGAACCTTGATCGCCTTCTCCACCGCTTTTTCGAGTCGGACAAGACTTAACAATGTCGTTTTGCGGAGCAGCCTCCAGTTGGACAAGCTGAGCGCTAGGACGACCGCAAAGACGAATATAACGCTGTAGAGCACGGCTTTGCCGTTAAATAACGGGATAGCGGAGGCATTAATCCCCAAATCGAGCAGCGTGGAAACCCCGACAACGATTCCTTTATGGGCCAGGGCCCCCATGCGATGCCAATGAGAAGCGCTCCTAAGCTGATCAGGACGTTTTCGATGGTCAACAATTTAAGCATGGCGGACTTCCGGTATCCGAGCAGCGCATAAATGCCCAATTCCTTCATCCGGCGTTTCATAAAAAACTTGTTCGAATAGGACATATAAAATAAAACAAAAGCCATCAAAAAAACGGAAATGGTACGCGACATGGTTTCTACGCGTCCGTCTTCCGATATTTTCTCCATCATAATGTCGTTCATCGAAAAAGACGCAAAGGTGAAAAACACCGTCAAAATAAAGGCGACTGAGAACAGGTAGAGAGAGTAGAAGGACAGGTTCTTCTTTACGTTTTTAAAAGCAATCGTTCTTAACTTCATCACTGCACCTCTTTTAGCGGGATTCGTCCAAAAGAGCAATCTGCTCCAATATGGTCTCATAAAAGCCGCGACGATCCTGAGCTTTGCGTTCAAGCTCATTAAAAATCCGCCCGTCCTTAAAAAGCAGGATGCGCTTGGCAAAACTTGCTGCATATGCGTCATGGGTAACCATCATAATCGTCGTGCCCAATTCTTCGTTCGCTTCGCTTAACGTGCTCAGCAGTTCGGTGGCCGAGCTGGAATCCAGCGCCCCGGTCGGTTCGTCCGCGAACAATATCGCAGGTTTCTTGACGATGGCTCTTGCTGCCGCAACCCGCTGCCTCTGCCCGCCGGAAAGCTCGTTCGGATATTTTCCAAGCTGCTGGGATATGCCGAAGCGCTCGGCCAAAGCTTGTATAGAACTGTCGATCTCTTTTGGCGGCAGACCTTTTAGGGCAAGGGGAACAGCGATATTCTCCATGACCGTCAGGCTGTCCAAGAGGAAATATTCCTGAAAAATAAACCCGAGATGCTCATTGCGGAAATCGGAGGAACGGGTATCGTCGAGGTCGCCGATATCTACTCCGGTAATGGTGATTTGTCCATCGGTCGGCACGTCGATGGTGGACAATACGTTTAGCAGCGTTGTTTTTCCGGAGCCGGAAGCCCCCATGATGCCGATAAATTCTCCGGCGTGTACTTCAAAGGATATTCCGTTCAAGGCAGGCTTTTGCGCAGGGTTGTATCGTTTGGTCACGCCCTTTGCTTGTAACAGGCTTTGCATAACAATCTTCCTTTCTGCATGGTTGTGCAATTCCAACTTATTCTTTTTTGCGTGAAAGGGCATGAGCAAATAACGCACAATAAAAGGCCCGATCCCCAAACTCCCGCTTTTCTTTGCACAAAAAAAAGACGAGGTTAAACACTTTAACCAAAGCGTTTAACCTCGTCTTGCCGTATTTGAGCAGGCGACTATTAAGGAAGGGCTCTTCCGCGGGAGCTGACATACAGGCAATACCACTCTTCACGGGTAAGCTCCACCAGTTCCGCTCCGCCGCAAGCCCGGATACGGTCTGCGTTCTTGGTGCCGACAATCGGCTGGATTCCGGCCGGATGCTTCATGAGCCAAGCAAGCAGAATGGCTTCAGGCGTCGTTTCCTTCTCCTTGGCCAGCCGTTTGACCAAGGAGGCCGTCTCTTGAATCGACTCCGGCATGTCTTCTACCGGACGCCCGGTGTACAGGCCTTGCGCAAGCGGACTCCAGGCCTGGATCTGGATATTGTTCAGCTGGCAGTATTCCAGCGTGCCTTCGGGGAACGTATTGCTCTTCGCGGCGTCTTGATTGACGTGAACCCCGGCATCCAGCCAGCCGATATGCTGAAGGCTCATCTGCAGCTGGTTCACGATGAAGGGTTCTTTGCTGTAGGCCTGAAGCAGAGCAATTTGTCCGGCATGCATGTTGGACACGCCGAAGTGTCTGACTTTTCCGGACGATTTCAGGGTGTCGATCGCCTCGGCCACTTCAGCCGGGTCCATCAGGGGATCGGGGCGGTGGAGAAGAAGTATATCCAGATACTCGATGCCGAGCCGCTGCAGCGACCGGTCGACGCTGGACAAGATATAATCTTTGGAGAAATCGTAACGTCCCGGTATACCTTCGGACTCGGCAAAACGAATCCCGCATTTGGACTGGATGACGATCTCTTTACGCAGTTCAGGACGTTCTTTTAGGACTTGTCCGAACACTTTTTCGGCTTTGCCGCGGGTATAGATATCCGCATGATCAAACATATTGATACCGACCGAAAGTGCGGCGTCCACCGCTTCGTGCGCCTGTTTTACATGTTCTTCAGTAATCGGACTCTCATCCCAGCTCCCGCCGAGCCCCATGCACCCGAGCACGAGCCGGCTGGCCGGAATGTTCCGGCGGTTTAACGGCATAATGGCCATCTGATGAATCCCTCCTGTAGTCGTTTTCCTATCTCATTGTAGCATGTCGCCGGGCATGAAGCCTATTTAGCTCGTATGTCAGTGCAACGCTCTTAGAGTGATTGTTTTGTCTTCCGGATTGCAAGCATGTATTTTGCCCGGGAGCTCTCGCCTTCTAGTTATATTTCCGTCCACGATGCACACCCCGGAGGACGCTTGACTTATGTGCATAAACGACGGCTTTATTGGCCAGAAATGCACTGTAAAGCAGGATAAAGACCCCGTAAGGGAAGCCTGTCCCATCCAGCTCGGAACCATCCACTCTGCGGTTATAAAATACAGCAGGGTCAGCAGGACCGGGAGCTGCCGCTTCAACCGATACTTCCAAACGGACCAGATCAGGCCCGCGACGCCGGCATACAGCAGGATCAGCCGTACCCCGTCCAGGGCGGATTGGACCACGCGCCGGGCATCCTCATTGGCAAAGCGTCCGGCATACTTCGTCGACAAGCCTCCGAATATGCTCCGGTACAGATGGACAAGCGGGTTGCCTTCGATGAAACGCGCATCCAGCCAGAGCGGTGCGATGTTCCACGGGCCCGGAAGGTACAGGAGTTTTTCGAAAAGAGGAATGCTCAGCCACCAGGGGGACATGACCAGGACATAACCGGCGATAATGAGCAAGGTCCCCACGATAATGACCTTAGCCGGGCTCTGGTATTTCCACCATAACACGAGAAAAAGAATCGGGTATAAAAGCGCCTGCAGATTGAAACAGGCGACCAGGGCCGTCAGGATCCCGGCGGCGGTGTACCAGCCGGCCTGCCTCAGCTCCAACGCGCCAATGACGGCGCACACGAGCAGTAGCATAAGCATTTGCATCGTGGTATCCGGCAGAATCAGCCTGACGACTCCATAAGCCGGCCAATACAGCGCATAGATCGTACATGCCAGAAAGGCAGTGGATGTATTAAACATATACCTGGCCAAAACAAAGACCAGATAGACCGAAAAAGCATGAAGGAAACATTGGATCAGGCGATAAGCGGTAAGTGCGCCGCCGTCATCTCCGAACAGCTTGGTCAGTCCGGCAATCATGAGCGGCACGCCGGGCATGACGACGGAAGAGGCATCGGCTCCGCCGCCGTTATGGCTGATCATGGCCGAACTGTTTATATATTTTTGCTCCATTTCAATAATGGCTCCCTGGGGACCGTTGGTGTCGCCGGCGGCAATCAGAAGGCATGACATCAGAAACACCCCGGCGATGAGCCCCAGCAGCAGCTTGCGATTCAAACGACTCAAGGACCAGATGGAAAACAAATTGTCCACTCCACTCTTGTTAATCTCTATCGTATACGTAGTCACCGATTTCAAGTTAACGGTTATGTTTTCCTATATTATACTAGATTGCGCGATCCCAATCGAACGGCTTGCTTTAAAGAATGGTTCGGCTTCGCTTCAAATTTATTATTCTTTAATCTTAAATGAAATCATAAACTTACCGATATTTTAAAAAGGACTCCTCAAAAGGGAGTCCTTGCGGCGAGAACGGGTCCTTGTTAGAAAGGTTCCGTCAGAAACCGCTGTGATAATTATTAAATATAAGAATGTATTAGTTTTCATTTATGCCTTGGTTTACATTTCCTGTAGGAACATATTGTCCAGTAGAAGGGCAGCATCGTGTCTACTTGTCGCTGGAGGAACGGTTTTTGGACGTGCCGTCGCGCTTCTTTTCTTCCTGCTTTTCCATATTCAAATCTTCCATCGGAATGGGATCGACATGACGCTCGCTCTCAAATCGGTCGAACAAACTCTCCCGTTCCGTAGGGTATTGCTCCGGATGATCCGTATGCCTCGGACCGTTATGAAGAGGAAGCTGCTTCTTTTTGGAATCCGCCATGGTTCTCACCTCATTTATGATTGATACTCTTTTTATACCTGTTTTGGAAGAATATCAAACATGGGGAGGGATGAAGAGTATTTATGTCGTTTCCAAGCCTGCGGCAGGCAGCTGCTGCTCGTGGATTCGCTGCTCCATGTAGCGGATGAACAGCTCGGTCAGCTCGGGATCGAACTGGCTGCCCGAACAGCGTCTCAGTTCCTCGATGCCTTCTTCATAGGTTTTGGTTTTTTGGTAAGGGCGCTCCGTCGTCATGGCGTCAAACGAGTCGATGATCGTCAGCATGCGGCATAGCTTTGGAATCTGGTTGCCTTGAAAACCGTGCGGGTAACCGCCGCCGTCATACCGTTCATGATGAAGCTCGATATAGGGAACCAATTCCTTCAGCCTTTCATTCGTTTCCGCAATTCGTTTTCCCCAGGTCACATGGCGTTTTACCGTTTCCCATTCGTCCGGAGACAGCTTTTCCTTTTTGTTTAGAATACCCCAAGGAATTTCCAGCTTGCCGATATCGTGAATAAGCGCGCCGAGGACGAAATGCCGTCTTTCCGAGCTGTCCAGACCGAGTACCTCGCTCATGTCGATCGCGTAGCGGAAGACGCGCTTCGAATGCTTAAACGTATCCACGTCCTTATAGAGGAACAGCTTCAGCTGCTGCTCGATATCCCGGACGTCTTCGGCAAAATCGATTTCATACTCCTTGGTCGAGCCGCTGCCGTAGATATGGACATTGTTCTTGCCCTGCTTTTTCGAGTAATACAATGCCTGGTCCGCAAGATCGACCATTTGCGATTTATCGTAAATGTCGGCTCGGAAACCGGCTATCCCTGCGGAGAAGGAAAGGCAGCCTGTCGGAAAAATCTCAACGCCTTCAAAATAGGTATCATTCAGTTTTTTGCGGAGGCGATTCACGAGTTCATACGCTTTCGCCTCGTCATATCCAGCATCAGAATCGTAAATTCCTCGCCTCCGAAACGGGCAACGACCACCTCGGCCGGCTCGCATTCCTTTTTCAGAAAGCTTCCTAAGAATCCGAGCAGCATATCCCCTTTCAGGTGACCGAACTGGTCGTTATATTTCTTGAAATCGTCTATGTCAATCATGGCAAGCGAGAGAGGCTCGTCCGAATTTTTTGCTTTTTTGATTTCCGTATCCAGCAGATTCTCGAAATAGCTGTGATTGAACAGCCCCGTGCGCTGATCCTTGATGGCTTTCTCCTGAATTTCGTTATACATTTTGAATAATTGTTTATATGAGTACGAAAGCATTACGCTCACGGCGATAAACAGAGCGAGGCCGAAAATCCCGTTTTGTACAATAAGGATGGATAGAACCAGGGAAAGAATTAGAGTGCTCAGATAGACTAACAAGGTGTCCTTTAAAAAAGACTTAAGCGTTTCATATAGGGAACTTTTGTAATGAAGATAATAATGGAACCCGATGAGCAGCACGTTTAGTACAAAATACACGATAAGGGCAGCGACATAAGCATGAAGCTGGTCATTCTGGATGGGCCCGGTTTGTCCTCCGGCGATCTTATAGATATACGAAGAACCAATAATCATCAGTGAATATACAGAGAAATTTGCAAAGTGTTTCCACCAAGGAATATTTCTATCGTAGATGATAAAGGCAATTAAGTTTAAAAAAATGACAGACAATGCGAAAGGGGCTCCGTAAATAAAAATGCAAGCCAAATATACGGAGGAGTCCATGGATTGCAAGTTTCCTTCGGGGGGAAGCTGGAAAGTAAAATGATTTAAAATAAGCGTAGCAGCAAGCATTGCGTACACCCATACCCATTGAGCAGGCGTGTAGGTTAAAAACTCGACTTTATGAAAAAGTATAAAGAAACAGCTTCCCGTAATGGAAATAAAAATAAAGTAAAGTTGGCTGGCATCTATTTTGAAGGTATTAAGGCGCTTGAACATGGACATGGAATGCTTCTCCTCAGAAAACTTTGATGTTTTCTCCACATTTTAAGGTATATTACAACCTAAAACAACGATGATAAGTAAAAAAACAGGCTGCTGAGAGCCTGTTTTTATGTGAAGCTTAACTATTAACCCCATCTGTAACCGGAAGTCAGAGCAACTACTACGGAAGCCACGATGATCGCGTTGATTACGATGCGGGAATACTTGATTTTATCTGTTTTTTTCATATTATCCCCTCCTTTCAAGTAATCGTGAACTCGAAAAATGTATTATAAATTTTGAGGTTCACCAAGGGTAGGAGCTTTCTTCCCGGAATCCCCTGAAAGGCCGGCATTATTCTTGCCGGGGGTCATGATGTGAACGATAAAGAGGAAGATTCCGATATTCATAACGATATCCCCGATGCTGATCGCTTGGCTTCTGGGGTAGGGTGGAGACAATGGGATTATATCTCCAAGAAAATAAAGTTTGGTGGTAGAATCCAACAGAAAATGCTTGGTGATCACGGTGCCGTTCTTCAGCATGTCCACATAATAGGGATCAAGGACTGAAGCTGCCTGAATGGATACCGGCATCCGGCCGCCGTTGACGGCCATGACGAGAAAGTTAAGGAACACGCCGATAAGGATTAAAGAAAACCCTTTCTGGTTGCGGTTCATCCATAGGAAAATCATGCCGACGACGTAGATCCCAATGAAGGCATAGTTGCTTGCGGCAGCAAGTGCCGGGTAGTCCTCCTGAAACCGGAAAATAACGAATTGAATCAACAATAGAACCGGGAAGACCCAGCCGCCCTTCAGCCGGATTTTGCTGAACTGCTGAAGGCCGTGACGGAACCCGCCCCGAATCAGTCCGACAAACAGACCAACAATAATGCCGTCAAAAACCATAGGTTACTTTCCCACTTTCCTTATTTCGTCATTTCCTGTTACTTCTTATTCGACGTTAAATTGGAAATTCCTTCTTCTTTTTTATAAAAAGAAAAAATTTGTATCGTCAAGACGAATTATGTTGCAAAGGCACATTTTTAGATTATTATACCAGCAAAAGTGGAAGAACCGTACCATTTTTCGAGCGGCGCTGACAAAATGTATTCGAAGTTTTTTTGGATATTCTACAGGTTTCCTTACCCTCCAAGAGTGTAAGGAAACAAATCCGGCAATAAGAACAGAAGGCACTCGTTAAGTGTCAAACGTTCTTGAAAGCAGTCTTTACATACTATCGGGGGGTATAGTATTATTGAGATGAGAAATCTGGAACAGACAATCAAGGAGGGAAAATCTCATGAGCCAAATTACATTGAACGTAGAGGGCATGTCCTGCAACCACTGCGTGAATTCCATCGAGGGAGCGTTGAAGGAGATCGGCATGACAGGCAAAGTCGACCTTACTGCCGGAACGGTAACCGTAGAGTATGATGAATCCAAGGCAACCGTGGAGCAAATTAAAGAAACGATCGAAGAACAGGGATACGACGTCGTTTAATCCTATATGTATAACGAAAACCGTCAGGCTGGACCATCCGGCTTGGCGGTTTTTGCGCGCTATTGACAATAGAGCGGGATTCGCCTAACATTTAAACGAATGTTTAATTAAACGTATGTTTAAAACATTTGATTAAATTGAGGGGCGTGATCAAGTTGAATCATTTGCTTATTTTCTTGAAAAGACCGCAAACGATTATAGGTATCGTAACGGCACTGGCCTTTCAGGTTATATTCAGCGTCGTTTGGATGACGGGATACCAAGGGGCGAATGACCGGGTTAAAAATTTTCGGATTGCGGTTGTAAATGAAGACAAGGTCATGGGAGAACAAGTGGTCGGGAAGCTTCGGAGCAGCTTGCCTTTTGACATCAGCGAGACCGACCGCGAATCAGCTCGGGAGGAGCTTGTGAACCGGGAGGTACAGATGGTCTTGACTATTCCGGCGGATTTTTCGTCAAACCTGCAGAACCCGACGGCTTCAGCCAAGCTTTTATATGAAATCAATGAATCCAATCCCCAGATGGTAAAAAGCGTGATGGACAGCGCGGCGTCTTCCGTCACGGCAGCACTTAACCGCGAGGCTTCCGCAGCGGGCATTCAGGCCGTGCTTGAACAAAGCACCCTTCCTCCGGAGCAGGCGAAGGGTGCGGCAGCAGGTCTGGCGGATCGGGTCCGATCCGAAACGGCCTATATCCACCCTGTGGACGGACTGAATAATCAAATGGTGCCGATGATGATGGTGATTGCCTCTTTTGTAGGCGCGATGATCATGGGGATGAATATGCAGCAGGCTTCGGCAGCAGTCGGGAGCCGCATGACAAAATGGCAGTCCTTTACGGCACGGACGGTGATCAACGCCGTCTCGGCACTGCTCGTCTCCATGCTGGGATCGACGTTGGTTCTGGCTTTAGGCGGGAAGTCCGCCGAAGGCTTTATGGCTCTCTGGCTGTTCCAAAGCCTGTTTGTGTGGGTGTTTCTTGTATTCTCGCAAATGTTCCTTATCGTGTTCGGTATGGCCGGAATGTTGTTTAATATTACGCTTTTATCCCTGCAGCTGGTCGCTTCCGGCGCCATGGTGCCGAGACAAATGCTGGGGTCAGGGTTTCAGACGGCAGGCGACCTGCTTCCGGCCACGTATGCGGTGGAGGGATTGATGAACATCCTGTTTGGCGGCAGCCTTTTGGGGAAAGATATTGTCGGGCTTTCAGCCGTTGCTCTCATTTCGCTTGCGGTTTCCGCGGCTGTAACCGCAATGAGGAAAACGCGCCATTCCGATGGCAGCGACGAAGCCGTACAGCGCCTTGAAACCCCAGCCTAAATTGAGTTCCGTTCGGTATATGCCTGCCCGTTCCCATCGCTTGCGCTGTCCTGTCCGAAGTTCCATAATAGATAGAAGAACGTTTAAAGGGGACGCAAGGGATGGAACAGCCTGAACTGGATGTAAAAACACGCATATTGATGTCCGCCAAAAAGCTGTTTGCCAAGCAAGGATTTGAGGGAACCACGGTCCGGCAAATTTGCGAGGACGCCTCCGTGAATATCGCGCTGGTATCCTATCATTTTGGCGGTAAGGATAAGGTGTTTACCGCGATTTTCGAGCAGCTTTTTCCCGGATATGATCTGGAGCAGTATAAGGAACAAATGACCGACCCGGTGAAGGGCCTTGCTTTTGCGGTAAAAGAGATCATCTCCTTCACCTTGATCGATAAAGAGCTGAGCGACATCGTACAGCAGGAGCTGACGATGCGGACGCACCGCAAAGAGATCGTTCTTTCTTTTTTGCGGCCGGTATGGGGCTTGGTGAAGCAGCTGCTGGATCTGGGAAAGGCACAGGGAAAATTCCGTTTCGAATCCTCGGGAGAAACGCTGCTGATGGTCATGGGCGTGTGTTTATCCCATAAATTGATGATCAACTACGAGCCTTTGCTCGGTTTTAAAGATGCCGATCCGGAGCCTATTTCACGACAAGCGGTGCAGTTTATCTTTAGAGGATTGGGAGTGACTGAAATTGATGAATGAGACCTTATCGCTGCTCATGAACCACCGGTCCATACGCAAGTATGCAGACCGTCCGGTCACCGAGGAACAGTTGAAAACGATCATCGCGGCGGGGCAGATGGCTTCGAGCTCCAGCAGCGTTCAGGCATACAGCGTCATTGCGGTGACCGACTCGGAGCAGAAGCGAGTGTTGTCGGCGCTGTCCGGCAACCAGAGATATATAGAAGAGTGCCCGGTCTTCCTGATATGGTGTGCGGATTTATTCCGTTTGAAAAAAGCGGGCGAGGCGCATTTGGGCGATCAGGGGACATACGTGGATTCTACCGAAAACTTCATTGTGGCCACGGTGGACGCCGCGCTGGCTGCGCAAAACGCCGCGGTTGCGGCCGAATCGATGGGCTTGGGGATTGTATACATCGGCGGGGTCCGCAACCAAATTGCCGAAGTAGCTGAGCATTTGAAATTGCCGGAGCTTGTGTACCCGGTATTCGGCATGTGCGTGGGGTATCCGGACCAGAATCCCGGCATTCGTCCGCGCCTGCCGCAGGGGAGCGTGCTCCATCACGGAACCTATGATGGCTCGAAGACGGCGGAAGAAGTAAAATCCTACGATGATACGTACACGGAATATATGCGTGCCCGGAGCGGGGGCAAACCGGCGGCGTCCTGGTCGCAGTTCATGGCCAAACGTCTGGCTGAGCCGGTCCGCCTTCATATGAAGGATTTTTTGCAGGAAAAGGGTTTTATGAAGCGTTAGCTGAGAACGGCAAACAGCAACCCCACCGTCCAGAAGATAGGGGTTAAGATTTTTCGCAGAGACCCCATCGTCCTACCCAAAGGACGACGGGGTGTTTCCACTTGTCCGCAGAATAGTTCCTTCATCTTGAAAAAGACGACGAAATCGTTCTGTTAGTTCGCTGTTATGTTTTTCCCTATGGCTCCGGTTGATCCTCGCGGCAGTGCTCCTCGGCGGAAGAGAGAAACTCTTCCTCGTTATGGGACGCGAGCTTGTCCCCGTATTGATCCAGCCGTTCGGGACTGCTGGAGGGTCCGTCGTTTTTCGGTTTGTTGTTTCTTCCTGTCATGGTCAAGGCCTCCTTGTGGCAGATCGCTTCTGAACTGCATGATCTGGCGGCGGTGCCGCCATCGTTAATGTTGTTCCTTTTTTCCAGGCGGAATATTCATGACGCCAGGGGTTTATACCGGGATCGATTGTCAGCTCCATGCGGACCGTGTTAAGATCATGGGATTTGTAAGCTTCACAGATTCATCGAATTCATTAAGTCGCTATTTCATTCATGGAACAGGGGGAGAAACATGAAGCTGGTATCCTGGAATGTCAATGGTCTGCGGGCCTGCGTGACCAAAGGCTTCACCGATTATTTTCAGCAGGCCGATGCCGATATATTTTGCGTGCAAGAAACGAAGCTGCAGGAAGGTCAGATTGAGCTGGATCTCGGTTCGGAGTACCGCCAGTACTGGAATTATGCCTTGAAGAAGGGGTATTCCGGCACGGCCGTATTCACCAGAATCCCGCCGCTTTCCGTCCGTTACGGCATGGAGGAGGATAGCGAACCCGAGGGAAGGACCCTCACGCTGGAGTTTGAGGACTTCTATCTCGTCAATGTATACACGCCGAATGCCAAGCGTGACCTGAGCCGGCTGGAGTACAGGCTGGAATGGGAAGAGCGGTTTCGTGGTTATTTGCAGCAGTTGGATGGGATCAAACCCGTCATCGTATGCGGGGACCTTAATGTGGCGCATCAGGAGATCGATTTGAAAAATGCGAAGTCTAACCAGGGCAACTCCGGTTTCACCCTGGAAGAGCGCGGCAAGATGACAGAGCTGCTGGCGTCAGGCTTTATCGACACCTTCCGCTTTTTTTACCCGGATCGTACGGACGCATACACCTGGTGGTCATTTATGCCGAAAGTAAGGGAGCGGAACATCGGCTGGCGCATCGACTATTTCCTGGCATCCTCCCGTTTGGCGGAGCATTTGGCTGGTGCCGAAATCGATTGTCATGTCATGGGCAGCGATCATTGTCCAATCTCGCTCACGTTGAGGGAGTCCTTTTCCGCCAAACCCGAGTAAAGAGGGACTGGAGGAAACAGGTTTATTGTAAGAAAAACGTCTGCCGGGTACATTCCACTCAGGGGCTGCTTTAATCTAAAAGAAAGACCAAGCTCTCGACAGAGGGCTTGGTCTTCTTCTTATGGGTAAATATTAATCTCGGCTTTCCAGCGCGTTAACGATTACGCCAGCCAGTGTCGAGGTCAGCAAAGTCGAGACGTTGCTCAGCACGATAACGGCCGTTTCCTGATCCAGCAGCTTCATATAGGAAGCGGTATAGCCGTTGATGCCGCCATGGTGGAAGGCCATGGCACTTCCGGCCCCGGTTGTTGCCGTATTCCAGCCATAGCGGTAGGGCTGCTGCCCATCCTGCGTGAAAAGATGGGCCAGCATATTACCGGATATCAGCTTCCCCTCATCCAGCGCGCGGTTTAGCAAATAGAGATCCCCTACGGTAGAGACGATGCCGCCGGCCGAATAGGCGTTGGACATATCGATAAATGAGGCATTTTGCAGCTCTCCTTCAGGCGTTATCTCATACCCGCTCGCTTTATGTAGCAGGATCGCGCCGGAGTCAAGGATGGAATGGCTCATGCCGGCAGGCCCGAAAATCCGGGTGTTCAAAAATTCTGCGTAAGGCCACCCGCTGACAATCTCAATGATTTTCCCCAGCAGGATATAGCCGGAGTTCGAATAGCTGAAGCTTTCGCCGGGCCGGGATTCGGCAGGAAGCGAGAGAATCCACTCCACCATAGGGATGGTCCATTCCTATGATTTCATGGATGGATCCTGTAAAACCGCCGCGCATTGCCATACAAAATCCGGCGTGCCTCCGCCAGACCCAGCCCTTGTAATTCAGCCCAGGCTGCCGCGACGTCGGCGGTCATGCGGGGATGCGTCGGCTGGCCCTCAAAAGGTCCTTCGAACGGCCACGGTCCGTCCGTTTCCGTCATGACCTGGGCGGCAGGGTAGCGGCGAGCAAGATCGCGGATTTCCGGCTCATAGAGCAGATCCGGGGTAAAGGAGATGAAGTAACCCGCATCGGCCATCCGCCGCACGGTCTCCGGCGAGCCTTTAAACCAGTGAAAGTGTGCAGAGGTGACGCCGTGTTTTTCAAGAAGGCTGCAGGCGGTATCGGCATCCTCGTATACGGCATGAAGAACGATCGGTTTATGAAACTTCTTGGCAAATATAATAAACTGCTCCAGCAGGTCAACGTAAGGCCGATCGTCCCATGGCTTGCCCTCGGTTACGGCCTCCAGCCGGGAGTAGTAGGGGAGACCGACCTCGCCAACGGCGGTCATTTCATCCAGATGGCTTTCCATGAAATCGAACAGGCTGCTGACCTCGTCGGCGGCTGGAAGCGGCTGCTCGGGATGATAGCCGAAGGCTGGCCTTATCCGAGATTCATGCCTGCGGGCCAAATCCAGATTCCGGCGGCATGAATCCAGATCCATGGATACCGAGACGACCGCTTCAACGCCGCAGCCGGACAAGCTTTCAAGGATCGCCAGCTGCTGTTCTTCCGGATAAGAGTCCAGATGGATGTGGGCATCGATCAGGGGAAAAAGAACGGAAGGACCGGAGCTTGGAGCTCGATCCTGCTCGATAAGCTGAAGTGAATCCTGCTTGGTACGAGAAAGGGATGTCATTTATACAATTCCTCCCTCAGCAGCACTGAGATATCACGCTTCAAGGCCTGAAAGTCCGTGGTTAAAAGGACGCTTTCCCGTCGGGGCCGCGGAAACGGAACCTCGATTTTTTGAAGAACCCGGGCCGGACGGCTCGACATGACGTACACCGCGTCGGACAGCAGCAGCGCTTCCTCGATGTGGTGCGTGATCATAAGGACGGAGCGGCGGTTTTCTTCCCATATGTCAAGCAGCCAGCGCTGCATGTCGCTGCGTGTCAGCTCGTCAAGGGCGCTGAACGGCTCATCCAGGCACATCACTTCCTGGGTGCTCATCATGGCCCGAAGGAAAGCCGTCCGCTGCTGCATGCCGCCGGACAGCGTATGCGGATACGCCTTTTCGAATCCGGCAAGTCCGGCTCTCTTCATCCAGCGGCTTGCCTCCTCCCGAGCTTGCTCCCGGGGCATGCCGGCCAGCTCGCGGGGAAGCAGGATGTTATCTTCGACCGTGCGCCAAGGAAAGAGGGCAGGCTGCTGCGGCATATAGGCAATCAAGCCTTTCTGCCCCGTAACGTCCTTGCCGTCCATCCGGATGCTTCCGGTTTCAGGAGCGGTCAGGCCGCCAATAATGTGGAACAGGGTGCTCTTCCCGCTGCCGGACGGACCGATGATGGAAACGAACTGGCCGGGCTGCACGGAAAGGGACAGTCCGTCAAGAACCTTGACCTCGCGTTTGCGATTTCGGAAAGATTTATAAATATCGCGCGCTTCCAATACAGGCGGCTCAGAGGAGGAGTCCCGCGTTTCGCCATTATAATTACTTTGGGGTGCAGGACTAAGTTCGGTTTTCAACAGGGCAACCTCCTTTTATTTCTCCTGATGTTTGGGATTCCAGCGGATCAATCGTCTTTCGAGCAGGGTGATAAGTCCTACCATCAGCAGGCTCAGCAGCACGATAACGGCAATGGCGACAAACACCCGGTCGGTTCGGTAAGCGGATTTTTGCAGGAGCATGAAGTAGCCGATGCCTTTGTCCGAGCCGATCCATTCCCCGATAACGGCGCCCATGACCGAATAGGTAGCGGCAATGCGGACCCCGGAAAAGACGGAGGGAAGGGCATGCGGCAGCTCAAGCTTGGTGAACGTCTGCCATTTGGTGGCGCCCGTCATCCGCATGTAATTCATCATCGACATGTCCGTTCGGGTCAAACCGTCCATAGCGGCGACGGCTACCGGGAAGAAACAGACGAGAGTAATCACGATCATTTTCGGCAGCATCCCGAAGCCGAACCAGATCATCAAGAGCGGCGCAAGCGCGATGGTCGGCACGTTTTGGCTTACGACGAGAAGCGGATACAGGGCGGTCTTTAGCCAAGGAACCAGGTGGAGGATAAGGGCGATTACCAGACCGACAGCAGTGCCGATGACAAAACCGATAAGCGTCAGGCGCAAAGTAGCAAGCGTATGTTCAAGCAGGCCTTCCGCTCCGGCGGCAGCTTCTCGCGCAATGCCGGAGGGAGACGGAAGAATCCATTCCTCGATATCGAACATAAAGACGGCAAGCTGCCATGCCGCCAAAAAGAGAAGGACCGCCACGACGGGCGGCCACACGCGATTCCACCAAATGCTCATGGACGGTATTTCTCGGTCAGACGGTCCATGCTGATGCCTGCAGGGTACTGCGCGATTTTCACCTGGGAAATCACGCCCGGGCAGCCCGCCTTGAAAAGTGCTTCATGCATGTCGCTTACGATCTTCAAAAGCTCCGGCAGCTCGCCCTCGAGGGTCGTTTCCAAAGCGTGCACCTCATATTTTACGCCCGATTCCTGGATGACCTTGATGGCTTCATCGACGTAAGGGATGGTGTCCCGGCCGTCCGGCGTCTTGGGAATCACTTGAATGCTCAGCAGTGTGCTTGCCATTTTCCAATCTTCCTTTCTTTTACAAAGGCTCATCATAAGAGCTTGTTCTTTATCCATATCGTCTTGGGGAAACGGCCTTTAAGGCAAAAAATCGTTGGTGAACGCTTTGTCCGCCTCCAGCGGTTTGTCCAGCAGCTTGCGCTCGTACATCCAGTCGGCGTAACCTTTCCATACCTCTGCTTTCTGCTCTCCCCAGCGCGACGCATCGTCCTGGTATTTCGGGCTGAGCCATGCCTGGCTGGCCTTGACCAGTTCCTTATCCAAATCCGGAACGGCCTTGGTCAGCAATTCCGCGGCTTCTGCCGGCTGCTTGATGGCATAATCATAACCCTTCGCCGTGGCGCGCATGAAGGCTTTGACCAGTTCCGGGTCTTCCTGGATCATTTTTTCGCTTGTCACAAGAACGGGCGTGTAGTAGTCCAGCGCCTCGGCGTAATCCTTCACGTAAATCATGTCGAGTTTTTCCCCGCGCAGTTCGGCTTCCATGCCGGTCCAGGCATAAAAAATCCAGGCAAAATCGATGTCCCGCTTGACGGCCGTAAAGAAATCCGCATCGCCCATATTAACCATTTTTACCTTGCTCACGTCGGCGTTATCCTTTTCCATGATGGACTTCATGACGGCTTCCTCCACCGGGGAGCCCCAGCCGCCATACGTTTTTCCTTCAAAATCGGCTGCCTTCTTAATCCCGCGGTCGACCGGGGCAGCAAAGCCGGATGTATTATGCTGAATGACCGCGGCGATGGATACGAGCGGAACGCCCTGCGTACGGGCCAAGGTCACGCTCTCCTGGTAGCTGACTCCAAAATCGGCCTTGCCGGAAGCGACCAGGGCATCGCTGCCGCCTGCACCCGGCTGAACGATGCTGACGTTCAAGCCTTCCTCTTCGTAGTAGCCGAGGTCTTTGGCCGCATACAGCCCCGTATGATTCGTATTGGCCGACCAGTCCAGCATAAGCTGAACGTCCCGCAGCTTGGCGGGTTGTTTTGATTCTCCGGCGCCTTCGCCGGCAGGCTTCTCCTGATTTCCGCATCCGGCAGCCGTCAGCAGCAGGGTACAGAGCAGCAGGGATAGCAAGCTTTTCTTTTTCATGTTCTGTCTCTCTCCTTTGGACCTCCACTTCATTAGAACAATGCCAAGCCGCGGCGTTCGCGGCAGCCTCACAAGCCAAAACGACTTTCGTCGTCCTTCCCACGGACGAAAGCGTTTCTGCGAGAAATATAAGCCAAGCATAATGAAAAACTTATACTTTCTTATATTAAAAAAAGCGCCACGAAAATCGGGACGCATGACGGCGAAAGTAGTCGGTCTGCGGCGAAAGAAGCCGCTGACTGTAAAATTCCTACGCTGGCATTACCCAGATCAGGTACAAGGGTCAGTATCTTGAAGGGATACAATCTCAGCCGGCCAATTCCAGCACCCCGGGTCTATGAAGTTGATCATTTGATTTGCTACGTGTATTATAGTCCGCCTCCGGATTTCTGTCCAGTACGCCTGAGGCAGTCAGGATCCCGGCGCCTTAGCGTTGAAAAAACTCGATCCACTCGCCTTCCGGGCCGTGGATGAAGAAGTACCGGTGTCCGTTGGGCAGCGTAACGATTTCGTCGTCGATGTGCGGAACTTCCAGCGCTTTGACCCGCTTGTATTCGGCTTCGATATCGTCGGTGCTGACGGCAAAATGGTGAACCCTGCCTTCGGCCGGCAGCGCGTCGCTATATCCCTGAATTAGCTCGACCTCCGTCTCGCCGCTGCCGTTGAATCCCAGAAAAGCGAGCTCAATGACCCCGTTTGAATGAGGCAATCTTCCCTTCAATTCAAGGCCAACGACTTTGGTGTAAAAAGAAATGGTCTGCTCCAGATCCCTCACCATAATGCCTACATGATCCAAGCGTTTTTGTGCCATATGTACAGCCCCCTAATTCATGCAAAAATGAAATTAAAAGAAATGATAGCATTTAATTCCTAGTTGTCAAGTGGGAATAACTTTCACGCCACCAAATCGGTAGTGTTCAATAAGAAGTTCATCTATCATTATCAAACAGGTTTTTGCGCATTTGCGATAGCTAGAGACGTTATCCCAAGAGCGCCCATATAAGGGTTATTTTTACCGGTAAAGGGATCGATTCTTCCATAATCGGAGGTTCGTCCTTTACTTATTGTTGGGTAAAAAGTATCATGGAAAAAAGATGTATATTAATTCTTTAGGCCTAATCATGCAACATATCAATTACATGCAACCTTTTTACAGGGGGAGCGGTTATGAACCGGGTTCAAACGCATAAAGTACAGCTGTGGCTGGCCGTCATGTATATGTTCGTTCAATTTATGGTCGTGCTCTGGCTGCCCGAGGCCTTGGCCGTACATCGGATCCTGACCGTGACCGCTCCGCTGGTCGCCGCCGGTTTCCTGGCATCGGCTGCCCGGAGAAATGAGGGGACGCTGCGGGTTTTCTGGACTCTTCTTATGCTGGCTTTAATATTTGAAGGGGCAGGGCAGCTCGCATGGGCGTATGAGGCATGGATCAAGGAGGCCGCGGTCCGTAATGCAGGAACAGCCGATTGGTTCTGGTCATTTGAGTTGATACTCCTGGCCGCCGCCTTGATTTATTTGTTCCGCAACGCGCAGGGCCTCCTAAGAGGCGTTCGGTTCATGTTTGATATTGTGATTGTTTTTATCGTGATGATGACGGTTAGCTGGGAATACCTGATAAAGCCTCAGCGGATACGGCAAACCGCGATCGGAGACTGGCTGACGCTGTGGCTGGATGCCGTTTACCCGATATGCGGAATCGTGCTCATTTTCTTCACGCTGGTTCTTTATTCAAACGTAAGGAACGTGCGCATGGCCTCGGCGGTTTGCCTCTGCTCCGGCGGCTTTGTTTTGGTGGTTGGAAATATACTTTATTTATACCAGGTGGACCTGCTCGGCAAGCAGCAGAGCCCCTATTTGGATCTGTTGTGGGCCGCCGGTGCGCTTATGTTCGGCTTGAGCGGAACCCACTCGTTCCCGGTATCGGGCAAACCAATCGGGATAACGGAGAAGCATCGGGTCGCGGGAACCGTCGCGGTGAGGTTTTTGCTGCCTTACAGCATGCTGGCAGGACTGTTTTTTTTCATTACGGACCGTTACGGAGGTTGGAACAGCCTGTTTACGGGGTTATCCTTAAGCGTGCTGCTGATTCTCATACGCCAGGTGGTCATTCAGCTGGAGAACGACAGCCTGATGGAACGGCTGCATCACAGCCTGAAAAAGAGCGAGTATCTTGCCCATCACGATGACCTGACCGGATTGTACAACCGCCGATATTTTAACGCCCGGATGACGGAAGCCTTGGAGGAAGCGCGGCGTAACGGAAACCGGCTTGGATTGCTGTATATGGACTTAAACCGCTTTAAAACGGTAAATGACAAGTACGGGCATCGTACGGGGGACGCTTTGATCGTCATGGTAGCCTCCCGGCTTGCCTCGCTGGAAGACCATCGGTTTGTCATCTCCCGCTTGGGCGGGGATGAATTTACGGTGATGGTCTACCCGGCAGGAGATGACGCTGAGCTGTCGGAAACGGCGGAAAACATATGCTCCATGCTAAGCGAGCCTTACCGGCTGGAACCGGGCGAGATTCGCACAAGCCCCAGCGTTGGGGTGGCCGTGTATCCGGAGCATGCGGCCAATGACCAGGAGTTGATCGGACGGGCGGACGCCGCCATGTATGATGCCAAGGAAAGCGGTATCGGTTGGAAATTTTACGGGGAGCGGGTTCCGGCTGCGGCTGCGGCGGAATCCTAGTCTTTCATGCAGAGTATAAAGATATTAGGGGAAAAAAGCCGATAACAGGTATAGTGAGTGAGCTTGCTGAGGAGGACACACACATGTTTTGCGATAACTGCGGCACCATTGAACCGATTGGGGACCAGGGAACCGTTCATATACGACCGGCATTCGCCCAGCTGACTTTATTGCTTCAAAACAGCGGGCATGCCGTGAAAAAGACGCCCGAGGGCTGTTCTGTCGCATACAGCGGCCGTGAGGAGATGTTCTCATTGGTTCAGCTTATGAAATGCCTGTCTTCGTCCGTCCGGCAGCAGCTGTTTTTTTGCATCACGGGAAAGGGCGTACCGCTTGACCGGCGGAAATGGATCCCTTTGCACCTGTTTGAGGAACGATCAAAGCACTACGATGTTTTTAACATCATTCTGGGCAAGCATTTTACGAGTTTTATGCAGCCGATTGTGAACCGGGATGAAACTGTGATCGCTTATGAGTTTTTGCTGCGGCCGCGGCAGAACGGGCCTTCGTTTCAGCCGCATAAACTTTTTGAAGCCGCGCGTTTGATCGGGCTTCACTCCATTTTGGATCGGGCGGCCCGGATTTCGGCGATTGAAGCAAGCGCCTTGTGGCTGCCCAAGGGGATCAAACGGTTTGTCAATTTTCTGCCGTCCTCTATTTACAATCCGGAATATTGCCTTACTCATACTTTAGATGCCATTCAACGATTGTCGCTTGACCCTGCGGATTTTGTGTTCGAGGTGGTGGAGACGGAAGAGGTCGATGATGTAAAGCATCTTCAGGCGATTTTTGAAGTGTACCGGAGAAACGGGATTTCCGTCGCGATGGATGATGTCGGAGCGGGTTATTCCACGCTGGAGCAGATGATCCGGCTAAAGCCCGATTATGTAAAAATCGACCGGAGCCTGATTGACCGCTGCGACGAGAACCCGGAGCAGCAGCAATTCCTGTTAACCATCGCGAATACCGCCCGTGAGTTCGGAGCCTGCGTTCTGGCCGAGGGAATCGAGCGCCGCCAGGAATTTGAGTTTTGCTGCTCGATCGGCGTTGAGCTTGCGCAGGGTTACTTGTTCGGCAAGCCTGCAGAACGTCCGCTGGATTATGCACGGAAATCGGCGGGGTCTTAGACAAAGGATGCAAGGGCGTCGTTGTTCCGTTGTTACATAGAATTTTTCGCGTTAAAAAAAGAGCATCCCTAAGGGCCTGGCTGAACTGTGACCCATAAGA
>NZ_LAZU01000025.1 GCF_000987955.1 Paenibacillus sp. DMB20
CTACGCGAGCCCGCCTCCTCCACCACCGCCGCCCAAAGCATCCGGCGGGGGCAAGGCGCGGCCGCGGAAGAGCAGGGCGGTTCTGCGATGGACCGCCTGCTGAAAGCCAAAAACCGCGGCTCGCGCTAAAGAGAGTTAATGCTTAAACATGCCATCGTATTATGAAAGCTCATCCATACTTGACGCTCCCGTCCCTGGTTTTAACCACCTAGGGGACGCGAGCGTTTTTTATTGCCGCAGGCTCGGTAGAGATGAGTCTTTTTTACGAGATAAGAAAGTATAAGCTTCGAAAGACTCGGCTTCCTTATCTCGCAAGAAAAACTTCCGCTAAATGCGGTCTGTCTTCAGTGAAAGTACGTCGATAGACGTTTTTCTTATGTATCATCCGTCTCCATAAAAGGGAAACGATTTTGGATGCGCAACGAGGCCCTTTTTACACCTCCTATGGATAAGAAAGTAAATTCGTCTGGAAATGACAATAATTTAAGATATTAACTTTGTGAATATTAAAATTTAGGAGTACACTAGATATGCAATTAAACGGATTACAATTTTACTGGGAGATGAGTTTGCGATGAAAGCTTTAAGATGGCATGGTGTCAAAGACCTGAGATTGGAAAACATCGAGGAACCTAAGCCGGCAAAAGGCGAAGTTAAAATAAAAGTGGAATGGTGCGGCATTTGCGGCAGCGACCTGCATGAGTACACGGCAGGGCCGATATTTATCCCTCTTGAACCCCATCCGCTCAGCGGAGACAAAGCCCCGATCACAATGGGGCATGAATTTTCCGGACAAGTGGTGGAAGTTGGAGAAGGCGTGACCCGCGCGGCGGTGGGAGACCGCGTGGTCGTGGAACCGATCTACTCCTGCGGAACCTGCGAGGCCTGCAAACAGGGCAAATACAACCTTTGCGATAAAATGGGCTTCTACGGGCTTGCCGGCGGGGGCGGCGGTTTCTCCGAGTATGCGGCCGTACCGGAAGCGATGATTCACAAAATCCCTGAATCGGTATCCTTCGAGCAGGGCGCGCTGGTTGAACCTTCCGCGGTGGCGCTGCATGCGGTACGCTCCAGCAAACTGAAAGTCGGAGACAAAGCGGCCGTGTTCGGCACGGGGCCGATCGGCCTGCTCGTCATTGAAGCGTTAAGAGCATCGGGCGCATCTGAAATCTATGCGGTCGAGCTTTCGGAAGAACGGAAACAGAAAGCGGCCGAACTGGGTGCCATCGTAATCGACCCGAAACAATACGATGCGGTTGAAGAAATTCATAAACGCACGCAGGGCGGGGTAGACGTTGCCTTTGAGGTTACCGGGGTTCCTCCGGTGCTGACCCAGGCGATCAACTCGACCAGAATCGGCGGCGAAACGATGATTGTCAGCATTTTCGAGAAGGAAGCTTCGATTCATCCGCAAAATATCGTCCTGAAAGAACGCACCGTGACCGGGATTATCGGCTACCGTGACGTTTTCCCGGCGGTCATCAGCCTGATGGCGCAGGGGTACTTCCAGGCCGACAAACTCGTTACCAAAAGAATCAAGCTGGATCAGGCCGTTGACGAAGGCTTTGAAGGGCTTCTCAAAGAGAGAAACCAGGTTAAAATCCTCGTGAAAGCCGAGTAATGACGCAATGATACGAAACCGGAATCCCGATCGGGATTCCGGTTTTTTTGGATGCAAGGAATCGTAACCCCGTAATCCTTATCGTCCGAGCAGGAGTCACCTTCCAAAAGGTTAATACGGCTTATTCCATGCTTCAAACGTTGTTTATCCGGTTATAACCGATCCATGATGGGACATAATGCATATGGGATGCGAGAGGCCAAAAAGAGGGAATGATAAATTCGCATATGGAAATGAAACGCCGCAGGTGATACAATAAGAGTCAAAATGATATTCTCAACATTCCTAACTGCCTTTCAGCCTTGTAACCAGGGCAGACGACAACGGAACAAGCTTGCATTTAGCACCGTATTTGAGGAGGACGAATCATGACAACCAATCAGACGATTGACAACCTGTCCATTGCTACCATCCGGACATTGGCCATCGATGCCATCGAAAAGGCAAAATCCGGACATCCCGGCATGCCGATGGGGTCCGCGCCAATGGGATACCAGCTGTTTGCCAAAACGATGAATCATAATCCCGACCAGCCTTCCTGGATCAACCGCGACCGCTTTGTATTGTCGGCCGGACACGGCTCGATGCTGCTGTACAGCCTGCTTCACCTGAGCGGATACGATGTATCGATGGACGATCTGAAGCAGTTCCGCCAATGGGGCAGCAAGACCCCGGGACATCCGGAATTCGGCCATACCGCCGGTGTTGACGCAACGACCGGTCCTTTGGGACAAGGGGTTAGCATGGCTGTCGGCATGGCAATGGCTGAGGCTCATATGGGTGCTGTATACAATAAAGACGATTTTAAAGTCGTGGACCATTATACTTACGCCATTTGCGGCGACGGCGACTTGATGGAAGGCGTTTCGGCGGAGGCCGCTTCCCTGGCCGGACATTTGAAGCTGGGCAAGCTGATTATGCTGTATGACTCCAATGACATTTCGCTGGACGGCGAGTTGAGCCTTGCATTCTCCGAAAACGTGGCGAAGCGTTTTGAAGCGTATGGTTGGCAGGTACTGCGCGTTGAAGACGGAAATGACCTTCCCGCCATCGAAAAGGCGATTGCCGAAGCGCAAGGAGACACCAACCGTCCGACCTTGATCGAAGTGAAAACGATCATCGGTTACGGAAGCCCGAACAAGCAGGGCAAGGGCGGCCATGGCGGTACGCACGGTTCCCCGCTGGGAGCCGAGGAAGCCAAGCTGACCAAGGAATTTTACAAATGGGTATACGAAGAAGATTTCTATGTGCCTGAAGAAGTTCGCGAGCACTTTGCTCAAGCGAAAGATCGCGGCATCGCGGCTTATAAAGCCTGGGAAGAGCAGTTCGCCAAATACAAAGCGGCCTATCCGGAGCTGGCGGCACAGTTTGAAGCTGCCGTTGCCGGCAAGCTGGCTGAAGGTTGGGACAAAGACCTGCCGAAATACAGCACCGAAGACAAAGCGGTTTCTACCCGCGTCGCTTCCGGTAAAGCATTGAACGGTCTGACTGCCGGCGTGCCTCAGCTTCTGGGCGGATCTGCCGACCTGGAAAGCTCCACGATGACGCATCTCAACGATCTGGCATCCTTTACGCCTGACAGCTATGAGGGCCGCAACGTGTACTACGGTGTACGCGAGTTTGCCATGGCAGCCGCGAATAACGGTATCGCCCTGCACGGCGGTCTGAAAGTATTCGGAGGTACCTTCTTCGTATTCACCGATTACCTGCGTCCGGCTGTTCGTCTGGCCTCTCTCATGAAGCTGCCGGTAACGTACGTATTGACGCATGACAGTATTGCGGTAGGCGAAGACGGTCCTACTCACGAGCCGATCGAGCAGTTGGCTTCCCTGCGCATCATTCCTGGCCTGACCGTCATCCGTCCTGCCGACGCCAACGAAACCTCCGCTGCCTGGGCATATGCCATGGAGAATCAGGATCGTCCGGTAGCGCTTGTGTTGACGCGCCAGAACCTGCCAATCCTGGCCGGAACGGTGGATAACGCCCGTGAAGGCATCAAACGCGGTGCTTACGTTGTTGCCGACGCGAAGGAAGGCAAAGCACAGGCACAAATTATCGCAACCGGCTCCGAGGTTCAGCTTGCGGTTAAGGCCCAGGAAGCTTTGGCCCAAGAAGGCATCCATGTGCGCGTCATCAGCATGCCAAGCTGGGATCTGTTCGACCAGCAGGATAAAGCTTATAAGGATTCCGTCCTGCTTCCGGACGTCAAAGCACGCCTTGCCGTGGAAATGGCTCATCCGTTTGGGTGGGAGCGTTATGTCGGCGATCAAGGCGATATTTTGGGCATTTCCACGTTCGGCGCTTCCGCGCCCGGCGACCGCGTCGTTGCGGAATACGGATTTACCGTTGAAAATGTGGTCAGCCGCGTGAAGGCGCTGCTTTAATCACCATAGGCGTCTTCAACGTCCTGATGAATAGATATCGGCACCCGCAATATTGCGGGTGCCGATCTATATATACATATGACTGAAAGGAGAGAAGAGGTCCATGTCACAGTTCAGCAATGCGGTTATCCAGAAAGAGGCAAACATTTATTATGAAGGCCAGGTCACCAGCGTACGGTTATTTTGGAGGATGGCCGAAAAGTAACCTTGGGCATCATGCTGCCGGGCAGTTACGAATTCGGTACGGACGGCCCGGAAATTATGGAGATCCTGTCAGGGGATCTAAAGGTACTGCTGCCGGGGGAACAGGAGTGGCGCGAGATTCAGGGGAAAGCGACATTTAACGTGCCGGCGAACTCTTCGTTTAAGCTGGAAATCCGGAAGGTTACGGACTACTGCTGCTCTTATCCGTCCGAGCTGTAAGCCTGGTGGCGCCCCTGGAGGCTCGGATGTTGCAGCCGCCGCCAGGGCCATAACGGACGGCAGGCGGGTTCAGAGGAAGCAGCGCGTTCATAAGAAAAACGTCTAATCCGAGAAAACGGGCTCCAAGGCAAAGCCCTGAGCCCGCTAATCCTTTGCTATTTTGTGCCCGATTCCTCCGGAATCTCGACGATGACGCCTTGATAGGACGGGCTTTGATTGTCCAGTTCGGCAAAGCCGCCGGAAATCTCGCCCTTGCCGTTCAGCAAACGGTAGGTAGTAACGCCGACCGGATACCGGAATTTGAATTCGGCCACGGTCCAGCCGTTGACGTCAGGCTGTTTGCCGATTTCTTTCACGAAGTGGTGCGAAAGGAAAAATATGCCGCTTTTCGCATTCTTTCCTTTGGCGTAATCCAGCTTGGCCTGCCACTTCAGTTCCACGATGTTGTTGCGAATCTCATAATAACTGGCCAGATCGTTGTCGACTTCAAAGTACTTGTCCGCCTTGCCTTTCGGGAAATAGTAGTTTACGCCCTGCATCTCCATATAAGTCATCTCGGGAGACGGCTTGGGGATCGAGGAGATTATAGGAACTTGCAGCGCTGCATTGCGTGCCGTTGTCAGATTGCCGCTCTTCAGATCGGCGATCACCTTGGCATCGGGCTTGGCGATATAAGCCGTTTTGGCGGGACCGTTCCAATAAATCTTGGCTCCGAAGGCTTCGGATACGGCTCGAAGCGGCATCATGGTTTTTCCTTTGTAAAGGAAAGGAGCGACGGGTAAAGTCGTCTTCTTGTCATTGATCTGCAGCGTCTTACTTCCGATCGTCAAAACCGCTTGGGTTCCTTTCGTGCTAATGGTCACCTGCTGGTTGGCTTTGTCGTACCGGAAACTATAGCTGCCCAGGTTTTTGAGGTCGGTTAGGGTGACAAACGTGTTCCCTTCCCGGATCAAGACACTTCCGTACGCTTTTCCGCTGTTAATGTAAGCGGAAGGGCCGGAATCCGGCGCAGCCTGTGCCGAAGGCGGAGCAAGCACTGGGGACAGGAAGGCTGCAATAAGGGCAGCGGTTGTCCATGTCTTCAAACTTCTCTTGTTCATGTTAGGAAATTCCTCCCTTCAGGTTAATTAACGTCATGAATCCCAAAAGGTTGCGAAAATGGCCTGAACGCGAAAACGAAAAAGCCTGGCCAACCGGTCTCTATCCGCAGGAAAAGGGATGGATAGATTACCCGGCGGGCAGGCTCTCATGACAAAGAAATTACAGCTGTTTGCCGCCGATCGTCTGGCCGATCCAGGCTTCGTAACACTTCACGACGGAGGAGAGATCCTCTTCGCCATAGCCTTCGCTGGCACCGGCCTGGAACAGGCTTTTGGCCAGATTCAGCATCGGTGAAGGCATGCCGATTCCGTCGGTAAGGGAAGAAGCCAGCTTTAAGTCCTTCAGCATCAGGGCAAGCGAAAATTGGTTGCTGAAATCGCCGTCGATGATTTTGCGTCCCTTCAAATCGGCAGCTTTGCTGCCGGCGGAACCGAGCTGGACCAGCTCAAGGAAGCTGTGTGCCGGAATGCCGGACTTGGCGGCAATGGCAAAGCCTTCGGCAAGCGCGAGGTTATTGATGCCGACCACGGTGTTGTGGGCAAGCTTGGCCACGGCGCCGCTGCCATTCGGGCCCATGGGGATTACTTTTTTGCCTAGGGTGTCGAACACGTCGGCATGGGCTTCGATCACAGCCTGATCGCCCCCAACCATGAAGACAAGCGTGCCGTCAATGGCGGCCGGCTTGCTGCCCGTTACGGGAGCGTCAAGGAAGGAAGCGCCTTTGCCGGATACCTCGGCCGCGATTTCCTTAACGAGGGCAGGAGAGATCGTGCTGCAGTCAATGACGGTCATGCTGGCCGTCAGCGAAGCGAGGACGCCGTTCTCGCCATAGAACACGTCGCGCACGGAGTCGTCATTGCTGACCATGGTGATGACGACATCCGCTCCTTCGGCGGCTTCCCGCGGGGTGGATGCGGTTGAGGCACCCTGCTCCGCCAGCGGGCGGCATTTTTCTTCCGTACGGTTGTATACCGTCACATCGTAATTTTGTTTAAGCAGATTGGAGGCCATGGGAGCTCCCATCGTGCCTAGACCGATAAATCCGATTTTTTTCATGGATATCACCTTCAAATATGTTATTTCGCCGAACGCTTTCATCCTGCCATCCGCCTGCCGTTTATTATACACCCCCGAGCGGCTGACGGACAGGCGATTTATGCACTTTCGGCGGAAGCTTGACACTTGCGGTCACAAACTTGAACCCGTCCCTAAATTAAAGTATCCTACTTATGAATGTTGACTCTCTCTACAATTAAGATAAAACAGGAGGCTGTAAACGATGTCGAAAAAAATTAAATTTGACTACAGCAAGGCCCTTTCTTTCGTAAACCAGCATGAAATCGATTATTTCGCCGAACCGATCCGTACGGCGCACGATCAGTTACATAACCAAACCGGCGCGGGTTCCGATTACCTCGGCTGGATCGACCTTCCAACCCAATATGACAAAGAGGAATTTGCCCGCATTCAGAAGGCGGCCGCCAAAATCCAAAGCGATTCGGACGTCCTGATCGTCATCGGCATCGGCGGTTCTTATCTGGGAGCCCGGGCGGCGATCGAAATGCTGTCCCACTCCTTTTACAACATTCTTCCGAAGGACAAGCGCAAGACGCCGGAGATTTATTTTGCGGGCAACAACATCAGTTCCACGTATGTGAGCCACCTGCTGCAGTTGATCGAAGGCAAAGACTTCTCCGTTAACGTCATCTCCAAATCCGGCACGACGACGGAGCCGGCGATCGCCTTCCGCATTTTCCGGGCGGAGCTGGAGAAGCGTTACGGCAAGGAAGAGGCTCGGAAGCGCATCTACGCAACCACCGATAAAGAAAAAGGCGCTTTGAAAAAGCTCGCCAACGAAGAAGGCTACGAATCCTTCATCATTCCGGATGACGTGGGCGGCCGTTATTCCGTGTTGACCGCCGTAGGCTCTTGCCGATCGCTACGGCCGGAATCAACATCGAGGAAATGATGCAGGGCGCCGCGGACGCTTCGAAGGAATACAGCAGTCCGAACGTGGCCGAGAACGAAGCTTACCAGTATGCGGCCGTCCGCAATGCGCTGTACCGTAAAGGCAAAGCCATCGAAATTCTGGTCAATTACGAGCCGTCCCTTCACTTTGTTTCCGAATGGTGGAAGCAGCTTTACGGCGAGAGCGAGGGCAAGGACTATAAAGGCATTTATCCGGCGTCCGTTGATTTCTCCACGGATCTGCACTCCATGGGCCAATTCATCCAGGAAGGCAGCCGGAACATTTTTGAAACGGTGATTCAGGTGGAAAACGTGGCCAACCACATTACCATCGAGTCCGACCCGGACGATCTGGACGGCCTGAATTTCCTGACCGGCAAAACGCTTGACTTCGTTAACAAAAAAGCGTTCCAAGGCACCATGCTGGCGCACACGGACGGCCAGGTTCCCAACTTGATTGTTACAATTCCAGATTTCACTCCCTATTCGTTCGGATATCTGGTATACTTTTTCGAAAAGGCCTGCGGAATCAGCGGTTATCTGTTGGGTGTGAACCCGTTTGACCAGCCGGGCGTAGAAGCGTACAAGAAAAATATGTTCGCTCTCCTCGGCAAGCCGGGTTACGAGAAAGAAAAAGCCGAGCTTGAAGCCAGACTTTCCGAATAACACCACTTGGACGAACAGAGAGACAGAGCAGCTGAAGGAAGCAGTTTCCCGGTATTTATGCCGGGGACTGCTTTTCTTGAAATATAAGAAAGTCTAAGATTCGTTAGGCTTGATTTATATTTCATGAAGGACACGCCGTCTACCTTTCAAGAAAGGAAGACGCACTACTTTCTGCCTGGCCATAAGGGGTTGATATCGGCATATGCTGGAACGTTACAAAACGGTGCGGTCAGCGGGATCCAAGGAAATTGTCATTAAAAAATCCAGGTTCATCGGCCATGTGATGCCGGTTGAAACCGAAGAGTCGGCCGTCGCATTTATCGAAGATATCAAGAAAAAGCATTGGAACGCAACGCATAACTGTTCCGCCTACATGATCGGGGAACGGGATGAGATCCAAAAGCAGTCCGACGACGGGGAACCCAGCGGAACGGCGGGGAAGCCGATTCTCGAGGTGATCCGCAACCAGGGACTCAAAAATGTGGCGATCGTGGTTACCCGTTATTTTGGAGGAATCATGCTGGGTGCGGGAGGCTTGATCCGAGCCTACACCGACGGGGCTGTGGCTGCCATTGAATCGGGGGATCCGATCACGCGCGTCCTTCACCGTGAAGTGTTTGTTGAGCTGGATTACACGTGGCTCGGCAAGGTGGAGAACGAACTGCGCAGTCGGAATACCCGGATGGGGGAAACGGCTTTTGCCGACAAGGTGACATTAACCTGTTTGCCTTTGGACGGGGAAAAGGATGGCTTTGTGGCATGGATGGTAGATTTGACGCAGGGTCAGTCCGTGATCACGGAGGGAGAGTCGCTTTATTTTATTGAAGGGGAATAAATGATATGGCACGAAGAGCGGTAGAACGGGAGTTGTCAAGAGAGCGTATTTTGGAAGCGGCCAGGCATTTGTTTATAACCAAAGGATACCGGGCCATCTCGATGCGGAGCATCGGGCAGCACCTGGGTTACAGCCACGGGTCCTTATATTATCATTTTAAGGAAAAGGCGGAGCTTTTCTACGCCATTGTCATGAAAGACTTCAATGATCTGGCTTTGCTGCTGCACGAAGCGGCAGGAAAGGCGCCCAGCGACGGAATTTCGAAACTTGAGCAGCTGCTGCTTGAGTTTGTCCGTTTCGGGTTGGATCATCCATATCAATATGAGATCATGTTTATGATCCGGGACGAGGAGCTGTTGGCTTACTGCCGTACCGAGCAGAGCCGGTGTTTCGATATGTTTTCGGCGCTCGTCCGCAAGCATTTGCTTGAAGACGTTTTCAGTGAAGAAGAGAGGCGCAACCTGCCGCTTACCTTGTTCTTATCGACGCACGGCTTCGTATCTTTTTATATCCAGGACCGTGTTAGCTTTGATGAGATCAAGCCTGCTGCCATTGCGCACGTGAAAGCATTATGCCGGGGCTTTACGGCAAAATCTAACCCCTTGTAGCACGGTGAAACGAATTTTTGCGGACTTGCGCTTCAACGAATTACTTCGATGTAGCGTTGAAACGTCAATTACCTAATGAATGAAAGACAGGAGCAGGCCATAACCGCTGCCTGTCTTTTTTTGTTTGCAGATCCGAGGGCGCCTCCTTAAATCGGCCGGAATTTCGCATTTTTACCCCTGCATGATTTTCACGTAATATTCCCTGCTCCGCGGTCCGTCAAATTCGCAAAAATAAATTCCCTGCCATTTGCCTAACAAAAGACGCCCATCTTGAATAATAATGTGTTGAGAGGGCCCACACGTTATGGATTTCAGGTGGGATGCCGTATTGCCTTCCATATGGCGGTATTTCGGATGTTCCCATGGATAAACTTCGTCAAAACGCATCAGCACGTCCCGCTTGACATCGGGGTCGGCATTCTCGTTAATGGCGATGCCTGCTGTGGTATGCGGGCAGTAAACAAGCGCAATCCCGCTCTGGACGCTGCTTTCCGTCACAAGATTCTTAATCTCCCGTGTAATGTCCCTCATCTCATCCCGCTTTACCGTTGAAAGCTCCATATGATACAGCATGAAGATCCATCTCCTTCAAAAGTTATTTACTACTATTTTACCCGAAGAAGCTCAAAAGATGGATTGACGATTCCATACCCCTTTGGTAAAGTGTTAATCATATTAATACCAAGTATACTAATAGGAAATGTGAGTTTATAAAAACGGACGAGAAGACGTTCGAAGGCAGGAGGGACTCATGTTGACGGCACTGATCCGCCATAAAGGGTGGAAGTGGGGATTTCGGAGCACGATTTTGCTCTACTTTTGCATTCTTATCGTGTTTCCGATTTTCGGTGTATATGTTCAATCATTCTCGGACGGCTGGGGGGCTTTTGCCGAAAGCTTAAGCGACCCCATTGCCTGGAAGGCCGTCGTGCTGACGCTAAAGCTGGGACTGATCTCGGCTCTGATCAACGTAGTAATCGGGACGATGGTTGCCTGGGTGCTGACGAAGTACCGATTTCCCGGCAGAACGCTGCTGAACAGCCTTGTCGATCTCCCGTTCGCTCTTCCGACGGCGGTGGGCGGATTGATGATATTGCTTCTGCTCGGGCCGGGAAGCTGGATCGGTCTTGCCGCTGAGCGGATTGGCGTGGAAATCGTTTTTCATCAGCCGGCCATTGTCATTGCGATGGTTTTTGTAACGTTTCCCTTTGTGATCCGGTCGGTTCAGCCTTTGCTGGAAGAGATGGAACCGTCTCAGGAGGAAGCGGCGTATACGATGGGGGCGTCGAAGGCCCGCACCTTTTTTAGGGTGATTTTACCTGCCATGCTTCCCGGAATCATCAGCGGGGGCATGCTCGCCTTTTCGCGAGCCTTGGCGGAATTCGGGGCTGTCGTGCTTGTTGCCGGCAACATTCCCGGACGTACGCTTGTCGCTTCCGTGTTTATCTACGGAGAAGTGGAAAGCGATAATCCGGTTGGCGCGGCGGCGGTATCGGTCCTCCTGTTGACGTTGTCCTTTATCGTGCTATGGCTGATGAACCGCGTGCAGCAAAGGGGGCGGCGATCATGAGAAGAGCCTTGATCGGACTGACGTATGGCATATTTTTTGTTCTGCTCATTGCCCCGCTGTCCAAAATCGTAACCAGCGCTTTCAGCGGCGGCCTTGAGGGTCTTGGCAAAGCGCTTGGCCGGCCGGAGGCGGTTCACGCACTGCTCATGACAGGTGCCATCGTGGTTATCGTCACGCTGCTGAATGCGCTGTTCGGCATCATGATGGCGTTATATCTTGTACGTGCCGGCTGGCTCAGCGGAAAAATCAAAAGCCTGCTGAACAGCATCGTGGATTTGCCCTATGCCGTTTCCCCGGTCATCGGCGGATTGATGATTGTGCTCCTCTTGGGACCGGACAGCATTATCGGCGGTTTTTTCGAAGGGATCGGGTTTAACGTTGTATATGCTTTTCCCGGCATGATCATCGCCACGCTGTTCGTGACGTTTCCGCTTATGGTCCGGGAAGTGATGCCCGTTCTTCAGGAAATCGGTACCGAGCAGGAGCAGGCGGCATCGACGCTGGGAGCGTACGAATGGTTGACGTTCCGCAAGGTGACCTGGCCGATGATCCGCTGGGCGGTCGTCTACGGGATGGTGCTGACCATCGCTCGGTCTCTCGGGGAGTTCGGGGCGGTTCTCGTGGTATCGGGCAACATCATGAACAAAACCCAAACCGCCACAACGCTCGTCTATCAAGATGTCGAGAACTTCAATGTGGCTGCGGCCAGCGGAGTCGCTTTGGTACTGGCAGCTTTCTCAGCCGGTCTTCTGTTGCTGATGGAGTGGATCAAAAAGAGAAAGGGAGTGCATTGACATGCATGTTGAGGTTCGTAACCTGAATAAACATTTCGGCGGCTTTCACGCCGTTAAAGACGTCAGTTTTGACATCGAGAAGGGACACCTGATCGGCCTTTTGGGGCCGAGCGGAGGAGGCAAAACCTCGATTTTGCGCATGCTGGCCGGGTTGGAAACGCCCGACGGCGGCGATATCGCGTTTCACGGTCAGGTCGTAAACGACATTCCGCCGCAGGAGCGCGGGATCGGCTTTGTCTTTCAAAACTATGCTCTGTTCAAGCACATGTCCGTGTACGACAACATTGCCTTCGGCCTGCAGGTAAAAAAAATACCTAAGCCCCAAATCAAAGAAAGAGTGATGGAGCTTGTGGAGCTGACCGGGCTGAAAGGGTTTGAGCACCGCTACCCGCACCAACTGTCCGGCGGACAACGGCAGCGTGTCGCCTTTGCCCGGGCTTTGGCGCCGGAGCCGCAGCTGCTGCTTCTGGATGAGCCCTTTGCCGCCATTGACGCGAAAATACGGCAGGAGCTCCGCTCCTGGCTGCGCGATCTGATCGAGCGGGTCGGAATCACGTCGATTTTCGTGACGCATGACCAGGATGAAGCCATCGAGGTTGCGGATGAAATCATGATTATCAATCAGGGGCGGGTAGAGCAAAAAGGAACGCCTTGGGATATCTACAAGGAGCCGAAAACCCCGTTTGTGGCCACCTTCATCGGGGAGTCCACGATCGTCGAGGAAGCCTCGATCCTGAAGGGCTTTGAAACGGGATTCGATGAGCAGGCGCGGGCATTAATCCGTCCCGAATATATCGAGCTTGGAGGGGACCATGATTTTCCGGTGCTTTCCGCGACCGAGCAAGGCATCGTCCGCCATCTTCATTTTCGCGGCAGCGAATGGCTGGTCGAAGTGGATGTTAAGGGGCATAAGCTGGTCACCTACCGTTCCCTGGAAAAGGAGACGCTTCAGCCGGGACAGAAGGTTCGCGTGTTCATTCACCGCGCTTACTTATTCAATGAGGAAGAGAGCTGGATCGAAGAGAACCGGCTGAAATTCGACCCCATGCCGGTCATCATATAGCCGAGCGAAAAGGAGAGAGACGGCGGATATGAAAACAGAGATACGGAGAAATAGCGGGCGTCTAGGGATATCCGGTTTGATCCTGTTTCTCCTGCTCCCTTTGCTGGCGGGCTGCTTTGACGGCGGGAGGGATGAAAAAGCGGCTGTAGCAACGGCGAAAACGGCTTTTACCGGGTCTGGTGAAAGGACCCTTGTCGTGGGCGCTTACAGCGTGGCGAAGGATGCTATGGCGGAAATCCTTCCCCGGTTCCGGGAGGAATGGCATGACAAAACCGGCGAGAACATTACGTTTCAGGAATCGTATGAGGCTTCGGGAACCCAGGCAAGGTCCATTGCCGGCGGTTTTGAAGCGGATGTCACCCTGCTGGCCCTGGAAGGGGACATCGATAAGCTGGTCAAGGCCGGATTGGTTTCCGGGGACTGGAAGACACAGCCTTACGGCGGAATGGTAACCCGCTCGATCGTTGTGCTGGGTACCAGAGAAGGCAACCCGAAAGATATTCGGGGGTTTGAGGATCTCACCAGGCCGGAGGTCAAGGTGCTGTATCCGAATCCGAAAACGTCCGGCGGGGCCCAATGGGATATTAACGCGATCTACGGTGCGGGACTGAAGCGTTCCGAGGAGCAGGGACGCAAGGATCCCGAGGCAGCCAAAGCTTTTTTGGAGAAGGTGCACAAAAACGTGGAATCCCTCGACAAGAGCGGACGGGCATCCATGGCCGCCTTTGAGTATGGCGTGGGGGATGTCATTGTTACTTATGAGAATGAACTGCTTGCGCGGATCGCGAAAGGGGTTCGCTACGATATTGTCATACCTGAACATACGATTTTGATCGAGAACCCGGCCGCCGTCGTCCGTACCTATGCAGAGGAACACGGTACCCTCGATTTGGCGGAAGCGTTCGTGGACTACTTACGTTCCCCGGAGGCGCAGTCGATCTTTGCGAAGCACGGTTTCCGTCCGGTGGAGGAATCGGTATACGAGAAAAACAAGGGGCGGTTTCCTCAGCCGGACGGCCTGTTTGACATCGAATATCTCGGCGGTTGGGACCACGTGCGGAAAACGCTGTACTCCAAGCGCGGCATCTGGTACCAAGTGCTGGCGGGAATTTAATCGAAGTACTCTCAAAAAAGATAGACCGCTATAAATTGTAGGTTTTCTTGCGATATCAGGATGCGTTTCTTGAGGTCCATATCTTGAAACAAGAGCTGCGCTCAAAAGTCTTTAATGACGGATGGGCGCAGCTCTTTTGCGTGTAAGGCTACTAGCAGGATGACAATACCGAGCAAACGCATAACCGATCAGCCCCAGCTTAAGATTGTCTGACGTTGCGGATGTGAAATGAAATAAGCTTCCTGTAACTTAAATATTCCGATTCCGGCCTGCTTCCCACTCCTCGCGCGTGATGCCCATACGGATGGAGTCGTAGTATTCGCCGTTATAGTATCGGCATTTTCGCATTCTCCCTTCAAGCTTCAGGCCCGCCTTTTCGGCGCAGCGCATCATTCTCGGGTTGCCGGACCAGGTCGTGATGCCGACTCTGCCGATCGTCAAATGCTCGAACAAAAAGTCCACCCATAAGGATAGGGCCTCCGTTCCGTATCCGCCGCTCCAGTATTCCGGCAGGTAGATAATGATGCCGGCTTCCAGCCAGCGCGTCGGCTGATGCTCCCAATAGTACGTCACGATGCCGATCGCCCGATCATTCGCCTCAATCACCAGATCGTCGGGGTATTCTTCGGAAGAGGAGCCGTTCCCCCAGCGTTTCAGAAAATCCTCATAGCTTAAGGATTCGAGGGGGAAATAAGGAGCGTCGTATTTTTTCCATTCCGGCTGTTCCGATCCGTAAATGAGATGATACAGCACCGGCATGTCTTCCGGCGTTCGCGTTCTCAGGGTAACCTTATCTCCATGCAAAAAAATTCTTTTCGTAACCATAGTATCTTCCACTCCATAATTCATCTAAAAGCCGTTCTTCGCTACCATATTCCATGCGCTGATCAGGCATTCCTTCATTTCCGCTACCCGATATTGCAAAAAGAGGCAACTTTAATGAAATCAAAAGCGTTTATTATATAACCAATTTACACCAGTTGAAGTAGATGACGTAAGGAGGAACGCAAAATGAAACGGAATTGGATTGCGCTGGGATTAGGTCTTATGCTGGCGCTGACGGCCTGCGAAATCTCGGGAGCAAAAGATAGACACGGTGCGGATCAGGCTGTGGGACAGAACCCGGAGCAGCCCATGCCCCTTGACCAGAAAGAGCGGGAGGCCATATTGACCAAGCTGGACAAAAGAATCGCGGAGGCGGAAAATGCATTCGGGCTGCGCCTTCACCGGGAATTAACCAAAACAACGGGCAAAACGGACAACCTAGTTTTATCCCCGTACAGCATCTCAACCGCCTTGGCTCTGGCCTATAACGGCAGCGCGGGGCAAACGGCAGCAGAAATGGAGAAAGTGCTGGGCTGGAAGGGAATAGGACTGGACAAGGTTAACGAGGGAAACAGCCAATTGAAATCGCTGCTGGAAAAAGGGGCGGGCGTGACGCTGAACATCGCGAATGCAGTGTGGGTTCAGAAAGGCTATGCATTCCAGGAGAACTACCTGAATCGGGTGAAGACGAGCTATGGCGCCGAAGCCCGTTCGGCGGATCTGAGTTCGCAAGCCTTCGTGGAAGAGATTAACGGATGGGTGGATCAAAAGACGAACGGGATGATCAAGGGGATATACCAAAATCCGCCCGAAGCGAATTCGGTACTTGTAAATGCGATCTATTTCAATGGCGGATGGATGGACGAATTCAACCCTGAATACACCAAAGAGGAGAACTTCTCCTTGCCGGACGGGTCGGTTAAAAAGGTACCCATGATGCGCATCGAAGAGGGATTCGGATATAAGGAAAGCAAGGAGTGGCAGGCCGTTAGGCTACCGTACGGGGATGGGAGAATGCATATGCTCGTGATTTTGCCCCGAGAATCGTCGTCTCTTGAACAGGTGCACAAGAAGCTGTGGAAGGACCCTTCCGTGTGGATGGACGATTATTCCTTTGAAACGGTAAAGCTGGGCCTGCCGAAGTTTAAGGCCGAAACCGACTTGAAACTGGAGAAAGTTCTTGAAGGTTTGGGCATGAAATCGGCCGTGGATCCCCAAAGGGCTGATTTTTCCGGCATGATCGACGGCCTGCCCCTGTTCATAGGGGAGGTTAAACATAAAGCGATTGTGGATGTGGACGAGAAAGGAACGAAGGCTGCCGCGGTCACGGCCGTCGGCATGCGACCAGCGCGGCAGTGCCTATGGAGCCCGTGGAGATGACGGTAAACCGTCCATTTTTCTTTGCCATTGAAGATCGGGACACGGGTACGTGGATATTTATGGGGTCGGTCAATCGTCCGTAGCATATACTAAACCGAAACCATCAAATATTTCCCATAAAATTAGGTAACTTTGTTATAATGGTCCAATAATGAGTTCGAAAAATTAGAGTAACCATTTGAACAACAAGGGGAGTATGCGATGTGCCTATGTCCATACCGAAGCCGAATTTATTCATTGGTTCATCCCGGGAAGCCATCAAATATGCCCGAGCCGTTCATGAGCAGCTGAAGCGCGCCGCTCAAGTCACCCCGTGGTACGGCGGCACCTTCGGGGCCAATATGTACACGATGGAGGCACTGGAGCGGCAGCTTGCGCGAAGCGATTTCGGGGTATTCGTATTCTCGCCCGATGACGTGGCGCTCATTCGCGGAAAGCATGTATTTGTCACTAGGGACAATACGCTGTTTGAGATGGGACTGTTCTGGGGCAAGCTAGGCAGGCGAAGAGTATTCTGCATCATACCGGACCAGGTGGAGCCTGACGACAAGCTGGTCCAGGATATCACGGTGAAAGAATACCACCTGCTGTCCGATCTTCAAGGACTGACGCTGCTGGAATACGAGCTGCGCAGCGACGGAGATTTCAAATCGGCGGTGGATGTCGCCTGCGGCCACATCTTGCACGCGGTTGAAACGGAATCTCTTTTTGAGCATCCCGTCGATATTATCGAGCAGAAGGAGCTGGAGCTGAGGCGCAAACAAAGCGTGCTCCACTTTTTTTGGGAATACAACCGGAACGTTCATGTGACGGATCAGGCCGAAAAATACCATGCGCTTAGCGAGGCGGTCCGCAATTCCCTGCTCCCGCCGGGACGGGGGGATTTCAGGGTGACCGGTGCGGCATTTTGGGCAAACACCGGAAAAGATGGAATGGCTCAAATCGGGGGTAATGTAGGGAAGGGGCGTTTTTTTCCGTTTCAAGGAGGCAAAACCGGGAGTACACAGTCCATTTACGTAATCGATGTCTATAACAGCGGAAAATGGGCATTTTATCACGAAGAGGAAGTTGCAGAGGTATACGTGTTCTGTTATCCTTTAGGTGAGAAGCATGTGTTATCCGTACACTTAACGGGACATGTGATTTTGTCCGACGAAGAGCTGGCAGAAGTCGTGGAGCATAACAGCGAGCTGCTTAGAACCATCAGACATTTGGTTGGAGGGGATACCCCATGAACAGGAGTAGTAAGAAAAAGAGTACGGGAAACCTTGGTTCTACCAGCGGTCATTGGGTGATCCGCGGAAACGTGCCGCAGACAGGGAGTTTAAAATCGCGTGAGCGCCGGGTTAAACGCCAGACTAAATCAAGCATTTTTATCGGCCCTTCCGTGGAGGGAACCGACAAGAAATACGTGAAAGTCATCAGCGGCTCGGTGGATGACAAGAAGCCCTCATTTGCATGATTTTTAATTGAACCTATAAGGGAAACCCGCCGAACTAGGCGGTCCTATCCTAGAATTAAGCCGTTCGGCACGTTGCCGGGCGGTTTTTGTTTAAGTGAGGTAATTTTGGCGCAATATTTTGGGAGGTCGGCATGGATACATTAACTTTTTGGGGAACCGGGGATGCGATGGGGGTACCCCGCGTCTATTGTGATTGTAAAGTATGCACGGAAGCGAGAACGACGGGCAGGAACCGCCGATTGCGATCGTCGGTCATGGTTAGCCGCGGAGAGGAGCGCTTTCTGATCGACTGCGGTCCGGATTGGCGTCCGATGATGGAGTCTGCCGGTATCCGCCATATCCGGGACATGCTCGTGACGCATGCCCATTTCGACCATATCGGCGGCCTGCCGGAGTGGGCGGATGCTTGCCGGTGGCTTGGCCGAAATGGGCGGCTGTTTGCCCCGCGGGAGGTGCTGGAACGGATCTCAAGGCAGTACCCCTGGCTTCCCAACCATATGGAGATGAAGGAGGCCGATGATGGCATCCGGCTGTGCGGATGGGATATCGCCTGCTGGAAGGTCAATCACGGCAAAAACGGATACTCTTATGCTTACCGTTTTGAAAAACACGGGTTTGCCTGGGTATACAACTCGGACTCCATCAATCTGAATGCCGAGGAGAAAAAGCCCCTGCATAATCTCGATCTTCTCGTGTTGGGGACAAGCTTTGTACATGAGACGGCCGAATTTTCAACCCGTTCGGTGTACGACATGAAGGAGGCCGCAGAACTGGTGGCGGAGGTTAAGCCCGGGCGGACGCTGTACACGCATATGTCCCACGACGTGGATCTAACGCAGCCGCTTGGCCTACCCGCCGGAACGGAAGCTGCGTTGACAGGCATGGAAATCGCGTTGTCCAACTAATCTGATATAACCGGTTCTTGTCAAAGCGGAAGCCGCACGCACGTATTCAAAAAAGCCCGTCAAGTCCTCCGGACCAGACGGGCTTTGGCGTTCCCAAAGCGAAACTTATAACCCTTTATTCAAAACAAATTTCTCGATCACATGTTTAACGCCGTCTTCATTGTTACTGAACGTGACATAGTCGGCGATTTCCTTCAAAGGCTCGATCGCATTGCCCATGGCCACGCCAAGACCCGCACACTCCAGCATTTCGTGATCGTTCCAGGAGTCGCCGATCGCAATCGTTTGCTCCAGCGCGCAGCCGAAATGGTTCGCAAGGAAGGTGAGGGCATGTCCTTTCGTGCCTTCTTTATGCATAAACTCCAAAAAGTGAGGCTTGGATTTGGTAATGTGCATTTCATCTCCAAGCAGGTCCCTGAACACCGGAATCAGCTCATCGAGATAGGAAGGATCGTCAATAATGAGCATTTTCGGCGTCGGTTGGTTCACCATTTTGATGAAATCCGGTTCGATGTAATAAGGAGTGCGGTTCAGGGCGCAATAGTCGATCAGCTTCTGGTTTTCCTCGCGAGCATACAGCTTATCGTCAATGTAGGTTTGCAGGTGCAGGTTATGCTCCACGCAGTATTCAAACAGTTTTTTTGCCGCATCCAGCGCAACATAGCGCTCATACAGGACCTTTTCGTCCAACAGGTTTTTGATCAGTGCCCCCTGATAGGTAATGATCGGCACGTTCAATCCGGTCTGGCGGGCAATCTTCTGTGCGGACGCGTAAGCCCGGCCGGTAGCCAGGGTGACGACGACATCTTGGGCTACGGCTTGTTCCAGCGCACGCTGCACGCCGGGAGTGACCTCTTTATCGTCATTGATCAGGGTATCGTCAATGTCGATGGCAATCAGTTTGTAAGTAGTCATGGTTTGATTATCTCTCCTTCTCTCTATCGCTCTAATTCTATTGTACCGTCTGCGGTGCCGATTTCAATTCGGCAATGACCATTCCCGCCAAAATAAGCAGGCATCCGAAACCTCCCGGCAAGCCGAGCGTTTCACCGGCAAACATCATTCCCGTCAGTGCGGCGAATACCGGTTCGGTTGCGAAGATAATCGCCACCCGGGAAGGCGTCGTATATTTCTGGCAAACGGTTTGAATCCAGTAGGCAAACGCGCTGGTCGGACCGATCGAAATTAGCAGGGCGGTCAGCACTTCCGGTACCGTCAAGCTCTCGTACAGAACGGAAAGGCTGCCGACACTTTCGGTAAACAAGGAGGCCGTTACGCTGAGAATCCCCACAACGCCCATCTGAAGCGACGCCAGCGGCAGGGAAGGATAGCGGGATGCGTATTTCCCCATGTAGCCGATGTGCAGGGCAAAACCGACGGCACAGAAAAACACGAGCATGTCCCCTTTGTTCCAGTTCACTTCGGATCCTGCAAAGGCAAGGAAGTAAAGCCCCGCTGCCGCAAGCAAAGCGCTGATCCATGTAAAGCGGGATATGGGGTGTTTTAACAGGAAGCAGGAAAGGAACGGCACGATAACGACCGACAGACCGGTAATAAAACCGGTATTTGACGTCGTGGTGTAGAGCAGGCCGACGGTCTGGAAACCAAAGCCGATAAATAAAAAAAGGCCGAGCAGGCTGCCGTGAAGCAGCATTTTTCCGGATATTTCGCGCCATTGCCTGCGGTAAAACAAGGTGATAATCAGGGCAAGCAGCAGTGCGGCTCCTAGAAAACGGATGCCGTTGAACGCCATGGGCGGAAGTACGCGCACGGCGTGCTGGACGATCAAAAAGGTGCAGCCCCACATCATGGCGACCAGAAGCAGGCTGAGGTCCGCAATACGGGAGCGGGTCAAGTCTTATCCTCCTTTTCTAACATGTACATAAATCACGCAAGTGATCAAATTGTATCCCATTACGCCCCGGCCGACAATAGAAATCGAAAGGCCCAAAGACCTGAGCGGATCCAATCTCAGTGGAAGGGGTAGACAAAAAGAGGTTTTTTTTGCTATACTTGAATGCCGAACGTATATTCCCATTTTTGTGTTATGAAGGAATGTTTCGGCTTTGACAAGGCACCTTGAGAATGAAAGGAAGAAAGAATCATGATGGGAAGAGCCCACTTGGTAATCGGAACCGGCGTTTCTTTGTCGGTCTTGGGGCTGGCCGGAGTTCCCGTTACCCTCCCCGCGGCGGCGGTTGCCGTTGTCAGCTCGCTGCTGCCGGATATCGACGAGCCGAATTCGATCCTCGTCAGAACGGCAATCCCCTCGGGGCTGCTTCGTATTTTGCAGCTGATCCTGGTTACGGGAGCCGTATTTATTTATTATTACGGACAAGATTACGCACCCTGGAATCTGGCGCTCGCCGGTTTGATTGCGGTCGTGTCGTTTTTGCCCGGAAGGACGCTGCGTCACATCGTCATGTTTATGATCGGTCTGGGATTGCTCCAATTTGCACAAAATTTAAGCCCATGGAATACGATTGCCGGCTGTATCCTGATGATATCGTCCCTCGTGTCCCATCGCGGCCTGACGCACAGCGTTTATGCTGCGGCCGGGTGGGCCGGCCTGCTTTATTACGGCACCAAGGGCTTGCCAGGCAGCGAAAGCGTTTGGCTGGCCGGAGGCCTTTCCTATACGCTTCACCTGGTGGCCGACATGCTGACGAACAGGGGAATCAAACCGCTGCCTCCTTTAAAGTTCCGACTTAAGCTCAGCCTCATGAGCACCGGAACCAAATGGGGGAACCTGGTGGAGAATATCTGCATGGGGCTGACGTTCGTGCTTGTCTGGTACGTGTTTATCGCTTCGAAATAGCCGGGGAGCTTTGAAAGTCAATGGCAGTAAAAAGGCCAACCGGTAACCCGGTTGACCTAATCATGCGAAAGTCGGTCGCCGATATTCTTTTGGGCAGACTTATATTTTGAATTCCTCAAGAAACTACTCTTCAAGAAAGACAAGTCCGACAAGGTCGTCCATTTCCAGGTTGCCGAAATAATGCTTAACGTCGATACTCGACAGAGCTTTTCTTACCTCGGCTTCCTCGTACCGTTTGCCTCTCAACGCATCTTCTATGTCAGCGACATCGCCTACGCCGAAAAAGTCGCCGTAAATTTTAATGTCGGCGATATGCCCGTCTTTCAAATTCATCCGGATGTCGATGATGCCGACCGGGAATTTTTTCGCGTGTTTCACGTTGCTTTCCGGGGAGAGCCCGTAATTCCAGTCCCAGTTCTGGTAGCGCTCCTTGGAAATTTCATGGATGACCTTCCAGTCCTTGTCCTCCAGGACGTACTGCGGAACCTGATCCGGCTCCATGCCGAAGATCGAGCGCAACAGCTCCGCCCGGAATTGTTCAATCGTCATGTCGGTGCCGAGCAGTTCCTTGATGTTCGCAACCCGGCTGCGGACCGATTTCGTGCTCTTGGATTTGAACTTCTCGGGATTCGCGTTAAGCGAAGCCTGCACGTTGTCCAGGTCAAGGTCGAACATGAGCGTGCCGTGACTGAACATGCGCCCGCGCGTGGAAAACTGGGCGTTCCCCGAAATCTTTTTCTCCCCGACCTGTAGGTCGTTGCGGCCGCTCAGCTCCGCGGGCACTCCCATTTTTTGCAGGAAATCGATGACCGGCTGCGTGAACTTCAGGAAGTTATGAAAGGACTGTCCGTCGTCTCTGGTAATGAAGCTGAAGTTGAGGTTGCCGAGGTCGTGATACACGGCTCCTCCTCCGGACAATCGCCGAACCACTTGAATGTCGTGATTACGGACATACTCCTGATTGATTTCTTCGATCGTATTCTGGTGCTTGCCGATGATGATCGAGGGCCGGTTGATGTAAAAAAGCAGGTAGCTGTCATCCATAGGAAGATGCTTCAGCGCATATTCCTCGATGGCTAGGTTGATGGCGGGATCATGAATTCCCTGGTTATCAATAAACAGCATATGTACGCCTCCGTATGGTTCATTCTGTATCGTAGTGCCTATGATCCATTGTAAACCATGTTCGCCGGGAAGGGCAAAGCCAAGGAATGCAAAAATCGCTCATCTCAAAGCCTGCGTAAGCAAAGGCGCAATGAATTGGCGGAACACATTGGCGGGATGCCGTTCCCTCTTGCGTTTATCGTCGGTGAGGACAACAACGGTCTCCAGGATGGGAACGACATAAATAAATTGCCCTGCGTACCCCCTGGCGTAATAATAGCCGAAAGCAGGCGAGCCAGGGCCGTCTCCATCCGCCTCCGCTTCGTAAGTATCCGTCCACCAATGCCAGCCGTAAAAGCCGCGGTTCGGCGCATTCGCTGGAATGGCGGGCTGCACGGAACGTATGACCCGTTCCTTGGAAATAAGCTGCTCCTGTTCCCAGCGTCCCAGCTGCAGGTAGAGCCGCCCGAACTTGAGCATATCCGCAGGGCGAAGCCACAACCCGTACCCCCCGGTATGTATCCCTTGCGGATCGGCTTCCCACTTATAGTCTTCAATGCCCAGCGGGCCAAACAGTTCCGTTTCGGCAAAACGGGCCGTCTTTACACCTGCGGCTTGTACCAGGATGGCGGACAACAGCTGCGATACTCCCGAGTTGTACTCCATCCGGGTTCCCGGCATTTCGGACATGGGTTGATCCAATACGAAATCGATCCAATGGGGGGATCGGGTCATGCGGGGAAACGATTTTTGTCCTCCGAATTCGGTCCATTGGAAACCGGCGGTCATCGTCAGCAGGTGCTCCAGCGTGATCTCCCGTTTGCGGGGATCGGGGTCTGCGGCAAGCCGCGGAAAAAATTCGGCGATCCGCGTCTTCGGCCCCGGCAGAATCCCCTGATCCATCGCGATGCAAATCAGCGCGGACAGGAAGCTTTTGGTGCAGGAGTTCACTTTGGCGGTTTCCTCAGGCACATGCCGATTCCGGTAATGCTCAAATATAAGCCGGCCGTTCCGGCTGATCAAGCAGCTTCTCAAATCCACCGGTGCGATGGTTGAAGACAATGAAGATAAATCCATCAGAACCTTCCTTTACGTTGGTAGGATAAGTTGAAAACGGGAGGTCCCGTGCATTCCGAATCAATCATACTCATTAGAATACATGATCTAAACCAGAGGTTACAACAAAGGAGGATGCCATGAGCCGGGGAGGACAAGTTTGGCGATCTTCCTTGGCAGCGAATATAATAGAGAGGGATTGTCATGAGAATGGAGGAATCGATGTGTATCCGACCCGATTGCAGTTAGAAAATTATGCCGAGCTTGCCGTCAAGGTGGGGGTGAACGTTCAACCGGGACAAACGGTTGTTGTAATGGCACCGATCGCTGCGGCGGACCTTGTCCGTTTGATCACGCTGAAAGCATATGAAGCGGGCGCGCGTAATGTGCATGTGGAGTACAATGATGAGCAGCTGTCCAAGATCAAATACCTGCATGCTCCGGAAGAAGCATTCTCGGAATACCCGCAGTGGCGGGCCAAGGCAATGGAAGAATACGCGGAGAACGGAGCCGCGTTCATCCAGATTTATTCTCCGGACCCGGATCTGCTGAACGGGGTGGACCCGTCGCGGATTGCGACCGCGGCTAAAACGGCTGCCGCCGCGTTGAACAAGTATCGCAGCTACCTGATGGCGCACGCCAATGCCTGGACGCTGATCTCTTACGCGACGCCCGAGTGGGCTGCGAAAGTATTTCCGGACGACGCGGAGGAAGCGGCGCTGGAGAAGCTGTGGGAGCGCATTATCGACGCTACGCGGATCAACCGGGAGAATCCGGTTGAAGCATGGAGAGAGCATAATGAAAAACTAAGCGAAATCGTGAAAGTCCTGAACGATAAACGGTACGGCAAGCTTCAATATGAAGGGCCCGGCACATCGCTGACCATTGAGCTTCCCAAGGGCCACCTATGGCTGGGAGGCGCAAAATACAACGCCAAAGGGGTTTTATTTAATCCCAATATTCCGACCGAGGAAGTATACACGCTTCCAAGCAAGGACGGCGTTAACGGAACCGTCCGCAGCACGAAACCGCTCAACAACAACGGGGTTGTCATCGACGGATTCCAGCTGACCTTCAAGGACGGCAAGGTCGTGGATTTCACGGCCGAGAAAGGAGCGGAGGCGCTTAGGAAGCTGCTGGATACGGATGACGGCGCCCGTGCTCTTGGAGAGGTTGCGCTGGTTCCCCATGATTCTCCGATTTCCAATGCCGACGTAATTTTTTACAATACGTTGTTTGACGAGAATGCCTCCTGCCACTTGGCGCTTGGTCAAGCCTATCCGGTCAACCTGGAGGGCGGCAAGGATATGGATGATCAGGAGCTGGCAAAGCATGGGGTCAACAAAAGCTTGATTCACGTCGACTTTATGATCGGTTCCGATCAGCTGTCCATTGACGGAATCACCGAGGACGGACGCAGGGAAGCGATCTTCCGCAGCGGCAATTGGGCCATTTTATAAAACAATTCGCAGCATTTAAAAAACATCAAAAGACAGCGATTCGAATGAGTCGCTGTCTTTTTTGAAAATATAAGAGAGTATAAGCTTCCATTTATATTCGGCTTATATTTCTTGCAGAAATGCTATCGTCCATAAGAAGGCCGCCGAAGTCGTTTCTACTTACGCCGGTTATTTGGCCGCAAGGTTAATATGATCCAGCTCCGTGCTGCTGTTGAAAATAAACTCGAGTTTATAGTCCCCGCGGATGTAAGTCAATTTGGTCTGCGTCGTTTTCCCGTTTTTGAACGTGGTCGTGGAGCTCGGTTTGAACCAGTTCCGTTTCAGCATGTTCATCGTAATGCCGCCGATGTTCGTTTGGCGTTCCACATTGGTGCCGAAGTAGCGCATTTCGCGGATTTTGCCAAGTTTATAATGAAAGGCGTAACCCGGATTCCCCATATTCGCGCCATACAGGTCGAAATCGTCGGCATCCTTTCCGGGCATTTCCGGCTGGCCGATCTTTTGAATGACATCCTGCTTGGTGCTGCGCCCAATCGTGAGGCCGCTCACCGCTCCGGGGAACTGGCCTTTCAGCGCGGGTTTATAAAAGCTGTTCAGCGTCTTGAGGGCCAGCTTGGAAGCATAGTCGTCGTTAGGTGCCGATGCCGCGGCGTCAGCGTGATGCACAGGAAAAGCAATATGGCTCCAAACGCGCCAAGGCCCATAACGCCTGCCATAGCCAAGGCGATCGCCGCTTTTTTTGCCGGTTGTTTTATATTCATGTCATATCCTCTCCTTGTAACATGTATTTACCACATGTTTTCTTCATCCAACCCATACGTGTCATGTTTCTTCTAAATCATAGTAGAATGGGAGAGCGATTGGGTTACGTATCCATGAAGAGGATATGTCAATTTTGACATCGAGGTGGTTTCATCGTTAGCTTAGGGTCATCGTTTCCATTTGTCCGGGCAGAATCCTGGATTCGCCGAGCACAACCGTTCCGTAAATTGAGGCTGGAGCTTGGAAAGCTCGGCGAAATAGCTTGAAATCACATGGTTCGCGCCTAGCGATCCGTTCTGGAATGGCCGGGACGACAAGGTCCGGACATGACTGTAATAGTATCTTTTTTCCCGCTTGGGCAGCTTGTAAACGGAGGGCGGGGCATGCGTAACGACGTCAAACGGATTGGCGGTGCGGCAGCTGTTCGGGACATGCTTGGCAAACGCCTTTGCGAATGCCGGATCGCCTACGCGAGGCGACCCGAACGTAAACAGGAACGGAAAGCGAAAAGAGGTGTTGGCCGCAATATCGATGGCGCACAACGTGGCTAGAGCAGCACCGAGACTGTGACCCGTAATGAATAATGCCTTATCGGGGGACAACTTGGCCAGCGCGGAAATCATTTGGCCGCGAGCGGAATCATAGATGTTTGTAAAGCCCCGGTGCGTAAGGCAGTCTTCCTTGATGTACTTGAATTTTTTCTGGGATGCGATGATGTCGGAAATCCAGTTCGTCGTTGAGCTGGTCCCTCGGAAGGCAATGATGATCTCCTGCGCGGACTCAAGAATAAATCCGAAGCGTTCCCATACGCCGATAATGGATCGCGCTTCTATGGTATCATGGAGCGAATAACGGGCCGGAACGACAAACGAGCCGTCCGCGTTTTCGAATTGCGTGTAGGTCTGTCCACAGATGGCCGCAAGAAAAATGGCCCGTTTCTCCAGATCATCCACCGTGCTCACGTGTATCCCGCCTTTCTCTCCTACACTATATTAGGGGGATGAAGGCGAGGTGCCTGGAGAACAGGCATAATCTCGGTGCATTTTCCGTCACAACCTCAACTTGCGTGTCTGGACCGGTTGCCCCGATAAACAATAACCCGCAAGAGGGTAACTTTTTTCAAAGTTTCCTTCTTACGGGTCACGGTTCAATGAACCTGCAGAGCATCCTTTTTCAAGTTAAAACGTTCGTCATGGAATTACTTTACAGGGACGGTCATTTCCAGTTCTTCAATGTAGTTTTTGACGACTTCACCGTTGTTGTCGACCTTGAATGCGCCGTGTTTTGCATTCGGCTCTTCAAATTCGGGGGTAAACGGCTTGATTGTAATCGACGTGGCGTCCTTATCCAGAGCGGCAACAATGAAGTCGTAGTAAAAGTCGCCGTTGGCGTTGTTCTCGTCGGTGCCGATTCCTGTTATTTGGTCAAGCATGTTTCCTTGATCATCGACAAATTCATAGAGGATGGTTGAATCCTCGTTTTGGCCCTTCAGAACCATTTGCAACCTTGTGGAGGAGGAGGTCATCTTCACGTTTTTCAGCGTCATGCCGAGGCCGTTCCATTTTTTCGTAAGGTTAGGCTGTAAGGCAACCGCTTTGTCCGCTGTTTTTTGGACCGGAATCTCGAGGTTATATGGTTTATCTACGCCTTCCAGGCTGATTTTGGCCGTAACCTTGAACTTGTCGGGGAAAGTCTCGAGTTTGCCCCCAAGCTGGGAAGCATCGCTCAGAATGATAAACGCATGATTCGCGTCAGCGCCCGGTGTCATGCTTAAGCTTGGTCTTTGTGCCATACGATCCCCGTACTCGTATAAGGATTTGCCGTTGATAAAGACGTCCATCTTATGGATCATGCCTTTCTCCTGAACGAACTCGTTGGCCTTATCATCCCATTTCCCTCCGATCATGCCGCCAATAAGCCCCTTGCCGCTCCGCTCCATTTGAATGCTGACACAGTTTCCGTCATATAACGCCTTGGACAATCCCAATGTGATGCCGTCTTGAGTAACGCTGGCCGTCTTGGATTTGCTCTGCGTCGAGCCGCTCGCGGTTACCTTATCTTTAGTCGCGGATGGGCTGGCCGCTTGAGCGGTCCCCAAAGCCGCACCTCCCAAAATCATGGCAGCCAGCGTCATCGTGCTCATAACTTTATATATTTTTTTCATGTCCATGTCTCCTTGTCATTTTTACTTTATCGGCCTTGATCTGTTCGGAACTGCTGGATCCGCATCTTTTGGTCAATTCTTTATTGATGACTGTCGTACAGCTTTTCCAAGCTTGCGCGATCCACCGGAATGGTGATTTCCAAGTCTTTCAGGTACTTCTTGACAATATCCCCGTTGCCGTCGACTGCATATAGGCCGCCATTGGCAGAAGGATCCTGAAATACGGGCAGGAATGGCTTAAGCGTAATGGAGCTCGTCGTTTCTTCAAATCGCTCAAAAATCAATTCCGTCCGCTGTTCTCGTTGCGAATCGTCCTTGTATATTCCCATGCCAGTCACCAAACCGAGTATCCTGCCCCGGTCATCCCGCACCTCGTAAAGCAAATCTTTATGATTGCCGTCTTCCGGGTTGCCGATTTGCTCGGCATGAATGATGAGATCGGTCGTGATCGGAGTGAATTTAAGCTGCTCCAACGTTAATTTAAGGCCGCCCCACTCTCTTGTCTCACCGGATTTTACGACGATTTGGTTTGAGCTTTTGCGAACGGGAACATCGATGATATATGGCTCTTCAATTCCTTCAAGCGTGATTTTTGCCGTTAACAGAAATTGATCGGGCAGCATCGGAGCTCCTTCGCCCAGATGGGAATAGCCGGTTAATTGGTACAGAACCACATTGGGGTCCGATGTCGGATTCCCGATCAGCCCGGGCCTTTTCCCTCCGTTATAGTCATAAATGGAAGTGCCGTCAATGAACATCTCAACCTCCGTTATGGCGCCTCTTGGGTATATATGATTGGTAGAATCGCCTTCCTGTACCACCTCATAATCCGATATGCCGCCAATAAGTCCTTCGCCCTCCCGCTTAACGGCCAGGGATAGACGGGTTCCGTCATATACGACCTCGGGTATGCGGAGGGTCACCCCTTCGTGGGTGGCACCGACGTTCGGTTCAGCCACCAGCCCGCGCTCCTCGGCTGTCTGAAGCCCCAGGTCGTCCGCCAGCTTGAAGATGCTGCCAATCACTGGAATGCTCTTTAGGGACTCCGCCATAATCGGTGACACATAGGCACTGCTCATCACGCCGATGAAGGCGGCTGCGGCTGCGGCTCCCGCATATCCGCGTATTTTTTTGGAGCTGTGTGTTCGCCCGGTTCGGGTCTGCATCGGGAGGTCGGATAATGAAGCATAGACCTCATCCTGACGCTGACGGATCATATCCGGAAGCTCGGCCGCCAGCTTCCTCCCGGTCTCCCGGAGTTCTTTATCCAAGTCAAAAGGATTCATACGCCAGCTTCCCCTCCCGTGTTTGCTTTACTTGGTCCGACAGTATCCCGCGTGCTCTGTGGAGGCGGGCCCTGACGGCACCTTCCGAGATTTCCAGCACGCCGGAGATTTGTTTGATGGGCAAATCTTGATAATAAAATAAATGAATGACGATACGAAGCGATTCATCCAAGTTTTCTACCGCTTCACGAAGGTCAAGCTTGCGGCTGTCTTCGTAATAATGGGCGGACCTTGCCGTTTCCGGCACTTCAGCCATGGCCACGGTTCTTTCGCGGGTTCGAAGCAGCTGATTGCATTCATTGATCAAGATCCGAATCACCCAGGTTTTAAAGTATTGGGGTTTTTTCAATGTCGACATTGCTTTATATGCCTTGAGCGTTGTTTCCTGAAAGACATCCGCACAATCTTCATCGCGTCTCACAATGGACTTCGCCAAGCCGTACAGCTCGGGCTCCAGCCTCCGGAAGAGCCGGATAAACGCTTCGCGATCTCCCCGCTGCGCTCTCTTGACTTCGAGTTCCATATCCTGCACGAAATTTCATCTCCTTTTGAGGGCCCTCTATAAGATTAGATGGACGAGTATGCCAAAATGTTATATTACACGATAAAAAAACAAATTGCCCGATTCCATGAAGAATCGGCTGCTTATCCGATGTACGTACATGCGTCACCGAGACATTTAGTTGTAAGCCAAGGAGATATCTCATATAATCGTCAACAGAGAGGCAAGCTTGAAAACATACCATATCTTACTCGCGAGGTCCCGACTGCGAAGCCGATTTACGGCAGCCATTCGGGTTAAAAGGGAAGCCGGTGCAAGTCCGGCACGGTCCCGCCACTGTAAAACAGGGATATCCTCCACACTGCCACTGGCCTGGTCACAGGCACGGGAAGGCGGAGGTTTCGTCACAACCTGTAAGTCAGGAGACCTGCTTCGCGTGATGATCTGACGGTCCTTCGAGGAGAGGATTGCGTTTGGAGAAACCCTGACGTGAAGCCCGAAATTTGCGGCTTGCTGGTCCAAGGGTTGTCGGTTATCCCATAACGTAGCCCCTGATTCTTCTTGTTGAGAGTCGGGGGCTTTTTTTAGGGAGACATGGCCGTCAGATGCCGGTTTATGGAGTACTGAAGACAAGCCGTGTTCTCAATTTAGGGTTAGGAGAGAAATCGAGATGAAGAATTGGATGAAGTCCTGGTCTGCTCTGCTGGCCATGCTTCTGTTGGTCCTGTCACTGGCTGCTTGCGGCGGAGATGCGACACCGAAGCAAAGCGCGCCGGCACCTACCGATCAGGGGCAAAAGTCTGAAACGCCCGATGTCGCCGATAACGCCAAAACCGCTTACCCGCTGACGGTTAAAGACGCCACCGGCGAAGAAATGACGTTTGAGAAGGCCCCGGCGAAGGTCGTGTCCCTGTCGCCATCCGAAACGGAAAAATTGTTCGCGCTCGGTCTGGACGAGCAAATCGTCGGCGTTTCCGAAGTCGACGACTATCCGGAAGCCGCGAAAGCGAAACCGAAGATGGGCGGTTATGAAATGGACGTGGAGGCGATCATCGCTTCGGGGGCGGACGTGGTATTCACCGCGGCCATGAACGAGCAAAACATTCAAAAACTCCGCGGGCTGGGCGTAAAGCTGTTCGTCAACGATCCGAAAACGATTGCGGAAGTGATGGATAATATCAAGCTGGTCGGCGAAATCACCGACCGTCAGGCCGAAGCCCAAGGCATCGTGGATCAAATGCAGAAAGAGCTCGATTCGGTGAAACAAGCCGTGAAATCCGTAAGGGCCGAGGAGAAAAAGAAAGTCTATGTGGAATTCTCCCCGGGCTGGACGGTGGGAAAAGGAACGTATATGGACGAAATGCTGAATCTCAGCAATGCGGTTAACGTTGCCGCCGACACCGAGGGCTGGTTTGAAGTGAGCGAAGAAAAAATCATCGCCGAAAATCCGGATGTCATTCTTTATTCCGGCAACGTTGTGGATGAATCCACGAAAAAAACGCTGGACCAGTTGATCAAAGAGCGCAGCGGCTGGGATCAGATCGAGGCCGTGAAAAACGATAAGCTTGCGAAGCTTGACGACAACCTGATCAGCCGTCCGGGTCCCCGCGTGACAAAAGGGCTTATCGAAGTCGCGAAAGCCGTCTATCCGGAATTGATGGCTCCATGAGCAAAAAGCTTGCAGGGTACGGTGCGGCGGGGCTTGCGCTTTTACTGCTGACGGTTGTCGCGAGTCTCGGCATCGGCTCCGTCCATCTGCCGGTCAATCAGATTGGAGCCATGCTGCTTCATAAGCTGCCTTGGCTAGGAGATTCCATTGTACCGAATTGGGAGACGGCCTCGGAGCAAATCATTATGAAGGTTCGGTTGCCGCGGATTCTGCTCGGCATGTTGGTAGGAGCCTCGCTCTCGGTGGCGGGAGCCGCTTATCAAGGGGTGCTGCGGAATCCGTTAGCCGATCCTTTTACGCTTGGCGTGGCTTCGGGGTCTTCCCTCGGGGCTGCTTTGTTGATTTTTTACGGGCTCCAGTTCTCCTTTGCCGGCGTATGGACATTGCCGCTCGTCGCTTTTTTGACGGGAGCGGTTACCCTCTGGATTGTGCTGACCTTGGCGCGGGACAATGGAAAGCTGCCCACGCACGGGCTGATTCTGGCCGGCGTGGTGATGCAGTCCTTTTTGGGGGCGGCCGTTTCCTTTTTGACGGTCATGTCGAAAGATACGCTGACCGACATCTTGTTCTGGACGATGGGCAGCTTCAGCCTGCGCGGCTGGTCCTATATTGCCGTTTTGCTGCCTTATTTTGCGGTCGGTTTTATTTATCTGTGGAGCCGTTCGCGCGCTTTAAACCTGCTGTCGCTCGGTGAGCGGCAGGCGGCCCATATGGGGCTTCACGTCGACCGGTTGAAGACGAGCGTTCTGGTGGTGGCGACCCTGCTTACCGCGGCGGCGGTATCGGTGTCCGGCGTCATCGGCTTTGTCGGGCTTGTCGTGCCGCATATGATCCGGCTGGTGACGGGCTCCGACTACCGCATCATTATCCCTCTGTCCGCGCTGGGAGGCGCGATATTCATGGTATGGTCCGATACGGCCGCAAGAACCCTGCTATCGCCAACCGAAATTCCGATCGGGGTGGTCACGGCGTTTGTAGGGGCTCCGTTCTTTGCCTTTTTACTCTATCGGAACAAGAAGAAACGCTGGGAGGGGAGCCTATGATTTCGCTTCAAGGCGTGAGCAAGCGGTTTGACCGGGTCGACGCTCTTGCCGGGATTGATTGGGAGATTCAAGGAGGGGAATGGTGGGGCATTATCGGCCCTAACGGCAGCGGCAAATCAACGCTGCTTCAGATGTTGTCCGGAGTGGAGGCCCCGACTGCCGGCAAGGTGACGATCCACGGCAGGGACGTAAGGGATTACGGCCGGAAGGAGTTGGCCCGAACCTTGGCCGTTCTGCAGCAGGAGGGGCTGGGCCCGACGGATTTTACCGTGCGCGAAGTGCTGGAAATGGGACGCTACCCGTTCCAGAACTGGTTTGGCCGGGAACCAAGCGACGCCGGGCCCCTGCTTGATTCGATCATGGAGAGGCTGGAGCTGAAAAGTCTCGAATACCGGCGCCTGGATCAGCTGAGCGGGGGGCAGCGGCAGCGGGCCGCCCTTGGCAAGGTCATGGCCCAAGAGCCCTCGATTCTTCTGCTGGATGAGCCGACCACGTATCTGGATATCCGCTATCAGCTGCAATTCATGGATATGGTGGCGGATTGGCGCAGAGATACGGGGATTACGGTAATCAGCGTGCTCCATGACCTCAATCTGGCAGCCCAGTTCTGCGATCGGCTGCTCGTTCTGCACGAAGGGAGAATGGCAGGAAAGGGTTCTCCGGAAGACATGCTGACGGAGAACAACATCCGGCGGATTTTCCGGGTGGATACGTCGGTGGTGGCCCATCCCGCAAACGGCTCGCCTCAGGTGCTGTTAACGGCTGGTGCAGGGAAGTCCGAAGAAGGACGGGAAGAGGCATACGCCGGCGCCGAACAATGATCATGCAGGCAAACGCCAGTTGTTTTTGCAACCCATAAACTTAGGATTTGGACGGCTAATAAGCCGTCTTTTTTATGTAATTTTTTAACTATTGTAAGCCGGAAGGATATCTCTTATAATCTTAAACACAGCGGAAAACTTGGAATAAAGCTTTATGCAGCACTCACGCAGTCCGTCAAAGCAGTTGAAAAGGACTCACGTCCGATTTTATAGGAATGCCGTTTTTATCTATTAGAGACGATGCTTGGCTTCGAAGTGGATATGCAGGGTAATGTTTAAAGTGGGGAATAATTGGAATGAATACGTAGTAGTGCACTTATTAAATATAGAGGAGGTTTTAGGGATGGAAACATTTTTAATCATTGTGAATGTCCTGATTCTGGCTTTGCTCATCGGCGTTTTGTACTGGATGCAGAAAAAGCACTATTCGTTCACGAAGCGGGTGTTCGCGGGGCTTGGGCTCGGGGTGCTATTTGGGGCAGTGCTGCAGTATGTGTATACAGCGAACTCCGATGTGATATCCAAGTCTACGGACTGGTTCAATCTTGTCGGTTACGGCTATGTCCGGCTGCTGCAAATGATGGTCATTCCGCTCATTATGGTTTCGATTATTTCCGCAATCATGAATTTGAAGGGCGGGCGCAATCTCGGCAAAATGAGCGGGCTGATCATCGCCGTACTCATTTTGACGACGGGGGTGGCCGCGTCTGTCGGCATCGCGACGGCGCTGACGTTTGACCTTTCGGCGGAACATATCCAAGCGGGAGCCGCGGAACACGAGCAGGGTGCTTTGCTGGAGGAGAGGCTGGGTGACGTCGAGGATTTGACGCTGCCTCAGCAAATTCTGGAGTTCGTTCCGGCGAATCCTTTTGCGGATATGACGGGAGCCCGAAAATCTTCTACCATTGCGGTCGTAATTTTTTCGGCTTTCATAGGCGTTGCCGTTCTCGGCCTTGACCGGAAGCATCCGGAACAAGCGGAGACCTTCCGCGGCATGATCCGCGCGCTTTACGGAATCGTGATGCGAATCGTCACGCTTATTCTCCGTCTGACGCCTTACGGCATTTTGGCCTTGATGGCGAAAACGATTGCGGGGACGGACCTGCAGGTCATCCTTGACTTGATTGATTTTGTGCTGGCCTCGTATGTGGCGCTGATCGTCATGTTTATCATCCACCTGATACTGCTGTCCTTGTTCGGATTTAATCCGGTTACTTACCTCCGCAAGGTGGTGCCGGTGTTGACATTTGCTTTCACGTCGCGTTCTAGTGCGGCCACGATCCCGCTGAACGTGCAGACGCAGAACAAAAGACTGGGCGTACCGGAAGGGATCGCGAACCTGTCCGCTTCGTTTGGAGCCACGATGGGGCAGAACGGCTGCGCCGGCATTTATCCGGCAATGCTTGCGGTAATGATTGCGCCAACGGCTGGCATCGACCCGACCGACTGGTCGTTTATCCTGATGCTCGTTGTCGTGGTCATGATCAGCTCCTTTGGAGTAGCCGGTGTCGGCGGGGGCGCTACCTTTGCTTCATTGATCGTTCTGTCGACCATGAATCTCCCGGTGGCGCTGGCCGGCCTGCTCATTTCCGTGGAGCCGCTGATCGATATGGGCCGGACGGCGCTCAATGTCAACGATTCCATGACCGCCGGCTTGATAACCGGGAAAGTCATGAATGAAGTGGACACTTCGGTGTACAAGAACCGGAATCAGGACATTGATGTGATGCAGGCATAAAGGACGTTTAAAGCAAGTAATGGTACAGCTAGGGTTGAATAAAGAAGGTAGTGCCCCAGGTCAATTGACCTGGGGCACTACCTGTTTAGATAAGCGGAAAGCTTGATCATGGTCTCAGAATAACAATAGCATTTAATTTTGTATTCGTGGACTAGCAGCCGATAACCGTAAGCTGTTTAGGGAAAGAAGTGAGCACCTCCGCACCAACATCCGTAACCAGCACGTCGTCTTCGATCCGTACCCCGCCCAGACCGGGCACGTAAATGCCGGGTTCAATGGTAAAAACCGCGCCGGGCTGCAGCAGATCGCCATTCAAGCCGTGGACCGACGGATATTCATGCACATCCATGCCGAGACCATGGCCCAACCGGTGCACAAATGCCTCTCCGTAGCCGGCCCGTTCTATGACGGAGCGAGCGGCCTTATCGATGGACCCGTAAGTAACCCCCGGTTTGACGGCACGAATGCCTGCTTCATTTGCCGCGAGTACCGTGTTGTAGATTTTTTCCGCTTCGGGACCGATGCCGCCTACGGCAAAGGTTCGGGTGATGTCCGAGGCGTAACCGCCTGAGAAGACGCCGAGGTCAAACATAAGGAGATCGCCTTCCCGGATTCGGCGCGATCCCGGCACGCCATGAGGCAGCGCGGTATTCGGACCGGCCAGCACCATCGTCTCGAAGGAAGGCCCGTCGGCGCCCAATTTTTTCATCAGGTATTCAAGCTCGGCGACAAGCTCGATTTCCTGAACCCCCGCCTTGACCTGTTTTAGTCCCTCGGAGAGGACTTGCTCAACAAGAACGGCGGCCTGCTTCATCGCCCGGATTTCATCTGCGGACTTGCGAACGCGCATCTCCCGGAGGATTTCACCGGCGTCCACGTACCCGCGTGCCGAAAAATGATGCTGAAGCTGCTCGTACCGGGATACGGTGAGCTGGTCCTTTTCCAATGCCAGGGTACCGATGGAACCCGGTATATGTTTGCGCAAAAGCTCGTAAGGCTGATCGGTATCCTGATGCGTCGCGATATTCGTTACCGAAGAGGCTGCGGCGGCAGCTTCTGCATCGAGAGCGGGAACCATCAGCAGCGGCTCTTCTCCCCGGAATAGCGCAAGACCTAGAAAACGTTCATGAGGGTCGCAGGCAAAGCCCGTTAAATAGTACACATGCTTGGGATCGGTAATTAAAAGCAAATCCCAGCCGCGGCTGTTCATGGCTTCGGTTATATGTTGAAGTCTGTCATTCATCATGCTCCATCCTTTCGCATCAAAATACGATTTTTTCCATAAGTTTAGGTTAGCTCTTTCCGGAAATGAAGTAAAGAAAGTCTTTTTTTCGGGGGTTGTCTTGTTATATAATGGCTCAGATACAATAAATACATAATATGGAATTGAAAGGAGTTTCTTCATGGATTCAAATCCAATGCACGGAAGTCCGGCTCCGCAAGGACAACCCTCGACGAGATACAAGAGATTGGAGGGGCTGGGCGGCTGGTTGATCCTTGTCCAGGTTTCCGTTTACTTATCTCTTATTTCTGTCGCTATCATGCTGTTCAATAACGTCATTCCCGCCTTTAAACCGGAATTTTGGAATGTCCTTACCGCCCCGTCTTCGCCCGTATACGATCCTTTGTGGAAACCGATGCTCATCTTCGAAGCTGTGGGCAACTCGGTGCTGTTGCTTTTCTTGATTGTCATTCTTGCTCTTTTGTACGGCAAAAAGAGAGCATTTCCCAAAACCATGATAACGCTCATGATTGCAAGCCTCCTGCTGGCCGCTGTGGATTACGCGATGGCTAACCAAATTAAGTTTATCGCCGAAATGGAAGGCGTGAACACGCCGAGGGAAATCGTGCGGTCGATCGTTTACTGCTGCATCTGGATTCCCTATTTCCTGCGATCGGAGCGTGTACGCAACACATTCGTGAAGTAAGGCAGCCGAAAGCACAAACCGTAAAAAATAAAGCGTTTCGGATCATCCTCCGTTAAAATAGAGCTAACCCGGAAAACACATCATCGGAGGAATAGCCATGGCACAATATGAACAAATCGAATTTGCCCGGAAAGAAGATTTGCAAGCGATTGTAGATATTTACAACTCTACCGTCTCCGGAAGAATGGTGACCGCCGATCTGGAGCCGGTTACTTTGGAAAGCCGGATAACGTGGTTCGAGGAGCATGATCCGGATCGCCGGCCTTTATGGGTGTTGCGGGACGGCGGGGAAATTGCGGCCTGGATGAGCTTTCAATCGTTTTATGGCCGTCCGGCATACGATGGCACCGTAGAGATCAGCATTTATGTCCACGAAAAATACCGCGGCGCCGGCGTAGGCGGCGTGATGATCGAGAAGGCTCTGGCGGAATGCCCGCGTCTTGGGGTGAGCAATCTGGTCGGCTTCGTGTTCGGACATAACGAGCCGAGCCTGAGGCTGCTGCGAAAGTTCGGCTTTCAGCAGTGGGGGCTTCTGCCGGGCGTTGCCGAGATGGACGGCGTCAAGCGCGATCTCGTCATTGTCGGCCGGGCGGTATGACCGGCGAATAAAGCAGCAGTTCCGTTATTCGACTTCTTCAAGCCAGCAGGATGCCAGCAGCCGAATTCCGTCATCGATATCCTTCTCCTGAATGCCGCCGAATCCGACGATAAATTCTCTTATACCGGAGCCTTTGGAGGAATCCTGGCTATGGAAACGGGTATAGGCAGCAGAATGAATCCGGATTCCTTGTTTCTCCGCCCTCAATTCAAGCTCGGCCTCGGATAAGGGATGACGGAGCGATAACATAAGATGAAAGCCTGCCCCCGTCCCGGATACGAAAGCCCTTTTTCCAAAATGCCGCCCAGCGGAGGCCATTAGTTGATCGTGCTTTTTCCGTAGAATCGCCCTCATCTTCCGGAGATGCCGATCGACGTACCCTTCGCGCATGAAACGCTCCAACGTATGCTGGTGCAGCCGGGAAGCGGTGCATTCAAGAAACAGCTGATGTTTCAGATGATGATAATCCTCAAGCAGCACGGACGGCAAGATCATGTATTGGATGCCCAGCGCGGGCGAAAGCACCTGCGAAAATCCTCCCAGATAAATGACCCGGCTATCGGGTATCAAACCCTGCATGCAGGGAATCGGCCGTCCGTAGTATCGGAATTCCCCGTCGTAATCATCCTCGATCAGAAAGCCGCCGGATTCCTGAATCCACTGGAGCAGGGCAAGCCGTTTGGAAAAAGGCATAACCATGCCTGCAGGAAACTGGTGCGACGGAGATACGACGGCCAGTCCGGCATGGCTTCCGCGCAAAAGGTCCAGGTCGATCCCGTCCTCCTTTAGCGGGACGGGAATCACTTGATATCCGTTCCGGCGAAAAACCTCGGGGTATTGAGGATAGCCGGGGTCTTCCACCGCAATAACATTGCCGTAGGGGCGAAGCAGCCGGCATATGATATCCAGAAGAGGATAAGGGTCCGAGGCGATGACCACCTGTTCCGGGGAGCAGGAGACGCCCCGCACGCTTCTTGCATATTTGGCAATTTCGTAACGAAGTCCCTTTTCGCCCTGCGGATCCCCGAAAAACAGCAGCTCGGCCGCGTTTTCATGCCGGAGGGTGCGGTTATACGCTTTTCTCCATTCTGCAATCGGAAAATACCCGTATTCATTTTTGGACATGTGAAAATCGTACCGGAAGGAATGGTGCCGTCGGAGCAACTGCCCTTTCGGTGCTTCCGGCTCGGGCGGGAGGGGAATGGGGGAATCCGCCAGCTTCCGGACAAAATAGCCGCTTCGCGGGCGGCTAAGAATAAAGCCTTCGGCCAGCAGCTGCTGATAGCACATCTCGATCGGAGTTGTGCTGACGCCCAGAAGCTCGGCAAGCTTGCGCACGGAGGGAAGACGGGCCTCGGCCTTCCAGCGGCCGCAGGCGATTTCCTTTTTCATGTACTGGTACAGCTGAACGTATAAAGGAACGGAGGGATCGGCCAAAGCCGGGCTGATTCCGTTCAAATGGATGGAAACTTGATTCATGTCAAATCTGTCCTTTTTAAAAGATAAAAACTGCATATTTGTAGATGGTCAATTTCTTGCTATAGTATAGGGGATTTGATGGAGATTTAAAACAGGAGGTAACGATGAGCACAACATTATGGAACCCGAAACCGGTACGTTTTTTAGAAGGGGAACGGATCTATTTAAGACCGGTGGGGCAGGAGGATGCCGAAGGGTATTTTCGGATGCTGTTCAATCCTGAAATGCGGCGACTGACGGGAACCCGGCAAGCTTTAACATTGGAAGGAATCCGGCGTTACATTGACGGGAAAACGGGCGATGCTTCGACCGTGCTGCTCTTGATCGCATTGCGCGACAGCGACGAGGTGATCGGAGACATTGCCCTTCAGGATATCGATCCGGCAAACCGGAATGCGAACATCCGGATTGCCATCGATTCGGAGGAGCATCTGGGCAAGGGCTTCGGCCCGGAGTCGATGCGGCTTCTGCTGGAATACGGCTTCGGCATTCTTAATCTGCACCGGATCGAGCTGCAGGTATTCGGTTATAACGTGCGGGCGATCAAGGCTTATGAAAAGGTGGGCTTCAAGCGGGAAGGGGTGCAGCGGGATGCGCTTTACTATAATCACCGGTACCATGATTCGGTCATCATGAGCATGCTGGAAGACGAGTTTAGGGCGCTTTATCATCAACAAGCGGAATGACTTTTTTCTTGAACGCAAGTATCATTATGTAGACCGTGGCCATAGACCGCGGACTGTTCACTTTGACCCGGCAGCTTCGCCTCTTGGCATGAGCTCCGCATCGATAGGAATGTAACCATCTGGAATAACCCGAAGAACCCACCTTTGCCAAAGGCGGGTTCTTATGTTATTACGGCTGCTTTTCAGGTTCGCTTGCCGCTTGCTTGAGAATAACGGGTATCCATATTTCGCTTTTGAAAGTGGGGGAGGTGACGTCTTTATTCTCGTTCCACAGCATTTCCGGACCTTCGACCTGTTGATAGTTTGAGGAGGGAAACCACTCGGAATAGATGCGTCCCCACACATCCTGCAGCGCGTCCGGAAACGGCCCCTTGGCTTCGAACACGGCCCAAGCGGAGGCGGGAACTTCAAGCTGCACCAGGTTATCCGGGCATGTTTTTGTGGTTGCCGCGCCAATGTAATGATCCAGTTCCCCTTTTTCTTCCATTCTGCCCTCGGAAAAATTCGTGGATGCGCTGATCAGCCCTTTGGGCTCGACATTCGAGAGAGCCTTTAGCTTTTGAATCGTTTCAAGATCCAAACTTTCCCACATCGAAGCGATTTCCGGATTAACGCCATTAAAAATAATGGGCACTCTTTTCTTGATCCCCACGATTCGGAAAGCTTCTTTTTCTTCGATTCGGTAATTCATTTCGCTTCCTCCTTTGATGGATAGCTGGAAGGTCATTCGCGGATAAGCTTTAAGCGGGCGGCCGCCCGCTCTGGCTTCGGACGGCGTGATCCCATGCAATTGCTGAAAGGCCCGCGTGAAAGAATCGGGCGAGTTATACCCGTATTTCACCGCAAGGTCAATGATCAGGAGATTGCCGTCTCTAAGCTCAAATGCTGCGAGCGTTAGCCGTCTGCGGCGAACGTATTCTGAAAGCGAAATGCCCGCAAGAAACGAAAACATTCGTTTAAAATGATATTCGGAGCAGAACGCCAGCCTTGCCGCTTCCTTATAGTCAATATCGTTCGCAAGGTTTTCTTCGATGTACTCCAAAGCTCCATTCATATGTTTAAGCAAATCCACTATATGACCTCCCTTTACCGATAGCATAGCATGGACCAAACGGATTCACCCGACATTTCGTGCACGATTATGCAGGGTCGACGGTGACCTTAAACAACGGGAAAGCGGGTGCCTATAAGTTTATAGCCAGCGAGTCTTGGACGGATGCCAAGAAAATGCGTTACGATGGAAACGGTTCGTTGAATATGTTCCAAGGTGGCTTGTTAAATATGATATCTTCCTTTTTGTCAACGCTGTACAGCGTATTTTTGCCGATTTCGCTTCCGGTGATCGGAGGCGGCTTGTTGAAGCGGTTCAAAGGATTGGAGACCAAGCCGTTATCCGCGCTTTCATTATATGTCATGAGTCCGGCGCTTATTTTTGAGACGCTTGAACGGGCTTCCATTACTTCAGGCGACATCGCGGTGACCGTGGCTTTCTGCCTTCTGAATATGCTGATCCTCTGGCTGCTGTGCGGCTTCGCGGGGAAAATGCTTAAGCTGTCTCAGCCGGAACGCTCGGGCCTTGCTTTAACGACACTGTTTACGAACAGCGTTAATTACGGCTTGCCGCTTGTTCTTCTCGCATTCGGGCAGGCCGGTCTCGACAAGGCTTCCGTTTACGTCATCGTCCAGATTATGATCATCAACACGCTTGGCGTTTATCTGGCGGCCCGTTCCCACTTCTCGGCGGCAAAGGCGGTAAAATCGGTATTTACGCTTCCGTCCGTGTATGCCGCCGCTCTTGCCGTGCTGATCCGGATGACCGGAGCGGCCCTGCCTGGAGCCCTGGAAACCGGAATCAGCATGCTTTCGGCCGCTTACGCACCGCTTGCGTTGGTTATTCTGGGCGCGCAAATGGTAGGGGTTAGGGACGGCCGCGAGGCCTCGCCCGTCACCCGGCGCGGGTTTTGGTCAGGCATGGCGATGCGTTTGGCTGTCGCTCCTTTGATCGCCTGGGCGATTTTGGCGGCATTATCCGTGGAGGGGACATTGTTTGCGGTCATTCTGATTTTGTCCTCCATGCCGGCCGCCGTTAATGCGGTGATTCTGGCCGAGCAATATGACGCGGCTCCAAGGCTCGTATCCATGTGTATCCTCTGGACGACGCTCGCCTCCTTTGTGTTTCTTCCGGTTCTGATCGGCATACTGTGAATAGTGCCGACGGGTTTGCCGATGATCGTATGGTTCAACCGTTCCGGTTGCGTGTATAGATAAACAAGCAGCGGATACCCGCCGCCTGCAGCCGCAGGCCAGAAAAGGGAGGTGGAGCATATGAATTCCCGTCGGCGCCACGACAATGTCGAGGTTGAAACGCGCAACGTAGAGGAGCGGAATGACTCCAGTCTCGTTGCGTCGACGCTGATCAAGTATGTTGCCTATCTGATTATCTTTTTCGGATTTCTTTATTTTCTGATCAGGTATGTGTTCCCGATGTTTTAAAGCATGCAGAATAACGATGAAGGCCGGACCCTTGTCCGGTCTTTTTAATGTGGGGAAACGCGCTTAAAGGCTTTAAATTGAACGGATATGCCAAACGGATAAACCAGAAAGTTCGAATAAGGCGGGAAGCAACATTTTAATATATTGACTTTCTTTTTCTCTGTAACTATAATAATTATATAAAACGAATTCTATGGTATATGCCAAAGTGAATGAAACGTGCGTGTGGATAGAATAATGAATGGATATCAATGAAGGAGTGAACAACATGTCAGCAGTGCTGCATCCGTCTACAGAGCTTGGACAGGTTTCTCTGCGAATCCGCGATTTGGCGGAATCCGTACGATTTTATACAGAGGTTGTCGGTTTGAAGGTACTTCGGCAGCAAGGAAGGACAGCGGAGTTAACGGCAGACGGCAATAATGCGCTGCTCGTTCTTGAAGAAGTGGAAGGACTGATTCGGCAGCGGGAACGGTCTGCCGCCGGATTGTACCATTTTGCGATTCTGGTACCGGACCGGCCAAGCCTCGGGCTTGTCGTCCGCAATCTTGCCGCGTTTAATGTTCCGGTCGGCCAGGGAGACCATTTGGTCAGCGAGGCTCTTTATATCAGCGATCCGGACAATAACGGCATAGAAATATACGCCGATCGGCCCCGGGATACATGGAAGCGGGATGCGAGCGGAGAAATCATGATGACGACCGATCCGGTGGATGTGGAAAGCCTGCTTGCGGTATCGGAAGGAGTGGAGTGGAACGGTCTTCCTGCCGGGACGGTGATCGGCCACGTGCATTTTCACGTGTCCGATCTTCAGGCAGCCAAGCGCTTTTACTGCGACATTATCGGCTTTGAACTGACGGCCCATTACGGCAGCGCCGCTTTGTTTATTTCGGCCGGAGGGTATCATCACCATATCGGGTTGAACGTATGGGCTGGCGTCGGCGTACCGAACACTCCCCGCAATGCCGCAGGCATGAATTATTTTACCGTCGTGCTGCCGGATAAGGAAGAGCTTGCCGCCGTAAGCGACAGGGTCCGAAGCGCCGGCTTGACGGTGCAAGAGCGGGACGGAGCTTCTTACGTGCTGGATCCTTCGGACATTGAAGTCCGGCTGGTTACCGCAAGCCGCTGAAGCAAGACGGCGTAATGACGGCTTCCCAAAATGCGCAGGAGTGAATAACGATACGGGTGGTTAGACATCCGTAAAACTCAGGAACCCTTGTCCTCTTTGAATACTTGAGGCACAAGGGTTCTTTCTCGTCGTCATCCTCTTAAATTCGCGCCAGCTCTTCAAGCGTGCGGATCACGTGATCCACCAGACTCGGAAGATCCGACATGTTGTTTTCATTGATCTTGTGAGGAAATTTCAGCTCGATCCTGTTGCTGAGAACAGCCGGATGATCCCCGAAAACATAACTAAGGGTTTGAATCGGCGGTACCTGGGGCTCCCAGATGACGTTCATCAGCTCTCTAATCGCATTGCAGGCGCTCTGGCCCTCGTCCACTTCCGTATAAAATCGCAGGGATAAGGCGCAGCCCGGAACATCTCCGGGCGTTTCCAAAATTTCCGCAGACAAGTCTTTCAAAAAAGCTTCCAAACGGATTTCCGCGGTAACGCCGGTTGCCGGAACCAGATCAAACCGGATGTTAAACTCCCTCGACATCACGGCCATATCCAGCCGGTCGCTTCTCCCGGTGACTAACACTTTTCCATCCAAATTATCCAGATCATAAATGATATTTTCCAAAGCAACCTTCAAATTTTCAAAAATCGTGGGATCGAACATCGGACCACTTCCTTCTTACCGTGATCAACACAGACTCGTGCATAAATATACCATACCCGCACCGGGGGATGGAACATGCATGGACATCGCTTGTATCCTAAAACGAATCGCATGAAAATTCAACCAAGTTTTGCGGAGATGCATTTGACTTGAACCAAGGAGTTTGATACAATCTTCCGCAACAGTAAAAATAATTTTACCGGTAAAATAATGTGAGGTGAAGGTATGGATATTACGGGAGTCTACAGGATCCAAACGCATGAGCAGTTGAAGGCCATCGCCGATCCCCTCCGGACCAAAATCCTGATGAATTTGGTAAAGAAAGAATACACAGGGCAACAGCTGGCCGAATTGCTGGATATTACGCGCAACAACATCTATTTCCATCTGAAGGAGCTTGAAAAGCATCAGGTCATTCATGTCGTGCGGAAAGAAGAGAAGAATGGAATCGTGCAAAAATACTACCGGGCGGTGGCGAGCCGGTTTATCCCGGACGAGCATCTGCTTCCAAGCGAGGATTTGATCGAGACGTCCAGGCAGGTATTCATGGAAACGGTTGAGGCGACAAGGTCGAAGATTCTGAAGGCGCCTGCCGAGTCTTTTGCGCTGAGCCGTTCGAATGAGCTTTTAAGAAAAAACATAGCAGCCGCCTACGCCTTGCAGGGCGACGAAGAAAATTTTACGGCGTTTCTTCAGGATTTCAAAGACCTGCTGCATAAACACTTCGGCAGCCTGAAGGAATCTCCCGAGGCGAGCGGACGGACAAAAAGCTATTACATCTCGCTTATCGGCTTTCAGGATAACGATGAGGACATTACATTTTCCAAATAAACGGAGGGGATTCCCAAATGAACGAGCTTCATGTGATCATCGACGATCCTTGGTTTACGGTAACCCAAATTGATGCGGACACGTTCGCGATCAGCGAATTCGGCCACTGGGAGAAGGTTCATTCCTTTCTGCTCATCGGTCATGAAAAAGCGGCGCTGATTGATACGGGCCTCGGCATCGACCGGATCAAGCGCATGTCGGACCGCCTTACGAACCTCCCGATTCTGGTCCTGACTACGCATGTCCATTGGGATCATATCGGAAGCCACGGCCAATTCGAGCAGATCTATGTGCACGAAGCCGAAGAGGACTGGCTTGTCAGCGGTATTAAAGGCCTGGGGATAGAGCAGATACGGAAGGATATTTCCAGAGACATCACGAGACCGGTTCCGGACACCTTCAATCCGCTGAACTATACGCCTTATCAAGGCAAACCGGCGGGACTGCTGCGTGACGGGGACGTGATTGAATTGGGGGGCCGGAGTCTGAAAGTTTATCATACGCCGGGACATTCTCCGGGTCATATCGCGTTGTTTGATACCGGCAGGGGATACTTGTTCACCGGCGATCTGCTTTACGACGAAACGCCGGTTTACGCTTATTATCCGACGACGGACCCCGTGGACTTGGTGAATTCGCTGGAGAGAATATCAAACATCGCCGGGGTGAAACGGATTTTCGGCAGCCATAACAGCATCGGGCTGGATCCGGCCTGGCTTCGGGTCGCGCGGAGCGCGGTCAAGGAACTGCGCGAAAAGGATGTTATCCGCCACGGCACGGGCATACATACCTTCGAAGGCTTGCGCATTCAATTTTAGGCGGGGAAAGCATAACAAAAGGGCGATTTGATCCCTGCCGCCACCCCAACAAGATGTTTTGGATGCGTCGAGGTTCCGTAACGAACGGCATGCTGTCACAGATCATGAACAAGCCCGCTTCCCTTGAATATCAGGAGAGGCGGGCTTCATTCGTTAACTCCGGTCGATGTTTTTGCCGTAATAAATTTCGTCCATTTCGAGCTTCAGACGCTCGGTGATTTCCTGCTGTTCCCGGGCAGACAGCTTGTCTTTCGTGTAACCGAACAGATAGTTATCCAAATCAAACTCTTTCAGCTTGCATTTGGTATGGAAAATATTTTCCTGATACACGTTGACGTCAATCATATGGTACAGCTCCTGCACCTCGTCCGGGATGTAGTTTTGAATGGAGCCGATCTCGTGGTCGATAAACAGCTTATGCCCGTTAATGTCCCGCGTAAAGCCGCGTATCCGGTAATCGATCGTCATAATGTCCGTATCGAACGAATGGATAAGATAGTTGAGCGCCTTTAGCGGCGAGATTTCCCCGCAGGTGGACACGTCGATATCGGCCCGGAAGGTGCTGATTCCTTCATCCGGGTGATATTCGGGATAGGTGTGGACGGTGATATGGCTTTTGTCCAGCTGGAGAACGACGCTGTCCGGCAGCGGTCCCGGCGATTCGTCGTATGATTCGTCCGGAACCTCGACGATCGGCCCTTCGGAAACGAGCACCGTGACGCTGGCCCCTTGCGGGACGTAATCCTGCTTGGCGATATTCAGGACATGTGCGCCGATAATATCGGATACGTTTTTTAAGATGCTCGTCAGCCGGTCGGCGTTGTACTGCCCGTCGATGTATTCGATGTAAGCTTCGCGTTCTTCCCTGGTTTTGGTGTAACAGATGTCATACATATTGAAGCTTAAGGTCTTCGTAAGATTGTTGAACCCGTGCAGGGTGATCCGCTCTTCCGATGCTGGTTTCATATGCGATTTCCCCTTATGATCTGGTTTGGATGACGACCGGATGCCCCTATGTTTTCCAATAGATCGCATTCTTAGTCGAAAATAGACGGTGTGAGGTTTCCGTCACCTTCTTCTTGTTCCTTACCCGTTTCACCGGAAAGGTTAACACGAGGGTTAGAGCTCCTGCTCTGCACGGAAAAAGCCGTCTCGCATTTTAATGCGGACGGCCTATATAGATATGCTTGTAACATGATTGCTGTGCTTGTGATGCGCCAACCATGCGGAAGAACCGGTCTACAGCTCTTTAGCGCCGGCTAGGGCCGTACCATGGATGATAAGCGTTTCGTCAGTCCCGACGTTTTGACGGAAGGATAATTCCATGACGTTGTCTTTGAAGGTGACGGCGGTCGTCATGCGAAACGGCGTTTCAACAAACTGCTGCGTGAGCACTAGCGTATCTTCCGATTCCCATCCGGCGTTGGCGGCGACCTGCTCGGGACTTCCCCTCAGCAAGGAAGTGCGGCTTTCCGCCCAACCGTCGGTTCCGTGGACGAGTACGTGCTCCCCGGTTGCATTTTGCATGGTTTCGGTGATACGGCCGTCAGCCGTTTCGAAGGAAAAAGTCTGCAGTCCAAGCCTATTCTCCTCCAACTGGTACGTGATTCCGGACCACTTCTGCGCCAATGGAGATTCAGGCGCATAACGTGGAAAACAATTACAATGACGAAAAGCTCAATCGTGGACACTGGTTCCGTTCATTTCTGTTGTCGAGCGATTTGAGCTTGTTTCGTGACAACTGCTCCGTGATTAGGGCGTTTAGCTGCCTACAAGCCCCTTTTGAAGCCCAATAGCGGAACCAGTGTCACGTTAACCGGTTAAATCCGCGTTTTTCGGGCATATAGCGGAACTAGTGTCAACATTAGCCGTTTTACGCTGCAGGCCGCTTTCCCTTGACAAAACACGAGGGGCGTCCCGGGTCCAAGGCCCTTTGGGGCCGCCCCCTCTTGCACGGAGAATAGCCGACGGCTCGATTCCCGCTTACTCTTTCACCGCGCCGAGCACGATCCCGTGCACGAAGTATTTTTGAAGAAACGGATAAATCGCCAAAATCGGGATGAGGCTGATGAAGATTTGGGCGGATTTTACGGTCCGTTGGGACAGGTTCTTGATCGTCTCGGGATCCATGTTGCTGAAGTCGGTCTGCACGACAATGGTTTGGAGCAGCGTAGCCAGCGGCAGCTTTTCCACCTCGCGCATGTAGATCAATCCGTCGAAGTAGGAATTCCAGTGTCCCACGATGATGAACAGGGTGATCGTCGCGATGGACGGCAGGGAAATCGGAAGATAAATTTTCAGGAACGTCTGAAAATGGTTGGCCCCGTCGATGACGGCGGCCTCTTCCAGCTCCCGCGGGATGCCCCGGAAGAAATTCAGCATCAGGATGATGTTGTACACGCCGACCAGGCCGGGGAGAATCAGCGCCCACAGCGTATTGGTCAGGCCCAGCTTCGTAATGAGAATGTAGGTCGGAATGATGCCGCCGCTAAACAGCATCGTGAAGATGAAATACCACATATACACGTTGCGTCCCCGAAAAATCTTCTCTTTCGAAAGGGCGTACGCGGCGCAAGTCGTCACGGCCATGCTGAGCGTGGTGCCCAGCACGGTCCGCTGGACGGAGACCCACATGGAGTTCAGAAAGTTTGGATTTTCAAATGTTTTTCGGTAAGCTTCCCAAGTGAAATCCTTGGGCCAGAACGTGACGAGCCCGGCGTTTGCCGGTGCCGGCCCGCTGAAGGAAACCGCCAGCAGGTGGACCAGGGGCAGGATGCACAGCATCGACAGAAGGATCAGAAAAAAGTGATTGAATGATGAAAAGACGCGGTACCCGAATGTTTTATGGTACATGTGGGCGTTAACCTCCTCTAAAAACGGCCTGGTTCAAGTAGATTTCTTATTTCTCAAAAAATGCGGTAATTGGCGAACCGGTAAGCCAGCGTGTAGGAAATGATGATCAGGAACAGGCTGATCACCGATTTCAGCAGGCCGACGGCCGTCGCAAAGCTGTATTGTCCGCTGAGCAGGCCTTCGCGGTAGACGAACGTGTCGATGATATCCGCCTTATCGTATACAAGCGAATTGTACAGGTTGAAGATCTGGTCGAAGTTGGCGTTCAATACGCCGCCCAGAGCCAGCGTGCCCACGACGATCAGAATCGGCATCATCGCCGGAATGGTAACGTACAGCGTCTGTTTCCAGCGGTTTGCGCCGTCCACCTCGGCGGCCTCATACAGGGAAGGGTTCACGCCGGCGAGCGCGGCCAGAAAGACGATGGTGCTGAACCCGAATTCCTTCCACACGTCGCTGACGATAATGACCAGCCTGAACCAGTTCCCTTCACCCAGGAAAAAGATCGGTTTGATTCCCAGCAGCCAGACGAGGAACTGATTGACGATGCCGGTTTGTGACAGCATATCCATCAAGATGCCGGCCAGAACGACCCAAGATAGGAAATGCGGCAGATAAACCATCGTTTGAACGGAGCGTTTGATCAGCGATTTCCGCACCTCGTTCAGCAGCAGGGCAAAGATGAACGGCACCGCAAGGTTCAGTACGATTTTGATGCAGGCGAAGAACAGGGTGTTGCCCACGATTTGTATAAAGTAGTCATTCTGAAGCATATAACGGAAATGCTCCAGCCCCACCCATTCCGATCCGAAAACTCCCCGCTTCGGCTTGTAATTCTGAAATGCCATCAAAATGCCGGACATCGGAAGATAAGCAAAAATAAACGTTAAAATGACCGCCGGCAGCACCATCAGATGCAGCATCCAGGTGTGTTGCTGCAGCGGATTGAGATATTTGCCGCTGCGCTTGCGGCGGGGAGCCGGTGCTGATGGTTCTGCGGACGGAAGAGACTGGCTCATGAGTAATGCCCCCTTTTCGAAGAATACGGTTTCAGATATACTTCATCTTACTAGCAGGCAGGGGCAGTGCCTATATGGCGTTGTTAGTCTGGTAGGGTTTCCTTAGGCACTTGGGAGAAAAGGGGCAAATCCAATGAATTTTCGTGGTAACCTGTTCAGGAAGCTGAATCTCGGCTTGGCGGTTGTGTTTTTGATCATCATGTCGGTTTACGGGATTGCCCACCAGCGCACAACAACGATCCTGCAGGATGAAATCCGCCGTTCCAGCCTGCAGAAGCTGATGCTGCTGACCGGCGAGCTGGACAACAAAGTCCAGCAAATGACGGATTTTCAGTTGATTTTGCTGACGGATTCCTCCGTAAAGCAGTTTGCTTCGGTTTATATGGATCCGATCGATTATGACCGGATCGAGAACCGTTCCGCCATTCTCGACAAAATGGCATATAAAGAAAATACGTTTGCCCAGTGGAAGAGCTCGTACGGCGTCTATTCCGTGCTCAATCAGGAGATGATCGCCCTCGACAGCCGCGTGTTCCAGAAAAATCTGTTTACGGACCGACTGTCCGCCAAATGGGAGCTGATGCCCAGCGGGTTGAAGGAGGGAAAAGGCGGAGGGCGCAGCTTTTACCGGTATGCGCTTGACGGCATTATCCGGGGTGATAAATCCCATCATGCGACAACGATCGTCGGTGCTTCCTTTCCGGAAACCAACATCAGGGAGACGCTCGACCGGGCGACCGAGGCGGACCGCGGCACGATGATTTTGTACGACATGAAGGATCAATATATCGGGGCCAGCGGGGCAAACCCGTCCATGACGGATTTGATGATCGGGCAGTTGAAAAATCGAAACGTCGGAAATTCCTTTCAGTTTACGTTTAAGGCGAAAGACCAAAATTATCTGGTGACCGGGGTCAAATCGAACAGCCTGGAGTGGTACATGATCGATTGCACCCTCCTCAGCGATGCCATGAAGCCGCTGTCCGTCGTGAACCGTTTTTTCTATGCGGTATTCGCCGTCTTGTTCATCCTTTCGATCGTGATGTCCTACATGCTGTACCGCCAGGTGCTGTCGCCGATGAAAAGGCTCATGCGGGGGCTGAAAGGCATTCAATCCGGAAATTACTCCATACAGATCAAAACGGACCGGAAGGATGAATTCAATTTCGTGTTCGGCCGCTTTAACGAGATGAGCAAGCAGATGAAAACGCTGATCGAAAATATACTGATGGAGCAGCTGCGCGCGAAGGATGCCTATCTGAAGCAGCTCCAGGCACAGATCAATCCCCACTTTCTGTACAATTCCCTCGGTTTCATCATCAACATGATCGAAATGAAGCAGGATAAGGCGGCCGTGACCATGGCCCATAATTTGAGCGATTACTACCGGTACATGACCCGAATCGATATTTCGGAGGTTCAGCTGAAACACGAGCTTGCCGTCGTGGGCAGCTATCTGGATATTCAGCGGATGCGGAATCCTCGCCTGCGGGTGGAAACCGACATTCCCGAATCCCTGGAATCGCTGATTGTGCCAAGACTGATTCTTCAACCGCTGGTAGAAAATGCGATCGTTCACGGATTGAGCGGGACCATCCGCCCGGCGTTGATTGCTATCCGGGGCGGAAGGCAGGGCGACTATATATGGCTTGAAGTAGAAGATAACGGCAAAGGAATGACCGGCAAGGAGCTGACGGAGCTGCAGCAGGCGGTCCTGGCGCCGGAAAACCCGCCGGTCGGCTACGGGCTGTGGAACGTCAGGCAGCGGCTTCTGCACCGGTACGCCGAAGGAGCGGACCTAACGATCAATCATGCCGGGGGCGGCGGCCTGGTCGTCCGAATCACGTGGTGCGGGCAGGCCGCGGAAAGATCCGAGCCGGAAGCGGGCAAAGGAGAGGAAGAAGAATGAGACATCTGATGATTGTGGATGACGAGGCACACTGGGTGGACAACCTGGCGGACCATAAGCCTTGGAACGAGCTCGGGATCGACGTGGTGCATAAAGCGTACTCCCCGTTCGAAGCGCTGGAACTTATCGATATTTACCCGATCGACATTGTCATTACCGATATTTCGATGCCGGAGCTGACGGGCTTGGAGCTGATCGAGGAGATTGCCAAGAAAAGGCCTGAAACCGTATGCCTGCTGCTGTCCGGCTATTCGGAATTCGAATATGCGAAACAGGCCATGAGCCTGAAGGCATTTGACTATTTGCTGAAGCCGGTCAAGGACGAGGAGCTGTTCCGCGTAGTCAACAAGGCGCTGGAGCAGCTGAAGCAGCGGGAAAGCGACCGCCGGGTCGTTCAAAAGCTGCAGTATTCCCTGGGCGAAAGCTTGCCGCTGATCCGAAGCCATCTGCTTCGGTCCGTGCTGACGGGAAGGAGGCTGTCCGGCCCATGGGAGGAGCAGGCGGAGCGGTACGGCATACCTTTCGGCGGGAAGGATTCCGCATGGATGCTGCTTGTCCGCCTGGAGAACGAAATGACCCCAGCCGTGCCGACAGACCAGGACCGCGGCTGGGTGGAGTTTGCCGTACTGAACATTACCGGGGAGTGGATGGCTCCCGAGTTTCACGTCTGGGGCTGCCGGGACGACCGGGGATATCTCGTCGTTCTGCTGAAGCCGCATGAAGGCGCCTTGGAGACAGAGGATGTGCTGCATCTTCTGGAAAAAGTGCTGCTCGGGCTGCAGCAGAAGCTGAAATCGATCCTGAAGGAGCCGGTGTCGCTGCATCTTACCGAAAGGCTTGCGTTTCCGGATGGCGTCAGCACCGCTTATGAAAAGGCCGTCGCCGCTTTCCGCCAGCAGGTCGGCGACCGCCGGGAGCTGATTCTGTTCGAATCGCCGTCCGCGAGCCCTGCGCCGAAATCGCTGCGGACGCTGCAATACGCGCCGAGCCTTCTGCATCTGTTGGAAATGTCGCAGTGGGAACAGGCGGAACAGCGTCTCTTTGAGCTGTTCGGGGAGCTTGGCAGCCAATGGCCGGAATCGCTTGAGCATCTTCTCGTCGCCGGCATGGAGATCAGCGGGGCTTACATCCAGCTGATTCACCGGAGCGGTTCTTACTTAAGGGATGCGGCCCCCGAGCTCATGGCGGCTCTCGGCGATTTTGTACCGTTTCGTTCCATTGCGGCGCTTCAGCAGTGGTCGATGGATGCGTTCCGCCTGATCCGCGAGTTGCAGAAGATGGAAGTGCAGAGCAGCAGGCAGTCGGTCATCCGCAAGGTGCACTTGTTTATCGAGAAAAACCTGCACATCGATGCTTCGCTTCGGGCGATCGCGGACGAGGTGCATATGCATCCGACCCACCTGTCCAAAATCTACAAACTCGAAACCGGGCAAAGCCTGAGCGAATACATGATGAATGTCCGCATGGAGCGGGCCGGCCGGATGCTGACGGAGACGAATTTGAAAATATACGAGATCTGCGAGGGGATCGGTTATCTCGACCCGGCTTATTTCATCAAGGTGTTCCGCAAGTATTACGGCATGACGCCGCAGGAATACCGTGAACGCCACCAGCCGCAGCCGTAATGAACAACAAACTCTTATCAATCACAACAAACCCTTATGGAAACGTATACACCCGGTTGTTAAGATGAGCCTATCTAATCCATTACCATTAAGGGGAGATCAGGAATGAAGAGAAATCAGTCATGGTTTAAGCTGCTGCTCATTTCCGTGTTGTCCGTCAGCTTGCTGGCGGCGTGCGGTCAGGGTACGGCAGAAGAGCCAGAGACGCCGCAGCAGAGCGAGGAGCAGGCGAAGTCGGCCGAACAGGCCGTCAAGGACGGAAAATACGAAGCCCCGATCGAGATTACGAGCGTCGGGCGCCAGCGCAAGTATACAAACGGGGACACGAAGGAGAACAATGTCCACAGCCGCTGGGCGGAAGAAAAGCTTGGCATCAAGATCAAAAACATCTGGGAGCCGGCGAATACCGACCAGTATAAACAAAAGCTTCAGCTGGCGTTGTCCTCCGGAGAGGAGATCCCGGATTTCGTTCCGTATTATGACGATCCCGTCGTCATCGGACAGCTGATTGATTCGGAAGAGTTTATGGCAATTGACGAGCTGTTTGAGAAGTACGCATCGCCGATCTATAAGGAACATGCCAAGAAGCACCCTGAAATCTGGTATCCGTATGCGAAAGACGGCAAGAAATACGCCCTGCCCATTTTGGAAAATTTGGACAACGACAACACCGTGCTTTGGCTTCGCGAGGATTGGATGAAAAAGCTGAATCTGTCCGCGCCTAAGACGATAGCCGATCTGGAAAACATCATGGAGCAGTTCAAGAACAACAATCCGGACGGCTATCCCCGGACCAGGTGTTCCCTCTAACGGGCGCCATGAAGGTCGGGTACAACAGCTGGATGGGGTCGCTTGAATGGGTGTTTGCCGCTTACGGCGAGGTGCCGGAGCAGTGGAACATGGCCGAGGACGGAACGCTTCAGTACGGCTCCGTTCATCCGGGGACGAAGCAGGCGCTGGCCAAGCTTCGCGAATGGATGGAAAAAGGCTACATTCACCCGGATACGGCGCTTTGGGACGAAGGCAAATCCGCCGAAATATGGACCAAAGGGAATGCGGGCATCCTGCCGGGTGCGCAGTGGGTTCCCGATTGGCCGGCTCCGGATTTGACGAAGAACGTGCCGCATGCGGAATACAAGGCATACCCGATCTGCGGGACCTGACGGAAAGATCGGAACCAAATGGAGAAGCAGTTCGGGCGCGAACGGCAATATTTTGATCAGCAAGCATGCCAAGCATCCGGAAGCGATTTTCGTATATTACAATTACCTGCTCGAGAATTATGCCAACCCGAAAGAGGGCGGAGAATTCGAGCACGGCTTCGCCAAAGGGTACGACTGGGATATCGTGGACGGAACACCGACAAGCGACCCGGCCAAAGTGAAGGAGTATAACAACGAGTTTATGTTCATTACCGGCTTCAACAACAACCCGGCCGTCATTCCGGACCTGTACATGTCGTCCCTGGTCAAGCTGGCCAATGGGGAGAAGCCTGCGACGCCTTACGAAAAGCTTTTGGCACAGAAGCGGAAGCCCGAGAACTGGTACGCCGCCAAAGTCGTGATGGACCAGAAGGACATCCGCCGCAAAAACTACTTCAACGGCGCGCGACGCCGACGATGCAGAGCAAGTGGAATCTGCTGAGACAGTCGGAATCGGAAACGTTCAATAAAATCATCTACGGCAAGCTGCCGGCTGACGAGTTTGACAAGTTCGTGGAAAAGTGGAAGCAAAACGGCGGGGAACAGGTCACGAAGGAAGTCAACGAATGGTACCGGTCCGTGTCCGGTAAATAATCCGAAGGAGAGGACGTCTCAAGAAGAGCGTCCTTTTTTCGAAAATTGAACAGGCAGGCATCGACATTATCCATTATTACGCAGCTTAACGTTTTTTCTCGCGAGAAACGTCTTCGTCCGGAACGGGAAAGATGCGAAGCCGTTTTTGCTCCTCATACGGAATCAAGGAAACGGGTGGGCGCATGAACAAAAAACGCAAGCTGATGATTTGGCTGTTCGCGGCCCTGTTTGCCGCAGGAGCGGCCACCATGTGCGGAACGGCACCATGGAAAGACGGACGAAATGGAGGAAGAAACATGCTTAATCAACTTCCGGAGACGGTGCAAGGAGGATATTTGAAACCGACGCTGACGGTCCGGGAATCCGGCGAGGAATACATCCCCGTGCAAAATGGAATACCCGTACCCACTTTTGAGCCGCAGCGCAGACGTACCTTGTCGTTGAACGGCGACTGGCGCAAGGAACGGTTTGACAGCGATCATGAGCTGTCCATGTCCCCCCGCAGCAAGGCGTGGGTACAACGCGTGGAGGACGCGGCCGGAGGGCGCACGACGTCAGGCTTTGACGATTCATCCTGGTGGACGGTCAGCCTTCCGCAGCCGGAGAACGGGATGACGGGCGAGGAGAGTCCGTCCGGCGCGGAACGTTACGAGAACGGGGTATGGTACCGCCGCACTTTTGATCTGGATGCGTCTTGGTCCGGTCGATCGGTTACGTTAAAAAGCCTGGGTATCAGCTATGTATGCGACATTTGGGTAAACGGCCGATGGGCGGGTTACCACGAAGGCGGGTTTACCCCGTTTGCCCTTGACGTCACTCCTCTGGTGAAGGAGGGGACCAACACCATGGCCATCCGTGTCGACAATCCGCCGTGGGGTTCGCGAATCGACACGATCCCGGCACTGAAGGATACGGACTTTTTCAACTACACGGGCGTCATTCAGGACATCTATCTGGCAGCCGCGCCGTTAACGCACGTCTCCCGATTGGATATCGTTCCCGTGAACGAACAGGGGCTTCTCCGGTTCAAGGCGGTGGTGGAGAACCGATCCGATCGCGATGCATCCGTTTTTTTGGAAGGACGGCTGTTTGAGGCCGTAACCGAGGAGGACCTGCGGCTGGCTTCTCCTTATGCGGATACGATCAAAGCTTCGGCTGCCGAAGCTGAAGGCTGGGACGCCAGGAAGATGGAACTGAAAGCCTATGGCAAGGCTGCCGTCGTCTGGGATGTCCGGGTCAAAGAGCCGAAGCTGTGGAGCATGGAGGAGCCGAACCTTTACGTGGCCGAGCTTACGCTGTCGAATGATGAAGGGGAAGGGCATTCCGATTCGCTGTCGGCCCAGTTCGGCATTCGCACGGTTCGCACGTCCGGCAGCCAAATCCATCTGAACGGCAAGCCGGTATTCCTACGGGGGATCGCCCGCCATGAGGAGTGGCCCGGATACGGGCGGACGGCGGAATGGGGGCGGATTCTATCGGATCTGCGGCAGGTCCGGGAATTGAACGCGAACATGGTGCGCACCGGCCACTACCCTAACCATATTTATACGTATATCCTGACAGACCGGCTGGGCCTGGCGGCCATGAGCGAGATTCCGCTGTGGCAGTTTGAGACGATCCATTACGAGACGCAGGAGAAGAAGGGCTTGTCCGATCAAATGTGGCGGGAAATGATTTTTTCCCAATACAACCGCCCCTCCGTGCTCATGTGGAGCACGCAGAACGAAAGCAAGGAAGTCAAGCTGCGCAAGGCTTACAACGAGCGTCTTGTCGGGGATGTGAGGGAGCGCTATAACGACGGGCGGCTGATTACGCAAAGCGCGGCGGCAGACCAGCCGGGCGCCCATGACGAGTCGATGGAACCGCTCGACGTGGCGGCGTGGACGATGTATTTCGGCATTTTCCACGGCGGCGAGCCGTACGAAGGAACGAAGCGCTTCCTGGAGGAAGCGCACCGCCTATGGCCGGACAAACCGCTGCTAAACACCGAATATGGGTACTGGAGCAGGGAAGATAATGGCGAGGTCGACATCCAAGAGCATATGTACAAGGAAACGTTCAGAGCGCTGACAGAAAAATCCGCGATCACCCCGGAAGCCGATGAGCGTCCGGACGGCTATCTCGCCGGGATCGACTATTGGCCGATGTACAACTGGTACGTGAATCACGGCCAGTGGGTGCAGACGATGGGGCTGTACCATATGGACCGTTCGCTTGAAAAACCGGTGAAGGAGCGTTTGAAGCGGGATTACGGGGCCATGGCCGGCCGTTGACGAAGGTAAGCGCGTGCCGGCCTTTTCGCCATCCTCAAGAATCAGATGATTCAAGAAAAGGACGGAGAACCTGCGAATTCGGGAATCGCAAACAAAGTTGGGGAACTGTTTAATGTTAAATAAACGGTGATATGGATGGGGCTGATTTACCGACTGAATTTTCAATAAAGAGCCAGCGCTTCTCCGTCTAGGGGAAGCGCTGGCTTCGTCTGATGCACGGTAGACTGCCAGGCGCATATCATCAGCTGTCCCAGTATGCCCTTAAGTCATTTTTCGCCAGCTGATATCCGCTTAGAACCGGGTTGCTTTCTCCATATCGGTACGTTGATGGAGATAACGCAAAAATTCGCCATAGAGATTCCTCCTTACTGGCAGCACAGAATGCCTTCGCCGGCTTCCATGCTGGATTTCAGGCTGCCCAGCATCTGCTCCCAGGCTTCCACATGCCAAGCCCTAGCTTGTTCGAAGTCCGCGGAGTCCCCCCAGCCGCTATGGCGCAGCCGGACGGCCGTGCCGCCGTCCAGCTTTTCCAAGACAACCTCAACCACCGTCAGGTTCCCCGCCTCATTCATCACTGCGGCGAAGGGGTCCGGCCCTTTCCACTCGAATGCCAACGTTTCAGGCGCATTCAGCCTTATGAATTTGCAGCCCTTGGTGCTCATGACGTCTTTATTGCCGGGGTTGAAATACAGCTCGAAAGCCCCTCCGACCTCGGGCTGAATGTGCGCCTCCGGCGCGAACCACTGCGTAATCCTTTCGCTCTCCGTCCATGCTTTCCATACAAGCTTGCGGTCGGCGGCAATTCGGATTTCCTTCACGATATCCATGCAGCATCCTCCTGTTTTCGCAAAATGATAAACGAAGTCAAGCCTTTAGCCGGATTATAACGCGTAAACGGATACGGAAATTCTTCTGCTTTGCGCTTTTATTTCCGGTTCTTCTTCTCAAACAACAGGAGGGGAAGATTGATGACGATAGGGGGATCGAAGGGAAGCGGCTCCCGGAGGGTCAGGCTGAACTGAAGGTCCGTTCCCGAATCGACCTGAATGGGCTTATCGTGTTTGGCGCGGAGAGTCTTGTCCAGCAGGTAATAATCCTTCGGATTCAGGCTCCAAGGGATACCGGCGGCAAGCAGGTAATACGTGCCGTGAGGAACGTCCGAAAAGGTGCATGTCCGGTTCTGCATGTTCAGCGCGCTTCCCGCCGCCGGCCTCCGGTCCGGAATGGGCCTTGGGAACAGGCCGACAAAAATGATGCCGCGAAATGACGGCGGGGCCTCGATACGGCAGCGGATCCTGGGGAGGGCTTCCGCATCCCCCTGTTCCGGAAAGGAAAGGGGGATGTCCTCATATTGGTTGACGTAACCGTGAAGGGTTCGTGACAGGGAGCGAAACTTTTTCGGGGGCAATCCCACGTAATCCTTAAACCGGGTCTGGAACGAGCCGATGCTGCTGAAGCCGATCCGCCGGAGCACCTTAACCATCAGGGACTGTTCTTGCAGAATCCGGATTTTTCCGGCTTCGATCCGCAGGGCGGAAAGGTATTGGCGCACCGATATTCCGGTAACGGCTTTAAACACCCTTGTAAAATGATATGGGCTGTAGCCTGCGTGTGCGGCTAATTGCGCGGTTGTGACAGGCTCCTCCATGTGTTTTTTCATGTACTCGATTACCCGTTCCACGGCAACCCGGTGATCCTCGTTTAGGGAAGGGGATGACGGAAGCTGCCGGTCATGGGGAGCGCCCGCGTCCCCCTGTTCCGTTGGGTTGAAACTTTTATCGTCCATAGTATCTCTCCGCCAAGAAATGTTTTCCAATTAACTATATCATACGCAGGCGGAGCGGACCATTCATCATTGCTAAATCATTCTTCTTGGTTGCCCGTCGCCGCAAAGCCCGGTAAACTTAAAGGATAAAGGTTTATGCCGACAAAAGTGTCCCCAAAGCGCCTTTAAGGCTGATATAAGGAGTTTTTGAATTGATGAATGTGGAAGAAAACCGCCGGAAGCCGATGGATTTGAATACGGCAAGGGAATATCTGCAAAAATTTTACGGTTATCCCGATTTTCGCGAGGGCCAGAAAAAGATCGTCGCCAGTTTATTGGAAGGCCGCGATACGCTCGGCATTATGCCAACGGGCGGGGGGAAATCGATTTGCTACCAAATCCCTGCCCTGATGTTTCCGGGATTAACGCTTGTCGTTTCCCCGCTCATCTCGCTGATGAAGGACCAGGTAGACGCGCTGCTGAGCGCGGGGCTTTCCGCGGCGTACATTAACAGCACGTTGACCGGCAAGGAAGTCAATAACGTGATCCGTGCCGCCCAGCGAGGGGAACTCAAGCTTCTGTATGTAGCTCCGGAACGGCTGGAACTGGATTGGTTCCGGGAGGAGATGGCCCAGCTGAATATCTCGTGCGTTGCGGTGGATGAAGCGCACTGCGTGTCCCAGTGGGGACACGACTTTCGCACAAGCTATTTGTCGGTTGCCCCGTTCGTGAAGGGACTGCCGGAGCGTCCGATTCTGGCCGCCTTTACGGCTACGGCCACGCCGGAGGTCATGGAGGACATGCAGCGCCTGCTGCGGCTTGAAGACCCGCAGGTGTTCGTAACCGGCCTTGGACGGGACAATTTGCACATGTCTGTTCTCCGCGGGGAGAACAAGCGCGAGTACGTGCTGGATTATGCGGCTTCCCATACCCACGAGTCCGGCATTATTTATGCCGCCACCCGCAAGGAGGTCGACGACTTGTGCCAGCGTTTGCAGCTGAGAGGGCTGGCCGCAGGGCGCTACCATGCGGGAATGAGCGACGAGGAGCGAGCATCCAGCCAGGAAGCGTTTCTGTATGACGATATCCGTGTTATCGTCGCAACCAATGCCTTCGGCATGGGGATCGACAAATCCAACGTGCGCTACGTCATCCATTACAATATGCCGAAAAACATGGAATCTTACGTCCAGGAAGCCGGCCGCGCCGGCCGCGACGGGGAGCCGAGCCAGTGCATCCTGCTGTTCAGCGCCCAGGACATTATGACCCAAAAATTCCTGATCGAGCAAAATCCGCAGGACGAAGGCCGCAAGCTGAACGAGTACCGGAAGCTGCAGCAGATGATCGACTACTGCTACACGACCCGGTGCCTGCGCAGCGCCATGCTGGACTATTTCGGGGAATCGCACGAGGACAGGCCTTGCGGGACATGCAGCTCCTGCACGGATGACCGTGAGCTGGTCGATATTACGGTGGATGCCCAGAAAATTTTCTCCTGTATTCACCGGATGCGCGAACGCTTCGGGGTCTCCATGGTATCGTCCGTGCTAAAAGGCTCAAGAGCCAAGAAAGTGTTGGAATACGGCTTTGACCGGCTGCCGACATACGGCGTCATGTCGGGCCGTACCGAGAAGGAAATCGCCGAGACGATCAACGTGCTGATCTCGGAAGGGTATTTGGCCCTGACGGAAGGGCAGTATCCCGTGGTCAGGTTGCAGAGCGCGGCAGGCGAGGTTCTGCGGGGCCAGCGGGAAGTGACCCAGCGGGTGCCCCGTCCGTCCAAGGCTTCAGGGGGACAGCGCCGGAGCGGAAGCCGGGATGCCTCGCCGTCGGCCGTTAATGAAACGGTGTTCGAGCAGCTGCGGCTTATCCGCCGGGAGCTGGCTAGCCGGGAGCATGTGCCGTCTTATATCATTTTTAACGATGCGACCTTGCGGGAAATGAGTGTTGTATGCCCGCAGTCCGAAGACGAAATGCTGAACGTCAAAGGGGTCGGGGAAGTGAAATTCCGCAAATACGGAAAGCCGTTTCTGGAGTTCTTCCAGAATCAGTCCGGCGGGATGGAACATGGCGATTCTGCCTACGATTACGAATAAAAGGATAAGCTGAGGATAGAGCAGCAACCGGAATAAACTAGCGAAGGTCGTGAACCATGAAAGTCATTTTGTCCACATTAAACGCCAAGTACATCCATACATCGCTGGCGATCCGCTGTCTGAAGGCCTACAGCGACAAGGATTTCGATATTGAACTGGCCGAGTATACGATCAAGGATCCCGTCATGAATATCGTCTCCGACCTGTTTCAGCGGAAACCCGACGTGATCGGTTTCTCCTGTTATATCTGGAATATCGAAGAGACGATCAAAGTTATTGATATCGTTAAAAAGGTAATGCCCGAGGTAACGGTTATTTTGGGCGGACCCGAGGTGTCCTACGATACGGAATATTGGATGAATCGTCTCCGAAATGTCGATTTCATCATCATGGGCGAAGGGGAAGAAACGCTCAATCACCTGCTCAAGGAAATCGAAGGCGACCGGAAATATCATTTCGTTTACGGTGCCGCTTACCGCAAAGGGAATGAAGTGATCATCAATCCTCCGCGGCCTAAGGCTGATCTGAAAGATCTTCCTTCTCCGTACCGATTTGCGGAGGATATACCGAGTCTCGGCAACCGCGTGGTCTACTTCGAGACGAGCCGGGGCTGTCCCTTCAACTGCCAGTTCTGCCTGTCGAGCATCGAGGTGGGCGTCCGGTATTTCGATATCGAGCGGACAAAGTCCGACATTCTCTACCTGATCGACAACGGTGCCAAGCTGATCAAATTCGTGGACCGCACGTTTAACATCAAACGAGACTATGCGCTTGAGATGTTCCGTTTTTTGATCGAAAACCACCGGGGTTGCGTTTTCCAATTCGAAATTACGGCTGACATCATGCGTCCTGAAGTATTGGATTATTTGGCGGAAAATGCGCCTCCGGGCATATTCCGTTTCGAGATCGGCGTCCAATCGACCAACGATCCGACGAACGAGTTGGTGAAGCGCAGACAGAATTTTTCCAAGCTGACGCGCACCGTGACCAAAATCAAGGAAAGCGGCAAAATCGACCAGCATTTGGATCTGATCGCGGGCCTGCCGCTCGAAGACTACGACACGTTCCGCAAAACGTTCAATGACGTGTTTGCCTTGGGGCCGGAGGAGCTGCAGCTGGGCTTTCTGAAAATGCTGCGCGGAACCGGACTGCGGATCGATGCGCCGAAATACCATTACACCTATATGGATCATGCGCCGTATGAAATCCTCAGCAGCGACGTCTTGCCGTTTTCGGACATCGTGCGGCTGAAGAGGCTCGAAGACGTGCTGGAAAAATACTGGAATGCACATCGTATGGATTACACGCTGAAATACTTGATGACGCATGAATTTCCTTCACCGTTCGACTTTTTCCAGGAGTTCGGAGATTACTGGGAAGCCCGGGGCTGGCAAAAAATCGGACATCAGCTGGAGGATTTGTTCACTCGTCTAACTTCCTTCCTTGAGGATAGGAAGACGCCGCGTATGGACGTCATTTCCGGCTTGATGAAATTCGATTATTTCCTGGGACATAAATATAAGCCTCGTAAAATCTGGTGGGATTTTACTTTGGATAAAGACGAATGGGCCAATCATTTGAAGATTGTTGTCGATCAGGCGGAGGACTTTACCGCAGGTTTCGCCAAGCTGGAAGTCAGCGAGCGGGAACTGCAAAAGCATGCGATGATCGAAGTCCTGCCTTTTGATTTGGACGCCGTTATACACCGGAACAGTTCGGGTACCGAAAATGACGGACAACAGGGGAACGCACGCCGCACGATGCTGGTCGTTCTGTATCAGCAGTCGGAAGACGGACGCCCTCAATATTTTACAAAGGCGGTTTAAAATGGACCTTCATCCGGAACTCTAAGGTAAAGAGGAGGGATGATGATGCGTTCGAACAAGCCGAAACCGTCGATGCAGGAAGAACCCAAGGCGGCACCGGGAATGGGGCCGAATGAGGTTCTTCAGGAAGAAGCGACCGAAGAAGAAGTGAAGCGCGGCGACTATACGCAGGTGATCCGGCTGGCGTTGGATCATACGCCGGAGGATTAGGGAGTGGAAGGCCGCAGGAAATCTTGCGTGAAGTTTAAACATCGTCATACCGCATAAAAAACGGCTGGGTAGTCCATTCCGGACTCCCAGCCGTTTTTCCGTATTTAAAGTACATATGTGATTACATCGCGGGTTTTGCTTCAGGAGGCTTCCCGCCAGCCTGGGGCGTGTGCCGTTCAAGCCAGTCCAGCACATGCTCGGCGACCTCGTCCCGGTTGATCTCGTGCAGCATTTCATGCCTTCCGCCGGGGTATAGGCGATATTCAAGGTCCTGGACGCCCAGCTCCCGATAGAGGTCAATGAGCTTGCGCACGCCTGTTCCGCGCATGCCTACCGGATCCTCATCTCCGGAGAAAATGTAAACCGGCTTGTTTTTGGCCAGGTTCTTCAGCAGCTTGGGTTTGTGGATCTGCCGCAGCAGCCCGAAAAAATCCCGAAAGAAGCGGGCGGTGCACACCTCGCCGCAGTACGGATCGTTCACGTAACGATCGACTTCCTCTTCATCCCTGGACAGCCAATCGAAAGGAGTCCGGATCAGACCGAAGCCTTTGCTATACGGGCCGAAGACGATCGTATTCAGCATGAGGCTGCGGTGGGTTTCTCCTTGAATCTTGGCCTGAAAGGCTGCAAGGCCCTGGCCGAAGGAGAGCAGGCCGCGCGGACCGTTGGAGCCTGACAGCATAAAGCCGTGAAATTTTTCCCCATGCTTACACATGATCTTTTGGGTAAGAAAAGAGCCCATGCTGTGGCCAAGCAAGTAATGGGGAAGCCCGGGATGCTTCTCCCGGATGACTCCTGAGAGAAGGATCAGATCCTCAATCATGCCTTCAAAACCGTTCTCGCCCACGTCTCCCAGCGCCTCCGGCTTTCCTGCCGTCCTGCCGTGTCCGCGGTGATCATTCACGTAGACGGCATAACCGTGTCCCGTCAGCAGGGAAGCCAACTCGGCATAGCGCTCCCCGGTTTCGCACATGCCGTGAGCAATCTGGACGACGGCCTTGAACTCCTTGTCGGCTTCCGGCAGCCATTTATACACGAAAATGTTCATTCCCGAATCGTTTAACATCGTAAAGGTTTCGGTCTGCATCGCGATTTGGCACCTCCACAAATGGTTGGATAGGGTTCCTTACGTTACAGAATGCCGTCGCTCTATTAAGGCAAATAAGAACGGAGGACGGTTGCGTTTCCTTCAAGCGTGTAAGACCCGAGGTTCGCCGGGAGCAGGAAGCACTGGCCGGAAGTGAAGGGTTGGGACCCGCCATTCCATTTCAGTGAGCCTTCACCGTCGCAGGTCACGAGAATCGTAAAGCTGTCCTGGGTCGTCTTGAGGTTCCACGGGCCGCTCACGATCCCTTTTTCAACGATAAAATAAGGAGACTCTGCCAGCTTCAGCCATTCGCCCGGCACCGCGCTGTCGGTGCTCATTTTGGTAGCTCCCGACCCTTCATAAGCGGTTACGTTCAGGGAATCCTCAATGTGCAGCTCGCGGGGCTTGCCATCCAGTCCCGGACGGTTGTAATCGTAAATCCGGTACGTCGTGTCGGAGTTTTGCTGGATTTCGGCTACCACGACGCCGGCGCAAAGGGCGTGCACGGTACCAGCAGGTATGTAGAACGTATCGCCGGCTTTTACGGGCACTTCCTGAAGGGAATCCATGACCGTGCCGTTTTCCAAAGCGGTTTTTAAATCCTCGCGGGTTACGCCATCCTTCAGGCCGTAAATGATTTTGGCATCGGGCTTCGCGTCAAGCACGTACCACATTTCGGTTTTCCCGAGCTCCCCCTTGGGCAGGCCTGCATAATCGTCGGTCGGGTGGACCTGTACGGAGAGATCGTCATTGCAGTCCAGCAGCTTGATCAGGAGCGGGAAGCGTCCGTTGACTTCGGAAAATCCTTTCGTACCGAACCATTCGCGGCCCAGCTGCTCGCGAACCTGGTCCAAACCCAATCCGGCGAGGTCGCCATTGATGACCGCGGTGGTTCCGTTCGGATGGTCGGCGATCATCCAGCCTTCGCCGATATGGCCTTCGGGCAAGCTCAGGCCGAACTGCTCAAGCGCGCGTCCTCCCCATACACGTTCTTTAAATTCAGGTTGAAATAACAGCGGATACGGTTTCGTCATGTTGTGTTCAACTACCTTTCGCCAAAGTTGTGGTAAATCCATGTGTACATTTGTCCACCGTGAGACTACGCCGGTAGACGCCACCACCTATCATAACGTCTTTTTTCGTTCCAGCGCAATAAGATAAGGCGCATCGGGACGCTGGATGCCGCGGTACATAACCGCTTGCGCGGAGCGTTGGGGAAGCGAAGAAGCCCATGCCTCCACGGCCGCGGCCTCCAGGCTGCCGCCATCATGGCCCGGATACAGGACAATGGTAATGACGCCCCCCGGCGCCAGCATTTCCAATGCAGCCTCCAGTGCCGGTATCGTGCTGTCCGGAGAGGTGATGACGGTCTTATCCGACGTTTCCGAGGGGAGGTACCCCAGGTTGAACATCACCACGGATGCTTTTCCTTGATATGACGCGGGAATTAAGCTTTTCATGCGGTCATGGCTGCCGTGAAAAAGCGTCACCTCTGCGAGCATGTCCTCCTTGGCCAAGCGCTGGCGTGTAAGCGCCAGCGCTTCCTCCTGAATGTCAAAAGCAAACACTCGGCCCCGGTTCCCAGCCGTCCGGGCCAGGAACAGCGTGTCCGCCCCGGTTCCCGCCGTGGCGTCAATGGCGATGCCGCCGGGCTTGAGGCGTTCTGCGGCGAGCTTATGGGCGAAGCTCAAAACGGAAAGGAAGCCCATCAGGACTCCCTCCACTGCTTGCCTTGCCATGTGTCGCGGCGCTTCAGCTCCGCATCGATGGCATTCAGCACTTCCCATTTTCTCAGGCTCCACATCGGTCCGATCAGAAGGTCGCGCGGCGCGTCGCCCGTCAGGCGATGAACGATCATCTCCGGGGGAAGCATTTCAAGGCTGTCGACGATCAGCTTGACGTATTCATCCTGTTCCAGAAATCGGAGCAGGCCGGCTTCATACTGCTTCACCATCGGCGTTTTGCGCATAAGATGAAGCAGGTGGATTTTGATCCCCTGAACGTCCATGCCGGCGACGGCCCGGCCTGTAGCCAGCATCATTTCATGATCCTCCTGCGGCAGCCCGTAAATGATGTGGGTGCAGACGCGGATGTTATGCTTTCTCAGCTTCTCGACGGCTTTAAGGTAGCATTCGGTGTCATGCGCCCGGTTTATGAGCTCCGAGGTGGAGTCGTGGATCGTTTGCAGCCCCATTTCAATCCACAGGTAGGTGCGCTCGTTCAGTTCGGCCAAATATTCGACGACGTCATCGGGAAGGCAGTCCGGGCGGGTCGCGATCGAAAGGCCTACTACGCCCGGCTGCTGGAGGATGACCTCATAATATTCCCGAAGCTCTTCGACCGGTGCATAGGTATTGGTATAGGCCTGAAAATACCCGATATATTTCGCGTTGGGCCATTTCAGGTGCTGCTTGTCCCGGATCGTGTCGAACTGGGTGACCAGATCGTCGCGCCTGCGTCCGGCAAAGTCGCCCGAGCCTCGGGCGCTGCAGAAGGTGCAGCCTCCCTTGGCGATGGTGCCGTCCCGGTTGGGGCAGGTAAAACCGGCATCAAGCATGACCTTGAACACCTTATCCCGAAACTGGCTGCGCATTTCGTAGTTCCATGTATGAAATCGTTTATCGCCCCATAGCAGCGGGACGGAAGTGAGCGGTGTATTCATGCAGTTCTCCTTTGCGGTCTTGGGATATTTCTCATAGTATCCATTCATTTTACTATGTATTGTATCAAAAAACGGCTTCGGGCGTCATGCGTCCCAAAACATCCCGAGAACATCTCTTGATCACGGTACGGGATATTGTTAAGATATAGGAAAGCATAAAATCTCGGAGTTCATTATATTGCAGAAAAACATCCGTTAAACGCGGTTCCTACACCGATTGCAAAACTTTTTATGCAGCAGCCGTTTCATCAAGCCGCATAATGGGTAAACCATATGCAGCGAGTGGAATTCATAATGATGCTTCATCATGGATATACTGATACCGTGAGGTGATTGCAATGAATTCAACGGTTAATACTGAGCCAAAAGAAAGAATTGCTGTGGAGTTTACCCGGGATGAAGCACTGGCGCTGACAGGCGTGGAATTTAACGCCAACCGCGAGGTCAAAGCTTCCGCCCAGCGAAAAATCCGGGCCGCTTTTGAAAAGACATTTGATTTTGCACCCGAAGAAAGGTAGACTAATCACAGTTTAACTATCGCGGAACCCCAATTCCAAATATAAAGAGGGAGGAACCCTTGTTCTCTGTTATTTGCGGAGAAAAGGCGTTCCTCTTTCTTTTGAAACAGGGGTGGGTAAAATCCGGGGGCATGCCCTGACTCGGCCAGTATTTTCAGGAGAAACGCCGTTCTCCTTTGAGAAGGACGACGTCGTTTTTACTTGGCTCTTTACTTTTGCGGACAAGTTCGTCACAATATTTCAGTATAAGTTAATTCATAGCGAAGTTTCGGAGGTATAACATGCGTCTACGCGGAAGAAAAGGCATCCGGGAAAATCTGGAGCAGCAGCAGGATCTGGTCGTTCTTGACCCCCGGCAATATAAAGGGAAGTGGGCTTCCCTGTTTGGCAACGACAAGCCGATTCATGTGGAATTCGGAATGGGCAAAGGACAGTTTATCAGTCAGATGAGTTACAAACACCGCGATTTCAACTTTATCGGTGTCGATATGTACGACGAGCTCATCCGCCGGGCAAGCGAGAAAGGCCGCAATGCCTGGTCCGAAGAGGATGTGGAGACACCTCCGAACCTGAAGCTTGCCCTGATGAACATCGAGAACGTGGAGGAGGTGTTCGAGCCGGGGGAGATCGAAAGGATTTACTTGAATTTCAGCGATCCCTGGCCAAAGGCGAAGCATGGCCGCCGTCGGTTAACCCACCCGAGGTTCCTCGATAAATATAAAATGATATTGAATAAGCGCGGCCAGATTCATTTTAAGACCGATTCGGTCAGTCTGTTCGAATTTTCGTTGAATTCCTTTGCGGATTACGGCCTGCAGATGACCAATATTTCCCTGGACCTGCACAGGGACGGGATTAACGAGGAATTCGTGATGACGGAATATGAAACGAAGTTTGTCGGGCAGGGGATGAATATCCACCGTTGCGAGGTTATTGTCGGTCCGGAGGCGCTTGCGGAATACCGGAAGGATCGCTTGAAAAAATATGGAATCTAAAATCCTGAGGCTTAACATCCCGCCGGGGCTATGATAGCGTTTGCGCGATCTATTTATTTATAGAAGATAAATATTCAAGAGCGAAGCCAGGCAAGACTGCGGCTGCCGTTCGGCAATTCGATAACAAAAACGTCTATCGACGTACTTTCTGAGAAGACAGACCGCATTTAGCGGAAGTTTTTCTTGCGAGATAAGGATGGCAAACCCCTGAAGTTTATACTTTCTTATCTCTTAAAAAAGCTGTCGAAAATTCGACAGCTCCGGTGCACTCCCTCTTAGGGGTGCACCTTTTCATTATCGAGCATCTCGAGTATGCTCCGGGCGCTCTGCATCGGATGGTAACGCTGGATATTGTTCAGATTGTGTTCCCGCTGATGGACGATCCGATCATAATCGTTCAGAAGCCTGTTCATCCATTTGCCGAGTACCTCGAGCGAAGAGATCGCTTCGCCCAAGCCTTGGGCCGTGAAATATTGGAAGTTCTCTTCTTCCTGACCCGGCAGGGGATGGTGGAACAGCATGGGGATTCCTTTGGCGAGACCTTCGGTGCAGGTCATTCCTCCCGGTTTCGTAACGAGAAGGTCGGAAACCTCCATTAGCTTATCGACTTCCCGGGTAAAGCCCAGAATGCGGATATTCGGGTGACGATAGCGGGGATTGGACTCCATCTCCATCCGTGCTTTATCATTATTGCCGAAACAAAAAATCACCTGGATTTCATCACGCCATCTCGTCAAGTACTCATGAACGACTTGGTCGTTCATGAGCCCCCAGCCTCCCCCCATCACAAGGACGGTGGGCATCGCCGACAGGCCGAACTTCTCCCGGATTTCTTCTTTGCCGGGATGCTCCCAGAAATCCGGGTGGATCGGAATGCCGGTCACCTGGATTTTGGCCTGGGATACACCGCGGTTCAGCAGCTTCCGCTTGACCTCGGGGGTGGAGACGAAATAACGGTCCACCTCGGGGCTGATCCAGGTATCGTGGGCGTCATAGTCGGTAATGACAGTGCATAAGGGAACGTCAGTTCCAAGGCGCTTTAGGCGGGAAATGACGGCGCTGGGTATGAAATGCGTGCACACGATGATGTCGGGCCTCAGCTGCCTCACGACATTTTTGGTGCTTGTATAGAAAATCCGGTGCAGCGCCAAGGCGGTGAACCGGCTAAAGGATTTCTGATGCCGGTACATATAACCGATCAGCCGCGGCTGGGACGTCAGGGTCTTGCGGTAGGCCGAAATGATCAAAGGAGCCACTTTGGGATTGAGAAAACTGCCGAGTTCCATCACCCGGGGCTGGATGTTTGGAGACAATTGGCGCAAACTGCTGGAGAGCGCGTAAGCGGCCTGCGTATGACCGGCCCCGAAGCCCTCGGATAACAGCAAAACTCGTTTCTTAGCCACTCTTTTTCACCCGTTCCTGCAGCGTTATTTCAATATCCCTAACATAATGTCTTTGAGAGTAGAATGCAACCGCTTACGCCGGGTTTTGTCAATAAAAATTTTGTGTCCGGGATGTCCAATAGCCCCGTTTTTCATTTCGTAAAATGCCAATTAGTGTAAATAAATTGGTGTTATTGACAACAGGGACTTTCGTCCCGATATAACAGGCCGGCCGCCGGGGAGGCGGAAATGGAGATTTTCCGAGTATAACGAAGAGTGGCTCCCGGACGCGGAATTTGGCGGAAAGAAGGGTCTGTGGTCTTTTGACTTGTGTCGAGGTTATAGCTACAATGATTCAAACGAGCCGTAAAAGTTTATAAAAATTTGAAGCCCTGACTTAAACTTTTTATGGTTTCAAAACGTCTTTAATTTAGGGTCGGACAAACTTTCCGAAGAAAATTAGGCAGACGGAGAAATAAAAAGCAAGAAAACGGATGAAAATAAGAACTAATGCCGTTTAATCGAAGCTTGCTGCCACGCTGTAAGCAAGTGAAGCTCTTTTTAACAGGATTTTTCCGAATTAGAGCTTTTCGCGCTTTTGACAAATGATCTTAAAGTGTGGAAAATCGATATGACGTGCGAAACGGCCCCGTGACACCGGGACGGGAAAGATGCTAAAGAGAGAAGACGTCACCGTTAAAGAGCAGCGCAGAAAGACAGCTAAATCAAAAAGACGGCAAAGCAAGAAAGACTGTAACAAGGGTCATGTAGAGACAAAAGCAATCTAGAGAGATAATCAGCATTACATTCTCGGGGTATAAAAGGGGGTAACGGAGAATCATGATAGACGCCATTTTCATCGCGCTGCAAATTTTCTTGGGCGCGGTTGGTGTGTACCAGTTTGTGTTCTCTTTGTTTGGACTGTACAAGAAAAAGAAAAAGAAGCATTACGAACCGGTCAAATCTTTTGCCGTACTCGTTGCGGCTCACAATGAAGAACAGGTTGTCGGGGCTCTCATGGAGAACCTCAAGCAGCTTAATTATCCAAAAGAGCTATACGAAGTATTTGTTATTTGCGATAACTGTACGGACCGGACGGCGGATATCGTCCGCGAGCACGGCATGAACGCCTGCGTCCGCACGAATCAGAATTTGCGCGGCAAAGGCTATGCGATCGAATGGATGCTTAAAGAGCTTTGGGCGATGCCCCGTCAATTCGATGCCGTCGTCATGTTCGATGCCGATAATCTGGCCCATCCGGATTTCCTGATCGAAATGAACAACGATCTTTGCTCCGGAGCGAAGGTAATCCAAGGATACATCGATACCAAAAATCCTGAGGATTCATGGATTACTGCCGCTTACGGCGTGTCCTACTGGTACATTAACCGCCTGTGGCAGCTGTCCCGCCATAACCTGAACATGGCGAATTTCCTCGGCGGAACGGGAATGTGCTTTGAAACCAATCTGCTGAAGGAAATCGGCTGGGGCGCCACAAGCCTGGTCGAGGACCTGGAATTTACGATGCGCAGTGTCATGCGCGGCGTGTATCCGAAGTTTAACTACGACGCCAAGGTGTTTGACGAAAAGCCGCTGACCTTCAAGGCTTCGGCCAGACAGCGTCTCCGCTGGATGCAAGGACACTTTACGGTTGCGCGCCGATATTTCTTCCCGCTGCTGTGGCGAGCCATAAAAGAACGCAGCATCGTGAAGCTGGACTTGGCTCTGTACGGGGTCAACGTATACATCGTGCTGCTGACCTTTATTTTGACGGCCGTCATATGGGTCGACAACTCATTCTTTGACGGGCCGAATATCTCTAATCTTTATGGCCATCTGCCGTTCTGGCTAAGCTTTACGGTCATTGGGGCCAATATCTTTACGTTCATGATCGCCATGGTCTTGGAGAAGGTCACGTTTAAAAAGGTGTACGCATACCTTGTGCTGTTTCCGGTTTACCTGGTGTCCTGGTATCCGATCACCGTTTATGCGTTCTTTACGCAAAACAACAAACAGTGGAGCCATACGAAGCATACGCGTGTCGTGCGGCTTGAGGAAGTTCAGAGCAAGCAGGGCTAGGATAAGAAAATTTTTAGACAAGGCTATTGACACTTGGATAATCGCATGCTAAACTATTTTAGACTGTTGAACTTAATACTGATTGCAAGCAGAAGCGCCGCTTCTCACCTGTCCGACACAAGTTGGCTGGTTTGATCACGTAACTAATGAATGAATTCACTTCATTTTTTAAGATGTGTATCAATTGGGATGCCGGTGATTAAACCGTCATCCCTTTATTTTTGTCTTATGACAGTTTCCCTGAAGCGGTCTGCTTTCCTAGGGTACATCATTAACGTTATATTATATCGGAGGTGGAGAACTATCAGTAAGGAACATATGATCAATGAGGAAATTCGGGCGAAGGAAGTGCGTTTGGTCGGCGCGGAAGGCGAGCAAATCGGAATCAAGCCGATTCGCGAAGCGCTGCAAATGGCCATCGATCTTAATCTTGACCTTGTCAACGTGGCACCTCAGGCTAAACCGCCGGTTTGCCGCATCATGGACTACGGCAAGTTCCGCTATGAACAGCAGAAGAAAGAGAAGGAAGCCCGCAAGAACCAGAAGATCGTTGATATCAAGGAAGTATGGTTCCGTGCGAACATCGAGGAGCACGATTACCAAACGAAGCTTCGCAATGTCGTGAAGTTTCTGAAAGACGGCGACAAGGTGAAATGCTCCGTCCGTTTCCGCGGCCGCGAAATCACTCATGCCAACATCGGCCAAAAGATTTTGGAGCGCGTGAAGACGGAAGTTGCCGATCTTTGCATTGTGGAACGCCAGCCTAAGCTGGAAGGCCGCAGCATGATTATGATCTTGGCTCCCAAAGCCTAAGAGACATTTAGAGGAGGAAGTAGTACAATGCCTAAAATGAAAACACACAGCAGCCTGAAAGGCCGCTTCAAAATTACCGGTACCGGTAAAGTGAAACGTTACAAAGCTTACAAAAACCATTTGCTTTCCCACAAATCCAAGCGTGCGAAGCGTGTCCTCGGGACCAGCCCTGTAATGGCACCTGGAGATGTTAAGCGTTTGAAGCAAGGCTTGGCTAACTTGAAATAGTAAACAACATTTATTGGGAGGTCTTTTGATATGGCACGAGTTAAAGGCGGATTTGTGGTTCGTCGTAGACATAAAAAAGTATTGAAGCTTGCGAAAGGTTATTTCGGTTCCAAACACCGTATTTTTAAAACAGCTAACGAGCAGGTCATGAAGTCCCTGGTATATGCATACCGTGACCGTCGTCAAACGAAACGCAATTTCCGTAAATTGTGGATCGTTCGTATCAACGCGGCTGCTCGCATGAACGGCCTGTCCTACAGCAAAATGATGCACGGCCTGAAGCTTGCCGGTGTGGACATCAACCGCAAAATGCTGGCCGATCTGGCTGTAAACGACGTGAACGCGTTCAATTCTTTGGCTACTGTAGCTAAAGAAAAAGTGAATGCTTAATTTTATACTGCAGCAAGAACCGTCCGATTGGTTTCGGGCGGTTCTTTTTTTTGCAGAATTACTTTCGCCCTTTGCAGCGGGAAAGTACTTTTTTTGGCTGCCCGTGCCCTTATTGTTTTTGCAGGGCGATAAAACAAGCATCCCCCCGCTTATGCGAATATTCTGGTTTTATACTGCTAAGGAGGGAATAATATGCATAAGCCTGTAAGTAAAGCGCAAGTAAAGCAATATATCGGCAAACAAATCGCGGCTTACAAGAAAGACGGAAGCGTCGTAACGGGCAAGCTGGTTCGGATGTCGGGGAACCGTCTCATCCTCGAAGCGAATGCCGGAAAAAAGGTGAAAACCAAAGCGGTGATCCCTCTTGTGCTGTTTGATCTGCTGGCCATTGGAACAGCCCCGTATGCTTACGGCCCGTTTGGAGGGGGATATGGAAGTTACGGCGGTTATTCTGCACCCGGAGCGGGATATGGCGGTTACGGTTATCCGCCCGGCGGATTTTTCTGGTAGGCTCTATCACAAGGATTTTTCCAGCTCGTAACATTGACTTAGCGAAATGACCCGCACCATGCGATACCCGAGCTTTAGATAAAAAGACAGTCCTTTATCGTTTCCCAGATCAACCATCACTTTGGCCCGCTTGCATCCGCGCGACCGGGCGAAGCCCTCGGCTTGCCGCATAAGGGATACCCCCCAGCGTTTTCGCTGAGCATCGGGTGCAACGGCCAACATGTCGATATACAGCAGCTCGCCGTGCATCATAAAATGGACAAAAGCGACCACCCGATCTTCCGTACCGGAGGATGCGACGAACGTGACTCCCCGGCGAAGCCTGACCGGTATTTCCCTGCGGACATTGTCCAGTTCTTTCGGGCTCAAGTGGGATAACGGGACCAGCTGGGATTCAATTAACTGGTAAATTGCCGGGTCGTCGTGTTCGGGACTTCGATAGCGAATCATGCATCTTTGTCCTCCCTTCGCTGCCGTTTTAACATGGTTAGTTTTATCGTATGTAGCAAGGGCTGGAAGGGTGTTTGGAGGGACATCAGGGAGGTTTGGGGTCAGGCGGGGAATGAAAAGCTGACGTACAAAGTAAAATAAATGTGTTGACTTCTGGAATCATTGAATCATATAATGTTTCTAAACATTTTAACGAACATATTCCATCGGCAATGATGAGGACGAAGTTTAAAGGGCTCTTTTGCTCAGAGAGTGGAAGGATCAGCTGCAACCTCCACCAAAATCCCTTTTATACGAGCTCACCTCGGAGCTGTTTTCCTGAAAAACGCTAATCTGACACTTCAATGCATTAATGGGTCAGCGTCTATTAGGGAGAATCGTCTGGTTCTCGTTACGAACCGCAGATATTGAAGTTCAAGCCTTGTTAGAGGCCGTCTTCATACCTGCTGAGGCTTCGCATTGCGAAATGTGAAGCAAACATGGGTGGTACCACGGAAGCTAAACCTTTCGTCCCTCACGCGGAGAGATCCGGCGTGGAGGACGAAAGGTTTTTTTGTTGCTAACAAAGATGAGAAGCAGCCAATTTTTGAGAGGAGGATGACTGATGAGCGCGCAAACTCCAGAAGTGCGGTCTACAGAACAATTACGAGAGAAATGGATGAAGCCCGAAGTGATTACCGGATCGGAAATTTTGCTTCGGAGCCTACTTTTGGAAGGTGTCGAGTGCGTGTTCGGCTATCCGGGAGGAGCCGTGCTGTACATTTACGATGCCATGTATGGATTTGAAGATTTCAAACATGTATTGACGCGTCACGAGCAGGGTGCGATCCATGCGGCTGACGGATATGCCCGGGCAAGCGGCAAGGTCGGCGTTTGCATTGCAACGTCGGGCCCGGGGGCGACCAACCTGGTAACCGGCATTGCCACCGCTTATATGGACTCGGTTCCCATGGTAGTCATTACCGGCAACGTAGCCACGACCCTGATCGGTACGGATGCGTTCCAGGAAGCCGATATTACCGGCATCACGATGCCGATCACCAAGCACAGTTACCTAGTCCGCGATGTAGAGGATCTGCCGCGGGTCATCCACGAAGCCTTTCACATCGCATCGACCGGCCGCAAAGGTCCCGTCCTGATCGATATTCCGAAAGACGTATCCGCGGCGAAGGCGTTGTTCCAGCCGGGAGAGAGCGTTCACCTTAGAGGATACAATCCCCGGACGGTGCCGAACCGGATGCAGCTTGATAAGCTGTGCCGGGCCATCGAAGATGCCGAGCGTCCGATGATCCTTGCGGGCGGCGGCGTGATCTACTCGGGAGCGCACGAAGCGTTGTACGAATTCGTGAACCGGACGCAAATCCCGATCACAACGACGCTTCTCGGACTCGGCGCATTCCCGAGCGGCCATGATCTGTGGACGGGGATGCCGGGCATGCACGGAACGTATACTTCGAACAACGCCATCCAACAAAGCGACTTGCTGATCAATATCGGCGCCAGATTCGATGACCGGGTAACCGGCAACCTTAACGGTTTTGCGCCGAACGCCAAAATCGTCCACATCGATATCGATCCGGCCGAAATCGGCAAAAACGTTCCAACCGACATTCCGATTGTCGGAGATGTGAAGACGGTGCTGGAAATGATAAACCCGGATGTCCCCGCAGCAGCGAGAGCGGATGCGTGGAGAGATCAGATTCGGAAGTGGAAAGCGGAATATCCGTACAAGTACAACGATTCGAATGAAGTTTTGAAGCCTCAATGGGTCATCGAAATGCTGAACGAAACGACGGAAGGCGAAGCGATCGTAACCACGGACGTCGGTCAGCACCAAATGTGGGCGGCCCAGTATTACAAGTTCAACCAGCCGCGGTCTTGGATCACCTCCGGCGGTCTGGGAACGATGGGTTTCGGATTCCCGTCGGCGATCGGTGCCCAAATGGCGCACCCGGACCGATTAGTTATCTCGATAAACGGCGACGGGGGCATGCAGATGTGCTCGCAGGAGCTTGCGATCTGCGCCATAAACAACATTCCGGTCAAAATCGTTGTCATTAACAACCAGGTGCTTGGCATGGTTCGCCAGTGGCAGGAGCTAATCTATGATAACCGCTACAGCCATATCGACCTGGCGGGAAGCCCGGACTTCGTAAAACTTGCTGAAGCATACGGCGTCAAGGGATTGCGGGCGACAACGAAAGAAGAAGCGCGCCGCGCTTGGGCCGAGGCGCTGGAAACCCCCGGTCCTGTGCTCATCGATTTCGTGGTTGAAAAAGGCGAAAACGTATATCCGATGGTCACTCAAGGATCCACAATCGACCAAATGCTGATGGGAGATGCGTAAGATGACGAGTTTAAAACACAATACCATTGCTGTACTCGTAAACGATCAGCCTGGCGTACTCCAGCGGGTCGCCGGTCTGTTCGGCCGGAGAGGATTTAACATTGAGAGCATCACCGTGGGGCAATCCGAGGAAGCCGGATTGTCCCGGATGGTCATCGTAACGACGGGAGATGACACAACCTTGGAGCAAATCGAGAAGCAGCTTTACAAGCTGATCGATGTCATCAAAGTCATCAACCTGAGCTCCAAGCCGATGGTGGCGAGAGAGCTCGCCCTGATCAAGGTGAAGGCCGAACCTTCGGCCCGCCCGGAAATCCTGGGCGTTGTCGAAACGTTCCGCGCTTCGGTCGTGGACATCGGGGCATCAAGCATGATGGTTCAAGTCGTCGGCGACACGGGGAAAATCGATGCCATGATCGAACTGCTCAAGCCATACGGCATCCAAGAGCTTACCCGAACCGGCGTCACCGCAATGATTCGAGGCAATGCTTAACATTTCATTCTATTCCTAACGACCAAAATGAGACACCTGCTTCCGGATTTCAATGAGCGGGTGTTTCAGGAGACCGGGCGATAACCGGGTCGGTTGAAATACCCGCTCATTCATGAAGGGGCTTAAATTAAAGGAGGATTTTTAAAATGGCAGTTACTACTTACTATGAGCAAGATGCAGAACTTAGCGTACTGAAAGGCAAAACGATCGCCATCATCGGTTACGGCAGCCAGGGACATGCCCAAGCGCAAAACCTGCGCGACAGCGGCCTTCGGGTCGTTATCGGTCTTCGTGAAGGCAGATCCTTCGACAATGCGAAGAACGACGGTTTTGAAGTGTACTCCGTAGCCGAAGCGGTAAAGCAGGCGGACGTGGTGCAAATCCTGATGCCGGACGAAACGCAGGCAGCCGTGTACAAAAACGACATCGAGCCAAACCTGAAAAAAGGCGCAGCGCTGATGTTCTCCCATGGATTTAACGTGCATTTCGGGCAAATCGTTGCTCCAAAAGAAAACGACGTTCTGCTCGTAGCTCCTAAATCCCCGGGCCACATGGTCCGCCGTACGTACGTTGAAGGCTTCGGCGTTCCAGGATTGATCGCCATCGAGAAGGATGCAACCGGACAAGCCAAAGAAATCGGATTGGCTTATGCGAAGGGCATCGGCTGCACGCGTGCGGGCGTTATCGAAACCTCGTTCCGCGAAGAAACCGAAACCGACCTGTTCGGTGAGCAAGCCGTACTTTGCGGCGGCGTATCCGCGTTGATCAAAGCCGGTTTCGAAACCTTGACCGAAGCCGGATATGCTCCGGAAATGGCGTACTTCGAATGTCTGCATGAACTGAAGCTGATCGTTGACATGATTTATGAAGGCGGACTTGCCTCCATGCGCGACTCCATCAGCAACACGGCCGAGTACGGCGACTACGTAACCGGTCCTCGCATCGTTACCGAAGAAACGAAAAAAGCGATGAAGGCCGTTCTCTCCGACATCCAGCAGGGCAAATTCGCCCGCGACTTTATCCTGGAGAACCAATCCAACCGCGCGTTCCTGACGGCTACCCGCCGCAACGAAGCTGAGCATCCGGTAGAAGTCGTCGGTGCGCAACTGCGTGAAATGATGCATTGGATCAAGAAATAATCACGTATAATGGATAAATAACAATCTGCCGGCGGTATGGGACAGATCTGCGGACGCGGTGAACCAGCTGATCGAGAAACGCAAGACATTCGGGCGCCGTGACCGCGTCGGTCTGTAAATACAATAACGGTTTTATAAAAACAGGCCCTGTTAGGAGTTAGGAACAGGCGCCTGTTTTTTGCCTATATTGCCCCCTGGCCCCAAGGCGAGCTTTAGGCGTTCCGGAACATCGGTTTTTTTTGAACAACCTCTTATAGGTGAAACTTATTAAGTCCATAGATTCTATATCTTGGTCAACTTACCTGATGTATGTTACAACAGTAATTAGGATTATACGGACGACGCACATAAAAATAAGGAGTGGATAACCATGGCAGAAACTAAGAAAATCGCGGTCATCGCGGGGGACGGAATCGGACCGGAGGTAGTGGCCGAGGCGGAAAAAATCATCAAACGGACGGAAGAGGTATTCGGCTATTCCTTTACGACGGAACATGCGCTCTTCGGGGGGATTGCCATAGACGAGAAAGGCACGCCGCTTCCGCAGGAAACGCTGAACGTGTGCAAAAATGCGGATGCCGTCCTGCTTGGTGCGGTAGGCGGCCCGAAGTGGGATAACAATCCCAAGGAGCTTCGGCCGGAAACCGGGCTGCTTGGCATCCGTAAAGAGCTCGGGCTGTTCTCCAACCTTCGTCCGGCCGTCATTTTCGATTGTCTGAAGGATGCTTCCACGTTGAAGCCGGAGGTTCTGGAAGGAACGGATTTGATGGTTGTGCGCGAGCTGACCGGCGGCATTTACTTCGGAGAGAAGTTCAGACGCGAAGGGGCAGGCGGCGAGGAAGCGGTTGACACCTGTGTATACAACACTTCGGAAGTCGAGCGCATCGTGCGCCAAGCCTTCGAAATCGCCCAAAAGCGCCGTAAAAAACTGGCCTCCGTCGACAAAGCCAACGTGCTCGAAACCTCCCGCCTGTGGCGCGAAACGGTAAACCGGATCGCTCCTGAATATCCGGATGTCGAGCTTGAGCATGTGCTTGTGGACAACTGTGCGATGCAGCTGCTTCGCCGCCCGTCAAGCTTTGATGTTATCGTGACGGAAAACATGTTCGGCGATATTTTGAGCGATGAGGCGGCCATGCTGACCGGTTCCATCGGAATGCTTGCCTCGGCGTCGATGGGCGAAGGAAGCTACGGGCTGTACGAGCCGGTTCACGGCTCCGCTCCCGATATTGCGGGACAGGGATTGGCGAATCCGATCGCGACGATCCTGTCCGTCGCTCTGATGTACCGCTTGACGTTCGGCTATGCCGAAGCGGCCGACGCCATTGAACGGGCAGTGGCCGAGGTACTGGATGCCGGCCATCGTACCGCTGACATTGCGGTGGATAAAAGCAAGGCGCTGAACACTTCCCAAATGGGGGATTTGATCGCCAAAGCCATCCGGAAATAGATTCTAGGAACGAGAAAATTCAAATAATCTTCTTATTTAGAATTATTATAATAAAATAACTTATATAATCTTGACTTTGCCAAGCCTCAATGATAACATCATTTTAGAAAATGTTCACCGGAACATTTATTCTGCATTCTATAAGAAAATATTTAAATTTTCTTACATAATGAAGGAGGATATTAATCATGGCAGAACGTTTGGTTGGTAAAGCAGCTCCGGATTTCACGATGGAAATGGTATCCGGCGACGGTAATGATTTCGGCAAAGTCAGCCTGTCCGACTACCGCGGAAAATGGCTTGTATTTTTCTTCTATCCGCTTGATTTCACGTTTGTATGCCCTACCGAAATTACGGCATTAAGCGATGCATATGACCAATTCAAAGCATTGGACACCGAAGTGCTTGGCGTGAGCATCGATTCCGTGCACAGCCACAAAGCTTGGATCAACGCTTCCAAGGAAGCTAACGGACTGGGAACTTTGAATTTCCCGCTGGCTTCCGACATTACGAAAAACGTGGCAAGAGACTACGGCGTACTGATCGAAGAAGAGGGCGTGGCTCTGCGCGGCCTGTTCATTATCGATCCGGAAGGCGAACTGAAATATCAAGTTGTAAACCACAATGACGTTGGTCGCAGCGTGGAAGAAACACTTCGTGTTCTTCAAGCTCTGCAATCCGGCGGATTGTGCCCGATGAACTGGAAACCGGGTGACAAAAACCTGTAAGGTATCCAGGACAATTTAGAGTATTTGAAGTAGCCCCCATTTCCTGTCGCATTCTTCACAGGTGTGGGGGTTTTTTCAAAATACTAGAATAAACTTCCTTGAAACGGGACATGTTGTGAGAGATGCCGTTAGGCATTTTCAGTTTTATCGACGTTTAAGGATGCTTATAGAGGTTGATATATAGCATATAAACGTAGGGCTTAATGACTTTGCTCGGGACGTATGACCCAATTTCCCGAAAACTATTAAAAACTTGAAGGAATCAGGGCCCGTGAAAGCGAATACAATGACAAGAAGCGATGGGAAATCAGGGGAGGGTGAACGATATGAGTTTTTGCTGCGGGGCAAGTATGCTGGGAACAAAAGGTACATTGAAGCATTATCGAACTCAGGTGCATAATGTTCCCCTGTTGTTTTGTCCGGTTTGCCATCGGGTGGAAGTTCATCATCGGGTTGAGAACGAATATGAAATTTTGGCGGAATACGCTCACGGCGACGGTGCATCGCATGTGGATTTTCAGGATTACGTGATGGAAGATGAAGAAACCATCTTTGAAAATGTCGTGAACCGAGAGTCCGAGGACGCGCTGGAGGTCGTTCAGAGCCAGATCGATATGTCGCTCGATCTGTTGGCTGTAGCCAAATGGATGAACGATGAAAAATGGCAGAGCGAATTAAAAAGGAGACTCGCAGTGATGAGTCAGCGTCGACTCCGGCTGCAGCAAAAAGCGTAACATCATGATAAGCCTCCTTACGGGGGCTTTTTATGTAATCAGCTCTATGGGGTATGCTCTACGGATGATGCAACCATTTTCATAAGATGCCATGCTGAACGCGTTTTTTTGCTGCCTAAAAGTCAACGTTGATTACGCATATGCGAAGATCTGATCTATTTCGACAGTATCTCTGATTGACGTTTCTCTACCAAGCTGACTATCATGGAGAAAACAGTAAATTCTGGAATGGGAGACCACTAAGGACGCGAATCGGTCTGTCTGTTGTCTGCATGAGGCTTGTTTGGCAAGTTCATCTTATGGAGAAAAGGGGGAGCCATCTTGTTGAGTGAAATCCGAGAAACCGAGCTGCAGGAAATGCAGTCGTTTCATTCCAATCAACTTGTAAAAAACAAGTACGAGAATATTTTGGAGAATCTCGACAGCGGGATCATCCTTTTTGATAGTGACGGAGTGTTGGCGTTTGTTAATGTACAGATGGCCAAGCTGTTGGGCGTACCCAGAAAATCGCTTGCAGGCTGTACGTTGACCCAGTTGCTGCGTCATCCCCAGCTCACCCGGTTCAAGAAAAAGAAAATACTGCGCATATTTCGGGAAACGATCTTTCACCGTAAAAGATTCCATGAACTGCTGGACGAATACGGACGTTCATGGTTGGTTACGATGACGTACGGGGATCAAATGGAAGGCGATTTCCTGATCAGCGTGAAAGATGTTTCGGATTTCAAACAAATCGAGCAGACGGCTTATCAGAATGACAAGCTGGCCATGCTGGGCAAAATTTCTGCTTCCATCGCCCATGAAATCCGAAATCCGCTCACTTCCATCCGGGGATTTATCCAGCTTCTCCGGCCGCATCTCATGAGCCTTGGAAAGGATGAGTATGCGCGTATTATTTTGACGGAAATCGACCGGGCGAACGATATCATATATGAGTTTTTGAATTCCTCCAAGCCGTCAGCGCCGCAGACCACGGTGATACCGGTGAATTCCCTGTTGAAGGAAGTTGCGCTTCTGACGGAGAGCGAAGCGTTAATGAAAGGCTGCCAGATTTTGCTGCATGAAGATGAGCGGATGCAGACTTACATTTCAGTGGACGTTAAGCAGATCAAACAGGTTATCCTGAACCTGATCAAAAACGCGTTGGATGCGATCGATCAAAAACAGGGTGACCAAGGTACGGGGTTGATCGAGATCAGCTCCAAACGCAATGAAAAGCATGTAAGCATTATAATTTCGGATAACGGCGGCGGCATGGACCAGCATACAATGAATCACCTGTTCAATCCGTTTTTTACGACCAAAGAAGGCGGGACGGGTCTGGGTCTGTCGGTCAGCTACCGGATTATCAAAAATCACGGGGGCGTAATTGCGGTGGAGAGCCAGGCAGGGGCCGGGACAGAGTTTATGATAACGCTTCCAATCGTGGATGGATAGTCTTTAACGATGAAAATTCAAGGAAAGGCCGTTCGGGGGGGACCAGGCTTTTCCTTTTTGGTTTGTGATACAATATTTGAAAGCTATGATATGGATACAGCCAAACATTATTCATAACGGATGACAGGATGGAGGATCAGCTATGCAATGGACTTTGAAAAGCGGAATCACGCATGATCAGGCGGACAGCGACGCACATGTAGTGCTCGTGACAAAGCAGCAGATGAAAGAAGGAGGCGCATCTCCGCAGTGGGATGTGTTTTTGAAGGAATTGAATGAAAAAGGTTTGTTCCAGGGTGCCCCGGAGCGTACATATACGCTTCCCGTTCCAACGGACGGTGGCTTCCGGATGCTGATTTTGACTGGACGCACCGAAGGCCCCATGACCTCGGAACAGCTGCGGCTCGCGGCCGCCCATTCGGCAAAAGCGGCTGTCAAAATCGGCGCGAAAAGCGTTTCGCTGGAGGTCCCGGTAACGATGATGCAGTTTACCGTGGAGCAGGATGTTGAAGAAGCGGCTCAGGCGCTGGCCGAAGGCTTTCTTCTTGGAAGCTATCGGGCAAAGCAGTACAAGAGGGAGCAGACGGAAAAGAACGGTCTTCAAGAGGTTCGCTTCTTCGTGGAGGAAGAGCTCAAGGATAACGAATTTAACGAGGCATGGGAGCGCGGTATCGCCCGGGGGCAAGCCGTAGCGGAGGCGACCTGCCTTGCACGAGATCTGACCAATCTGCCGGGGAACTTGCTCGTTCCCGATGACCTGGCCCAAGCGGCTATGTCTGTTGCCGAACGTCACGGCATGGAAGGTTATGTCCTGAATGAGGAACAAATCGCGGAACAGGGAATGGGCGGGCTTCTTGCCGTCGGCAAAGGGAGCGTCAATCCTCCCCGGATGATCGTGATTAAATACCAGGGAACCGACCATTGGGACCATGTAATCGGCTTGGTCGGCAAAGGCATAACGTTTGATACCGGCGGAATATCCTTGAAAAAAGCGGCAGGGATGGAGGAAATGATCAGCGACATGGGCGGTGCCGCCACCGTTCTTGGCGTAATGGAAGCCCTGGGACGGCTTCGTCCCAAATTGAATGTGGTCATGGTCATTCCGGCGGCTGAAAACATGCCGAACGGCAATGCCGTCAAACCCGGCGACGTGATCACGACTTTAAGCGGCCGCACGATTGAAATCCTGAACACCGACGCGGAAGGCCGGGTTGTTTTGGCTGACGGGGTAACTTACGCCAAAGAGCTTGGGGCTTCGCGGATTATTGATGTCGCCACGCTGACGGGAGCGGTATTGGTCGCGCTGGGGAATGTTGCGACGGGAGCCGTGACGAACGACGAAACTTTCCTGCAGGAACTGGTTTCCTCTTCGCGGCGGGCAGGCGAGAAGGTATGGCCTCTTCCTTCGTATCCGGAGTTTTGGGATATGCTGAAAAGCGATGTGGCCGATGTAAAAAACTCCACCGGACGTTTGGGGGGCTCCATCACTGCGGGATTATTCATCGGCACGTTTGCCGACGGCCTGCCATGGGTGCATTTTGATATCGCCGGAACTGCGTTTTTGCCGAAAGAGAGAGGCGTCGATCCCAAAGGAGCGACGGGGGTTATGGTCCGCACCATCGCCGATTGGATTCTGACCCAGGAATAAAACGTTCGAATGATCTGACAAAGTCCGCATTTGCGGACTTTTTTCTTTACTTTTCGGCAGGTGCTAAAGTATGATGAAGAGAAAAACTTGAGTGAAGGGAGTTTGCTTGGATGAAAAGCAGTCGAACCAAAATCGTGGATTGCACGATCCGCGACGGCGGGTTAGTCAACAATTGGGATTTTAGCGTGGAGTTTGTGCAGAATTTATATGCCGGCCTGAATGAGGCGGGCGTGGACTATATGGAAATCGGCTATAAAAACTCCCCCAAACTGCTGAAAGGGGCAGACCAGGCGGGTCCATGGCGCTTCCTGAACGACGACTTCCTGCGCGAAGTCATTCCGCAAAAAGGAAAAACCAAACTGTCGGCCCTTGTCGATATCGGCCGCGTCGATGAAGAAGACATTTTGCCGCGCGAGGAAAGTTTGTTGGACTTGATCCGCGTTGCCTGCTATATCAAGGATGTAGATAAAGCGTTGGAGCTTGTTCAAACCTTCCATAACCGTGGGTACGAGACGACGATCAATATTATGGCTTTGTCCAACGTGATGGAGCACGAGCTGCTCGAGGCGTTCGAGATGATCAAGGAGAGCGTCGTCGACGTGGTGTATATCGTGGATCCTACGGAAGTTTGGATCATAAAGACATCCTCTACCTGGTCGATAAATTCAAAACGCACCTACCGAACAAGCGTCTTGGCGTCCATACGCATAACAACATGCAGCTGGCATTTTCGAATACGCTGGTGGCTGCCGAGAATGGCGTAGAACTGCTGGATGCCTCCGTTTACGGGATGGGACGCGCTGCCGGGAACTGTCCGACGGAATTGCTGGTTACCCATTTGAAAGGCACAAAATACGAGCTTCGTCCCGTACTGGACATTATTGAACGTTTTATGATCCCGCTGCGTGAAAAAGAAGAATGGGGCTACCTCATTCCATATATGATCACGGGAACCCTGGATGAGCATCCTCGTTCCGCGATGGCGCTGCGCGCCTCGGAGGATAAGGACAAAGCCGTTGATTTTTATGACAAGCTGACCACGCCGGAAGTATCATTCAATAAGAAATAATCTGCTGATACGTACCAAAAAAGCACTTTTCTTTGGAAGAGAAAAGTGCTTTTTTTTCGTTTAGGAATTTATATAGGTCCGTCAAAAAACCGATAGTAAGTAAGGGATAAAATAGACAGGGGTAACGTATCAATGCGCACCAGGCAGGGTGAAAAACAATGACAATGTGTCGAAGGATGTCATATAAAAGACATTTTGCGCAAAAATGCAGCAGGAAAATTACTTTTGGCGTGGAATCCAATATTTAGTAGTCATTATGCTGCTTGCAGATATGATGGAGGTACAGCTTACATGCTAAATAACGTAGAAGAGAGAAAGACCGTGAGAACGGGTACCACAGCTGTCTTTGCAGTCCTCCTGATTCATATGTTTCGTGATTCGGCATACCGGTTTCAAGGATGGAACGAATTTGCTTCCCTGTATTTGCTCGCGGGTGTTGCCAGTGCTTCGATCGGCTTTTCGATTTTTACGCAAGGGTGGATTTACTTCTCCAGCCAGCTTTCGCGTCAAAGGCTGTATACAGGCATGCTGTTCTTAAGCATGCTCGTATTCGATCTGCTGCATATGATGGGAGCGGTCGGCTTTCCGCTTTTTTGGAATACCCTGTCACTGAACGAATCTTTATGGTTGCTCGTGCTGTCCAAAATCCTAGCTTCCGGCGGTATTCTGCTGATATTCGGTTTTCGGGACGGGGCGGTGGACAGACGGTTTAAAACCGTTTTGCTGGCTGCAGGAGTGACGATTACCGTTTCCGTCCTGACGCTGTTTTTTTCAGGCGGCCAAGAACTGCCGGTGCTGTCGGATGAAAATGGCCTGACTCCCATGAAGTCGGGAATCGATATCGGGATCATGGCCGTTTTTCTGGTTGCCGCCGCGACAATCCTATATAAAGGAAGAATCGAGAAGCCGCCAGCCTTGCTGATCATCGTACGGGGGCTGCTGTTTTTTGCCGTGGGCCAGTTCCTGTTTGCCGAATCGTCATATGTAACTGACTCGTACCACCTCTTAGGGCTTGCCTTCGGCTGTATCGGGTCTTATTTCGTTCTCCGGGGAAGCTATCGGCTGACGATACAGGATCCTTTGGAAGAACGGCGCCAAGCTGAAGCCCAGATCAGTTATTTAGCCTATCACGATGACTTGACGGGCCTTCCGAATCTAAGGAAACTTGTACAGCGCCTGGAGGACTTGCTTCAATCGGACGGTCCGGAAGCGGAACCGGCTGTTATTGTGCTGAATTTTAACCGCTTTAAGATGATTAATGAATCATTGGGGCGCCATGCGGGCGACCGGATTTTAAAACTTGCGTCCGAGCGGATAACCCGGGAAGCCGCCGATAAAGGAGAAGAGGTATTCAGCATGGGAGGCGACGAGTTCGCGATTATCCTTCCGGACAAACTGGAGCTTGAAGAAATCCGTAGCCGAATCGGCCGCTATATCGATTTATTTCAAGAACCGCTGGCTTTCGGTACGCGGGAATACCATTTGTCTCTGTCGGCGGGATTTGCCGTTTATCCGGAGGATGGATTGACGGCGGATCGGCTTGTCCAAAATGCGGATACTGCGGTGCATGATGCGAAAGGCCAACAGAGCAGCATCCAGCGATACCTGCCATCCATGCAGCAGAAGGCCCAAAATCGGCTTGTTCTGGAGTCCGAAATGCGGCGCGGTCTGGAGCGGAATGAATTTTTTCTCGAATACCAGCCTCTGGTCCATTTGGATAGCGGGCAGACGGTAGGGATGGAAGCGCTCGTGCGCTGGAACCATCCGGAGCGGGGAATCGTTTACCCGGGAGAATTCATTCCGGTTGCCGAAGAGAGCGGCTTTATCGTCCAACTGGGGGAATGGGTGCTGCGTCAGGCCTGCAAGCAGAACAAGCAGTGGCAGAAGGCGGGATACCGGCCCATCTGTGTTTCCGTTAACCTTTCCATGGGCCAGTTTATCCAGACGAATCTGCCGGATCGGGTGGAGGCCGTATTGAATGAGATCGGACTTGAACCGAAATATGTGGAGCTTGAGATTACGGAATCCATGACGTTGGATAAGGAGGCTGCCCTTGGCCAGCTCCACAGCCTGAAACGGCTTGGAGTCAACATCAGCATCGATGATTTTGGGACAGGGTACAGTTCCCTGCATTATTTGAAAAACTTGCCGATCGACAGGCTCAAAATCGACAGAGCGTTCATCAACGAAGTTTTGCAGGATAACAACAATGCGGCAATCGTTTCTACCATTGCCACGATGGCCCATCATCTGAAGCTGAAAGTTACGGCCGAAGGGGTCGAAACGGAAGACCAGTTGAGCTTCCTGCGCAAACAGCAGTGCCATGAAGGGCAAGGATATTATTTCAGCCGGCCCGTTCGGGCACTCGATTTTGAAAGAACGTTTTTGGTCTGCTAGCTGAGGGGCTCCTTGTCCCCTCAGGCGGACTATTGTATGAAAATACCAGTTGCATTTGTCGATGCTCCGTGGTATATTTATTTTTGTCGTTAAGACAGCAAGTTTTTGACGGGACGTAGCTCAGCTTGGTAGAGCACCTGGTTTGGGACCAGGGGGTCGCATGTTCAAATCGTGTCGTCCCGATTGTCAAATTTGCGGGTGTAGTTCAATGGTAGAACTCCAGCCTTCCAAGCTGGTAGCGTGGGTTCGATTCCCATCACCCGCTCCATTAACCACAGTTTAAGGGGAAGCGAACCCCAGGGTTCGACCGTCCGTGCGTACATCGTAGCGATGGAAATCAGGACGCGCGTCAACATTAACCTCCAGACCTGCCGCAGGCAGTTCAGAATAGAGAATGTTGAGTATTCCCATCACCCGCTCCATACATAAGTTAACCGCCGTAAGGCGGTTTTTTGCGTTTGCTGGACAGAGAAAAAGCCCGTTTCAACGTTTTGATCGAATCGGGCAAGTTTTTTCAGAGCAACCGAACCCAATAGAAAAAAGATAACGATCAGCCGCCATCAGTCTTTTACCTGAGGGAGCCTCTCTTCGCCTTGGTGCATTTTAGACGATACCGTCTTCCGTAAGCTTTGCCGTAGGCCACGATGGTGCGAATGGCCCTTGGATTCGGCAGCAGGGTAAACGGACATGGATCGGGATAAAAGTTGACCTCCAAAATCCATGGTTTGAGCCTCCGGTCCAAGCCGATATCCAAACCGAGCTCGTTCAATTGAGGAAAAGTCCGGCTTAATCTGGCGGCAGTCCAATGGGCGAGTTTATTCATGCCTCGCCGCACAGTCGAAACCTCTCCGGTGGCGGCATGGGGTGCGAGCAGGACGGAAGGCTCGTAGATCGAGCCCCCTTGGCTTCCGTTCGTAACGGCTTTGCGGGGGTGGGCCAGGCGTCCGAACGTACCGGTACACTCCCACTGCCTTTTCGGATTGCGCTGAATCATGACGCGAAAATCGAATGGACGCCCGTTGTACCTGAGCAGATGAACGCCTTTTTGAACCAGATACCGCTTATGGCGAATGTGTCTGCGGAGGGAAGCGTACATCGATCCGAAGTCGGCGAAGGCGGGTACATTCATACCGTGTTGGTAACGGTAGCCTTGTTTTGTTTTCTCTACCCGGATAACGCCCTTTCCCTGAGCGCCTTCATCGGGCTTTACATAGACCATGCCATATTGATTGAGCATGCGAGACAAAAGTTGACGGTTCAACCGTCGGGTGAGAGGAATATGTTCCGTCAGCTTTGGGCTGGCGGCCATGATTTTTGTTTTCAGGATTTTGCTTCTTGGAGGCTTTTTTGCCATGTCTCTCGTCCTTCCTTTCAAGAATGGGCTGGTAGCTTAGCAATCTATTATATGGCCAAAGGAACGGCAGGGTGTGGTTAAGCCGCCTATGCTGTGCGGATCCTTCCGCAATAATAGGCCTGCATTGACGTTTTATCCCGGGCAGCCCTACGTTTTGAAGGTGGGGCCAAGAACATGACCAAGCACGCATTGCATAAAGTGGATTGAAGGAACAGGCACATTAGGTCCAACTGAGAGGAGGCCCGTTTTATGATCTCGTCTGCAATTCTTCAGGAGGTTATTGAACGGATTGGCAAGTACTGTCCCTGGTATGTTCATAGGCTTGGTGCTCTTCAGATAGACGAATCTTATCGATTGGAACAACTGCCGCTGATCACCTCATCCGTTCTGGAGAAGCATTATTATTCAGACGATAATCCGCTTCAAGGCTCAGAAGGACTTTACAAATACCGCACGTCCGGCACCAGCTCGGGCAGACGCAAAATCATATATTATTCCGAGGCCGATGAAGCGGAATATATGCGGATTAAGCTGAATGTTTTCCGTACCGTTTTAGGCACGTCCGGCTATCGAACCGCCTTGGCGGATATGGGAACGGGCCATGCGGAAGCGACGGCCGTCCAGGTGTTCAGGGAACTGGGAATGGAGGTTGAATCGATTCCCTACACGCTGCCGATCGAACAGCATTTGGATCGATTGCAAAGCTTTCGGCCTGAGGTGCTCTACACGATGCCGTCAATTTTGGAGCGTATACTGCTTGCTTCCGAGCATCCCGAGGCATATGGCATCCGCCATGTTATTCTCGTGGGGGAGATGGCCCCTGCCGGTTGGATCCGGCGTGCCGCCGAACGTCTTGGCATTGATGAGGAACGGATTACGGATACGTACGGCTCCATTGAAATGGGTACGATAGCCTATCATTCGCCGCAGCACGGACGTTATTTGCTGGCCGAGGGGTTGAGTGCTGAAGGGGTCGGGGCAGAAGATCTCGGCGAAGGGATAGAACCGCTTCCCGGGAAGGAACAGGTGCTTGTTCTGACTTCGACGGTACGGGAGGCATTTCCTGCGATACGTTATGTAACGTATGACGTGGTTCGAGATTTACGCCCCATTACCGTAGACGGGGTGGAGCGGATGAGTTTTCAGAGCATCGTCAAACGAATCGGGCCGGACCTCAAGCATGGCGAGAAGATTAGCATTTACGATATCGAGGATGTCGTGAACCGGCACCTCTCGCGGGTAAGCGTTCGCGTCCATATGGATAGAGAGGGACTAAAGGTATTTGTATACGGTACCGATAACGATGGGCTGAATCGTGCGGACAACGCCGTGACGCCGGAAATGCTGGAAGCCATCCGGCAGGATTTGGAGGAACGCATACCGGAGATCGGGGCGATGATCCGGTCGGGAATCATCGGCCGTATTCGGGTGGCGGGCGGCAGCTTTCAAGATGAGGAACAGCGCCGGTCGGTAAAGCACAAGAAAATTTACTATGACAAAAATGAGGGATCGTAATGAAGCTCGAGGGAGGTATTGTCGATACCATCGGCGACACGCCGCTTATTCGCCTGTCGCAGCTGTTTCAAGATGCTCCGTTTGATGCTTATGCCAAGCTGGAGGGCATGAATCCCGGAGGAAGCGGGAAGGACCGGCCTGCGCTTTATTTACTGAAGGAAGCAATCCGCCGCGGGGATATTACGGAGCGCAGCGTCGTAGTAGAGTCCAGTTCAGGGAATCTGGCCATCAGTCTGGCCCAGTTGTGCCGCTATCTGGGGCTGCGTTTTATATGCGTGGTTGACCCCCGAACGACCGAGCAGCATAAGAGCATCATCCGCGGCTTTGGAGGAGAAATCGATCTCGTATCCGAGCCTGACGAGGAAACGGGCGAGTTTTTGCCGGCGCGAATACGGCGGGTAAAGGAATTGGTTCGCCAAATTCCGCATGCTTATTGGACGAATCAGTATGGGAACCTGGACAACAGTTTGTCCCACACCGAGATGACGATGAAGGAAATTTGCGATGAGCTGGGGCCCATCGATTATTTGTTCTGCGGCGTCAGCTCCTGCGGCACGATTCGCGGCTGCTCGGACTATATAAGGTCCAAAGGTCAGCATACCAAAATTGTGGCCGTCGACGCTGCCGGAAGCGTGATTTTCGGCGGAAAGAAAAGCTCCCGCCGCTTTCCGGGCCTAGGGGCGGGCATCGTTCCGGGGCTGTATCATCCGGAGGTAGCGGATGAGGTGTTGTATGTGTCCGACCGGGATTGCGTGGAAGGCTGCCGTCTGCTTGTAAGGAGAGAGTCCATTATGGCGGGCGCATCATCGGGCGGCGTCATTTCAGCGATGCTTCGCATGAAAGCACGCATTCCCAAAGGAGCCGTATGCGCAGCGATCCTGCCCGACAGGGGGGAACGGTACATGGATACCGTATATAACGATGATTGGGTGCGGCGGGAGCTTGGTTTCGATCCCCGTTTGCCGTAAGGAGGGGGAGCATGCTTTATCTGAACGATAGCCATATCCAGGAACTGGGAATCGACTGGCAAGTTTTGATCGGTATCATAAAGGATGTTATCCGGGTCGAGGATGCGGGCGACTGCGTGTTTCCGCTTAAGCCCTATTTGAGATTCGGAGACCCCGGGAACCGGATCATTGCGATGCCGGCTTATGTGGGAGGAAGCTTCGACCTGGCCGGAATCAAATGGATTGCCAGCTTTCCGCAAAACCATCTCCACGGACTGCCGCGCGCGCACAACACCGTCATATTAAACGATACGGAGACGGGAGAACCGCTGGCCTTTCTGAACAGCGGAATGCTGAGCGGACTCCGGACGGCGGCGGTCAGCGGCGTGATGCTTCAAGCTTATGTTGAGGCCAGGCAGCCCCCTGGATTGAAAATGGGCATTATCGGCTGGGGGCCGATCGGTCGTCTTCACTTGGATATGTGCGCCGCGGTTCTCGGCGGGAAGCTGGAGCAGGTTATTTTGCATGACCTTCGAGGAATTGATCCCGAAACCGTACCCGCCGAATTGCGGGACATTACGGTTATAACGGATGATTGGCGCACCGCATACCGTCAAGCCGACGTCATCGCTACCTGTACGGTTTCGGCGAATCGGTACATTGACGAGGCCCCGGAGGAGGGAAAGCTGCTGCTGGGTGTTTCCCTTCGCGATTACATTCCCGAAAGCGTTGCCCATATCAATACGATCGTGGTCGACGATTGGAATGAAGTTTGCCGGGAAAATACCGATGTGGAGCAGCTGCATCTCCGGTACGGTTTGCAATCGTCGGACGTCCGTACGCTGGCCGATGTGGTTTGCCGCGGCGCCCTCTTCCGCAGGGAAGCAGCGGGCACGGTCTATTTTAACCCGATGGGTTTGGCTATTTTCGATATTGGGATCGCTGGACATTACTGGCGCAAGGCGGTTAAGCTTGGCAAGGGAGTAAAGCTCCCGTAAGGCGGGAACTAGACGGAGCAGGAATATATTTGTTATAATGTAAACAATTCATTCCAAGAAATGCGAGGTAACGCGATCCGATGAAGTAAGACACCCTTTCTTTTCCGACAACTGCAAGTTTAATGCAGGCGTTTTCTCTACGGCGGTAGGGGGAAAGATTTGGTGTGTCTGAAAACAAGGATACGTTGCCCTTCAATTTATCGGGTAAGCATAAGCTCATGGAATCTCTCTTTGCTGCTTTTGCAAAGAAGGTGCTGGAAGTGGAATGGACAGCCGGGATGGAAGTCCGCGGAGCTTTTATGCGTATACTGAATTCAGATAACTTATTCTTTTCCGGTCATCCGCCGCAGACAATCGTCTGCGGTTTTTTCGTGAGTTTTCACATGGAAAGGATGAAGGAAAATGACAACGATTTTAAAAGCGACAGATCTCAGCATCGAGCTGCAAGGAAATATTTTATTTGAAAATGTTCAATTGGAGATAGCGGAAGGAGAAAGGCTGGCGTTGTTTGGACGCAACGGCTCCGGGAAATCCACTCTCTTGTCCATATTGACGGGCGTAAGGGAGCCTTCGTCCGGCAGGTTGGAAATGATCCTTCCGCGCCACAAATGGGGATGGATGAAGCAGCAGGATCAGCATGATGACGATCTATCGGCTCTTGATGCCGTAAGGCGCGGCAGCAGCGAAAATTTATGGAAGCTAAAGCAAGGGCTTGCCGAAGCCGAACGCCTCATGGAAACGGTTGAGACAGAGCAAAATCCGGAGGTGCTGGAGAAGTACGGCCACATGCTTGGCGAGTATGAGACGCTCGGCGGGTTCCAGTGGGAAACGGAAGTGGAAAAATCCATGACGATGCTGGGCCTTGGAGCCGAGCTGTGGCCGGTTTCCTTTCACCAACTGAGCGGCGGGCAAAAAACGAGGGCCATGCTTTCGTCACTTCTCGTTTCGGAGCCGCAGTTTCTGCTGCTGGATGAACCGACCAACCATCTGGACGGGGAAAGTTTGCGTTGGCTTGAACAGTGGCTCGCTTCCTATAAGGGTACCGTATTATTTGTGTCCCATGACCGGGAGTTTATCGATAGGACGGCGACCGCTGTCTGCGAGCTGACGTCGGAAGGGCTAAAGCGTTATAAGGGAGGCTATTCCGATTACCGGAGGGAGAAGGAGAGGGAACTGCGGGAGCATGAGGCTCTTCACCGGAAGCAGGAGCTCGAACGGAAAGCCCTTGAGGAATCGATCCGCAATTACCAGGAATGGTTTCATCAGGCGCATGATTCCGCCGCCGCACAGAATGAGGTCAAGATCACGGCAAGCTTTTATAAAGCGAAGGCGAAGAAAAATGTTTCCCGCTACCATGCCAAACAGAAGGCGCTGGAACGCCTGAAAGCGGAGGCCGTGGGCAAACCGCGGCAGGATCCGAAACTGCACATGAAGCTCGGGGCGGAGGAATTCGGCGCCCGGACTCTGATCCGCGTCGAAGAAGTTTCCTTCGGATACGGAAGCGGACTTCTGTTTGACAAGCTGCGCTTCCAATTGTCGAGAGGTGACCGTCTGGCTGTCCGGGGGCCGAACGGCAGCGGCAAGACGACGCTGCTGAAGCTGCTGCTGGGAGAACTGGAACCCGTAGAGGGGCGGATCATTCGGCATCCGGCGCTGAAGATCGGCTACTTCTCTCAGGAGTTGGAAGGTCTTAATCTGAGTGCGACCCTGCTTGACAGCCTGCTCGGCCTGCCGGATATGACGCAAAGCAGGGCACGGACGCTGCTGGGCTGCTTTTTGTTCAGCAGGGATGACGTATTCAAAACCATCGGGGATCTCAGCATGGGGGAAAAGTGCAGAGCCGCCTTCCTGAAGCTCTATTTCAGCGGCGCCCATTTGCTCGTTCTGGATGAACCGACCAACTATCTGGACGTGGACACAAGGGAAGTGATCGAAGACGTGCTTCAATCCTACCCGGGAGCGATCGCGCTTGTTTCGCACGACAGGTATCTCGTCCGCAAGATCGCTAACCGGCTGCTTACGCTGAATGGGGACGGGAAGCCGGTCTGGTTCGAAGGAAGCGTACAGGAGGAGGAAGAGCAGGCATCGCGCACCCATGTAATCCGGGGAGACAGCGGGAAGGAGAACCGGCGGATGGAGCTGGAATACCGGATTCAGGAGCTTCTGCTTGGAATATCCGGCGACGCTACGGAAGAAGAGGGACAGATGAGGGAAATCCGGGCGCTGCGCCTGGAACTGGAACAGCTCCGCGACAGCTAACGTTCATGCGTTCAAACACAGGTTCAGCTGTTCATTAAGTTATAAGCTTCTTGAATGCGCGAAGTATTCTGACCGAGGATTAATGATAGGAGATGAAAAAGATGACGGCAGACGAAATCGTGAAGTTCATCAGCAAGGAGCTGGAAGGAGTTCCGGGAATCGCAGGAGTCGTGCTGGGCGGGTCCAGGGCCAGAGGCAATGCCGGGCCCGCCTCGGATATCGATATCGGCATATATTATGACGAGTCAGACGGTTTCAGCGTCGGTGATTTGAGCCGGATCGCTGGCCAGTTTGACGACGAGCACCGGGAAAACCTGGTTTCCCCGCTTGGCGGATGGGGTCCGTGGGTGAATGCGGGCGGCTGGCTGGTGGTCCAAGGCCTGCACGTCGACCTTATACTGCGCGATATTAACCGGGTGTCGCGGGTGATCGACGATTGCTTGTCGGGAAACGTTTCGACGCATTACCATGCCGGACACCCGCATGCGTTTTTGAATGTAATGTACATGGGAGAAGTGTCCGTCTGCAAAGTCTTATCTGATCCTAACGGGAAAATAGCGGCATTAAAAGCCAAGACGAATCCTTATCCTTCCGAGCTGCAAAAGGCCTTGATCGGCTATTTCAGGTTCGAGGCCTCCTTTTCTTCAATCCATGCGGACAGCAGCGCGAGCAGAGACGATATTTCTTTTGTCGCCGGTTGTTGCTTCCGGACGATAGCCTGCATGAATCAAGCCCTGTTCGCCAAGAATAAGGAGTACTGCATCAACGAGAAAAAGGCGGCGGCCTTGGTTAACGGTTTTTCGGTCAAACCCAAGGATTACAAGGAGCGCGTCGACAGGATCTTTACCCTTCTTTCAACGGATGAGACCCAAACAAGAGAAGGCGTTGACCTGCTAAAGGAGCTTGTCCGGGAAACCGATATGCTGCTTGATCAATAGAAGTTTTTTCGACAACCGGCCACAAGAACAAGCATATTAACTTGTCATTCGAGAGATAATTGAATATAATAATGGCTATATATGCTGATATATTGAAATGCGTTGAAGGAGAAGAGTAAGCAGTGCCTCTGTACAGGGAGGAGACACCGGAGATTGAGAGTGTCTCTATGGAAACAGGCTGCCGAAGTTCGCTCCGGAGCAGTTCCCTGAACCCGGCGCTTTGCCGTTCAGTAGGGGATATCGGGTTCCGATCCGTTACGTCGGTCAAAGTGAGTTCGAGGTATTGAAGCACGGAATAACTTGGTTATTTTAGCCTTTAAATCCGGACTAACAAGGGTGGTACCACGGTCTTTTCGTCCCTTTCGGGAGAAAAGGCCTTTTTGTTTTGGTTGACCTGTCTAGACATCTTGAGACCATGAAGGGGGCATGAAAGGCCATGAAGGAAAAATTGTTGGCATTAAAACAGGAGGCTCTCGGCCTGCTGCGGGAGATCGCGGATCCGAACAGCCTGAACGATCTGCGGGTTAAATATTTGGGCAAAAAAGGGGCCTTGACCGAAATTTTGAGAGGAATGGGATCCCTCAGCGCGGAAGAGCGTCCGGTTATCGGCCAGGTGGCCAATGACGTGCGCGGCGCGATTGAAGCAGTGATATCGGGCAAACAGGAGGAATTCCAGCGGAAGGAAACCGAAGAGCGCCTGCGCGCAGAAAAGGTTGACGTTACCCTGCCGGGACGGAAGCTCCCTCAAGGGTCCGTGCATCCTCTTAGCAAAGTGATTCAGGATATCGAAGATATTTTTATCGGAATGGGTTACCGCGTGGCGGAAGGCCCGGAGGTGGAGACGGATTATTTTAACTTTGAAGCCTTGAATCTTCCGAAGAACCACCCGGCCCGCGATATGCAGGATTCCTTCTATTTGACCGAGGATCTGCTGATGCGTACGCAAACCTCGCCGGTGCAGGCCCGGACGATGCTGGAGATGAAAGGGGAAACCCCCGTCAAAATCATTTGTCCCGGCCGCGTGTTCCGTCGGGACGATGATGATGCGACTCACTCCTTCCAATTCCATCAAATCGAGGGGCTGGTGATCGGAAGCGGCATCCGGATGAGCGATTTGAAAGGCACGCTGCTTCAGTTCGTTCGCGAAATGTTCGGGGAGAACACGCAAATCCGGCTTCGTCCGAGCTTTTTCCCGTTCACCGAACCAAGCGCCGAAGTTGACGTATCCTGCGTGAAATGCGGCGGCAGCGGCTGCCGGGTATGCAAGCAGACGGGCTGGCTGGAAATTTTGGGCTGCGGCATGGTGCATCCGAAAGTACTTGAGATGGGCGGATACGATCCGGAGAAGTACAGCGGTTTCGCTTTCGGGATGGGCGTGGAACGGATTGCGATGCTGAAATACGGCGTGGACGACATCCGGCATTTCTATAATAACGATATGTCGTTCCTGAAACAGTTTGCTCGGATCTAACTTAATCAAAAGAAGGAAGTGAACGGACATGAGAGTATCAACGGAATGGTTGTCCCAATATATTTCCCTGGACGGCGTCACGGCTGAAGACCTGGCTGGCCGAATCACCTCGGCGGGGATCGAAATTGATATTATCGAGGACCGGAACCAAGGCATCAACAAGGTTGTCGTGGGATACGTAAAGAGCAAGGAAAAGCACCCCGATGCGGATAAGCTAAACGTCTGTGTCGTTGATGCGGGACAAGGCGAGGACCTTCAGATCGTCTGCGGAGCCAAAAACGTCGACGCCGGCCAGAAAGTGCCGGTCGCGCAGGTCGGCGCGAAGCTCCCGGGCGGCCTCGATATAAAAAAAGCGAAGCTCCGCGGCGTCGTTTCCCAAGGCATGATCTGCTCCGCGAAAGAGCTGGGCATGAACGACAAGCTGCTTCCGAAGGAGCTGCAGGAAGGCATTCTGGTTCTGCCGGAGAGCACGGAAATCGGTACGCCGATCCTAAAAGTGCTCGGACTGGACGATAAGGTTTTGGAGCTGGATCTGACCCCGAACCGGTCGGACTGCCTGAGCATGCTGGGTACGGCTTATGAGGTCAGCGCGATTTTGGGACGCGAGCTGTCGCTTCCGAAGCCCGAAAAGGACCTTGTAGAGGTCAGCGACGCGGCCGAGCGGCATATTTCGGTATCCATCGAAGCCAAGGGAGAGTGCTCCCATTATGCGGCCCGCTATATTACGGGCGTTACGATCGGGTCATCGCCGCTCTGGATGCAGAATCGGCTGATGGCCGCAGGCGTACGCCCTATCAACAATATCGTGGATATTACAAACTACGTCATGCTGGAATACGGTCAGCCGCTGCATGCGTTTGATGCGGACCGTCTGGAGGGCGGATCGGTGCTGGTTCGGATGGCCAGCGCCGGAGAAACGATGGTGACGCTGGACGGCCAAGAGCGTCGTCTGGAGCCTCATATGCTCGTGATTACGGCGGGAGACAAACCGGTGGCACTGGCAGGTGTCATGGGCGGCCTTACTTCCGAAGTGACGGACGGCACGGTCAACATTTTCCTGGAGTCGGCCAAGTTCGACGGAGGAACGGTTCGAAAAACGTCCCGTCAGCTCGGCCTTCGTTCCGAGGCCAGCTCCCGTTTCGAAAAAGAAGTGGATCCGGCGGCAGTCATCCCGGCTTTGAACCGTGCGGCAGCTCTCATGGCCGAATATGCCGGAGGAACCGTTCATCAGGGGATCGTCGAAGCCGGGGCCGCAGCGGTCGAACCTAAGGTCATCACGCTTTCCCTGGAAAAACTGAACCGTCATCTGGGCACGGACCTGTCCATGCTTGAGGTGAAAACGCTGTTTGCCCGCCTTCATTTCGATTGCGGCGATGCCGGAACGGGCCTGATCGAGGTAGAGGTTCCGACCCGCCGCGGGGATATTTCGCTTGACGTGGATTTGATGGAAGAGGTTGCCCGTCTCTACGGCTACGATAATATCCCGACGACAGCCATCGAAGGAGCGACGACTCCTGGCGGATTGACGAAACCTCAGGCCGTACGCCGTGCCATCCGCCGTCTGCTTACCCATGGCGGATGGCAGGAGGTGCTCGGATATTCCTTCATTCATCCGGAGCAAGCCGAGACGTTTACTTTGCTCGGAAACGGCGGCAAGGCTGTGAAGCTGGCCATGCCAATGAGCGAGGATCGCAGCGTGCTGCGCACAAGCGTGATTCCGCAGCTTCTCGACATCGCTGCGTACAATGCCAATCGGAAGCAGCCGGATCTGGCGCTGTTTGAAATCGGAAACTTGTTTCATACGGAAGAGGAAACGCTGACGAAGCAGCCGCAGGAACGCCCTGCGCTCGGGCTTCTGCTATGCGGCCGTCGCGGGAACAAGCAGTGGAACGTGCAGCCTGAAGCGGTCGATTTCTTCGATCTGAAGGGTGCGCTTGAAACGGTTATCCAATATTTAGGTATTCCATCCGAAGAGGTCGTGTTTGCGGCGGACCGTCCGGCGGATTATCACCCGGGCCGCTCCGCTTCCATTTACGTTCAGGATGGCGAAAGCAGAGTGCTGCTGGGAACGCTCGGCCAGATTCACCCCGAGCTGCAGCAGGCAAAAGATCTTCAAGATACGTACGTCGCGGAAATATTGCTCGAACCGCTCTATGAGCTTGCGAGCAGCGAAATCGTCTACCGCGATCTGCCGCGGTTCCCGGCCATGGAGAGGGATCTTGCCATCGTGGTGGATGAATCGGTCGAAGCCGGTGCCCTGATGAGCACCATCCGCGAACACGCGGGAGAGCTGCTTCAAAACGTGCAGGTATTTGACGTATTCACCGGCAGCAAGCTCGGCGAAGGCAAGAAGAGTGTGGCGATCGCTTTGACCTACCGCCACCAGGAACGGACGCTGACCGACGATGAAGTGACGGGAGCCACCGATAAAGCGATTCAAGCGCTGACGGAAACTTTTGGCGCCGAATTAAGAAAATAGCAGGAATTGGGGGAAGCCGCATCGAATTACACCATTCGATGCGGTTTTTTGAAATATAAGAAGGCATAGGATTTCAATTTCGCTTCGGATTTATATGACTCTCGGAACACATCGCCTTCTTAAAAGGATGAATGGCTTTCGTTTCTACTTGCACCGGATGATAAGCCATGGAGGCGTAACGCTTCCTCACCGATAAATGAATCTGGGAAAATACGGTCTGGCTGACACGAGGTTCGTCTAGAAGAGCTTTCTCATATATAATGTAGAAAGGTGATAGACCGTAAAGACATCTTAGATCAACAGACAATCGAAGGAGGGCACAACTGTGACTACACCTGACCGTACACGCGTTACCGTGGAAATCTACGGAACTTCCTATAAACTTGTGGGCAGCAGCAGCGAATATATGAAACAAGTTGCCAATTATGTGGACGAGCGGATGCGCTCGATTTCCAAGGCACACTCCCGTTTGGATACGCCGAGAATTGCCGTTCTTGCGGCAGTACATATGGCCGAGGAAGCTGTGCAGATGCAGCAGTTTCAGAACGAGGTCAAGTTGCTGACGGCTGAGCGGAGCGAGCTCCGTTCGGAGCTGGCCCGGATCCAGGGCATTCTTCAGGAACAGCAGCAGCATTTCAAGCAGCACACCGAGGATTTGGAACGTCGGCTTAACGAGCAGACAGCCCTTGCGAAAGAACTGGGTACCGCCAAAGATGCTTTGAATGCCGAATCGGAGCGAACCAAAGAGCTGCTGCAGAAGGAATCCCGGCGTGTGTCCGAGCTGCTGAAGGAAAAGCAAAATCTGGAGAATACGCTTTCCCAGCGGACGTCCGAGTGGGAAAAGAAGCATAAGCAGACGATCGACGATTTAAAAAACCAGCATGCGGCGCAGTTGGAGCAGCTGCAGAAAAGCCATAAACAATCGGCGGAGCAGCACGAGTCCAATCATAAGCGCCTGCTTCAGCAGGCAGAACAGAAACATGCGCAGGCCTTGGAGGAGTTGAAGCAAAGCCACAGCCAGACCGTCCAGGGGTTGGAACAAAAATATAAGCAGTCTGCCTCCGAGCAGGAATCCCTGCTCAAATCGTCCATTCAAAATTTGGAGAAAAAACTGGCCGAGCAGCAAAATGCGGGCCGTACGCTGCAAACTCGATTTGAAGGAAGCGAGAAAGAGCTGGCTGCCGTTAAGGGCGAGTCTTCCAAGCTTAAGGAGATGCTGCAGCAAACGCGGAGTCAGCTTGAAATTTCGGCGAAAGAGCTTCAATCGGCCAAGGAGAAAACGGATCAGCTTACTCAGGAGCGGGATGGATTGAAGCAGGAGGCCGTAAAGTCGGAGGAAGAACGCCGCCGTCTTCAAAAGCTTGTGGTGGATGCAAATCAGAACTCGAGAAAGCTGCATGACGATATCCAGCGTTTGAATACCGATGTCGAATCCTGGAAGAAACTTGCCGAGCAGCGCAAAGAGGAGATCGGAGATCTGGAAATGCGCATGGTTGAAGCGCTCGAGGTCACGGAAACCCTGGAAGAGGGCATGAAAAACCTTCAGGAGGAACTGCAGGTTCTTAAGGGCGAGGCTGAGCGCGAGGCTTCGCGCCGTCATACCGCCGAACAGGAGCTGAACGAGCTTCAGCTTCAAATGGAAGAGATGGAAAAAGCAAGCCGTGAGGCAGCGGACAGGGAAGAAGAAACGCGAAAGTTGTACGAAATGCTGGAGGAAGAATACGATTCCGTATCTTCCCAGTTGGAGCATCTTCGTAAATCGGCAGCCGAGCGCGACGGACGCGATCATGAGCTGAGCGCCATGCTTAAATCTGCAGAAGAAGAGCTTCATGTATGGCGTACGAAGTATGAGGGTCTTTCGGAAGAACGCCGGGATTGGGAGAAAACGGAGGAAACGCTCAGACGGGAGCTCGATGCCTGGCAGCAGCAGATCGCGGCCTCTAGCGAGACCTGCGAACAACTGGAAGAGGAGAAGAAAGAGGCGGCCGAGGAGCTGTCCCAGCTCGGTGAAAAATATGAGCTCGTCATGCACCAATACCGACTGCTTCAAGCCGAACGGGAGCTTCAGCTTGAGAATTCCGCCAAGCTGGAGGAGGAGCATCGCAAGCTTCAGGAGAGTATTCCAAACTTCAGGTGGAGTACAACGAATGGATTGAACTGATTGAGCAGGACCAAAGCTGACAAGAATGTACGGAAAGACGGGAATATGCTCCACGTATTCATCATATCGACATAGAAAACCTCCAGATTCGCAAGAGTTCTTGGAATGCTGGAGGTTATTGTTTTTGTCTCCCTGGTTATAGAGGGAAGCTTATTCTGGCCTACTCCTCGATAATCAGTTTGGAGATCATCTTCGTATGTCCGGGTCCGCACATGATGGAGCAGGAGATATCGAACTCGCCTGTTTTGTCCGGAGTAACGACCGCGGAGTCGTTTTTGCTGTCCAACTGCAGATTGAGGGCCGGGATCAACACGCCGTGGTTGCCTTCCTCGTTCTTGAAGGTAATCTTAACGGGCACGCCTTTTTTTAGGGTGTATTCCTGTTTATCGAATTGGTAGTTGGTGGCGCTAATGACCAGCTCGGCTTCCGGGGCTACCCCTGTATCCGTAACGCCGGTTTCGTTCGGCGAAGCTGAGTCTTTATCCCCGCCGCAAGCCGCCAAAACAAACAGCAACATGCAGGAAACTATCAATGCAAGCGTTTTTTTCATAAAATTCTCCCCTAACTTTATATATTGTGTGAAAATTTCTTCTATAATGATAACGTAAAAATTTGGTTTGTGCGCTGAATTGAATATGAATAATTGGTGAACTTCCTTTGGGATTTTTTTCATGAAAAAAGCAAGTCCCTGCATTTAAACAGGAACTTGCTTTTCCGAACCGGCTTCGGATTTTACTTATTCTCGTTTTTATTCTTGTCGAATGGCGTTGCCAGCGGAATGAACAAATCGATAATTCCGATGACAAGGGCAGCCAGCAGTGCTCCGAGAACGGTCACTCTTACGTCGGCAATGAGGAATTGAGCGACGTAAATGACAAGAGCGCTAACCAGAAATCCGACAATGCCCCGCCCGAACGGGGTAACCCGTGTTCCAAATACGCTTTCGATGATCCATCCCAGAACGGCGATGACCAGAGCAAGCAGCAGGGCGCTTCCGAATCCCCCTACGCTGAACAGCGGAACGATCCAGCCCACAATCATCAGAATAAGCGCAGAAACGATGAAACGTATGACATGCCCGAGAAATTGCATCGAACGGCCTCCTTATTAAGCTGCAAATTTACGCAAACTTATTTTGTTCCGATTTCAAGTGAGTTATGTGTGGAAGGATTTATCGGCCAAAATCCTGAAAATAGCGAAAATGGATGGTCTTCGATATAATAAAGGCAATGATTGAGAGGAGTTGTGAACTTCTTGGACGACAAGATTTTACAGACGTTAGAATACCGAAAAATTTTAAATACGCTGTCTAAATATACCCAAACTTCCATGGGCGGAACGATCGTTGACCAACTGAAGCCTTCGGTGCAGCTTGAGGACGTCAAACAGCTGCTGGCGGCCACGGACCAGGCTTATACCGTAGACCGTTTGAAGGGCAGCCCGTCTTTCGGGGGAATTACGGACATTACCGAACCGCTTAAGCGTGCGCGTATCGGCGGAACGCTGAACCCGCACGAGCTTCTTGCCGTTGCCAACACGATTATGGGTTCGCGCCGGCTCAAGCGCTTCCTTGCCCAGATTCACGAGGACGAGCCCATCGAGATTCTGTACAATCTAAGCGAACTCATTTCAGAGCAAAAACCGCTTGAGGACGCCATAAAAGCCTGCATTGACGAAAGCGCTGAAGTGATGGATTCCGCAAGTCCGGAGCTGGCCCAAATCCGGCGTGAGCTCCGGAACGGAGAGGTGAGGATCCGCGAGAAGCTGGATGGCATGATCCGTTCCCAGTCCGTGGCCAAAATGCTGCAGGACCAACTTATTACGATCCGGGGCGACCGGTTTGTCATTCCGGTAAAAGCGGAATACCGCTCGTATTTTGGCGGGATCGTTCATGACCAGTCCGGCTCGGGCGCAACTTTATTCATTGAACCCGAGTCCATTGTTGCGATGAATAACAAACTTCGGGAAACGCGGCTTAAGGAAGAGCGGGAGATTGAGGTCATTCTGCAGAAATTGACCGCTCTGGTCGGAGACCAGGCGGATCTGCTTGCCATAGATGTGGATCTGACCGGCCAGCTAGATTTTATTTTTGCCAAAGCGCGTCTGGCTCATGTGATGAAAGCCTCGCTTCCCCGAATGAACGACCGAGGTTACCTCAAACTGAAAAAAGGGCGGCACCCGCTTATTCCCCTAGATCAGGTTGTACCGATTGATGTGGATCTTGGCAACTCTTACACGTCCATCATCGTCACGGGGCCGAACACCGGCGGCAAGACGGTGACGCTGAAAACGATTGGCCTCCTGAATTTGATGGCGATGTCGGGTTTGTTCATCCCGGCCGAGGAAGGAAGCCAGATGTGCGTGTTCGATGCCATTTACGCCGATATCGGGGATGAACAGAGCATAGAGCAAAGCTTGAGTACGTTCTCAAGCCATATGACCAATATAATAAGAATTCTGAAAAACATGACGCCGAAAAGTCTTGTGCTTCTTGATGAAGTCGGCGCCGGTACGGACCCCGCGGAAGGCTCGGCTTTGGCCATTGCGATTCTGGAGCACATCCACGCCATGGGCTGCCGAATGATTGCGACCACGCACTATTCCGAGTTGAAGGCTTACGCCTATGAGCGAAACGGCGTGATTAACGCCAGCATGGAGTTCGATATCAATACGCTCAGCCCGACCTATCGTCTTCTTGTCGGGGTACCGGGACGAAGCAACGCATTTGCTATTGCGGAGCGTCTGGGCCTCCCCGGCGCCATTTTGGATTTTGCCCGGGGAGAGGTTAAGGAAGAGGATCAGCGCGTAGAGCACATGATCGCCTCCCTGGAAGAAAACCGGCACGAAGCCGAAGTGGAACGCGGGAAGGCGGAGGCTCTCCGGAAGGAACTGGAGGAGCTGAAGGCACGGCACAGCCGCGAACTGGCCAAACTTGAGGAGCAGCGGGACAAGTATGTGGACAAAGCTCGGCTGGAAGCGAAAAAGCTCGTGGACAAGGCCCGCAGCGAAGCGGAGGAGATTATCGCGGATCTGCGCAAGCTTGCCCAGGAGGAAGGGGCATCCGTCAAGGAGCATAAGCTGATTGCAGCCCGGAAACGGCTGGATGAAGCAGAGCCGGAGCAGAAAAGGAAATCGTCCGTGCAGCGGAACCCCAAGGAGAAACGGAAGATCGAGCCCGGAGACGAGGTTATGGTATACAGCTTGAACCAGAAGGGGCATGTCGTTGAAATGGCCGGAGCGAAGGAAGCTTTGGTTCAGCTTGGCATCATGAAGATGAAGGTGTCCCTGGACGATCTGGAACTGCTGTCGGCGGCGCCGAGCAAGAAGCCGCAGGCTCAGCGGACGGCAACGGTTCTGAAGCGGACGAGGGACGAAAGTACCCGGAGCGAGCTGGATTTGCGGGGCGAGAACCTGGAGGAGGCTTTGATCGAAGTCGATCGGTTCATCGACGAAGCATTCTTGAGCAACTTGGGTCAGGTCTACATTATCCACGGCAAGGGTACGGGAATTTTGCGGACCGGAATTCAGGAATATCTGCGGAAGCATAAGCATGTCAAAAGCTATCGTCTTGGAAACTATGGGGAAGGCGGCACCGGCGTAACGATCGCGGAGCTGAAATAATATGCGCGCCATGGTTTTCGGAACCGAAAGTTCTCTGACTCGTATACAATTAAAAGTATGTGTGAAGACCGGCGGACTGCCGCGCAGCCGCCGATTTTACGGGGAGGAACGCGGGGAAAATGACGGAAAGCATTGATCAGCTGCTGGCTCATCCTGTGGGTGTGATGGTCGGCTATTTCTCGGTTGCGATTCTAGCGCTCATTGTGTACTTATCCTGCTTTGAGCTCGTTACCAAATATAACTGCTGGGACGAAATCCGAAAAGGCAACGTCGCTGCGGCGATGGCTACCGGAGGGAAAATATTCGGCATATGCAATGTGATGCGTTTCAGCATTCAGTTGAATACATCGGTCTATGATATGATTATATGGTCGTTTATCGGGTTCGTATTGCTGCTTGGGGCATATCTCCTGCTCGAGTTTTTGACGCCTGTTTTTTCCGTGGATGAAGAGATCGGTAAAGATAACCGGGCGGTCGGGTTGATCGTATTGATCATCACCGTTTCCTTGTCTTACGTTATAGGCGCAAGCATCATTTAAATGAAGGAGCGAGGGCGATGAAATATTTACCGCGGGTATTATTCGCGGCAGCCTTGATCTTTTTTGTATCCGGTATTGTATTTTTAATGTGGAAATAAATTGAAGATTCAAGGAAAGGGATGAATAAGGGATGGAACCGACTGTGTGTCCTTGGTGCCAGACAGAAATTGTATGGGACGAGGAAATCGGACCGGAAGAGAACTGTCCGCATTGCGACAATGAATTGAAAGGCTATCGTACGCTGAACATCGAGCTTGAGGGTGAGAATGGGGAGCTTGACAATGAAGAACATGCTCCCGAAGAGGATGACGAGTATGAAAGCGGCGATATTTTGAATAAACCCTTCTGGGGAATCGGGGATGGCACGGTTCCGGCGATTCGGGTATTGGATAAATACGGCGATGACCATGATCTAATGGCATATGAGGAATCCGTCGAGAGCGTGCTTGATGATCAGGATGAAACGCCCGAATGCTTCCATTGCCGGGAATATATGATGCTTGCCGGAACGCAGAAGGTGAGCGGTGAAGCTTTTGAGCCTGCCTTGCCGGCTTCGCTTCAGGCGCCCCTGCTGAAGCCTCCGTTCCATCTGAACGTCTATATCTGTTCGGGATGCTTTCAGGTCCAATATACGCTATCGGAAGATGACCGTTTGCGATTGATCAAAGGATTAACGGGAGACCCGGCACAATAAAATAATGAAAAAATGAGCGGCGATGGTGCTGCTCATTTTTTTGTGCGGAAGCCCTTCCCCAAAGCCTGCGCTGAGGTGTCAGCATTTTTGGTTTTTTAAGGTTATGAACTTATTATCCTTGGGGCAACTTAACTTTGGAATACAACTCGGCTGCTGAAGGGGGGCGGTTACGCATGAAGCGGCACAGAGACCGCCAAACGGTGCTGCTGCTGGCGGTAAACGGTTTGTTTGTGCTTGCCGGGGCATTGTCCGGCACTTTTCTGAATGTGTACCTATGGAAGAGCAGGCAGGATTATTTGATGATCGCCTGGTTTACGATGGCGCAGCAGATTGCGCTCGGGCTGACGTTTTGGATTGCGGGCAAATGGGTGAAGCAGGGCAATAAAATGAACGCGCTGCGGCTGGGCATCGCCGTTTCCGGTTTGTTTTATTTGTTTGTCCTGGGAGCCGGAAAGAATGCCATTGATTACATTTGGCCGCTCGGTCTGCTGCTTGGATTGTCGCTTGGTTTATTTTGGCTTGCGTTTAATGTAGTTTATTTTGAAATTACCGATGCGGAGAACCGGGACTGGTTTAACGGATGGGTCGGTCTGCTTGGCTCCATAACCGGCATTGTAGGTCCCTGGGCGTCCGGCTTGATCATCACTTGGCTGCAGGGAGATCGGGGGTACAGGCTGATTTTTACCATTTCGATGGTTATTTTCGGATGTACCGCGGTCCTCAGCTTTTTTCTGAAAAAAAGACCTGCCAGCGGTCATTATGAATGGCTTGAAGGGATCCGGCGGCTGAGAGATAAGGACGGGACATGGCGCTCGGCCATAGCCGGCTTAGCCATGCAAGGCATACGGGAAGGGGTTTTTTCCTTCTTGATCGCACTTCTTGTCTATACGGCAACGAATCAGGAATCGCGGCTTGGGCAGTTTTTGCTAATTACGTCGGCGGTTTCCCTGGTAAGCTACTGGGCGGCCGGGAAGTGGCTGAAGCCGGCATACCGAAGCGCAGGAATGATTGCGGGAGCCGTTATTATGGTCCTTGTGGTCGTTCCGCTTTTGTGGGACGTGAATTACATGACCTTGCTTGTTCTCGGGATAGGAACCTCATTGTTCATGCCGTTGTTCATGCTTCCCGCGGTCTCCGTCAGTTTTGATTTGATGGGGACGAGCCGTAAGAATGCGGAAAAAAAGGTAGAGCTTGTCGTCGTCCGGGAAATCAGCCTGATGACCGGAAGAATCGCAGGCCTGCTTATTTTCATCGCCGTCTTGTCTTTTCGGAAGGACCCGTGGATCTTGACTTTGCTGCTGTTGGTTTTGGGAGCTTCCCCCATCGGAACATGGTTGTTTTTGCGGAAAATCCTGAACATTCGTCAAACGGCAGCATAAATAAAGCCTCCGCCTTAACCGAAGGCGGGAGGCTTTATTGTCTTTAGGCCCTAAATCCGGGTTGCATGTTAAAGGAACGGGTTAAAGAAAACCATGAAAGTTCCTCGGGCTCGCTTCCTGAAACGGCCTGAGCCAGCAAATCCGCTGCGATCATGCTATAAACCGTCCCGCTTCCTCCGTAACCCTCAATAAAATAGCTGTGGGGAAACCGCGGATGCCGGCCGATCAATGGAATTCCGTCCCTGGTAAATCCGAACAGGCCGCTCCAGCTGTATTCCGCTCTCAGGTTGACCAAACCGGGAAAATGATCGCGAATTTCATTGATGAGCCTTTGACTGTAACCGGCCAGCCGGTCCTTCGGACGCCCGTTTTTCGGTACAGGCTCGTCCAGGCCGCCTGCGATAATGCGGTTATCCGGCGTCGTGCGCATGTACAGGTAAGGTCTGTTGCTTTCCCAAACCAAGGCCCTCTCATGCCAGAATGACAAGTCCGCAACCGGCTCGGTCATGATGGCGTAGGTACATTCGAGTGAGGCGGATTTATCCGGCTTCCATTCCTGCGTTTCGTACCCGAGTGCCCAGATCAACGTATCGGCCCTTACGGAGCCGTGCACCGTCTGAACGCTGACTCCCTTTTCCGAATACTTCACCTGTTTCGCGCAGCTGTGTTCAAACACCTTAAGCCCTTTGGCTGCAGCGGAGGATAAGAGTGCCAGAGCCAATTTGTACGGATTAACCTCGGCATCGTTTTTCGTATATAAAGCTGCCGCACGCGAAAAAGGGAACTTGGATTTAATATGGTCGCGGTCCCAATATTCCACCTCGAAACCGTGGCGGATTAGCGTGTCGTATTCATTGCGGATCATTCCCGCATCCTCATCGATCGTCGCGTAGTACAGGCTGCTCCGGCGACGGAAATCCACATCCGAAGGGAGTTCTTCCGCTATGCCGGCCAGCCGGTTGACCGCATTCGCGCACATGCGGTAAAAGCCGGTGCCTTTTCGTTCCCCGAACCTTCCGATGAGTTCGTTCAAACTGTCGTCGTTCATGAATTGAAGCAGCCCCGAATTGGCGGAAGTGCTGCCGCAGCCGACCCGTTTTTTTTCCAAAACGGCAACGTCGGCACCTTGCATGGTCAGCACATAGGCTGCAAGAGCTCCGCTGATGCCGCTTCCGATCACGACAACGTCGCAGCAAATGTCCGCTTCCAATCGGGGGTATTGCGGAATCGTTCCGGCATACAGCGCCTCCCATGGAGTATGGCCTCCGGTCAGCTTCATAAATGAAACCACCTTCCTGTTAAAAAACGTTGCCCAAGCGATGAAAGGCTGCGTTTTATGAAATCGAAATCGGACTCTTTTCAGTATGATCCATCTCACGACATTTATTGCGCCACATACAATTCGTCGATCTAGCCATACTATAAAGGCCGTTCGAAGGCCGAGTTACCCGGCCGCAGATTTTTGAACACCATTTTATGCAGCTAAACCGGAAAGGGGTTGACGAACAATGCCTTCAGATCAGCAAATGAAGCCTTTAACTTCGAAGGAACTGGATTACATCGTCGATTGCGTATCCAACGAAAGCGCGCTTGCCAAGCATTGCGCCGCAGCGGCCGCGTCCATCCAAAATCTGTCCGTACAGCAGGCGCTCCTCGGGTTCATGCAAAAGCATGAGAGCCATATGGACATGCTCGTTCAATCGCTTCAAAGCCATCAAAACATCGCGCCGACGCAATCCCATTAAGCATAAAGGAGGAAGCTTATGATGCCAGCCCAAAACGGGAACACCTTCCTGCCGGAAGAGGATATGCTGAATACGATCCTGAACGAATTAAAACGTACCGTGCGTGAATATACGACAGCGACAACCGAATCCTCCTGCCCGGACGTGCGAAGCATGTTTACGACTCTAACCTCGGAAACTCTGAAAATGCAGGGCGAAATGTATCAGCTGATTGAGCAAAATAAACAATATCCTTCCGCCGTGCCCCATGCCATGAAGAGTGACGTGCAGAAGCAGCTGCAGGAAATACAAAAAAACAATCAAAAAACCCGTGAATTCACCGGTCAAAAAACAGCGGGACTCGGAGCTTATTCGCACGCCCCAAACGTGCCCGAGCATCGTCCGAATGTTCCCGCACAATAATATTAACCACGGGTGAGCCCGCTCTGAAACGATCAATCCAAAAACCGAAGGCTTTTCCCGCCAAATGCCGCGAAAAGCCTTCGGTTTTTTCTTTGCACAGAGTGCATGAATTATTGTAATATAGGTATTAATCTCTTTACAGGAACCCGGCTTTGGCCGTCTGCCTGAATTAAGCGCTGGAGGAAAACCCATGGAAGAGCTAAGCGAACTGAAATTGAAAGTGCTTGACCTGTTGAAAGAGGATGCGAGAAGATCTCCGGCTCTTTTGTCTACACTGCTCGGTGTAGAGGAAGCCGAAGTGAAAACCGCGATTTCGGAGCTGGAAAACGACCATGTTATCGTGAAGTATGCAACGGTCGTGAACTGGGGAAAAGTGGAAGAAGACAAGGTTACCGCACTGATCGAGGTGCAGATCACTCCGGAACGGGGAAGAGGATTTGAGGGAATTGCCGAAAGAATCTATCTTTTCCCGCAGGTGAAATCGGTATACCTGATGTCTGGCGCCTATGATCTGCTTGTGGAAGTGGAAGGCCGTACTTTAAGAGAGGTCGCGAATTTCGTGTCGGAGAAGCTGTCCCCGATTGATTCGGTATTGTCAACCAAAACCAACTTTATTTTGAAAAAATATAAACAAGACGGGATTATTTATGAAGAACGCGAAGAAGACAATCGTCTCCTGATCTCGCCGTAAAGGAAGAGTGTGTATGATTGTGAAACAAGAACAACTAACAGAAAACAACAGGAAACCGATGAGTTCCTATCTGGCACCTTTGGTCAGGGATATACAGCCATCCGGAATTCGGAAGTTTTTCGATCTGGTCAGTGCGAATAAAGATATTATTACCTTGGGCGTGGGCGAGCCTGATTTTGTGACTCCTTGGCATATTCGCGAAGCTTGCGTATATTCCCTTGAGCGCGGTTTTACGCGGTACACGTCGAATGCCGGGATGCCGGAGCTGCGGGAAGCCATTGCCCGTTATCTCCATGACAGCTTTCATCTATCCTATGACCCGAAGGATGAAATCATGGTGACCGTAGGAGGCAGCGAAGCGATCGACCTGGCTCTCCGGGCCTTGATCGTTCCGGGGGATGAGATTTTGGTTCCCGAACCGAGTTATATATCCTATACCCCTATCACCTCCATTAGCGGAGGCGTGGCTGTTGGAATCGAGACCACGGCCGAGAATCAATTCAAGCTGACGGCGGAAGCGCTGGAAGCCAGCATCACCCCAAGATCCAAAGTATTGATTCTTTGCTACCCGAGCAATCCGACCGGGGCCATCATGACTTACGAGGACTGGCTTCCGATTGCCAAGGTTGTGGAGAAACACGATCTGATCGTGATTTCCGACGAAATTTACGCTGAATTAACCTATGAAGGAAAGCACGTAAGCTTTGCGTCCGTTCCCGGCATGAAGGACCGCACGATATTGGTAAGCGGCTTTTCCAAAGCTTTTTCGATGACCGGCTGGAGAATGGGATATACGTGTGCCCATCCGGAACTGCTCAGCGCCATGCTTAAGATCCATCAGTACACCGTGATGTGTGCCCCGGCTATGGGTCAGGTCGCCGCGCTTGAGGCGCTCACAAACGGCATGGAGGAGAAAGACCGCATGATGGAGTCGTACAACCAGCGCCGCCGCCTTATCGTACAGGGACTGTGCGATATCGGGCTGGAATGCCATGAACCGCATGGAGCGTTTTACGCCTTTCCAAGCATCAAGCGCACCGGTTTGACTTCGGATGAGTTTGCCCAGCGGCTGCTCACGGAGGCGAAGGTTGCAGCCGTTCCGGGATCGGTATTCGGTCTTGGCGGCGAAGGCTTTATCCGCTGCTCCTACGCCACTTCGATTTCCCAGCTTAATGAAGCTTTGGATCGGATGGGCAATTTTGTTCGGAAATTAACTTAAAAAGAAGATAGTTGATCCATTTCCTTAATTAACAAAAAATTTACTTTTCATTACAAAGAACTGTGTTATAATTTTATTTTGGGAGCATTAATATGTCTAATCCAAGGAGGGATGGCAGTGTTTTGCGATTATGAATTGTCGCCATATCGCGGTGATATTTCAGCTGAAACCGATGATCACGATAAATGGTCTATTAATTCTGCCAGAACCACTCCGGAAGACATTTCCTTGGAAGAGGAAATTCACATGCTCCGTCGCAAGATGGAACAAATATTTTTGCAAGAGCAGTCTTTCACTTCCGAGATCGTCATTGAAATCAGCAGCCTGCTGGATTTAAAGATCAATGAATATATGAAGGCACATCCCAAAAAGAAATTATAACACGTCCATTCAGGAGACCCGGTGCGGGTCTCTTTTTTGTTTCCGGTGCCCGCAGATTAAGAAGTTTCCGTGAATGAGTTCGCATGAAAGCGGGCATGCTGTCCGATGCATCCGGGCAGCGAGTTATGTTATCATGGGACATGATTCATAATAAGTCCGACTCCGGTGTACGGGGGAGGACTGTGAAGTGGAGGAATGGAAATGAAGGTCTATACGAAGACCGGGGATGCCGGGAAAACGTCGATTATCGGGGGCAGGGTGCCCAAAGACGATGACCGTATCGAAGCCTACGGTACGATAGATGAACTGAACAGCTTTACGGGACAGGCTGTTTATTTGGCCGAGCAGAGCGGATTTGACGAACTGGCGGAACAGCTGATTCAGATCCAGCACGAATTGTTCGATTGCGGTTCCGACCTTGCCTATGCAAGACATAAAGAAGATAAGTATAAGACAAGCGCCGAGTTGGTTGAACGGCTTGAGTCATGGATGGATGCCTTTGAAGCGGAGAACCCGCCGCTGGAGCGGTTTATTCTGCCTGGAGGCAGTCCGCTGTCATGCGCCCTCCATGTGTGCCGGACCGTTTGCAGACGCGCCGAACGGCTGACGGTTACGCTTGGACGCGATCGGGAGATCAACTTGGAGGTTCTGCGGTACTTAAACCGGCTTTCGGATTATTTCTTCGTGACGGCAAGAGCGGCTAATGTCCGGACCGGCGTGCCGGATGTGGAATATGTGCGCAGCGGAAAGGTGTTTCGGTAATTCATGACACGGTATTACCCGCCCATTACGTACCGGGTCCAGGAAAATGAGGACGGGATGCTGTTAAAGACCGTTTTGCAAAAAAGGATGGGGATATCCCGGAAGCTCCTGTCCCGGCTCAAGCTGACCGAGCATGGAATTATGCTCAACGGCGAGAGGGTCTACATCAGCGTAAACGTCAAACCCGGGGATTTGATCGAAATCCGCATGGAGCAGGAGCGGTCGGACGATATTTTGCCCCAGCCGATGGCGCTCGATATTTTGTATGAGGATGATACCCTGCTTGTGGTCAATAAACCGGCGGGCATTATCGTGCATCCGACCCATGGGCACTATACGGATACCTTGGCTAACGGGATCGTCCATTATTGGGCACAGCAGGGATGGAGTTACCGGTTCCGGGCGGTGCACCGGCTGGACCAGGAAACGTCGGGCGTGCTTTGCATAGCCAAAAACCCGTATATCCACCAGCACGTGTCCGAGCAAATGATTGCGGGCACGGTGGATAAGCGATATGTCGCTCTGGTGCACGGCATTCCCTTTCCCGCCGAAGGCGATATAGACGAGCCGATCGACCGGGACCCGCAGGAGCCGCACCGCCGGATCGTTACGCCGGAAGGCTACCCGTCGTTGACCCGTTATAAGGTCCGTGTCGCTTATGCCGGAGCATCGCTGGTGGAGCTTAAGCTGGAGACCGGCCGCACCCATCAAATCCGCGTACATATGAGCAGCTTGGGGCATCCCCTGATCGGGGATAAAATGTATGGGCATCCCGCAATCCGGCCGGGCATGGAGGAATCGACGGCTACCCGCTTGGACCGGGAGATAGATCGCCAGGCGCTTCATGCGGAGCGGCTGACGATCGTCCATCCCATGCGGGGGGAACCGATGACCTTTGCGGCCCCCATGCCGGAGGATATGAGGAAGCTGCAAGCGGTATTGCAAGAACAATCAACGTTTACTAATGATTAAAGTTTAGGAGAGTTGAACCATGGCCCGTTTGAAAGTATATCAATATCCCAAATGCGGTACGTGCAGAAATGCGGTGAAATGGCTGCAAAATGAAGGGCATGAACTGGAGCTGCAGCATATTAAAGAGAACCCGCCGACCATCGGGGAGCTTAGAGAACTGCATCGCAACAGCGGACTTGAGCTGAAGAAATTTTTCAACACGAGCGGCGAGGTCTACAAGGAGCTTGGGCTGAAGGACAAGCTTCCCGGCATGCCGGAGGAGGATCAGCTCAAGCTGCTGTCCTCGAACGGGATGCTGATCAAACGTCCGATCGTTACGGACGGAAAGCGCGTGACCGTGGGTTTTAAGGAAGAGACGTACAGCGAAGCGTGGAAGGCATAGAAGCCCGTGAATGCGAAGCGCTGCATCATGGGAAGCGACGGATATCATGATCGCGCCGAAACTTTGCAGAGAACCAAAAAGAGATCCCTTGGGTCGACAGACCTTAGGGATCTCTTTTTTTAAGATATAAGAAGTATAAGTTTCGGAGACGAGGCTTCCTTATATCGCAAGAAAAACTACTTCCAAACGTGGTCTGTCTTCTGTGAAGTACGTCGATAGACGTTTTTCTTAAAATAGGTTGCGGATTTTAGACGATGTTTGCGAATTATAGGATTTAGTACCCTACAGTGTCCTTGCTACAATAAACATGCAAACCAAAACGAACTTTAGCTCAAGGGGGAATAAAAATGAAAAGGCTTACTATGCTGCTGTTGGCTTGTGCGTTAGTTATAGGGGCATTAAGCGGTTGCGGAAACGGCGAATCGGATTCGGATTCATCTAATAAACTCGTCATCTACAGTCCGAACAGCGAAGAGATCATCAAGACGATTATCCCAATGTTCGAAAAGAAAACGGGGATTACCGTCGAGCTTGTAACGGCCGGCACAGGCGAAATTGTTAAGCGCTTACAGTCGGAAAAGGATAATCCTTACGCTGACGTCATGTTCGGCGGTTCCATGGCCGGCTATCGCGAAAATGCGGATCTCTACGAACCTTACGTGTCGCCGGAAGACAAAAACCTGATTGAAGGCCATCGCAATACGACGGGCTTCGCTACGCCCTACATTTCGGACGGAAGCGTGCTGCTCGTGAACAAAAACCTGATCGGCGATATCAAAATCGAAGGCTATGCGGATTTGCTGAATCCGGAGCTGAAAGGAAAAATCGCTTCTGCCGACCCGGCCAGCTCAAGCTCGGCTTTCGCGCAGCTGACCAATATGCTGAAAGCCGTGGGCGGCGACTATGAAAACGAGAAGGGCTGGGACTATGTCGGCAAATTGATCGAGAACCTGGACGGTAAAATTGCAAGCGGTTCCGGGGCCGTTCACAAGAGCGTGGCTGACGGCGAATACGTGGTCGGTTTGACTTACGAAGACCCTGCCAGCACATATGTAAGAAACGGCGCACCCGTGGAAGTCGTGTATCCGAAAGAAGGCGCCGTATTCCTGGATGCCGCATCGGCCGTCGTGAAAGGCGCGCCGCACATGGACAATGCCAAGAAATTCATCGACTTCATTCTTTCGAAAGAAGCCCAGGATGCGTTCGGCACGCAATTAACGAACCGTCCGCTTCGCAAAGACACGAAGCTTGGAGACTACATGAAACCATATGCCGACATCAACATGATCGATGAGGACACGGATTATGTGAGCGAGCATAAATCCGAAATCATCGAACGCTATATCGATTTATTTACAAGCATCAAATAAACGACAAGATTACTGTTCAAAAAGTCCGGTGATCACCGAGTAGCTTTTACCGTGCTTGAGATGAAAAGCGGACTTTTTGCACAACCTCTGCAAAGGTTAGGTGACAACGATGAGCGTGAACATATCCATCAAGGACCTTGTAAAAAAATACGGCGATACCACCGTCATTCCCGAGTTGTCCCTGGAGATCAAGAAGGGGGAATTTTTCACCCTTCTCGGTCCTTCGGGATGCGGCAAAACAACCCTGCTGCGCATGATCGCCGGCTTCAACAGCATCGAGGGCGGGACCATTAACTTTAACGAGCGCGTCATTAATCAAGTCGAGCCGGGCAAGCGGAATATCGGGATGGTATTCCAGAGCTATGCGATTTTTCCCCATTTAACCGTTAAAGGGAATATCGCTTTCGGGCTTGAGAACCGGAAGCTGTCCAAAGCTGAAATCAATTCGAAGGTAGAGGAAATTTTGAAGGTTGTTCAAATCGAGCAATACAAGGACCGCATGCCGAAAAACCTGTCCGGCGGCCAGCAGCAGCGGGTTGCGCTTGCCAGAGCGATCGTCATCCGGCCGGATGTTCTGCTGATGGATGAGCCGCTCTCCAATCTTGATGCCAAGCTTCGAGTCGATATGCGCAACGCGATCAAGGATATTCAAAGAGAAGTAGGGATTACAACCGTCTACGTAACGCATGATCAGGAGGAAGCGATGGCGGTATCCGATCGGATCGCCGTCATGAAGTCTGGGGTGATTCAGCATCTCGGGACGCCGCAAGAAATATATCAACGCCCTGCGAATGTATTCGTGGCCACCTTTATCGGCCGCACCAACATTATCGAGGGGAGATTAACGCAGGAGGCGGGAAGCTATAACCTGAGGATCGGTTCAGGCTACTCGGAACGGCTCTCCAACATTCAAGTTCCTGCATCCGAGACGCAAGCGGATTTCCAAGTCCAAATCTCGGTTCGGCCTGAGGAGTTCATCATGACCGAGGACCACTCGGGGCTGAAGGCAACCATCGTGCACAGCGTATTTTTAGGCCAGAACACCCATTATTTCGTCGATTTGGAATCCGGCCAGCGGATTGAAATTACGCAGGAATCGAAATCGTCACACTTGCTGGAGCCCGGCCAAACCATTCATCTCAAAGTCAAAACGGATAAAATCAATGTTTACGATGAGGCAGGCGAATTGAATTATACAAGGGGCGGTCAGCTATGAAGGGGACGCGCAGAAGATTCGATATCTGGACCAACATCTCGTTCCTGATCTTTGTGTTCTATATTCTTTTCCTGGCGCTTCCTTTATTCACCATGCTGTTCAAAAGCGTATATAACGGGACGACCGGCGATTTTTCCTTCGCCTATTTCATGAAGTTTTTCAGCAAGCCCTATTATATGAACGCCCTGTTCAACAGTATCAAGGTTACCGTCTGCGTGACCCTCCTTGCCGCCATCATCGCAACGCCGCTGGCCTACATGATGGCAACGGTCAAGATTAAAGGAGGGGCGGCCATTCGCGTGATGATTCTGATCTCGTCGATGTCGGCCCCGTTCATTGGAGCATACTCCTGGATACTGCTGCTTGGCAGAAACGGCGTCATTACCAAATTCGTAAGCAACACATTCGGAATCACGATGCCCGATATTTATGGTTTCACGGGGATTTTGGTGGTCTTGACCCTGCAGATGGTGCCCCTCATCTTTATGTATGTATCGGGAGCGCTTAAAAATGTGGACCAGTCCCTGATGGAAGCCGCTGAGAGTTTAGGTTATAAGGGTCTTGGCAAGATGCGCAAGGTACTGCTCCCGCTCATTACGCCAACCTTGCTCGCAGGCGGCCTGCTCGTATTCATGCGCGCACTCGCGGATTTCGGTACGCCCATGTTGATCGGTGAAGGGTTCAAAACGGTTCCTGTTCTGATCTTTAACGAATTCATCAGCGAAGTCGGCGGCGACGACGGCTTTGCCGCAGCGATCAGCGTCATTGTCGTTCTGTTTGCGACAGCGGTCTTCCTGCTTCAAAAGTTCATTTCCAATCGGAAATCATTCACGATGAGCGCGCTGCATCCCATCGAAGCCAAGAAGAAAAAAGGAATCGGCAGCATAACGGCGCATGCCGTGATCTATCTGTACACCGCGCTTGCGCTTTTGCCGCAGCTCTACGTCATCTATACGTCGTTCCTGAAATCGAACGGCCGCGTCTTTGTGGACGGATTCTCGCTCCAAAGCTACCGGAATGCATTCGATAATATCGGGGGCGTCATTACGAACACGTTCATGCTGGCCATCGTATCGCTTGCCGTCATCATTTTGCTGGCCATTCTCATCGCTTACGTAACGGTTCGCAGAAAGAATGCTTTAACGAATACGCTTGATATCTTCACGATGTTCCCTTATATCGTACCCGGCTCCATTCTGGGGATCGCCTTATTGATTACGTTTAACAATAAACCGCTCGCGCTGAGCGGGACGGCGTTCATCATGATCATCTCGTTCGTCATTCGGCGGCTGCCTTATACGATTCGATCGAGTGCCGCCATTCTGCATCAGATCAATGACGGCATTGAAGAAGCGGCAATCAGCCTGGGCGCTTCCCAGATGAAGACGTTTTTCAAGATTACCCTTCCGATGATGCTTGCAGGGGTCGTCTCCGGCGCGATATTGAGCTGGATTACCATCATTACGGAATTGAGCACCTCCATCATCTTGTATACAGGCAAGACGAAGACGGTCACGGTTGCCATTTATACCGAGGTCATCCGCGGAAATTACGGGGTTGCCGCAGCCCTGTCCACGATCCTTACCGTGATCACGGTCGTGTCGCTGCTTGTCTTTCTTAGACTTTCCGGACAAAAGGAAGTATCGCTTTAATTCCATACGAAAACGTAGCATCCAAGCCGGTACCTGCAGCCATGAGGACCGGCTTGGATTTATTTGGATAGGCTCTCGCCCGCAGATCAAGTTCAGCCTTGCGTAAGAGTAAGATATAATGAAAGAGAGGGCGTAATTGTAGGGGGCAGCATGGAACATAAAAAGCATCGCAACTTCAAGGAATCAACCCGTCACTTATTCCGGCTCTACACGGTTATTCCGTTTGCCATTTTAATCGTATTATTTTTTATTTTCACCATCATTAACGGAAGAATGAATTTAACTCAAAAAACGACGGAGGCCGCACAATCCATAAGCCAGTCTTTGGCCGAGGTATATCAACAATACTATAAGGAAGTCAACCGGATGGCCGCATCTCCGGCCGTTATGAACTACGTGGCAACGCATTTGGGCAGCGATAAAGTGTACTCCGAATTTTATGATTTCAACAACCATCAGAAGGTCAAAAGCATCTTCCATATCGTCGATACGAACGGCGTCTTCCTGGCCAGCTCCGCACCGGCGGATGGACTATATTCCAACTTTGCCTTCGGGAACCTCATAAACCGGATGGATCAGCGCCCGAATGGCACGCTTACCGAAATGAACAGCTTCCGTTACTCGCATGACCGGGAAACCAGCTACACGTTCGGCAAAGCGCTTGTCAGGAACAATCGGACGGTAGGCTATTTGGTCTATCAGCTGTACGAATCCGATATTCAGAAAATCATTTTTGAGCAAAATAACGAAATTGCCGTAGTCACCGATGAACACAACACGATCATTGCCACGACCAGCAACATGACCAAAGGCGTCCTGAACAAGTTCAGCCCGAAGCTCGATCATCGGGGAAACGTCCTACTGAATCAGGGCAAATACTATAAGGTTGTCAAACGGATACCCGAGGCGCCCATTCAGGTGATCACGCTTAATTCTTACAAATCCGAACGATACAACTACTATACGGTGTCCGTTTTTGTGACTGCAGCCGGCATATTGCTGTGGGTTATGCTTCACTTCCTGGCCGACAAAATGTCAACCCGCAACTCCGAATCCATCGATAAGCTGATTCATGCTTTAGCACAGCTTCGGAAGGGAAATTTCAGCGGGTATGTCAACATACGGACGGACGACGAATTCGAAATTCTGGGCAATGAATACAACGTGATGCTTGACCGGTTGAAGGATTTGATGGATAAAAATAAAGAGCTGTCGGAACTCGGCGCCATTGCCGAGGTGAAGCATCTGCAATCGCAGTTCCATCCGCATTTCATATTCAATGTGCTGGAAACCTTGCGTTACGCGATTAAGATGGACGCCAATCAGGCGCAGGAGATCGTCATGATTCTTTCGCGTCTGCTAAGGTACAGCATTGGCCATGATCGCAGCGTGCTGCTGAAAGACGACATGAATTATGTTAGGGATTATTTAAAACTTCAACAGATTCGTTTCAACGAACGGTTGGAGTATCGAATTTCGGCAGCGGATGAAACGCTGGAGGTATATGTCCCCAAGCTCCTGCTTCAACCAATTATTGAAAACGCTATCAAATATGGTTATCAGAACCAAAGCAGCGTGCTTATTGAAATCGGAATTTACGCTACTGCAGGGAAACTCATATTGGAAGTCCTCGACAACGGTCAAGGCATGGATGAAGAGACGCTGCGGAAGGTACGTGGAATTCTGAAAAGCCGGAACAACACCTCGCAGCATATCGGGCTTTATAACGTGCATCGTCGTTTAGTTCTTTTATACGGTGAGGAATCCGGCATCCATATCGACAGCGTCGAAGGAAAAGGCACCCGCGTAACGTTAACGATTCCTTACGAAAGGAGTGGACATGATGTTTAAGGTTCTTCTTGTCGAAGATGAGGACATGATTCGCAGAGGCATACGCTTCAGCGTGGATTGGCTCCAATATGATTGCGTCGTGATCGAGGAAGCGGTTAACGGAAAAGACGGTTACGAGAAAATCTGCGAGCTTAAGCCGGATATTGTCATTTCCGACATCACCATGCCCATGATGGACGGTATTGCGATGATTAGGGAAGGGTTGCGGAAGCATACCTTCAGCAGCATTATCATCTCCGGTTATAATGAATTTCATCTTGCCAAGCAAGCCCTCCAGCTGGGCGTAACGGAGTTTCTGGTGAAACCGCTGGAGGATGAGCAGTTGATCGAAGCACTGAACTCCGCCAAAGCCAAAGTGGACATGTTGCGAAAATACGAAGTCATCTCCAGCTTTCCACAAGAAAAAGAAGAGGTCATCAGCAGTAAGTTTCTGGAGAAAGAAACGAAGACATCGAAATACGTGTCCCGAATGATCGCCTATGTGCAGGAGCACTATGCCAAGAAGATCAGCATTCATGACCTTGTAGAACAGCTTGGCTTGAGCGCCTACTACCTCAATCAGAAATTCAAAGCGGAAACCAGCTATACGTTCAACGAGTTCCTTAATCGCTATCGCATTCAAAAGGCGATGGATATGCTGAAAACAGGGGACCATAAAGTGTATACGATCGCGCAGGATATCGGATTCAGCGACTATAAGTATTTTATCAGCATCTTCAAAAAGTACGCCCACGTCACGCCAAGCCAGTATCAGGAGTTTTACGGGGACAAGCAGGTTAAACAAAATAATCCGTAATGATTTGTTTTCACGGTCATTGTCCAATTACCGGAATCATAAATAAATATGGAGAGCGGAGGGCATGACGAAAGTAAACAGATGTATATAAAAGTAAGGAATTATCTCTTTTGCATAAGAGGACCGTTCTCTTAACATGGACATTGAATAGGCCTATTCAATGTTTTTTTTCTTCCCCAAAATTAGAATGAATTGGAGTAAAGGAGGGGTCCAACCTAATTAATTGCCAAATAAGAAAAACGTCTATCGATGTACTTACTCAGAAGACAGACCGCGTTTAGCTGAAGTTTTTCTTGCGAGATAAGGATGGCTAACCTCTGATGTTTATCCTTTCTTATCTCTTAAAAAGGGCTCTGACCGCCTTTAGTATGGAGGGAATATGAAGAAGATAAAATTGAAAGCGTTTTTATGGATGCTGTGTCTATGGCTTGCCGTAACGACGGTTTTGGGCGCCGCCTTGCCGGCAACGGCGTTGGCCCAGTCCGGTGTGACGGAAGCCGCATCAGAGAAGACGGACGCGCCGGCTAAGGTTGATCCGGAAGCCGGAGCGCTCCCAAGCGTTACGGAAGCCGTCTATGACCAAGACGGCAAGCGTCTCGCGGATCAAGCCGCCGCGTTCAGCGGGACCAACCTGGCTCTGAACAAGCCGGCTTTTTCTTCGGGAAACGAGGTGGATTACTTGACGCCGAATCTGGCCGTGGACGGGAAGGGAAATACAAGATGGTCTTCCGATAAGCATGATGATCAATGGTTTTACGTGGATCTGGGAGAGCCTACGGACATTGATCGCGTGGTGATCCGCTGGCAGACGCCGGCCGATACATACAAAATACTCGTATCGGATGACGGAGAGAATTGGACGAACGTGAAGGAAGACGACGGCATCATTCAATGCAAGGGAGGAACGGAGACCATCGACTTCGCTCCCCTGAAAACCAGGTACGTCAAGTTCCAGGGCATGAAGCGGGCACCCGTCGAAGGCACCCTGTACGGCTACTCCTTCTACGAATTCGAAGTTTATCAATTGAATGACCTGCAATCCATCGTAGACCGCGTTGCGGCGACGCTGACGGTCCAGGCCGGCCAGACGGAGTTGGATTGGTCTGCGGCCGAGGTTCCGGATGGGTACAGCGTCCGCTTGTATGGCAGCGACCGGCTGCCCGTCATCGACCGGGAAGGCCGTATCCGCACCCCGCTGGTCGATGCCAAAGTAAATCTGATCGTCGAGGTCGAGGATGAGAGCGATCCGAACCGGAAGCTGCTGTCTGATAATATCACGGTTACGGTTCCGGGTCAGCATCAGCAGACGCCGGACCGCAATGCCGAGCCGGAGGTCATCCCTTCCTTAAGAGAATGGTACGGCGGATCGGGCGACTATACGTTGACGGCGGATTCGCGGATTGTCGTCCGTCCGGAAGACGAAGGGGTCCTGCGCAAGGCGGCGGAACTGACGCGCGAGGATCTGATCGATCTGACGGGTTTGGAGCTTGAGATCGTTTACGGACAGCCGAAGGCGGGAGATTTATATTTGGCGATCGATCCTTCGCTCGCCTGGCTTGGCAAGGAGGGCAACGTGTTTAAGGTCGACGATTACGTATCGATTGCTTCCGTATCGCCGACCGGAGCTTTCTTCGGCACGAGAACCGCGCTCCAGATCATCAAGCAGCATCCCGACCGTACGATTCCGCGCGGGGAGGCCAGAGATTATCCGAAGTATGAGAAACGGGGACTTATGATCGACGTAGGGCGAAAATTTTATACGATCGATTTTATGAGAAGTTATGTGAAGCTGCTGTCATGGTACAAAATGAACATGTTCCAGGTTCATTTGAACGATGATGTCGGCACGCCGTTCGCGGACGGAACGACGGCCGCCTTCCGGCTGGAGAGCACGACCTATCCGGGATTGGCGAGCCCGAATGGGCATTATACGAAGCAGGAATTTAAGGAACTGCAGCTTTTGGGCATGGATTACGGGGTTAACGTGATTCCGGAAATCGATACGCCGGGTCATTCCCGCGCCTTCACGTCCTATGACCCTTCATTGGGCAACGAACATGCGCTGGATATTTCCAAACCGGAAACCGTCGAATTCGTTAAAAATCTGTTCAACGAATATTTGGACGGCAGCGATCCGACTTTTGTCGGTCCTGACGTGCATATCGGCACCGACGAGTACTGGGGACCGGACGTGGAGCGGTTCCGCTGGTATATGGATACCCTCGTGAAACATATCAACGACAAAGGCAAGCATCCGCATATGTGGGGCGGAATGACGCAGTACAACGGAACGACCCCGGTAAGCAACGAAGCCACGATGGATATATGGTACGAACCGTACGGTCCCCCGCAGCAGGCGGTAGATCTCGGTTACGACATCCTTAACGTTCAGAACGTATTTATGTATATCGTACCTACCTTGTATGGCGATTATTTGAATTCCCAGTTCCTTTACAACGAATGGGAGCCGAATAAATGGGAAATCTCGACCCTGCCGCTGGGGCATCCGCGCATAAAAGGAGGCATGTTCGCATTATGGAACGACGTATCCGATGCCAACGGCTTGTCCATGGACGACTCGCATGACCGGTTGCTGCCCGGCATTCAGGTCGTGTCGGAGAAGATGTGGACCGGAACGAGAGACGACCGATCCTTTGAACGGTTTGAACAACGTACCAAGGCCATCGGCGATGCTCCGAACGCGAATTTGTCCCATAAACTCACGGTAAAGAATGACGAGAATCAGGTGATCCGGTACTTGTTCGAAAAAGGGCTTCAGGATGACTCCGGCAACGACTTTGACGGCAAAGGCGTCCATGTCAACATGACGGAGGGGAAATACGGGAAGGGAGTCCGGTTCAAGGGCGGCTCCAGCTATATCGAGACGCCGGTTGACGCGGTCGGGTTCGGCTGGACGCTCTCCATGTGGGTGAAGCCCGACCCCGATAACCCGGACGATGCCGTTTTAATGGAGTCCCCGGTCGGCAAGATCAAGCTCAAGCAGGGCAAGACCGGCAAGCTGGGATTCTCCAAGGAGCACTACGACAGCACGTTCGATTACGTTGTACCTGAAGGAGAATGGACGCATATTTTGCTGAAGGGAGACAATAAAGGCGTTACGCTGTTCGTCAATATCGACGAGCATGTAGAGCGGCTGGAGGAGCGGTATCCGAAAATGCACACCCTGGTTTTGCCTGCGCTTCGGATCGGCAGCGATTCGAATGCGTTCAAGGGCGTGCTGGATAACGTCATGATCTACAACAAGCCGATCGATCTGCTGAGCGGCGAAAATTTGGCGCTCCATAAAACGGCTGAATCTTCGGAACTGGAATTTCCGTATTACTCGCCGGACATGGCGGTGGATGGAGTCGTATCCATCAATTCGCGATGGTCCAGCGCTTATGTCGACGATGCCTGGTTTACCGTTGATCTTGGCGAATCGAAAGAGATCAACAAGGTCATTATCAAATGGCAGGCAGGAGCCGAGAAATACCAGCTGCTCGTATCCGAAGACAAGCAGAACTGGACGAACGTGTCCGGGGATGAGGGAGTCGTCACATCCAAAGGCAAGCTGGACATTATTACATTCGCTCCGACGAATGCGCGTTATGTCAAGTTCCAGGGCGTGAAGCGCGCAACCGTCTTCGGCAACTCCTTCTATGAGTTCGAGGTGTATGCCCCGGATCAGGTGCAGGAGTACAAACGGCTGATCGGCTTGATGGATGAACTGCTGCCGAAAGCGCACGGGCCTCTGCACAAAATGCTGCTTGAGGTGCTGAACCGATATCCATATGACGTGACGCGCGAGCTGCGTCCAATGCAGGAGCTGCTGAAGCAGCTTCAGTAAATCGAGTTCAATGGACTAAACGATAACATGCAATGAATGCGCCCCGCGAGGTTTTCTCGCGGGGTTCTTCTTGCCGCTGCAAGGGTTCACCGTCCCTGACCGGTACTCCAAACGGTCTATCGGAACAACGAACGATTCCCTGCTTGGAAAATAAGCCTGTTTAACCCTATGAAAATATCAAATATGATATAATGGCAAAGTCATAGCATGGTAAAACATTTTGTTTTTTGAATACAAATAGGAGGAAATTTGAAACGTGAACCCTACCATACAACCATCCCTCATGCTCGTTGACGGCATGGCCCTTTTGTTCCGCGCTTACTATGCGACGGCTTCCAGCGGTTATATCCGCCGGACGAAATCCGGCCTTCCGACCAATGCGGTATACGGATTTCTCCGTTATTTGTGGGATGCCATAGATACGTTTAAACCGACGCACGTAGCCTGCTGCTGGGACATGGCTTCCAAGACGTTCCGCAGCGACCAATTTGCGGCTTATAAGGGCAACCGGCCGGAGGCCCCGGACGATCTCGTGCCCCAGTTCTCCCTGATCCGGGAAGTGACGGAATGCCTGGGCATTCCAAACCTTGGCGTGGAAGGATATGAAGCCGACGACTGCATCGGAACCCTGTCCCGCCGCTTCGGCGAGGACATGAACGTGATGATCCTGTCCGGGGACCATGACCTGCTTCAGCTCGTGAGCGACCGCACATCGGTTATCATTATGAAAAAGGGCCATGGCAACTATATGGTTTATACGCCGGAATCCCTTTATCAGGAAAAAGGTTTGCTTCCGCGCCAGGTCATCGACGTCAAGGGACTCATGGGCGATACGAGCGACAATTATCCCGGAGTCCGCGGAATCGGCGAGAAGACGGCCATGAAGCTGGTCCAGGAGTTTGAGTCGATCGAAGGCATTCTTGAGAACATGGATGCGTTGACCAAAAGCGTTAGAAACAAGATCGAGGCGGATCTGGAAATGTTGCATTTATCCCGGAGACTGGCTGAAATTCATTGCGAGGTTCCGCTGGAATGCGAGCTTGACCTGTGCCTGCTGGAGATTGATCATGAGCGTGCCGCCGCCAAGCTGGATGAGCTCGAAATGAAGAGCCTAAGCCATATGATGGGAGCTGCAATGGTACCGTGAGCGGTTTTTTTAAACCGAAAATGAAAAAGGGAGTATTGTCCGCACTTTTTATTTTCATGATCGCTTACGCAACAGCCTGTTCGGGCAGCGGCGGGAAGGCGGCCGACCCGTCCGGCGCGACCATGGAAATCACGGTATCCGCCGCAGCCAGCTTGAAGGGGAGCCTTGAGGAGATCGCGAAGCTGTTCAACGAAGAGTACCCCGATATCAAAATCGCGTACAATTTCGGCGGCTCCGGTTCCCTTCAGCAGCAGATCGAGCAGGGAGCCCCTGTCGATCTGTTTATTTCCGCTGCCATGGAGCCGATGCTCGCCCTGCGGGATAAAGGCTTGGTTGACCCCGGACATAACCGCCCGCTGCTGCTGAACCGGCTGGTCCTGATCACGCCCAAAAACCGGCAAACGGTCACGGCCATGAAGGATTTGAGCCGAATGCACGTAAAGGCGGTTGCGGTGGGCCAGCCCGAAACCGTTCCGGCCGGCGCGTATGCCAAGGAAGCTCTTCGGCATGAGGAATTGTGGGACATGATTGAACCGAAAGCCGTTTATGGAAAGGATGTTTCCCAGGTATTGTCTTACGTTTCGTCCGGAAACGCCGATGCGGGATTCGTTTACGCAAGCGACGCGTCAAAATCGAAGGATGTCCGGATTGCGGAAGAGATACCTCCGTCATTCCATACGCCTATCCATTATCCGGCGGCGGTGATCAGAACCGCGAAGCATCCGGAGGAGGCCGGCCGCTTTCTCGAATTTTTGCGTTCGAAAGAGGCCGGGGCCATTTTCAAAAGGCATGGATTTTTTCTTCCGGAGGAAGCTTTGTGATCGAGAGCCATTTGTTTTGGATGCCGGTGCGGCTTTCCGTAAATAGATCACTGCCATCCAGCGTGATTGCCTTTATACTGGGAACTGCACCCGCCAGGTGGATGCACAGGGCCAACCCATACGAACCCCGACACCGCTGACGGCGATATATATTGCCGAAGGGAACGAAAGAGAGTGATCTCGCCCGGGCCTGGACCGGCATGATTGTTTGTTATCCTGGCTGCTTCTTGACGCGGCGGGAAACGGCGGGAGCCATTGCCGTCAGGACCGGAAAGATTAACATATATAAACCATACTTGCACACCTAGGAGAGGATGAACTACATGAAACTTGGAGCGATTGAAGCAGGCGGCACCAAATTTGTATGCGGGATCGGTACGGAGGACGGTACGGTTATCGAGCGTATCAGCTTTCCGACAACGACGCCGGAGGAAACGATGGCGCAGGTGTTCGATTTTTTTGCGGACAAAGGAGTGGAAGCGATCGGGGCCGGTTTCTTCGGACCGATTGACCCCGTAAAGGGAAGCCCGACGTACGGTTCCATTACAACGACGCCGAAGCCCCACTGGAGCAATTTCAATGTCGTTCATGCGTTGAAGGAACGGTTTGACGTGCCCATCGCTTTCGATACGGACGTAAACGGCGCAGCGCTTGGGGAATATACATGGGGCGCAGCCCAGGGACTGGACAGCTGTCTGTACATCACGATCGGTACCGGCGTCGGAGCGGGTGCCGTGGTGGACGGCAAGCTGATTCACGGCCTGTCCCACCCGGAAATGGGACACATTATCGTTCGCCGCCATCCGGAGGACACATACGAAGGTACCTGCCCGTACCACAAGGATTGCCTTGAGGGCTTGGCGGCAGGCCCATCGCTTGGCAGACGCTGGGGCGTGGCCGGTGCGGAGCTGACGCCTGACCATCCGGCATGGGAGATGGAGGCTTATTACCTTGCGCAGGCGCTGATGAACTACGTGCTGATTCTTTCGCCGCAGCGGATCGTCATGGGCGGAGGCGTGATGAAGCAACTGCAGTTGTTCCCGCTGATCCGCACGAAGCTGCAGGAGCTGCTGAACGGCTACGTATCGCATCCGAGCCTCAATCAGGATATCGACCGGTTCATCGTTCCGCCGCAGCTCGGCGACAATGCGGGACTATGCGGTGCCCTGGCTCTCGCAAAGCTTGCGGCCGGCGAAGCGGCTAACTAAGGAACGCGTGCTTGGAGAAGATCCGCTTCATTGAACTTTACAGGGTTGGAAGAGTGCTTCTTATCTGAAGCAGCTTTTGATCCTTAACGGGGGAACCCTTGTGGTCTATGGACCATGGGGCCCCCTTTTTGTTTAGCAAACACTCCGTGAAAGTGGTATAACAGCAGGGTTTGAACAAACGTTGCGATCATGATAAACTTTTTCAGAAGCTTGGAATTGCAGCTGTAAAGGAAGGAAACAAATGGAGAAATCGATGACGATTCAGGAAGTGGCACGATTGGCCGGTGTGTCCGTAGCTACCGTATCCAGGGTTTTGAACGGAAGTCCGCTGGTCAAAGACGATACCCGCGAAAAAGTGATGAGCGTTATACGTAAATTCGATTACCAGCCGAATTTGCAGGGCCGGGCTTTAAGAAGATCGGAAACGATGAAAGTGCTTGTGCTGACTCCCCGGATAGACTGGCCTTTCTTTGCCGATGTCGTTCAGGGGCTTGAAGACCGCGCTAAGCAGGATGGTTATTACGTGTTGGTATGTCCGACCTCCAATCATAAAAACCGGGAAGAAGAATTGTTTCAAATGTTGCAAAATAAGCTTGCCGATGGAGTCATTACTTTTAGTTCCACGCTTACCGAGGAAAAATTAAGCGCATTGGGGCAAAAGTACAGCATCGTGCAATGCTGCGAGATTAAAGAGGCCTCCTTCACCTGCGCGGTATCCATAGACGATGAAGCCGCCGCTTATGATGCGGTTCGTCATTTCATTGAAGCCGGGCACAGGGATATTGCTTTGATCGGCGGGCCCTCAAACATTAACTCCACCCACCTGAGGCTGCAAGGATACAGGAGGGCGCTGGCGCAATACGATATTCCGGTTCGAAAGGAATGGATAAAGCTGGGGGATGGCAGGTATGATGACGGCGTGGCCCTGACAAACGAATTGCTGCAGCTATCGGAGAGCCCTTCGGCCATATTTTGCCTGAATGACAGTGTTGCCGTAGGCTGCGTCAATGCCATCAAGATAAACGGCCGCACCGTGCCGGATGAGATCGCCGTCATCGGATTCGACAACACTCGCGAAGCCACGATGTCTTTGCCAGCATTGACGACGGTGCACCAGCCTAAATATGATCTGGGGTATACCGCCATGAATTTGCTCATTCACAATATGACGAGCGAAGACAAGAATTATGAAAGAGTAACGCTGCCGCATCGGCTTGTCGAACGGGAATCAACTTCCCGTGGATGAACCAATAGAATAGAACTCTAACGGAACCGGTTTGAAGAGGCGAAAAGCCCATATCTTCATCCGGTTTTTTTCGTTTGAAGGGAAACCATGTTCGAAAAGATTTGACGGGGGTCAAATAATGGGGTACAATCCAGATACACAAATGTAATCCATTACATTTATAATAAATACCATAAAACAAAGGTTTATTTTGTTTTAATGTAATCAATTACAAAGATTTATGTCATTTGTAAAAGGTGCATTTGTGTACTTCATAAATTAGGGAGGAGATTGAAAATGGGTCTGGAATTTGGTTTGCAGCTTTATTCGGTCAGAGACGAATTGACAAAAGATTTTAAAGGTACTTTGGAAAAGGTGGCTGCCATCGGATACCGAAACGTCGAGCTGTTTTTCCACGACGCTAACAATATCGGAGGCACGGTTGGGCAACTGAAACCGGCTGAGCTGAGACAGGAGTTGGATCGCCATGGCTTGAAAGCGGTATCGGCCCACATTGACCTTGGATTTTTGGAGCAGGACAACGCGCTGCAGATCGTCGACTATGCGAAAGAAGCCGGTTTTGATTCCGTGGCAATTGCAATCGCTTTCTTTGCCGATAAAGAAGAGGTTATGGCGATGTGCGGGAAATTAGACAAAGCGGGGCGTTTTTTCAAGGAGAACGGAATTCAGCTGTATTACCACAACCATTTTGAGGAATTCCAAAAGTTTGACGGTCAATATGTGCTGGATATCATTTTGGAGAATACGGAGGAAGATCTCCTTAAGGTCGAATTTGATACGTATTGGGCTTTGAGAGGCGGCGTGGATCCGATTGCTTATCTGAACAAGCTTGGAAACCGGTGCGATCTAATACATCAAAAGGATCTGCCAGCCGATGTGAAACCTGTGAACTTATTCGAAGTTATCGGCGACGACGCCCGAATCGATATGGAATTGATGATCAAGCTGCATAAGATCGAGTATTTCACGGAAGCAGGAGAAGGGGTCATGGACATCCCGGCTATATTGAAAGCGTTCAGAAGCAAGCCTGGGGCCAGATATCTGTTCATCGAACAGGACTGGACGACGAAAAATCAGCTGGAAAGCGTCGAGATCAGCTACCACTATATTTCCAAACTATTTCAAGCCTAATGGGCCGGACATTGGAGGAGCGAAAATGAGCAAATTAAAAATAGGCATTATCGGCTGCGGCGGAATCGCCAATGCCAAGCATTTGCCGGCCTTGTCCAAATTGTCGGAGCTGGCGGAAATGACGGCGTTTTGCGATATCATCATCGAACGGGCGGAACTTGCTGCCAAGCAGTACGGAGCCGCAGGCGCCAAAACCTATACGGATTATAGGCAACTTATTCAAGACGGACAGCTTGATGTGGTTCATGTACTCACGCCGAACAGCACGCACTCCGTGATTACCGTCGAAGCGCTTGAGGCAGGCAAGCATGTCATGTGCGAGAAGCCGATGGCCATAAATTCACTGGAAGCGAAAAGCATGCTCGATGCCGCCAAAAGAACGGGCAAAAAGCTGACGATCGGTTATCAGAACCGGTTTAGGGAAGATGCGTTGATGCTGAAGGAAGCCTGCGAAGATGGATTCCTGGGCGATATCTATTTGGCTAAAGCACATGCGGTCCGCCGCCGCGCGGTTCCGACATGGGGGGTGTTTATGGACAAGGAGAAGCAAGGGGGAGGGCCCTTGATCGACATCGGAACCCACGCGCTCGACCTGACGCTCTGGTACATGAACAATTACAAAGTGAAGTCCGTATCCGGAACCGCCTTTCAAAAATTGAAGGATCAAAACCAAGCGAACCTGTTCGGCAAGTGGGATCCAAACGAGTTTGAGGTGGAGGACTCCGCCGTCGGATTCATCAAAATGGAGAACGGTGCAACGATATTCCTGGAGTCATCATGGGCCCTTAACACCCTTGACGTTCGGGAAGCCATGACCTCGCTGTTCGGAACGAGGGGCGGAGCGGAAATGCGCCGCAATCCGGCTGACGGAAACCCTGCTTTGCATCTAAATACCGAATTGTATGGCAAGCTCGTTGAAATCAAGCCGGAGATGAACGCCTCCATTCCGTATTACGGTTCGAAAGTCGAGAATGAGGCGGACCGCGAAGCGAGACAATGGCTTGAGGCCATTCTTGGGGATAAAGCGCTGCTTGTAAATCCTGAAGAGGCGTATGTCGTAACCAGGATCCTCGAGGCCATTTATGAATCTTCCAGAACAGGGCAAGAAATCATTTTAAATTAAATGGACGTGCGCTTCCGTCTACTGCTTTTATGCCTAGTAGGCGGAAGTAAACACGTAAAAATGTAAGGGGTTACAATACCGTTCAGGGGGATATCTCATGGAAAATCAAGTTTCATGGAAAGAACGGATCAGTTACGGTCTCGGCGATACGGCCTCCAATCTCGTTTTTCAGATGATTACGCTGTACTTGATGTTCTTCTATACCGACGTGTTCGGATTGAACGTGGCGGCCGTAGGGACCTTATTCCTGGTTGCCCGGATCATCGATGCCTTCGACAGTCCGATCATCGGCATGCTGATCGACCGCACAAATACGAAATGGGGCAAATCCAGGCCGTATTTTCTCTGGCTGGCGTTACCCTTTTCCGTTATTGCCGTGCTAACGTTTATGACGCCCGATCTAGGGGAAACGGGTAAGCTTGTGTACGCCTATATTACCTACATTACGCTTGGCATATTGTATGCGGGCATTAATTTGCCGCTGACCTCTCTACTTACAAGCATGACGAGTAACCCGCAGGAGCGCACGGTCGTCAACTCCGTGCGGATGATCTTCGGCCAATTGGGCGGCTTGATCGTCAGCATCGCCACACTCCCTCTCGTTTCGCTGTTCGGCAGAGGCAATCAGCAGCAGGGTTTTTTGTGGACCATGGTGTTGTTTGCGGCGTTTGCCGTTCTGCTGTTCTATATAACATTTGCCAATACCCGCGAACGGGTACAGGCTGCCGACAGTCAACAAGTGATACTGCTCAAGGAAAGCGTCAAGGCGATAAAAGGGAATTTTCCCTGGTGGCTGCTGCTCTTTATTAATATATTTTTTTGGATTGCCTTCACCAGCAAAGGCCAGTCTACCGTATTTTTCTTTAAATACAATTTGGGGCGGCAGGATCTCGTTCCGCTCGTAAACGGTTTAAACGCGCTCCTGCTGGTTGGCATTGCTATGATGCCCATGATCGCAAAGCGGATCGGCAAGCGAAATACGGCATTCCTGGGCATGGTCATTGGAGCGGGAAGCCAGCTTGCGATCTACATGGGAGCGACGATGAGCTCTATCCCGGTCCTGATGGGAGCCATCATTGTCGGCAACATCGGTCTCGGATTTACGGCCGGCCTCATGTTCGCGATGGTGGCGGATACGGTTGATTTCGGCGAGTGGAAATCCGGCGTCAGAGCCCAGGGGTTGCTTACGGCATCCAGTTCCTTCGGAGTCAAGTTCGGCATGGGGATCGGCGGAGCCATTGCGGCTTGGGTTCTCGCGATCGGCAGCTATGTCCCCAATCAGAACCAGGCGGCTTCCGGACTGGCTGCCATTCAATTCAATTTCGTGTGGATACCGTTCATATGCTTTGTGCTCTGCGCCATACTTTATCTGTTTTATAAATTGGACCATGTAGAGAAAGAAATGATTGCAGATTTGGAATTGAAGCGGAGAAATAACCGTATTGCTGAAGCTTCATAGCCATTGCCAGGTTACGAAAAAGTGCTCCGCAATGATCCTAAGGTACGTCTATCCCTTGGTCGCTTCATAGATTGAGGGATATTTCTTATATAAAAACGCCGATTAAATTTGGACCGTTCTACAATTGACTTTAGGCATGAGTTCGGGTATACCATATTAAGATAGATTGCCGGATGATGTTGGACTGTTTCCACTTCCATGTTTCACAAGGAGTAATCGTTATGACTATTAAGGCTATCTTGATCGGTGCCGGTGTCCGCGGGGCGAATGTTTACGCGCCTTACGCCAGGAACCATCCGGATCAATTACAGTTTGTCGCGGTGGCAGAACCTGATCGGATACGAAGATCTTCGTTTGCGATGCAGCACCATATACCGGAAGATCAGACCTACGAGGATTGGCGCGACGTGCTTCAGAAGCCGCGGTTTGCCGATGCCGTATGGATCTGCACCCAGGATCGCATGCACTATGACGTTGCCATGCTTGCGCTTCGGCAAGGGTATCACGTCCTGCTCGAGAAGCCGATTTCCCCTTCCCCGCTGGAATGCCTGGAGCTGGAGGAAACGGCCCGCAAGAGCAACCGCCTGCTGACCATTTGCCATGTCCTTCGCTATACCCCATTCTGGTCCGGCATTCACCGGATTATCGAACGGGGCGATATCGGCAGGGTGGTGGACATTCAGCTGAGGGAAAATATCGGCTACGCCCATATGGCGCACAGCTATGTTCGCGGCAATTGGAATAATACGGCTTCGGCGAGTCCCATGATTTTGGCCAAGTCCTGCCATGACCTGGATTTGATCTCCTGGCTGATGGGGCAGGACTGCGTGCGCCTTACCTCTTTCGGTTCGCTGTTTCACTTTACCAAAGACCAGGCGCCGGAGGGGGCGACGGAGCGCTGCTCGGACGGCTGTCCGCATGTGAAAGAATGCTGCTATGTGGATCTCCGCTACTATATGGGAGAAGGCCGGCGGCGCGCGAAGCATTTTTCGGACGATCTGTCCGATGAAATGATTCGGAGACAGCTGCCGCATACGCCGTACGGACGCTGCGTCTATCACTGCGACAATGACGTCGTCGATCATCAAAACGTCAACATGCAGTTCGGGGACGGGGCAACCGCCTCCTTCTCGTTGTCCGCTTTTACGCATGACAGCTCCCGCACCGTGCAGATTTCCGGGACGCGCGGCGAGATCCGGGGGAATATGGCACAGCAATCGTTTACGGTATATTCCTTCGTCGACGGCGGGCGCACGGAGATCCAGGTTGAAGACAAGGGCCGGGAAGGAACGGATATGATGCTGAACGAGTTTTGCGAGCAGGTCAGCTGTTTTACCGGCAGCTCTTTAACCTCGGCATCCGCTTCGATTCAGAGTCATATGATGGCATTTGCGGCCGAGGAATCCCGCCTGAATGACGGGCAGTGCATTGAGCTGGGGAAGCTGATTGCCGATTACAGAGAGGAAGCCGGGAACAAAAGCATTCTCCGAAACTCGGATGAAAAAGGCGTCAATAGTTACTGCACCGTATGAAGATGAGGGGTGCTCCAGAGTCAAACCATGACTTTTGGGACGCCCTTTTGTTGTTTTTCTTTATGTAATTCTGATTTAAAACAATAACGAATAATGTGGTGATCCCTTTGTTTAAAATCATGCTGATTGAAGACGACACCAGCCTTTTTAAGGAGATCAAAGAGAGGCTCGAGCAATGGTCGTATGAGATTTACGGAATCCGGGATTTCGGCAGCGTTCTTCAGGAGTTTACGGTCGTTCAGCCGGACCTCGTCATTATCGACATCCAGCTGCCGAAATTCGACGGCTTTCATTGGTGTCGGATGATCCGCTCCCACTCCAACGTGCCGATCATATTCCTTTCGTCGCGGGATCATCAACCGATATGGTGATGTCCATGCAGCTCGGGGCGGACGATTTTGTTCAGAAGCCCTTTCATTTTGAAGTGCTGATCGCGAAAATACAAGCAACCCTCCGCCGGGTGTACAATTACAATACGGAACGGGCCGAGCTTAGGACCTGGCGCGGAGCGGCGGTGGAATACGTGAAAGGTACCGTGACCAACGAGGCCGGTTCCATCGAGCTGACGAAAAATGAAATGTTCATTTTGAAGGTCCTGGTCGAGCGGAAAAACGGGATCGTCACCCGGGAAGAAATCATTCGAAGCTTATGGGACAACGAGCATTTCGTCAGCGATAATACCCTGACCGTGAACGTAAACCGATTGCGTAAAAAGCTTGAGCAAATCGGGCTGGGCTCCTATATAGAAACGAGGGTGGGCCAAGGGTATATGGCGACGGAGGAGGCGCAGCCGTATGGTTAAAAAATTTGCGGCCGAACGCCGCAGCTGGATTTTTTTATTCTTGCTTCTGCAGCTGCTTATCCTTTTTGTGTCGTTTATCGATTCGGCCATCCCGTTCCTGCCCATGCTTTACATCGTTTTTCTGTCATCGCTTATATTTATAGGGTTTATGGTCATGAGATATCATAAGGAAACGAAATTTTATAAAAGCCTGGAAAACTGGGACGAAAGCAGCGGATTAACTGCGATCACGGAGGCGGAGAGCCCTTTTGAAAGAATTGTCGAAGAGACCTTTGCCCTCCAATTCGAATGCTATCAAAGAGAGACCACCCAGCGCCTGGTCGAGGTGGAGCAGGAGAAGGACGAGCTGCTGTCCTGGATTCACGAAGTCAAAACCCCATTGACCACGATGAAGCTGATGATTGAACGTTTGGACGATGAAACGTTAAAAGGGAAGTTAATGTACGAGTGGCTGAGGATTCACCTTTTGCTGGACCAACAGCTTCACCGGAAACGGATTCCTTTCATCCAAAATGATCTGTATTTTGAACAGGCCGGGCTGGAGCCCATCATTAACCAGGAGATCAGAGCGCTGCAGACCTGGTGCATGCAGAAAGGCATCGGTTTTGACGTTTCCCTTCAGGTTCAGGAGGTCCTGAGCGACGCGAAATGGCTCGGCTTTATTCTCAGGCAGCTGCTGACCAACGCCGTGAAATACAGCCAAAGCTCGGATATTCACATCGAGACCCGTCTGGGCGAAGAACAGCAGACCGTGCTGGAAATCAAGGACCATGGGCGGGGGATCGATCCGAAGGACCTGCCGCGCATCTTTGACAAGGGGTTTACGTCAACGACCGACCATCAGGATCATGCCGCGACCGGCATGGGCCTGTATCTCGCGAAAAAAGCGGCGGATTCCCTGCTGATCCGCATCGATGTTCATTCCGTGCTTGGCGAGGGAACGACGTTCACGCTTGCGTTTCCGAAAAGGAACGATATTCTTAGCATCAGGGGCATGTGACGAAACTGTCACATGCTTTTCTGCTTTGTTCGGAGAATCGAAGGAAAACGGCACCGCTCTCCATTATGATGGAACTATAGCAAAGGAGTGAGTGAACATGGCAATTCTCGAAGCGAGCAAAATTTATAAAAACTACGGCAACAAGTTTAATAAACAGGAAGTATTAAAGGGAATCGACATTACGGTGGAGAAGGGCGAGTTCGTGAGCATTATGGGAGCGTCCGGCTCGGGCAAAACGACGCTGCTGAACGTCCTGTCATCCATTGACAAGGTGAGCCAAGGCACGATCAGAATCGAGGGGAAAGAATTCACCGGGATGAAGGAAAAGCAGCTTGCCGAATTCCGCAAGTTTCATCTGGGATTTATTTTTCAAGAGTACAACCTGTTGGATACGCTGACGGTTAAAGAGAACGTGCTGCTTCCGCTGTCCATCAAAAACGTCTCCAAAAAAGAAGCCGATCAAAAATTCAAAACGGTGGCGGCCGAATTGGGGATCTACGAGCTGAAAGATAAGTACCCCAGCGAAATATCTGGCGGCCAGAAGCAGCGGACTTCGGCGGCACGGGCCTTTATTCACGATCCAAGCATTATTTTTGCGGACGAGCCGACCGGTGCGCTCGACTCCAAATCGGCTTCGGACCTGCTGAACAAATTGAGCGATCTTAACCAAAAGCTCGAATCCACCATCATTATGGTAACGCACGATCCCGTGGCGGCAAGCTACTGCAGCAGAGTCATCTTTATTAAAGACGGACAGATTTACACGCAGCTGAATAAAGGAGAGGAATCGAGACAGGCTTTCTTCAACGATATTATCAAAACACAAGGCGTGCTGGGCGGTGTCCAATATGAACATTAATTATCTCATCTACCGCAACCTCAAGAAAAACATAAAAAATTATTATCTTTACGTGTTCGCCTTAATATTCAGCGTCGCCCTGTATTTCGCTTTCGTCACCCTGCAATTCGATCCCGCCATGGATGAAGTTGAGGGGTCGGTCAAAGGCGGAGCGGCCATCAAGGCGGCTTCGGTTCTGCTGGTCGTGATCGTTTCGGTTTTTCTTCTGTATGCCAACAACATATTTATCAAACGCCGCAGCAAGGAAATCGGTTTGTTTCAATTGATCGGGCTGACGAAAGGGAAAATTTTCAAAATTCTCAGCCTTGAAAATCTGATGCTGTACTTCGGTTCGATGTTGATCGGGATTTTTGCGGGGTTTTCTTTTTCCCGGCTCTTACTGATGATCCTCTATAAAATCCTCGGGGTGGACGAGGTTGCAAGTTTGCGATTTTCGCCGGAAGCGCTCATTCAGTCGGTGATCGTCTTCGCGGTGATCTATGCATTCATCATGATCATGAACTGGACGTTCATTAAGAGACAAAGCATTCTATCGCTGTTCCGGGTCGTAGCAACAGCCCAGGAAAGAGTCAAAAAGCTGTCCTTGCTCGAGATCGTCATCGGCCTTCTCGGAATCGGGCTGATCATTTATGGCTATTACGTTTCGACAGAGCTGTTCAGCGGCAAATATGGAACCATGAACGAAATGTCTATAGCGATGATGCTGATCCTGGGGTCGGTCATTTTCGGGACATACCTGTTTTATAAAGGCTCGGTCAGCACGATTTTTAATATGATCCGGAAAAGCAAAGACGGGTATTTGTCCCTGAACGAGGTGCTTTCCCTATCCTCCATCATGTTCCGCATGAAATCGAACGCCTTGCTGCTGACGATCATTACGACGGTGTCCGCGCTCGCGATCGGGTTGCTGTCGCTAAGCTACATCTCGTATTATTCTGCCGAAAAATCGGCAGAGCAGAGCGTGCCGAACGATTTCTCGGTCCTTCAACCGGCGGACAAGGAGCTGTTCACCAAGGCTCTGGCCGAACAGAACATTGCGTATACGGAGATTCAAAGAGAAGTATTGCAGGTGAATGCCGATTTGTCCGGCGTGATCGGAGCCGGTATAGAGTACGGGGATCGGGATACGGCCAACGTGCCGATTGCCGTTGTCAGCGAAGAGAGCGTTCCCGGAAAGGACATCGCTCCCGGGGAAACGCTGTTTACCGGAGACAACGATGCGATTACCATATTCATGGGGCTTAAAGGCAAAGGACAGATTACGCTGAAGGGCAGCAGCCGTTCCATTCCCCAGAAGCTGATCGGCATGAACAAGGACACGATCGTTTCCTGGTATTTCTCGAATAACGGCCTGCCGACCGCGATTGTGGACAAAGACACCTACCGGCAGCTGGCCGGGGACTTGAATCCTAAGATTCAGAAGAAGTCATCGGTTTATGTGGGCATCGACATTACGGATCCGGCCCGGCTGAAGCAGGCGGACGAGATTTTCCGCAAGATGAACTTTAGCGGGGATATAGGCAATTTGTCTCAACTTGACCTGAGCAATAGCCAGAAAAGCAATATGGGATTGATGATGTTCATCGTCGGGTTTTTGGGCCTGACCTTCCTGATCACTTCGGGCTGCATCCTTTACTTTAAACAGATGGATGAAAGCGAAGAGGAGAAATCCAATTACACCATCTTGCGAAAACTGGGCTTTACGCAGGGGAATTTGCTTCGCGGCATTCAATTCAAGCAGGTTTTCAACTTCGGCATTCCGCTCGTGATCGGCCTCGTTCACAGTTATTTTGCCGTAAAATCGGGCTGGTTTTTCTTCGGGACGGAACTGTGGACGCCGATGGTTATGGTTATGCTGTTATATACGGCGCTGTATTCCATATTCGGTCTGCTGTCGGTGCTGTATTACAAAGGCGTGATCAAGGAGTCGCTGTAACAGGCTGTTCCAAACCGGCTTTGCTTGGGGTCTTGAAAAATCTCGTTAATCGGTAAAATGCGCGTTTCCCAGGACAAGAGCCAAAAATTCGCGAAGATCGCCGGCCTCCTCGGGTTCCAGCCGAAAGGTCCGCTCCAGGTAGCCCTCCTGCTCCAAATCATCGGCTGCCAGGATCGCGGAACGGCCGTATTGGAGGTCGGTAACAATCTTTTTTCCGTAAAAACGGTCGGTTGTCATAACGGCAAGGTCAAAACGCTTCAAGGACTTTCCGATAAAAGTGACGAAACGGGTGGAGGTGGCTTCCGTGCTGTCGGACAAAAAATCGAGTTGGTTTGCTTCGGCTGACATAATGAGGATCACTCCTTGGACGTTTATCGTGTTTCATTGATTATACAAGAAAATCGCCGGCAATCTATATAGGAACGAAACAAATGAATTGACCTTGTTACAAATTATGGTATCATGATGGGTAACGGTATACATGCTTAAGGAAGCACCTTTCCGACGCTGCGGCGATAGAAAGGTGCCTTTTTGCGTTGTGCCGGAAATGAGATAACAGGAGGAACGGAAACATGCAAATCGTATTTATGAATCAAATGAGCAGAACGGTTGGAAATGAGAACATGGCGGCGGCTCAGGTATGGATCGGGGAAGAAGAAGGGGCTTGGCGCGCAGGCTGGAGGGAAACGGGACAGGACGGGCATTCCCGGGATGAGGCATGGTATGAGGGAGGTTCATGGGAGGAGTTATTGTGCGTATACCGCCACGGGTTGGCCCAAAAGCTTGGAGAGGGATACCGACCGGTCATTGAGGGGGTCTTTCATGAGCCGGAGGAAATCAAGGGGAGAAATCATGCGGCTCTCAAGCTTCAGTGCTACAGCGAAACGCATGCCTCCGAGGAGCTTTACGCGGAGTTGTGCGCATGGAGGCGGCGCAAAGCGGCGGCTGGCCGGAAGGCCCCTTATTTTATAGCGAGCAACCGGGTGCTTCGGCTGATCAGCACGTTCGTGCCGCAAACCCTGGAGGAATTGCTGCAGCTGCCGGGCATCGGAAGCAGCAAGGCCGGAGAGCACGGTGCCGAGTGGCTGGAAATCACGTCCCGCGCAGAACGGACGACCGCTTTTCCGCTGGATTGGGTACTTCAGGAGCTTAAGGATGACGAATTCAGGTCCTGGCTGTATAAACAGAAGGAACAGAAATATAAACAGGAGCTTGAGCATTTCCGGATGAGCCGGACCATGCTGACGGGCATAAGAGAAGGCCTGACGCTGGATCAGCTGAGCGGGAAGACCGGATTGTCGCGCAGGGCGATCGTCGAGCTGCTGGAGGGGCTGGAGAAGGAGGGATACGACACGGAGCTCCTGATCCGGGCGGAGCTTGCTTCCATGCCGGAGGAAGAGCAGCAAGATATCTTGCAGGCCTATGAGGAGCTTGGCGATACGTTTCTCAAGCCGGTGCTGCAGCGCGTCTATGGTCAGGAGAAGGCGGAAGGGGGAGATCTGGAGCAGGTGTACGAACGGCTCCGGCTGATTCGGATAACCTTCCGCAGAACCCAGAGCCCGAAGCGGAATGCCGGATAACGTTTGAGCGCGCGGCGGGACCGCTTCAACAAAAAAAGGGTGCCTTCCTTTAAAGAAAGCACCCTTGGATATCATAACCAATCTTTTTTGCGGAACAGGTAATACATGCCGGAACCGAGAAGAATCATTATTCCGAGAACGGCAAAATATGAATATTTCCATTTTAGCTCCGGCATATAATCAAAGTTCATACCGTATATTCCGGTAATGACCGTCAGCGGCATGAAGATCGTGGTCATGGCGGTAAACACCCTCATGATCTCGTTCGCGCGGTTGGCGATGCTGGATTGGTAAGCCTCGCGAAGGTTACTCATGAGATCGCGGTAGGTTTCAAAGGTTTCGGATATTTTAACGGCGTTTTCGTAAATGTCGCTGAAATATTTCTGCAGCTGGTCATCGATCAGGCGCAAGTCTTTTTTATTAAGGGTATTGATAACTTCCTTCTGCGGGCCGAGCACTTTCTTGAGCCATAAAATTTCGCTTCGGAGACCGATGATCTCGTTCAGATGCGTTTTTTTCGTATGCATGAGGATGTCTTCCTCAAGCTGGTCGATCCGGGCTTCGATCCGGTCGCGACCGTAAAGTAATTGTCCGTAACCAAATCGATCAGGATATACAGGAAACGGTCGGGCGTGTTCACTTCGTCTTCCCACAGCAGCGGTTTAATGGAACGAAGCTCGTGAATTTTTTGCTTGGTGACCGTGATAATAAAATGTCTGCCCAGGAAAACGTTAAGGGCGCGAAGGAAAATTTCCTCGTCATCAAAACGGATGCTGTTTACTACGATAAAATAATGGTTCTCGTAAATTTCGATTTTCGGACGCTGTTCCTCTTCGCTCAGGCAGTCCTCGACCGCCAGGTCATGCAGCAAAAACAAAGGCTGGATTTCGGCCAAATCCTCAACGTCGGCGTCAATCCAGTAAAATCCGTCGGCCGGAGCCGTCAGCGTTGCTTTAATATCGTCGATGGGGGTAAAGACACCCGAGTTCACCAACCGGATTTTCATCTGATATCACTCCTTTTTCGTTAACTGCTTAACGCAGTCCTGACTAAAGGCACAGGAGTATCAGCTTTCCGGCACACGGGTGGCGGGAGGAGCTATCGGATAAGGTTATTAAATAAGCGCATGAAAAATAACGCTGCCCTTCGCCGGTAAGCTGATCTTGGTCCTATGCGGTTGTGCACTGCTGGTTTCCAGCTTCTGGCCCGGGTCACCGTCCATTATCCATGTCACCTCTTTCATATGGTTCATAAGCACTTGTCTAGTATAACGCCGGGGTTATCACCTTTCAAGGCTGAATTGGGTGAGATCGCTCTTCGTACAGGGTATGGAGGAGAAGGATTGAAGGTTCCAATGTTTTCACCCAAAAGCTTCTTGACGAAAAATTATTCTTGATTTAAAGTAATATCAAGTTTAACCACAACTTCATAATGCGAAATCTTATCAAGAGCAGGTGGAGGGACTAGCCCAATGAAACCCGGCAACCGGCGGCAATATCGCACGGTGCTAATTCTTGCAGGATGTACGCGGCCTTTAGGTCGCAGACACTCTGACAGATGAGAGAGAATCATAGCATACGTCTACGTACATATGACCTTTCTCAAGCAGAGAAAGGTCTTTTTGCTATAGAAAACCTTCTCTGCGTATATCAAGAGTCCGACAAACAAGTTACTTACCGAAGGAGGAGTTTATCATGCCAATCAAAATTCCGGACACCCTGCCGGCTAAGGAAATTCTTGCAGGAGAGAATATTTTCGTCATGGATGAAAGCCATGCCTTTCACCAGGATATCCGCCCGCTTCGGATCGCGATCCTAAACCTGATGCCGACGAAGGAAACGACGGAAACGCAGCTGCTGCGCCTCATCGGGAACTCGCCGCTTCAGGTGGATGTCGTGCTGCTTCATCCCGGCTCCCACATTTCCAAGAATACGCCCGCGGAGCATCTGGAGGCCTTTTATAAAACGTTTGAAGAGGTTAAACATCTGCGGTTTGACGGGATGATCATTACCGGTGCTCCCGTCGAGCAGCTGGAGTTCGAGGAAGTCAATTATTGGAATGAACTGACCGAAATTTTCGAATGGAGCAAGAAGAACGTCACCTCGACGCTGCATATATGTTGGGCCTCGCAGGCAGGTCTTTATTACCACTACGATGTACCGAAATACGGACTGGCGGAAAAATGCTTCGGCGTTTTCTCCCACGCGGTGAACGAGCCGCGGGTCAAACTCCTTCGCGGTTTTGATGAAGTCTTTCATGCTCCGCATTCGCGGCATACCGAAGTGCGCCGCGAGGATATCGAGAAATCGGAGAAGCTGGAAATTCTGTCGGAATCGGAGGAAGCCGGAGTTTATATCGTGGCTTCCAAGGACGGCAGCCAAATTTTTGTCACGGGCCATTCCGAATACGATCCCGAATCGCTGCAATGGGAATATGAACGCGACGTTGCCAAAGGGCTCGAGGTAGCTCTTCCGCGCCATTACTATCCGAACGATGATCCAACGCGCAAACCTCCTTCCGTTTGGAGGGCCCATGCCAACTTATTATTCTCTAACTGGCTGAATTACTATGTATATCAGGAAACGCCTTATGACATCGGACCGCAAGCATAGAAACGAAAGAAAAAAGAGTCTTGAAGGAGGAGAGAGAAAATGGAGAAAAAACAGCTGAAAATAGAGAGCCGGCTGGCTCAGATCGGTTCCGTCGAGGAGCCGGTAACCGGTGCGATCAACTTCCCGATCTATCAGGCAACGGCGTTCCGCCATCCGAAGCTGGGCCAAAGCACGGGATTCGATTACATCCGCACTCAAAACCCTACGAGAAAAGTGCTGGAGGAGGCCGCGGCCGGTCTGGAATCCGGGGATGCCGGATTTGCCTGCAGCTCAGGCATGGCGGCTCTTCAGACCGTGTTTGCCTTGTTCGGACAGGGAGACCATCTGATTGTATCGCTGGATTTGTACGGCGGAACGTACCGCCTTCTGGAGGCGATTCTGTCCAGGTTCGGCGTAACGGCCACCTATGTGGATACGAATGATCTGGACGCTCTCGAGCGATCCCGCAAGGAGAACACCAAGGCCGTATTTATTGAGACGCCGACCAATCCGCTGATGATGATTACGGACATCGAGCTCGTCTGTACATGGGCAAAACGCCACGGCTTGTTGTCCATCGTGGACAATACCCTGCTTACCCCGTTCTTTCAACGGCCGATCGAGCTTGGCGCCGATATCGTCGTTCACAGCGCAACCAAATATTTGGGGGGGCACAATGACGTGCTCGCCGGCTTGATCGTTACCAAAGGGAAAGAACTTTCGGATAAAATGGCTTTCCTGCACAACTCGATCGGTGCCGTTCTCAGCCCATCCGACTCCTATCAGCTCATGCGCGGGATGAAAACCCTGGCGCTTCGGATGGAGCGCCATGAAAGCAATGCAACGGCCGTCGCCGTTTTTCTTAAGGAGCATCCGGCGGTTGCCGAGGTGTTTTACCCGGCGCTTCCGGACCATCCGGGTCATGAAATACAGAAAAAGCAGTCGAGTGGAAATACCGGGATATTTTCTTTCAAGGTGAAGGATGCCCGCTACATAGAGCCTCTCCTGCGCCATATCCGGTTGATTGCTTTCGCGGAAAGCCTGGGCGGAGTGGAGTCGCTCATGACTTATCCCGCAGTTCAAACCCATGCCGATATTCCGCTGGAAATCCGCGAAGCCGTCGGCGTGGATGACAGGCTGCTGCGATTCTCCGTGGGCATCGAGCACCCGGAGGACTTGATCGGGGATTTGGGGGCCGCGTTGGAAGCGGCCGTCGCCGAAGTTGAGAGAGGAGACGAGGAATGAGCGGAGAAAACCAGAACAGGCAACCGGAAGGTTCAGGAAGAAACGTGCGCCGAAAGTCACCTCCCGCCGAGCCGCTCCGATTCGAAACGAGATTGCTGCATTTCGGCGGAGAGATCGACGAAGCGACCGGCGCTTCGAGCGTGCCGATCTATCAGGCATCCACGTTCCACCACGAGGATGTGTTTAACCCGCCGGCGCATGATTACAGCAGATCCGGCAATCCGACCCGCCAGGCGCTTGAGGATTACATCGCGAAACTGGAGGGCGGGGCCCGGGGGTTCGCCTATGCATCGGGCATGGCGGCTATCGCCAGCACTTTCATGCTTCTCTCTTCGGGCGATCATATCATCGTTACCGAAGACGTTTATGGAGGTACTTACCGTCTGTTAACAAGCATACTTAACCGAATGGGGATCGAGTGCACGTTCGTCGATATGACGGACCCGGAGCAGGTTAAAGCGGCCCTTAAGCCGAATACCAAGGCGGTATATATGGAAACGCCGTCGAACCCGACGCTCAAAATAACCGACATCGGCGCCGTAACCGGATGGGCCCGAGAGCACGGTCTGCTGACCCTGCTCGACAACACATTCATGACGCCGTATTATCAGCGGCCGATTGAACAAGGCGTGGATATCGTCCTGCACAGCGCAACCAAATTCCTCGGAGGCCATAGCGATGTTCTGGCAGGACTGGCAGTTGCCCGGACCGAGGAGCTTGGCGCCAAGCTGAAACAGCTTCAGAACGGATTGGGCACCGTCCTCGGCGTACAGGATTCCTGGCTGCTCATGCGCGGGATGAAAACGCTGGGCGCACGCATGAGCCACAGCGAGCAGAGCGCGGCCAAGCTGGCGGCCTGGCTTACGGGCCGAAGCGATATCGAGGCGGTATATTATCCTGGGCTTCTTCATCATCCCGGGCGCGAAATACACGAAAGGCAGTGCCGGGGTTACGGCGCGGTGGTATCGTTTGACGTCGGCTCCGGGGAGCGGGCCAAAGAGGTGCTCAATTCCGTAAGGCTTCCGCTGGTTGCCGTAAGCCTCGGCGCCGTAGAGAGCATTTTGTCCTATCCGGCCATGATGTCGCATGCCGCCATGGGGGAGAAGGTTCGGCACGAGCGGGGCATTACCGACGGCCTGCTGCGTTTTTCCGTCGGCCTGGAAGATATCGACGATTTGATTGCCGATCTGGACCAGGCGCTCGGTGGAAAAAAATAACGCGCTTTAAACGGCATCCCGCATCGATCGGGATGTCGTTTTTGCTTCCTATATGTGGTACGATGGGAAAGGAATTTATGTCGGAGGTTGAATGTTTTTCATTTTAGCTGTCATGAGGGAGGATCTAATATATGAGCACTGTTGACCAAATACTGGATAAAGCGCTTCGCGGCGAACGCTTGAATCTTGAGGATACCGTCAGACTCTTTGAGAGCGACGAGATCGAGAAGATCGGCCATGCCGCCGATGTCATGACGAAAAGGCTGCATCCGGACCCGATCACGACATTTGTCATCGGGCGCAACATAAATTATACGAACGTGTGCGACGTGTACTGCCGGTTCTGCGCTTTTTACCGGCGTCCGGGCCATGAGGAAGGCTATGTCCTTTCGGACGATACGATATTCCAAAAAATTAAGGAAACGGAAGACGTGAACGGAACGGAAATATTGATGCAGGGGGGCACGAATCCGAACCTTCCTTTCAGTTATTATACCGACCTGCTCCGCAATATTAAGAAACGTTTCCCCAATATTACGATGCACTCCTTCTCGCCGGCCGAAATCATGAAAATGGTGGAGGTGTCCGGCCTGAGCCTGGAGGAAGTGGTTCGGGAGCTTCGGGATGCCGGACTGGACTCCTTGCCGGGCGGAGGCGCGGAAATCCTCGATGACCGCATCCGTTCGAAGGTCAGCAAGCTTAAGGGCAGCTGGCGCCAATGGATGGACGTTATGCAGACGGCGCATAAGCTCGGCATGAACACGACGGCCACGATGGTTATCGGGCTCGGCGAAACGATGGAAGAACGCGCGCTTCATCTGCTCCGGATCCGCGACGCCCAGGATGAATGCATCCAAAACGGATGGGATTCCAAAGGCTTTTTGGCCTTTATTCCGTTTACGTTCCAGCCGGACAACACCAATCTGAAGCGCGACCGCGAAACGCCGGAAGCTTATCTGAAGACCGTTGCGATCGGGCGTCTGGCTATCGATAACGTGCCTAACCTGCAGTCCTCTTGGGTAACCATGGGGCCGGAAATCGGCAAACTATCCCTATCTTACGGCTGCAACGACTTCGGAAGCACCATGATGGAAGAGAACGTCGTATCGGCTGCGGGCGCCGTTTACAAGGTAAACATTGAAACGATTCTGAAAATGATCCGGGAAACCGGAAACATCCCTGCACAGCGGAATACCCGATACGATATCCTGCGCGTGTTTAACGATAACAGCACGGTGGAACGGGATTTCGTCATGCAGAACTAATAGGCCGCGATGATCACAGCCCTGTCTTGTTTTTACAAGTCAGGGCTTTTTTGCGCCGCTAGCTTCATTTTCCAAAGAGGAGTTCCGTATATCCCCCCTTGGCTCCCCATATACTGAAACAGGAACCCGAAAGGAGCGATTCCATGGAACTGTTCAGCATATCGGTCAACACACGGACTCACGGTGAAAAAGAAGCCTTTTACCGTATCTTGTCAGACAAGCAGAAGGAGTTACATAAACAATGCAGGCAGCTGAAGTTTAATTTCAGGGCTTCGGCCGATCGGGTCACTTGGGCGTGCTCGGGAAAGCTGCCGTTGACCGCGTGGAGCTCTACCGTTGAAACGGTGCGTCAACTCGTATCCGATGCCGCTGCTTCCTATATTATGAAGGAAAAAGAGCAGGATTTGGCAACCAGGCTGTTGTTCTCGGAGTTTGAGTTTAATGACCAGGTGGAGGCTGAACGGATTCTGCAGTGGTTTTTGCAGCTGCTGGTAAAAGAGGACGGTGCTTCCGGCGAATTTGCTTCGCGCCGCAGGCGGAAGCTGAAAGAGAGCATCCATGTATGCCTGACGGAATGCCCTGAGCTTAATCTGGACGGTTTAATGACGTTCCGGCTGGAGCCGTATGAACAGGAACTGAGGGAAATGGCGGAGTATGCGGTGGATGAGTTCATGCTGGACCAGCAGTATGAGGAATTTGTAAGCCTGCTGAAATATTTTGTTTATTTTCAGGAGCCCCTTATGCCGCTCGTTCATGTCGTTCATAAAGGGGGAGAGGACTTCCTTCTGCTGGACGGCAGCCTGCGGCCGATCGAGAAAATGAGGGATGAAGGACTGGTCATGGAGAGACTGGATCAGGAGATGGAAATGGAAGACATGGTCGTCAGCACCCTGATTTCGTTGTCTCCGGCAAGGATGATTATTCATACGCGGGAGCCGGATTTACCCGTGATCGTAACGCTGGCGCATATTTTTGACAATCGGTCGGAGGTTTGCTGCTGCTGCCCGGAATGCAGCCCGTTTCTAGGGAGCCTGGCTAATGACGACTTGACGTTCCCGGCCAAGCGGGATTATAATAACTGATAAATTCACGTGAAAAGCGTTGACAAAGACATGAATCAATCGGAAACTTCGCCGTTCAGAGAGAGGAAACCCAGGCTGCAATTTCCTTCGGTGACACCGTTGATTTACCCCTTTGTAGCTGCGCCGCCGAAATGTCCCTCAAGGCTTCGTGGTCTGATTTGGACGAAGTAGGCGCCGCCGGTTCATTGCCGTTAACCGATGCCAATGAAGGATCATGCCAAGCCGGAGCTCGGGCATCGCTTGTCATGATCGAACTAGGGTGGAACCACGAGTACCAACACTCGTCCCTTCGCGGGACGGGTGTTTTTTGTTTGCGTTGAAACACGTTTTTCATAATAAACCGCCGTCCCCCGGCGACTTTGTCAAAATGATTTAACGTGAAGTTCAGTACTTGATTTTAGGAGGTATTTTAGATGGCAATCAGCATCAAGCTTCCGGACGGCTCCGTCCGGGAATACGCGGAAGGCAGCAGCATCGAGGATGTTGCGGCGTCCATCAGCAGCGGTCTGCGGAAAAACGCGGCGGCCGGCAAAATGAACGGAATCGTGGTCGATCTGTCGACTCCGCTTGAGGAGGGGGCCTTGATTGAAATCGTGACCCTCGATTCCCCGGAAGGGCTTGAGGTAATGCGCCACAGCACCGCCCACCTGCTGGCCCAGGCGACGAAACGCCTGTATGGCGCGAAATCGGTCAAACTCGGCGTCGGCCCTGTTATCGAGGACGGGTTCTATTACGACATGGACCTTGAAGAGCCGCTCAATCCCGAGGACCTTCAAAAAATCGAAAAGGAAATGGAACGCATCGTCTCCGAAAATCTTCCGATCGTCCGCAAGGAAGTCAGCCGGGAAGAGGCGCTGCGCATATTCGGAGAGCTTGAGGACCCTTACAAGCTGGAGCTGATCCGCGATCTGCCGGAGGACAGCGTTATTTCCATTTATGAGCAGGGTGAGTTTTTCGATCTGTGCCGCGGGCCTCATCTTCCTTCCACCGGCAAGATTAAGGTATTCAAACTCATGAATGTGGCGGGCGCTTACTGGCGCGGGGACAGCAAAAATAAAATGCTGCAGCGGGTCTACGGTACCGCGTTTGTAAAAAAAGCGCAGCTCGACGAGCATCTTCATTTCCTGGAGGAAGCGAAGAAGCGCGACCACCGCAAGCTCGGTAAAGAGCTTGAGATGTTTACCTTCTCCCAGCTTGTGGGACAAGGCCTTCCGATCTGGCTGCCGAACGGCGCGAAGCTGCGCCGGACGCTGGAGCGTTATATCGTGGACATCGAGGAGCGTCTCGGTTACCAGCACGTATACACCCCTGTATTAGGGAATGTTGAGCTGTATAAGACTTCCGGCCATTGGGACCACTACCAGGAAGACATGTTCCCGACCATGGCTATGGACAACGAGGAACTGGTCCTTCGCCCGATGAACTGTCCGCACCATATGATGGTATACAAAAGCAGCATGCACAGCTACCGGGATCTTCCGATCCGCATTGCGGAGCTCGGCATGATGCACCGGTACGAAATGTCGGGCGCGCTCACCGGCCTGCACCGGGTCCGTGCGATGACGCTGAACGATTCGCATATTTTCTGCCGCCCGGATCAGATCAAGGAAGAATTTGCACGCGTGATCCAGCTGATCATGATGGTTTATAAGGATTTCGGCATTCATGATTACCGTTTCCGCTTGTCTTACCGCGATCCGCAGGATACCGAGAAATATTTCCAGAACGACGCCATGTGGGAAATGTCCCAGCGCATGCTGCGCGAGGTTGTGGAAAGCCTGGATATGCCGTTCTACGAGGCGGAAGGGGAAGCCGCTTTCTACGGTCCGAAGCTGGACGTTCAAATCCGTACGGCGCTCGGCAAAGAGGAGACCTTGTCTACGGTTCAGCTCGACTTCCTTCTTCCGGAGCGGTTTGAGCTTGAGTATGTCGGCGAAGACGGGCAGAAGCACCGTCCGGTCGTTATTCACCGCGGGATCATCAGCACGATGGAACGCTTCACGGCCTTCCTGCTCGAGAACTTTGCCGGTGCTTTTCCGCTGTGGCTTGCACCGGTCCAGGCCAAAGTCATCCCGGTATCGTCGGCGTTTGACGATTACGCGAAAGAAGTAACCGACAAGCTTCAACTCGCCGGAATTGCCGTAGAGCCGGATCTGCGCAACGAAAAGCTCGGATACAAAATACGGGAAGCCCAGCTCGAGAAAATCCCGTACATGTTCATCGTCGGGGAGAACGAAAAGAACGCCAATGCTGTTTCGGTTCGGAAACGCGGCGAAGGGGATCTTGGCGCGCAGGCACTGGATGAGGTCATTCAGAAGCTTCGTGAGGAGATTCAAACCCGTACTGTTTAACACGGGAACTGTGCTTCAATAGCTACCGATTATTCCATACCTCTGTCATGTAACGTATAAATCGATTGTGAAATGGGAACCCTCGCTAGTAAGGGGGAGGTCATGAACACATGAACAATCGAAAAACATGGCAGAGGTATTTCATTTGCTTACTCATATCGGCGTTTCTTTACGGTTCGGCTGTTTCTTCCACGGAGGCGGCAAGACTGCTGTCGGTGTCGCCCGATTCTTACGGAGAGCATGATGCATACCATGTCGGCAGCCAAGAAGAGGTAATCGAAGGAAGTTACTTTATGGAAATGTCGCGTTTATACGCTTTCAGAGCCGCAGGGCTGGGCGATATGAATTATCTGTTGCATTCCGCCGGGGGGATGCTGAAAGACGTCAAGGATAAGAAAGAGCCGGTGAAAAAGGTTCGTTCCATGCCGGTTTCCGCGCCAAGGGCGGATCAGGTGCTTCATACGGTTAAGGTGACGGCTACCGGTTATACGGCAGGATATGAATCGACGGGTAAAAAGCCCGGTCATCCGCAGTACGGCATCACCTTTTCCGGCGTAAAGGTAAAGCGGGACAAAAATACGGTTTCCACAATAGCAGCGGATCCGAACGTGTTTCCGCTCGGCACCATCCTGTACATTCCGGATTATGGCTACGGCGTCGTAGCGGACATCGGATCCGCCATCAAAGGCCGGAAAATCGATCTGTATTTTGCCACGACGAAACAGGTGTTCAAGGAATGGGGCAAAAAGGACGTGGAAGTACAGGTCATTAAACGCGGTTCCGGCAAATGCACGGAGCAAATGCTGAGCCGGCTAGGCGAAGCGATTGCAACGTACCGTTATTTTCCGGCATCCGTTCTTGAAGAAGCCATTTAGAGCAGAACTTATTTTCCGCATAATGCGGCCCTGACTTTCGCATACTAAATTTCGGGGAGAAGTCCCCGAAGAGGATGAGGTGTAAAAGAACAGGGAGGTGAATATCCGTGAAGAAAAAAGTGCAAGAGAGCTACCAAACGCCGAACGAGAAGTTCAACGCCGAATTTGCTGAAGAAAACAGCACTTCCGTTTCCCAAAAAGCCGGCCAGAAAGTTCAAGAGAACTTCAAAACGCCAAACGAAAAGTTTGACGCTGAGTTTGCCGAGTTTGGTAAAACAACCACAAACAGAGCTAACCGCTAAATATCAGCATCATATTTGCTTAACGAGAACAAGGCTTCCGCGCAGAATTGCGGAGGCCTTGTTTTTTCGATGAAACCGGGCGAAATCCGAAATCATAACTCGCGCTTGTAAATCTTATCCAGCTTATCGGTCCCGAGACCGAGGCATGTTTCATCCCGCCGCCGCTATTCCGAAATGACCTATATGTTGTACACTGTAGTCAAAGGAAAAAATACATTGGAAAGCAAGGGATGGCTTTATGAACAGAAGAGGATGGAATCAGCTGTTTGGAGGACTGCTGCTGATCGGCATCGGCGTTTACTTCATACTGCATGAGATGGGAATTGTGCAGCCAAGCCTGGGAAGAATGATCGCTACGTTCTGGCCCGTGATTCTGATATGGGTCGGCCTGCAGGGGATGTTTAACCAGCGTGACAACGTGGGGGGCTTTATCGGCTCGCTTATTCCGCTGATCATCGGTCTTTTTTTCCTCGGCCGAAATTTGGATTTGGTTTATTTTTCATTCGGGGACATGATCAAGTTGGGCTTGCCTGCCGTGCTGATCGGATATGGCCTTTACGTTATTTTTAAGCCCAGAAACCATCAACCGCCGCGGCCGCCGAAAACGTACGACAGGCCTCCCGTGGAGAGGGACGTGCCCTTTCCGGAGGTCCCGGAAGCTCCCAAACTGGAGTCCTCCCTGGATGAAATGTTCGAGCAAACGTTTGGGACCAAGAACGGGAAGGAACAGCCGCGGGAGCCTGAGCCCGAGTTCATGCACGAGCGGCCCCGCCGGAGAGAGTATAAGCAGGACTGGAACTGGGGACATGGAGATACGGTCAATAAATCGGCATTCATCGGCGATATCCATATGGGACAGGATTATTTCACGCTTAAACCGACAAACGTTTCCCAATTTATCGGCGATACGGTACTCGACTTGACGAAGGCCCAAATCCCTTACGGGGAAACCAAAATCAACATTTCGGCTTTTATCGGGGACGTTAAGGTTTTTGTTCCGAACGACTCGGATATCGGCGTATGCGTAACCACCAACTCGTTTATCGGAGATATGTCCGTGATTGGCCAAACCCGGAGCGGATTTATGAGCAGCGCTGATCTCGAGAGCCCTGACTATCGGGAGGCCGGAAAAAAGCTGCGCATCAACGTCAGCGTCTTTATCGGCGACGTAAAAGTGAACAAGGTAGGTTAAGCGATGGGTTTCTTGAAGAATACGAAATGGGTGCTTATGATAAACTTCTTGCTTATCGGAACGGCAGTGGGCATATTCCTGTTTGCCGCCGATAAAGCGGGCTACATCATTATTGAAGATAACCGGTTGTGGGTATATTACACGGCCGGTATCCTGCTGTTTACGGGGGCAGCCGGCTATATCGCCGCCCAACGGATCCAGCGGCCGCTGGATCTTCTCCATCTGAACATGCTCCAGGTAGCCAAAGGCAATCTGACGGTGCGTCTGGCTGCTGCCGAGGACGCTTCTTTTGCGCGCGTGTACACCGAATTCAACAACATGACGGAGGCGCTTGAGAAAAAAATGAAGCTGCTTCAGAGGCTTGGCGAGCAGGAGGTGCTGGAGAAGGAAGTTGCCGCGGAAGCGGCGGTGCTGGAAGAGAGACGCCGGATGGCCCGGGATTTGCATGATACGGTCAGTCAGCAGCTTTTTGCCATACATATGTCTGCATCCTCTTTGCCGGTCATGCTCAAAAGAAATCCCGAACAGGGCGGTCAGGTACTGGAGCAGCTAATCTCCATGTCGCATACGGCCCAGAAGCAGATGAGGGCGCTGATCGCGCAACTGCGCCCCGTCGAGCTGGAAGGAAAGACCCTGGAGGAAGCCCTTGAACGCTGGTTTCCCGATTATTGCCGGCAAAACGGCCTGAAAGGGATCAAGGATGTGGAGTTGTACGACGGGCTATCGGACGCGATAGAGCACCAACTGTTTCTTATTATCCAGGAGGCCGTCGCCAACATCGTGAAACATGCCGGGGCCGGACTGGTCAGCCTGTCGCTCCGGGAGGAGCAGAAGCGCGTCGTTTTGAGCATCAGCGACGATGGCACGGGATTCGATGAAACGATGCAGAAGCACGGCTCCTACGGGCTGTCCACGATGCGTGAGCGGGCCGAGAAGCTGGGCGGCCAGGTGGAGATTATAAGCCGCCGGGGCGCGGGTACGACCGTAAGGGTACATATACCGCTGTTTGAAAGCAACGAAGGGGAAGAAGCCCGGGCTGGTGCCGGGGAAAACGGAGGTTCTTAAGCGGATTTGTCCTAGATTTGGGGGGAGAAAAGTAATGGGGCTATTAAGGTATTGCTTGTAGACGACCATGACATGGTTCGGATGGGGCTTAAAACATATTTATCGCTAGATCCTTCATTCGAGGTGATCGGCGAGGCTGCAAACGGAATGGAAGTGTTGGAAATCCTCCGGAATGGAGAGCCGGAAGAGAGGCCCGATCTCATTCTTATGGATTTAATGATGCCGGTGATGAACGGGGCGGAAACCACAAAAGCGGTCATGTCCGAATTTCCGGACCAGAAAATCGTCATCCTGACCAGCTTCCTGGAGGATGAACTGGTCATGAAGTGCGTGGAGGCGGGCGCGGTGAGCTACGTGCTTAAAACCGTGTCGGCCGACGAGCTTATTTATGCGCTCCAGGGAGCATACCGGGGCATGCCGGTGATGACCAAGGACGTATCGGAGGCGCTGACCCGAGGCATCCGGCAGCATATGGTTCAGGACGATCATTCGGGATTGACCGAACGGGAACAAGAGGTGCTGCTGCTGATTGCCGAAGGAAAAAGCAACAAGGAAATCGCCGAGGAGCTGCATATCAGCATCAAAACGGTAAAAACCCATGTCAGCAACCTGCTTATGAAATGCGAGTTGGAGGACCGAACCCAGCTGGCGATCTATGCGCACCGCAAAGGCTGGGTCAAGCCGGAATGACGGAATCTTTGCTTCCGGCACCGCGATTTCTCTGTTTTTATCTCCCTTTTAATTGTTTTTAAGGTGCTATTAAGGTTTATAGTACACAATAAGAACAGATAATAAACGAACCACCTCCCGAGAGGGGCAGGTGATTTAATAGGAGGTAAGGTCATGGACGATCAGAGAAATCGGTTCGGAGGCAAGGATGAACAGTTTGACAACGAGCCGCGGGAGCAGCAGGATTCTTCATCGAATCAATCATCGTATTATTATTCCTATGGACCCTTTAAATCCATCAGCGACGAAGAGCAAAGAAATGAGCAGCAGGACAATTCTTACGTCAGACGCAATCCGCAGGAGGTAGAAATTACGGCGCCCCAGCCGGTTAAGCCGGTCCCGACGTCCGGCTATTCCGGATCGGCTGGCGGACAAGGGAGCGGCAGCGGAAACGGAGGGTATATGCCGGAGAAATCCTCGGCCGGACAATGGAATTATAGCAAGAAGCCGAAAAGTTCGGTGAAAACGGTGCTGCTGTCCTTCTTGGCCGGCATGATCGTGATCACGGGCTCCATGTTCGCGGCGGATCGCACCAATCTGTTCACGCCCGATCAGGCTTTGAGCTCCCAGGCGGCAGGGGAGGAGAATGCAGCGCCTGCGGTTGCGCCTGCAGGCGACGGCGGCAGCGCCAAGACCGCTTCGGCCATGATTCCTTCCAATCCGGGGGATGTCGCCGCGGTCGTGGATGAGGCAAGTCCGGCCGTCGTGCTGATCGAAACGCTGGTCAAGAACAATGGACAGAGACAGTCCAGCCCGAATATGGACGATCCGATTTTCCGCTACTTTTTCGGCGACCAATCCGGCAGCAGAGGAAACAGCGGGGGCCAGGATAACGGAAGCACGGACTCCTCCCAGCTGCAGCCGTCCGGCATCGGTTCCGGGTTCATCTTTGACAAGTCCGGCTATATTTTGACCAACGAACACGTCATCCATGGAGCTGACGTCATTCAGGTTACGCTTCAGGACAATAAAAAGCCTTACGAAGCCAAGCTGCTGGGTTCAAGCTATGAACTTGATCTCGCCGTCTTGAAAATCGAAGGGGACAAAGATTTCCCTTCCGTGAATCTGGGCAACTCGGATGAGCTTAAGGTCGGGGAGTGGCTTGTAGCGATCGGCAACCCGCACGGCTTCGACCACACGGTAACAGCCGGCGTGCTGAGCTCCAAGGAACGCGATATCGATATTTCCGGCGAAAACGGCGAAGCCGACCGGAATTACGAACATCTGCTTCAGACCGATGCTTCCATTAACCCGGGCAACTCCGGCGGCCCGCTGCTCAACCTGAAGGGCGAGGTCATCGGCATGAACGTGGCGGTCAGCGCGGATGCCCAGGGGATCGGTTTTGCGATCCCGTCCAAAACGATCAACGAGGTATTGGATTATCTGAAGAACAATAAAGAGGTTCCGAAAAAGCCGGTTCCGTTTATCGGCGCCAAACTTGGGACCGTAACGCCGCAAGTGTCCCAGCAGCTCGGTACGGATGTAACGGAAGGATCTTATGTCGACAGCATCGTTTACCGTTCCCCTGCATATGAAGCGGATTTGCGCCAGTACGATATCATCGTCGGCGCCGACGGACAGAAATATCCGACTTCGCAGGATTTGATCGAGTTTATCCAGTCCAAGAAAGTCGGCGACAAGGTTACGTTCAATGTGGTCCGCAACGGAAAAAACCTGGATCTGGAAGTGACGATCGGGGACCGCAACAAATTCGAGGAATCGATCCGGCAGTAGCATAGCAATCCCGGTGACAAGCGGAAGGGAGATCCCTTCCGCTTGTGCTGTATACGGCCGGATAGATATAATTAGGTTAACATAACCATAGAACCGATAGAGGAGATACCTGTATGCGATCCCGTATTCTAATAGTAGACGACGATGAGAAAATCATTTCCATGCTTCGGCGCGGACTTGCGTTTGAAGGATATGAAGTGCACACGGCCTCAAACGGCGCCGAAGGACTAAAGGCGATCATGAACGAGGAACCCGATATGGTCATTCTGGATGTCATGATGCCGCAGGTGGACGGGTTTGAGGCATTGCGCCGCTTAAGGGAGGGCGGAAGCAAGATTCCGGTGCTGATGCTGACGGCGAAGGACGAGGTGGAGAACCGCGTGAAGGGGCTGGATACCGGCGCCGACGATTACCTGGTCAAGCCGTTTGCCCTGGAGGAGCTGCTGGCCCGGGTCCGTGCCCTGCTCCGCAGAAATACCGGAGAGGACTCGGCCACGCAGAAGCTTGTATTCGAGGACCTTGTCATGGATACCGACGCCAGGGAAGTGATCCGGTCGGGCAAACGGCTGGAACTGACGGCGAAGGAATTCGAACTCCTTCATCTGTTCATGATGAATCCGAAACGGGTGCTGTCCCGGGATCTGATCATGGACAAAATCTGGGGGTACGATTACAGCGGCGAATCGAACGTCCTGGAGGTATACATTGCGATGCTTCGCCAAAAAACGGAGGAGCACGGCGGGAAGCGGCTGATCCAAACGATCCGCGGAGCCGGATATATTCTAAGGGGAGACCATTAGCATGTCGATTCGCTGGCGGCTTACGGCATGGTATTCCGGCATCCTGTTCATTACGCTGCTCGTGTTCAGCATGGCCGTTTACGGTTTCGTCCACCTGTATACGTATGATGAATTGAAATCCCGGATTCAGCAGCTGTATAACAAAATAGAACCGGTCTTGATATTTAACGAAAACGGCATTCTCGTCGTTGCTCCCGACCGTTCTTCCGCGCAGCGTATGGAGGAGGCCGACTTTTACGTTCAAACCTTTACGTATTCCAACCGGCTGCAGTGGTGGTCCGAGAACATGAAGCTCAGAGGGCTTGAATTTGATGTTCCCTCCATCTCCAAAGGTCAAAGGGAGCAGGGGTTCAAAAAAACGAACGTGGCAGGGTACCCGTTCCTGATATATCAGGGTTACGTTGTCGAAGAGGATACCAATCAGATAGTCGGATGGCTTCAGGTGGGGGCCTATACCGGAACGGCGGAAAAAACGCTTGACCGGCTGCAGTCCATTCTGTTCACCGGCTCTTTGGCGACATTGATCATCGCTTCCACGCTCGGGCTGTTTCTGGCCCGCAAATCCATGAAGCCGATCCAAAAGGTGGCCGATGCCGCCAACCAGATTCAGAAGGGGACGGACCTCAGCGTCAGGATCGAGTACAGCGGCCCGCAGGACGAGATCGGCAGGCTCATCGATACCTTTAACGGCATGCTCGCGAGGACCGAGGGATTCTACAAAGAGCTGGAGGATGCCTACGCCGCCCAGCGGAGATTCGTATCGGATGCCTCGCACGAGCTGAGGACGCCGCTGACCACCATCCGGGGCAACGTGGACCTGCTTCACAAAATTTGGGCAGGCTCCTCGGAGGAGCGCCCGAATCTGGATGAAGAGACGCTGCGCCAGATGTCCGTGGAGGCGATCGGCGACATCTCCGACGAGGCCAAGCGGATGACGCGCCTGGTGACGGATATGCTTTCCCTGGCCAGAGCGGATACGGGACAGACTTTTGAAAGGGACCCGGTCGCGCTGCAGCCGCTGCTGGAGGAGGTGATCCGCCGGGCCCAGTTCCTTCCGAGGAATGCCGAGTGGCATACCGGCGACCTCGCGGTGCTGAACGGGGTGTATGTGGAGGGCAACCGCGATTATTTGCAGCAAATGCTGTTCATTTTCATAGAAAACGCGTTTAAATATACGCCGGAAGGCGAAGTCAGGCTCGATGTGATCCTTTACAGGGGGCAGGTCGGCATCCGCTTTATGGATACGGGCATCGGGATGGATAAGGATGAAATCCCCCACATTTTTGAGCGCTTTTACCGTGCGGACCAATCCAGGGGGATTACGGAAGGGACGGGTCTCGGCCTGTCCATTGCGAAATGGATTATTGACGTCCATGAGGGCTCGGTGGAGGTCGTGACCAAACGCGGGGAAGGAAGCACGTTTATTGTATGGCTGCCCGTCATCTTTGCCCCTCCGCTGGAATAACGGTATAATGGAGTGGATTCGCATTTCAAGCTGGATAGAAAGCAGGTGAGGACCTTGGAAGTGATTAAAATCTCGCCCCGCGGCTATTGCTACGGCGTTGTTGACGCATGGTGCTGGCTCGTCAGGCGGCGCAAAATTTGGATCTTCCCCGGCCTATATATATATTGGGCATGATCGTGCACAACAGCCATGTCACCCAGTCCTTTGAGGATGAAGGCATCATTACGCTTGACGGACCGAACCGGATGGACATTTTGAGTCAGGTTGATCGCGGTACGGTCATTTTCACGGCCCACGGCGTGTCGCCCGAAGTGCGCAAGCTGGCCCGGGATAAAGGGCTGACAACGCTTGACGCGACATGTCCCGACGTGACCAAAACCCATGTTTTGATCCGGGAGAAGGCCGCGGACGGTTACGATATCATTTACATCGGGAAAAAAGGGCATCCCGAGCCGGAAGGCGCGATTGGCATTGCCCCGGATCACGTCCACCTGATCGAGAAGGAAGAAGAGATCGATAAACTGCAGGTGAACGGAGATCGCATCGTCATCACGAACCAGACCACGATGAGCCAGTGGGACATCAAACATATTATGAAACGGCTGCTGGAGAAATTCCCAGGCGCCGAAATCCATAACGAGATCTGCCTGGCTACCCAGGTGCGCCAGGAAGCCGTAGCGGAACAAGCGGGCCAGGCGGATCTGGTCATTGTGGTCGGCGATCCGCGCAGCAACAACTCGAACCGGCTTGCCCAGGTGTCCGAGGAAATCGCCGGCGTTCCGGCCCACCGGATCAGTGACGTCACGGAACTGAAACGGGAATGGCTGGAAGGCATCGGCAAGGTGGCCGTCACGTCCGGGGCATCAACGCCAACGCCGATCACGAAGGAAGTGATCTCTTACCTGGAGCAGTACGAGCATGATAAGCCGGAAACCTGGGAGGTCAAACGGACCGTGAATATGAGCAAGCTGCTGCCTCCGGTAAAACCGAAGCCGAAGAGCGAATCTTCCGTATAACGGGAGCTGCGTTGATTATTATCATGTTTTGAATCCGAATAATTTAAGCTTATAACCCGCTGCGGTACAGGCCGCGCGGGTTTTTTTGTGTTATATCGGACTGTTTCGGGTTTGAAAGCGGTTTAGATTCCGGTTGAAAAGTATCAAATTTCGTTGATCAGACAAATGGTTATGGGTGCGCGACTCCCTTACAATTAGGACATACGACATCATGTATGATAGTCAACGCAACGGAGGGTTGGTTATGGCGCAAATATCCGTGGAACGGAAGCCTGCTTCGAAGCCGAGAAAGGTCAACTTTTTCGTCAGGTTCGCCAGGCAGTGGGACATCCAGCTGATGGTGCTTCCCGCACTTGCACTTATTTTTGTATTCAGCTACATACCGATGTACGGCGTCCTCATGGCCTTTCAGGACTACAACATTTTCGGGGGCATGAGCGAAAGCCCGTGGGTGGGGCTAAAACATTTTCGGATGTTTTTCGAATCGCCGGAATTTTATCATGTCATGCGCAACACTGTGGTGATCAGCCTTCTCAAATTTTTGATAGGCTTTCCGGCACCGATTTTGCTTGCCCTGATGCTCAATGAGATCAGGCACATGGCTTTTAAGAGAATCGTTCAGACGGTCAGTTATCTGCCGCATTTCCTGTCCTGGGTTATCGTAGCAGGCTTTGTCATGTCGATGCTGTCGACCGACAATGGAAGCGTCAATATCCTGATGGAGAAGCTCAGCCTGATTGACGAGCCGATCAGCTTTCTGTCGATACCCGAATACTTTTGGACCATTCTGGTAACGACCGGCGTTTGGAAAGAAATCGGATTTGGATCCATCGTTTACTTGGCCGCCATCGCCGGAATCGATCCGCATATGTACGAAGCGGCGGATATGGACGGAGCCAGCAAGTTCCGGCAAATTCTCACCATTACGCTCCCGTCCATCATGCCAGTGGTCATCATCTTTATGATTTTGGCAATCGGCAACCTGCTGACCGCAGGGTTTGAGGATATCCTCCTTCTCGGCGTCAATCCGGTGCTGCGCGAGGTTTCGGACGTCATTGATACGTATGTCTACCGCGTGGGTATCCAAAACTCCCGGTTTTCGTACGCTACGGCAGTCGGTTTGTTCAAGGCGGTTGTCAGTGTCGGTCTGTTAACCATAGCGAATTTCGTTGCGCGCAGATCGGGGAACAGCTTGTGGTAAGATACCGGCAGCCTCAAGATGAAAGGAGCAGATGGTCTTGGTACGATTAGGCTTTGGGGACCGGTTAATGGTCATTATCATTTATGTTTTTCTGGCTCTGCTGGCATTTACAACGTTCTATCCCTTCTGGAATGCGGCGGTCATCTCCTTTAATTTGGGCTCTGATACGGCGCTCGGGGGAGTTACCTTCTGGCCGAGGGAGTTTACTTTGGAGAATTACAAGATCGTGTTCAACGATGACAGGCTGCTTAACGGGTTTTACATTTCCGTTATGCGGACGATTGTCGGTACGCTTGCATCCATTATCGCCACGGCTTTGTTCGCATACGGAATGACGAAGCGGGAGCTGATCGGCCGGAAGTATTATATGGTCATGTGCATTATCACCATGTATTTCAGCGGAGGATTGATCCCGAGCTTCCTGCTGATCCGCAGTCTCGGTCTGATGGATTCGTTCTGGGTGTTCGTTATCCCGTCGCTCATCAGCGTCTGGAATATGATCATCTTCCGGACGTTCTTTCAGGGACTTCCCTCAGGACTGGAGGAATCGGCCAAGATTGACGGCTGCGGCAACTGGGGAACCTTTTTCCGGATCGTTCTTCCGCTGTCGGGGCCTGTCATTGCAACCCTGTCCCTGTTTACCGCGGTGTTCCACTGGAACGACTGGTTTCAGCCGAGCATTTATATCAACAATGAAAATCTGATGCCGATTCAAACGATGCTGAAGCAGATATTGAACACCAACATCGTATCCGATCAGATCGGCAATCTGGATTCCGCCGCCCAGGGTCAGCTGCAAAAAATGCAGAGCGTCACCTCGAAATCGCTTTCCATGGCGACCATGATGATTGCAACGATACCGATTATTCTGGTGTATCCGTTTGTTCAGAAATACTTTGTCAAAGGCGTATTGGTCGGATCGCTGAAGGAATAGCGCATTTTCTCTGGAACAGGTGTTTAAGGCCGAAAGGCTTTAACATAAATAACCACAGAAAGAACGAAAGGGGAAACTACGAAATGAGGATGAGGAAAAAGGCATTAACGTCATCCATGGCGGCTCTGTTAGCCGGTGCTCTCATGCTGGCCGGATGCGCGGGCGGTTCGGGAGGAAAAACAGCCACCGGGGAAACGCCAAAAGACGCTGGTAAGGCGGAAGCTCCCAAAACGGAAAGCAAATACGTTGTGGGCCAAAACCCCTTGGATTTCACTTTTTACGGGCACTACGACTGGTATACGATGCCTCCATGGGGCGGGGATGAAGCTTCCAAATGGATCAAGGAAAATATGAAGGTCAACGTGACGCCGGTTCACAGCGGCGGCAACGCGGCCCAAAAATTCAATACGATGATCGCATCGAACTCTCTTCCCGACGTGATTTGGATGGACCGCGGTCCGGACGTCGAGAAGCTTCGCCAGGCAGGCATGTTGGTTCCGTTCGATGATTATCTGGATAAATACCCTAACCTGAAGGAATGGTTGGGCGAGGCGGGCATCAACATGCTTCGCTCCGAGGACGGCAAGCTTTATCAGTTCCCGAACTGGTACACGAACCAGCCGAACGGCAACGCGGGTTATGTCGTCAACAAGAAAATATACAAAGAGCTCGGTTCGCCGAAGCTGGAAACAACGGATGATCTTTACAATTACCTCGTGAAGGTCAAAGAGAAATACCCGAACGTCGTTCCTTTTGAGCCGCATCTGGCGAAAGACGGACAAGGCCTGGACGTCCTCTATTCCGCGTTTGGCGAAAATGCCGTGAACCGCTGGATCAGCATTCGCGGAGTCGCGAACGGCGACAAGCTGACTTCCATCTTCACGGATCCGATCTTCCGCGAATCGATGCAGTATTCCGCGAAACTGTTCCGGGAGAAGCTGATATCCCAGGATGCCATGACCCAAACGGCTGACCAGGTGAAAGAGAAGATCAATACGGGCAGAGCGGCCGTATTCGCTTCCTCCAGCCCGACGGAGTATGCGATGAACGGTCACGCGCTCCTGACGGAAAAAGATCCGGAAGCCGGCTACTTCATGATCTGGCCGATTCACAAAGAGGGACTCGATAAAAATAAAATTTTCCCTGGTACCTATACCCAGCTTGGCTGGAACGTCAGCGTAATCACGAAAGCTGCCAAAGATCCGGAAGCAATCTTTGCTTTCCTTGACTGGTACACCAGTCCGGAAGGACAGCGCATTCTGATGTGGGGACCGGAGGGCGGATATTGGAAGGGTCTGGAAGCCGACGGCAAAACGCCTAAATTTACCGAAAAGTATACAAGCGATGCCGAAGGTCTTGGCAAGCTGCAGGCGATAACGACCAATATCCATTGGAACGGAAATACCGTATATATCGACCAAGCCAAGGCTAAATATGAAAGCACGCTGCCTGAGGAAAAACGCAACTGGTCAACCCGTTGGCAGTCGGAAATTACATGGAAAACCCAGGCCAACGCTACGGAATATATCAATTTGGATCCTATGCCGGACAGCGAGGAAGGAATTATCCGTCAGCGCGTTGAAGATATTTTCCTGGAAGCCAGAGCAAAAGCCTTGTATGCTAAGGACGATGCCGAGGTCATCGCGATTCTGGATAAAGCCGAAGCGGATGCCCAGGCTGCAGGCTACAGCAAGCTGCTTGAGTTCAAAACGAAAAAATGGCAAGAAAACCTCAAAAAAATGCAGGGGAAATAACAGCTTCTCCGAATGCCAGGGTATACTGCGGCCGCAGTATACCCTTAGGGCTTTTTTTAGTATTATTTGGATATAAAGGGTTTCAACGGATCTGAAGCATTCTAGAGTCATTCTTTCGTCTTTCGTTGGGGACGAGTCGTTTCTACTTTAGGGGTGAAAATATTTACCATGTATAAAGTATTATTAGCCGATGATGAGGTTTTGGATCTGGAAGGAATGAAGCGGTTCATCCCTTGGGAGTCGCTGGGGATGTCCGTGGTCGATAGCGTAAACAACGGTTTTGCAGCCTGCGAAGTCTTGGAGAAACAAAAGATCGATATCCTTGTATCCGATATCCGGATGCCGAATATGACGGGCCTGGAGCTGGCGCAAAAAGCGATCGAAACGCAAGAAAACATTCAGATTATTTTTGTCAGCGGTTACCAGGATTTCGGGTATGTGAAACAGGCGATCGCGCTGAATGCCTGCAGCTACGTTTTGAAACCGATGGACGATAATGAACTGATCGATGCGTTGAACAAGGTTCGCCGGGAATTGGACCGCCAGCGGCAGCGGCAGGAAACCGAAATGGCCTACAAGAAGATGATCCCGATGGTCAAACATCAATACCTGCTGCAGCTGCTGGAAAATCCCTATGAATCGGTGCCGATCGACGTATTAAACAAGGAATACCGCTTGAACGAGATTGCCTGGCCGGCTTATGTCGCCATACTCGAGCTGGACGATATTTCGTGGCAGTCTCATCACGTGGATGAGGCTGAAAAACGGGAGCTCATCGAGCGGTTTAATTCCAGGCTGCACAGTCTATTGACCGAACAAGAACTGAACCATTCGTGCAAGATCAGCAATCACCGCACTGCCGTTCTTTTAAATAAGGAAAAAGGTCATCAGGCCGCGTCCTTGCTGCTGGATAAGCTGAAGCTTGAATTTCCTTTTACGGTTACCGTCGGAGCGGGCAATCCCGTGAGCAGGCTTGAGGAGCTTCATCCATCCTACCGCCAGGCCGTCGCTGCGCTGGATTACAAAATGTTCCGAGGAAAGGGCAAGTGGATCATGTACAGCGACGTGCCTTCCGAGGACAGGAAGGATGCGGAAAATCTCGATATCCGGCTGGACTCGCTTCTGACCGCCATGACCCGTTACGATCTGGTAACGATCCATGACGAGATCGAAGCAATGCTAATCTTGGCCTCGAGCATGCGGTCCAAGTTCACCATCCGCAACTTCGCAGTGTTTATCATCATGAAACTGGATGAATATTTGCATACGATGCATGAGGATTTGTTCAAAATTCTTGGAATGGAGTTCAGAAACCTGGATGTTCTGCTTCAGTTTGAAACGATTGATGATATATTTTCCTGCTTCGCCGCAAGGTGTTTGAAATCTCCGAACAACTGCACAACCGGAAAAGCTCGAAGAATGGACGATTAATCCAGGAGATGATCGATGACGTCAAGGAGCGGCTTCATGAAAGCATCACGCTGAGGGATGTCGCGAACCGTTTTTCATTCTCTCCCAATTATTTGGGCGTGCTGTTCAAAGAGGAAACAGGCCAAAATTTCAGTGATTATGTCATTGCGCTGCGCATGGAAAAAGCCAGGGAGCTGCTCAGTACGACCAAACTGAAGATCTATGAGGTTGCCGCGCAGACAGGATATCAGTATCTTCCGTACTTCAGCCGGCAGTTTAAGGAAACCTACGGCATGACGCCGCTGGAATACCGAAGAGTGCATCAATGAGACAGAAGAACTCGGGAGCGTGAGCAGACGTGCGTAACAAAATCAAATTAAAGCAGCTTCCGTTCGGCTATAAACTAATGCTGTCTTACTGCGTCTTCATCATGATCCCGGTGCTCCTTGTCGGCAATGTGGCAAACCGGATCTATGTGGAGTCCATCCGCGAGCAGACCCGCAGCATTATCCAGGGAACGCTTCATCAGATGAAAAATAATATTGCATTTAAGCTTGAGGATACCAAGCGGATTTCCGATATGCTATATTTCGATGATATGCTTGCAAGAAAGCTCCGCCACTACGAGGAAGGCTGGGCGAGCTATGATGCGACCAAAAATGTGCTGATTCCGAAATTCCAAACCGCCGTGGAAACGGCCAACCGCCGGATGTGGCTGTCGGTTTACCTTAAGAACGATACGTTTCGGGAAACTTATAATGTATATGAAAATATGGATCCGCTGGATATAAAAGCCCGGCTCTATGACATATACCAGTACCACAGGCTTGAAAATAAAGAATGGTACCTAGGCTTTCCTACCCAAGAGGTTTACGGAACGACGATGCAGTGGCTGCAGATCGAGGATGATGCCAAGTACGGGAGAATATCGCTCCTGAGGCGGCTTGTGGATATTAGCGGACGGCAGCAACCCTATGACGAGATCGGTTTTATGAGGATCAGCGTGTCATTGGCTGATCTGTTTGACAGCGTGGATTTTCAGAAAATCGGTGAAGGCACAACCATTTATATATCCGACCCCAAGAGCAACGTCATCATATCGTCAGGTCCTGAATTGGCATCGCAGAGAACGGCGCCCCATCAGTCGGGCGGAAGCAACGATGATCTGGTCATCCGCGACATGCTGCCGGGATTAAATATGGAGCTGGTTGCTGTTGTGCCTGAAAATATCGTGGAGAAGGACTCCGTCAAAGTCCGCAATTTGACGCTGTTGATCGGTCTGGGATGCATTGTTCTTTTTTCTATTGTGAGCGTAATTGTATCAAGGTATTTCGGAAGACGCGTATATAAGATTGTCAAGGTCGTGGATTCTTTTCAGGAAGGGGAGTTCCACAAACGTATCCATTTCAAGGGGAACGACGAATTTTCCAAGATCGCTTCGGCGCTTAACGAGATGGGCAGCAATATTGGCAGGTTGATTCAAGAGGTTTATCTTGCCGACCTGCAAAAAAAGCAGGCGGAGCTGGAGTCCCTGCACGCCCAGATCAACCCGCACTTTCTGTACAATACCCTGTCTTCCATCAGCAGGCTCGCCAGGTTCGGGGAACTGGATAAGCTGCAGCGGATGGTTATGGATTTGGCCAAATTTTACCGTCTTTCCCTTAATGACGGACGGAACATCATTCCCGTCAAAAATGAGCTGGAACAGGCTCAAGCGTATATCGACATTCAAAAAATCAAATACCAAAACCGGATGCAGGTGGAGTATGATATTGCACCCGAGCTTGTTCGTTACGAGACGGTTAAACTTATACTGCAGCCTTTTATTGAAAACGTGCTGGAGCATGCATGGACCGGAGACCGGATTCATATCCGGATTTGCGGAGCGGTTACCGGCGAGGCCCTTGAGTTTAAAATCATCGATGACGGAGTCGGCTTCCCGCCGGGAACCGCCCGTGAAATGACGAACGCAAAGGATTTAAGGAATGCCGGGTACGGCATCCGGAATGTGGACCAACGGATCAAGCTTCACTATGGTCCGGAGTATGGCGTGACGCTGTTCAGCAGGCCGGGAATGGGGACGACGGTCAAAATTATCATTCCGCTTGTAAAACGTATGGCCGCGGAAGGCAGAAACAAGATGGCCATTTAAAGAGAGGCAGCGGGAGTTACATTCATACTTGCGAGGTTTCTTGCGAAAAAAGCCGCCTTCCTATTGGGAGGCGGCGTAATACTTGAAAATCTTGGCGAGGCGCCTTGGGGTCAAGAGATGTTGGGCTTGACGAACAAGGTTTTCTTTTGTATATTTACTTCAGTGGATAAAAGCATAAAAGCGCGAAAGCGATTGTTCTTGGTTGATGGTACCAAGGCGAAATAAGACATTCGAGGAAGAGGGTATTGCAATGATCGTTATTACATCCAACAAAACACCGGAAGAGCACATCCGCCTGATTATAAAGGAAATCGAAAAGGAAGGGCTTCAGGCCCATATCTCGAAAGGCGCCGATCGTACGGTTATCGGCCTGATCGGCAGCGTGAATCCCAAACTTGCCGAGCACCTGCGGCAGATGAAGGGCGTTGAAAACGTAGTTAAGATTTCAAAATCTTACAAGCTGGCCAGCCGCGATTTTCATCCGGAGGACACGGTCATTGACATCAAGGGAACCCGGATCGGCGGCGGCAATCTTGTCGTGATGGGCGGGCCATGCGCCGTTGAGTCCCCGGAACAGATCGATGAAATCGCGAGGCTCGTTAAGGCTGCGGGCGGGCAGGTGCTGCGCGGAGGCGCTTTTAAGCCACGAACCGGCCTTACAGCTTCCAGGGGATTGGCGTCGAGGGCCTGATCATGATGGCCGAGGCAGGGCAGAAGCACGGCCTTCTGACCATTACGGAGGTCATGACCCCCGAGTATGTTGATATTTGTGCGGAGTATGCGGACATCCTCCAGGTGGGTACCCGCAACATGCAAAACTTCGACCTGCTGCGGAAGCTGGGAACCTGCGGCAAGCCCGTGCTCCTAAAACGCGGCTTCAGTTCCACATACGATGAATTCTTGAATGCGGCGGAATATATCCTGGCCGGCGGCAATCCGAATGTCATGCTGTGCGAGCGGGGTATTCGAACATTTGAAACGTACACCCGGAATACCCTTGATTTGTCGGCCATTCCTGCCCTGCAATCGCTGAGCCATCTGCCGGTCATCTCCGACCCAAGTCATGGTACAGGCCGGCGTGAGCTGGTCGAGCCGATGTCCAAGGCTTCCGTCGCGGCGGGTGCGGATGGGCTTATTATTGAAATGCATACCGATCCGGACAACTCCATGACGGGAGACGGGGTACAATCCCTGTTCCCTGACCAGTTCGCGGAGCTTCTGAAGGATCTGGAAAAGCTGGCCCCGATCGTAGGGAAGAACTTTAATACATCGAAAGCGCCGGCTTCCGAGTTTGCCAGAGTATAGGGCACGGGACGAGTCGTTAATCAACCCTTCAACACATCGTTGAGGGGTTTTACTTTTGCAGTTATTTAATGAAATGTTAGATTATCTTACACAATCAGAAAAAATATATAACATCAATATTGACGTTATCTATCATGCAGAATATAATTACAAACAAAGAAATTATAATTCGGAACATTCGCTGAATAAAATGCATCTAATGTTCGGATATTGGGAGGAAGAAGCATGTCGGTAGAGAAAGTATTGCAAACAATTCAAGAGAACAACATCGAGTGGGTTGATTTCCGTTTTGTCGACTTGTCTGGACGGGTACATCACATCACCCTGCCGGCATCCGAGGTGGATGAAGAAACCTTTGTTAACGGGGTAGCGTTTGACGGTTCCTCCATTGCAGGCTTCCGGGGGATTGAAGAATCGGATATGGTTATGATGCCGGACGCGGAATCCTGCTACATCGATCCTTTTACCGCGCATCCGACATTGAATATTATGAGCAACATTTTTACGCCGGACGGCGAAGCATATGATCGCGATCCGCGCGGAATCGCGGGGCGTGCCGAGAAGTACCTGCAGGACAGCGGCGTCGGTACAGCCGCGTTTTTCGCACCGGAATCGGAGTTCTTCCTGTTTGACGATGTCCGGTACGAAAGTACCATGAACAGCTCCAGTTATGTCGTGGAGTCGGAAGAAGCGGCTTGGAACACGAACCGCAAGGAAGAAGGCGGCAACCTCGGTTTCAAAATCAGGGTTAAGGGAGGTTATGTACCGGTAGCGCCGGTGGATACCCAGCAGGACATCCGCAGCGAAATGTGCCGTCTGCTGAATGAAGCGGGTCTGCGCGTCGAGCGCCATCATCATGAGGTGGCTACCGCAGGCCAGGCGGAAATCAACTTCCGTTTCGACACCTTGAAAAAGACGGCAGACAACCTGTTGATCTATAAATACATCGTGCATAACACGGCGCGCCAATACGGCAAAACGGCGACCTTCATGCCGAAACCGCTCTTTGGCGACAACGGCAGCGGGATGCACGTGCACCAATCCATTTTTAACGGCGATACTCCGCTGTTCTACGAAAAAGGCGCTTACGCCAACCTGAGCGAAATGGCGATGCACTACATCGGGGGCATCCTGTACCATGCTCCGGCCCTGATCGCGTTGACCAACCCGAGCACGAACTCCTTCAAGCGTCTGGTTCCCGGGTATGAGGCTCCGGTAAACCTGGTATTCTCCAAAGGAAACCGCTCGGCGGCGATCCGGATTCCGGTTGCGGCGGTAACGCCTAAGGGCTGCCGGATCGAGTTCCGTACGCCGGACTCCACCGCGAACCCTTACCTTGCGTTCTCGGCTATGCTGATGGCCGGTCTGGACGGCATCAAACGGAAGATTGATCCGGTTGCGTTGGGATTTGGGCCGTTCGACAAAAACATTTACGAGTTGTCCGATGCCGAGAAGAAAGAAATCCGCAGCGTTCCGGGAACCCTGGATGACGCGCTGGATGCACTGCAGGCGGATTACGAGTTCCTGACCGAAGGCGGCGTGTTCACGAAGGAATTCCTCGATAACTTCATTGAGCTGAAGCGCAGCGAAGCCAAGGCCGTATCGATCCGGGTACATCCGCACGAATATTCGCTCTACTACGATCTTTAATAACTGGAATGGTATATGGAAAAAAGCCGGGGAGGAAGCGCCTTCCCGGTATTTTTTCTTAAAAGGAAGGTGCAAAAAGTTCATGACCGTCGGAGCGTATGCTTGCCAACCGAAGGTTTAACGAAGAACAATCCTATGGTCCTTTACCGTGTCTTTTAATAGAGAAAAAAGCACTTGATACCATCCCTTATTGTTGCTATGATAGTCGATAACATTTATTCAGAGGATAGAGAAAGGGTGGAGAGTCGTTTGAGCAAGAGAGCATACAATTTTAATGCAGGTCCGGCAGCGCTGCCGTTGGAAGTGTTGGAGCGGGCGCAGGCAGAGTTTGTTGATTTTCGGGAGAGCGGCATGTCCATCATGGAAATGTCCCACCGGGGGGCCATCTACGAATCGGTACATAATGAAGCGCAGGAGCGAATGTTGTCCCTGCTTGGCAATCCGTCCGGTTACAAGGTTCTCTTCCTTCAGGGCGGAGCGAGTACCCAGTTTGCCATGATTCCAATGAATTTCCTCGGAGAAGGTCAGCAGGCCAACTATGTCATGACGGGCAGCTGGGCGGGCAAGGCGCTAAAGGAAGCCCAATTGATCGGGAAAACGCATGTTGCCGCAACTTCGGAAGCAAGCAAATATATGGATTTGCCTCGACTTGACGATATCAAGCTGTCGGATCATCCGGCGTATCTGCATATGACCTCCAATGAGACCATTGAAGGGACCCAGTTCAAAGCTTTCCCGGATATCGGATCGGTACCGCTCATTTGCGATATGTCGAGCGATATTTTAAGCCGGCCGTTTGATTTGAATCAATTCGCGATGGTTTACGCCGGGGCGCAGAAGAACCTTGGCCCATCCGGGGTGACGGTCGTGCTCGCGAGAGAAGAATTGATCAGCGAATCGCCGAAACACCTGCCGACCATGCTGCGTTACAGCACGCACAGCGGCAATAACTCTCTGTACAATACGCCTCCTTCTTTCGGCATATACATGATCAATGAAGTTCTCAAATGGATTGAGGAGCGGGGGGGTCTTCAAGGGATCGAGGAGTCGAACCGGAAGAAGGCCGAGCTGATCTATGACGCGATCGACGGCAGCGAAGGCTTCTACAGCGGATGCGTTAACCCGGACAGCCGCTCCCATATGAACGTCACGTTCCGCCTGGCGTCCGAAGAGCTTGAAAAGGCGTTTATCAAAGCATCCGAGCAGGAAGGCTTCGTCGGCCTGAAGGGCCACCGCAGCGTCGGGGGGCTGCGCGCTTCGATCTATAACGCGGTTCCGTACGAAAGCTGCAAGGCACTCGTTGATTTTATGGCTCATTTTAAACAACAAAACGCTTAAACGGGTTGGAAAGGCTGCCGCGGCATAGCGGCGGTCTTTTTTTGCACGGATAAGTTATAATAGAAGGAAACAAGCGAAAAGGGTGGATTGGAACAACATGGCACTGCACATTGTACTCGTTGAGCCGGAGATTCCGGCCAATACGGGAAATATAGCAAGAACCTGCGCCGCAACCGGCACGCATCTTCATTTGGTAAGGCCTCTGGGCTTCAACACCGACGACAAAACTTTGAAGCGGGCCGGGCTGGACTACTGGTATGCCGTACATATCGAATACCATGACTCTTTCGAGGAGCTTCAGGCCATGTATCCGGAGGGCCGGTTTTTTTATTCCACGACCAAGGCTCACAAGCGCTTTACCGATGTAGCGTATCAAGACGGGGATTTCCTGGTATTCGGGAAGGAAACCAAAGGGCTTCCTCCGGAGCTTCTGGCCGCGAACCCGGATCAATGCATCCGGATGCCGATGACGGACAAAGTCCGTTCCCTGAATCTGTCCAACTCGGCGGCGATCGTCGTTTACGAGGCACTGCGGCAGCTGGATTACCCTGGGATGGATTAGGATAGCCGAAGGGATATAAGATTTTCAGATTTGTAATTGGCGATACTATACCGTCGCAAACCGCTCTCAAGACCAAATCGAGTCTTTGAGGGCGGTTTTTTTGTTGAGAATGGCTCTTTGAAAGGTAAATGTAAGGTTAATCCAAGTCTGGAGACAGGTTTGATTGATAGGATTGGAAACGGAGAACAGTTAAGCAGAGGAGGTTTTTACATGAAAAGAAAGAAGAGGCTTTGGACCAAGTTGTGCAGCGTGTTGGCAGGAAGCTGTCTGGCATTCACAACGGCCTTGCCTGCATACGCGGCGCCGGCTGCGAATCCGGCCGCAAGTTTGGATGCGAAAGAAGCGGAGCGTTTTGCGGACGCTTTTTTTAAACGCGAGGATGTAAAGGCGCTAAACGTACCGGGGGCGGTATTTGTCGTCGTCAAGGGAGACAAGGTGCTGCTTGAAAAAGGCTACGGCTACGCCGACCTGAAAACCAAAACGCCTGTGGATCCCCGCCAGACCGCGTTCCGGATCGCCTCGATCTCCAAAGTGTTTACCGCCACGGCCGTCATGCAGCTGGTCGAGCAGGGAAAGATCGATCTGGACAAGGATGTCCAATCTTATCTCGGAGACATCCCTTTAAAAAACAAAACGTCCTCTCCGCTCACCATGAAGCATTTGCTGACGCATACGTCCGGGTTCGACCAGGTCGATCCTCAAGGATTTACATTCGACGTGAACCAAAAAACCCCGTTGGAGGATTTCACCAGGAAAAATATGCCGAACATTGTCCAACCGCCGGGAGAGGTGTACAAATATGACAACGTGGCTTCCATGTTCCAGGGCTTAATTGTGCAAAAGCTCACGAAGCAGCCGTTTCATCAGTATGTCAGCGAACATATTTTCAAACCGCTCGGCATGAACGACAGCAGCTTTGTTCCGACGAAGGAGCTCCAATCCAGGCTGGCGACGGGTTACGTGGACAACGGTGATCAAGCGAATCAGCCGTTTCCTCCGTATCAGATGATGCCGGTCGATATGCCGCAGGGAGGCATGGTGACAACGGGGAGCGACATGTCCAAATTTCTGATAGCCCAATTGAACGGCGGAAAGCTGGGAAATTCCCGGATTTTGGAGGATAAAACGCTCAAAACGATGCAGAGCACGCAGCTGGCGATACATCCGGAGCTGCCGATCATGACGTACGGATACGAGTTCGCCCAGCAGCAGAACGGCCAATACGTCATCGTCAAGGGAGGCACTACGCCTGATTTCTCTTCTTTGATATGGCTGATGCCTGAACACAAGGTGGGTGGCTTTATCGTAACGAACAAAAATATCGATCTTCGCGGTTTGGTCTTTAAAGCGTTCATGGACCACTTTTATCCGAAAAAAGAGTCCAAGCCAAGGGCTTATCTAACTCCAAGCAAGCAGGAGCTGCGCCGTTTCGAAGGCTTATACAGCGATTTGCGCATCCGTTATCTGGTTACCCGGATCGAAGCCGCCGAAGACGGAACTTTGGAGATGAAAAGTGTGCTGTACAAGAAAAAGCTGCGTCAGCTGGATTCGCTTCTTTTCGAGGATGAATCGGGAGGTTTGGTCGCTTTCAAAGAAAATCCGGATGGAAAGATAGCTTACTATTATTCGCAGTCTTTACCGACCGCTTATACCGCCAAAATGCCTGAAAAAGAGCCCTTTGCGGATGTGCCGGACCATCATCCGTATGCCGAGTATATCAATGGGCTGCAGCAGCTTAACATCGTGAAAGGCGACGCAGGCGATACGTTCGGACCGGATCAACCGATGACCCGCGCCGAGTTTTTGATGATGTTTCTGTCTTGGCTCGGCATCTCTGCCGAAAAGACGACAGCCCGCTTCACCGACCTTGAGGGCGTACCGGGAGCCGACATGATCGAAACCGCAGCTTTGCCCCACTACGGATTGGTTCAAGGCAATGCGGCCAACCGGTTTGAGCCGAACCGCCCGATCACCCGGCAGGAAGCGGCCGTCATCGTCTGGAGGTTCTTTTCCAAACTCGGCCACCCGTCCAAAAACGCGAAATTGGCAGAAGGAACGGATCCGTGGGCCGAGGAATCCGTGAAGAACATCGTGGCCCATAAGTTGTATGGTCCTGAAGTTCTGGTAACAAAGGACGGTAAGGCCGATTACAAATCCAAGCAGGTCATGACGCGCCAGGAAGCAGCCGCTTTGATCTATTTATCCAGCCATTAGACTGAACGAAATCATCAAATCTCCGGGTCATATCGTCCAGTTCTTGAACCCTTCTCAGACACGTTGCCTAGTTAATTGGGGCGGGAAATTGTTAAAAACAAATAATTTCTTAAAATCTAGCAGGATTCGACAACATCTTATCGAACTATTATACTAGGCCCATTTTATCATGGAACTGGAAATTACTTGTTGAACGGAGAGGTGTACTATCGTATGAAACCTGCTGGTGTTGTTCGTAAAGTCGATCAGCTGGGGAGAATTGTCCTGCCCAAATCACTGCGCAAGAGATACCAAATGAACGAGGGAGACCCCGTCGAGATTCTGGTACAGGGTGACCATATTATTTTGGAACGCTACCGCCCGAAATGCGTCTTTTGCGGATCCATGGACGGAGTAAGCGAGTTTAAAGAACGCCATATATGCGCACAATGCATGTCCGAGATGCACCAACTGCCGAAGCATGCTTAAATTGTGTGAATGGGCACCGCAAACAAGCGGTGCCTTTTTTGTGGATTCCATGATCTTCGGGCAAAAAAAAGCTTCCCCGATGTGAGGAAGCCGCGCCTTACAGGCCTTTGGTTTTGTCATCATTGTACGAAGCGGTCAGAATACCGGCCAAATACATGGCGAAAACCAATATGACGATCCAAAAAGTTAATGAGAAAGACATTAAGGCCACCTCCTGCTAAGCTAATCCTTATTATACCCAGCATTGGCCAAAAAATAAATGAGAATATGAGATCGATCATAGATTTATTCGGAAACGACGGATTATTTGAAAAATAAAAAGTGGGTCGGCACCGGACGAAGCTGGCCGTCCGAAGGCTTGTTCACGACGCGTCCGTTCAGGATCAGGGAGGAGGAGCCGCCTCCGTCCAGGTTATACGCATCCTTCACGCCCAGATGCTGAAGCTTGTCTTGAAGCTCCTTCAGGGTTGCGCCGGAACCTCCCTTCTCGTCATAGCCTTCGGTTACAAGAATCAGCAGCTGATCGTCTTTATAGTTGGCAATGACCGTTCTGGGAGCGCGTGCCGGCGTGGTTCTCCACTTCTCGGGAATGGGCTTCTTCTTGCCGTTCTTCATCAAAACAGGAACAAACGTAGCCCCGAACTTGGGTTTAAGCCGGTCCAGCTCTTCTTTGTTCCGGAATTTGCCCCCGATCAACTGGCCGGATTGGTTCAGGCCCACAAAGGCCAGCTCCTTAAAGCTGGGCTGAAAGCCGGACACGTAATGGCCGTCGATAAATGTTGTGCTTAAGGGATAACGGCCTCCGTTGCCGTCGGCATACCCCCCGGCATTGATCCCGGCGACCGCGCCGTGCTGATTGACGGCCTGCATGGTTGTGACAGCCTTGCCGGCTTGTCCGTTCCCCAAGGCCATCTTCATGGCATCGGGATCCTTCAGCTTGATCTTCATGGCGTAGCCGCTGTACGATCCGGGATTTATCCGGAACAGCTGGATCCGGATCCGGTCGCTGTTGACGCCATCGATGGGCGCGCCCAGTTTCGATGTAACCCTGCGGTCGTAAATCCGCTCCGGAATGACGGCCTGAGCTTCGGCCTTATTCAGAAGCGTGCTCATGGTCGCGGTTGTCTGCCGGTACAGCCGTCCTGTTTTCTCGATCGAGTTCACCGTCTTGTCCACGGTAACGGATGCCTGATCGAGTCCCCGGCTGATCTTGGCTGACCGCTCTTTCAGACTCGTATCGGGAACGTATGCCGAAATGTCGAGCTCAAGCCGCGGGGAGGACGAGAAAAGCCAAATGAAGAGCCATGTCCCGATAAACGGCGCAAGTGCCAGCATGAACATCCGATTGACTTGCTTCGGTGTCATGCGCAGGAATGATCTCACTTCAACAGCTCCAGCTTCTTCTCCAGCTTGCCGAGCTGCTGTTTCACTTCGTTCAGCTGGCTGTAGAGTTTGTTGCTGTTATCCGTTTTTCCGCTGGCCTGGTCCTTGGTAAACGTAAGCAGCTCATTGAAGGTCTGAACCTTGCTGTCGATCTCGTTGATTTGCTGCGACAGCTCTGCGAACCGGCTGTCGTATTGGGCCTTCAAGGCCGTCATCTCTTTCTGTGTGTCCTGCTGCAGCTGCGCGATCATCTCTTCTTTTAAATGATTGCTGTACGAATAGGCAGCCGCTGCTCCGGCTCCGATGAAAACAATCCAAAATATCCAAAACCATCGTGCCTTCGGCCCCTTGCGGGGCGAGGTTTCCCGGGATGGATAAGAAGATTGGGTCCCTGTTTCCAGTATGGGCATCTTTTCACTCCTTGCAATTCCTATCATTTTTACCAGTAATCATTCTAACATGGTAAAAAAAATTTCGCAAAGACGAAAAAACATGCCGCGCTACGGAAAAATAGATTGCTTATATGAAGGAATGTGGGATACAATCTGTATAGATTTGTTTATTCAAAGAGATACATATAAGCCGTTCGCCATGCCATTCTGTCCGGGTCTGAGGCTCAAGGATTACTTAACCCATTTTCCATTTTGACAACGCCGAATCGGGACAGCAAAGCGGCAAACAACGGTGTTTCGCGTTTGCTTGGATGGCGGCGAATTTTGCCATTAGTTCGAATGCTTGCACGACTCTATGAGAATTAAGCTGTTAGAAACAGGGGGTTTGAAGTACATGAATCAGGTTTGGCGAGTAGTTATTGTAGGAAGCCATCCTACGAGTATGCTGGGAACCAAATTGATTTTGGAGGAAGAGAAAGATTTGAATGTGCCGGGGATGGCTCAGACAGGTCAGGAAGCGATCAAGCTGGTAGAGGAAACCAAGCCTGATGTCGTGCTTCTTGATTACCGATTGTCGGACAGCACGGCCGAGACCGTATTGGAACAGATGAAGGCGGTAGCGCCGGATTCCCATATTGTGGTCATGACGGACAATGACGGGCTCTCTCTGGTGCAATCGCTGATCAGTCGCGGGGCGAGCGGGATCTTGTCCAAACAGGCCTCACCCTTCCAATTGATTCATATCATCGCCGGACTCCGTGAGGGAGTGACCTCGCTGCCGCTGGATTGGGTCAAGCAGGCCATCTGGCCGCTGGCGGCATCAGCCATGTCTGAAGGCGGACTTCCGCTTTCCGAAACGGAAACCTTCATTATGGAGCGTATCGTCCAAGGGATTACCTATGACAAAATTGCGATGGAGATTGAAGTCAGCCGGCGTTCCATAGATAATTACCTACGCAAAATATATGTAAAGCTTGGAGTCAACACGAGAGCCCAGGCGATCGAGAAATATGCCCTTTACACCCGCCAGGGGCGTCAATTGTACGCTTAGGCCACCCCATAAGTTATAATGATGAGAAACCGGGAATACCTTTTAGAAGTGGTTCAAAAAGTCAACTTTTGATCACGAACGGTTAGAGGGAGGAACATCGATGCAGTATTCCTTTGCTTCCCGTGCAGAAACCCTGTTGTCATCCCCGCTGCGCAGTATTCGGGAACTTGCGAAGCGGGATTCTTTTATTTCTTTGGCGGAAGAGCTTCCTGCGGAGGAGCTGTTCCCCCTGACGTCGCTGGCGGAAGCCGCGAACGACGTGCTGGCCGCCGACCGGAGGTCTCTTCAGTACGGGGAGGCCGAGGGCTACGGCCCTTTGAGGGAATGGCTGAGTCACGATTGGAGGCGCCGTAAAAAACTGAGCATGCCGCCGGATCAAATCCTGCTGACGACGGGGACCCAGCAGGCCATCGATTTGCTCGTACGGATCTATGTGGATCCCGGCGACTGCGTCCTGGTCGAAAATCCGACCTCTCCCGGACTTCTTCAGGTGCTGAGATTGCAGGGAGCCCGGATCATTGCGGTGGAAGGCGACGAGAACGGCATGCTTCCGGATAATTTGGCCGCACTTATTAAAGCTCACCGTCCCAAGCTGCTCTTCGCGGCCCCGAACTTCACGAATCCGACGGGGGTAAAGTGGAGCCTGGAGCGGCGGCGCGAGGTGCTGCAGCTATGCGCAAGCCATGAGCTGTTGATCGTGGAAGACGATTCCGTCGGCGATTTGCATTTCCCTCAGGGGAGCAGTATCCCTTCGCCGCTGCCGTCGCTCATGTCGCTGGAGGAGTTTCAAGGAACGAATGTGCTGTATATCGGTTCGTTCAGCAAAACCATTGCTCCGGCTCTCCGGACCGGTTGGGCTGCAGGGAACCGGACGTTGATCGAAATGATGACGGCCGTAAAGCAAATGGCGGATTGGCAGTCCAGCATGCTGAACCAGCGGCTGCTGCATCATCTGCTTGATTCCAGGCATTTCCGTCTTGATGAGCATATCCTCATGCTGAACCGGGAATACGGAACGCGATTGAAGCTGATGGTTGAGCTGCTCAAACGCAGTGCTTGGAAGGATACGGCTTACGCGGTGCCGGAGGGAGGCATGTTTCTGTGGGTACGGCTTCCGGAAGGCCTGAACGGCGATGCCCTGCTGAAGGCTTCCGTAAGGAAGGGCGTGGCCTTTTTGCCGGGCTCGATGTGCTCCCCGGGAGAGACGGCGGATGAATGCATCCGGCTGAATTTTACCCATCCCGGCCGCGATGAGCTTCTGCTGGGGATGAACCTGATCAGCGAGGCGATCATGGAATTTACCGCTCGCAGTTGATTAACGCGATTATAACGCGGGGCTGCCGTTCTGTTCCTGAAGAGGAGGATAGAGCGGCAGCCCCGATTTGCATGCTTCGTCAGTTACCTATTAATGGGCAAGGGAAGAGGGAGCCGTTCCGTTCCGGCATGGGTCTCAAGAACGGCTGCATAATCGTTTAGAGCCAGGCGCCCTGCCTCCGTAAGCACATAACGCCCCCGTTCGACCCGGGCAAACCACCCGTAATAATTGCGCTGGAGGATGGCTGCGGCACTTCCGACACCGCTGACGTCACGTACCGAAGCAGGCGATACCCCAGGTTTGGGGCCAGCGTTTTTTTTTGCATTTTTAGAAGCTTTTTTGTAACCGGCGGAAAAAGCTTCGGCCTCCTGCGCTTCGCATGCCCGGCTGACGGCGGCCGCGACCCGGAGCGCTTTTTCACGGTAGGCCGTCACCAGCTTCGCGCGGGTCACGCCGCCCGTGTTGTAATCGCCGCTGCGTTCGCGGAACTCCATAAGCAGCCGCTCCCTCCTCCGCGGGGCGTTGCGTCCAAAGCCGGATTCTTCTCCGGGCTCGCACAGCACCTCGACGAACGGGGACTTGGTTTTGTAGAAGGTAACGGTTATGAGGCCTAGGCCCAGCTTGAGGCAAAGCCCCCGCAGCTCCGTCCACCGCTGGTTGACCGCCCCTTTTTTGGCCCTGCTTTTCTCCACCGCCAAATAGACGTTAGAACTCATTTTGAGACGTTCCAAACCTTGCAGCAGCAGGGCTAGATTGAACGTTTTTTTCATTTCCACGATGAGCGGCTCGTTTTCGCCTTCCTTCATTCCGACCAGATCGCAATTGCGGACCTCGCCTTTTACGATGTATCCGTGCAGCTCAAAAAAAGCTTTCAAGGGAGCATACAGCTCGGCTTCGTGTTTTATCGCCATTGCTCTTTCTCCTTCGTTGCCAGCATAACAGATCGTGCCGAAACACTCTGTTCCATCAGTATAACATGCCGGGAACGGATGTGCGCATTGCCGGACCGAAGCCTGTACTGCCGCGTAAAAAGGAATGGCCGCACTTCGAAAATAAGGTCAACTATTCCGTTTAAGCCGCATAGGTATGTAGTACACTTTTTTGAAAGATAAGAAAGCAAAAGATCATTTATCCCTGGCTTCGACACGGGTGGAATGGAAGCCAATCCTCATTAGAAAAACATCGGTCGATGTATATTCAATGAAGACAGACCGCGTTTAATCTAGAAAGAAGTCATAGGAGGTAGCGGCATGGATATTTTCGAACGCATAGCATCTTACCGGGCAGAGAGCGACCGTCTGGCGTGGAGCGGCACATTCAGGGAATATATCGAGATACTTAAGATGGATCCTTTGCCTGCCATGACCGCGCATGCGCGCGTATATGACATGATCGAATCCTACGGGATCGAGGAAACCGGAGGCCGGAAGAAATACAAATTTTTTGAGCAGGAAATATTCGGGCTCGACCGGGCCATTGAAAAGCTGGTGGAAGAATATTTTCACTCCGCCGCACGCCGGCTGGATGTCCGCAAACGGATCCTGCTGCTTATGGGACCGGTCAGCGGCGGCAAATCCACGCTGGTCACCCTGCTGAAGCGCGGGCTGGAGAAGCATTCCCGAACCGACCGCGGCGCGGTATACGCCATAGCGGGGTGCCCGATGCACGAGGAACCCCTTCATCTGATTCCGCTGGAGCTGCGGCCGGAAGTGGAGAAGGAGCTTGGCGTTCGGATCGAGGGAAATCTGTGCCCATCCTGCCAGATGAGGCTCAAGACCGAGTACGGCGGCGACATCGAATCCGTTATGGTCGAACGGGTGTTGATCTCGGAGGAGGGACGCACCGGTATCGGAACCTTCAGCCCTTCCGATCCGAAGTCCCAGGATATCGCCGATCTGACGGGCAGCATCGATTTCTCTACGATCACCGAATACGGCTCGGAGTCCGACCCGCGGGCCTACCGTTTTGACGGAGAATTGAATAAGGCCAACCGGGGGTTGATGGAGTTTCAGGAGATGCTGAAATGCGACGAGAAATTCCTGTGGAATTTGCTGTCCCTGACCCAGGAAGGAAACTTCAAGGCCGGGCGCTTCGCGCTGATCAGCGCGGATGAGCTGATTGTCGCCCATACGAACGAATCGGAGTATAAAGCCTTTATTGCCAATAAGAAAAACGAGGCGCTTCAGTCCCGGATGATCGTCATGCCGATTCCGTACAATCTGAGGGTGAGCGACGAGGAAAAAATATACGACAAGCTGATCGGCCAAAGCGACATGAAGCATATCCATATCGCTCCGCATGCGCTGAGGTCGGCGGCGATATTCTCCATCCTGACACGACTGAAGGAAACGAAAAAGCAGGGGATGGATCTGATCAAAAAAATGCGCATGTACGACGGCGAGGAAGTCGAGGGCTACAAGGAAGCCGATTTGAAGGAAATGCAGAGCGAGTTTTTGGAAGAAGGCATGTCGGGCGTCGATCCGCGGTATGTCATCAACCGGATTTCGAGCGCCTTGATCAAACAGGATCTTCAGTGCATTAACGCACTGGATATGCTGCGGGCGATTAAGGACGGATTGGATCAGCACCCTTCCATTACGAAGGATGAGCGGGAGAAGTATTTGAACTTCATTTCCGCCGCGCGTAAGGAATACGACGAGCTCGCCAAAAAAGAAGTGCAGAAGGCCTTCGTTTATTCCTTCGAGGAGTCCGCGAAAACGCTGTTCGAGAATTACCTCGATAATATCGAGGCATTTTGCAACTGGACCAAAATCCGCGACCCGCTGACGGATGAGGAGATGGACCCGGACGAGAGGCTGATGCGCTCGATCGAGGAGCAGATCGGCGTGTCGGAAAACGCCAAAAAGGCGTTCCGCGAGGAAATTATGATCCGGATTTCCGCGTATTCCCGCAAAGGCAAGAAGTTCGAGTATCATAACCACGAGCGACTTCGGGAAGCGATTGAGAAGAAGCTGTTCGCCGACCTCAAGGATATCGTCAAAATCACCACCTCAACCAAAACGCCGGATGCGGTTCAATTGAAAAGGATCAACGAAGTAAGCTCGCGCTTGATTGACGAGCACGGATACTGCCCCGTATGCGCCAATGAGCTGCTGCGGTATGTCGGAAGCCTGCTCAATCGGTAACAGAGGATTCAAAACGGCCTTGGATAGAGGCCGTTTTTTTTGCTTTGAGCCGATGGTTTCGTCCGGTTTGAAGAAATGCGAAATACGTCTTTTGTATTAATTTGTCGGAGAAATGTTTCGTCATCCGGTGTAAATACACATGTAATTAGGTCTTAAGAATTATGAATACATGGTAAAAATAGTCTATAATGGTCCACAGTAGTGCAAATTTTGTGATGTTTATCACCAAATTAGGAGTGAAGAATTCGGCAATGATCGACGTATCCCCCGAAAGACGACAGCAGCTGGAGTATCTCGGGCTGCATGACAAGGACCTTTTATTGTTGGCTAATCATCGCGGCGTGTTTAGTAAAGTGGTAGAAGAGGTTGTGAACCGCTTTTACAATCAAATCGAAACCCAGCCGAACCTGATGCAGATTATCGGCAGGACCACGACGGTGGAACGACTAAAGGAAACCCAGCGGGTATACTGGATGTCACTCGCGGACGGAATCGTAGATAACGCATATATCGAAAACCGGATCAAAATCGGGCAGATCCACTCCAGGGTCGGTCTGACGACAGACTACTATTTGGGAAGCTACATGGTTTATTTGGACATAGCCGCCGATCTTCTTAAGCAAGCCGTCCCGGACGGTTGGATTCATGCGGTTCACGCGCTTAGCAAAATGTTCAATCTCGATTCCCAGCTGGTGCTGGAAGCTTATAATTTGAAGGAAAAGGAGAAAATACAGGCCCTTGCGGGCGAACAGGAGAAAATGTTGGAAGCGATTACAGCTGCGGTTCAGGAGCTGACGGCCATGATCGTGGAATTGGACCAGAGCGCTGCGGTCATGTCGGAGAACGCAATGAAAACGGCAGAGGCCCAGGAGAAGGCCCATGCGTTAACCGAGGAGTTGAATCAGGAGATTCTGCATATCGAACAAATGGGAACGCTTATCCGCGAAATTTCGGATCAGAGCCATCTGCTCGGTTTGAATGCAGCGATCGAAGCGGCGCATGCCGGAGAGTTTGGCCGGGGGTTTGAAGTCGTGGCGGGCGAAGTCCGGAAACTGGCCAACCATTCCCGTCAGGCGATGGAGCAAATCCAGGGCAAGGTGTCCGGAATCATCCGGAAGCTGGAGCAGGTGGAGCACGAGTCGGAGCAAACTTCGATCAATGCCCGCAATCAAGCGGCAAGTTCGCAGGAACTGGCGGCTTTCGTCAAAATGATGGAAAAGTTGGCCGGCGATTTGGATGCCCTACAGCATGGCGCTTCCGCCAAGCAAGAGGCGGCTGCGGCGGGGAGATAAATAACCCGGCATCGACACAGCGGAGCCCAGCCGTATAGCCACGGGGACATGCCTAGCTCTCCATGTTGCCCTTGATAATAACCTTGCTTGGGTCACTGAAACCGGTATTGCCTTTGGAGCCGATATCCGTACCGATGACCGATAAAAGAAACAGCTGGTTATCGTCCCTGGTTGACCCGAGGGAATGAGCTTAGAACCCCCGCTCGCAGGAGCGGGGGTTCTGTCAGATAAAGCGGCGATGCATTTTTTTGCCGTCATACGAGAACATGATCGGCTTGCCTTCGATGATCGTGTGCAAATGCACCTGTTTGCCCCACAGGCGGCAGACGTAAGGGAGCGTGCGCTCCATATATTTCAGGTCCAGCTCCACGCCCTCATATTGATGTTTGATCAACAGCTCGCCGGAGCGGTGAAAATCCCCGTCCTGCACGACAAGATAGGGGGAACCCCCGTTCACCCGCGAGGTGACCAGCTGGTCCCGGATGTTCTCCCACGATTTATCGGTAATTTTCCACTCCGGCCCCTTTTTCTCAAAGACGTACAGGTCCAGGTCGCTCACGAGCTCCTTGGTCAGGTAATTCCGGAGAAAGGAGATGTCGGAGTCATATTCGCGTACCTCGAATATTTTATCGCGGTCCCAGCGCCGCTCGATATCCTCGAAAATTTTAAGTCCCAAATAATATGGATTCAGGCTGTGCCTGGACGGCTGAACGACGGACGCGTTGAGCTTCGCGAATTCCACCGTCTCTTCGCTGGTCAGGTCCATTTCGCGCAAAATGCGCTGATGCCAGTAGGAGGCCCAGCCTTCGTTCATGATTTTGGTTTCCATTTGCGGCCAGAAATAGAGCATTTCCTCGCGCAGCATGCTCATGATGTCCCGCTGCCAATCCTCCAATATTTCGGAATATTCCTGAATGAACCACATGATGTCCTTCTCCGGTTCCGGCGGAAATCTCCGTAGATTCGGCGATTCTTCCGTTGTCCCCTTGCCGCCGCTTTCAGAGTCCGAATCGGCTCCCCAAAGATCATCGTAAGGTCCGGCCGGCTTGTGGCGGTTGGCTTCTTCCTTTTGCTCCTGGATCATCCGTTCCGTATATCTTTGTTTATCGAGTTTGTCGGGCCGGACGATTTGCGGATCGACATGCTCCTGAATGGCCAGCACGGCGTCAATGAACTGTTCCACGGCTTCGCTCCCATGCTCCAGCTCATAGCGGGAGATGCGCTCGGCAGTGGCCGACATGCTCTCTACCATATTGCGGTTGGAGACGGAAAAACGGGCGTTGTTCTTGAAAAAATCGCAATGGGCCAGCACGTGGGCGACGATCAGCTTGTTCTGGATCAGGGAATTGCCGTCCAGCAGAAACGCGTAGCACGGATTGGAGTTGATGACCAGCTCATATATTTTGCTCAGTCCGAAATCGTATTGCATTTTCATTTTATGGAACGTTTTGCCGAAGCTCCAATGGCTGAAGCGGGTAGCATGCCGTAGGCGCCGAAGGTGTAGATGATATCCGCGGGACAAATCTCGTAGCGCATCGGATAAAAATCAAGTCCAAAGCCCGAGGCGATCTCCGTGATTTCCCGGATGGCATGCTCGAGCTGCTTTATTTCGTCACTGTTAACCATGGGTGAACTGCTCCTTCCTGTATGCGGAGGAATGTGCGCGGGGATTTATTTATACATATTCTTTAAATGCCGAAGTATGAACGGTCGGACGCTTTTCCGGCACGGCCCCATCATGGATGCAGTTCATCGCATGGCTTGGCACGAAACATATAGGCCGTACGGAATCGAAATGGAAACTTCAAGCCAGGCAAAATGGCTCCCGCAAGAAAGAATACGGCCAGATTGGAGCAAAAAAAAGAACGTATCCTGCCCTTTCGGATACGTCCTGGCCTAACATTTTCCGGTATACTTCGGGAGCTCTTCGGCCGGGGTACGATTCAAACTTTTTTTCTGTGCCTGTAGGTTTTGTTCTTGGCTCGGTTCCCGCATGCTTTCATCGTGCACCATTTACCCGTTCCGGGACGGGAATGATCCACGAACACCCACTGGCAGTCGGGAGCGGAGCATACCCTGATCCGGTGCCAAACCTTTTTACGTTTGAGTTCGAAAATCAGAATGGCCAGCCTTGCCAGCCCGTTCATTCCATTGGAGCGGATGGGCTTAAGTTCTTCCCCGTTGTCCGAAAAATGAAGGGTAAAGCTGAAACCTTTCATGAGTTCGTTAAACGCATCCAATCCGTTCTCGTCATGCTCAAAAACATTATTGGCGATGATTTTTCTCGCTTCCGTTCTTAATCTGACGGCAAGCTCCAGTTCCTCTTTCGTGACTTCTTCCTGTTTTGAAATAAGGTGATGCCGCAATAACCAAAGGTAAAGATCCTTGGGATGGTTTAAATGCTCCACCCCGGGGTCCCCATCAAAACGCATGCGTTTATCATGAGTATTAAAGAAGTCGGCCATGATCTGCAGATCGTCATATCCAGTCCCCATCATTACACTCCTATTGACTAATATTTATCTAACCATTAAAATTCATTTAAAGGTCACATAACCAATAAATGTTGTTTATTGGTCATTCGAAGTCAACCTTCTCCGATTGAATGGATATGGACAAATAAACGGGTCATCGTCCTTTGCCTACCAGTTTATCAGAGCACTCATGATTATGATATATCTGCCGGAAAAACGAAGCGTTTCTTAAGGAGAGTTGAGATGAATATCAAGCCGTTTACTGTACATATCGATGAAAAAGAGATCGAAGATTTACGCAAACGTTTGGAATTGACGCGGTGGCCGGATGAAATACGCGATTCGCATTGGGAGTACGGCATTCCTCTGGATTTTGTTAAAGATATGGTCGACTACTGGAGAAACGATTTCGACTGGAGACGCGTGGAGGACAAAATCAACTCGTTTTCGAATTACATGGTCAACTTGGACGGAATGGATATTCATTTTGTTTACGAGCGCGGTCACGGCCCGAATCCCGTGCCGATCCTCATACCCCACGGGTGGCCCAGCACCTTTTATGAGATGCTTGATTTGATCCCGTACCTCACGAATCCTGAACGTTTCGGCGGCAGCGCCGAAGATTCGTTTGACGTGGTCATCCCCTCGATTCCGGGTCATGGGTTCTCTTCCATACCGCCCGCGGCCGGTTTTGAGGACCGGCAGGCTGCCGGGATTCTGGCCAAATTAATGAAAGAGCTGGGGTATTCCCGTTTCGGCGCTCACGGATACGATTTGGGGGCGAGCATACTAGGGTTGATGTGCTTGGATCATCCCCAAAATATCATTGGCTACCATACCACGTCTCCCGGGAACCCGAGTCCCTATATAGCCCAGGATATGAGCTTGTCCGAAGCCGAGCAGGAGTTCCTCTCCGTTTGCAGTCAGTGGTACAGGCAAGAGGGAGGGTATGCGCACATCCTCGGCACCAAGCCGCAGACGCTCGCATACTCGCTTCATGATTCCCCGGCAGGGATGGCCGCTTTCATACTTGAAAAATGGTACCTGTGGACAAGCCCGCCCGGCGGAGATTTAGTGCGGTATGTGAGCAGAGAAGATCTGATGGCCAATGTTTCCATTTACTGGTATACGCAAACGATGAACCCATCGAACCGCTTCTATTTCGAAGGCAAGCATACGAAATGGCCGGATTCCTCCGATATTTCCCGGGTTCCCCACGGCGTTTCCTTGACGGCCACCCAAGCGCACGAGCGTCCTCCGAGGGAATATGTAGAAAGGCTTTTTCCGAATATCGTGAGCTGGGAAGAATTAAACAAGGGCGGTCATTTTATTGCGGCGGAAGATCCGCGGCTCGTCGCGGATCACATTCGAACATTTTTTCGACGGCTTAAGCGCTGCAATTAACGTCCTAAATGATGATAAAACCTTGAATGGCTGCAGCCATTCAAGGTTTTTTTGCCTTTAAAGATTGATAATCACAATGGCCGTGACGCCCAGGAAGATGCCGATTTTGCCGTAGGCGCTGATCCGTTCCTTGAACAGCAGCACGGAGCATAAGGTGATCGACACGATGATGCTGCCCTGCACAAGCGGAAACAGATAGGAGCTCGGTACGACGCCGGACAGAAACGTCATGATAATGTTGCCGGTGAGCGATGTGGCCGCAAGAAGGATGATGGGCAGCCAGTTGTCCCGCAGCGCAGCGCCGTCCCCGGCAAAGGTGAGGCGTTCGCGTTTCTTGCCTTTCGCATGCTGCACGGCATACGCCAAAGCGTAAAACACGAATGCGGAGCAGAATCCGGCAAACATCAATCCGGCAGACTCGGTGCCTTCCATCCGGGACTGATGGAACTTCTGGATCACCGCCAGCAGCCCGTTGAACAGGAACGTCATGAGACAATAGAACAGCCATCGGCTGTTTGCCCTGGATTCCCCTTTTTTCGATCCCGGATTGGCATTGATAAAATAAAAGGCCATAAGAAACAGCACGATGGCAGCTATGGTCGTCACGGTGAGAGGTTCGCCGAAAGCAAGGATCCCGGTTACCGCAGGAATCAGCATGCTGGCGGAAAAATAAAACGCCGTATAGGATAAAGGGCCGCTCATGATGGCCAAATTGTAAAAAATGATGGTCAGCATAAAGCCGAGCCCGAACAGAATGCCGAATAAAACGGTTGTCGGACTCATCTGCCGGACTTCCGGCTGAACTATGCTGTACAGCAGCATTCCCGCCGAGGCGAGCAGCGTAAAGCCGGCATAAATAAGCAGCTGCTTCCGGAAGGGACCCTCTTTGATCAGTTTCATGGATAGGGTTTGCGCCGAGAACAGCACAATCGTCAATGCAATGAGCAAGGTGTTCAACGTCATTCCTCCAGTTGCTTGAAACGATAATGATGATTCTTTATGATGATGCATTGTATCCGTACTAAGTATAGTCAGGGGAATGCGGACGCGATATGATCAATTTTTAAACCGGGGCCTTCAAAATTAAAGATTCCATCCGCAAGAATGCATGCGGCCAATGGACTTTCAACCGGCAGTTTTAAGAAAGCGCTGCCTTTAATTTTGGCGGTTCGCCTTTTATTTTGGCCGGCCCCCGACTTTAAAAAATGGACGGTTACCTTAAATTCAGGGCATTTACGGGGCGCGAAGCCATCCTCCTATAATAAGGGCAGGCGAAAGAGACAGCCTAGTTCACGTAAGCAGGAGGGGGATATACTTGAGATTAGCCATGAAGCCCAAACCCGAACGCGTTCCGCTCAGAACGGCCACCGGCAAAAACATGAAGCTGCTGCTCATCAAACGGAACTGGGTGCTGTATCTGTTCATACTGCCGGCATTTTTGTACTTCTTTATTTTTTCCTACATACCGATGTACGGCGTGCAGATTGCATTCAAGGACTTCATCGCGACGAAAGGCTTTGGCGGCAGCCCATGGGCGGATCCGATCTTCAAACATTTCATTACTTTTTTCAGCTCGACGCGTTTTGCGGAAATATTCTGGAACACCATCTCCATTTCGTTCTATTACTTGCTCGTCAGCTTTCCGGCACCGATCATTCTGGCCCTGATGATCAACGAGGTGAAGAACAACAAGTTTAAAAAGCTGGTGCAGAACGTGACCTACATGCCTTACTTCATTTCGATGGTCGTGCTCGTCGGCATGATCGACCTGTTCTTCTCCAATACCGGTCTCGTGAACCAACTGACGGCGCTGATCGGCCTCGAGCCGGTCCAGTTCCTGCAGAAGGACAGCTTATTCAATGATATGTACGTCTGGTCGGGGGTATGGCAGACGACGGGCTACGGTTCGGTCATTTATTTTGCGGCCTTGGCCGGCGTATCGCCCGAGCTTCACGAAGCGGCAACGATCGACGGGGCAAGCCGGTTTCAAAGAATCATCCACGTGAATCTTCCGGCGATCATGCCGACGATCGTGGTCATGCTCATCATCAGCGTCGGCGGCATCATGAACCTCAGCTTCGAGAAGGTCCTGTTAATGCAAAAAGATATCAACATGGAGGTTTCCGAGGTCATTCCGACGTATGTCTACAAGCTCGGAATCCAGAAGGCGCAGTACAGCCTGTCCTCGGCCGTGGGTCTTTTTAACAATATCATAAACCTGACGCTTCTCATATTGGTAAACCGCTTTTCGCGGAAAGTGGGAGAGAATTCATTATGGTAAGGAGGGAGATGGCATGCTCGTAAAAGAAACCAAGTCCGACAAAGTGTTCAATGCAGTCAACCTGGGGGTTCTCATCATCATTCTGCTGCTGACGCTGTATCCGCTGTGGTTTATCGTAAGCGCCTCCGTCAGCAATCCCGATCTGGTCAACTCCGGCAAAATGCTGCTGTGGCCGAAGGACATTTCCTTCAGCGGGTATGCGAACATTTTTAACGATTCCAGCATTCTCAGAGGTTACCTCAACACGATTGTATACACGGTCGTGGGAACCGTCATTAACGTCATCGTCACGCTGCTTGCGGCCTATTCGCTGTCCCGGAAAGATTTCGTGGGCAACAAGTTTTTCGCCATCATGTTTCTGATCACGATGTTTTTCTCCGGCGGCCTGATTCCGACCTTTATGACGGTCAAAAGCGTGGGGCTTTACAACTCGCCGTGGGTGATGGTCATTCTGGGGGCGACCTCCATGACCAACATCATCATCAGCCGTACCTTTTTCCAGACGACCATTCCGGTCGAAGTGCAGGAAGCGGCCCAGATCGACGGCTGCTCGAACTTCCGCCTGTTCATGCAGGTGGTGCTGCCGCTGTCGACCGCGATCATTGCGGTCATGGCGCTGTTCAGCGCGGTCAACCACTGGAACAGCTACTTCACGGCTTTGATTTACATACGCGATGCCGAATGGCAGCCGCTGCAGATCATCCTTCGCGAAACGCTGCTGAAGAGTCAATTTAACGCCGAGCTGCTGCAGCAGGGCGGGGATACGGCGGGGCTTCTGCAGGAGGAGCTGCGGGCTGCGGAGCAGATCAAATACGCGCTGATCGTGATTGCTTCCCTTCCGGTAATGGCCATGTATCCGTTTGTGCAGAGATACTTCGTGAAAGGCGTGACCCTCGGGTCGGTTAAAGGTTAAGGGCTCGGAGCTTCTACGCCCGGCCGCTACTATTAGGCAGTACACTATTCATATATAGAGCTCAAGAGGAGGAAAAACGATGAAAAGGAAAGGCATTCTGGCATTACTGCTTAGTACCGCATTATTTGGAAGTCTGTTATCCGGCTGCGCGTCACCGTCGAAAGAAGCGGAAGGCGACAAACCGGAAGACGCCCCGGCCGCGAAAGCCGGCGTTCCCGATTACATGAACCCGGTGGGCGAGTATCCGATCGTCAAGGAAAAGATCAAAATTCGCGTGATGGGCAAGAAGGATCCAGGGGGCCCGGAATGGGGCGACCTTGAAATCTTCAAACGCTTGGCTGAAAAAACGAACATCGAGCTGGAATTCGAGCTGTCCGAAGGCGATACGTTCAACGAGCAAAAGAACATCGCGCTTGTGGGCGGGGAATATGCGGACATCATTTTGAGAGGCGCGGACAAGACCGACGAGGAAACCTATGGTCCACAGGGCGTTTTCCTGGACCTGACGGACCTGATCGATCAATATGCTCCGAACCTGAAGGCCCTTATGGCCAAGGACCCGTCCATCAAAGCGTCGATTACCTCCATGGACGGCAAAATTTACGGGCTGCCTTACATTTTCAACACCTCCACGACCCAGGGCCATCTTGGCTTCTTTGACTCGCAGTGGATGAAAAACGCCGGGATCGGGAAGGAGCCGGCCACGACGGATGAGCTGTACGAGATGCTGAAAGCGTTTAAGGAAAAAGACGCGAACGGCAACGGCGATCCGGGGGACGAGATTCCGTTCTCTGCGGTCGGCCTGAATGCCTTCCAGCAGCTGCTCATGCCGGCTTTTACCGGACTGACGGGCGGAATCGGCTTTGACGTCAACGAGGCGGGAGAGGTCGTATACGTTCCGGCCATGAAGGAATACAAGGATTTCCTCGTGTATACCAATAAGCTGTATAAAGAAGGCTTGATCGACCCCGAGTTTACGACGCAGACTTCGCAGCAGTGGCAGGCCAAAGTCAAAGGAAACCTGGTCGGCATTTACAATGCTTCGCCTACGCTGCTGGATGCCGAAACGACCAAGACGGAGCAGCTCAGCCTTGCGCCGTTGACGTCTCCGGTCAACGATAAAAAGGTCGTAAGATTGCCGTTCAACCTGTATACGAGCAAAGCGATCATTACCGACAAATGCAAGCACCCGGAAGCGGCCATGCGTCTGTTGGACATGTTCTACGCAACGGAAGAGAACGCCGTTGACGGGTTCTCCGGCAACACCGTATTCCTGGGTTATGAAGGCGAGCACTGGAAATATACCGACGACAGCAAGTCGCAGTATGAATGGATCGCTCCGGTCACGGGCTTCGGCGATATCAACAAATCGGTCTCCGTCAACATGGAGCTTCCGGGCTACCTGAACTTCATGGCCATGCCGGCAAACAATCCATTGATGGAAATGAAAGTGACCCAGGTACAGGAAAAGCAGGTTCCTTATTATAAAGACGCTTATCCGGTCAATGCCCGCTTTACCGCCGAGGAATCCGAAAAGGGCAACGTTATTGAGAATGACCTGTACACCTACGTCACCCTGATGACCACCAAATTCATTATCGGCGAGGAGCCGCTGGACAAATTCGACAGCTATATCGCCACCTTGGATAAAATGGGGCTGCAGGATCTGATCAAAATCAAAACTGACGCGCTGAACAGATGGAACGAGGCTTTGAAAAAATAAGCAGGGATATGATGAAAACCATGAAAGGAGAGAGCTTCTGCGCCGTCAGAGGCTCTTTCCTTTCAAATGAACAGAAGAGCATAAAGCTTTATAAGGAGGGATTGGATTGTGATTGTTCAGTCAAGTTCTGTCAGGGAGCTTCTCGAACTGCCGCCGCTCAACCCGAGTAACGGCGACATTGCCGTCGTAATGGGCTATCATCGGCCGGGAGACGTTTCCATGCAGTATATATGGGAGAACGGCTGTGCCGAACCGCACAATGGGGGTACCGTTCTCGTTCCATTGGATCACCAGGGGGACGGAAGGTGGCGGCTTTTGCACCGGGGAATAGGCGATTTCAGGTTTTTTGGCATTATGGGACCCGAGACGCCTGCGGATGAAGCCTTGGAAGCGATGGTTCGCGATCCCTCCATCCGTAAGATCGAAGCCTTTACGGATTTACGGTTTGTCAAGCGGCACAAATTCAACCGCAGCGGCCTGGAACTGGATTTTCACGGCTGCCGGGTGACGGTTCAAGGGATCGAGGCTGCGAAGAGCAATGATCCTTTCGGAGCGGTGATGCATTTTAGCGGCCGGTTGACGGGAGAGAAACAGGAACTTAGGCTGACAGAACCCCTGCAAGAGATGTATGATATATTTGAGGTAGAAGACAGCAGGGCATTTCATGTGCATGATTGGTGGATCGTAACCGTCAACCGTCTGGCTGGCAGGGAAGAAAAAGAGATCGACAAAATGCTGATGGTGACTGAAATCATTGATGAAACACACGTAAGAATGAACTATAAAATGGGATGGGACCTTGGCAGGGGACGAACGCTGACCTATCTCCGCGTAGAGCCGGTCCGGAATGTAAACGTTCGCAACATGGTTTTTGAAGGGAACGAGGGCGGCGAGGATCGGGGAGCGCAGCCGCTCGCCCTGGAGTATGCCGTTGATTGCAACGCATACGGCCTTCACGCCTATCATACCTATTGGCCCGTGCTTTTACGGAGGCACAATACTTATTACGTAACGGAAAAATGCTCGCTGGTGAACCCCGTCGAGGTCATTGTCGGCGGCACGGGGTACCTGACGCAGCAAATTCATTGTTTATACGGCAAGGTGCGGGACTGTACGGCAAGCAACGCCAGACATCTTAACGATTTTACGGGAAGCGCTTACTGTCTGGTCGAGAACTGCCACGCGGACGGCGATTTTCACGGTGCCTTCGTGACTCATGGCCAATTTGAACATGATTTGACCTATGTGGGCAACTCCGGCCTCATCTCTTTTGCGAACAGCGGCTTTACATGGGGGGACAGCGCCAAACGGATTACGGTCAAGCGGCACTCCGCCTGCTGGTTTATTTCTTTTGCCAAGGTTACCGACTTAACGTTGGAGGATGTGTACATCGTCAAGACGGAAAAATACCCCGAGTGCGGCACGATGCTCGTCAATGCGGACGGCGTCCAGATTCGCGGCTGCACGGCCGATAAGCTCGTGTTTACGCAGCGGAGCAGCCGCTCCGAACGGCCCAATGTCGTGAGTGACTGCCATTTTAGGTACGGCGTGGAGATCGTGCGCGAAGGGGATGCGGCCGTGACGGCGGGAATACATATCCGGGACGAATCCTAGAAAGGTGGACATGCAGTGGAATCTTTCAAAATTCTCGTTACCATGCCGAAAACGGAAATCTTCCATACTTTTTTTAACGAAAATCTGATTCGGCAGCTGAAAGAAATCGGGGAAGTAATCTGGAACGAAAGCACGACCGCGCACTTTACGAAAGAAGAAATTTGCGAAAAGATCAAGGATGTCGATATTCTGGTGACCGGCTGGGGAACCCCGGTACTGGACGAAGAGGTGATGAGCCATGCCGGAAAGCTGAAGATGGTAGCGCATACCGGGGGCTCGGTCAGACCGTATGTCTCGGACGCGGTGTATGAAAAGGGCGTAACGGTCGTCAGCGGCAACGAGGTATTTGCCCAATCCGTGGCGGAAAGCGTCATTGCCTATGCTCTCGCTTCCCTGCGCGACATCCCTCGTTATTCTTCCGATTTGAAGAACGGAATCTGGCCGACAAGCTTTTACAATAAAGGGCTGCTCGATCGTACCGTCGGAATCGTCGGCTACGGCATGATCTCCAAAATGGTGGTGCAAATGCTTAAGCCGTTCAATGTGAAAATCAAAGTGTTCTCGCGCCACATCGCTCAGGAGGAGCTGGACAAACACGGCATGCAGAAAGCCGATCTTCCCGAAATTTTTTCGACCTGCGATATCGTATCCATTCATAGCGGCATGACAAAGGAAAATTACCACCTCATTACCGAGGAGCTGCTCCGGATGATGCCGGAAGGCTCGCTCCTGATCAACACGGCCCGCGGCGCCGTGATCGACGAACCGGCGCTGTGCCGTGTCCTTGCGGAAGGAAAGATCAACGCGGTACTGGATGTCTACGAGGTTGAGCCTTTGCCGCAAGGCCATCCGCTGATGGGGCTTGATAACGCGATTCTGATGCCTCATATGGGGGGACCGACGATCGACCGGCGCCTTGTCGTCGTTCAGGCGCTCATTGATGATATCCGCCGTTTTCTGAAGGGCGAGCCGCTCCGCTGCGAGATCGATCAGGCCTACGCCGGCAAGATGTCTACTCACTAATGCGTTATATGGAAGCCGGGGCGGCACAACAGCCGCCCATTATATTTTTCACCAGGCAGTGCCATCGCCCTTAAGGAAAGACGAGGGGAGCATTACTGCCGCTACGACTTACATACATACCGGGAGGTTGAAACTATGGAGAAGTACCGTAAGGGAACGCTTGAGGATGCTCAGGACATCGTTGATTTTGCGGATTACGTATTCAGCCAGTCAAGCGAGCCGCATGACTTTGCGAGGCTGGTTCCGAAGCTGTACGGCGAGGGACGAAAGACGCAGCAGTATCACTATCTGGTTGAGGAGGAAGGCAAAATCCGCGCCATGCTCTGCGTGCTGCCGGTCCGCTTTTCCGTCGCCGGCGTAGAGCTCAAAGCCGGCTGCGTCGGCACGGTAGCGGTTCATCCCCGGGCAAGGGGCAAGGGATACATGCAGAAGCTTATGGCCTACGCGCTGGAGGATATGAAGACGGGAGGGTATGATTACAGCGTTCTCGGCGGACAGCGACAGCGGTATGAATATTTTGGCTACGAGCCGGCAGGGATCAAGCTTGATTTTACGCTGACGGCAGATAATGTCCGCCATAAATACAGACACCTGGATGCAACCGGCATTTCGTTTGAAGAGCTGTCCGGTCCGTCTTTGCTGCTGGATGAATCGTTTGCCCTTTATCAGAAGGGCATGATAAGCAGAGCCAGGGACAAGGAATCGTTTGCCGACATCCTCAGGACCTGGAATGCCGTGCCTTATGCCGTTCTTCAGAACGGGAAGTTTGTCGGCTACTTGAGCGTGTCGCGGGGCGGAGGCATGGTCTTTGAAATCGAGTTGACGGATAAGGCTCTGCTGCCGCTGGTCTGCAAATCGCTGATGGAGTTTAAAAAGCCGAACGAACTGCGGTTTTCGCTGCCTGCATTTGACCGTGATAAAATCGCGCTTCTTGGCGGCGTATGCGATATGTACGGCATGGGATTTAACCTCAGCTACAATATCGTGAATTATGCTTCCGTCATCGAGGCGTTCATGAAATGCAAAGCCGTGGGGACAAAGCTGCCGGACGGCGCGTTTACGCTTCGGATCGAGGATCGGGAAACCGTGGAAATGGTTGTCCATAACGGCCAGATCACCGTGAACCGCCATGAGTCCGATGATCCCCGGATCAAGCCTGATGCCGTATTGACAGCCAGGGATGCGACGGCATTGTTGTTTTCTCCGCTCAGCGGGTACATGAAGTCCAAGACAGGTTATGGGGAGAGCTCGGAATACAAACTCCCGGCCTGGTTTCCGCTGCCGCTTTACTCCCCTTTGCAGGACGGTTGTTAAACCGGTAAACCGCAAGCAGCCGGCGTACCGCCGTACCGCTTTTCGCTTATGGTACCGGGAGCGCGTTATTGCCGGCCCGTTCCTGCCGCAATTTCATATCCATAAAAGAAGGCTCCGCTTTCCCTTGATGGGACAGCGGAGCCGTTTTGTGTGATAATCTCAATGAAATCGGAGCTTATTCGTTCCGTCTTGCATTGATCCGGAAATCGCCCGGGGTTACGCCTTCATATTTTTTGAACAGGCGGATGATTCCCGCTTCCGTCGCATAACCGAGACGGGCGGCGATTTCGCGAACCGGAAGTTCCGTCGTGACCAACAGCTCTTTGGCTGCGCGGAGCTTCAGCTTGGCAATGTAATCCTTGACGTTTTCATGCTTGTATTTCTTGAACACGTTGGAGATATACTGCGGCGTGACCTCGAATTCCTGTGACAGCATATTCAGGTCCAGCCAGTTATCCCCGGCGTGCTCGTTAATGTATTCGGCAATCCGGTTCACGAGTTTTTCGGTTTTGCTTACGTTCTGGTTTTCGGTAAGGGCCGACATATGATCGATCGTTTCCAAGAATCGGCGTTTGGCCGCTTCCATGGAAGGAGATTGCCGAAGCATCGCCTCGATCACAAACTCGTTGCTTGCAGGCTCTTCCCCTTTGGCGACCAGGAAGAAATTCTTGACCTTCATCAAGGTCGACGCCATCTCGTACAAAAGAAGTTTGGCGGCATTTGCGCTAATATTTTTGGAGACGTTGACTTCCATTATATTGCCTAGAAACTGCTTGGCCTGTTCATATTGTCCGCTTTTGAGCAAGTTGACAAGCTGATGCTCGCTTTCCATGGAATAGTAGTAATCGAAGGTCAGATTGCCCAAATCCCCAAAACCGACAGCTTCATTCACATCCCTCAGCTTGCTGTGCTCCAGCGCTTTTTTGGCCTCGTCAAAACAAGTAGGCATGTTTTTCAGTTCCGTATACGGCGAGCTCAGGCCGACATTGAGGTTCAATTGGTAAAATTGATAGACAAACCTGATGAATTCGTCTCCCTGTTTCTTGGCGATGCTGACCGCTTCGGACGGCGAACCTTCTTTCAAGTTGAGCAGGAACATGGACTGGTTGCGGCCCAGGTCGAGAAAGTAGCAGGTGAAGTGCTCCTTCATCAGCTCGCAGCTAACGTTTTCGGCTACGACCCTGGCAAGGGACAGATTCTTCTCCGACATGTTGCTGTTATTCATGAAGAACGGGCTGTCCATATCGATTTCCAGCGCCCCGATCAGGAACGTATCGGAGGTGAAATGAATCCCGATGGAACGGAGCTGCTGCGGAACCTCGTCATATTGGGTTACCATGCCGCGGATCAGGTGCAGCAAATAGTCCCTGCGGACGATGGGCAGCTGTTTTTCGATGACTTCATTCAGCTCTTTGTCGTTCTGAATCTGGTCCACGATCGTTTTCTTGATATTTTCATATTCGTTTTTTCCCCCTGGGGATGCCTGCGTATGCACCCGGATCAGGTCATTGATCTCCTTCAGCGGCTTGTAGCTTCGTTTAGCCAGGTAGCGTACGAAGATCAGGCCTGCCACGAGATAAATGAGAAAAATCGCTATGAAATTCATCAGATAGTTGAAGTTTTCTTTGAAATACAGGCTTTTCGGCGTGGATGCGATATACTTCCACCCGTTATTTTCCGAAACGATTTTGTTCGTGATCTCATGCCGGGTGTTGGTCAGCTTTCCGAAGCTTTCCAGCTTCTCCGCATTGATCGGCGGTGCGTCCTGCGAGCTGAGAATCACGCGGTCCTGTTCGTCCAGCACGTAAATGTTCGAGTTTGTGACCTGGTGCACCTGATGGATCATCGAGAACATGTTGCCCGCATCGATAAAAAAGATGACCTGTCCCAGCGGCTCCGATTTGGAGCTCATGGGGAAGGATTGGATGTAGGGAAGCACATCCACCTTTTGGCTGTCGTATTGATTCATTTTCTGGATGGGCATGAGCTCCTGAAAATGATACCCGTGCAAATATTCCCGATCGAAGGCGTCATAATCCAGATCGACAAACTCGTACATCAGGTTGAAAAATTTGCGCGCCTTCATTTTAATATTCGGGGTTACGATTTCATCCGTGGCGTTGATGTATACTAAATAATCGAACAGCATCTCGCGCGGCTTGTGCTTGCTTGACATATCCTTCATCAGCTCCGCGTAGGTGTAGGCAGGAACGCCCTTGGCGATCTGCTCAAGCTTGGAGTTGAACACCAAATCGTTGCTCAGTTCCTTGATGTATTGGATCTCATCCTCGATGTCCGTTTTAAGCTGCCCCAGCAGGGTTACCGTGGACAGCTCGGTTTGCATCGTAATCTGCTTGTTGATTTTTGCGTAATAAACAAATGCGCTCGAAAGCGTAACGATCAGGATGGACACGTAGGACAGGAGGAAAATCGCATAGACGCTGTTTCGTTTTTTTAACCTTGCCGCAATCTTTTTCTTTATCTTGTTGTTGTCAGAGAACAATGGCCCACACTTCCCAGCATCGACATAAATTAGTATAGAAGTCCTTTAAGCTTATCATCGGTTGTAAGCCTTTTCAATGGGATTCAAGTTATATGACCTGACTGGAAGCCGACATTCCGAGAGCCAGTCAAGATCATGTTCGTTGAATAGTTTTTTTTCCCAGCTCCTTACTATATAATTGATTCATCTATAGGTACTATAGTCTTAGTTTTATTAACCTGTGGATAATATCAGGTGAAACAGGGGAGGAGCGTCAATGATCCAATTTCCGAAGCCGGATGTGGAGCAGTTTTTTCAAACGTATGTTATCCGAACTTTCGGCGTGAGCGCCGATGAATCGCGATTGGCATTCAGCAGCAGCCTGAACGGCAAATACAATCTGTGGGCCATGGATTTAAAGGGGGAAACGGCTTATCCTTTTCCGCTTACGTACAACGATCAGATCTGCAGTTTCATTAAAATGGACCCCGAGGGCCGTCATATCCTAACGGCGTTTGACCGGGACGGCAACGAAAATTACCAGTTTCACGCCCTTCGCTGGAACGGCGGGGAGCCGTTGCCGCTGTTTGACGGAACTACGCCGGACGACAAGCATTATTTCGTCCATTTGTCTGAGGACGGAAAACGGATGTATTACTGCACGTCCAAGGATAATCCGTCATTTTTGAATTCGCGGGTGTATGACCTGGAATCGAAGGCAGACAAATTGCTGATCGAAGGGAAGGAAACGACAACCGAATTGGCGGCAGTCAGTCCCGACGAGAAGAGTTTCATTTATTCCAAAATGTATGCGAATACATATTATGTGAGTTTTTTGAGCCGTGAAGGGGAGGAAGACGCGTGCCTGACGCCTTCTCCGGAGCAGGTTCATATTGCCGGGGGAGCGGTGTTTACGGGCAATGATCATGTGCTGTTTGCGACGAATTATGACTCGGAGCACACATATGTCGCGGAATACGACATTCCGAGCCGTACATTCAAGCCCTTGCTTCATCTGGAACGCGAAAGCGTCGATTCCTTGCGCTATCATAAAGATTCCCGGACGCTATACATCGTGACGGACAAAGGCGTGGAAGACGGGCTGTACGCTTACAATCTTGACAGCAAGGAGTTGACACCGATTCCGCTTCCGTCCGATATCGTGGAGCAGCTGACGGTAGCGAAATCGGGAAATCTGTATGTGTTGGCCCGGGGGGCGGTGAAGCCGTTCAACATCTACCGTTATGAAAACGGGACGTGGACCATGCTCACCCGAAACGTGATGACCGGACTTTCCGAGGAAGATTTGGTTTATCCCGACACGGTGACGTACAAATCATTCGACGGCATGGACATCGAAGCGCTGCTGTACCGTGCCAAGGATGAAACGGCAAACGGCTATACCGTCTTCTGGCCGCACGGCGGACCGCAGGCGGCAGAACGGAAGCAGTTCCGCGCCATGTTCCAATATATCCTCGCGCAGGGCTATAACATCTTCTGCCCGAATTTTCGGGGAAGCACCGGCTACGGCAGCACGTTCGTCAAGCTGGTGGAGCAGGACTGGGGCGAAGGCCCGCGCAAGGACTGCCTGGCCGGCATGGATTGGTTGTTCGAACAGGGCATTTCCAGCCGCGAGAAGCTGTTCGTCATGGGCGGCAGCTATGGCGGATATATGACGCTGCTGCTGGCGGGGCGCAATCCGGAGTATTTCCGTGCCGCCATCGATATCGTCGGGGTCAGCAATCTGTTTACGTTCTACAATTCCGTGCCGGAGCATTGGAAACCGATCATGGAACGCTGGATCGGCGATCCGGAACGCGACCGGGAGCGGTTCATCAAGGATTCCCCGATCACCTACCTCGACGGCATGGTGAATCCGATGCTTATCATCCAGGGGGCCAACGACCCTCGGGTCGTCAAGGAGGAATCCGACCAAATCGTGGAAGCCTTGCGTTCCAAGGGGCGCGATGTCGAGTATATCGTATTTGAGGACGAAGGGCACGGCATTACCAAAAAAGCGAATGAAAAGATCGCTTATTCACGGATGGTTGAATTTTTGAACCGCTGCAAATAAGAAGTCATTTATTCTTTTAAAATCAAAACGGCAGGCACGAGGGATAATCTCGGCCTGCCGTCGCTTTTTCAAGTTAAACCACTTTGGGGACCTGATTTGTTCATAAGTTGTTTTCGGCGGCAATACATTAGTGTTAGCTAGGCGTTATCATGATGCGAGGTTCCGTGATTCGAAAGTCGCCAGGCATGAAATCAGCGCTTTCGAAAGCCGAAAATGAAAAATTGGGGAGGAATAAGATGAAAACGCTCGCAAACGGTGAATTGAAGGCAAGCCATGGCGACCACAGCAAGGATATGGGTCTTGTCATCTGCAGAAACTGTGAGGAACTGATTGATACCCTGCCTACGGACGGGGTGAAAATCTTTCACGGCTTATGCGGCAGGGAAACGTGCAAGAACACGGACTCCGAGAATTTGTGAGCGGGAACGCGGGATAAGAAGGCGCCTGGATATTCTGAATTAGCATATGCATGACGATAGGGACGGCCGGCAGGAGGATTTTCCTGCGGCCGTCCCTTATTGCGGCCAAAGGCAGAAAACACGCTGAAAATAAGTGGAATTTATATTGTATTTATGATGTATTAATCATGAGGAATAAAGGTTTTATATAAAGTGAATAACCGTTTTTAATCAGATTAAAAGAATATATTTATGTCAAATAGGACAATTCGGGTTAAATATATGTTGCATAAAAAATATATATGACGTATTATATCGACAAAAGAAAAAACGGTTAGCATGAATGCGGGCACATCGATCTCACGAAATCCACGAAGGAGGAACAACAAATGAGAACATTCATGAACATGGCAACAAACCAAGGTGACCAAGGGACGGATATGGGGCTTATCGTTTGCTCCGGCTGCAATGAGGTAATCGATACGCTTCCCACGAACGGGGTAAAGATTATCCATGGTTTTTGCGGAAAGGAAGAATGCGGCGGCAATACCCCCGATTCCAGGTAATCGGGGCGGGTGGCCATTTTCCGGATAAGCGGTGCCGACCAGAATGCCGGAAGCAGGAGGGATAAGCTATCGAACTGACAGCGAGACAAAAAGAAATCGTAAACATCGTAAAAAACACGCACCCATCACGGGGGACCAAATCGCGGAGATGCTGAACGTAAGCAGGGCAACGCTTCGGACGGATTTATCCAAGCTTGTCATTCTGGATTACATTGACGCCAAGCCGAAGGTCGGGTACTTTCTTGGAAACCGGGGAACCGCCGAAAAGGAAGAGAAACTTCACCTGCTGAAGATGAAGGTCGGGGATTTGCACAGCGTTCCGGTTATCGTTAGAGAGACGACGACGATCCATGAAGCGGTGGTTTCGCTTTTTTTGGAGAACGTCGGAAATCTGATCGTTACCGATGCGGACGGACACTTGGCCGGTATCGTTTCGCGGAAGGACCTGCTGAAGGTGACCCTCGGCAATCCGACCGCCTCCACGATGCCGGTAAGTCTCATAATGACCCGTCGGGCCAATGTGACGACCGTGCAGCCGGAGGACACCGTGCTGGATGCGGCGAGAAAAATTATTGCCCATCAGATCGACAGCCTGCCGGTGGTCGTGGAATCGGATACAGGCAACCCCGGCGATTGGAAAGTGGTGGGGCGCATTACCAAGACAAATATCATTAAAATGTTGCTCGGGTGGGCAGCAGAGGAATAGTGGGAGGAATGGGATGAATCAGGCACCGGCTCAATTCATAGCGATATGTTCGGATTCGATTGGCGAAACCGCCGAAGCGGTCGTGCAGGCTGCTCTGCGCCAGTTCGAATTATCGGATGCGGAAATCAAGCGGTTTATGAATGTCCGCGAGGAAGATGAAGTCACGCAGTTGATGGAAGAGGTTGCGGGAAGAGGAGGCGTTGTCGCTTATACGCTGGTTCAGCCGGAGCTTCGGGAAGCCATACGCGAGGAGGCCGTCCGGTTGAATGTCCGTGCCGTCGATATTATGGGGCCGATGATGCAGGCTTTCGCGGACACGTTTAACGGCTATCCCAAACGGCTTCCGGGGCTGCTTCACCGGCTTGATGAAAGTTACTTCCGCAGGGTGGAAGCGATGGAATTTGCCGTTCAATATGATGACGGCAAGGATGTCAGCGCGATTTTAAAGGCCGACGTGGTACTGCTGGGCGTGTCCCGCATTTCCAAGACTCCGCTGTCGATGTTCTTGGCGCACAAGGGTTACAAGACGGTCAACTACCCGGTCGTTCCGGAATTGACGCCGCCTTCACAGCTGCGGGAAGTTGCCGGCGGGAGAGTGTTCGGACTGACGATGGACGCTGAGCATCTGCTGAAGATCCGGACGGAGCGCCTGAAGGTCATGGGACTTCCTTACGAAGTACAGTATACGGCCATGGAGCGGATCCGGGAAGAACTGGATTATGCCCACCGCCTGTATGCGGAACTGGGCTGTCCCGTCATTGACGTGACCGATAAAGCCATTGAAGAAACGGCCGGACTTATCATAAATTCTCTTCAACTGAAAGAGGCATTCTAAAGAGCTTAAAAAGGAGGATATGCGAATGGAGGGCCAACTGGCATTGGAGCTTGTTCGAATAACGGAAGAAGCGGCACTGGAATCCGCCCGCTGGACGGGAAGAGGAGACAAACACAGTGCCGACGGGGCGGCGACTTCAGCGATGAGGTTGCATTTCGATACTGTGGCGATGGATGGCGTGGTCGTGATCGGGGAAGGGGAGATGGATGAAGCTCCCATGCTTTACATTGGCGAGCAGATCGGAAACCGCAGGGGGCCGAAAATGGACGTGGCTGTGGATCCGCTGGAGGGAACCGAAACCGTGGCGAACGGTTTGAATAATGCCTTGTCGGTTATTGCAGCGGCTCCCCGAGGCAGTCTTCTCCATGCCCCCGACATCTATATGCACAAGCTGGCCGTCGGCCCTGCGCTGACAGGCAAGCTTAGTTTGAACGACCCGATCGAAGTCACCCTCCGGAAAGCATCGGAGCATCTGGGAAAAGCGCTGTCCGACATGACGGTGTCCATTCTGGACCGGGAGCGGCACAGTGAAATGATTTCCGTGCTCAGGAAGTCGGGGGTACGGATCAAACTCCTCAGCCACGGCGACGTAATGGGTGCGATTGAGACATGCACGGACAGCGAAGTCGATCTTTACGTCGCTCCGGAGGGGCGCCGGAAGGGGTGCTGGCCGCTGCCGCCCTGAAATGCCTTGGCGGAGAAATCCAGGGCAGGCTGATACCGGAAACGGCTGAGGACTATGCGCGCTGTCAAAGGATGGGGTTGAATGATCCCCATCGGCTGCTCGATATGGACGATATGGTCGGGAGAGAGGGCGTCCTGTTCGTGGCTACTGGGGTTACGCCCGGGGATTTTCTCAGGGGCGTCAGATATTTGCCCGGCTCGCGCGCGGAAACCCATTCGGTCATGATGTACTCCGGTACGCGTACGATCCGGTATATCCGCAGCGTGCATCATTTGAGACCGGATGAGCATTCCCTTCCGGCCGCTGCATCTTCATAAGTTAAGAAAACCCCCGGAATCAAGCCGGGGGTTTTTTGCGGTTTTTGGGAAAGGAATGGGCTAGGATTTGGAGATGCTGGAGCGGCTGCTCGAAAAACAGGAAGAGCAAAAACGTTCATGCATTGAATAAATCCCAAGCAGGACATAATAGGAAAGTCCGTACGATAGCAGACCTTGATCCGTCTGTTTAACGAAAGAGGGCAGTCGTTTAATATTTTCACAACAGAAGGCAAGGGATGGTGACCGGAAGTGAAGATGTTTTTGATAAAAATGATCGGGAACGGCGTGATCGTAGTCGGCTTGCTGATGCTGCTGGGCGATGCGACATGGATCGGCGCACTAGGCACGGCTCTGGCCCTAACGGTTATTGCCTACATGTTTGGAGATTTGGTGGTTCTGCCACTAACGAATAATTGGATTGCAACCGCGGTGGATGGCGTTCTCGCGTTTATTCTGCTGTGGGGAATTTCCGGAACTGCGCTGTGGAACCATAGTCTCGGGGATATACTCGTGATTACGCTGGTGCTTGGCATGTTTGAATATTTCTTTCATTCCATGCTGTACCGGACCGATTATTTCAGAGGCGAGAGAAAAATTCGAATATAAGGCCCGCCTGCGGATATGAAGAATTCAGAATCGGTGTTTACATTCCTGCTGCCTGTCATGGCCGGTAAGCGCGCAATATGAAGGACCGGTGCAGATAAGTGAGACCCGAAAGACGTATACTTTGAAAAAAGTAATCTCTTTCGGGTCTTTGGCCTGTTTTTGCGCTGACTTTCCTTGGGTAAGGGCTTCCTTATATCGCAAGAAAAATTTCCGCTAAATGCGGTCTGTCTTCTGAGAAAATACGTCGATAGACGTTTTTCTTACATGGTTTAGGAATAAAGGATAAAAGTCCGTTTTAAATCGTATGCCATCCGAAGCATATGGGATCGCATTATTTTTGAAGATGGGCATTAAATCAATATAATTTACGTTTTCAGTTCTAGCCAGTTCTTGAAGAGACAGGTTATATTCCGGGATACGTTTATAGCTAGGCTCTTTGTTCAAGGCATCAACAGAAACAGGCGTAATTGACAAGATGTTTATTTTTGAATTCGGCAGCTTTTCCTTTATACCGGCAATTAATTGCGCATATTTGGCCATGAATTCTTTCTTGTCCGATATTTTGATATCATTGCTGCCAATCAGAATGAATATATGTTCGGGTTTTCGACTTGCCAGTTGATCCATATTAAGGAGAATCAAATCCAGCGCATATCGCCAAAAATAAAGTGATTTAAGGGACCGGCCCAGGTACGATCCGTGGATATCCGATATCTGTTTTGCATGCTCCTGATGCGTTTGCGTTCCGGATTTATCAAAAACACGGCAGCAGTGCGACCATATCCTGGCCGATATTGGCAGGTCCGGCTTATAATTTCTTTCGGGATCGTTTAAGTTTTGGTCAATGGGGTTTCTTGGTATACATAAGGCCTACCGTTTGCGGGCCGCAGTGGCTGCATATGACGCAGCCGGCGGTTGAAATGCTGACCTTACGGGCGCCCGTCTTCTCCTGAAGAGCCTTTTGAAGCATGAGTGCTTCCGATTCAGCCATCGTATGTACAACAATAATGAGGTCATTATCCATATCCTGGACGTGTTCCAGCGCATTGGCCAGCATCTGGTCCAGGGCTTTCTCTTTCTTGCCGCGAACCTTGTAGGCCGGGGTCATGCTGCCGTTCACCACTTTGATCACCGGTCTGATCTTGAGCAAGCTTCCGATTAAATTTTGCATTCCGGAGCAGCGCCCGCCTTTATACAAGTAATCCAGCGTATCAATAACAAATTCGCATTCCACCTGATCGACATAGCTGTTGAGTAAATCCACGATTTGCGGTATCGAAGCCCCTTCATTGGCCGCATTCACCGCTTTCATCACAAGCAGGCCGATGCCGCAGGACAAATTGAGCGAATCAACGACCGTTACTTTGCCGGGGGGCATTTCTCCTGCGGCTATCAGCGCGTTTTGATAGGTGGAGGAAAGCTCGGACGAAAGGCTGATGTATAAAATATCCTCTCCCCGGTCCACATACGGTGAAAAAGCGGCGATAAAATCGGAAGGCGACGGTGCCGCAGTCTTCGGAAGGCTCCCTGTTTCTTCAACTTTTGCGTATAGCTCTACGGGAGTAATATCGACCCCGTCGCGTAAAGAGTCTTCCCCGAATACGACATACAACGGTATGATGCCGATGTCATGTTCTTCAATCCACGAGGATGGCAAGTCGCAGGTGCTGTCAGCAAATATTTTTATTTTTCCAGACATGTACATTCCCCTTAGTTCTTTCAAATTCCTTTTATTATATCAAGGTTGGATATGTTTTCAAAGAAAAGAAAAAAGCCCTGGATTGAAACAAATTCTTCAACCGTGGGCTTTTTTCGCGAAGGGGGGCAGATCAAGGTTTTTTTGCCTCTTCCAGATACCGCTTGATGAAAGCGAGGGCGTTGGCTTCGTTCTCCGCTTCTCCGCGGATCCCGGCCATCATTTCCTTTTTCGCGATCGGCAGTTCTTCGCTAAGAGGGCTTTTCATAATGTCCACGGCGTATGTCTTTTCAACCGTGTCCCCTCCCAGCTTGGTCTTCCTGAGCATATCGGGTGACACCAGTGATTTCAATTCGCCTTCCAGCTCGGGTTCCAGACTCCGCACGATGCCCTGATTGCCCGTCCAGTTAAATGCCGTCTCGTCCATGATGTACAGATCCGGACGCTCGGTGGTTAGGATGAGCAGCGCTTTTTGAAGAAGAGCCGCATCGTTCGGATTGTTCGAATCCAGCGGAGGTACATAGGTCACGTTAATGCTTACCCGTTTCCATTCCGGAAACTGTGCCAGAATGGCATCTTCCAGCGGCTTCATGTCCTGGCTGCCGTCAGGGGTCATAAAAGCACCCAGAAACATCACCGACAAATCGACCGGCGGAAGCTTGGCGAGTCTTTCTTGTTCGGCCCGGTGATTGAATATGCTGATGATGATATAAACGATAACGCCGATGAGGGCAAGGGCCCCAAGCAAATGGTATCTATAATAACGGAAGAAATGCTCCGTCTTTTCGGCGGTTCCGGCCAGTCCCTTGAATTTGCCGTACTTTTTACGGCTTATTTCTTCAAGCGATCTCCGCTTTTCCTCATCCAAAATATAATTGTAGGCCTGGGTAGCTTCGGCAAAGCGCTTTTCAATCTCCTCGGACTTATCCGGGCTGCGCCGCTGTTCGGAACGGGCCTGACGCATGAGCAGGGTGTAGCGGTCCTCAAGCTCTTCCCGGGTGGCCGTTTCAGGAAGGCCGAGCTTCTCATACGCTTCTTTCATCTGATCCATGAGCAAGTCACCTCTTCTATAACTGTGAGAGTTTCCTAGTTACCAGTATAAAGCCTAACTGCATTCGGATACAATCGAATTAACGACACACGGCCAGCAGTATAATTTTGTGATTTTTTTTTAGCCAAATAGCTGACATGAGGTTCAGTTTTTATAAGAGACAAGCATATGAATAGACATTCCTATTTTTGGGAGTGTTCATCATGCGAATTTTTTTAAAGTATTTCATTATGGTATTCGGCAGCGTGCTAATCGGGATCGGGACCAACGCATTCCTCGTCCCGCACAAGGTGCTGGATGGAGGAATTATCGGCATCGCGCTGATCGCGAATTATGTACTGGACATGCACATCGGTTTTGTCATCATTTTATGCAGCGTTCCGATCTTCCTGGCGGCCTGGCTTCTGAACAGGGAAATTTTTTATAACAGCCTCACAGGGATGCTCATTTCCTCGTTTATGATCGATTTGCTGTCTCCGCTGCAATCTTCCTTCCGCGAATTTGACTGGCTCGGGGCTATTCCGAGCGCAGCCGCCGGAGGATTCCTGATCGGGATGGGGCTCGGCCTTATGCTTCGTTTTGAGACAAGCACGGGCGGAACCGATTTACTGGCGCATTTCATATCCAAGTCCGTGCCGCTCAATGTTGGTTTTATTATTTTGCTGATGGATGCGGTGATTATCGGCGTTGGCGGCTTTCTTCTTACATGGGAGACCTTTGTCCAATCGCTGTTCACCATTGCGGCCGGCGGGCTGGCGACGGGGCTTTGCACCCTCAAGCATGGGTCCGAAAAAAATAATTCGTAGCAGAAGCGATAAAAAAGGGAAGTTCAGTCCAATTAATAAAACGGCAGCCCAAGCATGGGAACTCGGACTGCCGCTGTTGTTTGATTTCTTATGATCGCTTTGCGGCCTTGAAAGCCTGGACGTATGCCCTGGCTTTTTCCGCTATGGAATCGTAGTTCCCGGTCTTGACCGCTTCTTTGGTCAGGTCTGAACCGATGCCGACCGCAAAGGCGCCCGCCGCGATCCATTCGCCGAGGTTGTCCAGGTTCACGCCGCCGGTAGGCATAATATTCGCCTGCGGCAGGGGCCCCCGCATGGAAGGAATGACGGAAGGCGAATAAAGGTTCCCCGGAAAGAGCTTGACCACATCCACGCCGAGCTCGAGGGATGCCACAATGTCGTGAACCGTAACGGCCCCGGGCATAACCGGAACCCGGTACCGGTTGCACAGTTGAATCGTTTCGCGGTTGAAACTTGGTGCCACAACAAATTCGGCGCCCGCAAGAATCGTGAGTCTTGCGGTCTCGGCATCAAGGACCGTCCCGGCTCCGATGATTGCATAATCGTCCGCTCCCGGCTCCGAGGACGAATAGGCTTTGGACAAAGCTGTAATCGCTTCGGTTGCGAATGGGACGGTCATCGTGATTTCAATGACTTTGATGCCGCCTTCAATAGCTTTTTCGGCCATGCGGACGACTTCTTCCGGCGAGTCCCCCCGCAGAACGGCAACAACGCCGGCGTCATGGATTTGCTGGATCAGTTTCAGTTTTCTCATGATTTTTTCTCTCCCCGTTCCCTGGTTTTTTAGCGTATTTGTCTCATGGTTGCATGTTAAAAAGATCGGGCTTCGGCATGCTTCCGAATATCCTCTTTAACGCTCGATATGTCCGGCATTGCCCCGGCGAAGCTCCACTTCATCCCAAGTGGGCAGCGCTTCCCAATCCCCGGGCGCCTCAATCACCATGGAACCTGTCAGACCGGCAAGCCGGAGCGCGTCCTCCGGCGAATATCCTTTGGACAGTCCCGCAAGAAACCCGGCGCAAAAACCATCCCCGGCCCCGACGGTATCCACGACGTTGTCGACCAGGTCGAAGGGAACCGAGTACAATTCATTCTGTTTGACGATGACATTGCTGCCGTTGTAACTTTTTACAATCGTCAATGCGTCAAGCCGGCGAAGGCGGTCGAATATATCTTGATCGTCGTCACTCTGATATAACAGTCGGCATTCGTCATATCCCGGAAGGAAATAGTCGCAGGACTGCGCCAGCTCGAGCAGGACGGGGCGGGCCTCCTCGATCGTCCACAGCTTCAGGCGGAGATTCGGATCGAAGCTGATTTTGACACCGTTTTCTTTACATAGCGCGATAACGCGGCGAATCGTATCCAGGCAACCGGCACTCAATGCAGCTGTAATTCCCGTAAAATGCACGATTCTTGCATCGGCAATATAACTCGCATCGACAAGGTCGGGAGTCATTTGGCTTGCGGCAGAGCCCGCACGATAGTAATACACGGAAGATTTGCCTCTGACCGATTGCCGCAGCATCAGTCCGGTTGGTGCCGCGTCGGTATAACGGACCCGCGACACATCAACCCCTTCACCCCGAAGCGCTTTCACGATGCCCTGCGCAATCGGGTCACGGCCGAGCTGCCCGAACCATCCGGCTGTGCATCCTAACCTGGCCAGCCCAATGGCCAGATTGCTTTCCGCCCCTCCGAACGATTGGGCCATGCTTCCGCCCTGGCCGATCCCCTTAGGGCCTTCCGGATAGAAGAGTCCCATGGATTCCCCGAAAGTAATAACATCAAATGAACGGCTATGATCTATGGACATACAGGTGCCTCCTCACACATTCTTGCTCTTTATTTTCACTTTACCTTTCTGCAGGAAAGAACTCAATGATAAAAAACGCGATTTAGCGAAAGGTCATCATTAGGCACGGCATGCACTTTTTTGACGTGGGAAATAATGGGTGATTTGTGGCGCTGGAAATCGCGAAAGGATCGTTCGGAGATTTTAAAGGGAGGTTTTCAAAAGGCCGCTCTGCATGCGAATTATAAAAAAAGCGAGGCTGACTTGGAGATGCTCGGCCTTGCGCTGCAACGGAGCAGGCAAAGCAGCAGTACGGGGGAACGGAAAACAGGCTCAACCAGTTGCTAACCGAAGCGAAGCCCCTGCTCCAGCCAAAAAAGAGCTAGCCCAAGGTCATATTTGCATTTTCGCCCGAATAGGATATTTTTGTGTACCAAGGAGCAGGGGATGAGGGCAGCATTCAGAAGCCGGTGGCAGCCGGCTTCCGAAATGGCAATAGCCTGTTGGTCTATGGGCGGATGATTAATTGCTTCCAGTCAAGGATAAGAAATAGATTGATTCGGGACGAATAATCTCTATTTCTTATTATGAAAAGCAAGCATCGATACAACCAAGGTGGCGAACGAAATCATCAGGGTCAGCGCTTCATTCACGCCCATGGTTCTCACCTCCTGTTCTGCCGCTCCCTGACCAGCTGGTCTATTGTAATATATAATATGCCAAATGCTTACAAAAAAAGAACTATTTTCAGGAAACGCTTTCACAATATGTTCAACATTTAAACGAATGACCTCGTTGAAAGCATGTCAATAGACGTTTTTTTGGCAATCTCCGGAGGATTTATTGTTTTTCATTCAAGAAGCTTGTGCCGGACCGGGACAGGCTTCTTTTTTGTTCGATTGTGATATAGTAAATATCAGTGATATTTGGAAGGAAGGCAGGCATGACTAACAGATGAACAAGAGGTCGGGAAAGCTGTTTGAACAGATGAAAGAGCAGGTGATCGGGATTATCCTGGAGCGGGGATTAAAACCGCATGATCCCATACCTTCCGAAGGGGAGCTTGCGAGCCGTTTCGGGGTCAGCCGAATGACCGGGAAGCTTGCGCTGCAGGCGCTGCAGGAGGATGGGATCGTATATCGGCTGCCGAGACGGGGTACCTTTTTGGCGGATGTGGAGCCGGACGAGTTGAGACAGCTGACCGGTGCCAGGCAGGCCGGCGAGGACTCCCTTTACGGACGCTCCGGCAATTATATCGCCCTGATCGTTCCGGGGATTGATGATTACATCGGCAAGATGATGACTTCAATCGAGCAGGCCGCCAAGCGGGAAGGAATTCATATGATCGTCAAGATAGCGAAGGATGAGTCTGCGGAAGCGGAAGTTGTGCGCAGTCTTTCAAACCAGAATGAGATATCCGGCATATTGTTGTTTCCCGTGGACCGTAAAATTTGCGGAGACCATCTCCTGAGGCTGAAGCTGCAGAAATATCCCATCGTGATCCTGGACCGGCAGTTCAATGAAATCGATTTTGACAGCGTGAGCCATGATCATTATAAGGGCGCTTATGAAATGACCTCCTATCTATTGGGCCTGGGCCATCGCGAAATTGGATTTGTGACGAACCATGTGCATAGGGTAAAGAGCAGGGAGGAACGGTATCAGGGTTACCTGGATGCGCTTATGGCCGGCAAGGTGGACATACAAACCGACAGGATTCTATTTCTGGAGGAGGACGGGAAAACCGGGGAGGGCACAGACGATAATCCGGCAGGCAAAAGTCTCCTTCAATCGTATTTGGCATCAAACCGCAAGCTCACGGCGGTATTTTGCTCGGACGACTATCTGGCCATGTCGGTTATGGGGACAGCGCTTAAATTAGGGCTGCGCGTGCCGGAAGAGCTGTCGATAGCGGGTTTTTCCAACCATAGCGTATTGGAATACGCGCCCGTCAGCATGACCACGGTTGCCCAGCCGATGGAGCAATTTGGCGAATGGGCTGTCCGGCTGCTCTTGAATCGTCTCATGAATCCGGATGCGAGGCCATCCACCAAGAGGTTGGAAACCATAGGAATACTTAGAGATTCGACGACGCCGCCGGTAAATCTGCAGGTTTAATCGATATAACGGCCTTTTGTCCGCAGAAAACGGGATGAAGGGCTGTTTTTGCTTTTTTGTTGATATTTAAATGTGAATTTGATATCTAATCTGATATATTAATATCTGTATACGAAATAAATATCAGAAATGACCATATTTCATGAATTAGGAGGATTCATCATGCCTTATGAACTGCATCGGCCGGAACGTTTGAGAGATATGAAAAACATGATCGAAGACCATATTTACGCAGAGCTTGCTCCTTTAAGGGTGAAGGCCTGGGCAACCAAAGAACCGGTCCCTTATGAGGAGCGTACCAGCGGCCAGCCGCTTGAGCTCGTTCCCGGCAGCAAATGGGGAGAACTATGGGATTGCGCATGGTTTCATTTTGAAGGAAGGGTTCCCGGCGAAGCCGCGGGCAAAAAAATCGTGCTGCTGATCGATGTCAACGGAGAGCTGTGTCTGGTGGATCAAGAGGGGACTCCTTATCAGGGGCTGACAAACGTCAATTCCGAGTTTGAAACGGCGCTGGGCAAGCCGGGCAAAAGAGTGGTACATATCGCCGAAGCCGCAAACGGCGGGGAAATCATCGATTTATGGGGAGACGCGGGCTGTAACGATCTGTTCGGCCGATACCGGAGCGGAACGCTAAAAGAAGCACGCATTGCCGAATGCCGCGAGCAGGTGCGGGCATTGTATTATGACGTTGAAGTGCTGTTGGAGCTCGCCGAACAGCTTCCGGAGAATTCGTCGCGCCGGGCGCAAATCATGCAAGCCTTGTACGATGTATCGCTGTTTCTGAACACTCTGGACGATGACGAGATAGCACGGGCCCGAAACCTGCTTGCGCCCGAGCTGGCCAAGCGCGGAGGGGATCCGACGCTGACGGTTAGCGCCGTAGGTCACGCGCATATGGATTTGGCCTGGCTGTGGCCGATCCGGGAGACGATCCGCAAGGGCGCCCGCACGTTCTCGACCGTTCTCCGCATGATGGAACGTTATCCCGATTATGTGTTCGGAGCAAGCCAGCCCCAGCTGTATCAGTGGATGAAGGAACGCTATCCGAAACTCTACGACCAGATCAAGGCCCGCATAACGGAAGGCCGTTGGGAAGTGCAGGGAGCGATGTGGGTCGAACCGGACTCCAACGTCTCCGGGGGAGAGGCGCTGGTACGCCAAATTCTATACGGCAAGCGTTTTTATGAACAGGAATTTGGCCTGACCGTCCGTTCCTTGTGGGTGCCCGACATTTTCGGGTATACGGCGAGCCTGCCCCAACTGCTGAAAAAATCCGGGATCGATTACATGGTCACCCAGAAACTGTCATGGAACACGTACAATGACTATCCCCACCACACGTTTTTCTGGGAAGGCATTGACGGAAGCAAGGTCTTGACCCACCTGCCGCCGGAGGATACCTACAATTCGCCGGCCGCTCCGCGCTCGCTCATGAAGATCGAGAAGGAGTACCTCGACAAGAACGTCTCGGATCGCGCGCTGATGCTGTTCGGAATCGGCGACGGCGGCGGGGGGCCGGGCGAAGAGCATCTGGAGAGATTAAGCAGGGAGCGCAACCTGCTTGGAGTGCCGCCGGTCGTTCAGGAGACGTCGGCCGAGTTTCTGGAAAAGCTGAATGAACGGTCCGAAAGATATCAAACTTGGAGCGGGGAGCTTTACTTGGAGAAGCATCAGGGCACGCTGACGACCCAGGGCAGGAACAAGCGTTACAACCGGCTCATGGAAAAAAGCCTGCGCGAGCTTGAATTTGCGGCCGTTCTTGCCCAGCAGCTTAACGGCATCCCATACCCTCAAGCCGAGCTTGAAGAAATATGGAAGGAAACGCTGCTGTATCAGTTCCATGACATTCTGCCGGGCTCATCCATCAAGCGCGTGTACGATGAGTCGCTAGCACGGTATGAAATCCTGCTGTCGCGAACGGAACGGCTTATTGCCGAACGCTATGAAGCTATTGCGGGACAGGCCGAGCCTCTTCCTGATGCCGAATCCTATGTCGTCTTCAATTCGCTGCCTTGGGAACGCAGCGAGTGGATCCGGCTGGGCGGTGCTTGGAAGCGAGTGACGGTTCCGTCCATGGGCTATGCAAGAATAGAAGGCCCTTCGGAGGAAGCGAAGCCGCAAGGAATTTTGGTCGCCGAACCGCAGAAGCTCGAAAACGATAAGCTGCAGGTCACCTTCCGGCAGGATGGCTCGATTTCGTCCATTTATGACAAACAAGCGGAACGGGAGCTGATATCGGCAGGAGCGGGAGCCAACGTGCTGACGCTGTTTGACGATAGGGGGGGCGACGCCTGGGATTTCCGCGGCGACTACCGCAGCCGTCCTTCCGCGAATTTGTCCGCTTCGGCCGTTCAAGCCTTTGTCGACGGGCCGCAGGCCATCGTGGAGCATACCTACCGGTTCGGGGACTCGGTACTGGTGCAGCGCGTTATTTTAACCGAGGGTAGCGGCCGTCTGGATTTTGTGACCCGTACGGACTGGCAGGAAACGGACAAAATGCTTCGTGCCGGCTTCCAGCTCGACGTCCGTGCCGGCGAAGTAACCAGCGAAATCCAGTTCGGCCATTTGAAGCGCCCGACTCACCGCAATACTTCCTGGGATTTTGCGAGGGATGAAATTTGCGCGCATCAATGGATCGACCTGTCGGAAAGCGGGTATGGCGTTTCTTTGCTGAATGACAGCAAATACGGCTTCCGCGCGGATGATCAGGGGCTGGATATCAATCTGCTCCGCAGTCCGGGATACCCCGATCCGACGGCTGACCGGGCCGAGCATCAATTCGTGTATTCCTTGTATCCGCACCAAGGGGATGCGGCACAAGCCCAAGTGTATAAGGCCGGCTACGAGTTGAACGTTCCGCTACGCGCCGTCGCAGGGGGAGTTAACCGGACGGAGCAGCCGCTGCAGCCTGCATTTTCCGCTTTTGAAGTGGATCATCCGTTTATCATGATTGAGGCGGTGAAGCAGGCGGAGGACAGCGATTCCGTCATTGTGCGATTGTATGAAACCGCAGGCGGCAGAGCAAACGGCACACTGCGCATTCATCTTCCCGTTTCTTCCGTGGATGAGGTGAACCTGGTGGAGGAAAAGATCGGCGAGCTTGACATTGCGGAGGGTGCTGTCGCATTGAAACTTCGTCCGTTCGAGATACGAACCTTGCAAATTCATTTGAATTAATGTCCAATTTTTTACCCTTTTTCCTGGTAATTCGGCTATGATAGAACCATTACTAGGTTAGGGAAAGGGAACATATTTCAATGAAAAAAATTCTGGGCTCCTTTTTGGCAGCCGGGCTCCTATCGTCGGTTATTCATATGTCGCACAGTACTTACGCAGCTTCCGCTCCGGAGTTGTCCCTTCAATTGGACCATCAGATGGTGAAAACGGATGTCCATCCGGTCATGAAAGACGGAGAGCTTTACCTTCCCGTTTATATCGCTAAGGGATGGACGGGAATCCGGCTGCACTGGAACCAGAAAGACAAGAGTTTAACCGTGTGGTCGAAAGGCGAACGATACGATATGAAGAACGGCAGCCGAAAGGTAAGTTCAACGAAGTCGGATACTGCCTTATCCTCCCCGGTGTTTATTAAAGATGGCAGGATGATGATTCCCTCATTGCTGTTCAAGGCCATGACGGGAGCCTCCATTCAGCGGGATGATGAAGCCGTCATGGTGAATACCAAAGGGAAACGGGCCTTGGCTGTTGCCGATAACCGGCAGGATGTTAAACTGTACGGCTTGAACGAAAACCAGGGGATATATCAGGGTCTTGTGCTTGAAGTCTCGGGTCAACGACAGCGCTATCCGTGGAAAACGCCGGTAAGCTGGAAGGAAAGTCCTGAGCTGATCGTCAAGGATCTGAACGGCGACGGCAAACCGGAGGTCGTTATTCTGTTGAACCAGGGCTCGGGTACCGGCGTACATGCCCAGGACGTCCATGTCGTGAACCCGGCTGATTTTACCGAAATTCCGGTGGAACCGGTCGAAGAGACGATCAAAAACCGGGTATTCGGCGAAATCCAGCGGGCCGGCGGCGTATTGAAGGTGTCGGTCGATACGAAGGAATCAAAGGTGACGCTGAATATTCCCGATCCGGATCAGGATCGAACGGACCAGACATCGGTTGGTTTTGGAGCGGTGGTATACCATGCCGTAGAGAACAACCGGCTGGTTGCCCGGCTTGGCGGAAATATTTCATTCAGCGAGTTTGTCGGCGATTTGGAAATCGTTTACGGTTACAAGAATGGACGTTTCGAAGCCGAAGAGGTCCGGTTTGTTCCTTTTGACGAATACAAGGAATATGTTCAAAAGTGAACCCGTAACGCTGCGTTTGGTACGGCAATATGAAAAGCTGTCCTTCAGGTTGATCCTGGAGGGACAGCTTTTTTCTTGTGCCAAGGGGGTTCAGTTAGCGGTTCGCGAGGCGGAATTTGGTTGGTTCTTTGGCTTTTTCCGCTTCCTGGAATGCCTCCGAAATATCAGTACGATCCAGTAATACACAGGGGTGAACAATACCAGGACCCAGAACAGGACGATGGGGGGTGAGTTGAAGTTGATCTGGTACAAGGTCGGATTCCTCGAAAACTGATAGGCAAATGCGGCGGCGGTTCCTCCCAGTACCGTGATGAGGGGGGCATGCATCTGCTGAACACGGAGTATTTTTGCCAGACATCGGGCACCGACCTGAAGCAAGAAGGCGCTGTGTATAAACATTGAGGTCGACCATAAGCCGATCAGGAGAGGATCTGTATTTCCCAAAAGGCCTGTGACGGAGCTTCGAATTAACTCAACGAGAGGATACTGCATAAGTTTTCCGAGATGTGGCCCGAAACTGAGAAAAGTAAGGAGCCATTGAAGGGTCACCGCGATCGTGACCAAAATGCAAGCGCTCGCCAGATTGCGAAGGGTTCTCCAGCCGATTTGCAAATAGGGGGCAATAAAAAGAAATACCAGCCACTCTCCCAAAAAGCTAAATACAAAGATACTGTCTTTCGCTGCAGAACCAAAATTACGATGGGTGATCAGTCCGGTTAACTGATGGATGTCGGCATCCTTGAAGAAGGCGGTCAGGACAAGGACCAGCATGATCAAAGTTAAGAAGAATAATCCGTCGGACATATAAACGAGCGTTGCGAAACCTCTGCGAGCCGTAAAAATAATAACCAGCGTGGTCATAACGTGAATAAACCACTGCGGAGTTTCCCTCATATAGTTAGAGCCGTAAAACAGGGTAAAGCTTTCGATATCCGTACTGACATAGAGCACTGCCCAAAAAACAAGGAGGGCGAGAACAAGCCGATGGGGCCATTTCCCGACGATTTCCTCTCCGAAATCAAGCCAGGCTTGATCCGGCCGATACATTCCCAAACGGACGCTGCACCATAATGGAATTAGGCTCAGGCCGCCCCCGACGAGAATAGCGGCCCAGCCTAAATAAGCCGAGGTTCCGATAATCGGAGCGATCAGATAAGCCGTAGGTTGGGAATTGATATAAATAAAGGCAAACCGGAACGTCTGCCACGATGATGTTTTCATGGGAAATCCTCCATTCGAAACTTCTATGCCCAACCCAATGCGAACCGAATGATACGGAACGGATCAGGCCACCAAGCCACCAGATTGGCGGTGAGGTTCCACGCTGCCGTCAGGATCAGGATTAGCAATACGATCCGTCTATCCTTTTTTCGGGAAACCTTACGCCTGGCAATAAACCAGTCCAGAAGAGCCAGAGATGCGAAAAACAGGGCATACAAGGGGAGAACTCCTTTCTGAAATTCAAGTTTTCTTCTTAGGGGGCAGAGGAAGCTGCTTCCGGATTACGGATATGGAGGTTTAGTTTTATGTTAAAATCCGCCTCTGTCCGGTATTTTTCTTCCCAGTCATAGCTAAGCTCCGACCAGGCACGCGGATATTCGGCCTCCAGCATATTCCCGAGTTGCATGACATCGGCGCCTTTTTCCTGCGTAGTTTTTAAGGCTTCTTTTAAATAGGTACCGATTTGATCGTTCAATTCGCTGACGATGATCCGGTTCACTTCGGCCAGACTTCGCTTTTTCTCGTCCTTCATGGACACGATGTCCGCCGTTCCGTCCAGTTTCACGGTAAACACCGGCCCGGAAGCCGTCATGACGGCTTCCTTGTAGCCTTTTGTATTAAAAAACAGCACGCTTGCCTTGCTCTTTCCGCCATCCCAGGCCACGTTATAGACCGGTTTGTGAATCTGTCCCGAAGCCCAAGCGAGTACGCGCGAGGATTCCAAATCCAGCGCACCCTTGTACTTGTCTTTTTGAAACAGGGCGATCCCCTGCAACCCCGTCCATTTTCCCATACTCATCTTATCGCCAGTTAAGGGCATTTCTTCGGAAGAAAGGTGCGTCAGGGCGTAACCCGTATTTCCAAGCTGTCCGATCAGGCAATCCTTTACCGTGGTTGCCAGCATATTGTTTTGAATGGCCAGCCTTTTAAGCACGTAGGACGGAAAGGATTCGTATACGGGGGCCAGTCCGGCAATCTCCTTGGCTTCCCCGGGAGCCTGCATCATGAACGTGCTTAAATCGATGGAGCGCTCCCGCAAAATCCAATCCAGCAAATCTCCAATGCCTTCCTCGGCAAATTCTTTTCCGATGACTATTACCCGGTTATGGCTGAAATCCAGTCTCCGGGATAAATCCCGCTGAATGGCGTTCAGCGCCTCCGCGATCGAATGGCCGGTTTTGCTGACCGTGCCATACGGGGGACCCTCATTGCCCCCGCTGCCCACCTGCTGGCCGGAAATTAACCGGTTCGGCAGCGGACTGCTGATGGTCACTTCAACGGTTCCTTCCTGCTCCCCCTTGTCAAAATACAGGGCGAATATGAAAGCCTGCTCATTGATTTCGACTTTGGACCAGCATCCCGTAAGCAGCAGTAAAGGCAAGAGGGTTTTCCACAGGTTCAGCAGCTTCATTTATGGGTTTGTCTCCTCCGATTTTGGGATCCGTAGGTTTTTGGCCGCTTTTTCATGAAATAGGAAGGAGCGCGAAAGAGCATGTCCTTCCAATCCGACAGCAGCAGCGGTGCCAGGGGCTGCATATAGGGCGTGCCGAAGGTGTTGATCGAGCACAGGTGGCCGTAAACGACATAGGTTGCTGCCAATACGCCCAGGAGCCCGGTAGTCCCGCCCAGAAAAAGCAATGGAAACCGGAGCAGCCGAAAAGTTAGGCCAAGCTCATAGTGGGGAACGATATAGGCCGCTATGCCGGTAATCGAAACAACGATGACCATAGGGGTGGATACGATCCCGGCATCCACTGCGGCTTGCCCGATGACGATAGCGCCGATAATGGAAATGGTTTGTCCGACCGGTTTCGGAATGCGGGTTCCAGCCTCCCTGAGTGCTTCAAAGGTCAGTTCCATGATGAACGCCTCGGTTAAAGCGGAAAACGGGATGTTCTCCCGCGCTGCAGCAATCGTGACAAGCAGATCTGTCGGAATGATGTCCGGTTGAAAAGTCGTAATCGCCACGTAAAGGGAGGGCAACATCAAGGAGACAAGGGCAAAGACGAAACGGATCATGCGGATCCAACTGGCGGAATAAAAGCTTTGATAGTAATCCTCGGAAGACTGAAGGAGGGAGAAGATCGATACGGGAACCAGCAGAGACGAAGGAGTTCCATCCAGCAAAATGGCGATTCGTCCTTCCAACAAGGAGGCAGCGACGGTATCCGGCCGCTCCGTGTACTGGAACTGCGGGAATGGCGTTCTCCGGGTCGTTTTCATTTCTTCCGATAAGTAGTTGACGCCCAGGACGCCGTCAATGTCGATATGCTGAAACTGCCGGTTTAATTCCTCAAGAATGCTATTCTCGCACAGACCTTCGATGTAAACGATATACGCCCGCGTTTTGGTATACTCGCCCAAGGTGTAACGTACGATTTTCAGATCCGGATGCTTGATTTTATTTCTGAGCAGAGACACATTGACTTCGATATCCTCGATGAAGGCCTCGCGTGGTCCAATGACAACCTGTTCATTCTTTGATTCTTCCACCGCTCGTTTCTCATAGCTGGGTATTTCAAATACATTCGCGGTGGGGGAGCCTTCCAAGCATAGGGCGACACTGCCCTGCACGATGGCGAAGGCAATGCTTGACGGTTCCGCAGCCTGTTGGTAAGGACAGGTAAAGAGGGAGCCCTCCCCAAAAGCTTGTTTGATGTCCTTTGCATTCGAGAGGCTTAATGCCAATAGGGGAGATGCGATTTGCTCCTGCAAGGTTTGCAGATTGATGATCGATTGAATATAGATTAGCGTGCACCGTATTCCTTGAACCTGGAGAGGCATGTATGTAACGTCATCATTGTTGCTCAGGATCTCCTTAATTCCCGCAAGCAAGTCACCGGATTTATTCATGGATGTCCCCTCCTGATTCCTCTGCTTATCTCCTTGGATTATAGGATGCCGGGAAGACTCGCAAGTTATTCCTTGAATATCCATATTTCGATTGAAATTGGAAAACGGTCCTTGAAGCGGACAACAAAAAAGCGAACCGCCGGGGGCGATTCGCTTTTTACCGATCATTCGCAACTACGAGGACATGTCGACTTGTTTCATATATTGCACGTATCTTACTAGCTCCATCTTCTGCAATTCGATTTCATGGATTCTCCTGGACATCTCCACGAAAAAGATCTCAATCTGGTCGCGCAGCACATTGGCTGAGTGGCCTTTCCAATCCTGCAGGCGGGAGTATAATACCCTGGCCTCCTGCTCATCTGCCCTTAACCCGCCAAGGAGGGCAGAGAGCTCCCTTTCCGCCTGAAGCAGGTCATCAAGCTCTACAAGAATTTCCCCGTTCATCCGACTCCTCCTCCGGTAGCGTAATCATGCGGTTATCCGGTGTTATCCGCCTGTTCAAACTGATCTGCTTTATGCTGAATGAAATAAACGATGTCGTTTGTATGCTGCATATGCCACTGGCTCATGGAGACGATGGAGGCATCCAACTGCTGGACGATCGGCTGAAGCCGGCGGCTGTGGCTGGAGTACATGTACCGGGAGAGCCGCTGCCGGATTCCCTCCAGCTCGGCGTGACTCTGCCGGGCATGCAGCTTCCATCGTTCCGCTACGCTTCGGAGCTCGGCCGGCGTTACCTGAATCGTGCCCGCAGATGCCGCGGATCCTCCCGCCAAAGAGGCAAGGCCGGCTAATCCGGTTGTGGCGAGCCCGGGCAAACCGGACAGCGTGTCGGCGAATCCCTGCATCGTATCCATCAGGCCGTCAAAAAAGCTGTAGTCGGAGGGAACCCTCGGAGAATCGACCCTTTCTCCACTGGCTCCGTCATACAGCGGGTTGGAAATGTATCCATTCTCGAATTTATAGCGATCCAGTTGGTGATAATTGGGCCCGCCCAGCGTGTTATCGATCTTTTCCTTAATGCCGACTCCCTCGTTCGCATCCTCGTAATTGGAATCAATATAATAGGTTGATCCGACGTGGCCGTCGTAACCGCCCAATGCACCGCTGGCTATAATGTCGCCGGGATGCGCGAAGTTAATGATCTGGGAGTCGAACTCCCCGTTTTCGGCTCTTCTTCTCGCTTCCGGGGTCAGACTGCCGACTACCGAAGGAGCGCTGAACGTAACCGCATCAAGGCCGGTATACGCAGCGGCGTACTGAGCGTTGCCGCCTCCAAGAGAATGGCCTGTGAGGGTAAAGTCATAGTCTTTATATTTATTCGTCATTTCATTGGTGTAGTCTTCTGCCTGATACAGTTGGTTCGTACCGGGGAACTGAACGAATTTGTCGATTTCTTTGGAAGTTTCTCCAGCCCAGTCTTTAAATGCGGTAATGCCGACGGCATCCTCGAATTGGGTCAACTGCTCATCAAACGGACGCTTGATTTCCATCTTCCGTCCTATTTCCCCGAGACCGATATCGATATCGTTTAGGATATCAGGTCCCATATGAGGCAGCTCCCGATCTCCCTCGGTTCCGCGGAAGGCGATGACCGCCTGTTTGGTATCGGGGTTAACGAAAGTAACGGCATCAAATCCGGATATGGCTTTGCTTTCGAAATCTTCAAGGACCTCCCAGCCTGGCAAATCTTCGATGGTGTCCCCTTTTTCGAGGTCCAGGTAAGCGGCCTCCGACATTTTTCTATATGTTTCATCATCAACTTTGGATGAACTCAAACCATTCGCCTCCCGGTAAAAATGTTGAAGCTATAGCTAAGTATGGATTTATAAAAATGCGAAGGATTAATTGCTTTTAATCGCTTTTCTCAATTCGGCATTCATCACGAAGTTTGAAGTTTCTTGGGTGTTGTAATTCACCGAAATTTTGAAGGTTTGTTCCGGATGGCCTACGACAAAGCCTTCCAGGTTAACCTTGTCGGCGACGATGGACGGCATCATTTCTTTATTTGTGATTTCCACATCGAGCTTGTACTCGTCTTTAAAGTATTGAACAGCCGTGTCTTCAGCTTGGTTCATGATATCTTCATTGCTGCTGTTATTCACTTCTTCCTTATTGCTAGCGTGTTCGGGATTTGTTTTATCCATCGTTTGGCAGCCTCCGAGCAGAAGAATGAGTATGATAAAACCCATAATCGTTTTGACAGAAACCTGTTTGATACCAATCCACTCCTTTGATGATCGTTGGTTAAAGGAATGCAGATCACACCTAATTCTGTAATATCATAATCCAGTATATGGGTGGGTTCAACCTGTTTTTCAACTTTTTGCCACAGTTTGGTTCCGTGGAGGGAGAAGAATAGGACTTAAGGCTGCTCGTTTACTTTATTCCACTTCTCAAGCAGGTAACGGTGTTAGGGAAAAGGCCGAATGAAGGGGTATTTTTTAATTGACATGAAAAATCGCCCTCGCATGGTTGTTGCCATGCGGGGCGATTGGTTTTTCTCTTAAGCCGACTTGGACCGCTCGCATTGTTTGCGCCGATGTTTGACCCCGAGTTTGATTTTGTGAAGCATGGGTTTGCGGTAGCGGGACAACAGGAAGCGAAACGTGGCATAAACGACAAAAATGGAAACCACGCTGTTCACGAGGGAGCCGATAAGGAAGTTCACGCCCAGATCCCCGAGTTTATTTAAATAATCGGCAAGGACGGAATAGTTCCGCCCGGGGACGGGGGAATGGATGACATCCCGGAAGCTTACCGGGGCCGCGGAAGCAAATAGTTTACTGATGAATAGTCCGATTTTGTAATTCATGTAAAACAAAAGCGGCCAGAGGACGGAACCGGCGGAAGCCGCGATAACGGCAGCGGCCAGATTGCCGCAGACCAGCCGGCTGAGCGCAATGGCTATGATAATATCGATACCCATTGTAGGAAACCAACAGGGAAAGAAGCCGGCAGCAAAACCCAAGGCGATCCGATGGTCGCTGTTTTGCATGCGCAGCAGCGTCAGGAAATAGTATTTGAACGTTCTACCCAATCGTTGAAGCAATCCTTGTTCCCCCAAAGTGCTGCAGAATGGCAGCGCGCACCGTTTACACCCAAGTAAACCTAGTAAATAAATGCTGCTCTAGTCCTAGTATAAAGGATTAAGGATGCAAAATATACATGTCACGAATATTACTTTGACTGACATAGTTATTTGTGTTACGCTACACGCATCCTACCATAAGGGAGGGCGTGTCAGGTGAACGAAATGCTGCATAACAGCGATTTGGTCCGCGGCAATATCGATACGTTTATTTTGCGTGTGCTTCTTGACGGAGACAACTATGGTTACCAGATCATTAAAGAAATCTCGCAGCGAAGCGGCAACCGCTTCGAATTGAAGGAACCAACCTTGTACTCCAGCCTGAGAAGATTGGAGAAACAGGGGCTTATCACGTCTTATTGGGGGGAAGAAACGCAGGGAGGACGCCGCAAATATTACACCGTTACCGCTGAAGGCAGCAGCCAGTATAACCGGAATCGGGAAGAGTGGAAGGCCGCAAGGGAAGTCATAGACACTCTGATCGGTTACGGAAAGGAGCAGAATGAATGACAACAAAAAAGAACGATTTGGAGATTTTTGTTGACCGTTTGTTTGCGAATCACCGGAAAACGAAGGCTGTCATCGAGCTCAGGGATGAGGTCTTAAGCAATTTGGAGGCTAAGGTAAGCGATTATCTGGAGCAGGGAATGGAGTATGCGCAGGCAGTCCATTTGGCCATTCGGGACATTGAGGCAGTCGATCATCTCATCGATGACCATCAGACCGTCGATATGACCGCCTACAGACTGGATATCGCACAGACCGCTCTGCTCTATTTCGCCATTGCGTGGATTCTGACGATTCCTGCACGCTTGCTGGCTTTGGGGTCAGCGGTAAACACCCTGCTTATGCTGCTTGTCGCGACCTCGGGAATCGCGTATACCGTCCTGTCACGGAAACGGAGAGATGGAGACGGCCATAAAGAAAGCATCGATACGGGAAAATTGAAGCGCTTGAGCCGGATCGTTTGGATTTTATGGGGTACCTTTGCGGTCGTGGTGACGCTCTTTACCCTCTTAACCCGTTTCGGAAGCGATATTTGGTTTGGGCGGACCATGCAGGTAACCGGACCTTACGGGTTTTACGCGTTTGCGCTCCAGCTTCTGCTGCCGCTCTTGACGGTCATTATTCCGCTTATATTTCATCATGCGGACAAGCGGATCACGAAATATGAGGTGAACGAGCAATGAATAAGAAAAATATGTGGATTGTCATGCTATTGATTGTCGGAGTCTGCGGGTTTGCTTATTTCGAAGGTTATGCCAAGCCCAAAGCGAGGGAACAGGAAGCCAGATACGAAGCCGAACAGAAAGATCCTCGCACGCATGATATTTCTGTTACGGCAGAATATCGGAACGAATACATGGGGAATGCCGGGAATCTGTCTAATCTGAACCATACTCTGCCTTATGGCGGCCATGGTTTGACATTTCAGTTGTACCCCGATGAGCTGACGGCCGAGCTTAAATTCAAAACCTCGGCCAAGGAATGGGAGCCGGCGAAGCTCAAGACCATGCTGATGTACAATTCGACGGCCAATTTCGTGTTCATCGATAATCTTCAGAAGCTGCGGATGACCTTTAGCGATGCCGAGTATACGATCGAACGGAAGAAGGCGGAAGAATGGTACGGCGAAGCCGAAAGGCTGTCTGCGCTTCGGGACGGGCAGCGGTGGAAAGAGGACGTTCAAGGCCGGGTCAATGACCCGGCTGCCGTGGACGCTTTTTATGATCAGGTCGTTGAGGTCAAGGAGAAGTAAGCAGGGATGGGGCGGCGCATTTTGGAAACTTCTTTTCTTTGATTAATCCCTTTATGAATCGGCGCTTCGGACCTTTCCGCCGTACCTTCGGGCAAGCACAAGCCCGAACAGCATGCCGATCAAGGACATTGCCGATACGGACAGATATAGCGTTTTTCCTCCGAAAGCTTCATAGACTGCGCCTCCCGCATAGGAAGCAATGATCCCCGAAACCCCGAAGAACAGCAGGGCCAGCACCGTCTGGCCCGTTGCGCGCCACTCCTCGGGCACGATGCTGTACAGGTATTGGATAGCCGCGGAGTAAAAGATCGGAAAGGTCAGCAGCTGGAGGATTTGCAAATACGCCAAAGCATGAGGATCACTCACCCAGGCCGAAAGAAAGAACCGGATGAAATAAAAAGCTCCGGCAGCCGTGATAATGATCAGCTCCTTGCCTTTTTTCAACCACCAGAAGCTGAGCGCAAAAACGGCAATTTCGCTGCCGGCGGCGATAAACCAGGCCTGGCCGACCAGTTCCGAGCTGCCGCCCAGTTCGGTGATGTAAACGCCGAGGAACGTATCGTTCATGCGGGCGGGAACGGAACTGATGAACACGAGGACGAGAAACAGAAGCGTCTCCCGGTTGCCCAGAAAATTCTTTAGGCTAGCCAACGTCACCGGCTTCCCGGTAACCGGAGCATCCGGCATCTTCCATATGATCAAAAAGCTGATCAATCCGAGGCCCGCAAAGAGATATGACAGGCTGTGGGCTCCAAGATAAGACATGAAGTAGCCGGAGCACAGCGCCATGACGCCGTAGCCCAAGGCTCCGTACGTGCGGATGGAGCCGTAGCTGACGCCCGAAACTTCCGATATTCGAAAGTTCAGGCTCTCGGTTAGAGGATCGATCGGCATGAGGAAAAAATAAAGCAGCATGGCGAACATGACAAGCACGGCATAGCTGCTGGACGCATATAGCAAATAACCGACCGCCGATGAGCATAACAAGAGAAACAGCAGCACTTTGCGGACGGTTTTCGTCCGGTCGCTGATCATGCCCCAGAGAGGCTGGGCAATGAGCGTAATGATTCCGCCGCTTCCAACGATAAAGCCGATTTGGGCCGGGTTTAACCCCTGTTTGTCCAGATAGACCGGAAGGAATGGAATAAACATGGCCAGGAGCGCAAAATACAAAAAATTAAACGATCTCAATAAGCCGGTAGGATTCATAAAAACATAACCTTTCCTGACAAGCATGGCTTGCCTTGCTTTTGCACGGGGGTGCTGCTCTATTGTACCAGCAACATTTTCATCACGAAAGGTTTCCGAATGCAAAAAAATTGTTAGAATAAGAGTGTTGGATATAATAAATGGAACATACTAATCGGTTCGAAGAGAGGATTTTTTAACATGATTATTAAACCTAGAACACGTGGCTTTATTTGTACGACCGCCCATCCGGCCGGCTGCGAGCGGCAGGTTGAACAGCAAGTTGAATACATAAAAGCCCGGCCGAAAATCGAAGGTCCCCGGAACGTGCTTGTCATCGGCGCATCGACCGGGTACGGCCTGTCGGCACGGATTGCTGCCGCATTCGGAGCGCATGCCAACACCATCGGCGTATACCGTCCGAGTCAGGGGTCGGAGAAGAGAACCGCGTCGGCGGGCTGGTACAATTCCGCGGCGTTTGAGAAACTGGCCAAGGAAGCGGGATTGAAATCCGTCAGCGTGACCGGAGACGCCTACACGGATGAGACGAAGCAAAAAACCGTAGAGGCGATCCGCGAAGAGCTCGGAAAGGTGGATCTTGTCGTTTACAGCGTAGCTTCCGCCCGCCGCACCGATCCGAAGACAGGCGAAGTCGCGAATTCCGTATTGAAGCCGATCGGCCGGCCGTTTACGAACAAAACGGTAAACTTCCATTCCGGCGAAGTCACGGAAGTGACGCTTGAACCGGCATCCGAGCAGGAAGTACAGGATACGGTTACGGTCATGGGGGGCGAGGACTGGGAAATGTGGATTCATGCGCTCCGCCAGGGCGGCGTTCTGGCAGACGATGCGACAACCATCGCCTATTCCTATATCGGTTCGGATATAACGAAGGCCGTTTACCGTGACGGTTCCATCGGACAGGCCAAGGATCACCTGGAGGCGACGGCCCTGAAATTGAACGACGAGCTTTCGCCGGGCGGCGGCCGGGCTTATGTATCGGTCAGCAAAGCGCTCGTCACCCAATCCAGCTCGGCTATTCCGATTGTGCCTCTTTATGTATCGGCACTCTATAAAGTGATGAAGGAAAAAGGCCTTCACGAAAACACCATCGAGCAAACCTATCGTTTGTTCGCAGACCGCCTGTATTCCGGCAAGGAAACGCCGGTGGACGAAAAAGGCCGCATCCGCATCGATGACTGGGAGCTTCGTCCGGACGTGCAGGAGGAGGTTGCCAAGATCTGGGGTCAGGTAAACAGCGAGAACATTTACGAGATTACGGACCTGGAAGGCTACCGGCGCGAGTTTTTCCAGCTCTTCGGCTTTGAAACCGAAGGCGTTGATTATGAAGCGGACGTAAGTCCCGAGGTGGAAATACCGTCAGCACGATAAATTTCAATCAGTAGCCTATTGATATAATTGAGGCAGCTAGCGGAAGGTATCCGGTTTTCCCGGGAACCTTCCGCTTTTTTTTGAAGAGATAAGAAAGGATAAACATTAGAGGTTAGCCATCTTTATCTCGCAAGAAAAACTTCCGCTAAACGCGGTCTGTCTTCTGAGAAATATGGTTGACGATCTGAAACTGTCGATGTATTATTATCACCACTGGAGTATATAAAGGGAGAATATAACAACTTTAAGCATGGAAAGAAGTTTAATGTCTATTATATCGGATGTTCTTATCTAATTCCTGCTCCATTAATCCAGTGAAGAAAATAATAGGGGCGTATAAATGAAAAAGCATGATCAGGACTTTATGAGGCAACAAAATAAAATCACGGTGTATGAGCTGATCAAAAACAACAGCCCGTTATCCCGTGCGGCGATTGCGAAACGGACCGGAATGAGTCCGACCACCGTCAGCCGGATAGTCGGGGAGTTGACGGAGAAGGGATATGTCGAGGAGTTCGAGCAGCTTTCGGGAGGACTCGGGCGTAAAGCGGCTATGCTCAGGCTGGTCGACACCTCCGTCTTGACCGTAGGCGTGGAGCTGGACAGGCACCGGGTCGGCATCGGCGTGATAGACGTGAACGGCAAGCTGCTGTCGAGCAGAGTGATCGGCCGCTCTCCGGAAGAGAACGTCGAAGAAACCCTGTCTTCCATAGCAGCCGAAATTCGGGGAATCATGGCGGCTGAAGGCATTGATCCTTCAAGGATTGCCGGTATCGGCGTGGGGCTTCCGGGAATCGTCGACAACGAACAAGGAGTCGTTGCCTTTTCCGTTCAGCTGGGATGGAGAAACGTCGAGCTGGCTTCTCGTTTGAAAGCGCTAACCGGATATGAAGTTGCGGTGGATAACGAGCTGAAGGTGAAAGCTCTGGCCGAGCATATCCGGGGAGCGGCATCCGGTTCCCGGCGAACGGCGCTGCTCGGTTTTGGCACCGGCGTCGGTTCGGCACTCATTATCGAGGGCGAAATCTATCGGGGGGAATCCAACAGCGCCGGGGAAATCGGCCACACGACGATTGATCCGAACGGCGCGATGTGCGAATGCGGCAAAGCCGGCTGTCTGCAAACCTACATCATTACCAGTTCTTTGCTTCTGGAAGCCAACAAAATCCGCAAGATCGACACGCTGGAGGAGATTTTCGAAGCCCGGCGGTCGGGGGAGATGTGGGCTGCGCGTTTGATCGAACGGGCGCTTATTTACATAGCCATTACGATCAATAACGTGCTTTGCGTATATAACCCGGATGTCGTGATATTGAGCGGGGAGCTCGTCGAGAATTTTCCGGAAATCGCGCCGGAGATCGAGGAACTGTGTTACAGCCGGTTTGTGTGGGAGCCGCTGCGGGATACGCTCAGCCTGAAATATACGGCGCTTGGAGGAGAAGGCGTCGTGATCGGCTCTGGACTACTGGCGCAAAGGCGTTTTTTCAAAATATAGGGAAGCAACCATTATTCGGGGAAAAGAGGCGTTTTTGATGACGGGTTTCACACTATTGGTAGAGGAATACCGCGGCGGAGTCTTGGAAAATGTGCATTACGGAGCATCAGCATCGTCGACGAGAATGGGAAAGTGTTATACCATGCCGGTGACCCGGAGCACATGACCTTTCTCCGCTCCGCGGCGAAACCGTTCCAGGCCATTCCGGTCTTGAAGCGGCGCATTGACGAGATTTACGGCTTGACCGGGGAAGAAGCCGCGTTGTTTGCAGCCTCCCACAGGGGGGAAGCGTTTCATATCGATGCCTTGGAATCGATTATGAGAAAAACGGGCATCCGCGAGGAAGAACTGCACTGCTGTCCGACCTACCCGTTGAATGAGGATGCCAAAGCCGAACGTCATCGCGGGAGGGAGAGCAAGCGCCGGATTTTCCATAACTGCTCGGGCAAGCACGCCGGCCTGATTGCGCTCTGCAAGCAGGAGGGTTGGAGCAGCGAAAATTATTTCCGTTCGGAGCACCCCGTTCAGCAGGAAATTTTGGAGACGATCGCTTCCTTTGCCGAAATTCCCCAGGACAAGATCGGCATGGGCGTGGACGGCTGCGGTCTTCCGATTTTCGCGATCCCCCTTAAATCCATCGGCCTTTCGTATTTGAAGCTGGCGTGTCCGGATTTGATCGGGGATGCAACCACGCGGCTGGCCGCGGCGCGAATCGCCAGGCTGATGAACGAGCATCCGGACATGATCGCCGATACGCGGTTTGTCTGCTCCACGCTGCTTCGAGACCCGAACCTGACCGCCAAGGGGGGCGCCAAGGGCGTTTACGGGATCGGTCTCCGAAAAGAACGCCTAGGCATCTCGTTGAAGGTGTCCGACGGTTCGGAGCAGGTATGGCCAAGCATTATCGCTTCGATTTTAACCTTTATCGGATACGGCAACCTGCAGACGATCGATAGCTTGTACAGGCTCGTGCCGAATGAAATCGTCAACGACAACGGAAAGGTTGTCGGGGAGCGCAGGACGGTATTCACGCTGCAGGCATAAATCACACAACAATATGGGATACCGTCGTTTTTAGGTTTTATCTTCAACGCGGCGGTTCGATGAGAGAGGACGCGTGAGAGGTAAGATATAAAACATTCATTAAAAGGGGAGATGTTTGATGAAGTTCAGGAAAAGATCAGCCTGCTGCTGATCATGCTGCTGGTAACGGCGCTGGCCGCTGCGGGATGCGGTGGCGGAGGCGGAGCCAAGGAAAGCCAGGACAATCCGCCCGCCGCAGGAAAGCCAGCCGTCAAGGAAGGAAACGACATCGTCATCGCGGTCAATGCCAATTTCATTACGCTCGATCCATACAACGCTGGGGACACGCTGTCCATTTCCGGTTCCCGAACCATGTACCAGGGACTTATGGGCTTCGATGACAATATGCAGGTCGTTCCGGTTTTGGCGAAGGAGCATAAAGTCAGCGAAGACGGTCTCGTCTATACATTTACCTTGAATGAAAACATTAAATTCCATGACGGCACGCTGCTGGATGCCGAGGCGGTGAAGGTCAACCTGGACCGCGTCCGCGACGAGAAAAACAACCTCCGCCTGCGGAAGAGCTTTGCCAAGGTGAAGGAAGTCGAGGCCGTTGACGCCAAAACGGTCAAAATCACGCTGAGCGAGCCTTACAGCGCTTTTTTGAACAAAATGGCCATGGCCCTGATGATCAGTCCGAAAGCGCTTCAAGAGTTTGGGGATCAGATATTCCAGCATCCGGTCGGCACCGGGCCTTATAAATTCAAGGAATGGGTGCAGGGAGACCATCTCACGGTCGAGAAGAACGCCGACTATTGGGAACAAGGACTGCCGAAAGCGGACAGCATTACGTTCAAGGCCGTGCCCGAAAACGGATCGCGGATCGCGATGCTGAAGACCGGGGAAGCGGACTTCGTGTATCCGATGCCGACCGAGCAGGTGGCCGAAGTGGACGGCAAGGACGGGCTTACGGTGGAGAAAAACGCTTCAACGATCGTGCGCTACATCACCCTGAATACGATGAAAAAACCGTTTGACGACGTAAAGGTCCGCCAGGCGATCAATTATGCCATCAACAAGGAGGCTTATATCAAGGTCGTCAAATCCGGCTATGGGGAAAAGCTTGATTCCTCCATGTCGCCCAAAACCCAATATTATGCGCAGCAGAGCGGTTATGATTACGATCTTGAAAAAGCGAAACAGCTTCTGGGCGAAGCGGGCTATCCCGAGGGCTTTGAGGCCGAAATCTGGGGCAGCAACGATACGGAAACGATGAAGGGCATGCAGTTTATCCAACAGCAGCTTCAGCTGGCCGGGATTAAGCTTGACGTGAAACCGATGGAGGAAGGGACGCTTTCAAACGAAATCAACAGTGCCGAGAAGCCCGAGGATGCCAAGGTTCAAATGTGGTACGTCAGCTGGTCCCCGTCCTCCGGGGACGCCGACGGTGCGACGCGGGGACTGTTCAGCAGCGAGATGTTCCCTCCGGCAGGCGCGAATACGGCTTATTACAAAAACGAAAACGTAGACCGGTGGATAGCGGAAGTCAATGCCGTGACCGATCCGGAGCGGCAAAAGGCGATCTACGCCGACATCCAGAAGACGGTGTGGGATGAAGCGCCTTGGGCGTTCCTGGGCGTGGATCAGGTACTGTCCGGCAAAAAAACTTACATCGAAGGCATAAAAGTACTCCCGGACGGCTCCATTTCGGTGAGAGAGGCCGAGGTCAAGCATTAATCATCAGGCCGCTCCATGAAGGCAAGCTTCAGGAGCGGCCCCTTTCTTTAGATTAAAGGATGTCTTCGTTTTCAGCAGGGCTGAACCATTCTTTTTTCGTAATCAAAAGGAGGTATAGCAAGGTGGGAAAGTACGCGCTGCAAAGACTTCTAGGTATCATCCCTCTGCTGTTCGTCGTCTCGGTGCTCGTCTTTATGTTCATCCATCTCATTCCCGGAGACCCTGCCCGGCTTGCCGCCGGAAAGGAAGCGACCCTGGAGGAAATCCAGGCGATCCGCGTGGAACTCGGCTTGGACCAGCCGCTGTGGCAGCAGTACGTCACGTATATGAAAAATCTGCTTCAAGGGGACCTCGGTGTGTCGCTCAAAACGGGACTGCCGGTATCGGAAATGCTGGCGAGCCGCTTTATGCCGACCGTTTGGCTGACGATCTTCAGCATGGGGTGGGCCCTTGTCGCCGGTGTGCTGATCGGCATCATTTCGGCGGTCAACCGGAACAGATGGCCCGATTATGCAGGAATGCTGACCGCCATTTCCGGAATATCCATTCCGGGATTTTGGCTCGGTCTTGTGCTCATCCAGATCTTTTCCGTAGAGCTGGGCTGGTTTCCGACGGGAGGCGTGGATTCCTGGAAGGGGTACGTCCTTCCTTCCATAACGCTGGGCGCGGGGATTATGTCCATGCTTGCGAGGTTTTCCCGTTCCTCGATGCTGGAGACGATGCGCGAGGATTATATACGCACGGGACGCGCGAAAGGCTTGGCCGAATTTTGGGTGGTCGGCAGGCACGCGCTGCGCAATTCCCTCATACAGGTCGTTACGGTAGCCGGCCTGCAGTTCGGATTTTTGCTCGGCGGCTCCGTCATGGTGGAAACCGTGTTCAGCATCCCGGGGCTAGGACGCCTGCTGGTCGATTCGATAGGCTTCCGCGATTATACGGTCATACAGGCAGAGCTTCTCCTGTTTGCCGTGGAGTTCATTTTAATTAACCTTGCGGTCGACCTCTTATACGGCGTGCTGAATCCGAAAATCCGATATGCAGGAGCATAAACGAAAGGAGTGGATACCCCATGAGTCAAAGTCAGGTTGTTGCCGGGAATGAAGCAGTGGCGGAGGCCGCCGCCTCCAAAGGAATCGCTTCGGGCTTTTTCCGAAAATTCGCCAAGCAGAGACTGTCCCTGGTTTGCGGCATGTTTATTCTGTTGCTTATCGTTGTCGCGTTGTTCGGTCCTTTCCTTACTCCGTATGATGCCGATACGCCGGACTACGATGCAATCCTGGCACCGCCTTCGGCCAAACATTGGGCGGGAACGGACGAGTATGGTCGCGACATTATGAGCCGGATTATTGCCGGTACGAAGCTGTCGCTATCGGTCAGTATCAGCGCGGTGCTGATCGCCGCGGTGTTTGGCACGTTCCTCGGTCTGGTCAGCGGTTATTACGGAGGATGGCTGGACCGGCTGATCATGCGGGGCAGCGACGTGCTGTTTTCTTTTCCGGACCTGCTGCTTGCCATCGGCATCGTAGCGATTCTCGGGCCCGGACTCATGAATGTGGTAATTGCGGTAGCCGTCTTCGGCATTCCGTCATTCGCCCGAATTATCCGGAGCGTGACTTTGTCGGCCAAGGAAACCTTGTTTGTGGAAGCGGCAAGGTCGATGGGCGCCAAGCACAGGCGGATCATATGGAGGCATATTTTTCCGGAGACGCTGCCTAGCGTGATCGTCAATTTTACGATGAAGATCGGTACGGCCATTCTGGCAGCTTCCTCGCTCAGCTTTCTGGGGATGGGGGCCAAGCCGACGACGCCGGACTGGGGGGCGATGCTCAGCATGGGACGCGATTATTTGAGCATAGCGCCGCATGTCGTCTATTTTCCGGGAGCGGCCATTTTTTTGACGGTGCTTGCTTTTAATCTGGTTGGCGACGGCCTGCGAGACGCGCTGGATCCGAAGACGAAATAGAGGGGGGAAGAACATGATGCCGGAAATGCTCCTGGAAGTGAAAGGGCTGAAAACGGAGTTCAAACGGGACGGCGGAAACGTCATGGCGGTTTCGGGGTGGATTTTCAAATCCGAAAAGGAGAGGTACTGGGACTGGTCGGAGAGTCCGGTTGCGGCAAAAGCGTCACATCCTTATCCATTATGCGTCTTCTGAAAGATACGCCGGGGAAAATCGTCGGAGGCTCGGTTGCTTTTGAAGGGAAAGACTTGACGAAAATCGAAGAAAAGCAGATGCGGCAAATTCGGGGCAAGGATCTGGCCATGATCTTCCAGGAACCGATGACATCCCTGAATCCGGTGCTGAGGATCGGCAGGCAGCTGGAAGAAGCCATTACGCTTCATCTTAAATACGGTAAGAAAAAGGCGAAAGAGCATGCGGTGCAAAGTCTGCGCCTGGTCGGCATACCGCGGGCGGAGGAGGTTGTGAACGATTACCCGCACCAGCTTTCCGGGGGAATGAGGCAGCGGGTAATGATCGCCATGGCCATGTCGTGCCATCCGAAGCTGCTCATCGCCGATGAACCGACGACCGCCCTGGACGTCACGATTCAAGCTCAGATCCTCGATTTGATGAAAAAACTGAAGTCCGAACAGGGGATGGGCATGCTGCTGATCACGCATGACTTGGGGGTCGTCGCGGAGATGTGCGACCGGGTAGTCGTGATGTATGCCGGAAGGGTCGTGGAAGAGGCTTCGGTAGAAGAACTGTTTGATGACCCGCAGCACCCGTATACGAAAGGGTTGATCCAATCGGTTCCCAAGCTGAGGCAGAAGGTCCGGCGCCTTGCGTCCATACCGGGAAATGTTCCTGACCTGTCCCGCATGCCGCAGGGGTGTAAATTTGCCCCGAGATGTCCTCATGTGACGGATATTTGCCGGGAGCAGGAGCCCGAGCTTTTGCCCGTAGATCAAATGGGACACCGGAAGAACCGATGCTGGCTTGCGCAGGGAGAAGCGGGGAAAGGGGGCGGTGCAGATGAATACTCCGTTGGTTGAAGTAAAACGGCTCCAAAAGGCGTTTCCCGTCAAAAAGGGCTTTCTGGGGAAACGGAAGCTGCTGCACGCCGTGGATCAGGTATCGTTCTCGATCATGAAGGGAGAAACCTTCAGTCTCGTGGGGGAGAGCGGCTGCGGAAAATCGACGACCGGCCGTCTCGTGACCAAGCTGCTGGCGCCGAATCGCGGCGAAGTATGGTTTAACGGAAGGGATATCAGCCACTACAGCGAAAATGAAATGCGTCCGGTCCGCAAAGAGATGCAGATGGTGTTTCAGGATCCTTACGCATCGTTGAACCCCAGAATGAAGGTGAAGGATCTGGTGGCCGAGCCGCTGCTGATCCACACGAAACTGAGCCGGAAGGAAAGAGACAAACTGGCGCAGGAGCTGCTGGAGGTCGTGGGCTTGAACAGCTACCATGCCGAACGGTTTCCGCATGAATTCAGCGGCGGGCAGCGGCAGCGCATCGGCATTGCCAGGGCGCTCTCCGTTCGACCGAGCCTGATCGTGGCGGATGAGCCGGTTTCGGCGCTGGATGTGTCGATTCAATCGCAGGTGCTCAATCTGCTTCAGGATTTGCAGGAGCAGTACGGCCTCACCTATCTGTTCATTTCCCATGACCTGAGTGTCGTCGAGCATATCAGCGACCGCATCGGGGTCATGTATCTCGGTTCGCTGGTGGAAACCGCAGACAAGGATGAGCTATATGAAAGTCCGCTGCATCCATATACGCAGGCGCTGCTGTCCTCGGTGCCGGTTCCCGATCCGAAGCAAAAATCCGAACGAATTATTTTGAAAGGGGATCTGCCGAGTCCGGTGGACCCGCCATCCGGCTGCAGGTTCCATACGCGTTGTCCGGCCTGCATGGAGGTTTGTCGGCAGGTCGCTCCAGAGTTCAAGGAAATCGGGCCAGGGCATCAGGTAGCATGCCATCTATATGGTTAGATGGCGGGACCAAACCATAACGGACATTAGATCTATCCATCCTGACAGAAAAGAAGGAATATGAATGCATATATCATTGAAAGCGGGCAGAGATGCCGAAGTTCATGTATATCCGTTGTACCGGGAAGAAGAATTCATGTATCCGATCAGCGAGAACAAACGGAATGCAGCCAAGTCCGTCTGGTTTCGCCGCCGCGGCGATGAGGAACGGGAGGTTTTGGCCGTCTTGCTCGGAGAACGGACCTCAACCGGACTCGAAGCGGTTCGACGAGGGGGAGGCTTGGCGGCAAGGAACATGCAGAAGGAGGGTTTCCTCAGCGCATGCCTTGTCCGTAAAGCTCCAATCGTTGCCGGTCATTCCGGCAATACAGCCGCTGCCGACTGGCTGCAGGCTTGGCTCGAAGGATGGCTGCTTGGTTTGTATGGATTCCATAAGTACCGCACATCCGTCCGGAAGCCGGGGAAGGTAAGCCTGTCCATTCATCCGGACGACTGGACGGAAATGACGGAAGCAGAGATCGAAAACGTGATCCGGACGGCCGAAATCCGGGCAAGAGGCACGTATTTGGCCAGGGACATGGTCAACGAGCCGCCGGATCAGCTTCATCCGGACCGGATGGTGGAGTGGATCGAGGAGCATTTTCGCGGAACGCCGGTTAAAGTGACCGTATACCAAGGAAAAGACTTGACGGATTACCAAATGAACGGTCTTCTCAAAGTGGGGGCCGGAAGCGTATACCCGCCGGCGCTCATTGAGCTGCGTTACGAGGGGGATCCATCCCAGCCGTTGATCAGCCTTGTCGGAAAAGGGATAACTTTTGATATGGGCGGCATGAACGTGAAAAGCGGCAAGGATATCAGCGACGCCCGGATGGATATGGGCGGCGCGGCGGCGGTTGCCGGCGCTATGGATATTTTGGCTGCGCGGCAGTCCAAAGCGAATGTGGCGGCGCTTATAGCCGTTGCCGAGAACGTCCCTGACGCTCACGCGATGCTTCCGTCCTCCGTGGTTTCGTTCCCTAACGGGCTCACGGTTCAGGCTGCGAATACGGATGCCGAGGGGCGGCTTGTTTTGGCGGATGCTTTGCTTCATGCGGCAAGGCTCGGAGCAGCGGAGGCTGTGGATATCGCCACCTTGACGGGCAATGTCGGCCAAGCCCTCGGACTGGGCATTGCGGGCATCTGGGGTGACCCGGAGATGACAAGGGAGCTTGTCGATATCGGGGAACGGAACGGCGAACGCTTGTGGCCGATGCCGCTGATGGATGAATACGAGGCCGAACTGCACAGCGATTATGCCGATCTCAGCAACATCGGCTCCTCGTCGCTGGCCGGAGCGATCACCGCAGCGCTTTTTATCCGGCGCTTCGTCACGAAACCGATGAAATGGGTCCATATCGATATGGCGGGTACGGTGCAGTATAAAGGCGAGACCGCCTTTTCGGCATCCGGGGCAACCGGCTACGGAGCACGCCTGTTGGCCGATTATGTGGAATACCGGCAGCTCGGAAGAGATAAGGCCGATTCTAAGGAGGAGGGACAATCTTGATACTTGAAGTGATCGCTACGACCCTGCAGGATGCCTTGACGGCAGAAGCGTGCGGGGCCGACCGCATTGAGCTCATTACAGCCATAACCGAGGGAGGGCTCACCCCCAGCATCGGTTTGGTCGACCGGGTGACAAGCAGAGTGGGCATACCCGTGAATGTCATGATTCGGCCGCACAGCCGTTCTTTTGTCGCCGACGGAGAAGACATGGAGACGATGCTGGCCGATATCGAAGCCATACGCAGGAGCACGGGAGCCGCAGGAGTCGTCCTTGGTCCGCTATCCTCAAACGGTACCGTGGATGAAGAGGCGCTGCGCCGCCTGCTGTCGGCCGCAGGTTCGCTTGATATTACGTACCACCGGGCATTCGACGAGATAACGGATCAGCCGGCAGCGTATGGGATCTCAGCCGGTATCCGCAAATATCCCGGATCCTGACTTCGGGAGGACCGCGGCCGGCACCGGAATCGGTATCCGGAATCCGGAGTCTGGTGGAACGCTCGCAAGCGGGAGGGCCTGCCATTCTGGCAGGGTATGGCTTGACGCCGGAGGGAATCAAGTCTTTTATCGAAGCGACGGGGGTGCGGGAGGTTCATTTCGGTTCCTCCGTCCGCGAAGGCCGTTCCGGCCTTGGACGATTAGACGAAGATGTGCTTCGTTCGCTCGCTGAGCTCGTGCATGGCATGGAATGACATGCCAAAACGCTGCCGGAGGTCAAGCGACCTTAAGGCAGCCGTTTTCTGTTTCGTTTAGAGCGGTCTATCCGGTTTTTGGGCATCCCGGTTTATCCTTGGCGGCATAGGTCGTCATCACCCCAAGCTGTTCGGCGACCGAGCGGACTTCTTCCATTTCATGATGAACGGTAATGATGCGGCTGTTCTGTTCCTCAATGGAGGAAAGCATCTCCTCGGTCGTTGCCGAATGCGCTTGCGTGATGGCGGCGGTTTCTCCGACCCTGTCGCGAATTACGGTAAACTGCCGCATCATGGAGTCCATATGGGCCGCTTCTTCCCTAATGCTGTGATTGATACCGTTAAAACGGCTTTCGATCGTTTTGAATCCCTGCAGAAAGGTGGCCGCTATGTGCGTTCCTTGCTCAGAAGCGATGGAACCGTCCCGCACATTCGTAAGAGCCTCTCGGCTGATCTGAGTCATTCCCTGAACGATGGTTTGAATCCGGCCGGTCATTTCTCCGGTTATGGAAGCAAGCTTGCGGATTTCCGATGCCACGACGGCGAAGCCTCGTCCGGCTTCACCGGCGCGTGCCGACTCGATGGCCGCATTGAGGGAAAGCAGGTGCGTCTGGGTTGAAATCTGCGTAATGGACAACAGTATATCGCTGATTTGCTCCATCCGATCATTCATTTGAATCACCGCATCCAGCGCCGATTGAATGGCCCCCTGCACGATATCGATTTGCTTGACCAATTCCCCGACACTTTCCGAGCCTTTGCCGATGAGGTTGCCCACATCGCCGGAATCGCCCAGAATCCTGTCGGAGTTCTGATGAAGGTGCCGGACGAGTTGATCAACTTCGGCGATCGAAGCGTTGATGTCGCTCAGGTTGGCTGCTTCCTGATCGATGCCGCGGGCAATATCCTGCACCGAGAGAACGACGTTGCCGCTAATTTCGCGGGTGCCGGCGATATGTGAATTGCTGCTGGCGACACTTTCGTTCAGCCGGCGGGCATAATCGCCGATGTCCCCCACCGTTTTTTCCAGGGCTGAGTTGAGGCGGGAAGCTTCCCGCTCTTTTTCCACGCTTTCTTCGATGAGATCCTTTCCCCATTTCGTGAGGAAAAACAAATAAACGACAGTACTGTCAAGAAACGCAAGACGAAGGATAAAATCCGATATGTTCCACCCTGGGCCCATGAGTGCAGCCGGGTCAGCCAGGAAAAAAGAAATCAGAAGCAGGTTCAGAATCGCGGAATAAGCAATCAGGATATCTTTGCGGAAATACATGGCAGATGACACGATCGTGACGGGAAAGACGAGAAAGAAACGGAAGGCGCCATGTTCGTAAAACAACAGGGTGAGGGCGATTACCGTAGGGGCAAGAGGGATGAGAGACCCGATAACCATCGTTGGAAGCAGCCGCTTCAGGTGAGCGAGATAAACCGAGGTTCCGATAAGACAGGTAAGCATCATAACGCCTGAGATGCGCAATCCTATTTCTCTGCCGTGCATAAACGGCGCTTCCACCGCGAATGTAAATGAGCAGGCAAGCAGAATAAAATAATTGATTTTTGTGACTTGATGAAAGCTGAACCGGCCCTGCAATTGCATGCAGTCACATCCTCTCTTCATATAACGGGCAGGAACACGAATACGCCTTCATTCAGGCAGTGATCGCCATTTTTCATATATGCATCATCGTCTTCGCCCGATATTGCAACACTTTTCACAAACAATTCTAGTTATTTTATCGGCTGTCCCCATCCGGTTTGTTAGGCTTTGGCCCATGCTCTGAAAAGCTGCAGGGAATGGCCGATTTGTAATTCATTTCATGGCTTAAAATACCTTTCATCATTAAAATGGAAGAAGTACGGTTGTTCGGGAAAAGGGGCGAAGCGATTGAACGAGAATCAGAAGTACCAGGTGATCCTCCACGGAATGACCGGTAACAACGTGGCCAAGACCTGCAAAGAATTCGGCATTTCCAGAACGCTGTATTACCGTTGGTATAACGATTACATGAAGTTCGGAATGGCTGGACTTGGCAAAAAGGCCCGCAGGCCGGTTATGCCCAATCAGGTGGACAGAAAAACGGAACGAATCATTTTGGAATATGCGGCGCGTTTTCCCCAGGATGGCCCCAAACGAATTTATTATGAATTGCAGGACGAAGGCGTGCAGATCGGGGAATCCGGCATTTATAACGTGCTGCGCAGGAATGGACTGAGCCGGAGGGAGGACCGGGAGCGATACGCCGGAGAGATCAAAGCCAAGAAGAAGGCGGAACGCAGGAAATCGAATTCCGAGGGTAACCAGGCGGCACCGCAAGCGCCATTGGACTACCGCATGAGGGATCCGGAGCATGCGCGGCCCGGCTATATTTGTTTTTTGACGATTCAATACATCGGGAATTTGCCTAAGGCAGGGAAAGTATACCAGTACATCGTTTTGGACTCTTACTCGCGGCTGGCGCTGGTGAAGCTGTGCAACCAGAAGTCGACGAAACAGCTTATCGATTTTATGCGTTTTAAAATCATGCCGCTGCTGCGAACCTTTCATCTGGAGATCGAACACCTGGTCACGAACAAGAGCCAGGAGTTCACGACAGCTTGGGAACGGGGAAAGCATGCTTATACGGAATATCTGCTGAAGCACAATATCCATTCCGTTACGTTCAATGCCGGTCATCCCGAAGTATTTCAGCCCTTGCACGAATTCAATGCGATTTTGGCGAAAGAATTTTATAAACCCGCCTGGCACGAGGGAAGGATCGATTGTCTTGAGACGCTGGAGCAGCGGTTGAACGAATACATGAATTACTATAACTACATTCGTCCGCTGGAAAAGGGGAAAAACGCGGGCAAGATCCCCTCCGACATTGTTCTTAATTTCAGAGGGGTTCAGGAGCCGCTGCCGCTCTGGCTGTTTACGAGGAGGTAAGGGACATGATCAAGGACGGCGAAAAAATCGGGATCGTCGGCGCAGGGATCTCCGGCGTAACCCTGGCATATGAATTGGGGAAGAAAGGCTACCGCAACGTGACGATTTTGGAAAAAGGGGACCGGGTGGGCGGCAAATGCCATTCGATCGAATATAAGGGGAAAACATACGAAATGGGCGCTTTGATCGGCCTGCCGTCGTACAAAATGACGATGGAATTGATGGAGGAGTTTGGTCTGCGGGATAAGGGGCCTTTGCTGGAACGCGGATTTTTTGACCGTGACGGCCATAAAATCTCCCAAATTCCCGTAGAGCAGCTGTCGGACTTTGCCAGGGAATTCAAACGCCTCCCGGAACTGCTGGGCCGGTTTGAAGCCATCAAAGACCCGGGGCTTGCCCATATCCCTTCGGAGCTGTACAAGCCTTTTGCCGCTTGGTGCGACGAGAACGGATTGTTGGTGCTTAAACAGGTGTTTATGCATTATTTCAGCGCATTCGGCTTTGGCAGCATTGACGAAGTCCCCGCGGCCTATGTCATGAAGCTGCTTAATTACGACAATCTCATGTCATTCATCGAAATCACCCATATGATTTCCTGGCCCAAAGGGGTGACGGAGCTTGTCAAGCGGATGGGCGATCAGGCTTCGGATCTTCGGCTGACGTGCGGGGTGAATCGCATTGCCAGGGAAGAGACGGGAAGAGTCAGGGTGGAAACCGATCAAGGAACGCTATACTTCGACAAAGTCATTTATACGGCCTCGCTGCGGGATTTGCCGGAAAAGACCGATCTGGCTCCCGCAGACCGCAAGCTGTTCGAGAGCATCATCGATGAGCGGTTCCGGGTTTACGCCTACAGGGTTGACAACATGCCGAAACTGTCGGGGTATATTCCCGGCAATATGGGACCGGGGCGCAAGGGCCGGATGATGGCTTGGTATTACAGGTGGGCGGATCTGGCGGAGACGGATCTGATCACCGTTTATGTCGCCGAAAGCGATAGCATGAGCGATCAAGAGATGCGGGAGAGCATTGAGGCTACCCTTGCCGGCTTGGGAGGAGAGAATATCCGGCTGTACATGATGAAGCGCTGGAGCCATTTTCCCCATGTGGATACGGCCGCTCTCCAAAGCGGCTTTTATGCGCGGCTTGAACGTTTGCAGGGGAAATACGGAATCTACTTTGCCGGGGAGATCATGAATTTTCCTACGCTGGAGAACTGCATTATCTATGCCAGGGCTTTGGTTCAACGGTTTTTCTGACCCGATTGCCCGGTTGTCCCGCAATTTTTTACTTTGGAGTTTTGTTTACACTCGGCAGGAACGGAAGTCCATATCAGGCAAGCGAATGGACTTGAAGGGCAGAAGGCGGAAAATGTGTAAACCCATCCCTAAAGCAAAGTCTGCGAATCCTTGTCCCGCAAGGCTTTTCGGGATTTGATGCCTGATCGGCGAAGCGCTATATTCAATGCATAAAAGGATTGCATCATTGGTAAAGGGAGGGCTATATATGTTTTTATTCGAAGCGATGCCTTGGTACTCTGTATTGATGTGGTTTGTGGTGCTCGGAGGCCTGATGCTCGTGAACGAATTGGCGCGGATGAGCAAATGGGTATCCCTGTTCCTCTTCCTGGTGCTGCCGATCATACTGACGGTCGCGGTATGGCCGAAAACGGCGGGGGAAGGCTCAAGCGTCGGAACCTGGTTCCACTGGGTCAAAGTTTATTCCGCACTGGCGGGCTGCCTTGGTTTTATGGCTTTGAGGTACATCAAAGGGTGGGACAAGAACAAATATGTTTTGATGTTCCCGGCTTTCATTCTGGCTCTGAATATTCTCGAAGCGGTGATCCGGGATTTTCAGGTATACAGCCTCAACGGAATCGTCGACGGCGTGATGATGATCGGCGGTCCGTGGAATATCATGAACGGAATCGCCGGTTTGCTGAACATCATTACCATTTCCGGCTGGATGGGCATCGTGGTCAGCAAAAGCCGGTCAAGGGATATGGTCTGGCCGGATCAGCTCTGGTTCTGGATCATTGCTTACGATATCTGGAATTTCGCTTATGTTTACAACTGCGTGTCCGACCACTCGTTTTATGCAGGCGCTGCACTGCTGATTTCCTGTACGATTCCTGCTTTCTTCTTTAAAAAAGGAGCGTGGCTGCAGCACCGTGCCCAAACGCTGGCGATCTGGATGATGTTCACGATGTCGTTCCCGGCATTTGTCGGAGAGTCCAAATTCGCGGTACAGTCCTCCCACAGCGAAACGGCATTGTGGGTCGTAAGCGCCTTGTCGCTGGCCGCCAATATCGCGGTATTCATTTACCACTTCTACAAAATCTTCAAGCATAAACGCAATCCGTTCAAGGTGGAAGTGTATACGGATTTGAAGGCTTATCAAGCGGTAGCTGAGCAGAATTAAGGAAGCGCGAAATCCGTGGCAGAAGGAAAGCCGGTAAACAGCCTGAGTTTAGGCGTGTTTACCGGCTTTTTAAGAGATAAGAAAGTATAAACATCAGAGGTTTGCCATCCTTATATCGCAAGAAAAACTTCCGCTAAATGCGGTCTGTCTTCTGAGAAAGTACGTCGATAGACGTTTTTCTTTAGATATAGAATTTATAAAGTTATAAGCGGAGCTGATGGAATTCTATATCGCAAGAAAAACTTCCGCTAAAAGCGGTCTGTCTTCTAAGAAAGTACGTCGATAGACGTTTTTCTTATGGTATGAGGCGCCTTGCCCCGTCCGTGGGCCATGTTCGAACCAGGTCCTGAAGTCGGCCCAATGGAGATTTGCTTGTAATATTCTCAATAATAGGTTTACAGGGATTTAGCTTCTACTTCAACAGTTCCTCGGCCAATTGCAAAAATTGCTTTTTGGTCAAGGTTTTATCCCCAAAGCTGGTTAGCGTATAATAGGCATCCTGCTCTTCGTTGTACCAGTTTATGTAGTCATAGCTGATGTCGCCCTTTTTTACGAGGTTATACACAACTTCGGTACCTGCAACCGTGACTATTTCGGCGGCATGCTCTTTTTCCTGCGTCACGTACATGTCTCCCCCGCGCATGAGAGTAGCATAAATGCCGATATGTGCCTTGCCTTTTGAATATATCCCGCTGATGCCGGACGGCTGGGACCAGGGAAGGGACTTCATAAACACATGGTCTCCCGAGGCTGCCTTCGACGCCTGATCAACAAGCTCGCCCAATGTTTTCAGGTATAAAGCCTCTTCCTTATCTGCCTTGGAGTTCGGAAATCGGGGGCTCACATTGCCGTAATCAAACGCATAGTCCAATGCGGCCTTCGGAAGAACGGGTGCCTGTGTGCGCTTTGCCTCCTTCAGGAAGTCTTCATAGGAATGAATACGCCGCTCTTTGTATTCAAACCGCAGCTCCGGCTCGGAGGAATCCGTACGGTCTCCCTTTTTTACATAATAAGCTACCAAATCCCCCGGCTTGGCAAAATCGCTAGCCTGCTTAGCATACTTGTCGTAAGCCGCTGGCTCGCCGAATGTTTCGCTTGGTGCTACATGCTGTACTCTGACTTCTCCGGATTTATTTCGAATCTGGATGTATTCGGAAGCGGCATATGCAGTCACGGTGACGAGCAGAACCAGTGCCAACAAGCTTCCTAGGGCCGTGGCGCCTCTCATGGTTACCTTCAAAAACGAACGGCGGCGGTGGTCAAGTTCGGTTATGCGTTTTCTCACTTGTTCCGAGACGTCGACTTCCGGTAAACTTTCATTCTCCACAGCGAGCATTATATCTTGGTATTCATCGTGATGTTGGGTTCGTTCCAAAGAGATTCCTCCTTTGTTTTCATGGACTTCCGTACTTTCTTTTTAATTCGGATCATTCTCTTCACTAGTGCATTGGGGCTGGTCTTTAAAATTTCGCCGATCTCGGCATAGGTTTTCTCTTCAAATACCCGAAGAATGAGCAGGTTTCTCTCTTCCAAAGTTAACTGCGATAGGGCTGTTGCCAATGAAGGCTTGTACAGCCGGCTGTCGAGCTCATGCTCAGGGCTTGCCGACACGGTCTCCGGGCGAAAGATGCGCATCACCTGGTTGTGCATTCGCCGTTTACGCAGCAAATTCATGCAGTGATTGTAGGCAATCCGGTACAGCCATGCCGAAAAATGATCCGATCTCTTGTATTGGTAAAGGGACTGATAGGCCTTGACCAATATATCCTGCACTGCATCTTCCGCATCCTGCCGGTTGGCGAGCAATCGATAGCAGTAACGGAAAATGGGCTGCTGAAATGCCTTCACAATCCGGGTGTATTGGTTCGCATCTCCCTTTTGGATTGAGCCGACTAATGCTTCCAACTCTTGTGGATCCATTTCATCTTGCCGCGATGTCAGCACCTCCTTAGCTTTTTACTCTTATAACAATCAAGCTCGCAAAAATGTGCCTTATCTTAAAAAAATTCTGAAATTGATGCTTAAGTCCTTGCAAGCAGCCGTTGGTTCACGATGATCTTACCTTGTATTTCAGAAAGAAAATGGATTATCATGGAATAATGGTTATTTTACATCATACAATGTGTTTGAAAGGAATGAGTCTTCGATGAAAAAAATAACAGCAATTGCTCTGTCGCTTGCACTCTCGGCATCATTGACCGCCGCTTCGCTTGCGACCGGATCGACGGCCGTGCACGCTTCCGCTTCCAAGGAACGGGTTCAGCTCGCAGGACATGCGACGTATTACGGCGAGGTTAAAAACGGTGTGCCGCACGGGCACGGTACGATCAAATGGGGAGACGGAAAGCAATATTCGGGCGATTTTTCCGACGGTAAACGGACCGGCACGGGTAAATACATGAACGAATACGTGTCGGAGGGGCATAAGATTAAAGTCGTATACAGCGGTGCCTGGAAGAACGACAAGATGGAGGGCAAAGGCACCTTGACCCACAAGGTGACCGATGAGGAAGGAAGAGTGGTATCCCATCAGATCCAAACCGGCATCTTTAAAAACCATCTGTTCAAAAGCGGATACGACGTCATTCATGCCGTCGCGGATCCCGACTACAGCTTCACCTACAAAAACGGAAACGAAACGCTGTATATCATGGGCCATAACAAGGACATGAAGGCATCCTGGAAAACCGGCAAAATCTTCATGGCCAAATACCAAAAAGGTTCCGTCAGCAAAACATATACCTTTTTCCCGGGCGACACCAAAGCGGAAGAGCGCAAAAATGCGGCGGCCCTTAAATATTTGCAGAGCATTCAGCCAAGGATAAATCCGCACCTTGAGCAGTTCGAGCGGTTGTCCAAGCAGCTTCCGCTGAAATAGAGCGTTCGATCCAGCTATATTAATTTGTCGATGTCTTTACAAAAAGATAGGGGCTGTGCCACTGGCGCAGCCTCTTTTTTTGTTGAAACCATCCGGAATCCCTGAACACTTGCCTAAAGAATCTAAGTTGAATTCGAGTAAACTGCCGGACAAGGGCGGCCCCACTGCCTACCAGAGCGAGGAAGGTCATAATTGTCTGCGGCTTGCGTGTCCTTAAAAAGTCTGTAAATGTGAAACCGTTGACAGATGTAATTTGACTCTACTAGTATTAAGAATAAGATCCAGATAAGAACCAATGATAAGCGTAATGCGAACCCACATCGTCTAACATCAGGAAAGGAGGAACATTCGGGAGAAGCGGATGAAGCATAAAATAAATTCAAGACTGGGAGAGGGAAGATAAATGTCAAATTCATTTTTTCGCAAATCGATGATTTTGTGTCTGTCGGTGCTTATGTTAATCTCTCCGCTTGCGGCCAATGCCGATGGAGCGGAGGCGAACAGCCCCGCTGCCACGTTCGGGCAGCCGGTGGACCTGGGGTCTCCGATCCAGCAAATCAGCATTTTTGACAGCGCTTATAACCAAGTTGACGGCAGCGATTACATGTATACGACCGTAAGCGGAACACCCGCGGTATTAAACGTCATCAACCTGAATACCTACAAAATCGTCAATACCGTGCCTCTGGAAGGCAGCGAGCAGGCCTGGGTGCATCAAGCGGATAAAAATGGAAGCGTTTACGTCGGCTCGACATCCAACATATTGTATCGTTATGACGCATCTTCCGGAAAGATCGAACGGTTGGGCGTCCCGATCCCGGGCGAGGGCGGCATCTGGTCGATGACGCTTGATGATGACGGGAACGTTTATGGAGGAACGTTTCCGGGAGGGAAGGTTTTTAGATATGACGCTGCCCGCAAACAATTCACCGATTTCGGCAGCGCGGTGGAGGGGCAGCAGTATGTCCGGTCCATGGCTTATCACGGCGGCTACGTATATGCGGGTACAGGCTCTACCGGACATTTGATCCGAATCGATCCGGCAACCGGCGCCAAAGACGAAATACCGCTAAAGCCGATCCCGGGGGTTGACGCCTATCCGTTCGTGTACAATCTCGATGTGGCGGGAGACTATTTGTTTGCCCATTTGTCAGGCGGTTCCGTAAAGCAGTTAATCGTCTATGATCTGGTCAACAAGCAATGGCTGGACACGGCAATCGAAGGGTACGACGGGGTGAAAGTATCTCCCGAACGGAACGGAAAGGTTTACTTTTTGCAGAACAAGAAACTGGTGTCCTTTGATCTGGCCTCTCATGAAGTTCGGGATACGGGCATAGCGCAGACGATGTCCATGAAGAATTCCGGCTGGATAGGAACGAACGCTCAAGAAAAGCTGGTCAGCATCCAATTCAACGGAATCGTCACGCTAATGCAGCCTGAGAAAGGGGTTCGCGAGGAGCTTCATCCGATCGTGGAAGGGCAAAGCGCGCCGCTTCACGTTCTGGAAAAAGGCCCGGACGGCAGCCTGTACATGAGCGCCTACCCAAGCGCTAACGCCGCCCGTTATAATCCCGCTACCAAGTCCAGGGAGATGTTTACCATGAATCAGGCGGAAAGCATGGGGGCCTACGGCGGCAAGCTGTATATCGGCATATACCCCGGCGCCCAGATCCATGAGCTCTCGCCTGATCTTCCTTTCAAGCTCAATGAAAACCCGCTTTACAAATTCAGCGTCGGCGAAGAGCAGGACCGGCCGTATGTGTTTGCGGCAGGGGATGACAAGGTGTTCTTCGGAACGGTTCCTCTGTACGGAAAGCTTGGCGGATCGCTGGTGACCTACGAACCGGCCTCCGTTACGTCGGTTACATATTCGGTTTACAGAAACGTCGTGCAGGATCAAAGCATCGTCGGTCTTGCCTATAAAGACGGAAAGCTTTACGGCTCCACCAGCATTCACGGAGGTCTGGGAACGCAGCCGACGGCAAGCGAAGCTAAAATGTTTGTCTGGGATACGGAAAGGGGCAGCAAGTTGGCGGAGTTCACCCCGGCCTTGTCCACGGCCATAAAAAATCCGTTGATGATCAGCGGTTTAACCTTCGGTCCTGACGGCTTGCTCTGGGCAGCGGCGGACGGAATTATTTTTGCCGTAGACCCTGATACGCTTGAAGTCGTGAAAGAAGCCGCCATTTACCCCGGGGTTAAGGATTACGGCATGTGGAACCCCATTCACCTGCGTTGGGGACAGGACGGACTGCTATATACGGATTTATACGGAAGGATAACGGTATTGGACGTTGGCACGATGAAGGCTGTTTATACCGGACCTGAAACCGGCTATATGGCCCTTGGCGACGACGGACATATCTACTATGCAGAAGGAACGCGGCTAAAAATGATTCCGGTGAATGACAGCGAACCCGGCAATCCCGGCACGGCGCCTTCTGCAGATGTAAACGGCGATGGAAGCGTGAACCTGCTCGATCTAATGTTGGTCGCTAAACATACGGGTATCCCGGTTTCGGATACAAACGCCCGCTTGGATCTGAATGGGGACGGCGTAATCGATGTGGCCGATGTCGGGATCATAGGCTTATCGATGCTGGAGCATTGAAATAACGAATAAGGAGAGGGTCGAAAATGATGAAATGGATGCGAACCGTTGTACCTGCTGCGATACTGTGCCTCTTCATGGCAGGTTTCGCTCCGGTGACGGCGGTAGCCGTTCCTAATAATGAAAGCGTTATCTCGTTAAAGGCTGAAATGCCGTCGGTTTCCAAGGGGGACGCAGTAAAAATCAAGGTATCCGTTCGCCATGCTGCGGATTTATACGGCATTCAGTTTGGAGTGAAATATGACGCCGCGAAATTAACGCTGAAGGAAGCTGCACCGACGGGAGGATATAACGATTTCGGCGGCATAAAGACAGACGCCCATCAGGGAACGGTGCTATTGCCTCTGCTGCGCGAACAAGCGTCAAACGTGTCGCAAGCGGCTGCTTTGGATGTAGCCGAATTAAGCTTTACCGCTCGCGAGGCCGGAAAGGCGGATGTTGAATTCCTGGAGATCAAGGCGGTTTCAACGGAGTCTTTCATCAATGAAGCAGGCTTGAAAGATTTGAAGGCCATTCCCGTAAAAGACGGAGGGCCGCTGAACATAACCATCAGGGACTCCGCGAATCCGGACGTGCCTTCGAATCCCGGCACTCCTTCTTCTCCAGGCACCCCGGCAGACCCGGGCGGACCTAAGGGCAACGAAGGCGACTTAGCCAAATCACTGAAGGATATTGAACAAATGCTTCACCAAGGCCGGTTAAAAGAAGCGGTATCCGCGGCAAGCGGCTTGTTGTCCAAAGAGGACCCTTCTCTCACGGGCGAGAAGAAGAAGCAGTGGGAAGCCCTATTGAAAAAATTGATCGAAGAGCTGCAAGGGAGCGTAACCCTTGGAACGGATTCAGCGGACGGAGCCGCGACCATTCACGAAAGCTCGCTGCAGTTTGCCGTGAAGTCGGTAACGGATTTGCTGTCGCAGTCCAAAAAACATGGCTTGCAGACGGAAACTGGAGCGCTTATCCGCTTATCGCTTGCTTCCAAAGCCCAACAGGCAGCTGCGCTTCATATGACCGCAGAACAATTGGCGCTAATGGAGAAAAGCGAGATGTCTTTGGTGCTGGAATGGGCACAGGGGACAGTAAAGGTTCATCCGGATTCCCTTCCGAAGAAGAACGCGGTAAGGATCAGTCTTGCTTCCCTGGAGCCATCATCCATAAAGGAACTCGGCGATAAGCTGAAACCGCTCGCTTCCTACAATCTGTTCGTGTCGGAGGTAACAGGGGGCAGGAGCGTTCCTGTTACTCAACTGCCGGGCAACCTGGACCTTGTGCTTCCGTTTAAAGCAAAAGGAGAAGGGCTTCATCGATTGGGCGTGTATCGGTGGGACGAAAGCTCCGGCTCCTGGAAGTACATGCGGGATGCCAAGCAGAAGGATGGAACCTATGAACTGGTTGTCAGTAAGCCGGGGACGTATGCCGTCATGGAATACGCTGCGGATTATCGGGATATCGAAAAATTATACAGTGAGGCAAAACATGCAATTGAAGCCTTGGCGGCCAAGCAGATCATGTTCGGGACGGGTCAGGGAACATTTTCGCCTAACCAGGAAATCACCCGGGCCGAATTTACCTCTTTGCTGGCCAGAGCGATGAATCTTGAGGTTTCGGAAGGGGCGGCAAACGTATTTTCGGATGTTAAACCGGACGCGTGGTATTCCAAGGAAGTGCAAGCAGCCTGGAAAGCGGGAATCGTTCAAGGCGATGGACGGAGCTTCCGGCCCGATGAGAAGCTGACGAGGGAGCAAATGGCCGTGATGCTGATGAACGCAACCGGCAGCGAAGTGAAAGGTGCGGCCCCGGCAGACGGTTCGAAATTCCGGGACGATGATCAGATGAGCGGTTGGGCCAAGGAGGCCATTTATTCCGCGAGGGAAAAAGGGTTAATCAAAGGGAAAGCACAGCAGCTTTATTCTCCAAAAGCTTATACTTCCCGCGCGGAAGCGGCAATCATTCTGCTCCGCTGGCTTGATCAACGATAAGGAGGGAGTCTATTGAAACTTTTGCGGCAGGGTTTGATGATATGTACGGCCTTAATCCTCGTGATGGCGACGGTGCTTACCGCCACCGATGTTTCAACGGCCAGCGCAGCGGACGGATTCCAAACGAAAGAGATTGAAATTCCGAATGCGGGATTCGAGGAAGAGGTCGTCGATTCCGTTATCCCCGGGTGGACGCCCTTATGGGCGCCTTACCCCGATGCTTACTATGAGGTTACGACGGATCGCGCTTATTCGGGAAAGCAAAGCGTGAGATTTAAAGATACGACAACGACCAAAGGAGCCATTCTGCAGAGTCCTCCCCTGCCGGTCAAGCCGGGAACGGAATACACCGCTTCGGCCATGATGTATTTGGAGGACCCGACGGTAGCGGCCACATTGCTCCTCCGTTTTTTCGACGAAAATAACAAGCAGGTAGGGACGGATTCATTATTCCATTATCGTTCGCCCAAGAACGAGTGGTTTAAGGGGGAAGTGAAGGGAGTCGCGCCGGCAAACGCCAAGCATGCTTACGTTTACGCTTCGCTTAGCAACTTTTTTACCGCGGTGGCCTATTACGATGATTTTAAGTTGACCTATGAGCAGAAGGACATGAATCTGTCGCTGCTTGCGCCCGAAACGGCGGTAAAGGGCAAGCCGGTCACGGTAAAAGTTTCGGTTTATGATGCACAGGACCTTTATGCCGCGGATCTGAATCTGTCCTATGATCCGAATGCGCTCAAGGTGAGTTCGGTTGAACTGGATTCCGAGTTTAAAGATGGCCGGGAGGCTTTCCTGACCTGGAAGGATCAAGACGGAAAGCTTCGAATTGTCGCTTCCCAGCTCCAAAATCATTCGATAAGCGGCAACAAGAACATGCTGAATATCACGTTTGATGTGCTGCAGCAATCCGGAAATACGACGCTTGCGATTCAGCGCGGATCGCTTCTTGCCCCGGTCGGCGCGCAGACGGATCAGGATCTCTATTCGCTGCCGGATGACGTTAAAGCCAGATTAACGATCATGGAAAGCGGAGAAGACCTGAATCGTGACGGAACCGTCAATCTGGTGGATCTGCTGCTGATCGGGAAAAGCGTGGATCAAAAGCCGGATGGAGCGATAAAGCACTATGATCTGAACGGCGATGGAAGCATTGACGTCACGGACGTCGGACTGGTTGCCCTCAAGGTGTTGAAGAACTAGGCGCGTCCCGCTAACAACAACCAAGCTGCTACTCAAATTTCGAGGAGGTATACGATGTATAAGAAGCTGAAGAAGTGGATGATGCTGCCGATCGCTGCTTTGATGGTTTTTACCGCAGCGTTATCGGGCGGAATGACAGCCGGCGCGGCGGGAGGCGACCCGGTTTCGTTCAAGGGCAAAACCTTCGGACAGCCGGTGGACCTCGGCGTGCCCATATCGCGGGCTTCCATCAGCGATGCCGTCGTCGGCAAAGAGGATGGAAAAGACGTATTCTACACGACGGTGAACGGGGATACGGCCATTTTCAATGTGGTGGACATTAAAAATCATAAGTTAATTCGCTCCTTTCCGCTGACCGGAACCCAGCAAAGCTGGAGGCAGACGATTGCCCCGGACGGAACCGTATATATCGGCGGGATTACGACATCCGGGCAAACCAAAGGCGACTTATGGGCTTACTCGCCCGCCACGAAAACCATACAAAATCTGGGACAACCGATTCCAGGCGAGAAATCGATCTGGACGTTGATCACGGATGAGCACGGGAATGTGTACGGGGGGACGTTCCAAAGCGGCAAAGTTTTCAAATATGATCCGGCGACCCAAAAGTTCCATGATTATGGAAGCATGATTCAAGGACAAGAATATGTCCGGTCTATTGCTTATCATGAAGGCTTTGTCTATGCCGGGATAGGAACAAAAGGCGATGTTGTTCGCCTGAACGTGGAGACCGGCGAGAAGCAGGTCATTTCGGATGGAGTGGCCGCCTTGCTTGGCGTAGAAGCTGCCGCTGTTCCTTTTGCTTATGACATGACCATCGTGAATGGATTACTCGCCGTCAAGTTTGGCGATCCGTCGATGACGCTGCTGTTCTACGATTTGAAAGCAAAAGAGTGGCTGCCTCACAAAGTCGGGAAGGATGCGGGGGGCATTACGGGCGCAGGCGTCTTTTCATTCAACCAGTTGGTTGCAAAAGACAACAAGTTGTATATACCCGCCAACGGTCATGTGACGAAAGTCAATCTGGATACGTTCGAAACGCGCCTGACCGCCATCAAGTATGGAACGTCGTTCCGGGGCGCGGGATGGGTGGGATTCGACGCAAACGGCAAAGAGCAGTCCTTTGCGACGATGAAGGCCAACGGCGATTACAGCATTTTTAATGTCGTGGACGAGACGAGCGAAAACTACCCGTCCGTTCTCCAGGGGCAGCCGAATCCGATTCATAATATCGAACAGGGGCCTGACGGAAAGTTGTATATGTCCGGTTATCCGGGAGGCATGGGAGCCCAATTCGATCCGGCCACCCTAAAATACACAACCTTTGTCCTGGAACAAGCCGAGGGCATGATTGCCCATGGCAACGATATGTATTTTGGCGTATATCCGGGAGGGCATGTTTATAAAGCGGATACGACGCAGCCTGTGCCCAAAGCCGAAAAGGTATTTACCATTGGGGACCATCAGGACCGGCCTTACATCATGAAGACGATGGAAGACAAAATCATGATCGGGACCATTCCGGACTACGGACAGCTTGGCGGAGCGCTTACGATTTATGATCCTGCCGCAGGACAGCATGAGGTATTCCGGGATATCGTCAAAAACCAGAGCATTGTCGGACTTGCGTACAAGGACGGATATATTTACGGTTCCACGACGGTGCACGGCGGTTTGGGCATTTCGCCGACGGAAAGATCCGCCAAAATGTTCGTTTGGGATGTGGCGAACAAGAAGAAGGTGACCGAATTTACGCTGAATATTCCAGGGTTAAGCAATCCTCCGATGATCAGCGGGCTGACGGTGGGCCCGGACGGAAATATTTGGGGCGGCGTGAACGGGATTTTGTTTAAGCTCGATCCGAAAACCTACGAGTTGATCGATTATAAAAACGTTTATTCGGACATTAGCAATTACGGCATGTGGCGTCCTTATCATTCCTACTGGAGCAAAGACGGGCTGCTGTACATGGACCTTGCCGACCGGATTACGATCATCGATCCCAGAACGATGGATCATGTTCGTTTGGTTCCCGACAGCATGGAAGTGAAATTCATGAGCACCGCGATAGACGCGAGCGGCAACGAAAATATTTATTACGCGGATGCGTCAAGCATGGGAAATCTGATGATGATTCCGGTTTCCGATACCGAGTATGAACAGGCAGGTCAGTTGAAGCTGACTGCGCCCGCCTCTGTCAAGCCCGGACAGACGATTCCCTTGACCCTGCAAATTTCGCAGGCTTCCGACTTATACGGATTCAAGGCGAAGGTTCAATATGACGCGAAGAAGTGGGAAGCGGTTGATGTCATTGCATCGCCTGCCTGGAAAGAGCAGGGGTACCTGACATGGGCTAATGAAGGCGGCATCCTTACGCTGGTAGGAACCCAACTGAAGGAACGCAGCATTCAAGGGGATGCCGATCTCGCGGAAGTGACGCTGAAGGCCATCGGTACCGAAGGCCAGACGGCCGTGACGCTGGTAAAGGGCGCGGAAACGATACGGAAAGATGGCGATCAAACGGGACATATCGATGTGTTGGGACAAGACAAACCCGTACAAATTTCGATCGGATTGCCGAAAATCCCGGAAGATTTCAACGGCGACAACAAGGTGGACGTGCTCGATTTGATGCTGATCTCCAAGGAGGTGGGACTTCCTCTTGCCGATCAAAACCGTCATATGGATTTGAACGGGGACGGCAAGAACGATATCGCCGACATGGCGCTGGTCGGGCTTAAGATGATGAATCCGTGACCGAAAAGTCCCGAATAACATGCAGCATAGCTAAATTCGTATCTTGAAACAGTTTAATGAATGTCCAAGCGGCATCCGCTGATATCATAAAACTGCAAAGCAAGGAGACTGTGGCCGCGGCGCAGTCTCTTTTCATCCGTGGATCTATATCTTGATGAAAGCCCGATGCAGGATTTTGGATTGCAAGGTTTCTTAGGTATAATTTGCCGCTACTCGTCTTAGCGAATCCTTGGATAGCAGACATCGAGTAGGTTTTTCAGACTATTGGCGGTAGGTCTTAAGAAACGATTATCATGGATGCCCATGCCAACGTTTGATTATATAACCGATATCGCTATATACTGTTTTGGTAATCAGGCTATGGAATCCTCTCCTTCCCATTTGGTTTCCATTCGAACCATAGGGGCTCCAATCCCCTGATTTTTTTGTTTCCCTGGAAGGTTTATCCGCGCGTTTCCGACGATGCATTAAACAAGGGAACACCGTGCTTTCATGACGGGCGGATCGCTATTTATTCTTGGTAAACCGGTTATCGGATTTGAAAAAAGGGACATACAGGATGAAACAACGGTTGGGCTTCAAGCCGCAGACTGCAGAAATAGGAGAGAGATGGATGATGCATGTTTTATCGGTAAAGGAACTCGTGGATTCGAAAAATCATGCTTGGATGGAAGTCAAGGATATACTGAACAAAGGCAAGAATTCGTATGCCATCGTGGCTGCGGAGCCGGAAGCGGCTGCCGATACGCTGTACCGTCTGCAAGTGAGCACGAAATCGTATTTGGGGACGGTGGCCTACGAAACGGAGGGAATCCTGTTCGATCATGGCTGGATTACCCTGCTTGGAGCGGGTGGAACCAGCATTCACGGCAGCTTGGCTTCCTGGAACGGACTTCGGGAGAACACGGCTGTTCCGGCGCTTCAAGGGATGCTGGTTGTGGCCTATGATGCCGCAGGCGGTTTTTTTGCGCTGAATACGGGAAGGTTTGGACGCGATGGGCATGTTTACTACTTTGCGCCGGATACGCTCGAGTGGGAGTCTACGGAGCTGGCTTATTCCGGTTTTTTGGGATGGCTGGCCGAAGGGGACTTGGAACTGTTCTACCAAACCTTTCGCTGGGAAGGCTGGCAGGAAGAGATACGGAAGCTTCAGCCCGGACAGGTGTTTGCTTACTATCCGCCGCTATGGTCGCAGGAAGGCGGCGGGGAAACCAGCCGCAAAGCGCCTGTAGCCGTCGAGGAAGCTTGGCGATCGGTCGCGGAGAGATGGTCATGAAATCAGGCAAACCGGAAGGGACAGCCCTTAGGGTAGTCTGCATTGCCGAGGAACCGATAGAGCAGGTGCCTTATATTGCGGCTGCACCCGGCAGTAAGGGAATCTTTTATGAATGGCTGCCTATTTACTGGGGAGAAATGCTTGGATTGCCGGACGGGGTGGAGGCCCTGATCGTAACCTCAGACCTTCAAGGGATTGCCGGGCATGAGTTTTATGGCGGCCGTGACAACAAACTTGTTGGCGAAGAACTGCCGGAAACGCTGGATCTGCTGTTGCGGTGCAGCCTGCCGGATGTTAATCCGGCCAGGGTGATCGTACTCCTTTGCGGAGACCTGTATGCCGATCCGTTCAAGAGGGGGTCAAGCGGCGATCCGCTGCCGGTGTGGAAAGCGTTCCATCGGCATTTCGGAACCGTTGTCGGCGTGGCGGGGAATCACGATTTGTTTACCGGGGAAGGGATAGCCGAACTCGAGGCCGCTCAAGGCATTGATTTTTACTCCGAGCCCAAAATCGCCGTGCATGGCGGCATGATCGTTGCGGGACTTGGGGGTGTGACGGGAAGAGCGGGAAAGCCAAACCGGATGGCGGAAGCGGATTATTTGGGTTTCCTGCAAAAACTGCTGCGAAAAGGTCCTCATGTGCTGATGCTGCATCAGGGACCGGACGTTCCGGCAGCAGGGCTTCCCGGCCATGCAGGCACCCGTGAAGCGCTAGAAGCGGCGCCTCCGCTTCTGGTCTGCTGCGGTCATGTTCACTGGGAACAGTCCCTGGCTGAACTTGAGAACGGTACGCAGGTGTTAAATGCCGACGGCCGGGTACTGGTGTTCACGGCAGCAAGTCTGGATTAACACTGGAAATTGAAAATTATGGAATGACTGCGCGTTTCTTTTGCGGCTGCCAGCTTTGCTGGATTTTGCGGCCCGATTAACTACTTAACAAATAACCCTATCCCTTTAAGGAAGTGAATTAGGATGTATAAGCTGAAGAACATAGGCAATTTTGAGACGCTGCCGGAAATCGCCCTCCATATTTATGAAGGAAACATAAACGCGATTCAAGCGGCGCTAGCGAGCGGATGGAACATTCACGATAAGATCAAGCTTGGAAAATACACCGAGCTGTCTCTGCTTGATATCGCGTTGGTCCTGGATAAAACGCAAATCGTCAAGCTGCTTGTGCAGCATGGCGCCGAACTGAACGAGCCGGACAACCCGGCATTCCTGCTCGCCGTGCGGTACTGCAGCGAAAAAACGGTTCGGTACGTAAAGGAGCAGGGAGCGCGGATGGACCTGCTTAACAACGTCAAGTCCAGCGCTTACCAGGAAGCTTACTACGGCAACGGAAGCAACATTCCGCTTATCCATGAGCTGGGGCTGGATATCCGGAAATACGGCGGCGATACGCTTCGCACCGCCGTTTCCGATCGTAACCTGAAAATCGTTGAGTATATGCTGGAACACGGAGTAGATATCAACTATAACGAACCCGACATGGTATACCCGTACAAGGCAACGCCGCTGACGGTAGCTGCCCGAAACAACGACATGAAGATGGTCCGATATTTGATCGAACGGGGAGCCGACGTAACGATTGCCGAAAAAGACGGCGAGCGTCCCTATACCATCGCCGTGGCCGGCAAAAATAAAGAACTGGCCGAATATCTCAAATCCCTGGAACCACCGGAATTTCACGATCGGAGCAATAAACTGTACCAGCTTAAAAGCTATAATCTGCCCGCAGAACTGACCGCATTCTTAAGCGGGGATGATCTGCGTGTGAATCTTCCCGGAAACGATGTTGACGTGAAGTTTATCGATTTCTTCAGCCTGACCGATACCGTAGAAATGAAGGTCAGCCGCAAAAAAATGCTGCGTTTGTCCGCGGAGGTGGATAATTACAGCCATATCCTGATCGTATGGCATCCGGGCTCCAAGAAGATTGGTTATTACGACCTAGAACATCAGGAATATGCTCCCTTGGCGAAATACTCGGAATTCATGGCTGATCCGGTCTTATATGTGAATCGAATTTTTGAGGGATAGTAGAGGTTTTTTTAAAGCTATGGTCTGGCGGCGAGGCTTAACGAGGTACCGAAGCCGTTTCAGCGGCTCGGACCGTACACTTTCAACACGTTTCCCGTTATCGCGTCGATCTTTACGCTGACGTCGTAAAAGTCCTTGTTGGAGAAAATTCATGTGATATTTGGAAATGAATTCTGACGGTCATGAGAAAAGGAAAGTAAGGCAAAGCGTCGAATTTAGACAATTATGAAAAATATACATATCAAATCGATATTCAAGCATATCGCAATCATCCTGTTGTTTCTCTCCGTACTTATCGGGCTGCGATGGATTTGGTACGGGCTTTATCCCACGCCCGAGCATCCGGGTGCGGTTCAAGGCTTGATCGACCTGCGCGGCTGGGACTTCGAGAACTCCCGGACGATTACGCTGGATGGCGAGTGGGAGTTTTACCCCGGCAAATTCCTTACCCATAAGGATATGTTGCGGAATGAAGCTGAAAAGCCGCAGTATATCGAAGTACCGGGTAACTGGGGAAGTCCGTCGACCGGGCAAAACGGATCATCGTTCGGTTACGGGACCTACAGGCTTCGGATTCTTGTCGACCGGCCGCTAAACCAGCCGTACACATTCTGGATTCAGAAAATACAAGCCGCCTCGATCGTTGAGATTAACGGTCAGACAGAACCGCCTTTCGGCATTCCGTCTGAACAGGCGGAAAACTATAAACCCAAGGTGGTCACTTATACCGCCTCTTACACGGCAGACAATATAAAGGAAATCGAGCTGATTATCCGTATATCCAACTATGACCACCCTGCGGACGGCGGGATCGTCAAGTCTGTCCGCTTCGGCTCCCAGGCTGCGGTAGACACGGAGCGGTGGTATTCCATCGGCTTTCAACTCGTTACGTTCATTGTTTTAATTCTGCATGCGTTGTACGCTTTCATCTTGTATATGTTCAATACGAAGAACAAATCTTTTTTCGTGTTTTTCCTGCTTCTGCTGACCGCTGGGATTACGGTCGTATCCGATAATGACAGCCTGCTTTTGCTGTGGGTGCCTTTGAATTATACCTGGGCCATTAAAATCAGGATACTTTCTTACCTGTGGCTTTCGTTCTTTATCCTGGTACTGGCAAGAAATTTCTCCGGTTATAAGAAAGGGGCCAAGCTGTTTCTGGTATATGCAGCCATGCTTGTTGGTTATTCGGCTTTTCTGCTCGCTGCTCCCTCGACGCTCGTTTATTATACGATGGAAGCCCATGTGTTCGGCATTCTGTATTTTTTCCCTTTGGTTTGGTTTCTCTATCTGACGGGCCGAATGGTTTTCCATAATCGAAATGATGCCGTGTTTCTGCTTTTCGCGGCGACAAGCATCATATCCGGTGCGATCTGGGGCGGGATTAAGTATCATGGCGATACCGGAAGCGGATATTATCCGATCGATATCATCGCCCCCATCGTCGGCTTTTCGGCTTACTGGTTTAAACGGTACTTCCGCAATTCGGAAGAAAACCTGGCGCTTAACGAGCAGCTGAGAAAGTCCGACAGCATGAAGGACCAGTTCCTTGCCAACACCTCGCATGAGCTGAGAACGCCGCTTCACGGCATCATGAATATCGCCCGCACCGTTGCGGCCAGGGAGAAAGAGAGGATGGATAACAAAAGCTTTAAAGACATGGAGCTGCTTATCACGATCAGCCGCCGGATGTCGCACTTGCTTGACGATCTGCTCGATGTCGTACGGCTCCAGGAAAAGAGCATTGTGCTGCGAAGAGAGCCGCTGCATATTCAATCCATTGCCATGGGCGTCATCGACATGTTCAACTTCATGATTGAAGGCAAACCCGTACGTCTCATCACGGACATTCCGGAATCAACTCCGCCGGTATGGGCCGATGAGAAAAGGCTGGTACAAATTTTATATAATTTGCTGCATAACGCCCTTAAGTACACGGACCAGGGATCGGTTACGCTTTCCGTCACTGTTCAAAACGGTCAAGCCCATATCCATGTATCCGATACCGGGTCGGGCATGGATGCGGAAACAAGAAAGCGCATATTTTCGCCGTACGAGCAGGGACCCGGGGGAATAAGAGACGGCAGAGGGATCGGGCTTGGTTTAAGCATATGCAAACAGTTGGTGGAACTGCATGGCGGAGAATTGACCGTCCATTCCGAGCCCGGTCGGGGCTCCGTCTTCAGCTTTGCCCTTCCGTTGGCTGATGTTTCCAACCTCCCGGATGCACAAAGCCGACTGTACCGGCAAACCAACGAAGACGTCGAATGGAGCGGAAAGGAAGAAAACGCCGCCGGACTGGAGTTCCGCGAAACCCTGAGCGGAACTTGGTCCGAGCTGCAGCTTGTGCCATCCTTTTTCGAGGACAGAAAAACAAACATTCTCGCCGTCGATGACGACCCCGTTAACCTTAGCGTGCTAAAAGGCATTCTATCGGCGGAGCATTATAACGTCAGAACGGCTTCATCCGCCCTTGAAGCGCTGGACCTGCTCGGTACGGATTCATGGGACCTGCTGATCGCGGATGTCATGATGCCGCATATGTCCGGTTACGAACTGACCCGGAGAGTGCGGGAAAATTTCTCGATGTTCGAGCTGCCGATCCTGCTGCTGACCGCACGCAGCCAGCTTGAGGATATTTACAGCGGTTTCCTGTCCGGTGCCAATGACTATGTCACCAAGCCGGTGGACGCGTTGGAGCTGCAGTACCGGATCTGGTCGTTAACCGCGCTGAAGCAATCCGTAAATGAACGGTTACGCATGGAGGCCGCCTATTTGCAGGCCCAAATCCATCCTCATTTCCTGTTCAACACGTTAAACTCGATTTGGGCGCTCAGCGACATTGATGCGGAGAAAATGCGCGGATTGGTTGAAGCCTTTACCTCATATTTAAGAATCAGCTTTGATTTCCTGAATGCGGGAAAGCTGGTCATGCTCTCTCATGAGTTGGAACTTGTCGAAGCTTATCTGTATATCGAAAAGGAACGGTTCGAGGAGCGATTGACCATTGTATGGGAGGTCGACCGGAGTCTTGAACTCCGGATCCCGCCGCTAACGATTCAGCCGCTGGTCGAGAATGCCGTAAAGCACGGCGTGCTTAAGCAGGCCAAAGGCGGCATCGTTTATATACGGATCAGCCGCAAGAACGGGGCCACTCTATTTGAAATCAGGGATACCGGCAGGGGAATCGAGCAGGAGACGGTCCGGCAGCTGCTGAAGCAGCCGCTAAAGAGCAAGGGAGGAATCGGATTGTTTAATACCAACCGAAGGCTGACACAGCTGTACGGAAAAGGCCTGACCATCCGAAGCGAGCCCGGCGAAGGGACTACGGTGTCCTTTGTCATTCCGGACCGGGATCCCGAAGGGAACGAACCAGCGTGACGGGTGCTCGATGCAGTGATGAAAAAGACATATGGCGCCATTAACGAACGGCAAAGACCGCCGGCTTGCTGCATCTTCGGCAGGCGGCAACCGGAAAGGGTGAAGAATATGAACGAGAAATCCTGCGCCGGGTCCGGCGCGGAACAAGTGAAGGAGACGCGAGGGTTTCCCCAAGGGCGGACGATCATGCTTCAGGGAACCGCCTCGGATGTCGGCAAGAGCGTCGTAACGACGGCGCTGTGCCGGATTTTTAAGCAAGACGGATATCGGGTAGCCCCTTTCAAGTCGCAAAATATGGCGCTTAATTCGTATGTGACGCCGGACGGCAAGGAGATTGGGCGCGCACAGGGCGTTCAGGCCGAAGCTTGCGGCATTCCGGCGACGACGGATATGAATCCGGTGCTGCTTAAGCCGATGCAGGACATGAACGCCCAGGTCGTTGTGCATGGCAAGCCTTATAAGAACCTGAGCGCCCGCGATTACCGTTCCGGCTTCCTGCCTGAAGCGAAGCGCATCGTGGTTGAAGCGGTGAACCGCCTGCGCAACGCCTACAACATCGTCGTCATGGAGGGAGCGGGCAGTCCTGCCGAAATCAATCTCAAGCAGAACGATATCGTTAACATGAACATGGCGGCCTGGGCGGAGGCTCCCGTCCTGTTGGTGGCCGACATCGACCGCGGCGGGGTGTTCGCTTCGATCGTCGGTACCCTGGAACTGCTGGAGCCGCATGAACGGGAACGGGTTCAGGGATTCATCATCAACAAGTTCCGCGGAGACGTCGCGCTGCTGCAGCCCGGATTGGATTGGCTTGAAGAGCGTACGGGCATTCCGGTGCTCGGCGTGCTGCCGTATGCCGATGACCTGGATATCGAAGCGGAGGATTCGGTTACGCTGGAGCAGTGGAAGGGAAAGGTGCTACCGGAGAACGACCTAGATATTGCGGTCGTAGCTTTGCCCCGAATCTCGAACTTTACCGACATAGATCCGCTGATTGCCGAGAGTGATGTCCGCATTCGCTATGTACGGCGGCCGCAAGAGCTTGGAACGCCGGATGCGGTCATTATTCCGGGGACCAAGAGCACGATGGCCGATTTGATCTGGTTGAAGGAAACGGGGCTATCCGACGCTTTGGTGTCATATGCGAAGGAGGGGACCGTGGCAGGCATTTGCGGAGGCTATCAAATGTTGGGCGAACGTCTGCGCGATCCCTACGGAGCGGAAGCCGAGGAAGGAGCGGTTATCGACGGTCTCGGCCTGCTTCCGATGGAGACGGTGTTCGCGGCTGACAAGCGGACGGAACGGGCACGGGGGACCGTGATCGCATCCGGGCTGCGCGGCACGGAGTTATATGATTGTTCCGTGGAAGGGTATGAGATTCATATGGGCCGTTCGCTGCCGACCGCGGCGGATATCGCGGCCGAACCGCTGATGAAGCTGCAAGCGTCGGACGAGAATGAAACGGATTCTGCCGGATTTGACGGCCTGCTGCATCCGAACGGGCGCATCATGGGGACTTATTTGCACGGCCTGTTTCATAACGATGCTTTCCGCAGAGGCTGGTTGAACGGGCTTCGCGTAGCCAAGGGGCTTGCACCTCTGCCTTGCGAACTGAATTTTGCCGCCCGGCGGGAGGCTGCCTTTGACCGACTGGCGGATCAGGCCCGCCGTCATTTGAATATGGATAAAATTTATCGAATATTAGGTGCCGGGGAGCCGTAGGCTTAAAATAGGGCTGCCAGCCAGCACCTGTAAAAAGAAGACGGATTCTATGATCTGATAAATAGAACCTCATGGAATTTAGATCTATCCAGGAAAATAATCTGCTGAAGCACCCAGAAACGGGAAACTTGGCGGCTAAAAGAAACGACAGAGAGCCCGCGCCGGACGCGGGCTCTTTACTGTATTCCCCTGACTGTGACACCCGTTTTTCGAATTGGCTGACGGGAAGGCTTCGGCTGTTTATTTTGGGATGGAGTACAGGATGCATTGAATTTTTCAGGCTGTTGGTTACATAATAAGTGACGGAAAGGAGGAGCTGAATATCCGCTACCTTTACGAATTTATTCAACATCAGGATGATCTGCCGTTCAAGCTGTTTGTTAACAGCGTGAAGCATATCCAATTCCATTGGCATAAAGAGATTGAGATCATATACGTCCTTCAAGGCTCGGTGATTATGTATCTTGACCAGCATCAATATACGCTTCATCAGGACGATATCATCGTGGTGAATAGTATGTCGGTACATAAGATCGAACGGACAAGCCAGGATAATGTGCTGTTGACCCTGCAGTTCGGTCCGGAATGGCTGGATGCCAACGCTTTTATCCACTGCAATTCAAGTACGCAAACCGATGAAAACCGCGGCAGCTATGATGCTATTCGACGCGATCTTGCGAAGATGGTATGGGAAATCAATAAAAAAGCGGTCGGCTATCGAAGCTACGCGATGGGATGCCTGCAAACGCTGTGCGGATATTTGCTTCGCCGCTTTTCTTTGGGGACGAACAAAGCGGCGGAAGAGGATAACAAGACCTATGATTACAAACGGCTGAACCGTGTCCTCCAATACGTCGATGAGCATTACAACCAGAAGATCACATTGCAAACCATGGCGGATCAGGAACATTTGAGTTTGCATTATTTTTCTCATTTTTTCACGGATAAGATCGGTATTCCCTTTCAAAAATATTTAACGCTGGTTCGATTGGAGAAAGCCCAGGTGCAGCTTGCCAATAGCACGAAAAACATTACGGAGATTGCCCTCGATTGCGGCTTTGCCAATGTAAAGCTGTTCAATAAGTATTTCAAAGAAAAATATGATTGCACGCCGAGCGCATACCGGGAAGCCGCGGAAGCTTCGGACCCATCGAATCCTGACCGCAAGCCGCTTACTTACGAAGAATCCTCCAGCGGCGATTATTACGAGACCGATACGATTCAAGCGATGACGTCGTTATACCGCTATCTTCGCATCAAGACGGATCGCGATAACGAAGCGTCTGATCGTTCTGTAACAGCGGCTTCAGCCAGAGTGGAAGTAACCCTGCAAGCGGATGCGGAAGGCATGCCTTACGAGAAGCACTGGAACCGGATCGCAACAGCCGGCAGAGCGGCTGAAGGGCTGAGGGAGGATTGGCGTAAACAGCTTTCAGACATGCAAGGCCGCTTCCCTTTTGGATATATTCGATTCCATGGCATTTTTAATGATGAAATGATGGTATATCACGAAACGGCCGACGGTACGCCCGTCTACAATTGGTCATACGTTGATAAGCTGTATGATTATTTGCTTCAGCAAGGCATCAGGCCTTTCGTAGAGCTTGGATTCATGCCAAGCCTCCTCCGGCGGACAAATGAGACCGTATTCTGGTGGAAAGGAGGCATCTCGCCGCCCAAGGAGCAGGCGAAGTGGGATGAGCTTGTCCGTGAATTCGTGCGCCACTGCTTGAATCGCTACGGAAGGGAAGAAGTGAAGCACTGGTACTTTGAGGTGTGGAACGAGCCGGATCTGTCCGGCGTATGCTGGGCGGGCAGCAAGGAGGAATACTTCGCATTTTATGAATCGACGGCGCATGCGATAAAGTCCATCTCACCGGAGTTGAGGGTTGGAGGACCGGCCCTTGGCTACGGTTCGCTATGGAACGATACATGGACGGAGGAATTTTTGGCGTATTGCGGCAAGCATCAGGTACCGCTCGATTTTTTCTCGTTCCATGTGTATTCCGAGTATCCTTTTCTCAAAGAAGAGGGGGACCGGTTGACGACCCTTATGCCGCCATCCTTTTATATAGAGAGCATCGAACGATTGAAAGAGAAAATGAAGGCTGCGTCGTACGATGATGTCGAGCTGCATATGACGGAATGGAATTTCTCGCTTTACGATCGCAATTTGGTGCATGATACGATGTTTATGGCCCCATTTGTGATCTATCATGCGGTAAATTCAATTGGTTTTTTGAATTCCATAGCCTTTTGGTCCTTTACGGACGTATTCGAGGAGAGCCTGGTCCCGCCTCCGCCTTTTTACGGCGGCTTTGGATTGGTCAATAGAGACGGGCTTAAGAAGCCAAGCTATTACGCTTTTCAGCTGCTTTACAAACTCGGGGATGAGGTCGTAACCAAAGGGGACGGCTATATAGGGACAAGACGAAGCGACGGCAGTCTTCAATTCCTGCTGTATCATTACGTTCACGTCGATCATTTGTTTGCGAGCGGGGATTGGTCCGAGTTGTCGGATATGAACCGATATGCCGTGTTTGAGGAAAAAGGGAGCGTGGTGTATCATTTGTCCATTAAAGGGCTTGCGGGCAGTTATAAATGCACAAGCTACCTGCTTGACCGTGATCATGGCTCGGTATTCGATGAATGGGTCCGGCTGGGAGCGCCTGAGAGTCTGACCGAGGAGGAACTGGATTACCTTCGCAGCAGGAGCGGACCGGCGATGAGAACAGAGATCATCCGGGATCAGTCAAGCTGGCATCAAGAGATCGTCATACCGCCGCATAGCGTAGTCATGCTTACTTTCGACAAACAATACTAGCAGGTTCTATGTTCATGAATGGAACACCCCTCCCTGAGCGAGAGGGTGTTTTTTGTTGTGTAATCCTGCGCGTCAATACATATGCTAAAGCGGCGAAAATGAATAGAACAAAAAACGCCCCTAGGAGCAACAAATAACAACAAGAAAGCGTTATCAAACTTGATTTATACTAAACTCACGGCCGAGAGAGTAATACACAGGGGGGATTGAAGATATGAAACGTCTCATGAAATGGATGACGGAATCATTTGCGCCTCGATTGGAGAAATTTACAAATAATGTATGGGTTTCTTCCATTCAAGAAGCGATTATGGTTACCTTGCCGATGATTTTCATCGGATCGATCATTACTTTAATAGCAATCTTGCAGGATTTTATTCCGGGAATGCCGGATTTATCGCCAATAACCACGTTTAGCTTCGGTCTGCTGGGCATGTTCATTGCATTCTTGACTCCTTACACCGTCATGGAAAAAAAGGAACGCCATAAAATTAAGCTGATTGCCGGAATGACGGGACTATCCTTGTTCCTGATGCTGCTTAATCCGACGATTCACGAGGATGGGACGGTTCAATTCGTATTGGAACGCTTCGGTCCGTCCGGCATGGTTACGGCTCTGCTCGTAGGGGTTGCGGTCGCCGTCATCATGAATGTTTTCAACAATTTTTCCTTATTCAAAAAAGATACGACTCTGCCTGAATTCATCATTGATTGGTTCGACTTCCTTGTTCCGATCGCGATCATTTTAACGGTGGGCTGGGTGTTGGTATACCAGCTTCATTTCGATATTTTCGCATTCATCGTCAGCGTGTTCGAGCCGATAAACGCAGTCGGCCAAAGTCTGCTCGGCTTTGTACTGTTCAACTTTATCGGCGTGCTGCTCTATTCCTTCGGAGTTAGTCCGTGGGTCATGATGCCCATCTGGTATGCGATCTGGATTCCTGCGATTGAGCAAAATGCCTCTTTGGTAGCGCAAGGGCTCGATCCCGTTAATATCAATACGTTTGAAACCTTTTTCTCCGGCTGGTTGGGAGTCGGCGGTCTTGGAGCTACGCTGCCGCTTATCATCTGGTTCCTCACGGCCAAGTCGAAGAAGCTGAAATCGATTGGACGAGCCACGATTATTCCGTCGTTGTTTAACATCAATGAACCTGTCATTTATGGGGCGCCTATTGCTTTTAACCCGATTCTGATGGTTCCGATGTGGATTAACGGACTCATTACGCCGATTATCGTGTATTTTGCGCTCGATCTCGGGTTTGCCCAGATTCCGAGCAAGGTATTTCAATTGTGGTACACGCCCATCGGGATATCTACGTACATTATGTCCGGTTTTAACGGATTGATCTTGTTGGCGCTCGTTTTAGCCATTATTTTTGCGGTATGGTTTCCGTTCTTCAAGCTGTACGATGCGCAAGAGCTGAAGAAGGAGCAGGGAGAAGTAAAATTACAAGAAAGCTAGAAAGAAAGCGGGGATACTCATGAAACAACCAATTCATCAACTCGTGCAAGACATGACCTTGGAGGAGAAGGCGTCGCTATGCGCCGGTCTGAATATGTGGATGACCAAAGGCATCGACCGTTTGAATATTCCGCCGATCCATATGTATGACGGGACAAACGGCATCCGCAAAACAAACAGCGACGAGGAAATGGGAATTACGACGGAAAATATGCCAGCGACGTGTTACCCGACCGGATCGGCGATCGCTCTTCTTGGAATACGGAGCTCCTTCATGAAATCGGAGTCGCTCTCGGGGTAGAGGGTAGGGAAATGGGGGTGGAGCTTCTGCTCGGCCCCGGCATTAACATGAAGCGCACCCCGCTTGGAGGCCGGAACTTTGAGTACTATTCAGAAGACCCGTGCTTATCCGGAGAGCTGGGCGCGGCCTTCGTCAACGGTCTGCAAAGCCAGGGGGTCGGCGCGTCCCTGAAGCACTTTGCCTGCAATAATCAGGAGTTCGAAAAGATGGTAACGAGCTCGGAGGTGGATGAGCGTACGCTGCGGGAGATTTACCTCAGTGCTTTCGAACGGATCATCAAAAAGGCAAACCCTTGGACGATCATGTGCTCTTATAATCTCTTAAACGGTTCCTATACGAGCGAAAACGAGCATTTGCTAAATGATATCCTGCGGGAAGAGTGGGGTTATGAGGCGTGGTCCTGTCGGACTGGACGGCCGTCAACGACCGCATTCGCGGCCTTAAGGCAGGGCTGGATCTTGAAATGCCGGGCCCCGCGCATTACAACACAACAGCCATTGTGGAAGCTGTACGGAAAGGAATTCTTTCCGAGGAGCAGCTTGATAAGAGCGTGCGTCGTATTCTTACGCTTGTTGAACAAGTAACGGCAAAACAGGACAAGCAGGAAACCGCGGCCATTGACTACCATGCTCTGGCAAGAAAAGCCGCGGCGGAAAGTATCGTGCTGCTCAAAAATGACAACGGCATCCTGCCGATCCGCACCAATCAGGTGAGCTCGATCGCCGTCATTGGACGGTTCGCCAAGCAGCCAAGAATTCAAGGCGCAGGCAGCGCGAAGGTGACGCCTACGCGGATGGATATCCCTTGGGAAGAGATGAAGCAGGCAGCAGGCGACCATATTGCCTTTAGCTATGCAGAAGGGTACCCGCTGGAGGACCATATCGATGAAGCATTGATTGAACAGAGTGCCGCTTTGGCTGCAAAGTCCGATCTGGCGGTTCTGTTCGTCGGGCAGCCTGAATATGCCGAATCGGAGATGCATGATCTTAAAGGAATCGACTTGCCGGAGCACCAAGTGAAGCTTATTCAGGCCGTTATCGCGGTCCAGCCGAAATGTATCGTCGTTACGAGCAGCGGATCAGCCATGGCGATGCGTCCTTGGGTACAGCATGTGCCGGGCGTCCTTCATTCCTGGTTGACGGGGCAAGGCTCTGGCAGAGCCATAGCAGAGATCTTGTTCGGCCTGACCAATCCTTCCGGCAAGTTGTCGGAAACCTTCCCTGTGAAGCTTTCGGACAATCCGTCGCATATGCGCATCCGCGGCGAGAATGGCAAGCTGTATTATCGTGAGGGATTGTTCGTCGGCTATCGGTACTATGACCGCAAAGAGCTTGCGCCCCAATTCCCGTTTGGCCACGGGTTGTCCTATACGACATTCAGCTATTCGGATATGAAGGTAAGTCAGCATGACCGCGGCGTCAAGGTATCTCTTCATATTGAAAACACAGGTACAATCACGGGCAAAGAGGTTGTCCAATTGTATGTTCATGACGAGGAGTGCAAGTGGACGCGTCCGGAGAAAGAACTAAAGGCCTTTGCGAAGATTGAATTGAAGCCGGGCGAGAAGAAGGAAGTGGTCTTCGAGCTTCAGGAGCGGGACTTCGCTTATTATAATACGAAGTATAACCGTTGGACGGCGGATAGCGGATTTTTCAAGCTTGCCGTGGGCAGCTCTTCGCGTGATATCCGTATTTCGGAGCGGCTGTATTGCGATTTTGGGGAAGAAGAGATTGCTTTCCATAAGTTCAGCCTGCTGAGCGACTGGCTTGAGGATCCGACGGCAAAAGCCATATTGGAGAAATGCCTGGAGGAAATGAATGAGCACGTAACGGACAAGGTTCGACTTGACGAGGAATTCGTCGGTTTCTGGGGAGACTTCCCGACGATCAAAATCTTCCAATTGTTCGGCCAAAACTGGATGATCGACCGTTCCCCGGATCAGGTGATTGAGGAGCTTATAACGCTAGTTAATCAAGAGCGTCATCGTGTTCAAGATTAAACGATATATATGCAGGGCTGCCCATCAAAAGGCAGCTCCAACACAAAGAACCCGCGCCTCACGCGGGTTCTTTGTGTTTGCTCCCGAGAAATTATGGATATGCTCGCGGATACCCATCGTTAGGGCAAAACCATTCTTTTGGCAACGCCGTCGTCCCTTGTGGAGGAAGATGGCGTTTTTTCCATTTCACTCGCCGGCATTCTACCAGATAGCAGATCCAATATTTTGGGCGGTAAACAAAAAAATCGCCCTTTAAAATATGGCGATAATGTGAGTTTTATTTTTTTAGCATATTTATTATACTATAAATTTACATAAAAATCAAGGCTTATCCTGCCGGGCCTTGCCATGCTACAACGGATAGGAGGTGATCCATCATGGAAAAGAAAAGCCTGACCGCTCTTGTCAGCGCGTTCTCGCGGGCGTATCACGCCAAGCATAATCAAGTGAAAATTTTTGACGATCCCGTCGCCATCCAGCTGTTAACCGATCAGGAATACGAGCAGATAGCCTTCAACATGTCCCAGGCCGTATCTTTCTTCCGGCCGTCGTTTGTCGGCTCGCAGGAACAGGCGCTGCGCGAGGTCGTCGATGATCAGCTGTCTCCTTCCCCACTCGGGAGAGCAGCATTTGCCGAGCAATCGCTCGCCGTTGCCGCCAGCTTGGGAGCCGAACAGTATCTGATCTTTGCCGCCGGCTACGACACCTTCGCCTACCGACAGCCGGAGTGGGCTGAGAGGCTGCGCATTTTCGAGATCGATCATCCCGTTACGGCAGCGGATAAAGAAAGGCGCGTATCCGCTCTCCCATTGGCCAAGCCGGCGAATCTGCATTGCATTGCCGCCGATTTTTTAGAAGCGGACTGGACAAGCCGTTTAGCAGCCTGCCCGGCTTTTGACCCGGAACGAATCAGCTTCAGCAGCTTGCTCGGAATCAGTTATTATTTGCCAAAACAGGCATTCAAGCAGCTGTTGTCGTCCATTGCCCGGCGGGTCCCAAGCGGCAGCAGCTTTGTCTTTGATTATCCCGATGAGCTTACGCTTACCCCGGAGGCGGGCGAACGGGCGCAAAAGAAGGTCATGATGGCCATGCGCGCGGGCGAACCCATGCAGGCAGGCTATTCCTACGCGGAGCTGGAGCAATTGCTGGAAGAGGCCAATCTATTGATCTACCAACATCTAACTCCTTCCGAGATAACGCGTCAGCTGTTTCAGGCCTATAATGACAGTCAGCCCGATCACAAAATAACGGCATTCGACAACGTTAACTATTGCTTGGCTGTCAAGTCCTCCCGATAATCAAGGGCGAGAGGCGGAAGGAGCTTGACTCTCTTCGGCAAGGGGATGAAGCTTCAGCGCTTGTGGCCGTCGGATTCACCGGATAGCTGATCCAATCGCTCCAGCTTCTTACTCACCCACGAACCCCCATGCTTGAATAGTTCCAACTCCAAAAAGTTTACATACTTGCGGCAACCTTATTCAGATACTTTAGAAGTAATTTAAAGATAATGGGTATGAGAGCTCAACATACGAAGGTTGCCGGCATATTGGGCAGCCACGCTTAAGGAAACGGGCGATAGCTTATAGAGAACAGGCTGCCGCAAAATCGGCAGCCTGTTCCGTAATTATAATAGCGAGGTTACGAACTTCACTTCCGGAAAGCGGCTATCCGGTCCTTTCATTAAGATTCCGCCTTGATTTTTCAGATACATATCGAAGAAATCCAGCATATAGGCATTGATAACAGAGTTCACTCTTTCGGGCGCAATCTTTCCTGTAATGCCCATCATTTTGAAAATCGGAGAAATGAACTGTACGTCGGTAAAATTCAAATGTTCCGTATTGTCGATATAGAGGAATTGTCCCCCTGCGGCAACCGTTTCGCCCATCCGTTCAAGCTCTAACTTTTTGTCTTCCGTTACTTGATCCATCCACTCTCTTGTGTTGCCCATACGATTAAGCTCTGCATCCGTGTAGACCCGGTTATCCATCACCATTTTTAATCTTTCGAATTCGCTTTCCGAGTTCATGAACAAAAACGGCTTTCGCAGACCCTCTCTGTCACGCAGTCGATAAAGCCCTCCATCTAAGTCTATTCCAACCGCGATTCGCGGATCGTAAGAAGCGTCATAGGCCGTCGCTCCGCCGATGGAATGACCGAACACCCCGACATGGCCGAGATCAATCCTCCCTTTTAGATGACTTGGAATCTGCCCCGATTGGATGAGCTCGAATTGGTCCAGCGCAAACGCCACATCGCCGGTTAAAACTTTTCCCAACTTGTCGCGGTTTCCGCTTTCCGTCCGGTAATCATGGTCGGGCGAAAATAAGTCCTTGGTTGTGCTGGTCGCGATTCGACCGTCCGGAAACTCGGTTGCAAATGTATTGTAGGTGTGGTCGATCACTGCCACGATATATCCGTGACTCGCGAGATTTTCGGCTTGCGACGTGAGGAGGAACCTGGAGGAATCGAAGCCGGGATTCGCAAGGATCAGCGGGTATGAAGTCTGTGCCGAAGAGACTTCGGCCCCCGAATAAGCATGACTGGATACGTACTTCAGGTGTTGAAAAGTAAACCCGGGAAGGCCATAGTTCGCCGCCATATGACGTAAAATCCGGGTATCGGGGATAAAGGGAGCGTACTTGCCGGTGCCAGCTTGAGCCGGATACCATACCTGAACCATCAATTCCCTCTTGCCTGTCGCGGTTTTGCCAAATGTCTCCTCCCGGCTCGGATCGACGAAATGAAAGACTTGCGTGCCTACCTTCAACTCGCCGACTGGCGCCGGAAGGTCGAATACGGGAAACACATAGAGGAAGCACGCCGTTACAATTAGCCCAATCACGATAAAAAGGCGGCCCAGCACCCTACGGATTCTCGAGGCAGTCCGAACGGCTTTCGGCGTTATGAAAACGTTTATAAGCGAAAGCATAAGCATCAGGATCGTAAATCCGTATAAAAATAAAAGCTGAACCCTGTATCCTTCGACAAGCAAATGTATCACTAAAAAAATGGAGCCGGCTCCGCTTGTCAGGAGCAAAGCTGATCTTCGGATACGTTGATTGAAAATGAACAGGATTGCCAACAAACAAGTACTTGAAAAGAATAGCAGCATTTCAAAAAGTCTCACGCCAACTCCCCCTAAAAAATAATCCTATCCATGAATTAGCTTACAGGGGCAACTAGGTTGATACCATTGATCTAGATGACAATTGCCTTACACTCTTGTAAGGTTGCGCGACGATGACGCAGAAAACGGCATGTTATGCGCTGATTCCTGCCATCGGCCGGGGGTGTTTGTTTCACAATTGAGAAGACAGCTCAATTCTTTGCGAAATATCATAGACGAACCCTCCTTGCTCGCATAGAAAGTTTCCAGTTGGGCATGCTATCCTGCCAGACTGTGGTTGGCTCAGGGCCGCTTGCGACTTCTCTTTTTGTAAGCTGTTGAGCGAGAACGCCAAAGAGGGCCGCAACAGGTCACTTACTCATAACCTGTCACAGCCCTCCACCCCGCGTCGGACGCGGTCGTTCGGCTCTTACTCCTCTCCAGTTGCCACCGGATTCTCCTCATAACTAATCCAATCGCTCCAGCTGCCGGCGTACAGTTTCACCTTGCCGTACCCCGCGTCATGAAGCGCGAGGGCGTTCGGACAGGCGGACACGCCGGAACCGCAGTATACGATAATCTCGGCATCCTTCGGGAGCGAAGCGAAGCGCTTTTCGATCTCTTCGGCGCTTCTCCATCGACCCTGTTCGTCCATAAGCTCCTTCCAGAAGTAATTGACTGCCCCGGGAATATGTCCCGCGACGGGGTCCATCGTTTCTTCGAAGCCGGCATAACGACGGGCGTCCCGGGAATCGATAATGACGGAAGAGCCGGTGACGGAAGCTTCACGGACCGCCTCCACATCGGCAAGCATGTCCGGTTGAAGTTCCGGTTCATAGGTGGTCGGGACGACAACGGGCTTTTCGGCCGCCACCGGATAACCTGCCTTTGTCCAGGCTGAAAAGCCTTCATCCATAACATAAACATGCGGATGGCCGGTATATTTCAGCATCCACCAGACCCGGCTCGCAAAGATTCCCCCTTGGTCGTCATAAATAACGACGCGCCGGTCTCTGCCGATTCCGGCTTTTCCGAAGACTTCGGCCATCCTTTGGGAATCCGGCAGCGGGTGCCGTCCTCCATGGGCCGAAACCGGGGAGGAGAGGTCCTTGTCCAGATCCAGATATACCGCGCGGGGGATATGCCCTTCTTCATAGGCAAGCCTGCCGGCTTCCGGCTCCGCAAGGGCAAAACGGCTGTCGATGATCACGAGATCCGGTTCATACAATCTTGCAAGCAGCCACTTGATGGATACTATGTTATTCATTCAGAATGACACCGCCTTCGCTTGTATATGTAAAGGACCCGACATGTTTATTTGGTTACGGCCAGCTGCTCCATGAACTCGTTCAATTGACCGGTGCATTTGGATAGCGTGGTTGCGGCCACTTCATATTTGGCAGCAAGCTCATTTTGCGTGACGGGAATCTCAAGCGCTTTGGCGAACAGCTGATCCAAAGCCGCTTTAAAGCCGCCCGGTTTGCGGAAACGCGGGGATTCCTTCAGACAGAAGCCGTTCCAGATGATGAGCGCATTATAAAGCACGAATAATTTCTCTTCTTCCTTGTGCTCGTAATCGTTGTAAATCTGCGGGAACAGCTCTTCCGCCAGCTCGCGGTAAGAATCGTTGTCCCATTTCATTTCCCCCAGCACTGCCATAAATTCCGTCATGTTCGACGGAGCTTGCAGCAGGGCCTCCTTCTCTTCCAGGGAAGGTTCGATATGATGAGGTTGTCTCTCTGCCAGGCGGTCCTTTTCCATGCAGCATTTTTTATATTTCTTACCGCTTCCGCAGTGACAGGCATCATTTCTACCTATCTTGTTCAAAAAACTCACTCCTCAGATTGTAGGTTGTACGGGTAGTAATTAAATATCTATATCATATCATAAAAGATAAAACGCGGTTTGACCACCATTCCCTAGGGATAAGAGGGAATTTTCGACCAAATTCTTGAAGGATAGACAATGGAAAAGCTTATTTCTCCCGGGAAAACGGAAGAAATAAGCCGATTTTTGTCGTTATAAAAAGAATAAGTGCAAAAACGGATTATTTTTTCAGAACTCCTGCCAACAGCCTGGTGTAAGCTTCGGCCCCGGCCGGCTCAAGATGAACGCGGTCCGACCGAAAGTATTCGGGATGGTCTTGGCTGGCACCGTGCCAATCGACCAGCGTCGTGTTCGGGTATTTCGCGCCGATTTCAGATAACGTCGAGTTCACGTTCCGTTCCCAGTCCCTGGGTACCTTGGTGTTGACCAGAACGACCTGTTTGGCGGAGGAGAGGGAGTCAAGCAGGAATTCAAGGTCTTTTTTGGCAAAAGCACCGTTTGTGCCGAGACCGATCACTACGACTCCGTTCAGGCGCCCCTTGGCTTTCAGTCCAGGAAGGAGATCCTTCGTTTGATGCATCTGACGGCCGATTTCCGCATCGATCGTAATGCCGGGAAACTGCTTCTCCAGATACGGGGCTACCCCGACCATGACGGAATCGCCGATGGCGGTAATCGATGATCCGGATGTCGGTTTCATCGCTTTGCCTTTAAAGGGCTCGGGTACGCCGCCTTCCGTTCCGCGGGCTTGATTTGACGGTTTCCCAGCCGTTTGTTGTTCGGCAGGCTCATCGGGCTTGGCTTTGCCAGTCATCGATGCCCGGGAAGGGTTCTTAACGCTGTCGTTCTTCCCCGGTTCAGCAGAAGGCGTTTCTTTCTTCGGACGATCCGGCGCTTTCGCATGATTTTCGGCGATGCCGTTTTTATCGTCCGAAGCGCCGGTTTCAGGAGGCGGTACCTGTTCGTTCCCGGCGGGCTTGCCGGGAGGGCTGGTTTCCGAAGGTGCCGGCGCGGGTTCCGGTTCGGCTGGCGGGAGGCTGACCTCTGCAAGGGCGCTTTCGGCTTCCGGTGTTCTCGCGCCCGAGACGCTGGTGGTCATGCCGGCGCAAAATATGCCGATCAGCAGCAGCGTCGTGCACCATACGGTCATGCTTTTAACGGTGAAACGCCGATGCCGGCGCTGCGGATGACGTAAACGAATCCACCATTCCTTTACCGCTCCCCGCCGTATCGGCTCTTCGATATACTTCCAGGACAGGGCGGCCAGAACAATGCTTGCAGCCACCTGCAGGGCAGCGTGAAATCCGCTGATTCCGTAAGGATTGCCGTCCGGACTGGTCAAGATCAGCACAGGGTAGTGCCACAAATAAATCCCATAGGACCGAACGCCGATCCAGCGAAGCGGTTTGATCCCCAGCAGTCTCCCCAGAAGGGAGGCCGGATGAGCCAGCACGGCAACAACGACGGCTGCGGCAAGCGATAACGCAACCATCCCTCCCTGGTAGAGGGAAGCTTCATAACGATCCGTGCTCCACATCATGTAGAGAACGAGCAGCAGGGCGGCCGTTCCCGCCGAATCCAGAGCCAGCCGGACAAGCGGGGATGCCTTCCGCGGCCGCTTGTAACTAGGCCAGACAATGGCGAGCGCCGCCCCGATCAGAAGTCCGAAAGCGCGGGTATCCGTACCGAAATAGACGCGGCTCGGATCGCTTCCAGGCTCATACATTAACGCCATCAGCAAGGCGGAAAAACCGGCCATGGCGGCGATAAAATAAAACATTTGACCCCGCCGCGGGAAAAAACGCAGCCCGATCAGCATGATGAGCGGCCATAACAGATAGAACTGCTCTTCCACCGCCAATGACCACATATGGCCAAGCGGGGAGGGAGGGCCGAACGATTCGAAATAGGAAACCTGTTGGAAAATAAACTGCCAGTTGCTTATGTATGTAACTGCCGCGATAACGTCTTCGCGAAGCGCCGCAAGCCTGGAACGGTCAAATAGGGTCACCCATACGACCGTAATGAGGAGCATGGCGAACATCGCGGGCAGAAGGCGGCGGAATCTCCTGTACCAGAAATCTTTCAAATCCAGGCGGCCGTGGTCACGCCATTGCGAAGCAAGGATGTCGGTGATCAAGTAGCCTGACAAAACGAAAAAAACGCTGACTCCCAAAAATCCCCCGGGGGCAAAAGAAAGGCCCCAATGATAGCTCATGACGCCGATCAGCGCCAAAGCTCGAAGTCCGTCCAATCCCGGCATATAGCGGGATCCTTTTTTTATCGGTTCAGGCATGAGGGACCACCTCTGCCTTGCTAGGCTTCCGTGTTTTTTTGTCGAAATCGTACCGGTTCGTCGCAGTGAAGTTCATATTCACAAACGTCTGGATGCCGTCGTTCATGAAAGTCATTTGGAACATGTTAAAACCCTTCCCTTTCCAAAAACAAGATGTCGTATGTTAATACTAACACCGTCGGGGATGTCGTAGGTGACAAAATAGTAAAGTGAAGGAAACAACCTGATGTCAATAAAAAGACAGAATTTTAATGAATCCGCTGTCGCATGAAAAAGAATCTTAACGAATGGCGTCAAAACGTTGTTATACACCTTTAAGGGATTCATAAAAGAAGAGGAGGTTCCGAAACCTCCCCATATATTACCACTTTATAGCTTCGTTTTCGGAAATCGGATCAGTTAACCGGCAGCACCTTCTTTTTTCCGGAAGAACGTCTTCAGCGCTTCATAGACTTCCCCTTTGTCCTTGATCACATGGTATAAAAACTGCTCCAGCTTGATGTTCTTGTAAGCCGACATCAAGGTACTGCTGCGGTTATACTGATTTACCTCCCCGTAACCGAAAATATTGCTGACCTTTAGCAGATCCCCGATGAGCTTGACGCACCGTTCATTATCCGAGGTCAGGTTGTCGCCGTCCGAGAAGTGGAAAGGGTAGATATTGTATTTGGAAGGGGGGTATCGCCGGTTAATAATTTCCAACGCTTTGATGTAAGCCGAGGAACAAATCGTGCCTCCACTTTCGCCGCGGGTGAAAAATTCCTCCTCCGTAACTTCTTTCGCCTCCGTATGGTGGGCTATAAATACGATTTCGACTTTTTCATACTGCCGCCGGAGGAAGCGCGTCATCCAGAAGAAAAAGCTCCGGGCGCAGTATTTTTCGAAGGAGCCCATCGATCCCGACGTGTCCATCATGGCGATGATGAGGGCATTGGAATCGGGGATGACGGTATCATCCCAGGTCTTGTAACGCAGGTCGTCCGGACTGATATGGTGGATTCCCGGATTTCCCGTCGTAGCGTTTCGCCTTAAGTTTTCAAGGATCGTTCTTTTTTTGTCGATATTGGACATGATGCCTTTTTTGCGGATATCGTTAAACACGATGGATTGCGTTTCGATTTGTTCCTTTTCCTTGGGTTGGAGCAGAGGCAGTTCCAGTTCTTCGAACAGCATGTTTTCCAGCTCTTCGATATTAACTTCGGTTTCGACAACGTCTTGACCGGGTTGATCCCCGGCTTTTTCCCCTTGCCCCGGCTGCTTCTGGGATGGGTCGCGTCCAAGAACGTCGCCAACCTGACTGTCTCCGTCCCCCTGGCCTACATGCTTTTGCTTCTGGTAGTTGTAAATAAACCGGTACTCGTCAAGGCTTCGGATCGGTACCTTGATAATTTGCTTCCCATCCGAAAGAATGATGTTTTCCTCCGTGATGAGATCAGGCAGATTCTGCCTGATGACCTCCTTGATCCTGCGCTGATGCCGCACCTGATCCTGGTAACCCTTGCGGTGCAGCGACCAATCTTCACGGGATACGACAAACGACAGGGCATCTTGATTATGCACGGGCAGGCACCTCCTACTGTCGGCCTTTTCTCGAAAATACGGTCATTAACGTCTGTAGTAATCCATTATATTCCCGCCTTCGTCCGTTATGTGATAGGCATGGCGTCATGCCAAGCTCTTGGCTTGGTCTATTTTTACTTATGATCCGGGAGGCAGCGGGAGGCCTGAATTCCGTGGCAAATCATGCCACCCAAGGCTTTCATTCATTAAAAAACCGGCCTCCGCGCCCACTTGATCGTGAACGGAAGGCCGGCAGTGTTTAAGCCCGTATAAAGCGTTACATCAAAAAGGTGCCGACTACGATCGAGATCCCTATAATAATCGAGCGGAGCACCTGGGCCACCGCCACATTGCCTTTGGCGATTTCCTCGCATACTTTCATCCGCGGCGTAACCCAGTCAAAGATCAGATAAACCAAACACAATATAGCCATGCCGATGAGCGACCAGATAAGCATCTGCACCCACGAGTGAGAGCTGTACGACACCATGGCCACGATAATGCTCAGTCCCATCAGTTTGCTTCCCATATACATCCCCGCCGCCAGGTTGCCGCTTGCAATCTCCTTGCGGTCGTCGAAACGGGTCAGCTTGCTGAACACGAAATACCCCACGGACAGCACGCCGAGAATAATGACCAAACCTATCAAAACGTTAAGCAAATCCCAACCGAAATTTTGCAAAAAAAAGCTCCTCCTTTATAAATGGGTTCTGTCCCGTCATATGGACGAAAGAATGGCCGCAGGGCAGTAATAAGCGCCGTCCCCCGTTATCCGGCCGCCGATCCGGGACAGGATTCCTCCGAACCGTCCGCCCACGACAAAGGCTCCCGTCAGCAGGCAGCCGGCGTATAAGCCTTGCTCCGTATCGACCTGAACCTCCGGCATCGGCCAAAACTTTTGATATATTTTGGGTTGTTGGTTGTAATAGGCAAGAATATCTTCGTCTTCTCCGTCCTCACGGGCCGGTACGGCATCCGCTGTTCCGTCCTCGTCCGGACCTTTGATGATTTCCGTTCCCTTGCCTTCGCGTCCCCAGTAGCTTTTAGCCGCGAACGGGATATTTTCGGTTTCAAAGGGCTCGGAACTGAAATAAGCGGGCAGGCAGTATTTTTCGATAAGCTCCTGCTCTTTCCGGTCAAACAGCGTAAATCCGCAAAATTCCGGGGTCTGATGATTGCGTTCATGCAGGGACCAAAGGGTGGCAAGAAATCCTTTGCTCTGCATGATGAAGTTCTGAGGCGGATTGATGATCCCGAGCTTACCCTCCGCCGCCAGGTCCAGAAGCGCTTCTCCCACTTGAAAGCCGCTGCCTTCCTCCCGGTCCTCAATCAGGTATTCCAAAGGGTAAAGGCGGTACCATATCCCGATTTTCCGTCCGTTGTGAAACAGGCCTTGGCCGGGTACGATATCCAGCTCCTCCAGCGGGGCGTAATGAACGGAGATGTTCTTCCGCCGCAGCTGTTCCATCAGGTACAGCGTGTTGAAGCGGTCCTCGGCATGCCAGTCGTAGCAGCTGAACGTAACGGATGGCTCCAAGCCGGCTTCGGCGTAATAGGCGGCAAAGGCCGCAAGCTCTTCCCCAAGAAGCCCTTCAAGTTTTCCCGAGGGGCCTTTCCATGAGGTATGGTTCTTCAGCACCTGATCTTCAAGGTAGGCGGCCTCCGGAATGCCGGTTGGCGTGTCGGCATTGTTTTCAATGATTTTTAAGCCTTCTTCTCCCATAATCCAATCCTGCCGCGTAATGCCGCCGAGCGGAATCTCCTTACGGACCAGCGGAAGAAGGGAAGGGGAGATATCCAGCTGCCGAATCAGGTAACTGTCCGGCAAATACCTCTGTATAAACCGGAGCGTTTTCCGGAATAAGCGGTCCATCGCTTCAGAGGCCGAAGCGAGCTCCTTCAGCTCCTCCGGACTGTAGATGGCCACGGAAGGAAGGCAGTAGGCTTTGCCGTACATGCGATGGTAAGGCACGACGGAAGAGGTTTTTCCCCCGTAAACCTCCTCTTGGGACAAGCCAAGCGAAACGATCTGCCGCTGTGTTTTTGTCATGAAAGATCACCCGCCCGCTCGGACACCGCTCGACCCGCCGCTCCCGAAGCCTTTGTGGCTTCCCGAGGATCGGATGGCTTCGCTTTGGGATTTGGACAGCGGTTTGCCCGAACCGTAATAAACGCCGGATCCGCCGTTATAGTAGTAATAGCCGCCGGAAGAATCATACTCGCAGTATTCGACGTATGGGTCGCAATCTTCATACTCGTCTTGTCCACATCCGGTTAAGGTGGCCGGCACCGCCAGAAGCATGGCAAAGGCGGCGAGCTTTAGTTTGGATCCCGGAGCGGAGGAAGTTTGCTGTCCGGCAAGGTTGTTGTTCTCAGACGGCAGGATTTCCGGGTTGCTATTGTTCATCGCTATCCGCCTCCTTAAGGAAGAGTACGACCCGGTCCATTGCCGGATCATAAATGCTGAACAGCATTTCATAGGTTAGACCGCCGAATACCAAATAATGGTTCAACAAGCAAGCGGCGAGGTCTCTTTTGAAGGTTGGCGCGGGAAAGAGCCGGGAGGGGGGCTGAAAAGCGGCGCCATCCCAGAGGAGATAATCCAGACGCGCCGAAACACCCGAGCTGCTGTTGACTGCAGCCTGTATCGCAGCCCCGTAGATCTCCGGCTCCTGTTCTTGGAAAGGGGCGATATAAATAAATTCTCCCTCCCTGTCATCGCTTTCATGGGAAAGATGCGTGAATAATTGCCCCGACAGCAGCGTCGCATCCACCAGCTTGCGGACAAAAAGCTCATCCTGCGATACGGAGCATTCGTCGGCCGGCTTTTGATGTTTACGATCTTCCGGCCAGAGCACGTATTTTAGTAAATAATAAATAGAAATTACCTGCCTTTCTCTTTGATGATATTCCCGTAAGTGCCGGGGTCGCAAATGACATACAGCTTCGGGTCCGGACCGATGGCATCGTCCAGTCTTCGGTTGATCCCGAGATCGCCGTGATCGGCGATCAGGGTCGCGCCCTTCGCTAGCAGAGCGTTAAAAGCATCGCGGTAAGTCACCCAGGACGGGTCGTGAGGTACCTGGTACAAATCGTCGCCGAACCGTTTACTGAGAAGCTGGGTATAGATTTCCGTACTGCCTTCATGCAGTGCCGAACGGGCGGCCAGTCTGGAAACGGCGTCATGGGACAAAATAAAGTCGTTGATTTTGACGTGACGGAAGTTGTGGACATGCTTTTCCATCATGATTTCCACGGTGGTATGTACCTCGGGAGCGAGTCTCTCGATGCTGGATGCGATCAGCAGGGATTTGCCGTCGGTTAGCGATGGATCGTCAATCCGGCCGTCGCCGAAAATGATCGCCGAACGCGCCCGTTCGATTCCTGCCTTGGTCAGGATCTCTTCCGAAGCGGGATCGCCGCTGATGAAATGGACTCTTGGATGGTCGATGGGCATTCGCCCCAAGTCATCGATGATGACGACATGGATTAGGCTTTCAGCGGCCAACAGCTCATCCACCGCCGCCTGCGCTTTTTTGTTCCAATGAATGACGATCATATGGTCCGAGCCGTAATAGTCCATTTTTCCGCTCATTCTCCTTTCTTTGGCGTTTACGAACCAATCAATGATTTTGCCGATGACCAAGCTGAGCAGTCCGATACCGAAAAGGTACAGAAAGATGGCGAACGTTTTGCCTCCGGTCGTGACGGGATAAAAGTCACCGTAACCAACCGTTGTCAATGTCGTCATGACATACCAGAGGGCATTGAAAGGATGTTCGAAGGTATCCGGTTCAAGAAAAAACATGATTCCGGCGGCAATGAGAATAAATAGCGCTGAAAACAACATAAGAAAAACGGCCGGTAGCCGGAATAGCCGGTTGGATAACCGCCTGAGCAGAAGATACATGATTATCACCCGCCTTGAATATCTCCCTGATTATGGCTCACTTGGCTATTATATACGGGATATACGCGGTTCTGCTATAAAAGATTCAGGATTTTTGGGAAGGGAATGGAGCATGAAAAAAGGCCTGGGATTCGAAAGCGGTATTCGCCAGGTCAAAGCGCGGTTTCCTGCGTGTTTTTTAGGAATTTTACAGGAGGGAACGACAAAAACAGGGGCTGTCCCAGAAGTTTAATGGGGCGGAGAGGACGAAGCGATTCCGGAAAAGCGGCAGCGGTCGCCTTTGTCCCCGAATTTTTTTGCTATAAAACAATTATTGGAATTTGGGGGCATCAGCGATTGGAGGAATGATTCGTACTCCCAGCGTCTTAACAACATATTAAGGGGCTGTCCTTGGTCAATGGACCTTTATGGACAGCCCCGAATGGTCTATCCGTTCAATACGAAAATAAACAAAGCGAGAATGGTTACCAGAACCACGCCGTTCAGAATGGAGCCGACGACGGAGAAGGAACGTTTGTTTTTAGGGTTGAAGCTGCCTGCGAGGCCGAGCAGCAAACCGATAAAATTAACCGCCACGATGATCACGAATACGGCCGCAAGGGAAGTCATCGCTTCAAGGGCTTCCTTCGGCGGCTCGACCGGGCCATTCGGCGTCATGTACGGTTCGATCATCGCCGTGCCCAGGGAAGCCATGATGATATAGCCGAGCAAGGTGACGATAGCCAGTACGAAGGAAGTTATGCCAAGCCGGGAATGTTTTTTGTCTTCTGGCGGAATAAAGGCAACCTCAGATGGGGCCTCCCGTTTTTTTGACTCTTTGGATGGTGAAGGGGGGTGTTGCTCCATAACAATGATCTCTCCTTTGTGAAGGCTTTTTCGAACACGCGTTAATAGATCGTTTAAGGAATGATGACATCTGTATTACTTTTTCATAAAACGGACTTGAAATCAAGTCTTGTCCATCCGGGTCCGGTGGCAAAGGTTAGCCCGATCCGTTAAACTGGGGAATAGGCAAGCTTCGCGGCGAATAGCGAAACGAAATACCAAAAGGAGTTGATCTAAAGGAATGCAGAGGACGTTTATTGCATGGGGAGCCGTAATCATGGCTCTTTCGGTGGCCCTCGGCGCGTTTGGCGCCCATATGCTGGAAGACAAAATCAGCGCGCATGAAATGGCCGTTTATGAAACCGGTGTCCACTACCATATGATTCATGGGCTTGCGGTTCTTTTGACCGGACTGGCGGCAGGGCTGCTCGGCGAATCCCGGAAGCTGTTTTGGGCGGGGCTTTTATTTATTTTTGGGGTTTTTATTTTTTCCGGCAGTTTGTATGTTTTGTCATTGAGCGGAATCAAGTGGCTGGGAGCCATCACTCCGATCGGCGGGGTTTCGTTTATAGCCGGTTGGCTTGCGCTGGCGGCGGCGGCTTTGTCCGGGAAATCGGGAACAAGAGCATAGAGGGAACCGACAAGGGCTGATCTTCTTAAAAGGAAGGTCAGCCCTTGGTTTAGATTACAGCCTCATAAGTTTTCAGGGAAACAGAACGATCGTTGAATCGAGAAAACCATATGCAAGACCCAGTCTGTCATCGTTCAATGTATTTCGCCCGTCATCGAGCGCTGAATTCGTCGATTTCATTGATATTAAACGTATAGACTTGCTTTTCATCCACATGGTAGACATTGACCAGTTGATTGCTGTCGTCATAGTTTAAGATACGGCAGGGCAAGCTTATTTTCTTGCCTTGGCGGTTCGTGGTCAGGCGGACTAACCGGTTATCTTTGGAATAAACTTTAATCCATTCATAAGGGTCGCTTTCGGAAGATGGTGCGGCGCAGTCGGCTTCGGGCTTTTTTGCGGCTTCCGGCTGCGGAACAGCATCAGGCAAAGACTTTGGGGCGGTTTCTTTTTTGGCCGGAGAAGGGTCGCCGGCTGCTTTAGGCTTAGAGGCTTTCGAAATAACGGATTGTTTCTTGGCTTGAATCAGGTTGTCGATAATTTCACCGAGTTCCATGCCGGATTTTACCCGGAAATCGATCACCTGCTCATTCGAATTCAAGATTTCGAACAATTTTTGCAAAGCCAGTGCGTTGGAAGGGCTCTTTATGAGAATATCCACGTTAAATAAAAAACCGTTATCATCGCGGTCAGTGTTTTTGTTCATACGTTTACGGTTCACCAGCTTTCAAAATGTTTCCTAAAAATACTATATCACACCTTTCAAATTTTCATAGTCCTAATGTCGTGATGTTATTCATAAAAATCTTTATTTATCCAGAGTCGTTCGCACCATATGATATGAGACTGAATACACATGATCTTAGCTATGTGAGGGGAGGTGGGTTGCGTGGTCACTTTGCTTCCGATCGAGATCGAAGGACATACCGTGATGGGCGTAGAAGTCAAGCTCCCTAAGACAACTCTGCTGGCTGTCTATACGGATAGGGGGTATATTATGTGTGGTGCTCTGGATATAGGACTTCTTAACCAAAAACTTGCCGACCGGCAAATCATAGCCGGAAGAGCCGTCGGTGTCCGAACCTTGGAGGATCTCCTTGAGGCGCCGTTGGAATCTGTTACTATAGAAGCAGAAAAATGGGGGATTCATCCGGGGTTAAAGGGGAAGGAAGCGGTTCTCCGGATGCTATGACGTACAGAAAAAAAGGACGATCCTGGCGGACCGTCCTTTTGGTTTATCATTATTCTTTGCCGGAAAACAAGGCTTTAAGATTCCTGTCATAAGGCGCTTTTATGACCCCTTTTTCGGTAATGATCGCCGTTACATATTCATTCGGCGTAATGTCGAACGCAGGGTTGAATACTTTTACGCCGGGAGGCGCCGTTCGTTTGCCGAAGCCTTCCGTAATTTCTTCCGCAGGCCGCTCCTCAATCGGGATGTCCGCACCGGTCGGCGTATTTAAATCGATTGTGGACAATGGGGAGGCTACATAGAACGGGATGCCGTGGGCCTTGGCCAGCACGGCCACGCCGTAGGTGCCGATTTTGTTGGCAACGTCGCCATTTGCGGCGATCCGGTCCGTCCCCACAATGACGGCTTGTACCCAGCCTTTGGACATGACCATCGCCGCCATATTGTCGGCAAGAAGGGTTACGTCGATGCCGGCCTGCTGAAGCTCGAAAGCGGTAAGGCGGGCACCCTGGAGCACGGGGCGGGTCTCATCCGCGAATACCTTGAAGGAGATGCCCCTCTCATGAGCCAGGTACATCGGGGCTAGGGCCGTTCCGTAACGCGCCGTAGCCAATCCGCCTGCATTGCAGTGGGTAAGGATCCCCATCCCGTCTTGAATCAACGGGAGCGCGTTCTCCCCGATCCGGCGGCATACCTCTTCGTCTTCGGCACGGATCGCATCGGCTTCCGCAAGCAGCTTACGGTTTAATTCGGTTATGCCGGCATTTGAAGGGGCCAGGCTCTCGGCCGCCCGTTTCATTCGGTCAAGCGCCCAGAACAAGTTGACCGCTGTCGGCCGGGAAGTGGCGAGATAAGCGCTGGTCTGCTTTACGTTTTCAAGCCAGTCGTCCACAGAAGTTCCGGTGAAGCCGAGCGTCCCGAGAACAACGCCGTACGCCGCAGCGATCCCGATGGCCGGCGCTCCGCGTACCTTCATGCTGTGGATGCCTTCCCATACTTCCTCCGGTGTAAACAGCTTTAAATGAATGATTTCTTCGGGAAGCAGCCGCTGGTCAAGCATCAGGAGATGATCGCCGCCCCAGGCAAGGGATCGGAGCTCGCTTACGGAAGATAGCGTGTGGATATTGTCATGACTCATAGGGATACCTCTTTCTCCGGGGTAGTCTGATAAACAAGCTGCAGCAAATCCTCCGCGCTGTTTACATTGCGGTGATGGCGGACGAGACGTTTTCCGATCGCGAGCGCTTGGCGTTGGGCCGTCTCGCGAATGCGCTCGTCTTGAATCTGGTCGATATCGGCCACATGGGCCAGGCCCACGATCCTTCGGATCATTTTACAGCCGGCATATCCGACGGCGTCACGCAGAACCTGTCGCAGATAGTAATCCTGGTAACCTGGGGTTTTGGCCATTTCATCCACCAGATCCTTGTCCCACAGTTCGCGGAACTCGGCCTCGAAGCGGTTCCAAACCTCGGCGGCCATGTCCAGCAGTCGGGCTTGTCTTGTTGAAAGTTCCTCACCGTTCCCATTCCAGCCCGGTTGTGCCGCATAGTTCAGCAGCAGATTGCCGATTACCGCGCCGATATCAAATCCCATGGGTCCGAAATAGGCGAATTCCGGGTCGATGACCTTGGTGGATTCCGGCGTAACAAAGACGCTTCCCGTATGGAGGTCACCGTGAAGCAGCGCCTGGCCGTGCGTGAGAAACTTCTCCCGGAGAAGGGCTACTTCGAATTGAAGGGGGAGATCGTTCCGGAGCGCTTCGGCTTCGTCCGCAATACGATCCGGGAAATTGTTGTTTGCCGAATGACGGTACGGATCTTCAAAGATCAGGTCCTCCGTAATTTTGCACAGATCCGGGTTTACGAAGCGGCCGGCCAGTTCTTTCTTTTCCTGCTGGTTCATACCGAGATCGGAAGTATAGAAGAGCGTTCTGGCGAGAAACCGCCCAATGTGCTCGGCAAAGCGCGGATAAGACATTCCATCGATTAATCCTTTTCTCATGATGGTGTACTCGCTGAGATCCTCCATGATCGTATAGGCAAGCTCGTCGGAATAAGCATAAACCTTCGGAACGAGATCAGGGCACAGTCGATGCTGAATTTCCAAAGCCTGGCGTTCGATGCGGGCACGGTTCAAGGACAGGGGCCAAGACTCGCCGACGACTTTTGCATAAGGAACAGCCTGTTTGATGATAATACTTTGAGCAGAGCTTTCGTCGGTTACTTGAAACACGAGATTTAGATTGCCGTCGCCGATCTCCCGGCAGGACAATCGGGCTTGCTCCGTAAAGTGGCCGGGAATCGTTCTCGCCAAATCGATGGCTTCTTCCTCGGTAAGCGGATGATATGCGGACATGCTGTATGGTCACCTCCATATATAATAGAAAAAAATAAATCCAACCTATTTAGTGGGTATAGTCAGTATAACGTGATTCGAACGGATTTTGAACCATTTTTTTAGAGATAAGAAAGCATAGCCTTCAGAGGGTTACCATCCTTATCTCGCAAGAAAAACTTCCCATAAATGCGGTCTGTCTTCAGAGAAAGTACGTCGATAGACGTTTTTCTTAAAAATGGAGCTGCAGGAACAGCGGCATGATTCGCCATTTGCCCTGTGGGGTAAACTACATGTGACGCCCGTAATCGTCCTGGATCAGACCATGCGGCCATTCGCAGAACCGTTTTTCCGTGCTGGAAGACAGCGCGCGGGTTCGGCATGTCCGGCTGCATGCGAGGGTGAATTATATATGGAAAAGGAAGGGATAGGAAATGGCTAAAACATCATCCGGCAAATCGGCCAGCAAAACGAAAAACTCCGGCTTGGAGCAAATGCTGAATCAGCAGGTGGCCAACCTGAATGTTCTTTACGTAAAGCTTCACAATTATCACTGGTACGTCAGCGGAGAACAATTCTTCTCCCTTCACGTTAAATTCGAGGAGCTTTATGATGAAGTGACTTTGAAGATGGACGAGGTTGCCGAGCGCATGCTTGCTTTAAAAGGACGTCCGGCGGCCACGATGAAGGAATATTTGGAGCTTGCCACCATTCAGGAAGCTGCGGGCAATGAAGATACCCGCGGCATGGTGCAGCAGCTTGTGGAAGATTTTGCGACCTTGTCGGAGGAACTGCAGGAAGGTATCGAAATGGCCGAAAAAGCCGAAGATATGCCGACTGCCGATATGCTGACGGGCTTTAAGACGGATTTTGAAAAACATATGTGGATGCTGCGTTCCTTTTTGGGATAGCCTGTACGGACCGTGGTCCTCTTAGCTTGCCGAATGCATAACCATCCGGCGACGATTCGAAGCTTCGACGGTACCGGATGACGCTTTTCGGCAGGCTAATACGGACGGCGAGGTTGAGGTTTTCGTTCTCAAAACAGGCATCAAATGCGGGCTTGGCCGAAAACAAACGGCCAGGCCTCTTTTTATTAAGGAACATGTTGGATCCGGCCTCCTTTTTATTCGAAAGAAGCCCGATTTTCGATTGGGGAAAACCGGTCTAGGGCGTGTTTGGCGGAACGTCCTTTTTGACGAATCTGTGATGGATGTCATAGCAGGCGGCTCGTCCGGTTGAAAAGAGTAATCTTTTATTATAAAATGACTTGAGAATCACTGAGAATCAATTTAGAATAATTATAATTAAAGAATGGCTAATTACTCTACAATTGATGGATGAAACCAGGGCGACTAATCCTGTTATCATATACACCACTATACCATAATCGACGGAGGGAATATCATATGTCCACGAAGTTTGTCATTGAAGGTTTGAAAGCAACGATCGAAGGCAAAGAAATCCTGAAAGGGATCAATCTGGAAATGAATGGCGGAGAGATTCATGCCATCATGGGTCCGAACGGAACGGGTAAGAGTACGTTGGCTTCGGCTCTTATGGGCCATCCAAAATATGAAGTTACCGAAGGCAGCGCGACCCTGAACGGTGAAGACCTGCTCGAGATGGAAGTTGACGAGCGCGCGCTGGCAGGACTGTTCCTGGCCATGCAATACCCCAGCGAAATTGCAGGCGTAACGAATTCCGACTTTCTTCGCAGTGCAATCAACGCGCGCCGCGGCGAAGGCAATGAGATTTCCCTCATTAAGTTCATCCGTCAGATGGAAGGCAAAATGAAGGATTTGGAGATGAATCCTGAATTTGCGCACCGTTACCTGAACGAAGGTTTCTCCGGCGGAGAGAAAAAACGCAACGAGATTCTACAAATGATGATGCTGGAGCCTAAGATCGTCGTTTTGGATGAAATCGACTCCGGTCTTGACATCGACGCCCTGAGAATCGTGGCGAACGGTGTCAACGCCATGAAGGCCGAAGACCGCGGCTTCCTGATTATTACCCACTATCAGCGTCTGCTTAACTATATTACGCCGGATTATGTTCATGTCATGATGCAAGGCCGTATCGTAAAATCCGGAGGACCGGAGTTGGCTGAGCGTCTGGAAGCGGAAGGTTACGACTGGATTAAGGAAGAGTTGGGCATCACGGACGAAACTGTAGGCCAAGAAGCGTAAATAGACGGGAGGAGGAGACGAAATGACAACACAAACCATTCTTCCGGTCAACGCTGAGGCCTTGAAGGCATTGTCCGCCGGAAAGCAGGAGCCTGCCTGGGTAACGGAAAGCCGCCTGGCGGCGCTGGAGCTTGCGGGGCGCCTGGAACTGCCTAAACTGGAAAAGCAGCGCATAGACCGTTGGAACATTCAAGCATTCGGCGAATACAAGGTAAACGGACAGCTGTCGTCTTTTGAGGAACTTCCGGAGGAGGCGGCCAAGCTTGTCGAAGGTTCAAGGGAAGGCGGCCTTCTGATTCAGCGAAATTCGGGCAACGTGTACTCGAAGCTGTCCGAGGAGCTGGCGGCCCAAGGGGTTATCTTTACGGATCTTGAAACGGCCGTTAAAGAGCATGAAAATTTGGTTAAGCCGTATTTGCATCAAGCCGTAAAATCGGATGAGCACGCGCTTTCCGCACTTCATGCGGCTACGTGGAACGGCGGAGTGTTCCTCTATGTACCGAAAAACGTCGAGGTTGAGCTTCCGCTGCAAGCGGTCATGCTGGCCGACGACGCCGGCGCCATGTTTGCGCCGCACGTGTTGATCGTTGCCGAGGCAAACAGCCGCGTAACTTATGTAGACAACTATGTATCCAATGGTTTGGCCGGACATGTGACACATATCGGCGCCGTTGAGGTGTTCGTCAAAAACGGGGCGAAGGTCCGGTTTGCTTCGGTCCATCAGCTTTCCTCCGACACGACGGATGTGACCTACCGCCGTGCCGTGGTAGAGAACGACGGTTCCATCGAATGGATCGTCGGGGAAATGAATGACGGGGATACCGCCAGCGATACGATGAGCGTTCTCCAGGGCAACGGTTCTTTATCGGATGCAAAAGTGATCGCGGTCGGCTCCGGTTCCCAGAAGGTAAACTATACCACCCAAGCCCGCCACTTCGGCAAAAGCTCTGCCAGCCAAATGATCACCCGTGCGGTAATGCGCGAAGAGGCTCAGGCGATCATCAACGGCATCACGAAAATCGAGAAGGGTGCCACCAAAGCCGACGGACAACAGACTGAACGCGTCCTGATGCTCAGCCCGAAAGCCCGCGGCGACGCGAACCCGATCCTGTTGATCGACGAGGATGACGTTACGGCGGGTCATGCGGCATCGGTTGGACAGGTGAACCAAGAGCAAATTTATTATCTGATGTCCCGCGGCATTTCCAAGACAACCGCCGAATCCCTGATCATTTACGGATTCCTGGCGCCGGTTGTCAGCGAAATTCCTCTGGAAGGTTTGCGCGACCGGCTGCAGGGACTCGTGGAAAGGAAGCTGGGACAATGAACGCCTCCATACGCGAGCAGTTCCCCATCCTTGACCAGGAGATAAACGGACACCCTCTCGTGTATCTGGACAATGCCGCTACGGCCCAGAAACCGCGGGCGGTAATCGAGGCCTTGAAGCATTACTACGAATGGGAGAACGCCAACGTTCATCGCGGCGTTCATACCCTCGGGAGCCGGGCGACCGACGCCTATGAAGGTGCCCGTCAGAAGGTAGCCCGTTTTATTAATGCCAAGAGCACGGAAGAAATCATTTTCACCCGGGGAACGACAACGGCATTAAATCTTGTCGCTTCGTCGTATGCCCGTTCCGTTTGCGGACCCGGCGACGAAATCGTCCTGACGGAAATGGAGCATCACAGCAATCTCATTCCGTGGCAGCAGGCGGCTTTGGCCACCGGAGCCACGCTGAAATATATACCGCTTCAGCCGGATGGAACTATCACGCTTGAAGATGTTGAAAAAACAGTGACGGAACGCACCAAGGTGATTGCCATCGCTTACGTCTCGAACGTGATGGGCGTGGTTCATCCGGTAAAGGAGATCGCGAAGATCGCCCACCGGAATGGCGCCGTAATCGTCATGGACGGCGCGCAGAGCACGCCGCACATGAAGGTCGACGTACAGGATCTCGACTGCGACTTTTATGCCTTGTCCGGGCATAAAATGTGCGCTCCGACCGGCATCGGCGCATTATATGGCAAAAAAGCCCTTCTGGATAAGATGGAGCCGATCGAATTCGGCGGAGAAATGATTAATGACGTCGGTCTTTACGAGTCTAATTGGAAAGAGCTCCCCTGGAAATTCGAGGGCGGGACGCCGATTATCGCAGGAGCGGTCGGACTTGGCGCAGCCATCGATTTTCTGTCCGACATCGGCATGGACGAAATCGAGCGGCATGAGAGCCGCCTTGCGGCCTATGCGATGAACCGCCTTGATGAAATTGAAGGCATCAGCCTTTACGGGCCTCGCGTTCGTTCCGTGGGCTTGATCACATTTAATCTGGGCGATGTTCATCCGCATGACGTGGCCACCGTCCTGGATGCCCAGGGCATTGCCATCCGTGCCGGGCATCACTGCTGCCAGCCGTTAATGCGCTGGCTGAAAGTATCTTCCACGGCACGCGCAAGCTTTTACCTGTATAATACAGAAGAAGACGTGGACCGGCTTGTCAACGCCTTAATCCAAACAAAGGAGTATTTTGGCGATGCAACTTGACGATTTGTACAGACGCGTCATTATGGATCATTATAAAAACCCTCGCAATCGCGGAAAATTCGAAGAAGGCGCCGTGACGATCGACTTGAACAATCCGACGTGCGGCGACCGGATTTCGCTGCAGCTTAAAGTGGAGGATGGCATCGTTCAAGACGCCAAGTACACCGGCGAAGGCTGCTCGATCAGCATGTCCTCCGCATCCATGATGACGGATGCCGTTAAAGGCAAGACTGTTGACGAGGCGGCGGAGCTGGCCTCCAGATTTTCCTCCCTCATGCAGGGCGAAGCGTGGAATTCAACGAATACGAGGATATTGAAGCCCTATCCGGTGTAAACAAATTTCCTGCACGCATCAAATGCGCAACACTTGCCTGGAATGCACTGCGAAAAGGAATAGACGGTACTGACGAGAAGCATTAAAAACGATAGGGAGGTAAGACAAATGGCCAAAAAAGCTCCTGAGTTGGAAGAGTACAAATATGGTTTCCGTGACGAACACAAGGCTGTTTTTCAAACGGGCAAAGGATTGACCCGCGAGATCGTTACCGAAATTTCGAAGATTAAAAACGAACCGGAATGGATGCTGGAATTCCGCCTGAAGTCTTTGGAACAGTTCGAGAAAATGGCGATGCCGAAATGGGGCGGAGACCTTAGCGAACTGGATTTCAACGACATTCAGTACTATGTCAGACCCTCGGAGAAGCAAGGAAAGACCTGGGAAGAGGTTCCTTCCGAGATTAAGGAGACCTTCGATAAGCTCGGCATTCCCGAAGCGGAGCAAAAATTCCTTGCCGGCGTATCCGCACAGTACGAATCCGAGGTCGTTTATCACAACATGCAGAAGGAGCTTGAAGATCAAGGCGTTATCTTTATGGACACCGATACGGCTTTGAGAGAGCATCCTGAAATTTTCAAGGAATATTTCTCGACGGTTGTTCCTCCGACGGACAACAAATTCGCGGCCCTGAACAGTGCGGTTTGGTCCGGAGGCAGCTTCATTTACGTTCCGAAGGGTGTCAAATGCGAGATCCCGCTTCAAGCATACTTCCGCATTAACTCCGAAAACATGGGACAGTTCGAGCGCACCTTGATCATTGCCGACGAGGACAGCTTTGTTCATTATGTAGAAGGCTGCACGGCTCCGATCTACAGCACGAACTCGCTCCACAGCGCCGTGGTAGAGATTATTTGCAAGAAGAATGCCCGTGTCCGGTATACGACGATTCAAAACTGGGCGCCTAATATTTATAACTTGGTTACCAAGCGTGCGGTTGCCGAAGAAAATGCGACCATGGAATGGGTCGACGGCAACATCGGATCCAAGCTCACGATGAAGTACCCTGCGGTTATCCTGAAGGGACGCGGCGCCAAAGGCATGGTTCTTTCCATCGCCGTTGCGGGCAAAGGCCAGCATCAGGATGCGGGTGCGAAAATGATCCACCTGGCTCCGGATACGACGTCCACGATCGTATCCAAATCGATCAGCAAGCATGGCGGCAAAGTGACTTACCGGGGACTCGCTTCCTTCGGCCGCAATGCGGAGGGCGCCAAAGCCAACATCAAATGCGATACGTTGATTCTCGATAACGAGTCTACTTCCGACACGATTCCTTACAACGAGATCAAGAACGATAACGTGGTTCTGGAGCACGAAGCTACGGTATCCAAAGTTTCCGAGGACCAGCTGTTCTACCTGATGAGCCGCGGTCTGAGCGAGGCGGAGGCTACGCAAATGATCGTGATGGGCTTCATCGAGCCGTTCACGAAAGAGCTTCCGATGGAATATGCCGTCGAAATGAACCGCTTGATCAAGTTCGAGATGGAGGGAAGCATCGGTTAACCTCGATTTCATCGTCTTCAATTTTATCAGTAACATGTAAATACGTGTCTGTAGTGACTTTCACGCTTGCGTGCTCTAGTCCTCGGACACGTATTTTATTTTTGCGCCGCCTTCAAGCAAGTGAACTGGTCGGTTTGCTGGCTTTAGCATGGAGTTGGGAGTTTCGTAAGCTGCAGCACCGATTGATGTGGCCTCCATCCAAATTAACGGGTAGTAGTCTTCGAAAAGCTTATTCTTAAGCCCATCAATTATATGATTGGATGGATAAACCTTATTTCCCTAATTATCTATAATGTGAAATATTAGTCTATCAGGCCTAGGAAAGTATTTCTATATAAGTTAAGATAATTTATAATAAGCCCTAGCAGTTCGTATGGCTGCCAGGGCTTATTAATTGTTAGGTTTCCCGCCGCATTTTAACTTATATCCATATGGAGGGTACTAAAATTGAATGTACGAATGATTCCGTTTGATTCGGCAATGCTTCAGGAATGCGTGGATTTGTATCAACACGTTTTCTCGAAGGAACCATGGTTTGACGATGAAGAACGGTCTGATGTGGAGCGTTATTTTAATAATTGTTTGAAAAACAACCAATTCGTAGGGTATGTCGTTAAAAAAGAAGACCGGATTATCGGGTTCTCCCTCGGTTTCATCAAACCATGGATCAAGGGCGAAGAATATTATATTGACCAATTTTGCATAGATTATCGTCTTCAAGGGCAAGGCATCGGAAGCTTTTTTCTGGATGAAATCAAAAAGGATTTATTAGAAAAGAACATTCATGCCATATTGTTGAATACCGAAAAAGGGGTTCCTGCTTACAGGTTCTATTTGAAAAACGGTTTTTCGGATCTTGAGGATTTGCGAACATTGGGTGCCGAGTTTTAGTCAACCGGATTCTTTTAAAGCTGGATTTTAAAAATCGAAAAAAATAATTTTTATCATGAACCGAAACGCATACCTCTGCATCTAACTTATGTACACTCTAAAAAAGCGAAGGGAGGTCTTACAATGTGATTGCTGATCCTGCTATGGAAGAAGAAGTCCTGCTTGCTCAGCACGGCGATCATGAACCTTTGGCAGATTGATTTTGAAATTCGAACGCAATCTTTATAACTTGGCCCGGTCTTATCTAAAGAAAGATGAGGATTGCGCCGATGCGGTACAAGAAGCCGTTTATAAATCGTTCAGGTCGATCAAGACGTTGAAAGAGCCTGCTTATTTTAAAACCTGGCTGTTCCGTATCCTCATAAACGAGTGTATTCAGTTATTGAGAAAGCAGAAAAGGGTTGAAATCGTAAACGGGCTGGAACGGGAGAGCAAGGAAGGGAACGCACCCTATGAAGCCGTTGAGTTTCATGAGGCTTTAGCAAATTTGGAATTTGATCTGCGCGTTGTGATACGGCTTTATTATTACGAGGATCTGCCGCTTCAGCAAATCGCCGAGATTTTAGGCGTTCCCAAAGGTACGGTCAAATCCCGGCTGCATCGGGCAAGGACAATCTTGGCGGATGAACTTAAATCTTCTGAGGAAAGGAACGTGGACTATGACCGACAATTAACACTGGAGTATCGTCATCGCGACCGTGCTCCAGTTCCTTACACCGAAAGAAAAGGATTCATTAACGGATTAATCGCTTTTTTCTATAGGAGAAATTCAACATTTTCAAACCGAATAATGATTAAAGGATGCAGGTGGTAAAAGTGGAAGAAGTTCATTTTCGAAGAATCAACGCCGGTACCGTGCTGGATATCTGCGATTTAAGTGACACGCTTTCTGACGAACAAAGGGAAATGGTAGCGGATAACGCCGTCTCTATAGCACAAGCTCATTTTTCAGAGAATGCATGGTTCAGGGGAATTTACGCCGACGATACTCCAATTGGTTTTATCATGCTGCACTATGGATCGGATTATGACGATGAAATCGATGTGGACGGCGCTTTTTTATGGCGCTTCATGATCGCGGGGCCTTACCAAGGCAAAGGGTATGGCAAACAAGCGATGAAACGGCTTATGAATCAATTAAAAGGACAGGGAATCCACGAATTGATAACGAGCTGCGGAGAAGGAGCGGGAAGTCCGCTTGGTTTTTATAAGGGTTTAGGGTTTACGCCCAATGGCGAAACGTTCGGGGATGAGATAGGTTTAGCCATCAAGTTCTAGAATGAGTTCGATAGGGGTTGTGATTGTCAAACTTCAATACATAGAGGTCTCCTGCCGCGGTAAAGTGCCCTGCAGGGAGGCCTTTTTGAAAATATCCGTTATATCTCACAGAAAACGCTATCGTCCGTAAGAAGGACGATAGCGTTGTTTGCATAACCAACCGTATACGAAGCAGATCCTAAAACAAAATTTCCTTGATAGCGATCTCGCGTTCTTTGGACAGGTCGATGAACCCGGCGGAGGTTTTGACGAGAGGGCGGAAATAGTCTAACGGGTTGGTCATGACGATGACGCCCGACTCGCCCGAGGTAAGGACGACTTTTTTGCCGATGAAATTCGGCAGCATGTGCTCGATAAACGCATGGGTCGGCTTCCCGTTCAATTGGCCGAAGCTGAGGCTGTAGAGCTCGCGGAGCACATGAAGCAGCTGCTGCTTCGACTGGTATACGCGGTTGGTCGACATGGCGCTATAAACATCCGCCACGGCTGCAATGTGGGAGTATGGATGGATAAGTTCGGCGCCGATGGCATTCGGATACCCCTTTCCGTCATCACGCTCGTGATGCTGCAGAGCGACCAGGGCGGTCAGCTCGTCATCCATGGATTCCCGGATGATCTCATACCCGTATATGGTATGAAGTTTGATTTCTTCAAATTCTTCCGAGGTCAGTTTCCCCGGCTTCTCCAGGATTTCCTTGGAAATTCGGCTTTTTCCGATATCGTGAAGATATCCGGCCCTGCCGATGTCATAAGCTTCTTCAACAGAGTATCCCATCCAGGTGGCCAAAAAGTAGGAAAGCATGCCTACCTGCATGGAATGCTTGTATGTATAATCGTTTTTATCGTTCAGAAGCAGAAGAAGGGATACGACATCTTTCTGTTCCATTAAAGAATCGACGACCGGCTGAAACGAATCGTTTACGACGCTTTCGTTGAATTTACCCGAGTGCAACGCTTCCGTAAAAACGGTTGCAAATCCGTCCATGGCTTGATCGAAGTACGGTTTGACCTTGCTCAATGATTCCGGCGTGTCGGATGACGGGTCTACAGAAATGAGCATCTCACGGGGCTCGATATCAATGTAGTCAATGCTGTGCTGCAAAAGCTTGGATATCTCCTCCAGGCTAAGAACCGTTCCTTTTTTAAGGACGTGGACACCGTTTCGGTTGTAGGCATCTTGCTGCATTTGATCACCGGGTATCAGATCCGTGACGTGTATTCTCAATTCGCTGCACCTCTTACCTGTTATTAAGTGGATATCCTACTAAAACATAAATCTATCATAGCAAGAAAAAAATGGATTATCAATAATTAAGATGGGTCGCAGGGCCCTCCAATAGCCTTCCATTGGGCCGGTTTTCCCATACTTTTTTGATCCTGAAGGACCCGTACGGTTTAATTCTTCGAAGGGGCAAGCATTGGCTACGCACTCCGAGCATCGAGGTGGAGTTGAGAAAACGGCATTCAATCGGCCAGACCGCAAGAAGCAGGATTTAAACCGTGTTTTTCGCATGTATCACCCGGAATTCTTGCGGGCTTCAATATACCATATTTCCCGTTAAAATGTTATGCTTGAAAGACCGGAAAAAATGATCATCGTACACGGGGAGGGGCCGCTATGGGTCAGATGGCGAATGATAAACTGACAATCCTGCACACGAATGATATCCACAGCCATTTCGAAATGATGAGTGCGAATGCGGCCGTTATTTCCCGGGAAAGAAATGGGGCCGGTGAAAGTGCAGCGCTGGTTCTGGATATTGGCGACCATATGGATCGGGCTGCGGCAGAGACTGAAGGAACGATGGGCCATGCCAATGTCGATGTCATCAATTTGACCGGCTATGACGCCATTACGATAGGCAATAACGAAGGCCTGACCGTACCGTCCGATGCCCTGGCGGCCGCTTATGCGGGACTGCAGTGTCCTGTTGTGTGCTGCAATATATACGAGAGTGCAGGAGGACAGCCTCCGAAGTGGATGAAAAAGCATATTCTCGTTGAGAAGAATGGGATTAAAATAGGGATAACCGGAGCGACGGCGGCCTTTTCAAGCTTTTACAGACTGCTTGGATGGGAAGCGGAAAATCCGGAAACCTCGATTGCCCGGCAGGTATCTCTTCTGCGGGATCATGTGGATGTGATAATCGTCATGTCCCATCTTGGCCTTAATGCCGATAAAGCCTTAGCGGAACATGTTTCCGGCATCGACGTCATTCTCGGAGGACATACCCACCACGTTCTGGAGGAGCCTCTGATGATAAACGGAACGGCCGTGTGCGGTGCGGGGAAATTCGGGAATTATGTAGGGAAGGTTGTATTCGAACGCGAAAAACCCGGTGAACGTTTTATTTTCAAATACGGATGCTGCATCCCGGTGACGCAGGCAGAGATGGATCCCGATGTGGAGAGGGCGATCCTGATTCACCGCCGGCAGGCTGAAGAGCAGCTGAGGGAAAATGTCGCGGTAACGGACAGAAAACTTCAGGTGGATTATGAGAAGGAGTCGCCATTCGCCAACCTGCTTGCGCAAGCGGTGCGAAACTTTACGAATACGGAGATGGCTATCGTTAACTCCGGCCAGCTCTTGGGCCCTCTTCCCGCGGGTGAAATCAGCACCGGAATGCTTCATGCCCTGTGTCCGTCACCGATTAATCCTTGCGTGGTTAATCTGAAGGGTTCCGACATCGTTCAGGCCCTGGAGGAGAGCCTGCTGCCGGAATTTTTCGGGATGGAGATCAGAGGTTACGGGTTCAGAGGAAAGGTGCTTGGGGGTCTCGCTCTCGACGGCATCGAAGTAACATATGACCAACATGGACCGGCCGGTCATAAAATCAAACGGGCTTCGATTCGGGGAGTACCGATTGACAAGGATCGTGAGTACAGGGTCGGCACCCTGGATATGTTCACCTTTAACGTCGGTTACGGGTCTCTGGCCAAAGGCCGGGACACCGTATATATGCTGCCGGAGCTGCTCCGGGACCTTCTCCGTGCAGAACTTTCTCGTCCGGGAGCTCTTCAGGAAAGCTTTTTTACCCGCTGGTTGTCCTGACATCCGACTATCTTCCTTTAGCCAAGCATAGATATGTAAGGACAAAGGTGAAGAATGCGAGGGGATGAAAATGGATTTAATCGCGGCCATCATTTTGGGAATCGTTGAGGGATTGACGGAGTTTATCCCGGTTTCGTCGACAGGGCATATGATATTAACCGCCAAGGCGATGGGATATAACGACCAGACCCCTATAATGAAGACATTTGAAATCATTATCCAGCTGGGGGCCATTCTGGCGATTGCCATAGTATACCGGCACAGGATTTTAAATCTGCTTGGATGGACCAGCAGCCGACCGCTTCGCAAGCCGCCGGTATCGGCAAAACGTTTGAATCTTATCCATGTTTTTTTGGGCATAGCTCCTGCCCTTGGCGTCGCTTTTTTGGCGAAGGATTTTATCAAAGGCCTGTTCAGTGCGGAGACCGTGCTCTGTGCTCTGGTGGCCGGCGGCATATTTATGATGTTCGCCGAATGGTACAATAAGGCCAAAACAAACATCATTACGGCCCATGAGCTTGATGATTTGACGTATAAGCAGGCGCTGCTGATCGGGCTTTACCAGATCATTTCGGTGTTGTGGCCGGGATTCTCGCGGTCGGGCTCGACGATATCCGGAGGCATGCTGAGCGGCGTGAGCTATAAGGCGGCTGCGGACTTTTCCTTCCTTATCGCCATTCCGATCATGTGTGCGGCAACCGGCTACGAACTTCTTGAATCCTACCGTTATTTCACGCCGGACGTACTGGGTGTGTTTATTGCAGGGTTTATCGTTTCGTTCGTCGTGGCTTATTTTGTGGTCCTCGCGTTTATGAAGCTGATCCAAAAAATCAGGCTTACGCATTTCGCCATCTACCGATTTATCCTCGCCGCGGTTTTTTGGCTGTTTATGATGCAGTAACCGGGTTGATTTTAACGGCGGTCATTCCGCGTTGCCTGGAGCCTTAGGCGGTGTTAAATTACATACATCGAGTACAGAGGAAGTGGAAGTTTGCGTCTTATACCTGTTGACTTGTTAAAGCCGGGAATGGTTCTCGGCAAAAAAATATATAACGCCGACGGATTGATTCTGCTCGCGGAGGGCGTAAAGCTGACGGATGGCCTGATCCGCCGTTTGGGCGGCCTGGAGCTCAGTTATGTATACATCGAGGATGCGAACACCGACGATATTGCCGTTCCGGAGATGATCAGCGAAGAAACGCGGCTTGCGGCCATCCGGTCCATCCGGACCAGCTTTAAAAATCTGGAGGGGAGACCGAACATCAAAGGTACTTTTCTTCACTTGGGAAAAACCTTCTCCGGAATGATGGAATCCATGATTGACGAGATTTCGTCGCTGGAGGAATCGATGGTACTGCTCACGGATATGAATACAAACGACTACAACCTTTATCAGCATTCCCTGAACGTATGCCTGTACACGATGGTTCTCGGCTTGTCTTACGGCTACAGCCGCGAAGATATCCGGCTTCTCGGACTGGGAGCGCTGCTGCACGATATTGGAAAAACGAGAATTCCGCCGGCCGTGGTTCAAAAACCGGGACGCTTGAGCGACCAGGAATTTCTGGAGATGCAGAAACACACGGTGCTCGGTTTCGAAATGCTAAAGGACGAGCCGAACATTCCGCTGGTATCCGCCCACTGCGCGCTTCAGCACCATGAGCGGCTGGACGGGTCCGGCTACCCCAGAGGATTGAAAGGATCCGAAATTCATGAATATGCCAAATGGGTTGCCATAACGGATTCCTATGACGCGATGACGACGCACCGGGTATACAAACCGGCTATGCTGCCGCACCAGGCGGTCGAGGTGATGTATGCCGGTTCGGGAACGCTGTATGAACAACGTTTTCTTGCCTTGTTCCGGGACCGGGTTGCAATTTATCCTCCGGGAATTACGGTTCGCCTGACGACGGGAGAAACGGGCGTCGTGTCGAAAATAAATGCAAACGTGCCGCACCGGCCTGTCGTGCGCGTATTAACGAATACTGCCGGCGAGGAACTCGTCTCACCCTACGAAGTCGATCTGTCGCAATCCCTGACCGTCATGATCGCCGGGACCGGACAGGCCGCACCCAAGCAACTATAAGAGGCCAAGGAGGAACATCCATGATACGACATGGCGCAGAATCACCGCTATACAGGTGGGGACGTTTCGTTTACCGCTTCCGCCGTGCCATCGTTGCAACATGGATTGTTTTGTTTTGCCTGATGATTCCGTTCGCGATCCTGCTTCCGTCCATGCTGCAGCAGAACGGATTTACGCCGGCGAACAGCCCGGCTCTTGAAGGGGTAAAAAAGCTGGAAGAGGGCTTGGGGCTTTCATCAACCGCGATCGACATCGTAGTGGTCAGCAGGACAGGGGAAAACCTGACGACGGGAACCCGGCAGAAACGGATTCTGAGAGAGCTGGAGCCGCTCTTGTCCAAGCCTTACGTTCAGGACATGCATATCAACATTGCCTCCCGCAATCCGGGACAAGATCATATTCAGTGGGTTACCGTGCAGCTGAAAGAGGATACTGCCGAAGCGCTGAAGCATTTTGATGAGATCAGGGAGGCCGTTCCGGAAATAACGGGAGCGGATACGTACTTAACAGGCAATACGGCTGTGTTTGCGGATATGAACGAGGCGGTAAAAAAAGATATCTTCCGCGCGGAATTGATCGGCATGCCGCTTGCCTTGATCATCCTGTTGCTTGTCTTCCGCACGGTGACGGCAGCTGTCCTGCCGCTCATTGCGGGCCTGGTCAGCGTATCGGTAACCATGGGCGCCCTTTACTTTGGCGCGGCTCTCGACGGCGCCATCAGCAACTTTTTGCCGAATGTGGTCACCATGCTCGGCCTCGCCGTCGGCATTGACTATGCGCTCTTTGTGGTCAGCCGGTTTAGGGAGGAAATCGCACGGGCCGATGGGCATACGGAACGGGCGGTGGCAGTTTCCTGCGCCACGGCCGGGAAGGCGGTCATATTTTCGGGGGCTGCGGTATGGATCGGCTTTTTGGCGATGGCCATGATCGAACTGCCGATCTTCAAATCCTTCAGCATGGGTGGGATCACGGTGGTGCTCGTGTCCGTTCTTGCCGCGAATACCCTGCTGCCTGCGCTGCTGGGCATGCTGGGACCGCGGATCGATTCCCTGCCGCTTTGGGGCAGAAGCGCGGCAGACCCGGTTTCCGGACAAGCTCGGGGAGCATGGCGCAAAATTTCGGCATTCGTCATGGCCCGCCCCGTGGTTATTTCTGCTGCGGTCATTGCTCTGCTATTGCTTACCATGCTGCCCGTCAAATCGATGAAGGCCGGTATTCCGGCGGCGGAGGTGCTTCCGCCTTCTTATGATTCCAGGTACGGATTCGAGCTGCTGAAGCAGGCTTATGACGAGCGCGAACTGAGTCCCATTATCGTGGCGGCCGAGCTCCCGGATGCGTATGGGACACCGCAAAGCATACAAGCCGTGAAAACTTACATGGATCAGGTGCGCCGTCTGCCCGAGGTTCACCGAGTGGAGAGCTACGTGAGTTTGACCAGGGGAACGGCAGAGGAGTCAGCGGATTACATAACGCGTCCACACATCCGGGAGCAGCTTGAAAAATATCATGTGGTGAGGGACCGAATGGCCGCGATTGCCGTCGTCCCCAAAAATGGCGATGCCGATGATGCAACGCAGGCGCTGGTCGCCGGGCTGCGGAAGATGGAAACTCCGGGCCTCCGGACTTATATAACGGGCAATCCGCCTTATAAACTGGATATTTTGCAGGAGATGAAGAAGGGGATTCCTTCCGTGCTGCTGTTTGTGTTTATTACAACCTATATCATCCTGTTTGCGGCCTTCCGGTCCGTTATTCTTCCGTTGAAGGCGGTGGTGATGAACGTCCTCAGTCTCGGCGCGGGACTCGGCATCGTGGTGCGGGTGTTTCAGGAAGGCGCCGGCGCAGGCTGGCTCGGCGTGTCGCATACGGGCTCGATTTTTGCTTTGCTGCCGATCCTCATATTTTGCGTGGTCTTCGGGATTTCGATGGATTATGAAGTGATCCTGCTGTCCCGGATCAAGGAAAGCTATCAAGCAACCGGCGACAACGAGCTGAGTACGGCGGAAGGGTTGGAAAAAACGGGAGGCATGATCACCAGCGCAGCTTTGATTCTTGCGGTCGTCGTGGGCGCTTTCATCTTCACCGACAACGAGGTGATGAAAGCGATCGGGCTTGGCCTGACCGCAGCCGTGCTGTTGGATGCCACGGTGGTCCGGATTCTGCTGGTTCCGGCGTTCATGAAGCTGCTAGGCAGAGCCAATTGGTGGAGTCCCGCCTGGCTGTTCCCCTCCCGCAAGCGGCGCGACGGAGAATCTTTTCGGGAAGACCCGGTCTGATGAGCAGTTAGGAACAGCGTGACTACAGGAGTCGGCTTTTCGCGTATGGTATAATGGTGAAACGGCGTGCCTGCACCATGTGCAAGCAACATATAGATCGATTGTAATTGGAACATTCGGTTAATAAAAGAAATAAAGGTGGAAAACAATGAGTAATACAGCAAAGTCGAACCAACCCGTCTTAAAGCGGATTTCTCCCAGTTATGATCCTTGGGATCCGATCGTTTCCCTGCGCCAGCATGGGCGGCATGTACTGACCAGCGTAGAGATGACGGTTACCCATCTGTGCAACATGCGCTGCGAGCACTGCGCGGTAGGCGATATGCTGGTGATGAAGGAAGCGCCGATGCTTCCTCTGGATATCATGCTGAAGCGGCTGGACGAAGTGGAACATCTGCAGACGATCAGCATTACGGGCGGGGAGCCTGCTTTCCTGGGAAAAACGGTGGACAACGTTATCGTACCGCTGTTCAAATATGCCAAAGAACGGGGCATCCGCACGCAGATCAACTCCAATCTGACATTGGACATCGCACGATACGAGAAGATGCTGCCATATCTGGATGTGATGCATATCTCGTTCAACTATCTAAACGGGGATGACTTTCACGAGGTCGGTTTTGCCAACAGCGGTCATCCGGTATCTAAAGAAGCGGCCTATCGTCTGTACGACACCATGATGGTCAATGCCGAAAAGCTAAGCCGTGAGGGGATGTTTATCTCGGCCGAATCGATGATCAACTACCGGACCCATGCCAAGCTGGACGGAATCCACGAGCTGATCCGGCAGATGGGCTGCCGGCGGCATGAGGTCCATCCGATGTATGCTTCGAACTTTGCCGCTTCGCTGCCCGTATTGTCTTTGAACGATATGAAGACGGCCATTCATCGGCTGCTGGATGTCCGGGATCCGGACATATGGATGCTGTTCGGCACGCTGCCGTTTTTCTCCTGCAGCAGCGACGGGAGCGATCAGGAGCTGATCCGTCGTCTTCGCTCCGAGCGGAACGTAACGGTTCGCAATGATCCCGACGGACGGAACCGGGTCAACGTCAATCTGTTTTCGGGCGACGTTTACGTGACCGACTTTGCGGATATTCCTCCTTTTGGAAACATCAAAGAGCAGAAGCTGGATGATATATTTACGGCATGGTCGACGGATCATCCGCTGAATCAGACGGTGAACTGCCATTGTGACGCCGCAAACTGCTGCGGTCCGAATCTTCTCGTTGCGGATATGTACTATAAGGGCATTGATTTTAAAACGAGAAGAGCTTTGACAAACTAGAATCCGGAAAGAAGGCGTATGGCAATGGAGGAGTTTGAGGTCGGGAAACTGATTTTGAATTTGCTCTTGGTATTTCTGCTTGTTCTGTTAAACGGCGTGTTCGTAGCCGCGGAATTTTCACTCGTCAAGATGCGCCAGTCCCGGCTTACCCAACTGGTCAGCGAGGGCAACATGCTTGCCGGCGTGGCCCTGAAGGTCAACAGGAAGCTGGATGCCTATTTATCCGCAACACAGCTTGGAATTACGCTGACGTCGCTTGGACTCGGCTGGATCGGGGAACCCGCGATCTCGGAACTCCTGGTGGAGCCTTTGATGCACAAATTGGGAATGACCGATCAGGTATTGATTTCGTCCATTTCGGTAGCGGTCGGCTTCTGCATCATTACGTTTCTGCATATAGTATTGGGAGAGCTTGCCCCGAAGTCACTGGCGATTCAGCGGACGGAAGGAACGGCACTGCTGTTGTCCGCTCCGCTGCTCTGGTTTTACCGCCTGTTCCTTCCGGTCATTTGGCTCCTGAATAAATCCGCCAACGGGATTTTGCGTATGGTTGGCATTCAGCCGGTGAGCGAGGCGGAAGCGGCCCATTCGGAAGAAGAGATTCGCATTCTGATGAACGAGAGCGCCAAGAGCGGCGTCATCGACGAGAATGAAATGAAACTGATGGACAACCTTTTCGATTTTTCCGATCTGCTGGCCAGAGAGATCATGCTGCCGCGGACGGATATGGACGTCTTGTACGCCAATCTTCCGCTGGAAGAGAATCTGAGAATCATGAACGAAACAAAGCACTCCCGTTATCCCGTTGCCGTGGAGGACAAGGACCGGATTATCGGATTTATCCACATAACCGATTTGCTTATGGCCGATCCGGAGCAGCAGAAGAATCTGGCTTCATTGGTCAGGCCCATCATGGACGTGCCGGAATCGATGGAGATCAGCCACGTGCTTCGCCTGATGCAGAAGAGGCATGAGCAGCTTGCGCTGGTCGTCGACGAGTACGGCGGAACGGCGGGGATTCTGACGGCGGAGAAGATCCTTGAGGAAATCGTCGGCGATATATATGACGAGTTCGAGGACGAGCGTCCGGAGGTGGAGATCCGAGGGGACGTCATTTCCGTCGACGGCCGGATGCTCATTGAAGACGTGAACGATCTGACGGGGGTTGTCATTGAAGAGCAGAAGGTGGACTCCATCGGGGGATGGTTGTTTAAAGAGCTGGAAGGAAACCCGGCCAAAGGCAAAAAGATCGTTTTTGACGGCGTGACCTTCGAGGTTGAGGAATCTTCCCGCCTCCGCGTGACCCGGGTCATTATTCATAAAAAGCGCGCAGGAACCCCAACAGGAAATACGGATCAATAGGGTAGGGATTACGATAGGTGAGGAAGTGAGTTATGTCCGGGAAACAGTTGGTTTTTATCGCGCTGGGGCTTTTCTTGATTTATGGAATGTTTACCGTAGGGGCACCGTTTCTGTTGGCGCTGATCCTTGCCATCTCCTTGGAGCCGTTTAACCGTCTATTAATGAAAAGGGCACGGATGAACCGTGCCGCTGCTGTAACGATCACGAACACGCTGTTTCTGTTTCTGCTGATGCTGGTCGTTTACCTGATGGGACTTCAGGCTTTTGCCCAGCTGGTGGAATACTGGAGCAAGGCTCCGCAGTATTTTAAGGGGGCCAACCAGTTTTTGCAGCATACGATCATCCAGGCAGAGGACATGCTGAACGGCATATCGCCGGGTCTTGCGGACAGCCTGACATCTTTCATGTCGAATATTTCCTCTTACCTGGAGTCTTTGGTTAACACATTGTCGTCCACGTTTTTGTCCTTTGCCAAAATGCTGCCCAATCTGTTTGTAACGTCCATCGTATTTTTTGTGGCGCTCTATTTGTTCAGCTTCAGCCTGGACACCATGCGGAACAGCGTCCTGTCTTTTTTTGACGAATCGTCGCAAAGCCAGGTGGACGAAGTGCTGGGCAGCCTGAAAAAATCGATATTCGGCTTTTTGCGGGCCCAGCTCATCCTCAGCGCGTTTACCTATGTGATTACGTTGACGGGACTTCTCGTGCTGGGAGTCAATTATCCGCTGGCCATCGCGCTTCTGGTTACGATCGTGGACATTTTGCCGATCCTCGGCGTAGGGTCCGTACTCGTGCCGTGGGCCATCTATCTGTTGGTCGTCGGCGATTACTTCACGGGCATTGGCCTGATCCTCCTGTTTATCCTCATCACGGTCATCCGCCGCGTGCTGGAACCGAAAGTGATCGGGGATGCCGTCGGAATCGGCGCGCTCCCCGCCTTGATCAGCATGTACGTCGGGTTTAAGCTGGTCGGGGTGATCGGTTTTTTTATCGGCCCGTTGGTCATTATCTTGTATTCGGCAATGCGCAAGGCCGGCTTATTCCAGATCAAAATCAAGTTTTAATAACGACGAAAACCCTTTTTTTCCGTGAACCGTGCGGGAAAATGGGTTTTTTTCTGTTTCCGGAGTTCATTTTCCGGGCGGATGACATATGTTAGTTACGAAGAGCGAACGCATTGCCCCTTAACCGAATTCAAAAGAAGGAGGAATCCGATATGAAACCGAACGCCGAGGAACGCGTGTATGTCCCGTACCGCAGTCCGTTTGACCCTTGCCCTCCGCTGCCATACAGATCCTACGTAGTGCCCGTGAACCAGTATATTGTGTTTCAGCCGGCCGGTCTCCCGCAGTTCAGCCCGGCGGAAGCGTTGAAACACGGAACATTGTGGCCTTCTCTCTACAGTCCTTACGAATCCCGAAAACTGAAAGGAGAGTAGATCATGGAAGAAGTAAGACCACAGGCCGGCGACCCCCGGTATTATGAACTTTTAGAGCAGCTTCAGGCTATTGATTTCGTGCTGGTCGAGCTGAATTTGTACCTGAATACCCATCCGGATGACCTAAAAAGCATTGAGCAGTACAACAAACTTGCGCAGGAGCGCATGATGCTCGCCAAACAGTTCGAAGAACTGTACGGACCTCTGATGAATTTCGGGCACGCTTTTTCGAGGCATCCTTTCGAATGGCCCAAGACCCCGTGGCCCTGGCAGGTGTAACGGTGACGCAGGCTGGACGCTTTCGGCCGAAGCGGTCTGCCGGCAGCCGCTAAAACTAGCCCAATATAAGGAGGCGTTGGTATCCCATGTGGGTGTATGAAAAAAAACTGCAGTATCCCGTAAGAGTCAGCAAGTGCGATCCCATGATGGCGAAGTTTCTGATCGAGCAATACGGCGGAGCGGATGGGGAATTAGCGGCGGCTTTGCGTTATTTGAATCAGCGGTATACGATTCCCGATAAGGTGATCGGCGTGTTGAACGATATCGGGACCGAGGAATTCGCCCACCTGGAAATGATCGCAACCATGGTATATAAGCTCACCAAGGATGCCACCGTGGAGCAGCTCGAGGCCGCCGGCTTGGGTCCTCACTATGCAAACCATGACAAGGCTTTGTTTTACGAAAATGCGGGGGGCGTGCCGTGGACGGCAACCTATATTCAAGCCAAAGGCGATCCGATCGCGGATTTGTACGAGGACATCGCGGCAGAGGAGAAGGCACGCGCTACATACCAATGGCTGATCGACATGACGGACGACGTGGACCTTCAGGACGGCCTGAAATTTTTGCGGGAGCGGGAGATCATCCATGCCATCCGGTTCAGGGAAGCGGTGGAGATCATCAAAGAGGACCGCGATAAGAAAAAGATTTTTTGATGGACTTGTTTGCAAAAGAGATAAATCATATTCCCAAGCATTTGGAAATATGAAGACCATGCTGGCTAAGGGCTGCATGGTCTTTTTTACTTTTCATTTGCATCTGAAACGATGAACCAAAGGCCAAATAATTCTTCTGACCCCCTAAATGTATATTTAATTCCATTACGTGTAGTCGATTTTCTCAGTTTGGTAACGTCAACACCTTTTGAAAGCAATCCTATATCCCGAAGTACCCCTGCACGTCCCTCTGATGTTAAATCTGGATTCGTGGAAGCGATCAATAATCCGATGGTTAACAACATATCCGTTCCGGATTGCGGGCTGCCGTCTTCAGCGCCGACCATTGCTACCTCCCTCACACTTCCATCCAATTTATTTACACTACCCAGAAGATAAACATAATCACTTATTTTATAAGAAAAAGTATCCTGAAGGGCACCATCTTTAACTTTTATCTTTCCAAGTGTTATGTCTACGTTCAGTCTTTTGGCTGTAGAATTAAATGCCTTGCGGAAACCTTCAACATTCATCCCGATATCGCCTGGTTTTGAGCTTTGTTCAGTTTTCTTTTTGGGTTTAGCTTTTTTAGATGCGGGTTCCTTTTTTAACTCCTCAAAGTCTTTTCCACCAAACGAAATATAAAGTTTTTCTTCTTTGAGGTCATTTTTTTCAACAGCCTTGACCAATTCGTTGAATTTTTCTTTATCTGGTCCAGTTATTTTTTCTATCTGCTGCGATACTGGATCGGCTTGCTGCTTAGGACCATTTGAACATCCTAAGGCACCAGTGAGGAGCACTGCAATCACAGCCACAAACAGCCATTTTTGATAGGTCGGTTTTTTCAACTTGATTCCCCCAATTATGAGATAATATGACAAGCATAGTCTAACAGACCTAGGAAAATATTTCTATACAAGATAAGATAATAAAAGCCGCATCACACAACAGATGAACATATAATATTTGGAAGTAAACGAATGAATGTTATGAACGATAATGGTGCAGAAGAATTCGCCCACCTGGAAATGATCGCAACCATTTCCATCCAGGATCCTTTCATATGCGATGTGCTGATTTCGTCAAATATCCCTCTCTTATCGCTATGGGAGTGAGGTTATGGTTTGCGCGGGGAATCGCCTTGCATTATGATGGGGGGAGAAACGACAAAAATCACCATGGAAATGAAGGGATGGACAAAAGAGATGGAGAGAAACGGGAAGCTGGTCAAACCGGAGGCAATGATTTTTGATATGGACGGAACGTTGTTTCAGACCGAAACGCTGCTCTTGCCTGCCTATCACAAATTATTCGACATCCTGCGGGAGGAGGGACATCACAGCGGAGAAACCCCGAACGAACAGCTGATGCTTGGGAGCCTGGGAATGCTGCTGGAGGATATATGGAAAAGGGTGCTGCCCGAGGGAACGCCTGAAGCGCACAAGCGTGCGGACGAGCTTCTCCTTCAGCTGGAGCTGGAAGGATTGCAAGGCTCGGATGCCGTCTTGTATCCCGAGGTAGTGGAGACGCTGGAGGAGTTGAAGCGGCGCGGCGTCAGATTGTTTGTGGCGTCCAACGGACTGGAGCACTACGTGAAGGGGATCTGCGAGGCCCGGGGCATGAGTTATCTCTTTGAAGGTCTTTATAGTGCCGGTGAGCATGGAACGGCGAGCAAGGTCGATCTCGTAGCACTGCTGCTCAAGAACCACGGCATTGAAAAGGCATGGATGGTCGGCGACCGTTCCTCCGATGTCGAGGCAGGAAAGAAAAACGGACAAACCGTCATCGGCTGCCAGTACGCCGGTTTCGGCAAGGATCAGGAGCTGAAAGGCTCCGATGCCATCATTACGTCGTTCCCGCAGTTATTGGAGCTGCATGCTAACTCCACCGGGTAAACCCGGTAAAAGAAAAACGTCTATCGACGTATTCTCAAAGCAGATATCTTAAAGAAGAGCCCTTGCTTTTTAGGCAGGGCTCTTTCTTATGGACAAAACCGCAGCGGGGCGACGGTTGAAAGCCGATGTCGAGGAGGGCAAAATGAATCAGGCTTTACGCGTTCTTTGCCTGCTTCTTTTGGCTATAGAGCCACAATGCGTACTCCAGCGGCCGCACAAGCGATTCCCGATATGACGCTTTGTCGCCGATTTGGGAGAAAACCTCCCTGGATGGCTTCGGGTTTACCTCCAACAGAAGGATCCGGCCGTTTTTATCCACGGCGAGGTCCAGGGCAAGCTCGCAAAGCGCACCGTACTTTTCCTCCAGGAAGCGGGCAACGTCCACCCCCAGCTCCGATGCTTCGGCATGAATTTTCTCCTGCTTCTCCCGGTCGGATATCCACTCTTCCAGAAGTTCGTCCATAGCCATGGCTCTTCCGCCGCCGTGCAAATTGGACGTGACGCTATGGAGCGCTCCGACCCGTCCCACGCAGCCCGTGACCTTCCACTCGCCGGAACCGTTTTTCTGGACCAGCATCCGGTAATCATGCACTCTGCCGTTGGGGAGCTCAAGGTGGATGCCTTCCTGGACCAAGTATTTCCCCTTGACGTGCCATTGGGACAGGTAGGACCCGAGCATGGGCGCCGGCAGTTTTCTGGGCGTAATAATATTTCGGTTTGAATTTCGCCCGCGAATATCGTAATGACCTTGGGGACCGGAATTCCGGGTGATGCGCAAAATGCCCCGGCCTCCTGTGCCGTTGATGGGCTTAAGATACACGGTAGGATGCCGTTGCAGCATCCGGTTAACGTCCCCGATGCCGTGTATCAGAACCGTATCCGGAAGGTAGGGCCTAAAGCGTTTGATGGCATGCAGCGCCTGATGAACGGTCCATTTGTTACGCAGCGGCCTGTTCAAGAAAAGGAGATGGCTGTAACGTGAACGGAAGCGAAGGAGCTGCTGAAAGCGTGCGCTTTTTTGAATGCGGCAGCGGTCATAGATCATATGGGGAAACGAACGCCATCGCCTTGACCACCTGCCCGTATCCGGTTTGAACTCCAGTGCATGGATCATTCCCTTGGAGGAATCGACATCCGCCGGAGTGAATACAAATACATCCAACCCCAGTTCACGGCCTTCGGCGATCATTCGTTCATAGACAGGCAACTCCTCAAGCCTTTTCCGGTCATTCAAATATAAGGTCAGAATTCCTAAGACGGGTTGAGACACAGCGGTCACCTTCTTGCTTAAAGTCTGAGTCGTTTAAACAATCCATAACGGATTCATCCGATCGTCCAGCCATCACAAGCGTCGGTTTTCCTGTCGGACCAGCTTCCAGTGCGATCGCCCGCATGCCCGCATGAAAACACATCTGAAGACTGGCTATATTGTCAACAGCGACCTTGCAGCGCAGCCGGCCGAGCCGGGACAGCTGGTAAAGGAGCAGGGATGTCCCGATGCGCCGGCCGCGGTACAGCGGATGTACGGCAACAAGGCAGGCGGTCTGTCCATATCCTGCCGCAAAAGAGAGGCCGATCGGCATCCGCCCCTGCTCCCCGCGTACGGTTACGGCAGTGAGGGCTGTTCCGGGCTGTTTCAGCCGGTCAAGCGCCAGCGTTTTTAAGTGAAAACAGCCTTCGACGGTAAGTCTTTTGCTGCCGAAACGCCGCATAAACTCATAGCATTGCCGGCGGATGTCCGGCCATTCCGCCGGATTTGAGGGAAAGACGGATCCGATCTCCATATAATCCCCTCCTTTAAAAGGTTATTCATAAAGTATCTTTTGATCACGAAGCGAATTCAAGACCAAATCTTGAATTCCGCTATTTGTTCCCGATCAGGTATCCGCAGTAATGGAAAATTCGTTCAAGCGAACGTTTGCGGATAGCCGGCTCATCAAATTTCATCGGCCTGGAGTTGGCCTCGAAAAACCAAAGCTCTCCGGCCGTATCCACGCCTAGATCCATTGACATCTCGCCGAGGGAAAGGCGTGAGCCCTTTTCGATTTGTCTGGCAATATGGGTGGCCGCGCTCCTGACCTTGTTAAGGATCGCTGCGGTCTGCTCGGTACCGAAAATGACGGGCAGCAGCTTTTCCGGATCCTCGATCGTTCCGCCCCGAGGAACGTGCGTGGTGATGCTTTGGGCTCCTGCCATCCGGGCACCTATGCCGGTTATGCTCCAAATGCCATGCTCCGATTTCTGTACGAGTATACGAAGATCAAAAGGGCGGCCATGCTGGGAAGCGAGCTCGATCCCTTGCTGGAGCAGGTAAGACTCGCCTTTGGTTTCCCGGGAAATTCTTTCCCAGAGACGATCAAGGGAAGCCGTTTTATAGGTTACGCTGTCTTTGTTGTTCTGGATCTGGAGGCGGTACGGCAGAGGCTTGTTCTTCTGGCATTTCAACCTCATGATCCCCTGGCCGGCCTTGCCTTCCTCCGGTTTGAGATAAAGATACGGTGAACGCTTCACCATATCGTGCAAGGAAGGGAGACCCTTCAGGCGTTTGGTCATCGGTGCCAATTTTCGGGTCAACCTTGATTTGTTCAGCCATCCGAACAGCTGCCATTTGTTGAAAAAGTAAGGGTTGTAGATATCCAAATTGGGGTGACGCAGGCATGCTTCGATCTTCCGGCGGACCGGCTGCTTCATCTCATCCTCCCGGTAAGGAATCCGGTTGTAGATAACCCGGGGCAGAGGAAACAGCCTCTGCTCCCAGGTATGAGGGTCCGAACCGGGGAGGAATCCCCGAACCGGGGAGGAATCCAGCTTCAAATCGCGCGCGGTGACCACATAAACCAGGTATCCCATTTCCTTGCCTGTTTTGATGATTTCGTAGAAGTTTTGCCGGTTTCCCCTGAACATCCGAATGGAATCGTGCATCGTCAGAATCGCGACGACGGGTTTGGCATCCTCCTCATGGCGGCTGATCACGAGTCATTCCCCCTGTAGAACCCGCTTAAATACAGGCAATGCTCAAAAATATGCTCTACGGAAGATTTTCCTTCCACCCGCAGGGAGGGGTGGCTGAAAATCGATCTTCCGGGCTTGGAGTTGGCTTCAAACATCCAGATTTTTTCATTCTCATCGATTCCGATATCAAAACCGATTTCCGCCAGGACGTTAGACTGGTTTTGTTCGATTGCCTCTGCCAGCGTAACCGCGGTTTTTTTCGCTCGATCCAGAACCTCCTTGGCCTTAGAGCCAAACACGCGGCTCAGTGCTTGCTCGGGTGTCATGAGCGATCCGCCGTTTTTAATGTGGGTCGTAACGCTGCCGCGTCCCGCCTTCTTGGCTCCGATCCCGACCACGACCCAGCGGTTTTTTCCATCTTTATGCATGTGAAAACGGAAGTCGATCGGACATCCGTCAATCTCGATCAGCCGGATGCCCTGCTGGATGACGTAATTTTTCAGACTGGAGCCATGTTTGGATTGAAGCATGCGCATCAGGCTGGCGAATGTCGGAAACTTAAGCAGCGTATTCCCTCCGGAATTGCTGTAACGGGCAAAATAGCCTTTTTTCGGATGATAGGTAAGCCGATATATTCCGTTTCCCAGGCTTCCTCCGGACGGTTTGTAGTAGACGAACCGGTGCCGTTCTATCATATCCTTAATCCGCTCGGGAACTGGGCTGTTATGGGTTTCAGGAACATATCGGCCGGCCTGAACGTCGTTTTCCAGCTGATTGTAAATATCGGACTTGTTGAAGAAAGCCCAGTTGAAAAATGGGATATTCCTGCGTTTAAAACGGTCCCTCAGCTGATTGGTAAAGGGGGAGAAGTCGGTTCGCCTGCTCGGCAACCGGTTATAGACAACATCAGGCAGGGGAACGGTTTTCCGGATAAACTGCCCGTTTGACCCAAGCATGTAAGCATAGACGGTCTCTCGCTGCCAGTTAATGTCGCGCGGTGCAAAGGCATAAACAAACATTTTTTTATTTCCTTCGCGCAGCAGCTGCCGGATATAACCCGTTCGCGAGGAAAAAGGGCTTGCCGAATCGGCGGAGCCGTCGGATAACACGCCGACGACGGGACCGAGCCGGATTTCCCCTGCCTCGGGGCTGTAAGCATAAACGGGTCCGCTTCTCGGCACATGGATTTGATTGCGGATGCCGGTGCTGAGATAAATATGCCCGCCGGATCGCCCAACCGGTTTGACGAAGGCCGAAACGACGTCGCTGCCAAGGCGAAGCTTGATTTGTTTCCGATTTGCAAGACCCAGGTTTCTCATGAGCGAGCCGGACATATAGACCACTTTTTCGGGCTGCTGCGAAAAATGAACGTTACTGAAAGTCAAACTCATGTATTAACCCTCCTAAGTTGTCGAAGCAATAAATATCGTGCGTACCGGAGGGGGTTCTCCACGGACAGTTTTGCTGCCAGAATGTCCCCGGTTTGCCTGAACGCCCGCCGCCCCGGTTTCGAATTGACCTCCAGCAGCCATACCTTCCCGTCCCGGTCCACTCCGAAGTCGATGCCAAGCTCGCCCAGACGGCCAAATCCGCTCTCCAGGAGCGGGGGAACAAGGCGGCTCAGCCGTTCCAGGCAAGCCAAGATTTCAGCGGATGCCGGGCTTCCGAATTGAGTCGCCAGAAAGGGAAGGACGGGCACCGCCTTGCCCCCGCCGTGAAGGTTGGAGGTCTTTCCTTCGGCAGGTCCTTGGCGCAAAGCCATTCCCGTGGTCATCCATCGGCCCTTGGCGTTTTTCTGGACCAATACCCGCACATCAAAAGGCTTGCCTTCGCGGCTGGTCAGCTGCAGGAAGGGCTGGATCAGAAACCGCCTGCTTCCGGTAAAACGTTCGATCCAGGAGGCCAATTCCCCGACAGGGAGCGTTAATTTGAATATGGAGTTGTCTCGGTCTCTTCCCTGAATCAAGCTGTTTCGCCGGATACACGCACATACAAGGTATGGCTGCCGTGCGAACCGCCGCTCGGTTTCATGAACAGCTCTCCCCCAAAGCGGGACAATGCCCTCTTCAGGCATTCTCTGCCGGTATATGCCAGCGTATGCGGAAGATGCGGCAAAAGCGACGCTTCCCGCTTCAGAAGCGAATAAACCCTTGCTTTCCCCGGCAGGCCGCGGGACCATAGAAAAGCACGTCTGCCCAGCGATTGCAAAGCCATGCCCGCCGCCGTCTTTTCTTTGGCGTTCCTCAACAGGCAGCGGTCATAAATCATATCCGGGACCGGAAACCGTCCCGTTTCCCATCGACCCTGCCTGTACGTGTAACCGGTAACTTTTCCCCCGGTTGCATCGGGATCGGAAGGCTTCAGTTCGGGGATAAATGCATAAACCGATAGACCCAGCTTGGAAGAGGCCAGGCACAATTCACGAACATACTCTCGTTCCGCAAAAGGCGGTGAACCCGTTCTCCGGCATACCATGACGCCGAGTGTTCCAACATATTCAGAGGGCATAGGACCTCCTTGTTTTTAAAAGCCGGTCAAATATTGGCAGTATTGAACCAGACGAATTGCGGACGGCCGCACCTTATACGCATTGTTCAGCGGTGCGTTGTCGCTCTTCGAAGGTTTGGAGTTGACCTCCAGCAGCCAGATGCGCCCCGAGGTGTCCACGGCTAAATCGATCCCGAGTTCCCCAAAGTGGGCCGGAATCGCGGCTTCCAATCCTTTGGCGATGTCCAGGGCGGCCTGCTCCATCCGCTTGGCAGCGGTTTTCTTGGCGGATAAAGGAATTTTGCTCATGGCAATCGTCTCTTTTACGCCGGAAAGCGTTCCTCCCCGGGCCAGGTTAGAGACAAAATGGTTCCCTCCGGCAATTCGGGCGACGACGGAGGTCACGCTCCATTTTCCTTTTTTGTTTTTGTGAACGAGTGCACGGAAATCGACATTCCGTTTATTAATGGTGATCAAGTTTAGCCCTTGCTGAATCTGGTAACGATTCTTTTGGATTTTGCCGGAAAGGCTATTGAACAGTTTCGACAGCGAAGAATATTGTTTTGACTTGGTGCCTTCGGGCGAGGTTGTCACGGATTGAAAGGTGCCGTCGTCCTGACGGGTTATTCGGATGATGCCCTTGCCGAGACTGCCGCGGACCGGCTTCAGAAATACCGTAGGATAGGAGGCGCACATTCTTTTTAAGACAGGATAGCTTTTCAGCAAATAGGACTCCGGCAAGTATTTTTTTAGCTTCTCGTCCCTGCCTAGCGCTTCGAACACTTCCGTCTTATCCAGAAATTTTTCATTGAAAATAGGGGTGTTGAATCTCGATTTTACTTCTTTCATAAAATGCTGTACGCTAGGACTATTCTCCAATTTACGCGTGGGCAGCCGGTTGTTGATTACATCCGGAACCGGTACGGGGCCTCTTTTCCATCCTTGGTCATACCAAACGCCCTCCAGCGATGACAATTGTTGTCCGATCATGTCGGGGGAGAAAAAGAAGACGACAGCACCCAGCTTCCGGCTGGCGTCGATCATTTCCATGCAAAAAGAAGAGATCGATCCAAAGGGCTTATCAGGCGTCCCAGGATCATAACGGCTTATCATGACTCCGATGACGGGGCCGACCCGAAGGTTTTTTTCGGCGGCGTCGTATTTGACATTCACAACCGATCCGGGAAGAAGTCCGGAGTCTTTCGACAAGGAAGAACTGATGCGGAGTCCAGTCGTTTTTTTTTCCGGGAACGACGCGTATTTCCTGTTTGTACGAGCCGAAGGCAAGGTGTATGGGCTGCTCTGCTGGGATCCGGAGCAGTTTTACCAGTCTCTCGCCAAGCCTGATATCGTTATCCGGCAGCGTGCCTGAGCGGATCAATTGTACCGATATCTTGGATTTGGACATCTCGGATCTCCTTCCGACTACAACTTGATGTCTAATGGACAGACAGGACCTCATCTGAACATTTTGCATGTAATTTATCATATGAGGACATAAATCCCTTGGTGATTGTACGGTTTTGGAAAAAGGGAGGAGATAAGCCATGCAGAATTGGCTCTTTATTTTGGTGAACGTGGCCGTTGCCGCGTTCGTCGGCGGCATTACGAATCACTTTGCCATAAAAATGCTGTTTCATCCGCGCGAGGAAATCCGGATTCGCGGCCGCAGGCTGCCTTTCACGCCGGGACTTATCCCGAAACGAAAGGAAGAAATCGCGGAGTCGCTTGGTCAGGTCGTTTCCGATTATCTCGTGACGAGCGAGGGACTTCAGGAAATGATCCGGAAGCCGCTGTTCCGCTCCAAAGCGGAAGAAACCGTCAGGCGTCAGCTTCATTCCTTGGCGGCCAGCGAGCTAACGCTGGGCGATGTTGCTTTGAGGGTGTGGTCCGCGGAAGAGTGGAGCCGTCTTAAGGAGCGTGCCGCCGATGCCGCCAAAGCTTTTGCCTCGCGCCGCGCAGCGGCTTTATGGTCGGAGTACGGACTTCAGGATAAACCCCTGAAAGAACTGATTCCCGGCTGGTCGGAGGAGAAGCGTGACCGCTTAAGCGATGCGGCTGCCGGAGCCGTGCTGAAGGAGCTGGGAGATACGCTTTTGTCCGCCGAAGGCCAGCGTCTGCTGAAAGAAATGGCCGCGGCCATGCTGGATAAGGCGGGAGGCTTTTTGGGCACGATGGCCGCGATTTTTGTCGACGAGGATAAGCTTGTTCAAAAGCTGACGCCGATGCTGATCGGGCAGCTTGAAGGGGAGCAGGTTCGCAAGACGATTGCTTCCGTTGTATCCGGGAAGCTTGAGCAGTACGGGGAGATGCCCTTTGCCGGTTTAATGGAGGCGCCGCGGGAGAGCCTGCCTTGGACTTTGTTCTCCGGAAGCTCGAGGAAACGGTTCCGTGGAGTTCCTGGATAGAGCGTTTGGAGGGAGTCACGCTGGCCGAGCTGATCGGTCCCGGGCTGCCGCAGCTGGAAGCCTCGCTTCCGTCATGGGTGGATAAAGGGCTCCGTTTACTTGAAAATGGCGTTCCTGCGGCCATGAAGGCGGTCAACCTTCCGTCCTTGGTTCAGGAACAGGTCCAAAAATTCCCGATTGAACGGTTGGAAGAAGTGATTCTGAGCGTATCCGGCCGGGAATTCCGAGCCATCACATGGCTCGGAGTGCTTTTGGGAGGGGTGATCGGGCTGTTCCAGTCGATGATTACCCTGATGTGGAGATAGGAAAAATCAAATGAACCCGGAAGGCTTCAAGAAAGCTACGGGAAGCGGCAAAGGCCGCTGATGGGGAGGACAAATATGAACATTTACGACAAGGCGCACGATTTGGCGAAAGCGATGAAAGAAAGCCAGGAGGTTCAGGAAATTACATCGGCGATGAAGCTGATTGAAGGAGATGCCGAAAGCAAGCAGATGCTTGACAATTTCCGTCAGCGTCAGATGGAAATCCAGCAGCGGATCATGTCCGGGGATATGCCTTCGCAGGAAGAAATGGAGAAGATGGAGAAACTGTTCGAGGTGTTGAGCCTGAACCTGAACATCCGTCGTTTGTTCGATGCGGAGCGCCGGCTGAGCACCATCATCGAAGACGTAAACAAAATCATCTCCGACAGCCTTCAGGATTTATACGGACCTGCAGAGTCCTGATTCCTGCAAGCCGCGGCCTTGTGCCGCGGTTTTTTTGTTTCTCCCCATAATCTTGTCTCATAATTTGGACCGGCTTCTCATAGAGTAGAAATATAGATGATATGAAGAAAATAGAGGAGCTGCATACAATGAAAAAAAAGAAAAGCAAGCTGAAACATTTGGTGTACCTCATCGTCGCACTCGGGATGCTGGTATATGCGCTGCCGAGCATATCGTTCGCCGGGGGTTTTTCGTGGGCTGCGCTGTTCGGAGCCGTATGGGCCGGATTCGCACTGCTTGTTATCGCCTCGCATCTGCATATTCTGATCGGCGTGGATGAAGCGAAGCAGAAGGCACTGGATGAAATCCGGAAAGAGAAAATCAAGCAGTGGCAGCTGAAATGGCCTGAGGAACGGAAGGGTCAGGAGGTATAAATGAAACAGGTGGCAAGGGGGATTCCGGCAGCTCGACAGAGAGCCGGGACCCTCTTTTTATTTGGGCGGGCGAGAAGGTGCAGGAATGCATGACGCAAGCAAATTTGCCGTTCGGAAGTGGCGGGTTTCGTTCTTGCCGTTACGCCATAACCATTTGGAAATAGAAACGAAGATCGTTTCTATTTTATCCGGAGAAGGAAGTTATGTTCTTGGCCGAAGCGTGATATAATGAATACAGTATGGTACAGATTGGATCAGGGGGGTGTAACAGTTGGATGTGAGGGACGAGACCATTACCAAACACGAGCAGTTGGTACAGCACATCGAAAGTTTAAAGGTCGGAACGAAAATTTCGGTGCGCCGGCTGGCCAAAGATCTTGGCGTCAGCGAAGGCACGGCATACCGTGCGGTTAAGGAGGCGGAATCGCTGGGGATCGTCGTTACGAAGGAACGGATCGGAACGGTCCGGGTCGAGCGGAAGCCCCGCAATATTTCCGAGCAGTTGACCTTTTCGGATGTCGTTGACATTGTGGAGGGACACGTACTTGGCGGAGCTGAGGGTTTGGATAAAAGTTTGCATAAATACGTGATCGGCGCCATGAAGGTGGAGGCGATGGTCCGTTACATCGATGCCGGGAGCCTGATGATTGTCGGGAACAGGGAGGACGCGCATGTTCTTGCCCTGGAGCAGGGAGCGGGCGTGCTCGTTACCGGCGGCTTCGGAACGAGCCGCGAGGTGAAGCAGCTCGCCGACAAACTGGGACTTCCGATCATTTCCTCCCGCCATGATACGTTCACGGTGGCTTCGATGATCAACCGAGCCATTTTCGACCGGTTAATCAAGAAAAAAATCATGTTGGTGGAAGACATTGCCGGCTTAAAGCCGAGAATCCACGCCCTGAAAAATTCCGTGACGGTCCAGGAGCTGAAAGCGATGGCCAAGGAAAGCGGAGAGCAGCGGTTTCCGGTCACGGATGAATGGAACCGCGTGATCGGCATCGTTGGGGCAAAGGATGTTGAGGGGCTGGCGGACACCCAGGCCATAGAACGGGCGATAACGAGAAATCCCGTGACCGCCACCCTGAAGACGTCGCTCGCTTCCGCAGCCCAGATTATGATGTGGGAAGGGATCGATTTTTTGCCGATCGTGGACCGGAACCGGAAGCTGGTGGCTACCGTTACGCGGAAGGAAGTGCTGAAGGCGCTCCGCAACGCCAGGAACCAGCCGCAGTTGGGTGAGACGTTTGATCAGCTGATATGGAACGGCTTTGCGGAGGACCGCGACGAGGAAGGCATGCTGTTCTTTCACGGGTTTATCACGCCCCAAATGGCCACGGACCTCGGGACCATTTCGCAAGGGGTTCTGACGACCGTGATGAGCCAGGCTGCGTTTAAAGCGGCTAAGGATATCACTGGCGGCGATTACGTTTTGGACAACCTGTCCACCTATTTTATCCGTCCGGTGCAAATCGAGGATCCGATCGTGGTCATGCCGCGTCTTCTGGAGATGAGTCGGCGGACGTGCAAAATGGAAATCGAAATCAGCCACCACTCCAGCTTGATCGCGAAATCGGTGATGACGCTCCAGGCGATCGACCAGGGATAACCAGGGCAAGAGCGGAATTTGACCTTTACCTTTCAGGGTTGTTCCAAAGCTCTTAGTCGTTTGTATGGGGAAAAGCGGCTTATTCCCGTCAGGGGAAAAAGCCGCTTTTCCGCTTGCAAAGATAGCCTGAAATGAAATAGTTCTTACGGTCTACATGGAGTTTTGTTCGGAATAAAAAAAGAAAAAATATGAAAATTTATGAAAACAAATGAAAATCAAAGAAAAGTGACGAAAAAAGGGTGAATAAGTCATTAAAAACCGTGATATGTAGATGGCTGTCGGAGTTTCATATGTTATATTGTAGGTGATACAGCTTAGATCAGAATTATTCTAATTCAAAATATATTCAAAGTCATTGTGTTTAATAGGTGTTACATGTTTTTTGGGTGTGAAGACCTAATCATCATTCAAGTTCATAAGAACTATAAGGGGTGGGAGAGATGGACGATAAGTGCGTATCGGTAGTTGTCCCTGCTTATAATGAGGAGGAAGTTATCAGGCAGTGCTATCGCGCATTAACGGACGTGATGGTCGACACAGGTTATACATACGAGCTCGTCTTTGTAAACGATGGCAGCAAGGATCGCACGCTGAGCATACTTGATGAGCTTGCCAGGCAGGATGGTCATGTCCGGATCGTGGATTTTGCAAGGAACTTTGGCCATCAGGCAGCGGTAACGGCGGGGATCAATCAATCGAAGGGGGATTGCGTCGTCATTATCGATGCTGATTTGCAGGACCCTCCTAAGGTGATTCCGCGCATGCTGGAAAAGTGGGAGGAAGGACATGACGTCGTGTACGGGAAACGAAAAAAGCGCAAAGGCGAAACGTTGTTTAAGCGTGCTTCGGCTTCGTTGTTCTATCGTTTTCTTCAGCGCATGTCAGACACAAGCATTCCGCGGGACACGGGCGATTTCCGTTTGATCGATCGGAAGGTCGTGCATGTTTTCAATCGAATGACCGAGCAAAATAAATTTATCCGGGGGATCATCAGCTGGATCGGATTTAACCAGACCTTTGTGGAATATGACCGGGATGAACGGGCCGCCGGCGAGACCAAATATCCGCTGCGAAAAATGATATCATTTGCTTCCGATGGAATTTTTTCGTTTTCGTCCAAGCCGTTAAAGCTGATTACCCGGATGGGGTTCTTGACGGTCGTTCTCGCCATCGGCGTGCTAGTTTACTCCTTGTTATCGAAGCTGCTTGACTTGCCCGAGGTGGAGCGGGGCTGGACGTCTCTTATGGCGGCAATTACGCTGTTTAGCGGTGTTCAGATGCTGTCGCTTGGCATCATTGGCGAATATATCGCGCGAATCTATGATGAAAGCAAAAACAGACCTACGTATATTGTCAGGGAGACGGTTCATTATCCACGTGAAGAGTCGAAAATGAAGCAGGCGCTTCAAGGGGAAACCGCCGCGTATGAGCTGGTTTCCAAATCATGAGGAAGAGAGTTGAGTGCAGGCTTGAGCGGGAAAAAGACGGTGAATAGCTTTTGGACACGCGGTATGTGCTGCATTTTGCTGCTGAATGTTCTTGTCTCGTGCGGCAACGTGCCGAACGGGGAGGAAGAACCGGACAAGCCTGTGGTTAAGCATGAGTCGTTCGATCATGATCCGTCGAAATTCAAGGAACACCGGGAGCAGACGGAACGATTCGTAACGCGCAATTTATATGGGCCTTATGGCGTACATACGAATTTCCAGGACAGCGGCCAGGCGGATACGGTTGCAACGGGACATGAGGTGTTAAGCGAGTCGGCAGGTCTGCTGATGCGGTATTATGCGTTAACGAATCAGCGGGATGCCTTCCAAGCGGAATGGGAGCTCGCAAAGCGTGTCTTTGAGCTTCCGTCAGGCTTTAGTTACCGGTACAGTCCCAAGCATGACAAAAAGTATGCGATCAATGCTGCAGTCGACGATCTTCGCATCATCAGAGCTTTGCATGAAGCGGGGAACCATTTTGATCGTCAGGAATATGTCGAAATGGCTGACGCCTACGGAAAACGATTCTTTGACTTTAACGTAAAGGGCGGCAAACTATACGATTTCTATGACGAAACATATCGGGTCACCAACGATTTTGTAACATTATGCTATATTGACCTGTCGACGCTGAAGCAGCTCCCTGTCCCTGCGAAGCAGAAGTCGGCTTTGATCGGCAACATGCAGAAAATCTTGCAAAACGGCTACTTGTCGGACTCATTTCCTTTTTACGAAACGAGATTTCAATATGATACGGATACATACCGTTCAGAGGAGATCCGCACCGTCGAGTCCCTGCTGACGATCCTTGCGTTGTCGGAGGCCGGCCTCGAGCGTACCGAAAGTATCGCTTATTTAAAAGAGCAAGTGCGGAAAGGAACGTTATACGGCCAGTATGACCGGAACGGCACCCCGTTGAATGATGTTCAATCCACGGCCATTTATGCCATTACGGCCATGATCGGTTCGGAGGTCCAGGATGCCGAACTGTATGAGGACAGCATAAAACAGATGGAGAAATTCCGGGTCATGGATGGGAAAAGCCCGCTTGACGGCGGTTTTGGCGATCCGGTGACGAAGACTGCGTTTTCGTTCGATAATTTGATGGCATTGCTTGCTTATGCTCATTAGCGAGGGCAGGGTGAGCGCGAAAGGTGGTGGATTGGACCATGGCAAAGGCACGTTGGATGGTTAAGCTTGAGGACAGGATAACGATGTTTAGCCGTTATGTTTCGCCGTCCCTGCTGGCAGCCTTGATGGTGTCGATCATTACCGTCATCGCGCTGTTCGTGCCGCCGTACATCGGGATGGCTGATAACGGAGACTATTTCCGTATTTTGTACAGCAATGGGCTGTATTTTAATGCCCCTGATTATGACAGCTTGTACCTGGGCTATTTCAACAAGCAGTTCGGCATATTTCAGTACTTCAATGAGAACGGGGCCACTTTGTTTTCCTCCCAGTCGCTGCTTATTCGCCTATGCATCTGGATTAATCAGTGGTTTAACCCGCAGGTGTTTGACATTCGGGTACAAGGGGCGCTTTTGACCCTGTTATATGCGGTAGCCGTCTATCTGATGGTAGAAGCGCTAACGTGGAAAATGGCTCCGAAATATGGTTACATCGTGGCTGTTCTGGCCGTGTTTTTATTTGCAGATTCCGCTTATACGGCCTTCTTCAACTCGTTTTTCAGTGAAAGCATGGTTTGGATTTCGCTCCTCTACATATTTGCCTCCGGATTGCTCTTGTTCCGCAAACGATATTCCGATTATACGATGATGGCGATCTTCCTGGTGAACGGTCTGCTGCTTACGACAAGCAAACAGCAAAATGCGCCCGTCGGCATCATTATGGCAGTCATGGGCATCGTCTTTATTTATGTACGCAAGCAGCGTAGCTATCGAGCCTTGGTTGCGTCATCGCTTGCGCTCCTGCTGCTGGCAGGGGTTGCCACGTATGCACTGATTCCGAAGGAGTTCGTCAACATTAACAAATACCATGCCATGACGCGCGGGGTATTGATGCAATCCGAAAACCCCGAAGCTACACTGAAATCCTTTGGCATCGACAGACAGTACGCCATCCTCAATGAGAGCATCTACTACGAGCCTTACACGACCGTGGACGTGAATTCCCCAATTCTTGAGGACGAGTTTTATAAGCACTATGGTTTCGTGTCGATTCTTGGTTATTACATGTCGAATCCGCAGCAGGCCGTGAAAATGCTGGATTTGGCTGCCAAAAATGCGTTCACCATTCGCCCGCCGGCGATGGGGAACTACGAGAAGTCCGTCGGAAAGCCCTTTGGAGAGCAGACGAAGTTTTTTTCCGGGTACAGCGAGCTGAAGAGAGCATCGGCACCCAAGACTTTTGGGTTTATCGTGATCTGGATGCTGGTCATTACGGGAATCTATGCTCCTCATTTCATCGCTGCTATTAAGGCGAGGCATGTACGAAGCATGGTTCGGCTGCCTTTGATCCTGATGCTGATGTTCATGGGGCTGTCGGGAATCTTCGTTTCCATTATCGGTGCGGGGGATGCGGACTTGTCCAAGCATGAATTTTTATTTACCGCCGCGTTTGACCTGGTTACCTTGACCGCGGTATCGGATGCGATATGCCGGAATTTGTGGCAGAACAAGCCAGGGATTGCCGCTGACTAAATGAAGTAAGAAAAAACCGGAAGAAGGAGGGAGTAACGAGTGAGGCGAAACCGTCGCGGAATCGTTGGACTGCTGGTGCTGCTCATGCTGAGTCTGAACTTCCCGGAACCAGTGCGAGCGGATCGGGAGTTTTCCCCTTCTTCGGTTCTGATCGTGTATGACAGCCTGGGCATCGGGACGATGCAGGAAGGAAATGTGGAGGCTTTGAAACGCCTGCTCGCCGCTTTTCGGGTCCAGGTTACGGCCGAGTCGGTCGATACCTATATGGCAGGCTCGATGAAGAAGTATTCCAAGCTTATCGAAGTCCGTAACCGTTTGGATCTGATGGAGGAGCAAAGCGACTTTACGAGAGACTTGCAAACCTATGAAGGGGACATTCTCTATATTGCGAAAGGCCGAGAGACAGGCTGGCTCAGACGCTGGGACTTCAGGTGCGGGCCGTGGGGAAGGTAGCGGATTTTTCAATCGGCCCGTTCGTTGAGAAGTCGGTTCGCGTTCCATACATATTCGATTCGATGCAAGCCGAAGCCCGCAAGTACGGTACGTTAAAGGTGCATCAATCGGACGAAAGCTACCCCTATGGGGTACGGAAGGGCACGCATGCTTACGTTCCTTTCATGCAAAAGGACAGGTTAAGCGAAATGGCTCTGTCCTACTTGCTTAAGGACTGGATACAGCCGGAACAGAAGAGCCACTACTATCTTGTGTTCAAAGAGATTTATCCTTTTTCGGACCTGGCATTGCTTGAGCGGATGTCGGACGAGCTGTTTGAAGCCGGCATCCCGTTCATCGCAAGCGTGCACCCGGTATTCAGCAATACGGATTATCCGGCCATGAAGCGTTATATGAACGCCTTGAAATACATGCAGTCCCGCAACGGTACCATCCTTGTCGAGGCGCCTGTCGTGGCATCTACGATCCAGGACCTTGACCGCAGTTTGTACCGTCAGATGGAGCATTTTATCGATGTGCTGGCCGCGGAGGGCATCGTACCGCTCGGAATGGGGACCGAGATGTATTGGTCCTATGACGACCACTACGTCTCGGAAGGGATGGCATTTTTCGACTCCGTCATTCTATTTCCGGACGAACGTCCGATGCCTAAGGCGAAGCGGAACCGGTCCGAAGCGTTCTCATCCTCAATGTACAGCGTAAATCCCGAATTCCTCCAGCGCTACCTTGCCGACGGCCGTTTGATAGACCCGCCTCCCGTGGATACTGCGATCACCTTGAACTTCGTTCAGAAGGAATCGGAGCTTGAGACCATGATCGAAGAGCTCAAGAACAGCTGGATCACCTTTGAAGATTACAAGAATGGAAGTCACACGGTACATACGGGAACCTATGAGCTCAAGTCGCAGCTCGGCTCCCTCCTGCTCAACGGAGAACGCTTGGGGATTCAAGCGGACCGGCAAGAGGCCAGCTCCGACTATGTATACAAAGAGCAGGAACGGAAGAGCTTTGAAACCTGGTTCAATGTTCAAAACATGGTTTTTATCGTCATTATCTTCATTACCCTGGTCGTCTTCTCCGTCTTTCTGATCATTGGAAATCGCATGTATAAACGGAAATATTACAAGTAAGGAGGCAGTCATGACCGTTGTAGACATTTTGATGCTGATTGCCGTCGTTTGTATATGGTCGCTGCTGCTGGTCAACGTGGTCCTGATCATCTCCGGCTATCTGTACTATATAGAAAATGAAAAACGCGAGGTGCCTCCGCTTCCGGATGACGTTCCCTTCGTCACGCTGATGGTTCCCGCCCATAACGAAGGCAAGGTCATTACCCAAACGGTAGAGGCGCTGCTTGCGCTCGATTATCCGCCTGATCGCTATGAAATCATTGTAATAAACGATAATTCCAGCGATAACAGCAGCGAATTGCTTGCCAGGCTGCAGGCCAGATTCCCGACGCGCCAACTGACCATTATAAACACGGATAACGTTACGGGGGGAAAAGGGAAATCGAACGCACTGAACATTGGCTTTAAGCAAAGCAAGGGCGAGTATATCGCCATTTACGATGCTGACAATACACCGGAAAAGACGGCACTCCGTTATCTGGTCGGGGAGATCGCGCATGACCCGACGCTTGGAGCGGTTATCGGCAAATTCCGCACGCGCAACCGCAATGCAAGCCTTTTGACGCGCTTCATCAACATCGAGACCCTGTCTTTTCAGTGGATGGCTCAGGCGGGACGGTGGAAGCTCTTTAAGCTGTGCACGATTCCCGGCACTAATTTTATTATGCGTCGAGAGATCATTGAGGAAATCGGGGGCTGGGACGTCAAGGCGATTGCGGAGGATACGGAGATCAGCTTTCGCATCTATATGATGGGCTACCGCATCAAGTTCCAACCGAAGTCGGTCACGTGGGAGCAGGAGCCGCAGACGCTAAAGGTATGGTTCAAGCAGCGAACCAGGTGGGCGAAGGGGAATATATATGTGATCGTTAAAAATCTCCCGCTGCTTTTTAACCGGTCGGCAAAGCGAATTCATTTTGATCTCCTTTACTTTCTTTCGATCTATTTTCTGCTGCTGACCTCGCTTATCATGTCTGACGCGCTGCTTATACTGCATGCCCTTGGCTACGTGCATACGACGATTGCAGGACTGGGCTCGTTTTTGTGGCTGCTTGCCGTCATTTTATTCGTGACGGGCACCTATGTGACCCTGATTACGGAAAAGGGCGAAATGCGGTTATCGAACCTGTGGATCATTATGCTGATGTATATTTCTTACTGTCAGTTATGGATGGTTGTGGCCGCTTACGGTTTCTACAATTTTATCAAAGATACGATTTTCAAACGGGAAGTAAAATGGTACAAAACCGAACGTTATTGATAGTTGAAGATTGGGGGGAGAAACGTGAATACAAGATCAACGATCTCCGGTATTCTTTGCTTTGTTCTATTCATGATTTCATGCGGCCAGGTGTATGCCCTGCCGGATTCGGGCGGCAATCGATCCACCTACGAGGCGCCGTTAACGTCAAACCATGTCTCCCTATCCGGCGTAACCGCGGCGCGCTCGCTTTATATCCAGGTAGAGGATTATTGGAACGTCAGCGATCTGACGCTGCACCTGGATTATCAGGCGACACAATTGGCTAAAGGCGAGATTTCCAGCGCGACGCTCGCAATGAACGGAACGAAGTTTTATTCGTTCAGGCCCGTTACGGACAAGCAGAAGAAGCAGACCTTAACCGTATCGGTTCCGAAGGATTTGCTTGTTCCAGGGAGCAATACGCTGTCGATCGAGGGCTATATCATTACGAATCTGCCTGATCGCATGTGCGTGCCGGTGGAGAAGCGGGACAACTGGCTTGAGTTGTACGAGAGCTCTTATTCCACGATCACTTACACGAAGAAGGACGGAGCAGGGAGCATCCGGACGTTTAATCAGCAATTCGTCGGCCTGGACACGTTAAAAGAAAAAAAGAGCGCGATCGGCGTTCCGGACAACGGCACTTCTTCGGAGCTGGAGGCAGCAGTATATGCCTTGTCAGGCTTTGCCAAGAGCAATCGCTCGGAAGATCATACGATTCCGATGCTGCCCTTCCAGGATCCCAAGCTTGACCGTCATGAGATGGTCGTTATCGTTGCCTTATACGAGAACCTGCCTGACGGATGGAAGCAGGCACTGGGGCAGGTTAACGTCCGCAACAAAGCCCTCATCCGCATCGTTTCTAAAGACAATCAATCCGCGCTCGTAGTGACATCAGAGGACCCGGCCTTGCTTGAAAAGGCTGGACGTCTGATCGGGAATCAGGCGCTTGTCAACCAATTGGACGGGACGGAAAAATGGGTGGACGCCAATACGAACGTAAAGACGCCGGACATTACCGTCAGCCGCGATGTAACGCTTACCGAGACCGGAGATAAGCTAACCGGAATGATGCATCAGGAGAAGAGCTACTTCGTGACGCTGCCGGCAAACCGATTTATTGCAGAAGCAAGCAAAATCCGCCTTGACTTCCGCTATTCGGATAATCTGGACTTTGACCGTTCCCTCGTCACCATCTTGATCAACGATACGCCGATTGGGAGCAAGAAGCTTACCAAGGAATTGTCCAACCAGGACCAGCTTACGCTGACGATTCCGAAAAACCTGGAAATCTCGGGGAATTTCACGGTGACGGCGGCTTTTGATTTGGAGCTGAAAAGCGCAGGCTGCATCGAGCTTCAGGACCAGATGCCGTGGGCTTACATCACGAAAGATTCTCTTCTTCAGCTCAATACCAAAGATCGTACGGACTTATTGTTCAATAACTACCCCAATCCGTTTCTTAGGGATGCAAGCTTCAATAAGGTTGCGGTATTGATGCCCGATAAGATGGATTCCTATAACTATCTTGCGATCGGAAATCTGTTTCATTTGCTTGGCAAATATGCAGAGGCCAACACCGGCGAGGTGACGTTTTTCCGCGACCGGGAGATGCCGGCAGAATCCGAGCTTAAGCAGTACAATCTCATATCCATCGGCTCTTATAAGGAGCACTCTTGGTTGCAAAAGCACAATGGCAAGCTTTTCTTTAAATACGGCTCGGATGGAGCCGGTTTGGTATCCAACGAGAAGATGAGCATTGAAGAAGACTACGGGAAGCGGATCGGAACGCTGCAGCTGATGGAATCGCCGTATGCGCCGGGTTACGGCTGGCTTGCGGTCACGGGAGCAAGCTCTAAATACAACTACTTGGCATCGAATCTGTTGGCTACGGATAAAGCCAAGTGGAAGGCGCATGGGGATGGCGTTGTCACGGATGCCGATGGAAACGTTGAGGCCTTTCGCTTCAAGAAGCAAGCGGGGCAGGAAGGAAATCGTTTGATCGACCGGATTACCGAGCGCGGAGATGTAATGCGCTACGCGGTTGTGTTGGGACTCGTCTTCATCATGGTGATCGTATCGCTTGTTTTCTTGGTTCGCAAGTACAGAAAGAAGAGAGCGGGTGAAGAATGATGAGGCGAAATCAGAGCAGCTTGTTATCGGATGCAGCCTTTTTGCTGCTGTTTGTGATCTGTTTTATTCATATTGTGTTTACGGCAGGAGACCAGGATCGATACATAATCAATATGATCCTGTTGAACGTTTCGTTTCTGATTGCGATCCTGACCTACTTTACCAGCATTACCGTCGGGCTTATTCTTAATATTGTGTTTATTTTCGGATACGGAACCTATACGCTGTATCAAACCGTCGTGGTCGGAGAGCCGCTTCAGAGCTACCATTACTACTGGTTGATCATGACGCCGATCTTTTCGGTTGTCGTTGCGCTCTTAACCTTTGCCAACCGGCGCCTTCAGGAAGAAGCGGAGAAGCTTGAGCAAAGGAACGCTTCCCTTGCCACCTTGGATGAACGCACGAATTTGAAGAACAGCCGTTCCTTTCAGAGCGACGCAACCATTTTCATGGCGCTTTCCATGCGTTATGAGATCCCGTTAACACTGGTCGTCATGACGGTAAAGCATTGGGATGAACTGAGCCGAATGATTAGCGAAGCCCAAATTACGGAGATGGTCTACGACATTTCGAAGATGAGCGAAACGAGTATCCGCATGAACGACTCTCTTTATATGCTGAACGCGGATCATCCAACCTGGGGGTTGCTGCTGTTTACCGATCAAGACGGCGCAAACGTGGTGGTGAATCGGCTGAAGGAGAAGGTGGAGTCATTTAACATGGTCGAATTCTCCAACAAGTACAAGCTTGAAATGAAGCTGACCATCGGAGCGATTCAATATCACCCGGAAGAGATTCCGACGCCGTTTGATTTCATAACCAAAGCGCGCCAGAAAATGGAGTATGACGTATAACAGGTGAGGTTCCTATGAAGTCTTATGCAAAACGCGAGTCCTTTCGCTCCTTTATTGTCTTTGGTCTTGTAGGAGTGCTGAATACCGGTATAGACGTCGCTGTGTTTTCGCTGTTGACCTGGTGGCAGCTGCCTTGGCTTGCGGCCCAAATCGCCGGATACGGCTGCGGGGTGCTGAACAGCTTCCTCATGAACCGAAAGTGGACGTTTAAGCAGCGGGGGCCGTTTGCCAAAGGACTGCTTCGCTTTCTTTTGCTTATGTGCTCACCCTTGGACTCACGTCCGCTTGCATGCAGTTCATGCATGAGCTGCTTGGAATCTCGCTATGGCTAAGCAAGGGGACCGCTACGGTCTTTGGGGTTTTGCTTAACTTTGCCGGAAGCAAGCGGTGGGTGTTCCGTCAGGAGGCTGAGGCCAAGAGCGAAGCGGGAGCTGCGGGCACCTCAGGAGCCGGGGGCGATATATAAACAGCCGCCCGGGCTTAAAAGATGGAAGCTGTTCGAAAGCGCCAGCAAAGAAGGGTTGTTCCTCCGTCGATTAAAAGACGCGAAAGGATCAACCCTTCTGTTGTGCGCTCAATTCCTAGCGGATTTTTGGCGGCTGTAGTAGGATCTGCTGCGAAGACCCGCAAAAATATTGAACGCCCCCAGCACCATAAACACGGCTTCGACGATGACCGCCGGCGTGGAGCCGCTGAACATCAGCATGGCGATGACCGAAAGGGCGACAAGCATGACGCCCATCCAAATGTTCATGGATGCCTGAAGCATCCCTCGGTCGTGGGGATCGGACTTCCGGCGCGAGTTAACGCTATTCCAAGCGGCAGCGATGCAGGAGATGGCAAGAAGTATAAACAGGGCATATCGGATAACGGAAAGCATGTGATGGACGGCACTCCTTCAAGAAAGACATAGTAACCGTATTGTATCACGAATCGGTTCCCGTTTGAATCTTGGCGCCGATCTCGACCCAGATCTGGAGAACGCCTTCCATGACGAGCATCGTCCGAATTTTGACGCTGTAACTTTTCTCCCTGACCGCATAGATTTTATCGTCCAGCAGAGAGCGGGTCAGCTTGCTGTCCGTGTCGATGTCAAACACGCTCCGCCCGCGCAAAGCGGCCAAATCCTTGGCGAGCATTTGAAGGATTTCCTTGACGGTCAGGCTGTCGAGGGTCTCGTTTTTCTGCTCGGTGCGAATTTTGATTTCGCGGATGACGGTCGGTTGTTTGCTGTATTTTTTCAGGGTTGAAATGTCTTCCTTATACTGCTCGATCTGGAGCTGCATATCGCGGTTGTTCATCCAAAGCTTGTTGTAGCTGGCGTGGTATAAAGAGTTGTACACGACGCTCCCGATGACCATGCCGAGGACGAGAATGGAGGCTGCCTGGTAAAAGGGGCGGTACCGGCGAAGCGGAGGGACTCTCATGGATCAGCTCCTTTCGGAGCAGACCCATTTAACCAGCTCGCTGCCCATGTGCGCTCCCAAAAAAGCAAAAACAAGATACAAAATCTGCTTGATGGCGGGGGACAGGTTGCCTCCGAGCATATTGCTTTCGATCACGCGCATCGGATCGATGGTGCCGCCGACGGCCGCGGCCAGCGCCCATATTTTTATGCGGTCGGCAACGTCCAGCATCGTCTGCGTGGGGGGCTGCATGGAAAGAACCGCGCCGACGCCGCCGATCATCGCTCCGCCAAGCACGATGCCGAAGGCTATGAAAAAGTCCAGAATCGCTTTGGATAAAAACACGTTCATCTTCATTCTCGACCCCTTTCTGCCGGGCGGCGGGAATAAACCGCCTGTCCAAATGCTTCATGATTCATTGTATGGGCGGTCAGCGCCACATTATGATAAAATATTATTAAGAGACAGCACTATTATTTAGCGGCGAAAGGAAGGCGAACCATGAGCTCTTTCGTGCATTTGCATGTTCATAGCGAATACAGTCTTCTTGACGGAGCGGCACGTATCGAGGATCTTGTGCGGGAAGCGGCAGCGCTCGGAATGAAATCACTGGCGCTGACCGATCACGGGGTCATGTACGGGGCCGTTCCATTTTATAAAATGTGCCGCGAGCACGGCATCAAGCCGATCATCGGCTGCGAGGCTTATATGACTTCCGGCTCCCGCAAGGAACGGGGCAGCCGCAAGGACCAGCCGATCTACCATCTGATTTTGCTGGCGAAGAATGAAACGGGCTACCGCAACCTGATGAAGCTCTGCTCGATCGGCCATTTGGAAGGCTATCATTATAAACCGAGAATCGACATGGAGGCGCTGGCGGCGCTTCACGAGGGGATTGTATGCCTCAGCGCCTGCCTGGGCGGCGAAGTCCCCCAGCATCTGCTGCACGGAAGGCCTGCCGAGGCCAAAGCAGCCGCCCTCCGGTATAAAGAAATATTCGGCAGCGATTATTATCTGGAGCTCCAGGATCACGGCCTGCCGGAGCAGAAACGGGTGAATCCGCAGCTGATCGAGCTAAGCCGGGAAACCGGGATTCCGCTAGTCGTCACGAACGATGTCCACTACCTGACTCCCGCGGATGCGGAGGTTCAGGATGTGCTGATATGCATCGGCACCGGCAAGACCGTTGACGACGAGGATCGGCTTAAAATCCCGACCAGCCAGCTGTATCTGAAAAGCGAAGAAGAGATGGGGCGGCTATTCCCCCATCTTCCCGAGGCGCTTCGAAATACGGCGGACATCGCGGAGAAGTGCAGCCTGGAGTTGGAATTCGGCCGTTCGATTCTGCCGGAATACCGGCCGCTGCCGGAAGGCATGGATGCGCCGTCCTATCTGCGCGATCTGTGTTTGGCCGGTCTGCGGGAGCGTTATGAGGAAAGCGAGCGCTGGACCGACCCCGACAAGCGCGGCGAGTTGGACCGCCGGCTGAATTACGAGCTGAAGGTCATCGAAAGCATGGGCTTCAGCGATTACTTCCTGATCGTATGGGACTTTATCGCCTACGCCCACCGTCAAGGCATTGCCGTCGGTCCGGGGCGGGGCTCTTCCGCCGGCAGTCTCGTGGCGTACACGCTGCGCATCACGAACGTCGACCCGATGAAATACAACCTGCTCTTTGAACGTTTCCTGAATCCGGAGCGCGTGACGATGCCGGATATCGATATCGATTTCAGCGACGAACGGCGCGATGAAGTCATCGATTATGTCGTGAATAAATACGGCCGCGAGCATGTGGCCCAAATCATCACGTTCGGAACGATGGCTGCAAGAGCGGCGGTGAGGGACGTGGGACGCGCGCTGAATGTACCGTTCGGCGAGGTCGACCGGGCTGCGAAGCTGATCCCCAATCACCTGGGCATCAGCATAACGCGCGCCATGAAGGAGAGCCCCGGTCTCAAGGAGCAGTACGATACGAAGCCCAAGGTACGGGAGCTGCTGGACATGGCCATGAAGGTGGAGGGCATGCCCCGCCACGCTTCGACCCACGCCGCCGGGGTCGTCATTTCCCGCGATCCGCTGACGGATGCCGTTCCCCTGCAGGAAGGAAGCGAGAAAACGGCCCTTACGCAGTACTCCATGGAGAACCTGGAGAGCATCGGCCTGCTCAAAATGGATTTTCTCGGCCTTCGGACCCTGTCCATCATTGAACGGACCATGCGCTGGATTGCCGAGAGCGAGGGAGAGGCGCCGGATTTCCTGAAGGTGCCGGACGACGACCCCGAGACGTATTCGATGCTCGGCCGAGGCGAGACGACAGGCGTCTTTCAGCTGGAATCGGCGGGAATGCGCCGCGTGCTGAAAGACCTCAAGCCGTCCGGGTTCGAGGATATCGTATCGGTTAACGCGCTGTACCGGCCGGGACCGATGGAGTTCATCCCGAAATACATTCAGGCCAAACACGGGCTTATCCAGCCTGAATATCCGCATCCGGACCTGATTCCGATTCTCGGGGATACGTACGGCATCATCGTGTACCAGGAGCAGATCATGCAGATCGCCTCGCTTATGGCGGGCTTCTCGCTGGGGGAAGCGGACCTGCTCCGGCGGGCCGTTTCGAAGAAGAAGCGGGAGGTTCTGGACCGGGAGAGGGACCATTTCGTGACCGGCAGTCTGAAGCAGGGGTATACCGAAGAGGAAGCCAACCGGGTGTACGACATGATCGTCCGCTTCGCCGATTACGGCTTCCCGAGGGCGCATGCCGCGGCTTACGGCGTTTTGGCTTTCCAGACCGCTTATTTGAAGGCGCATTATCCGGTCCAATTCATGGCTTCCATGCTCACGGCCGTGATGGGCAGCCACCGCAAGGTGGCGGAGTACGTGCTGGAGTCGCGGAGGATGAATATCGATGTGCTGCCGCCGGACGTCAATGAGAGCGGATCGTTGTTTACGCCCGTCACCGGAAGTCCGGCAAACGGGCAGGCCGGCGAAACCGGCGGCCCCGCTCCCCGGACCGGCAAAATCCGCTTCGGGCTCGCGGCGATTAAAAACGTCGGGACGCAGGCGGTGGAAAATATCGCCCAAATCCGCAAGGACAAGCCGTTTGAGAGCCTGCTCGATTTTTGCCGCCGGGTAGACCTGCGCGTGTGCAACAAGCGGGTCATCGAATCGCTGATCCAGGCGGGAGCCTTCGATTCGCTTCCGGGGCACCGGTCACAGCTGGTCGCCATGCTGGATGAAACCGTCGAAGCGGCTCTGAAATGGAGGAAAGAGCGCGAGGATCTGCAGATTCAGCTGTTCGATTTTGTCGAAACGACAAATTGGGACATCGAGTATCCGGATATTCCCCCTTACTCCGGCAGCCAGCAGCTTGAACTGGAACGCGAACTGCTCGGCATGTATTTGTCCGGCCATCCGTTGGACGACTACGACGAACTGCTGCAAAAAGCCGGAACGGACCGTCTCATGGATCTGAATGAGACCCCGGACGATACGGTCGTTACGGTTCCGGGCATGGTCGTGTCGATCAAGACGATCACGACCAAGCAGGGGAAAGCGATGGCGTTCATGGAATGGGAGGATCAGATCGAGCGATGCGAAGTGGTCCTGTTTCCGGAGGTTTGGAAACGCAGCGCGCATCTTGTGGAGAAAGGCGCTTTGCTTGCGCTCCGGGCCAAGGTTCAGCAGCAGGATGAGGGATTCAAGCTGTTGGCCGAGGAGCTTGCGCCGCTGGAAGAAGAACGCCTGCTGCAGTTGGTCCGCCGGGGGAAAGCCCGCGGGGCAGCGCCGGGGCAGCGGGAGCCCTTCCGGCCGGACAAGGGGAAGAAGGCTGCGGCACCGGCACAGGCCAAGGCATCGGAGCACCAGGCTCCCCGAGTTTCCTCCGCGGCCGCCCGGGCGTCAGATGCCGTGACGCCATCCGCCGACAGTCCCCCTGCTCGGGAACGTTCCGGTAACGGGGGCCGCCGAACCGGCCTGAACCCGGTCCTTGATCCTGCCGGCACTTCCGAGCGTGAACAGCGGGTGTTCGTTAAAATTTCGGCCGAGTCCGAGGATCCGCAACTCTTGGCGCGGCTTCAGCAGCTTTTGCAGGAACATCCGGGTTCGGTGGCGACGGTGCTGTTCTATGAACGAAGCCAGAAAGTACTTGCATTGAGTGATGCTTACCGGATCAATCCGTCACCTGTATTGATTTCCACGATGGAGGATATGCTGGGTAAAGATACGGTTAAGCTGAGGTAACTGTGAGATCGTTCTGAAAACGCGTCATCATCCCGAAATCTTTTTAGGGATATTATCTTTTCCGGCGTTAGAAACCAGGCATGGAACCCGCGCATGACACTGCGGTTCATCGCCTTTAATAAATTTCATGAACGTTTCATATCCCTCCCGCATACACTTAGGACACCACGGGACAACAATGGTCCGAGATAAGCCGTAGCGCTTTGCCGTTAGGAAGGCGCTGGCGGCGGGTTTCGGCAATGGCGCGGGAGGGATTTGTCATGTCTATTAAATTGGCTGAGGAGATGCTGGGTGCAAGGGGTGTCAGCGTATCCGCCATCGCGGATATCGTTTTCCAGCTTCAGCATAAATATCATCCGGCTTTAACGCAGCGGCAGTGCGAGGATAGCGTTCGTGCCGTCCTTGGAAAGCGGGAGGTGCAGTACACTCTTTTTACGGGGATCGCATTAGACGAGCTGGCCGAGCGCAAGCTGCTGCCGGAGCCGCTGCAATCCATTCTGGAAAACGATGAGCCGCTATACGGCGTGGACGAGACGATGGCTTTGGGCGTGACGAGCATTTACGGCATGATCGGGCTGACGAGCTTCGGATATTTGGATAAAGAGAAGATTGGCGTTATCGAAACCCTGAATGAGAAGAAGGATGGCATTCACGTGTTCCTCGATGATCTGGTGGCTGGCATCGCCGCGGCCGCTTCCTCGCGAATCGCCCACAACAATCCGGAGGCGGCCCGCTACACCACCGGTACGGATTGACGGGATTCGGGGCGGGACAAGACCGCTTTTCATGCCGTGGCTAAAGGAATATGCGATTTCTCGTCCCCCTCCTCTTTTGTTGAGGTAAAAAGTGAAGTGTGTTATCATTATCCATTATATCGGCTCAGGATATGCCTATGGCACGAGATTAGGGGGATTTGAAAGGCATGTGGACGGTAATCTATATCGCGCCTACCGCCAAGGTGGCGGAAATGATCAAAACCAGGCTTACGGAAGAGGGTTTTTTGGTTCAAAGCCGTCCTGTGAATCTTTCAAAACAACAATTTGAAATCCTGGTTCCCTCCGGAGAGCTTGAAGAAGTACAGGAAGTATTGAATTCTATTTTGCACCCCTAGCTACAGGGATACATAGCAAAGCATAGGTTACGGGAATTGCTAAGTTTGCGGCCATTCAAATTTACGGCTGGAGAGGTGTAGTTGTGTTTAAAGATCTGTTTCAGAAAAAAAGAAAATATGCAACCATTCCTTCGGAACGATTGGAACGGGCGGGACAGCCTGAAGAAGGCGAACGTCCGAAACGCGAAATTCCGGAGGGGCTGATGAATAAGTGCAGCAAATGCGGAACCATTCAGTACAGCAAAGAGCTGGAGAAAAATCTGAAGGTTTGCCAGGAGTGCGGCCACCATATGCGTTTGAACGCATTGGAGCGCATCGGCATTACGCTGGATGAGACAGGCTTTGAGGAATTCGATGCCGACATGGTTTCGGTGGATCCGCTGCAGTTCCCGGGTTATGCCGTCAAGCTGGAGCAGCAGAAGATGAAGTCGGGGCTTCGCGATGCCGTCATTACGGGAAAGGGCTTTATTGACGGACAACCTGTCGTGGTGGCCGTAATGAGCTTTGATTTTTTTACAGGCAGCATGGGATCGGTCGTGGGTGAGAAAATCACGCGCGCTATTGAGCATGCAACGGAACATGGACTCCCCCTGATTATATTCTCGACCTCGGGCGGGGCACGGATGCAGGAAAGCATCCTCAGCCTGATGCAGATGGCCAAGACCAGCGCCGCGCTTGCCAGGTTCAACGAGAAGGGCGGACTTTACATTTCGGTCATTACGGATCCTACTACGGGCGGCGTTTCCGCGAGTTTTGCCACGCTGGGAGACATTAATATTGCGGAACCCGGGGCGGTATTCGGGTTTGCGGGACGGATCGTGATCGAGCAGACCATCCGGCAGAAGCTTCCGGACGATTTCCAGACCGCCGAATTCAATCTGGCGCACGGCCAGCTGGATCTGGTCGTTCACCGGAAGGATTTGCGGGAAATGCTCGGCAAGCTGATCGAAATGCACGCCGTGAGAGGGGGATTTTAATGCCAGGCGAATTGCCATTTGAAATGCCTCTTGCCGAAATGCGCAAGAAAATCGATGAACTGAAGCAATTCGGGCAGGAAAAAGGGATCGATTTCACGGATGAAATCGCCCGTTTGGAAGAACGCTATAGCCGATTGGAACAAGAAATCTATTCCTCGATTTCCCCGGCTCAGAAGATGCACCTTGCCCGCCACCAGCAGCGTCCCACCTCGCTCGATTTAATTCAGCTGGTGTTCACCGATTTTATCGAGCTCCACGGCGACCGGCTCTATGGGGATGATCTCGCGGTCGTCGGCGGATTGGCGAAGCTGAACGGGGTACCGGTTACGGTAGTCGGCCAGCAGCGGGGCAAGGATACGAAGGATAATATTGCCCGCTTCTTTGGCAGCGCGCATCCCGAAGGCTTCCGCAAAGCTCTGCGGCTTATGCAGCAGGCAGAGAAATTCAAGCGCCCGATCATTACGTTTGTTGATACAAAAGGCGCTTATCCGGGTAATACAGCTGAAGAGAGAGGCCAATCCGAGGCGATCGCCCGCAACCTGCGGGAGATGTCCGCGCTCGGCGTGCCCGTAGTTTGTGTGGTCATCGGCGAAGGAGGCAGCGGCGGTGCTCTTGCGATGGCCGTAGGGAACCGTGTGCTGATGCTGGAGCATGCGATTTATTCCGTTATTTCACCGAACGGGGCGGCCTCCATCCTGTGGAAGGATGCGTCCAAGGCCGAACAGGCTGCGGAAGCGATGAAAATAACCGCTCAGGATCTGCTGGAGATGGAAGTGATCGAGGAGATTATTCCGGAGCCGCAAGGCGGAGCCCACCGGGGGTACGAAGAGACCGCCGAAGCAATCAAGGAAGCCCTTGTTCGTCATCTGAAAGAACTTTCGGTCATGGATGCCTGTGAGCTGAAAGAGGACCGTTACCGGAAATTCCGCAAGATCGGCAGCTTTGATTTTGCGCCGGCGGAACAGGCCGAACCGCTCGCTTAAATGCTTTTATGTGACAAAGTTCCTATACAAATGAGAAGTTTTGTAGTAAATTTAGTTGTTGGAAAAACAGATATAGAGACCCTTGAAAAACGGAGGAAACCCAAATGCGTAAAACTAAAATTGTATGTACTATCGGTCCTTCCAGTGAATCGTTGGAAAACACCAAGAAGCTGATTATGGCCGGCATGAACGTGGCCCGTCTGAACTTCTCCCACGGTGATTTCGAAGAGCACGGCAACCGGATCAAAGCGATTCGCCAGGCGTGCGAGGAATTGAACAAAACCGTTGCGATCCTTTTGGATACGAAAGGACCGGAAATCCGTACCGGCAAATTGGAAGTGGAGCCGATCGAGCTTGTTCAGGATGAATTCGTCACGCTCACGACCGAGGAAATCCTTGGCGACAAGAACCGTATCTCCGTGACCTACAAAGAATTGCCGAGCGACGTTCAAGCGGGATCCACCATTTTGATCGATGACGGTTTGATCGGTCTGACGGTTGTGGAAGTTCAGGGCACCGAAATTAAATGCCGCGTCGTTAACGGCGGAACCATCAAGAGCAAGAAAGGCGTAAACGTGCCGGGAGTAGCCATTTCCCTTCCGGGCATTACGGAAAAAGACGCCAACGATATCGTTTTCGGAATCGAGCAGGGCATCGATTTTATCGCAGCTTCCTTCGTTCGCAAAGCCAGCGACGTGCTGGAAATTCGTGAATTGCTGAAAAAACACAATGCTGAACATATTCAAATCATCTCGAAAATCGAGAACCAGCAAGGCGTGGACAACCTGGATGAAATCCTTGAGGTTTCCGACGGCCTGATGGTAGCCCGCGGCGACCTGGGGGTCGAAATTCCTGCCGAAGAAGTACCTCTCGTGCAAAAGCGCATGATTGAAAAATGCAACATCGCGGGCAAGCCGGTTATTACGGCTACTCAAATGCTGGATTCCATGCAGCGCAACCCGCGTCCAACCCGCGCCGAAGCAAGCGACGTGGCGAACGCGATTTTCGACGGCACCGACGCCATCATGCTGTCCGGCGAAACGGCAGCCGGCAAGTATCCGGTTGAATCCGTGCTGACGATGTCCCGGATTGCGGAAAAAGCGGAATCCGCCCTGAATTACCGCGATCTGTTCCTGAAGCAGCGCATTGCCCAGGAAACCAGCGTTACCGAAGCGATCAGCCAATCGGTTACGATCTCTGCGCTGGATCTGAACGCAAAAGCGATCATTTCCTCTACCGAGTCCGGCCATACGGCGCGCATGGTATCCAAATACCGTCCGAAGGCGCCGATCATCGCCGTTACGACGCAGGACAGAACATTGAGACGTTTGGCTCTGACCTGGGGGGTAACTCCGGTTAAAGGAGAACAGGCTACCTCCACGGACGAAATGTTCGAATACGCGCTGCAAGGCGGACAAAAGTCCGGCATCGTGAAGGAAGGCGACCTCGTCGTGATCACGGCCGGAGTGCCGCTCGGCAAATCCGGTTCCACCAACCTGGTGAAAGTCACTCAAATTCCGTCACAGAAATAAGAACCTTTTGTACAGGAAACCATAAATGAATGAAAAAGCAATGGACGAGCCATCGACCATTGCTTTTTCTATAAATGTCGGGGGGAAGCATGATGTCAAGAACATCCGTAAATCAGCCGAGCCGGTGGTTCACCACGTCCTTTCGGGTACGCTATCAGGAGAGCGACCAGATGGGCGTCGTCTATCACGCCAACTACTTGAACTGGTTCGAAATGGGCAGGACCGAAATGATCCGCGAGTTAGGATTTACCTACAGGGGAATGGAAGAGGAAGGCGTGCTTCTTCCCGTCGTCGATCTGGAGATGAAATACCTTAGCCCTGCGCATTACGACGACCTTGTCAACGTATTTACCCGAATGACCGTTTTTTCGGCTCTGCGCATTCATTATGAGTATGAGGTCCGCAGGCTATCCGAAGGAGAGCGGGACTCCCTGAACCTGTCCCTTTATGGCAGGGATCAGGAACTGCCGGGGGATTTGCTGGTAAGAGGGAAGACCAACCATGTATGGGTCAACCGGGAGTGGAAGCCCGCCCGACTGGATAAATCCGTTCCAAAGCTGTATGATGCATTAAAGAGTTCCCTTTTGGGGGGAGAGGAGTAGATTTATGTGGAAGTGGTTGCTGGCGGCCGTCATTTTTTTGCCAGCCATTGAAATATTCGGATTTTCACTTGTAGCGGATCGGATCGGCGGCATGAACACGCTGCTTCTTACCCTGCTTACTTCGGCCATCGGCGTGGTGATGATGAGGTTCGAAGGCCGCAAAGCGATGGAGGATGCCAAGCTTCGGACGAATTCGAACATGGTTCCCGGTACATCCATGGTCGACGGATTGTGCATTTTTGGCGGAGGGGTTCTTCTCATCGTTCCCGGCTTTCTTACCGACATCGTCGGGTTTACGATGCTGTTTCCCCTGACCCGTCCCATCTATCGCTTCCTGCTGCTGAAATGGATGAAGAAAAATATAAAAAACGGCAAAATCACGATCTTCAAGCGTTAAAGCCGGAGTAAGCCGTGATATAATGCCAAAAATCTTGGCTGCCCTCAGAGCGGGGTCTCTCGGAATGGCATGCGGTCCGGATTGTACACGGGGATTGCTTCCAACCGGGAATCGGTGCCGTGAAAATACCTTGTTCATGTCGGATGACGCAGCTTTCCGGAAGAAAAGCGACGGCCTGTCCGGTCCGGACCGCGGTCATCACCGCTTCGAGAGAATTTAACCCGAGCGTGTTCGAAAGCGGCAAGTCATGCTGTTCAGACCACAACTTCATCTGCTCAAGCTGGAGCGGGCAGGTGCGGCTATATACGAATCGATGCTTGTTAAGCTCCTCCGGACTTGCCTCCTTGAGCTTATTCATGGGGTGGAAAGCTCCATGGGCAAGCAAAAACCGGTCCTTTAGGACCGTTTTTTTTATATAAGGCCCCTTCCACGGGTTCCCTTCCTGATAAACGGCCAGTTCAATATCTCCTTTGACGAGCAGTTCCTCAAGCATTTCCCCGGCATGAACCGACACTTCGAAGACCGCTTCCGGATTCAGGTTGGAATAAGATATAAGGATTTCAGGGAGGATATAGGCCTCCGAGTAATGATCCGCACCTACCCGGATTTTTTCATCATGTCTGGCTGCCCAATCGGCGGCAGTCTTACGAATTTCATCCTCCAATGCGACCATCTGCTGAGCATACGGCAGAATGGCCTTTCCGCCCTCGGTCAGTACCACCCTTCCTTTATGCGAGGCAAAAAGGGGCATATCCATTTCCTGCTCCAAGCTTCTCATGTGAAAAGTCACCGTCGGCTGCTTCATGCGTAAAACGGAGGACACTTCCGTCACCTTGTGCAGCTTGTCGATGAGCGTCAAAATCTTTAATTTGATGATGTTCATTGAACTCTTCCTCCCGGCTTTCGGACTTTCGTTTCTCTAAGTTAAACCTATTATAGAATAAATCTTAAAAATATTATAATTTTTATATCGATATTTTACGTTCTTTTTACATAATCCGAATTTCCGCATAACACTTGAGTCTTAAGATGAAATAGTGCTGATGGTTAAACAAAAAAACAAACCGTCACTTAATAAAGGGAGGACTAAAACAAATGATGAAGAAACTGCCGTTTATTCTGACGCTTTTCGCACTCGTATTTACTCTTGCCGCATGCGGATCGAAAAGCGAAACTACAGGCACAGGGGGCAATGCGAATCAAGCAGCCGGAGGATCCGGAACGGCTAAAGAAGAAACCGGGTTGAGCGGTTCCATCCTTGCGGTAGGCTCCACGGCCATGCAGCCATTGGTAGAACAAGTGGGACAGAAGTTCATGGCAGACGAAAAATATAAGGGCGTTACCGTACAGGTTCAAGGCGGAGGCAGCGGTACCGGCTTGACGCAGGTATCGGAAGGACAATCCGATATCGGAAACTCCGACGTATTTGCTGAAGAAAAGCTGGACGCCGACAAAGCGAAAAGCGTTGTTGATCATCAGGTGGCCGTCGTTGCCATGGCCGGAGTCGTGAACCCTAAGGTTACGGTAGATGACCTGACCAAAGAGCAATTGGTAGACATCTTCACAGGCAAAGTTACGAACTGGAAAGAGCTTGGCGGCGAAGATCAGAAGATCGTCATCGTAAACCGTCCCGCAAGCTCCGGCACGCGTGCCACTTTCGAAAAATTCGCGCTTGGCCAGTCCAAGTTGGCTGACCTTCCGGGCTCCATCCAAGAGGATTCCAGCGGCACGGTTAAAAAACTGGTCAGCGAAACACCTGGAGCTATCGGCTATCTGGCATTGTCCTACCTGGACGACAGCGTAAAGACGCTCAAGTATAACGGTGTGGAAGCAAAGGTGGAAAACGTGCAGGACGGTAAATATCCGGTATGGGCTTACCAGCACATGTACACCAAAGGCGAGCCTAACGAGACGGTAAAAGCATTCCTTGACTACATGCTGTCCGATGAAGTTCAACAAAAAGATGTTGTCGAGCTTGGATATATTCCGGTATCCGGCATGAAAGTAAAACGCGACGCGGAAGGCAATATTACTCAATAAATCCTGAACTCATGCCAGGTGACATCAAAATGGAAGAAGAGGCGGATACTCCGCCTCTATTTTCCGGTTAGAAGGAAGGTAAGCAATGGGACAGATGGGGAAAAACACAACGCTCAAGCAAAATGACGCGCAGAGCAGCAAGCTGGGAGAAAAGCATTTTTGGGAAGATTGGATCGGGCGCATCTACACCTCGGTATGCGTCGTGCTGCTTCTTGTGGTCATCGTTTCGATCGTATTTTTTGTGTCGTCGAAGGGGCTCGCCACGTTTTTTGAAAACGGGGTTAGTCTGAAGGATTTTTTCTTGGGTAAAACATGGAGCCCGGATGAGGAATTCGGGGCGCTTCCGTTTATCACGGGTTCGTTTGCCGTTACGCTGCTGGCTGCTTTAATTGCGGGACCGTTAAGCCTGTGCGCGGCCTTGTTCATGACGGAAATATTGCCTGGACGGGGGAAACGGATCCTGCAGCCTGCCGTCGAGCTGTTATCGGGGATTCCTTCGGTCGTGTATGGCTTCATCGGCCTCAGCGTCATCGTTCCGCTGGTGCGATCGGTATTTGGCGGGCAAGGTTTCGGTATTTTGGCGGGCTGCCTTGTCCTCGCGGTCATGATTCTGCCTACCATTACGAGCATCATGGCGGATGCGCTGGCCTCTCTTCCGGGCGGCCTGAGGGAGTCCTCCTATGCGCTAGGGGCCACCCGCTGGCAAACCATTTACCGCGTCGTCATTCCAACGGTTTTACCCGCATTGCTGACAGGAGTGGTCCTGGGCATGGCACGCGCTTTCGGCGAAGCTTGGCTGTACAGATGGTTATCGGCAACGCGCCGCATATCCCGAATTCCCTTATCGAGTCCGCATCCACGCTGACCAGTGCCATCACGTTAAGCATGGGGAATACGGCGATGGGATCGGTTCACAATAACGCTTTGTGGAGCATGGCGCTTGTACTGCTGCTGATGACCTTTGTATTTGTACTGCTCGTGAGGCTGCTTGAAAGGAGAAACCGAATTTGAAAAGAGCAAAAACAGCTGACAAAATCGCTACGATTGTTATCGTTATTTTCGCGCTGCTGATTGTCGCCATACTGATCGGCCTGCTTGGTTACATTATGGTGAGGGGCTGCGCCATATCGACTGGAATTTCCTGACGGGCGTGCCTCAGCTTATAAAAGGCGGAGGGGGAATCGGACCCCAGTTGTTTAACTCCGTGTTTCTTCTTGTCCTTACCTTGATCATTACCGTCCCGCTCGGATGGGGCGGAGGCATCTACATGGCCGAATACGCCAAGCCCGGACGAATCACCAATATCGTGCGTCTGGTTGTCGAGGTATTATCATCTTTTCCTTCGATCGTTATCGGCTTGTTCGGGCTATTGGTTCTGGTTAACACGTTCAACCTTGGATTTTCCCTGCTGTCGGGCGCCATGGCCTTGGCTATATTCAATCTGCCGCTGATGGTCCGCACGACCGAGCAGGCATTCAGGGCCGTGCCGAAAGAGCAAAAGGAAGCCGGCTTCGCACTGGGGCTGTCCAAGTGGAAAATCATCACATCGATTCTCCTTCCCGTTGCGCTGCCGAGCCTGATTACAGGGACGATCCTGGCCTCGGGGCGGATCTTCGGCGAAGCGGCGGCCCTTATGTTTACGGCGGGAATGAGCAGTCCTCCGCTTGATTTCACGGATTGGAATCCGCTTAGTCCAAGATCGCCGATTAATCCGCTTCGGCCTGCCGAAACCCTTGCGGTTCATATCTGGAAGGTGAACAGCGAAGGAATCGCGCCGGACGCTCCGGAAATCGCGGCAGGAGCTTCCGCGGTCCTGGTTATTCTCATTTTAGGATTTAACCTTACGGCGAGATGGATTGGAAGATTGGCATACCGGCGCTTTACTGCAGCCAAACGGATAGATTAGAGGGGGAGGACCAAGATGGCTCAAGCGTTTGGAACCGAAAATTTAAGTGTGTTTTACGGGGAATTTGAAGCGGTCAAGAATATCAGCCTTGATTTTCCGGCCCAAAGTGTCACTGCACTGATCGGCCCCTCCGGCTGCGGCAAATCGACCTTTCTCAGGTCTTTGAACCGGATGAACGACGCGATTTCGCTATCGCGGACAACCGGGCATATATGGATGAACGGCAACGATCTGAACGATCCGCATACCGATGTGATCAAGCTGCGCCAGCAGATCGGCATGGTATGGCAAAAGCCGAATCCGTTTTTTAAGTCGATTTACAACAATATCGCTTTTGGACCGAGGTATCGCGGGATCAAAAAGAAAAAGCAATTGGATGAAATCGTGGAGAACAGTCTGCGCAAAGCTGCATTATGGGATGAAGTAAAGGACCGCCTGAACGATTCGGCCTTATCCTTGTCGGGAGGCCAGCAGCAGCGTCTTTGCATCGCCCGCGCGCTGTCCGTAAATCCGCAGATCCTGCTGCTGGATGAGCCGGCTTCCGCTCTGGACCCGGTCTCTACGGGCAAAATCGAAGAGCTGATCACGCAGCTGAAGGAAGAGCTTCGGATCGTTATCGTTACCCACAATATGCAGCAGGCCGCCAGGGTATCCGATTTTACCGCCTACTTCTATTTGGGCAAAGTGGTTGAGCACGGCAAGACCGAGCTTATTTTCACAAACCCTGAGAACAAGCTGACGCAGGATTATATTTCAGGACGGTTTGGATAATTTCCGGCAAAACTCCGACGTCGTCCGAAACTGAAAGCAGGTCACTCAAGATTCACTTTTGGGCGGCCTGCTTTAATTTTAATTATATTAAGAAAGGACAAGATTTCAGTTAACGGGGGCGTTTATAAACCTCGGTCCGCATTTATGAACATTTTGTGAACGGATGAAAACGCTCTCCGCCGAACAAGTCCGTGGCTCAAAACGCGCGGTGCACGCGCGTCTTTCGGGCCGAGAGGTTTTTTTAAAAAATCGTTTATTGTGTCGATAAAACAATTTGATGTAAGGATTGGTTGAGTCAATGTTCACATATCCGACAAAATACTTTATGATAAGAGAGAGTTTTATTATATTGATTATTTATGACCTTATCAGGGTTCTCTTTTCATCCGGTATCATGAAACGGTTTTCACAGCACAGTCCAACACCGGGGGTATCCCAAATATCAAAGGAGAGATGATGCATGACAGCTACCAAGGGTTTGGAAGGCATTGTAGCTACAACATCCTCGATCAGTTCGATCGTTGACGGCGTTCTTACGTATCGGGGCTATGATATTGATGATCTCGCAGAGCATGCCAGTTTTGAAGAAGTGGCCTATTTGCTATGGTACGGCAAACTTCCCGATGCCCAGGAATTAAAGTCTCTTCAGCAGGATCTGAGCGCTTATGCGGCCATTCCGGATAAACTGATAGAACAGATCAAGCTGTATCCTCAAAACGCGAATACGATGGCAGCTCTCCGCTCGGCCGTATCCGCACTTGCTCTGTATGACGAATCCGCCGATGACATGAGTCAGGAAGCCAATGAAAAGAAAGCGGTTAAACTGCAGGCGCAGCTCCCTACCATCGTTGCAGCCATTTCCCGCGTCCGTCAAGGCAAGGAGCCGGTCGCTCCGAAGGCCGGCGTTTCCATCGCGGAAAACTTCCTGTACATGCTTAGGGGCGAGCAGCCGGATGAAACCTCGATTAAAGCTCTGGACCAGGCTCTCGTGCTTCATGCCGATCACGAGCTGAATGCATCCACATTCGCATCCCGCGTAACCGTGGCCACGCTGTCCGATATTTACTCGGGCGTTACATCCGCGATCGGCGCGCTGAAAGGACCTTTGCATGGAGGAGCCAACGAGGCGGTCATGAAAATGCTGAATGAAGTGGGCACCATCGACAAGGCGGAAGCCTACATTCAGGAAAAACTCAATAACCGCGAAAAAATCATGGGCTTCGGTCACCGCGTATACAAAAACGGCGATCCCCGTGCAAAGCATCTGCAGAAAATGTCCCGCGAGCTCGGTGAAATAAAGGGTGATACGACCCTGTATGATATCTCGGTTCTGATTGAAAAAATCGTAACCTCCCAAAAAGGACTGAAGCCGAACGTCGACTTCTATTCGGCTTCCGTATATACCCAGCTTGGAATCGAACACGAACTGTTCACTCCGATTTTCGCGATCAGCCGCGTATCCGGTTGGACGGCGCATATTTTGGAGCAGTACGACGGCAACCGCATCATCCGCCCGCGTGCGGAATACACGGGTTTAACCAATCAGAAGTACGTGCCTGTTGAGCTTCGCTAATTTGCCGCAATTACGGTACAATAGGGCAGAGGAAACGCTTTTTCCGGATCACCGGTAAAAGCGGCATTCTTTGTGCCCTTTCCCGCTTTTTAAGCGGAGGATAGAGACAACCACCATTTCAAAGGAGGAATTCATACTATGAAACTTGAGAAATTCGCACTACCAACCGAAGGTGAGAAGATTACGATTGATAACGGCAAGCTGCAGGTGCCGGCGAACCCGATCATTCCTTTCATCGAGGGTGACGGAACAGGCCGCGATATCTGGAGAGCTTCCAAGCGCGTGCTTGATGCAGCGGTAGAAAAAGCATACGGCGGCTCCAAGAAAATTGCCTGGTATGAGGTGTTCGCCGGCGAGAAAGCTTTCAATACATACGGCGAATGGCTTCCGAATGATACCCTTGAAGCGATCCGCGAATACATCGTTGCCATCAAGGGTCCTCTGACAACGCCGATCGGCGGCGGAATCCGTTCCCTGAACGTGGCGCTGCGCCAAGAACTCGATCTCTACACCTGCCTGCGTCCGGTTCGTTACTTTAACGGCGTGCCTTCCCCGGTTAAACGCCCTGAATTGGTCGACATGGTCATTTTCCGCGAAAACACGGAAGACATTTATGCAGGCATCGAGTACAAGGAAGGTTCCGAGGAAGTGAAGAAGGTTATCAAATTCCTCCAAGAAGAAATGGGAGTAAACAAAATCCGCTTCCCGGAAACATCCGGCATCGGCGTGAAGCCCGTATCCTCCGAAGGCTCGAAGCGTCTTGTGCGCGCAGCCGTAGAGTATGCCATCAAGCACGGACGCAAGAGCGTTACGCTTGTTCATAAAGGCAACATCATGAAGTTTACGGAAGGGGCATTCAAAAATTGGGGGTACGAAGTGGCTGAGCAGGAGTTCGGCGACAAGGTGTTCACATGGGCCCAGTACGACATCATCAAGGAAAAGGACGGCGTAGATGCAGCGAATGCGGCTCAAAAGGCAGCGGAAGAAGCCGGCAAAATCATCGTGAAGGACGCGATTGCCGACATCGCCCTGCAACAAGTACTGACCCGCCCAACCGATTTTGACGTGATCGCCACGCTGAACCTGAACGGCGACTACCTGTCCGACGCCCTTGCAGCACAAGTCGGCGGTATCGGAATTGCTCCGGGCGCCAACATCAACTACGTGACAGGGCATGCGATTTTTGAAGCGACCCACGGCACGGCTCCAAAGTATGCCGACAAAGACGTCGTGAACCCTGGTTCCGTCATTCTGTCCGGCGTTATGCTTCTTGAGCACCTGGGTTGGCAGGAAGCGGCCGACCTCATTTATAAAGGCATGGAAACATCCATCAACAATAAAACCGTAACCTATGACTTTGCCCGTCTGATGGAAGATGCGACCGAAGTGAAATGCTCCGAGTTCGCGAACGAAATTATTAAAAACATGTAAGGGGGGGAATCATCGTGGCTATTACTCGTAAAAAAATTACCGTGGTCGGCGCGGGCTTTACCGGTGCAACTACGGCACTTATGCTCGGACAAAAAGAACTGGGGGATGTCGTACTGCTCGACATTCCTCAGCTTGAAAACCCGACGAAGGGTAAAGCGCTCGATATGTTGGAAGCCAGCCCCGTGCAGGGCTTTGACAGCAAAATTATCGGCACGGCCAATTATGAAGACGCTGCGGACTCCGACATTGTCATCATTACGGCAGGCGTTGCACGCAAACCGGGTATGAGCCGCGATGACCTCGTTAATACGAATGCCGGCATCGTAAAATCGGTATGCGAAAACGTGAAGAAATACGCGCCGAACTCTACCGTCATCATTCTGAGCAACCCGGTGGATGCCATGACTTACGTGGCGTACAACACGCTCGGCTTCCCTAAAAACCGTGTCATCGGCCAGTCCGGCGTCTTGGATACAGCGCGTTACTGCACATTCATCGCCCAAGAGCTGAACGTATCCGTGGAAGACGTACGCGGCTTCGTGCTCGGCGGCCACGGCGACGATATGGTTCCTCTCGTTCGCTACTCCAGCGTTGGCGGCATTCCGATCGAAACGCTGATTCCTGCAGAGCGGATCGAAGAGATCGTGCAGCGTACCCGCGTCGGCGGGGGCGAGATCGTCAACCTGCTCGGCAACGGCAGCGCATACTATGCGCCGGCTGCATCGCTTGTCCAAATGACGGAAGCGATTTTGAAGGACAAGAAACGGATTCTTCCGGTTATCGCTCTTCTGGAAGGCGAATACGGCTACAACAATCTGTTCATGGGCGTTCCTGCCATTCTGGGCGGCGACGGCATCGAGAAAGTATTCGAGCTGGAGCTGACTTCGGACGAGAAGGCAGCGCTTGACAAATCGGCGGAATCCGTACGCAACGTCACTTCCGTGGTGAAGCTGTAAAATACGTCCGGCCCCTATATTTGACGATTGAATGACAAAGCAATCCCGATCCATGATTTAGGAAAGGGATTGCTTTTCTTTCGTCCATTACTTCAGTATAATATGGTTCAGTAAGGCAAAATGTAACAAATATCACACTAATGAAATTTGGAGGCGTCGTTGAATGGAAAGTGTTTCTTTTTTGCTGCATATCATCGGAACCGCAGCACTCGGCTTTTATCTGATCCTTCCGTTTATTGTAGGCGGTACTCAGAAACTATCCCTCGGTGCCCAGGAAGGCGCCGTGAGCACGATTCATGTGGCTAATCGCTTTGCACAATACGGTCTGGTACTTCAGCTTTTGACAGGCGGTTACATGATGTCCAAGGGGAATTATTCCGTAGCTTGGATGATTATCGTTACCGTTCTTTTGCTGGCTATGTTTGCGATCGGCGGCATTATGAGCAAGCCGTTGAAAAACGCGTTGGCCGGTATCCGCGAGAAACGTGAAGTTAAAGCCGAAACGGCGAAGCTGCGTACATTCAGCCTGCTGCTCGCTCTTCTCTTGCTCGTGATGATTTACTTCATGGTCTTCCCTTTGTACAAATAATTTCGTATGGATAAGACCGCTTCCCTGCCGGAAGCGGTCTTTTTTTGCCCGGATCCCGGCAAGTCCTGCTGCTAACCGCTTGCGGAATGATCGGCGGGGAATAGGTTTCACCAAGGGTTAAACTTTCGTTTGAGTTGTCCCTGTTCGTGGTAATTAACATATCGTAGAGGCCGTGAGTAATCCTGCCTGGACTGAGACATCCTACCAAGGGAAGATTAACCTATGAGAATTGTAACCCGAATGACATGAAAGGAGAAATGCCATATGCCGCAAGACGGACAAAAGCAAACATTGCCGCCCCAGCATCAAGATCATCGCCCGGGGAGCGAAACGGAAATGCATCCGGCTCCGGAGTTTGAATCCTATGAATATAAAGCTGCCGGGAAGCTTCAGGGCAAAGCGGCGCTTATTACCGGAGGGGACAGCGGGATCGGACGTGCGGTGGCCGTGACGTACGCCAAAGAAGGCGCTGACGTAGCCATCGTTTACCTGAATGAGCATAAGGACGCGGAAGAGACCAAGCGTCAGGTTGAGCAGGAGGGACGCAAGTGTATCTTGATTCCGGGGGATGTCGGGGACGACGCGTTTTGCCGGGATGCGGTAAAGCAAACGGTCAATCAGCTGGGTAAATTGGACATCCTCGTCAACAACGCGGCCGAACAGCATCCGCAGAAGAGCATAGAGGATATCTCAAAAGAACAATTGGAGCGGACGTTCCGCACCAATATTTTGGGCATGTTCTTTATGACGCAGGCAGCTATGCCGCATCTCGGCAAAGGCAGCGCGATCATCAACACGGCTTCGATTACGGCTTACCGCGGAAGCCCTCAGCTGCTGGATTACTCCTCGACCAAAGGGGCGATCGTGTCCTTTACCCGGTCATTGGCCATGAATGTCGTGGAGAAGGGGATTCGCGTTAACGGGGTAGCACCGGGACCGATCTGGACCCCATTGATCCCGTCCACCTTCCCCGAAGATCAAGTCGCCCAATTCGGTGCAACGCAGCCGATGAAGCGTCCGGGACAACCGGAAGAATTGGCGCCGGCTTATGTGTATCTGGCATGCTCCGATTCCTCATATGTAAGCGGCCAGATGATCCACATTAACGGCGGCGAAGTCATTAACGGTTAAAGGTCGGGTCGTAAATTTTCAAAAGCCCCTTTCTTCCGCTTTAACGGAAGAAAGGGGCTTTTTGTGACTTTTCCGCTGAATTACAATCTTCTGAATCCGTTAGGCAGAATGCCGGTTCTGCGAATTTGGCGGATTTGCGCAAGGGTAAGCCGGAAATTGGCCATGACTAGAGACTCCGGATCTTCTCCTCTGATAATGTCGTCCAAGTCAGCAATGTTTGTATTGCCGCGGAATACTCTGAATTGTCCCCTGAAATTCGGACGGGTGAACAGCACGAGCGTTGCGTTCGGGTTAGGGGAGAAGAAGCGCAGGCTCTCGATATCGTCAAACCGGTTCTCTAAATTGCGGATTCCCAAATTGCCGCGCAGGACAAAACGTTGGCCTCTGAAATTCTCCTCCGTAAACAGACGAAGTCTTGGAAAGACTTGCGAGATGGTTGCTTTGTTCATATATTTCTCACCTCCTCGCTATCAAGTTATGCGGTTTTGGAGTATTTGCTTGGTTGGGAGGCGGGGGTAATCCGTTGGTTTCAAAGAAACAAAAATTTAAAGTAAACCCTTTCACGCCTTTTTGATATAATAGAATGGATGAAAAATGTGTATCCGGAATGCTGTCATCAGCTGCCTGGTCATTAGAGAGAGGGGAAAGTAAACGGATATGAAGCATTTTGAGGAAAGCGTATACCGGCTGATCGTCGAGACCTCCACGAACCTTCCGGGGGATGTCCGCAGAGCGGTTAACCGCGGGCGTGCAGCAGAGGATGCCGCTACCCGTGCAGGCCTTGCCTTGTCGACGATCGCACAAAATATCGAGATGGCGGAACATGAGGTGTCTCCGATCTGCCAGGATACGGGCATGCCGACTTTTGTTGTACATACCCCCGTCGGCGCGAACCACATGGAGATGAAAAAGGATATTCGCAACGCTGTCGTACGGGCAACGCGTGACGGCAAGCTGCGTCCGAACTCCGTGGATTCCCTGACCGGCAAAAACAGCGGGGACAATCTCGGACCCGGAACGCCGGTGATCCATTTTGAGCAGTGGGAACAGGATACGATCGATATCCGTCTCATTTTGAAAGGCGGCGGCTGCGAGAACAAGAATATCCAGTACAGCCTTCCTGCAGAATTGGAGGGACTGGGCAAAGCCGGACGCGACCTGGACGGTATCCGCAAATGCATCCTGCATGCCGTATACCAGGCGCAGGGACAAGGCTGCAGCGCAGGTTTTATCGGCGTCGGCATCGGCGGGGACCGGACAACCGGTTATGAGTTGGCCAAGCAACAGCTGTTCCGTCATATCGACGACGTGAACCCCAATCCGGAACTGCAGAAACTCGAAGATTACATTTTGGAAAATGCGAACAAGCTGGGCATCGGCACGATGGGTTTTGGCGGCGAGGTAACACTGCTCGGGTGCAAAATCGGTGCCATGAACCGGCTTCCGGCAAGCTTTTTCGTATCGGTCGCTTATAACTGCTGGGCATTCCGCCGGCAAGGGGCATTGATCGATGCGGCTACAGGCGATATTCGGGAATGGCTTTACGAGAGCGGCAAGGGCATATCCATGAATGCGGAATCCCAGGCCGAGACGGCCATCGCATCGAGCGATGACGGCAAGCCGGCTTCCGGCCGGGAAATCGTGCTCCAAACGCCGATCAGCGAAGAACAGATCCGCAGCCTCCGTGTCGGAGACGTTGTGGTCATCCGCGGGGAAATGCACACCGGCCGCGATGCGCTGCATAAATATTTGATGGACCATGATGCCCCGATCGATCTGAACGGTACGGTCATTTACCACTGCGGACCCGTCATGCTGAAAGATGACGAGGGCTGGCATGTCAAGGCGGCCGGACCTACAACAAGCATCCGGGAGGAGCCGTATCAGGGCGATATTTTGAAAAAGTTCGGCATCCGCGCGGTCATCGGCAAGGGCGGCATGGGACCGAAAACCTTGCAGGCTCTGCAGGAGCACGGTGCCGTATATTTGAATGCCATCGGAGGAGCCGCACAGTATTATGCCGAATGCATCAAGAAGGTAAACGGCGTCGATTTTATGGAATTCGGCATTCCGGAAGCCATGTGGCATCTGGATGTGGACGGCTTCGCTGCCATCGTGACGATGGACTCCCACGGCAACAGCCTTCATGCGGATGTAAGCAAGAATTCCGCGGCCAAGCTGGAGATGTTTAAAGAGCCCGTTTTTGCGTAATCTGTCCATATATATGAAGTATTCATACAAGCATTCCTTGGCCGCTCCCGGTCCGGGGATGCTTTTTTCATATAGGAACGTTGGATTCCATTTCTCCGAGAAACGCCCCTTTTTTCAAAAGGACGGCGAAGCCGTTTTCTTCTTGCCCGGAAGTGGTTGCGGTCAAAGAATTTGAGGTTTATCATGGGAAACAAATGAGAGATATATAAAGCCAGCTGATTTTACGACTATTTTACCGGTAAAGGGAGAGATGGATGAGACCGTTTCGTAACCGCTTGACCCTAATCATGATGACGCTGATCGGCCTGTCGATGCTGGGTGCCGGCTTTGCCATGGCCAATGTGTTCAAAGAATCCCACATCAAGCTGCAGGAAGAGAATATGGTCAGGGAGATCAACCTGATCCAGGCGACGTTGGAGTTCCCGCCTCTTACAGGCAAGGAGGCCGCCGAATATTATACGGACAAGTCCCTGCAGCTCGAAGCCTTGGCGGATGCCAGGGTTACGTTTATTGCAAAAGACGGTACCGTGATCGGGGATTCCGAGAGCGATCCCGGAAAAATGGACAATCACGCCCATCGGGAAGAGATGATTCAAGCGGAAAAGGAAGGAACCGGCCGGACGATCCGTTACAGCAGCACTTTAGGACAGGATATGATCTATGTGGCACGGCCCGTAAAGCAGGGAGCTTTTGACGGATACATCCGCTTATCCATGAGTCTTAATCAGGTGGATGAGGGCGTCCGCCAAGGGTGGATGGTGATGGGTGGCGGTTTGATCATTCTTTTTATGGTGGCTGCACTGGTTAGTTACCGGATCGCCGCAGGCCTCACTTCGCCATTGGAAAAAATAACGAGGGTAGCCCGCCAGATTACCCGGCTCGATTACGACGCCCGCGTACAGATTCACCGGAGGGATGAAATCGGACAGCTGGCCCAAGCCATCAACGGGATGGCGGACAGCCTGCAAACGCAGCTGAAAACGATCCGGGACAATGAGGACATGCTGCAAAGCGTATTGAACAATATGACCGGGGGGATTATCATGCTCAGTCATGACGGCCAGATTGTGCTTGTGAACCGGGCAGCAGAACAGATGCTTGGCGTTAAAGCGGCACAGGTGACGGGAAAATCTTACCGCGAGCTGAGGCAGCATTACGAGCTGACCAAGCTGATGGAGGAAGGGCTTGAGCACCGCACGAATTTTCGCGAGGAACGGAGTTTGTACTTTCCGGTCGAATCGATTATCCGTCTCGATGGAGTGACCATGTCCCAGGATGACGGCTCCTACCGCGGCATGCTGTTCCACCTGCAGGACGTCACGGATATCCGCAGACTTGAGCGGATGCGCAGCGAATTTGTCGCCAACGTTTCGCATGAGCTGAAAACGCCGCTTGCGGCGGTAAAGGGCTTTGCCGAGACCTTGTTAGGCGGCGTGAGCGACGAGAAAACTTCGAAGTCGTTCCTTCAGATTATTTACGATGAATCCGAGCGGTTGAACCGGCTGATCCGGGACATTCTCGAGCTTTCCAAGATCGAGTCCAAGCGGAGCGCCATGGAATATTCGCCGGTGCATCTGGCTTCGTTTTTCGAGTCGCTGTGGAAATTCATGGAGCCGGAGGCCGCCAAGAAAAGAATTTCCCTGGATATGCAGGTCCCCGAGGAGCTCTTCATGGAAGGGGACGAAGACAAATTAAGGCAAATATTTACCAATCTGCTCTCCAACGCCATTAATTACACCCAGGAGGGGGGAAAGGTGCTGTTAACGGCCGGCGATATCCATAAGGAAGGCCATGGGGATGCCATTCGCTTTATTGTCAGGGATTCCGGGATCGGTATCCCCAAAAAAGATCTTCCGCGTATTTTCGAAAGGTTCTACCGGGTGGACAAGGCGCGCTCCAGAAGTTCCGGCGGAACGGGGCTCGGGTTATCGATCGTCAAACATCTCGTGGAACTGCACCACGGCTCCATCAAGGTTGAAAGCGAGCTGGGGATGGGGAGTTCCTTTATTATCGAAATGCCGCTGCTTCAGGAAAATGATTGAAGCAGCAAGGGCGTTAACATTGGGATAACATTCCCTTGATATAATTTAATCAAAAAGCGAACCAAAAATAATCGGTTTTAAGGCGGGGGTAAGATGGCACAACGTTTGCTTGTCATTGAAGACGAACCGACACTTTCTCGGCTATTGTCTTACAATTTGACCCAGGAAGGATTTAACGTAACCGTAGAGGAGCATGGAACTTCGGGGTACGAACGCGCCTCGAAAGAAACCTTTGATCTGATTCTGCTGGATGTCATGCTTCCGGGCATGAACGGGTTTGATATATTGGAGAAGCTGCGTCAGCAGGGGATCAAAACGCCGATCATTATTTTGACGGCCAAAAATGCCGAAGAAGAAGTCGTTCAGGGCTTGAAAATGGGGGCGGATGACTATATAACGAAGCCGTTCGGCGTATCCGAGCTCCTTGCCCGCGTCTCGGCCGTCATGCGGAGGGTATCCGGGCATTCGGAAGAAGCCGCCGGCGTATCGGTCGATAAGGGGAACGTCATCATTCTCGGACAATTGGAGATATACCCCGATAAATATGAGGTCAAGCTTGGCGGTCAAAACATCAACCTTAGACCCAAGGAGTTTGAAGTGCTTTTGTACCTCGCCAGAAAACCGGGTGTCGTATTGTCCCGGGACGATCTGATGAATGTTGTCTGGGGATTTGATTATATCGGAGGCCAGCGGACGGTGGATGTGCACGTCAGCTCTTTGCGAAAGAAGCTTGAACTCGATCCCGATTCGGTATTTATCGATTCGATCCGGGGAGTCGGTTATAAGCTCGTTGTTAATCCCAAATAAACGACTTTCGACTTACGGTCTCAGGCTTGTTTAGGAATAAAGAATTAGAAAATACGATGCGTTTACACTTGGTTTATATTAAACAAACACAGGCTTTACATTCCTCGTCTAATATGGGTCTTAAGAACCTAAAAAGGGGAGTGGAGCTGCATGACGCTGCTTCAGCTTAAGACGCAATCAGGGGTGGACAAGGTTACGGACATCGATAAAAGAACCGGCTCGAAAACCGTGGAATATGAGGGGGCTGCGGATACCACGCTGGCTTCCTGGAGAAAGGTACCCATCATCGGAAGGTCCAAAACCTGCCGGGAAGTGATGGACTTGTTTATATCGAAAAGGGATGTCCCTTGCATTGTATTATGCCGGGATTCGGAAAAGCCGGGGGGAATCATCATGCGGGATACGTTTTACCGGCTGATGAGCGGCAGGTTCTCAAGGGAAATCTACGATCACCGCCCTGCTGCCGAAATTGCCGACAAGGAGCCCATGATCGTCGGCAGGTCAGAGCCGCTTTCGCAAATTCTCCAAAAGGCGCTGGAACGCCCGGAATCCCGGTTTTATGATTGTGTTTTGGTTGAGGAGCAGGGGGAACTCTTGGGCGCTCTAACCGTGCGCGACCTGCTTCGGCTGTCCGCCGAACTTCAGGAGCGGGCCGAGCGCAGACGGGAAGAAATGCTGAAAGACACCACACGCCATACCCGCAATATTGAAATGTCGTTAACCAAAGTGGCCGAAGCGGCGGAGTTGACCAAGGCAAAGTGCGAGCAGATAAAGGAATGGGCCGGCTCCGGCAGAGTAAAGCTTGACCGGGTCAACACCTCGTATTTGAACCTGGTTCAAGACATGGAAAAGCGGGCCGAATTTGTTTCGGATCTCCTGAACAATACGAAAGGGATATCGGAAATTACAAGCCAGATCACGGAAATTGCGAACCAAAGCAGCTTGCTCGCCTTGAACGCGTCCATCGAGGCTGCCCATGCGGGCGAACATGGCAAGGGCTTTCAGGTTGTGGCTGCGGAAGTGCAGTCCTTGGCCAAACAAACCAGAACCTTGTCATCGAGCATTTCCGGACTCCTTCAGCATATCCAGCGGATTGTGATGGACACCTCGCAGGTTACGGAAACCAGCCTGCTGGAAATCCGCGGGTGCGGTAAGTTTATCGCAGACGGGAGGCACAACTTCTTGGAGATGGAGGAGGCGCCCGGGACGTATCGCAGGCCGGAGGCCAAGTGCATGCCTTGACGGGTGAAACAACGTCACGTCTTAAGCAGATCCGGCTCGAACTGTCCGCCATCCATGGTTCCGAATAACTCGACGCTCCTACTAAACTACTACATGTTCAAGCCTCTTTCGATTTTACATTGTGTTTACAATTCCAGCGAATGAATATTACAAAAGATTAATATAATGGATATCTGGTGATAGCTGTTTTGTCCTGAGTGCTTAAATGAAGGAGACATGATCAACGAATGGAATCCATTATTCAAATTGATAAATTGAACCTTTACTACGACACGTTCCATGCTTTGAAGCAGGTTAATCTGGATATACCCGAGAAAACGGTAACGGCTTTTATCGGTCCTTCCGGCTGCGGGAAATCCACGCTGCTTCGCACGCTGAACCGGATGAATGACATGATTTCGGGGACGCGGATTGAGGGCAGCGTGAAAATTCAGGGAAAGGATATTTACAGCGAGGACCTTTATGTGGAAGAGCTGCGCAAGCAGGTAGGCATGGTGTTCCAGCAGCCGAATCCTTTTCCGAAATCGATCTACGACAACATCGCCTACGGCCCGCGGCTGCACGGAGTCCGCAATAAATCCGAGCTGGACGGCATCGTGGAGCAGAGCTTGAAGCAGGCGGCCTTGTGGGAAGAGGTCAAGGATTTTTTGAAGAGATCGGCACTGAGCCTCTCGGGCGGGCAGCAGCAACGTCTTTGCATTGCAAGGGCTTTGGCGGTTCAGCCCGACATTCTTCTCATGGACGAGGCAACCTCGGCGCTTGATCCTATATCTACTTTGAAAATTGAAGAATTAGTTCAGGAATTAAAGAGTAAATATACGATTGTTATGGTTACGCACAACATGCACCAGGCTGCGCGCGTTTCCGGAAAGACCGTCTTTTTCCTTAACGGGGAAGTGATCGAAGCGGCGGATACGGATGTGCTGTTCTCTACCCCTTCCGATGCCCGGACGGAAGATTATATTTCCGGCCGCTTCGGCTGAGTATTGTTTATCATAGCGAATTGGAGGAGCGTTGAATGATCCGGAGAATTGAGTTTGATCAGCAGCTTGATGAGCTGAGAACCCTGCTGAAAGAGATGAGCACGCATATGGAGGACGCCTTGGCGGCAGCCGTGTCGTCGCTTCAGACCATGGATACGGAGAAGGCCCGTCAAGTCGTTGAGCAGGATGCCCGGCTGAATGGGATGGAGGAGCAGATCATGGATATCGGCTCCCGCCTCATCGTGACGCAGCAGCCTGTTGCGAAAGACCTGCGCCGGATTCTGGTAGCCTTCCGGATCGCCAGCGATCTGGAACGGATGGGCGATTTGGCCCGGGACATCGCCAAGGTTACGATCCGTCTTCAGGGACAGGAGCTGATGAAGCCGCTGGTGGACATTCCGCGGATGTCCGATATCGTAAGGGCGATGGTATCGGAGTCCATCGAATCCTACCTGACGGAAAATACGGATTTGGCCTACAAAATGTCCCAAGACGACGATCAGGTCGACCATCTCTACAGCGTTATCCTGCATGATCTGTTCTCCCACCTGACTTCAAATCCGGAAACCGCGAATCAGGCCATGCTGCTTGTTATGGTCGGCCGGTACATCGAGCGTATTGCCGATCATGCAACGAACATTGGAGAAAGCACCGTTTATCTCGTAACGGGACACCGCCCGGACTTGAATCAATAAGACTGTACGGCGCCGGCATAAGCCGGCGTTTTTTTTGTGCAGAAATAAACTTAGGGCATCTTTGGAATGAAAACCATGCGGAATGGCCGCTGGAGGTTCGGTTTTAGAGGGAACCTATGTTATCATGTGAAAAGGAAAGTTTTAGAGGGGTAGGTGCCTGAATGGACAAGTTGATTGTCATTGATGGAAACAACATTATTTACCGGGCGTTTTTTGCGATGCCGCCGCTGACGAACGCAAGCGGGCAGCAGACCAATGCCGTATACGGATTTACGACGATGCTTCTCCGTCTTATCGACGAGCATAAGCCTACTCATATGATGGTTGCTTTTGATGCGGGCAAGGAAACGTTCCGCCATGCCGATTTTCAGGAATACAAAGGGAAGCGGGAGAAGACGCCACCGGAGCTTTCCGGCCAGTTTCCGCTGCTGAAGGAGCTGCTTCAAGGGCTGGGGGTCGCCCAGTTCGAAATCGGGGGCTATGAAGCGGATGATATTATCGGCACCATTACGCGCCTGGCGGATGAAGAAGGCCGCAAGGTGATGGTCGTATCCGGGGACAAGGACATGCTTCAGCTGGCGTCCGAACACGTGACGATTGCCATGGTCCGCAAAGGGGTAACGGATATCGAGCCCTACGGGCCTGCCCAAATCCAGGAGCGCTACGGTCTGACGCCGTCCCAAATTATCGATCTGAAAGGATTGATGGGCGATGCTTCGGACAACATACCGGGGATACCCGGCGTAGGGGAGAAGACGGCGCTTAAGCTGCTGCATGAATTCGGGTCGGTCGAGCAGGTGCTTGCCCGCAGCGGCGAGCTTAAGGGGAAGATGAAAGAAAAAATCGAAGAAAACGCGGATTCGGCCATACTCAGCAAAAAGCTCGCAACGATCTTCCGCGAAGTTCCGCTGGAACAGACACCGGACGATATGAAGTTCAACGGATTGAACCAGGAAACGGCAGGGCCCGCTTTGGCGAAGCTGGGATTCAAATCCCTCCTCGAACGGTTGAAGCTGGATGCCGGAGGAGGAGCCCATGCGCAGGAAGCGGCTCAGCCGCAAGCCGAGGTTCGGGTTACCGTCGTGGATGAGCAGCGTTTGTCCGAGGTTGCCGGGGCGCTGGACGAGATCAAAGTCATGCATGTGGAGACCCACGGGGATAATCCGCATCATGCCGACGTGATTGCTCTTGTACTGGCAGGCGATGAACAGCAATATTATATCCCGTTTGAGCTGTTGACATCCGAAGCGGCGGAGCCGATTCGGATTTGGCTGGCGGACAGCGCCATTCCGAAACGGGGATATGACCTTCACCGCATCGACCTTGCCCTTCACTGGCAGGGCATCGCGTTTGCGGGAGCAGCTTTTGACGTTCATCTGGCGGCCTATCTGCTGGACCCGACGGAATCCAACCAGACGTTAAGCGGTCTTGCCGCGAAATACGGCCTGTCTTTCCTGGAGTCCGACGACGATGTGTTCGGCAAGGGGGCCAAATGGAAGGTTCCCGAAACGGAAGTCCTCAGCAATCATCTGGCGAGAAAATGCGAAGCCATTGCAGAGATTCTTCCGCTGCAGGAGCGGGAGCTGACCGACAACGAAATGCTGCCTCTGTTCCATGAGCTGGAAATGCCGCTTTCGCGCATTTTGGCCGATATGGAAAAACAGGGCATCGCGGTAAATGAGGAAGCGCTCAAGGAACTCGGCCGTGAATTCGAAGAGCAGATCGCAAAGCTCGTAACCGAAATTTACGAGATCGCCGGCATGGAATTCAACCTCAACTCGCCGAAGCAGCTTGGCGAAATCCTGTTTGTGAAGCTGCAGCTTCCGGTTATCAAAAAGACGAAAACCGGCTATTCCACCGATGCGGAAGTACTCGAAAAGCTGGCGCCTTATCACGATATCGTCCGGCTTATCCTTCAATACCGCACGATTGCAAAGCTGCAGTCCACTTATGTCGAAGGGCTGCTCAAGGAAATCTCCCCTCAAACCGGGAAGGTTCATACGTATTACCGCCAGACCATCGCCGCAACCGGACGACTCAGCAGCCAATACCCGAATCTTCAGAACATTCCGATCCGTCTGGAGGAAGGACGAAAGCTTCGCAAGGTGTTTGTCCCTTCCGAGCCCGGCTGGTCCATTCTGGCGGCGGACTATTCGCAGATTGAGCTTCGCGTTTTGGCCCACATTTCGGATGACGACCGTCTCAAGGAAGCCTTCCTGCACGATATGGACATCCATACCAAGACGGCGATGGACGTGTTCGGCGTGAGCGAAGAAGAGGTGGACTCGAACATGCGGCGCTCGGCCAAGGCGGTCAACTTCGGGATCGTGTACGGGATCAGCGATTACGGCTTGTCCCAGAACCTGAACATTACGCGGAAAGAAGCGGCTAAATTCATCGATCAATATTTTGAGGTATTTCAAGGCGTACGCCGGTACATGGATGAAATCGTCAAGCAGGCAAAACGGGACGGCTATGTCAAAACGCTGCTTGAGCGCAGACGCTATCTTCCGGAGATCAATGCCAGCAACTTCAATCTTCGATCCTTTGCGGAGCGGACAGCCATGAATACGCCGATTCAGGGAACGGCGGCCGACATCATCAAGCTGGCCATGGTGAAAATGGATGCCGCGCTTTTCGAGCGGAAGCTGAGAAGCCGCATGCTGCTGCAGGTGCATGACGAATTGGTATTCGAGGTGCCTGAGGACGAGCTGGATATCATGAAGAAACTCGTGCCGGAAGTGATGAGCGATGCGTTTAAGCTGGCCGTTCCGCTGAAATCGGAGGTCAGTTACGGCGAGAATTGGTACGAGGCCAAGTAAAGGCCGGGAATGCCCGGCTTTGGAAGGGGCTTAAGCCGAAATCTCCCCAAAATCGATAGGCCGCTGCGACTTCACATCCGTTATAATAGGATAGAGGTGAAGCCATCATGCCGGAATTGCCGGAAGTAGAAACCGTAAAACGAACGCTTAATCAACTGATTAAGGGAAAGCATATAGATCATGTTACAGTCCATCTGCCGCGGATCATTCAGCGTCCCGACGATATCGAAGCTTTTGCTTTTATGCTCAAGGGACATACCGTAGAAGGCGTTGAACGCCGCGGCAAGTTTTTGCGAATCAAGCTTGACGGGCTTGTGCTTGTCTCCCATCTGAGGATGGAGGGACGCTACGGGTTGTATTCCTCGGGCGATCCCGTGGAGAAGCATACTCACGTCATTTTTCATTTTGATGACGGTACGGAGCTGCGGTACAAGGACGTGCGGCAGTTCGGAACGATGCATTTGTTTGCGCCCGGGGAAGAGTTCAAGCTTCCGCCGCTGTGCAAACTGGGTTATGAGCCTCTGGACGATACCTTTACTTTGGGGGCATTCAAAGAAATCGTCGGGACCAAAAAAACAAAAATCAAGGTTGTCCTGTTAAACCAGGCATACGTGGTCGGCATCGGGAATATTTATGTCGATGAGGCGTTGTTCAAAGCGGGCATTCATCCCGAGCGGATGGCCAATTCGCTGAAGGACAACGAGCTGGAACGCCTGTATGAGGCAATCCGGTCCACGCTTTTGGAAGCGGTCGAGGCCGGCGGATCTTCGATTAAATCTTACGTCAACGGACAGGGCGAGATGGGAATGTTCCAGCATCAGCTCCGCATTTACGGCCGCAAGGACGAGCCCTGCCACAACTGCGGCAGCCCTGTCGTAAAAACCGTGGTCGGCGGCCGGGGGACGCATTACTGTTCCCGCTGCCAGCCGTTAAAACCAAAGGCTAAAAGATAGGCGTGCACCCATCCCTTCTTCCATCCATATACTGCTCTTAGAACTAGCCGAAGACGAAACGTCCCCTTTTTCGGGAATTAGGCGGAACGTTCAGGCCGGAGGAGGGAGATGGGTGCTCGGTCTTATTTCACCCGTACTGCTGGCCATGGCTTTAAGCCTGGACGGCTTCGGAGCAGGGATTACATACGGGCTGCGGAGAACCAAAATACCGTTTCTGTCCGTGGTGATCATCTCGTTGTGCTCCGGTATCGTGCTTTGCATTTCCATGCAGGCCGGGACTTTGCTGCAGCGTATATTCTCCCCGTCAGCAGCTTCCGTGATCGGTGCGGTGATCTTGATGGTAATGGGGGGCTGGTCGTTGATTCAGCAGATCGCGGCCCGGTCAAACAGGGAAGCAGGAGATGAAGCGGTTCGCCGTCCAATAAGGACGGAGACGCGGAAAGAAGCGGCAACGAAAATGGTTTCCTTGGCCAAAAAGGAAATTTTTACGCTTGAGATCCGCAAGTTAGGCCTGGTGATCCAGATTTTAAGGAGTCCGACGCAGGCGGATATGGATGACTCCGGAAGCATTTCTTCCTGGGAAGCCATGTGGCTTGGGGCCGCATTGTCCCTCGATGCCTTTGGAGCCGGTTTGGGAGCGGCCATGCTCGGTTTCTCCCCATGGGTAACCTCCGCGGTTGCGGCCCTTTTCAGCGGGTTGTTCCTTTTGCTCGGCATGAAGGTCGGCTTTCGGGCCGCAGCCAATAACGGAATGCGGTTTATCTCTTATTTGCCGGCGTTTTTATTGTTTTTCATGGGTATAATGAAGTTATTATGAGGTGAAGTCATGAATATCGGTTTAACCGGGGGAATTGCAACAGGAAAAAGCACCGTGTCCTCCATGCTGGTCCGGAAGGGAGCCCTTCTCGTGGATGCCGATGTGATCGCCCGGGAGGTGATGCTCCCGGGTCATCCGGTTTTGGCAGAGGTGGCCGCGCATTTTGGACAAGATATCCTTCAGACGGACGGGCAGTTGGACAGAAAAAAGCTGGGTGAGATCGTGTTTAACGATCCGAAGGAACGGCTTGCGCTAAACGGGATTACCCATCCTGCCATACGCCGGGAAATTCGAAGACAGATGGAAGCTTACGAGAAGTCCAATCCGGAACAACTCGTCGTGGTTGATATTCCGCTGCTGTACGAATCGGAGCTTCAATCCCTTTTTCACAAGGTGATGGTCGTATACGTGCCGAGGAAAACGCAGCTTCAGCGGCTGATGGAACGCGATCGATTGACGGAAGAGCAGGCCAAGGCCCGGCTTGACAGCCAGATGGATATCGAGCAGAAGAAGAGAATGGCGGATTACGTGATTGATAACAGCGGCAGCATGGCGGAAACCGAACGTCAATTGGACGAGCTGTGGCCCAGGATAACACGCCCATGAGATGGCTAAGAAAAAAACGAGTTCTGCTGCTTCTGCTGGTGTCTTTTATCGCGGTTCTCTTTCTGAACAGCAACTGGATGACGTGGTTGTACCCGATTTATTATAAAGATCAGATAAGAAAGCATGCGGTTCATTACGAGGTTGACCCTTTTCTCGTCGCCTCCATCATTCGCGTGGAAACGAATTATAAGCCCGGCAAAGAGTCCAAGAGAGGCGCGCTCGGGATCATGCAGCTGATGCCGGATACGGCAAACTGGGCCATGGAAATGGCCAAGCTCCCGTCGGTGACGCTGGACAGCGTAAAACATGAAGCGGACGCCAATATCCAGCTGGGTACCTGGTATATCAAAAAGCTTCACGAGGAAATGGACGGGAACCCGATTGCGGCCATTGCCGCTTATAATGCCGGTCCCGGCAACGTAAGAAGCTGGATTAAAAAAGGACTGTGGGACGGAACCTACGAAAACGTAAAAAATATCCCAGTCGGCGAAACCCGGCACTATGTACAAAGAGTCATTTATTATTATAATCAATATACCGATGTGTACGATCATTTCTAGTCGGAATTAGCAAAAAAGAGCGCCGGACAGGCTTGTGGCAAGCCTGTCTAACACTCTTTGGATGAAGAATTAATTATTGACCGGAAAATTGACCAGCCAATTGCTGCTCGGCCAGGGTTACCAGACGCTTGGTAATGTATCCCCCGATCGAACCGTTCTCGTAGGAAGTCATGTTACCTTGGTATCCGTCTTGTGGAATGCTGATGCCCAGTTCTTGAGCAACCTCGAATTTCATTTGCTCAAGCGCACCTGTAGCACGAGGTACTACGAGGTTGTTGCTGTTTCTGTTACCGCCTTGTCCCATATCTGTTCACCTCCTTGAGTTGGTAAAAGTATTATGTCTCGGAACCGCAATCTTCATAACCTATTTTATCGTACATTTTCTGGAAATTAGTTGAGCCTGATCGGCGAATCCAAAATAAAGGAAGTGATGTTTGTTTATGAAATGCCCATACTGCGGTTACGCCGGAACGAAGGTGCTCGATTCCCGTCCTGCCAACGAAAACAAGTCTATCCGCCGCCGCCGCGAATGCGAGCAGTGCAGTCGCCGCTTTACGACATTCGAGATGGTGGAGGAGACTCCGCTCATGGTCATCAAGAAAGACGGGAGCCGGGAGGAATTCAGCCGGGAGAAGGTGCTGCGCGGCTTGATCCGGGCCTGCGAGAAACGGCCGGTATCCGTGGACCAGCTGGACATGATCGTCTCCGAGGTAGAGAAATCTCTTCGCAATACGGCTGCAGCCGAGGTGGAAAGCCGGGAGATCGGCGAGCTTCTCATGGAGCAGCTCTATCCAGTCGACGAGGTGGCCTACGTTCGATTCGCCTCGGTGTACCGTCAGTTTAAAGACATCAACATGTTCATGAAGGAACTGAAAAGCCTGTTGTCCAAAGATCCGCTGTCGGATACGGGCAATGAACGCGCATAACAGATTTTGAAGGAAGCCCTCAAGGAATTGAGGGCTTTTTCGCGTCTTTTAAAAGTTCTGAATATCCCGGCCGGCTGAATAATATGCATAAATAAGGTTTGCCGGTAAACGCATTCATTCCATGATTCAGGCTGTTTAAGGCAGAAGGCTCAGCATAAAGGAGGGAAAAAAGTGAGGCCGGGCAAAAGAAAATATGTTCTGATTGTTACGACGGTTCTGTGCGTTACTTTATTATTCGGCTGCAGCGGCAAATCGAAACCGGTTGATACCGGAAATCCCGGGAAGGGAGAGGAGCAGCAGTCGCCAAAGACGACCATCACCGTAACCTTTAGAGATGACGGGATCGGAGAGAACGGGACTCTTTATAAATGGATCAAGGAGCTCTCGGCAAGTTACCCCGACAAAAATGTAGAAATCAAACCGGCACCGATTCAGGCATCGGAAGGAGACTATTTTGCCAAGGTCGCTTTGGCGTTGAAATCGAAAGATACGGCACCGGATATCGTGACGGAGGATACGTTTATTTTGAATTCGGATGCCAGCGCAGGTTACCTTGAGCCTCTCGACGACAAATTAAAGGACTGGGAGGATTGGAGCAACGGATCCTTCATCGAGGCGATGAAAAAGGGCGTTACCGCAAGCGACGGCAAAGTTTACGGCGTTCCGTACAACACCGACTCCCGGGGACTATGGTACAACAAGGAAATTTTCAAGCAGGCGGGCCTTCCGGAGGATTGGCAGCCGAAAACCTGGGAAGACGTGCTGAATGCGGCGAGAACCATCAAGAATAAACAGCCCGATATCGTGCCGATCTGGATGAACATGGGCAAGGCTACCGGGGAAGCGACTTCCATGCAGACTTATGAAATGCTGCTCTACGGCACAGGGGAGCGGCTGTATGATAACGAAGGCGGGAAATGGATCGTTAAAAGCCAGGGGATTCTGGATGCCCTGACTTTCATCGAAACGGTCAACAAGGAAAAGCTGGGACCGCCGTTATCCAAAGTTTTGAACGGCCAGGCCGGAAATACCGCGACGCGCGAATATTTGCCGAAAGGGAAACTCGCCATTTCCCTGGACGGATCCTGGATTACGGGCAATTATTTTGAAGGCGGGGCGGCACCTTGGCCTGAGTATAAAGACGTGCTTGGTTTTGCCCCCATGCCGACAAGCCAAGGGCAGGAACCGGGGTCGATCACGCTGGCGGGAGGCTGGGCGCTTTCGATTCCAAGCCATGCCAAACACAAGGAAGAGGCTTGGAATTTCATTAAATATGCGCTGAATAAAGAAAATTCCCAAAAGCTGATTACGGCTTCAGGCAATATCACGGTCCGTACGGACGTGGCCAAGGATCCCGAATACACCAAGATGCCGTTTAACGAAACGGCGACGGAATATTTGCAAAATGCCGAATTCAGGCCTGCGCAGGAAAAATACCCGGAAGTATCCACCCAAATCCAAACCATGGTGGAATCCGTGGCTACGGGCACTTCTCCCGCCGATGCCATGAATAAGTATGCCCAGGACGTGACAAGAATCGTCGGCGCGGATCATGTAGCGGAAAAATAAAACGGAAAGCTTGCTCGAGCCGCCCTCCTTCTTGGGATGCATGCTTGAGCAAGCGCTTTTTGGTTCTTCTGCAGGCGAGGAGGAGAGAAGGATGAGCAGTTTGGCCGTATACCAAAGTTACAAGAGAAGAAAAACAACCACGTGGCTCTATTTTTTGCTTCCTTCCGTTGCAATCATGCTGGTGTTTTTCATATATCCGATCCTGTTGACTTTTTATTATTCCTTCACGAATCTTGCTTTAACGGGAGAGGCCGCCAAGGAACTGAAGTTTATCGGCTTTGACAACTATGTCCGCATGTTTGAAGACCCGACGGTTAGGGTTAGCATATGGAACACCTTAATATTCTTGATCGGATCGGCGGTGGTCGGTCAGCAGGTGCTGGGATTTCTGATCGCCCTCTTGATGAAGCACAAAAACAAGATGTTCAGGCGGGTCATCGGCACGATCGTATTGGCAGGCTGGGTCACTCCTGAAATTGTATGCGCCCTTTGCCTGTACAGCTTTTTCGGGGATGAGGGGACGCTTAACGCAATCATCGCTTTTTTCGGTTTTTCCGAGGTAACCTGGTTGTTTACCGTTCCCATGCTTACGATTATTCTGGCCAACATTTGGCATGGCACGGCTTTTTCCATGCTGGTATTCCAGGCCGCGCTGGATGACGTACCGACTGAGATCGAAGAGGCCGCGGTGGTGGATGGAGCCTCCAAATGGAAGATCTTCACGAGAATTATCGTGCCTTACATCAAAGGTTCCATTACGACGAACATGATGCTGGTTACCTTGCAGACGCTCGGCGTATTCGGCCTGATTTATGCCATGACCGGCGGGGGACCGGGTACCTTAACGACAACGCTGCCTATTTTTATGTACAATCAGGCTTTCGTAAATTACCAGCTTGGCTATGGAACTGCGATATCTTTGCTGCTGCTGCTCATCGGCATCGTTTTGAGCCTGCTTTATATCCGGTCCATGAAAGAGTAAATGAGGGTTGAGGGGAAAAGGATATGAATGCGAAACAACGCAAAGTGGTTTATCGGGTGCTGCCGTATGCGATACTTACATTCATCGGCATCTGTTTCGTTCTTCCGCTCCTGTGGGTTCTGGTCGCTTCGGTTGACGCCAATGCGATGCAATCGCTGAAGCTTCCTTCCCGAATCACGGGGGCCAATTACGCCGAAGTCATAACCAGCCCCGAGAACCAACGGGCGTTTATGATCGGCCTGTTCATGTCGCTCGGCCAAGCCGTTCTGGTGGTATTGTTGGCTTTGCTGGCAGCCTATCCGTTATCGCGCTACCAGATGAAATACAAGAAGCCGTTCATGCTCACCATCCTGTTTATGACATCGCTGCCGATTACGGCGGTCATGGTCCCGGTATATCAATTGTTTCTCGGCTTAAAGCTGTACGACAACATTTTCGGCGTCATCCTGTTCTATGTGGCTTCGTCCATGCCTTATGGAATATGGATGATGAAAAATTTCATGGACTCCGTGCCGAATGATCTGGAAGAGGCCGCCTGGGTCGACGGAGCCTCGGTCTTCACGGGAATTCGAAAGGTGGTGGCGCCTTTAATGGTTCCCGGGATTTGCACGGTTGCCATATTCACGTTTTCGGGAAGCTGGGGCAATTTCTTCGTCCCGTACATTCTGCTCCAGTCGCCGGAGAATTTCCCGGCCTCCTTGAAACTGTATCAATTTTTCGGGCAGTACGGCATGGTGGATTACGGCAGTCTGGCCGCATTTTCCGTGCTTTACGCGATTCCGGCCATTGTGATGTACATTCTGTCCCAGCAGTTTATGTCCAAAGGATTTGGTTTGCAGGGCGGAACGAAGGGGTAGTTACTCTTTAATGTTTTGGAAGAGCACGCCGGTTCCGGCGTGTTTTTTTTGTTTTTTTTCAACCAAATGTGACCAAACGCCGTCCATAATTGTGTTAAGGGTAAAAGGAGGTCACGCCACATGTTGAGTGATTCGCTCCGGCCGGGCGGAGATATTACGGAAGTCTATCAATTATACGGAAGCATGCTTTTCAAAATCGCAATGGTTCATTTGGGCAACAAACAGGACGTGGAGGAAGCCCTTCAGGAAACATTCATCAAGCTGATGTATAAATCGCCCCCATTTACCGACCGGGAACACCAAAAAGCCTGGCTGATCCGCGTCGTCACGAACCAATGCAAAAACATGCAGGGCAGCCTATGGCGCAGGCGGGTCATCCGGATGGAGGATATGGATGAATACTTCGAACAGTCTTCCGACCGTTCCCTCATGGATCATGTCATAAAACTGCCGTTCAAATATAAGGCGGTCATCCACCTGTTTTATTATGAAGATTATTCGGTCCGGCAGATCGCCGGCATTCTGCAAATCAGCGAATCGGCCGTCAAGATGCGCCTTGCGCGCGGCAGGCAGCTGTTAAAAATGGATTTGGAAAGCGAGGTTGAATCATGAACCCGAAGGAATATAAAACGCTACTGGATCGGATGGAGCCGGATGAGGGACTGGAGCAGCGGCTTGCAAAGCATGTTCGGGAACACAAGCAAGAACCGATCCGCGTAAAAAGAAACCGCCCGGCGTTTATCGCGGCAGGCCTAACGGCCGTCATGGGCCTCGGGGTCGTTCTATCCCTTACTTGGAACGAAACGAACAGGCCGGTCGTGACATCCGCGGTACGGCCGCAGGCTGACGGCCCTGCACCTGCGGTTAAGGAAGACCCGAATGCCGTCACCATACCCGAAATGAAGCTTCCCGAGACATCCGGCGCTCAAGCGGACATGATCGGATTAATCGTATACCAGGGGAAGATCTATACGCAGACGGGCACGAAAATCACGCCTGAAACCGCAAAGCAGCTGCTTGGAGAAAAACTGGGCCGCTCCACGGCCGGCATTGACGAATGGAGCGAAGCGTCCGATTATAAGGAGCTCGCATCAACCATCGGGGAAATGGACGTGTATTCGGTAAAAGGGTACGACAAGGAGTTTCGCATCATGTCTTATCTGGAGCTGGACGGGCAGATTTACGCCGAAGTATATGAACATTTGAACGGGATTACGGTTGCCAAGGGGGAGGATCTGGTCGGCAAGCTGAATTTGAAAGGCCGGGTCGTTTCCGCGAAGTGGCAGGATTTTGACGCTTGGAATATGGGAGGGGACAAGTTTCATTCCTTGGGGCCGGATTCGGTGTTGGAGCAGTTTATAAATGCTTTATATGAAGCCAAGCCCGTGGAGGAGGGGGACTGTATGAAGCGGGAATCTATCAGTCCGAAGGCAGCAATCAGAAATTTTTGCATCTGACGCTGGAAGACGGGACCGAGGTGGAACTCCGACTTTTTAAAGAAGGAAACTACGTCATATACGGTTTCGCCCCCGTGTTTCTTCAACTGGAACCCGAAGCGTTCTCTGCCTTATGGGAGCGTATGTAACATCCCCTTAGAATCCCTTGCGCTGCAAGGGATTATTTTTTTATTCACAATCATGTCGAAATTCAGCCCATAATTAAACAATTATGACCGATAATTTCCTTACTTTTTTATAGTGACTGTGATAAAATGTATAAAATTACAGTTTACTTAAGGAGAGTCTTAACATGAACGGAACAGCGAACTCATTCACCGAGCTTTTAAAATCAAGAAGATCCGCCATGAAATTCATTCCGGACGTGAAGATCGGCCGGCAGGAGCTGGAGGAGATGTTCAATCTGGTCAAGTACGCGCCTTCCGCCTTTAATTTGCAGCATGCCCATTATGCGGTCGTGACGGATTCCGGACTAAAAGAGAAGGTATACGAGGCGGCATATAGGCAGTATAAAGTTCTGACCAGCTCGGCGGTGATCGTGGTTTTGGGGGATCTGGAAGCTTATCATGACATCGGGCCTATCAATGAAGGTTTGCTGAGCCTCGGCATTATCGATCAGTTTGAATTCGATAAGACCGTTCGGGAAGTACATGACATGTACGAATCCAGGGGAGACGGCTTCAAGCGGGATGAAGCGATCCGTAACGCAAGCCTGTCCGCGATGCAGTTCATGCTGATCGCCAAGGAGCGGGGCTGGGATACCTGCCCGATGATCGGTTTCGATCCCGAAGCGGTCCGGGTAGCCCTTCAAATCGATGAACGGTATGTGCCGGTCATGCTGATCACGCTTGGAAAAGAGGACACCGGCAAGCAAAGACCCCGCGGCTATCGCAAACCGAATGGAGAGTTCGTGACTTATTACGGCGAATAAAATTCCAAAAAGACTGGTCTGTATCGATATTAACTGTCAACTCCGCGAAAGGTGCGGGACGACGCGGACATGATGAAAGATCAGGCCAAAGATTCAGGGTTGCATACTGCACGATGAAGTAAGGTGAACGCAGCTAAGCCCGCCCCGTTGTTGCCGGGGCGGGCTTATGTTTGTTGCCGTGAAACGCAAATCGCAACTGTCCATTTGGCAGATGGCCAGAGTCTTTGCTATCTGGAACAAGCCGCTTAGATCAGTTTCAAATACTCCACGATCGTGAGCAGTCCTTTGTCGAAGTTCTCCAGGTTGAAATGCTCGTTCGGCGCATGCAGGTTTTCGTCGGGCAAGCCGAAGCCCATCATGACGGCAGGCGCATTCAGCGTACTGGACAGCTTCTCGACGATCGGTATGGAACCGCCGTCTTTCGTGAACAGCGCGCGCGTACCGTATACATGCTCGAACGCATCCGCGGCTTTTTGCAGCATCGGATGGGACGGGTCGATGTTGAACGCGAAGGCTTTTTCCTTCGGCGAGAACGTAAGCTTGGCCCCGACCGGCGTATGGGCGTGAAGATGAGCCTCGATGGCGTCGAGTACGGCCTGCGGGTCCTGGTCCGCGACCAGACGGCAGGTGATTTTGGCATGGGCCTCTTTCGGAATGACGGTCTTGCTGCCTTCGCCCTGGAACCCGCCGTAAACGCCGTTCAGTTCCAGCGTAGGCCGTGCGCCGACGCGCTCCACGAAGCTGTAGCCTTCCTCGCCGAACAGGGCGTCAAGGTTCAGGTCCTTTTTCAACCGCTCTTCGTCGAATTGCTGCTTGGCAAATTCCTCGCGCATTTCGGGAGAAAGTTCCTGCACGCCGTCATAGAAGCCTTTCACGCTAACGCGGCCTTTCTCGTCATGAAGCGAGGCGAGCAAGGAGACCATCGCATGCAGCGCGTTCGGAACGCCGCCGCCGAAAGAACCGGAGTGCAGGTCGGTATTGGCCGTTTCCAAGGTGAGTTCCAGCGAACAGAGTCCGCGCAGTCCCGTGGAAATGGCAGGCTTGCCGGGGGCGAGCAGGGAAGTGTCGGAGATCAGGATCGCGTCCGCAGCCAGCTTGTCCGTGTTATTTTCCAGGTAGATCGGCAGGTTCGGGCTGGAGACCTCTTCTTCGCCTTCGATGCAGAACTTGATGTTGACCGGCAAATCTTTTTCCTGCTTTAGCATAGCTTCGACGGCTTTGACATGGAGGAACAGCTGTCCCTTATCGTCGGTGGCGCCGCGCGCATACAGCTTGCCGTTCCGGATGTCCGGCTCGAACGGCGGGGTTTCCCACAGATGAAGCGGATCTACCGGCTGCACGTCGTAATGGCCGTAGATCAGCACGGTCGGTTTGCCTTCGGCATGCAGATAATCCGCGGTAATGATGGGGTGACCTTCGGTCTGGTGAATTTCCACATGCTCCAGGCCTGCTTCCTTCAGCTTGCCGGCCAGCCATTCCGCCGCTTTGGCGACATCGCCCTTGTGCTCGGACAGGGCGGAGATGCTTGGAATCGACAACCATTCCTTCAATTCGTTCAAATGGGTTTCGCGGTGTTCAGCAAAATACGCTTTATAATCAACGCTCATATTGGGTGGATCCTCCTTTGGCTTACATTGGCATATCCCATGCCATACTTTACTATTTTACTCCTTTTTCCGAAAATACGAAATAAAGAGCTGACGACTCCTGCACTTCGCAGGCTGCAGGTTAGCCGTGCAAGAGATGGATGGAGGGCCTAATGCAAGGTTCATCCCGATTTAAGCCAATTTTGAGCCGAGCCGCTTCGCTTTGTCCAGCCATTTGGTCCGCTGCTCAGCGGATGACTTGTTTATGGGACTGAATTCGGTTACCCGAACAGGCGTAATGCCGCAGAACTGCAAAATGTTCCGTTTCATCACCCCGTACCCCGCACGTTTGTAAACCAATCGGTTGTACCAGGAAGGAGTGTCCGCCGTGACGATCAGATGGGCGGATTTTCCGGTTAAAAGCTTATCCCACATCGAAGAATTGTCCCGGTATTTGTAAGCGAAGCCGGGCAGAAAGATGCGGTCGATAAATCCCTTCAGGATCGCGGGCATCGCGCCCCACCATGTCGGATAGACGAAGACCAGATGATCGGCCCGGCGTATAAGTTCCTGGGCTTCGATCAGATCGCTCTCCAGTTCCGTGCGCCGGCGGTAACCGAACTTCAGGTTGGGTTCGAATTGCATTTTCCCTAGATCCAGTCTTTGAATTTGGACAGGATGCTGCATGGCGCCTTCCATATAAGCTGCGGACAAGGCCGAGCAGAGACTTTCGGGGTCTGGATGTCCGTTGATGATGAGAATGTTGGATTTCTTGGATTTCATGTTTGGGTTCCTCCCTTTAAACAACCGAATATCAAGCATGGATCCTCCGTGCTGCTGCGATATGGTATATTGGTGTGGTAAAGCTGAAGTCCTCTGGACTACAATCAGCATAGACGGATTTAATCGATGAATGAATGATCATCGGCGCAAATCGGACTGCGATTTCGCGCAAAGGAGGAGCAAGGCTTGAACGATCAAGGAGTTGCCGTTTCCATGGTATTCCCGATCCTGAAAACCATCGTCAGGAAGGGGTATGATACAGCATCGTTTTGCAAGGAAACCGCGTTTGACGAGCGCTTGCTGGAGGATGCGGAGAACCGAATAACCGTGGAGGAACTGGAGCGGCTCATGAAAGCGGCAGCCCGTTACACGGAGGACGATTATTTCGGATTACATCAGGGACAGATGACGGAGATCGCGGACCTGGGCATCCTTGGGTATGTCATGATGCATTCGGGCACCATCGCCGATGCGCTGGCCGCGTACCAACGGTATAACGTTATTCTGTGCAGCGGCTTTATTCTGGCGTGGGACGTCCGGGGAGAGGATGTACGGATCCGGCTATCCCTTCAGGGTCCAGGCCGGATGTCCAGGCATTGCGCGGAAGACATGGCGAGCTCTTTGGTTCAGATCATCGGGAAGCTGAGCAACCGGCGAATCCCGTTAAAAGAGGTGTTTTTCGAGCATGAAGCCCCGCCTGACAACCTTCCTTACTTGCGGGTGTTCGAAAGCGCGCCGCATTTTGGCGGAGAACAGCATCTGCTGGTCATGAGCAAGGAGGTGCTGAGCTACCCGGTGCTATATTCGGACGCCAGGTTGCTCGGGGTTTTTGAGAACATGGCGCAGGAAACCAGGGACATGATGGCAAGGAATCCCATGTTTTCGGAGCAAATCGTGTTGTGGATGAAAAAGTGTTTGCCTTCCTTTATGCCGACGCTGCAGCAAACGGCGGATCATTTTGGCGTGAGCACGAGAACGATCCAGCATAAATTGAAGGATGAGGATACCACATACCAACATCTGTCCATTCGGGTTCGCAAAGAGTTGGCGACGGACTTTTTAAGAAAAGAGGATTATTCGGTCGGCGAAATCGCGTATGCGCTCCATTATTCGGAGCCAAGCGCGTTCCAGAACGCGTTCAAGAAATGGACCGGGCTCACGCCGGGGCAGTATCGGGAGCAATTAAGGGAAGAGGGGAGCCGGGTGTGAAAAGGGTGAGAGGTCTCTGCCGATTATCCTGTTTCCTGTAAGGGATGTTTAGCTTAGGGAACCAACCGTAGGCAGCCCTTCCCGGTAGAGCCGGGAGGGGCTGTTTTACCCTTCTTTCCTGATTGGATTTCGGTTGATGGGAGGTGGTGCGGTGAAAATAATTGTATAAAATTTCAGTTTATTTTATTGTTGCAAGATTAAAAAGGCTGTGCTATATTATTAAAGTACTCTTTAAAAGCAACCTACCTATCACGGGGCCTTAGCTCAGCTGGGAGAGCGCATCGCTGGCAGCGATGAGGTCAGGGGTTCGATCCCCCTAGGCTCCATAGAATAAAAAGACCACATTACTGTGGTCTTTTTTTATAGATAAGAAAGTATAAACTACAGAGATTTGCCATCCTTATCTCGCAAGAAAAACTTCCGCTATATGCGGTCTGTCTTCTGATAAAGTACGTCGATAGACGTTTTTTTATGTCCAAGGGTTAGGAGAGAACCCCAAAGGTTCAGACCGACGGACCGGAGCGAAGCAGAGGGAGAACGCGACTCAATTTCACCATAGCGATCTGCTGCTTCGAAGTTGCCTCATCGAAAAGTTAGATCAGGAATTGGATATCCCCTTATGCTCCACAGAAAAATCCCTTGTAACCAAGGGATTTTTTTTATAGATGTGTTTTGCGATTCAACACAAATTTCGAGTTGGGGACGAAATTTTCATCATATTTGGTCCATAAGGCTGTATTCATGTATGATTGTAATTGAAGTAAAAATGATAGTATTTGAGACAATTCTCTGGCTTTGGCAACAAGGTGGAATTAAATGTATTTGCAGCAAGCTGATCTGCTGATTGAAGGGCATGCCCATAAATAATCATTGTTGTCCTAATGTCTGCAAATGAAAGTTCTAATTAAGAAGGAGTGAAAAAAATGAAAATCCGTACTGTAGGAATATTTCTTTTTGACGATGTAGAAGTTCTGGATTTTGCCGGGCCATTTGAGGTGTTTGCGGTGACGGTCATCAACCGGTTCGCTCCGGATGAATTTGCGCCGTTTGATGTAACTACCGTATCTGAACATGGTGGTATGATCACAGCTCGCAATGGTTTAAAGGTCATGACGGATCACAGCTTTCAGACAGCGCCGGATTACGATATTCTGGTTATCCCAGGGGGGATGGGAACCCGTAGGGAAGTGCATAATTTAAACGTCATTAAGTGGATTCAGGAGCGCATGGAGCAGGTAGAATTGATGACATCGGTTTGTACGGGATCCTTTTTGCTAGCAGAAGCCGCGCTTCTAGACGGAAAGTCGGCAACTACCCACTGGGCGAGTATCAATCGAATGAGAGAGACCTATCCATCTGTTGCGGTCCAAGAGAACATTAAGTTTGTAGATGCCGGCAGCATTATCAGCTCCGCTGGTATTTCTGCCGGCATTCATATGGCGTTTCATGTTGTGCACAGACTTCTTGGCCAAGAAGTGGCGCAAGGAACCGCCAAAGACATGGAGTATGATATTACTTTCGATTAAAGCTAATCCAAATCGGATTATGTGAAGGCTGATGAAAACATTTTTTAAAATACCAATTGTCAACGACTTCAAATGGGTAAAGTTATTGTGAATTTTGTACCTTGCTGCAGTTCACTCTCTGCTGTGACCACGCCTTCATGCGCTTCAATTAAATTTTTCACAATCGCCATCCCTAAGCCTGTTCCTTCAGATTTTTGTTCGGTCGTAGTGCTCGGTAATGTCGTTGGAAGCATGTAATTAAGTACCTTTTTACTTCTGTATCTCTCCATGACGAATGGCGAGGATGGTGTTATAATAGTATTTTATTAAATTACTAGAGATAAAATTAGTATACCACCCAGAGAAACAAATGATGCAATAAGGCAGGCCGCAGTGAAGCTCTTAAACATATCCGGTAACGATAATCCTAAATATTCTTTTACAAACCAAAAACTCGAATCGTTGACATGGCACCAGCCAATCGCTCCGGAACCAATGGCGAGAACGATAATTTCCGGACTCACACCAGGATAAGCAGCCAGCATAGGTGCCACCATGCCTGCAGTACTAATCATGGCCACCGTGGCGGAACCGATAGCAAGGTGCATGAGCCAAGCTATTAGCCAAGCGAGAATAATGATGTTCATATTTAGTGACATCAAAACCTTGGACAATTCATTACCTAACCCACTGTCAACTAATATCTGATTAAATGCTCCACCTCCACCAATAATCAGCAAGATGCCGGCAATCGGTCCAAAACATTGTTCTGTAAGCGTTAACAGGTTTTTCATTTTTAAACCACGAGAAAGACCTAACGTATAATAAGCAACAAATACCGAAATGAGAAGTGCGATAATTGGATTGCCTAAGAAATTAACAATAGGCAATAACGCAGAATCTTTTGCAAGAAACAATGCACTAACCGTTTTTCCTACCATAATGATTAGAGGCAATAGGATCGTAAATAGGGTAATGCCGAAGCCTGGAAGATTCTCAGATGGTGTTGCAGCACTCGGCTCTGATTCTTTTAATACCCCAGTCTTGCACTTCTTACTGATAAACTTGGCCCAAATTGGACCAGCTAAAATGGCCGTAGGAGTTCCTACAAGAAGAGCATACAGAATGACCTTACCTACATCAGCCCCCAAACTTGTAGTAATTGCAAACGCTGCCGGATGTGGAGGCACCATCGAGTGAACGACCATTAGCGATACTGCCAAAGGAATTCCTACACGGAGTAACGACATCTTAGCTTGTTTGGCGACGATGAAAACCAAAGGAAAAAGTAAAACAAATCCTACTTCAAAAAATACAGGGATTCCGGCAATTAAGCCGACAATTGTCATCGCCCAGGGAGCTCTTTTTTCCCCCATTGTTTCTAGTAATGTTCGTGCAAGGCGCTCCGCGCCGCCGGATACTTCCAACATTTTGCCTAAAATCGTACCAAAACCGATAACAGTGGCCAGAAAACCTAACGTTCCAGCCATTCCGTTTTCAATGGAAGTAGCAATCTTAGGAAGAGGCATACCTGTAGCAACTCCCACAAATATACACACTAATATTAAGGATAGAAAAGGATGTATTTTAACTTTAAGAATGAGAAAGATGAGAATTGCTATAGATGCGACCAATACTAACATCATCATTGTTGCAGTGTCCATTGTCTTAACCTCTCCCTAAACTATAGAGTAATTTAGCTCACTGCACCTTTAAGGTAGAAATCATCCATAACATCTTTCGGAACCATGCCCCCACCAGTAGCCCAAAGAATGTGAGTGGCATTTTGCATCTTCTGTTCCAGGTGATTATTGTTCAAATAATCTTGTCCCATGGAAGAAACGTACAGTTGAACGGGGCCGATAAATCCTGCAACTGCCGATGGTTCTAGGAATATTCCTTCTGAATCGGCTAGCTCTCTAAGGATTCGATAGAGACAGTCGTCTTGAACAGTGAAGACACCACTAATATCTTTCTCTAGTGCTTTGCCCACAAAGCCTGATGGTCTCCCTACCGCAAGCCCGTCTGCATCAGTAATATTATCAATGCCAAATTCCTGAGCGGATACCTCGCTATGCTTACATGTCATTAAACCTAGCAACATTGCCGGTGAATGGGTTGGCTCTGCATAGAAGCAATGAACATTGTCTCCAAATACTGTCCGCAATCCGAAAGTAATTCCGCCAGGAGCGCCGCCTACACCGCAAGGTAGATAGACGAAAAGCGGATGATCCTGATCGACTGGAATCTTCATGTCATTGAGTTGCTTTTGAAGCCGTTTAGCTGCTACGGCATAACCAAGGAATAACGTTGTAGAATTTTCATCATCAACGAAGTGGCTATTGGGATCTTTCTGAGACTCTTGTCTACCTGCTTCTACTGCTTTCCCATAGTCGCTATTGTGTTCAACGACGATTGCGCCTTTTTGCCGTAATAAATCTTTTTTCCATTCTTTAGCGTCAGTAGACATATGCACAACAACTTTGAAACCTAATTGGGCACTCATAATACCAATACTAAGACCTAGATTACCGGTTGATCCGACCACGATCGAATAATTCGAAAATAGCGTCCGGAATTTTTCATCTGCCAGAATGGAGTAGTCATCGGTTAGTGACAGCATGCCGTGTTTAAAAGCGATCTCTTCGGCCACTTTTAATATTTCGTAAATTCCTCCACGAGCCTTTACAGAACCGGAGATGGGCAGGTGACTGTCACATTTAAGATATAAGTTTCCCGCTATTTCCTGATTAAACATTTCTGATAACTGCTGATGCATTTTAGGGATGTTGACTAATTCAGACTCGATGATTCCGTTTTTTTCCTTCGTCTCCGGGAATACTGTTGCTAAATAGGGAGCGAAGCGAAGCAGCCGTTGTTCCGCATCTTCGATATCAGCGATCCCTATTTCCGTGTTAATCATTCGGTTGTTGCAGCTCTCAAGCTGCGGGTTTACCCAGAAAACTTCTTCAGTATCAATGATTTTCTGCAGTCCCGGTAGTTCATTTTTCCATTCTTCGATCGTTTTTCCAGCAATTAAGTTAGTCATGGCTACCTCCGTGATAAAATAGATATATTTTAAATCCAAAAGGTGATTTGGTGATTTTAGATTTATTTTTCTGCGATAAATTCGATTTCTACTTTGGCTCCCATAGGAAGACCTGCAACCTGGAAGCAGGAACGTGCGGGTTTGCTAGACTTGAAATAAGAGCCATAGATTTCATTCAGACAAGTAAAGTTGGAAAGATCGGTCACAAAAATAGTCGTTTTTACAATGTCTTCGAATCCGTATCCTGCTTCGTTCAAAATTGCGGAGATGTTCTCCATCACCTGTTTTGCTTGTATTGCAAAGTCATCATTCATTTCACCTGTCTGCGGATGAATTCCAAGTTGCCCAGATGCATACAGACGTGAAGCGCTTACAATCGCTTGCGAATAAGGTCCAATTGCAGCGGGAGCGTTATTAGTCATGATAGTTTTTTTCATAAAATTTTCATCTCCTTGTTTTGAGGTAACATTCCCATTAATATCTAATTGCAGTTCTAATTGCAGTATATTAATTTATGGGCACCTCCATGGTTCATGATATTTGCATTGGAAGTCTAAAAAAATTAAATCAGATTTAATAAATTAAGTACAGATAAATATTAGCACTATACTTTTATGAATTCAAGCGTAATATTTATCGATTTTTTGTAAAAAAAACCGCCTCCGTATTTACTAGTGTGAAATACACTTGCAAATACAGAAACGGTTTGTGATTAGAAATTTGTTTTCTAAAATGTCGGAGGAGTAATAGCAAAAATAACGCTTGCTTCTTGATCCGATTTATTTTCCCACTTATGTTCCATTCCAGGTGGTATTTTTACACTATCCCCTTGATATAAAGTCTCTACATCGTCCCCAATAAATAATACTACCTCACCCGCCATGACATACGCGACTTCTTCGCCAATGTGCCTCATAGGTTTTTCGGCAGACTGGGATTCAGGCGGTAATTTCATTAAAACCATCTCAATGGAGCCGCTTAAATCCGGAGACAATAATGAATATTCCCAATTGTTCGATGATGGGAATATGATTTTTTTTCTGGAATTTGCTCTGGTAATTAAATCTTTGGTTGGCACAAATTCAGTAAACAAACTAAATAAAGGAACATCCAACGCATCGGCAATCACGCGCAAAGTATTCAGTGACGGACTGGAAAGTCCCCTTTCAATTTGGCTTAACATGGATGAAGTTACATTCGTTATTTCTGATAACTGTTTAATCGTATAATTCTTGTTTTTGCGTAATTTTGCGATTGTTTGACCTAATTCTAGATTATCCATCATTCATCATACCTCATAAAAATACTTCAAAATTAATTAATATGCCGTTCCTGAGCTTAATAGCCTATAAATATAAAGATATCATAAATCTTAGATATTTTAAATATAAAATTATAGAAAGTCCAGTGACTCAGAATATGAGTTATTCGACCCCTATATTAGTAAATTAATGAAGGTTCGATAAAAGATAGCAGATACGTACATTTCCGGTAATGCTTTTTTCTTTCATGTGTGGCCCGGCACGTCGTAACTCGCGATAATGTATGTAAAATCCTATATTTTCATAGAGATGTTCAACCATATTATCAATAGTATCACGCTTGCGAAGTTCATGTTCCAAAATTTCATATAGTTGAGGGAATTCATAATGGAAAATTCCTTACTCTGGATTTTCATACTTAACGAACCCCTTGTCTCCATAGCAAAAGAGCCATGGCGAAGTTTTTCAAAATGAATATCTTCGGCGATGGTATAATGATTTATTGTTTTCAGTTCTTCTTCAATTGGAATGTAAGTGTCTTTCTTTTTCTCTAAAGCTGCCTTTTGCTGTGTATTGTAAGTGTTTACTCGAAAGGTTACAAATACAGTAATCAGCCCTCCAAGAATTGTACTAATAAAAAGACCGAGAACAACAACGAGTAGTAAAATCAAATTTCGAAGTGAAGTTAAACAAGCACTCTCCTATCAATCAAATACGTTAAGTTTGTATTTCGACAGGACATCGTAAACTCCTTCCAACCGCATTCGTACTAACACTCAGAGTGCCAAGAACCCTGCCTATATCTAGAATTACATAATAGGCACTCTTTAACAGCCCATTACAGTTAAGGACTGTTATATGTCTTTTTCCTTGATGTGCAGAAACCCTATCACTCCACTGGCAGCGATGAGGCCAGGGGGCGATCCCTGTTTTACGGGTTTGATTCGGAGCATCGCGTAGAGCGTATCGTTATCGAAGGGATGCATGCGTGCGGGAAAAAATGACCGATGCGCCGAGGCTTTGTTCCATATCAATGAGCATGTCTGTGATATCGAGCTGCACAAGAGACGCACATGTTGGAAGCTTTTGTCCCAATGGGGGAGTGTTTATTTAAAAATTTAGATAAAATTAACCCTATTTTATATAAAAATGAAACATTCAATCAGCCAGATAGAGTAAAATATTTGGTGTATCTCATATTCTTTAAAAATCAATGAATCGGGACATATATATTATAGCAGGCAGCATCCTAATCATCTTAAAATATTGTGTTGGAAGCGATATCATGGTGACATGTCGGGATATTTCTTGCCTACAGCCCATTTCTCATCCTGTTCCATTAGCAGGGCACCGATGAGGCGAATCACGGAGTCCCGGTTTGGGAAAATGCGAACAATTCCGTCATTCAAATATTTATTTGTGTTCTAATGAGTAGAGCAAAATGGATCAAAAAGACAAGGAGCGGGTCATGTATAATAGGAGAAAACGCAACCGATTTTTGGTAAGGAGTTGGATTCTATGAAATGGAATATGAATACCTCTGGTCGACGCCGATTCTCCTGCTTGCTGCTCACTTTGACCATGGTTACTGCCACGCTGGCATCTACCGATATTCAGGCAAGGACGGCGTATGGGGAAGCAGCGGCGGGAACTTCATCCCAATCCGTTAACGGGACCACAGTACATGAACAGCAAGGCAGAACAGCAAGATCGTATCAGGCCGCTTTATCCGATTGGAAGCGTTGGGCCGCGGATCATGCGTATGCCTTGAATACGATTCAACCGGAAGCATGGTCTTCGAACGGGGGAGATATAACGCAGGATAAATTTAGCGACCTCGATATGCTAATTCCCTTGCTTGCCGACAAGCGAATCGTATATTTGGGAGAAAATTCGCATGGAGTAGCCGAATTCAATCTGGTCAAAACGCGCCTCATTCAATATTTGCACCAAACGCTAGGGTATAACATTGTTGCTTTTGAGAGCGGATTGGGCGATGCTGCGCTTGCGCAGGGGCGGATGAAAAAGACCGCGGCCCAGGAGACCATGAAACGCTCCATATTCGGCGTATGGTGGACGGAAGAGACGAAGCCGCTATTCGAGTATATGAAGGAAACGCAGGAAAGCGAATCCCCATTACGCCTGGCGGGCTTCGATATTCAGGTGCAATCCCCGCTATTTCAGGACGCGAATTGGATTCCAAGCAAAGCGCTGAAGGCCAGGGCGCTGAAGGCTGAGCAAGAGGTTCACAAGTGGAGAATGAGCAAGGATCTCAGCGGATACCGCAAGGCCAAGCCTGAGCTGGTTAAGGTGTACAAAGAGTTATTGCAGGCCGTGACGAAAAATGAAAAAGCACTGAAGCGGGACTATCCCGATGAGCCGCATATCGTCAAGTTGATGAAGCGATCGCTGGAGGATCGTATCCGGGTCATTCAGGAGTTCAATGAGCTGTGCATCCAATCCAATCTATCATCGGAACAAGGGGATTATAGCGGCAATCTGTCCATGATGGAATGGCGCGATCGGGCGATGGCCGGCAACCTTGCATGGCTGGCGACGGAAATTTATCCCGATGAGAGAATTATCGTATGGGGACACAACGGCCATATAAGCAAAGCACAGTCCCTGATTTCCAACATGCCGAAGAGCATGGGAGAGCTCATGCCTAAGGAACTGCAGCGGGAAAGCTATGTCATGGGCCTATTTACGGGCGAAGGACAAGCAGCCGAGAATACGAGGGAACCGCTTCAGCTGAATCCGATGATCCCGGGGTCCATGGAAGATATTTTGGCGGGTGCAGGACAGCCGCATACCTTCATGGATTTACGCTATCGGGAAAATGAGCGGGGAAATTCGTGGATGTTCGAACGGACGATAGCCTCTTATCAGGTAATGATGCCGATGCCGTTAGAGCTGAGACGGCATTTCGACGGCGTTCTGCTGATCAAACAAGTGAAGATGCCGACCTATTTGCCGCATAAAAAATAGGCAGCGGATATGCCGTCCGATTGTATGCGGCTCAACGGTGTTGTTTTCGATTGAGCTATTAATTGTTCAGCAGCGTTTAAACAACCCAGAAGCCGTAAGTTATCCGGTGGCTATAGACAGCGAATATCTAGAGCGCGCGCCTAAATTTTCGAGTCGTTACGATAGCCCATATTGGTTTATTCTGTACAAATGGCGTTGTGGCGACTTCCATTTATACAAAAAAACAATATGGGCTTAGTTTTTACGATCCTCGCCTCATCCCCATAGATTATCATCTACAAAAATGCATCCAACTTATTCCTTTCACGGAACTCTGACGGATAGCATCCGAAATAATCTGTGAACAGCTTCGTGAAATGGCGCGGGCTGTAATAACCAACGGCTTCGGCAACCTCCTGCACTTTGAGATGGGGCTCCTTTAGCAGGAGTTCCTTCGCTTTCAGCATTCTCGTTTCGGTTACGTATTTAAGAAAGGTACTGCCGTGCTTTTTATGGAACAAAGAGCTTAAATAGTTGGGCGTCACATGGAACATATCCGCGATTTGCTTGATTCCGATGTCGTGCATATACTGCTGCTCCACATAAGCGATCACTTGCTGCACGATATTTTTGGACGAATAGTCGTGTCGCGAAGCCTGAGATAACATGCGATCGCCATGATTTTTTAAAAGAGCAAACCAGCTTGCCTGATCCCCGCACGTCCCCGGCTCTAACGTGAAGCCGAGTGCACGTGAAATATATTCATGAATACGGCGCCATAGGCATTGATCTGCCGAGAGTGCGCCGCTCCATACTTTCTCCAAAGAATCGACAGCTTTCAGGTATCCAAGATAGTCTTCTTGGCGGAACAGTCGGCGTAGATTGTCTACATGAATGCTTATAGGAAGACACTCGGCTCGTTCTGTCATTTCGTTTAGCTCGCTTAGCGGATAGTTTCCTCCAATCGGGAGCAGAACGCGAAGGGAAGAGACGCGCTGCAGTTCTTCGACCTGCCCCGCCATCGCTTGCATATTCGAACACTCCTCTAATTGTATCGTCGTAATTGCATAGGAGGCGGCAAGCTGATCCTGGAGCAAATGCTTCACGGTTCTCTCCATCTTCTGCTGCAGCTCTAGCGCTTGATAACGGTGCAAAGCCGGCCATGACCACAATATCGCAGGTTGGCCGCCCGGAAGCGACAATGCCAAGGAATAAAGGCTGTTAGTAAGAGATTGGTTATGGATAAGGCTCCGCAAGGCTTCGATGAATCGTTGTTGTCGTTCATGTTCTTCATGATCGCATAGGAAATCATCGAAATAGAACACGCTTGCTTTGCAATGCAGTGTTTCAAGCAAATGATCGCCTTGGCTGACCCCACTTCTGCCCTGAATACTCGAAACAATCGCATGCTCTATCTGACGGTTGCGTTCCATGATGTGCGTTTCATGCAGCTTTTGTGCGTGGGTCAAGCTGTCGTGGACTTCTTCCAGACTGATCGGCTTTAGCAAATAGTTGCACGCCCCAAGGCGTATCGCCTCTTGCGCATATTGGAACTCCGAATAGCCGCTTAAAATAATCCATTTGGTATGAGGGGACGCTGCTCTGCCATGAGCCATTACTTCCAAGCCGTTCATCTTCGGCATCCGAATATCAACGAATACAAGATCGGGTTGCCGCTCGGTTACGAAACGAATCGCTTCTTCACCGTTACGGGCTTCTCCAATGACGTGGACAGGCATGTCCAGTTCGTCCAGCATGCTTCTCAGGCTGGCTCTGATCAAGCTTTCATCGTCTGCAACTAAAATATTCATGATGCATTCTCCTCCTTAGGGATTTTGATTGCCACGCATGTGCCGATTCCGAGCTCGCTGTTCACGGTTAATGTTGCTTTCGGGAAGACTTGCTGCAATCTTGCCCTTACGTTGGCGAGGCCGACATGCGATTGGGAATGTGACGCGTTCGGATCGAAGCCGACGCCGTCGTCACGTACTTCGATGCATATCTGCGCATTGCCGTCCTCGCTTGCTATCCATGCGGATACGTGAATGGCATGCTCTTGATCATCGGGTTCGACTCCGTGGATAATCGCGTTCTCCAATAGGGGTTGAATCAGCAATTTCGGAATTCGGAACTCGGCAGTCTCCTTGTCATGATGAATCTGGATCGTCAGCCTATCCTGGAAGCGAAGCTGCTGCAGCAGAGCATATTTTGTTAAAAAATTGAATTCCTGTTCGATCGTCGTCCATTGATTCTCCTCCAGGATGTAACGAAGCATGCCGCTAAGCGAAATAATCGCGGTCTCCAGCTTCTTCTTGTCTCCAATGCGGTTCAATCCGATAAAGCCGGACAGCACGTTGTACAGAAAATGGGGCTGAATTTGCGATTGCAAGGCTCGATATTCTGCGTTTCGCTGTGCCAGCACCGCTTTATATTCCCGGTTTATTAAATCGTCCAACTGCATGACCATCTTGTTTAGTGACTGTCCGAGATAGGAAAGTTCGTCCGATCCCTCCCCTTCATAGCGTGCTTGCATATTCCCATTGCGTACTTTGGTCATGACGGCCTTCATTTGAGCGATCGGCTTGACGATCCATTGCGAAGAGTAAAGAAAAACGAAGAAAGTGACGATGAGTCCTCCAATCGATATCAAAACCGCCGTGATGTAGATCCAGCGTACTTTCTGTTGTATCTCCTCATTGGATAAAAACACGGTAATTTCCCAATCTGCCGGTTTGATGGTTTGAGAAACGGTAACGTATCCGGTTTCTTGTGCGCTGGGGTTTCCTCCCGCTCGAAGCTGCTTGATCATTTCATCGGTCAGCGGCTTGTTCGCATAGATCACATTTTTCATTTCATCTACGATCGCGACGACTGAACTGACGTTAAATTGAATATCTTTGGTGATTTTCTCGAGTACATTCGTATCCGCATCGGCCGATATGACGGCGAGCGGTTGTCCGGAATCCGGATTTTTGATTAAACGGGATACGGAAAACACTTGGATGTCTGAGGGGTTGGTCAAGTAAGTTTGCGGATGGGAACTGATGAACGCGACTTTCCCGTTTTTCTTAACCGCTTGTCGATACCATGATTCTTCCTGGAATGGAAAGTCCGGCATGAGGTCGATGCTATCGTTTTTAGTCGTTAAAAAAGGCTTTCCGTTCATCGTAATCATGAGCGTACTGAGAATATCTTTGCGAGTGTTAATTAAATAGTTGGGCAGCGTTCCTTTCAGAGCGCGATCCGTCTGCAGTTTCGTGTATGCGCTTGCAGAATCGTATGCATTGTCGGCAATGATTTTAAGCGACTGAATGACATTATCGTTCAAATAGGGAGAGGCCGTCAGCCGCTCCAAATCATCCAAATAGGTTTCAATATTACCGGCTACGGCATGGAGCGTTCCTTCGGTTAGCTTCTCCGTATCTTTGGTGAGCACGTGCTGGGCGTAGAAGGGGAGCGCAAAAGCCAAGACGGCAAATGGAGTGACAATGGTCAGAGCATACACCAGCGTGAGCTTGGAGCGCAGCGACTTGATCGTGACCATAACGGATCAACCTCCTTCATTCATGTATAAAGGATAGGTACACCCGGCAGGTAAGTCAATACGAAAATCGATAGTGTAGAAATGAGCGGTGCAATCGTAGGTTTGCAGCATATGAAAGCGTAATCATTAATGATATCGTTAGGACTGAAATGATGGAATAACATACAACTTTATAGCAAGGGGGATACGGATGAGACAGATGAATGGGTTCAAAATGCTTACGGTTCTGGTTATCGCTGCATTTCTGCTCGCAGCTTGCGGTACATCGAGTACGGGGGGCGAAGCGGCGGGAGGAAAGACATCCAATAGCGATTCGGGTCAAACAACGGGGAATGATGGAAATGCCAAGGTCAATCTAACCGTCATGACCAACGTTGTTGGTGAACCCGCAAAAGTGCTGCAGGATATTGCAAACAAATTCATGCAGGAGAATCCGGAAATTAAAGTGGATTTCAGCGCGCCGGGTGCCGAGTACGAGAACATTATGAAGATGAAAATGGCGTCCAACGAGCTGCCGGATGTGTTCGCTACGCACGGCTGGGCCAAGGTTCGCTACGGTGCGTATTTAGCCGATCTGAAAGACGAGGAATGGGCTAGCAAGTTGAGCGCCACAATCAAGCCGTCCGTGACCGACGAGCAGGGGAAAGTGTTTGTGCTGCCGATGGACGAGGACAAGGGAGGTCCCGTGTACAATGCTGCCGTGCTGGAGAAGTATGGCGTACAGGTTCCAATGACGTGGGACGAATTGATGAAGGCTGCGGAAGAAATCAAAACGAAAAGTAACGGTGAAGTGGTCCCTATTCATATCGGAGGAGCGGATTCATGGCCGATCGGGCAATTTTTCGATTTCTATGCGACATCGGTCTTTATAAGCCCGGAGAAGAATGATGCTGCGCAGCTTCTGGACGGTACATTCGATTGGAACCGCTTCGACGCCCTGCCGCAAATGTTCTTATCCTTGCAGGAGAAGGGGTACTTAAACAAGGATGTGCTGACAGCCAAGTATAGCGATTCCGCGAAGGCTTTTGCCGAAGGAAAGGCGGCATTTGGCATCTATGGCCCGTTCCTTATTGAAGAAGCGAAGAAGTTCAACCCTGATTTGAAAGCAGGCTTGATGCCGATCCATTCCGTCGTGGCGGGCGATGCTCCAACCTTGGTTGGAGGGGAGAAGACGACATGGGGAGTCTGGAAGGATTCCCCGCACGGCGAAGCGGCCCGGAAATTCGTCGCTTACTACGCCAAACCGGATAACATCGCTTTAGTTTCGGCCTCGAATGCGCTTCCTCCCGGAATTGACGGCGTATCGATCGCTGCAGGCGACTTGACGGCCGACTTTGAAAAGTATAAAGATTTGCGAGTGTTCCCGTACTTTGATCGAGTGTACTTGCCGAACGGGATGTGGGATGTCATGTGCAAAAATGGCCAGGACTTGCTGGCAGGAGGCATTACGCCTCGCGAATTTTCGGAAAACATGAAAAAGGAATACGAAAGATTGCGGACTGCTCAATAGAGCAGAATGATAAGGAAATGGCCTGCAGGTTGCTTGCCTTCCTGCGGGCTAATTCAACACCTAGGAGGGAGCGTATGGCTAGAAGTCCGTCAGGGGTTGATTCCTCGCGAGGAGGAATTGCGCAATCGCAATCCAACTTTGCAGTCAGATGGATTTATTCTGCCGGAATACTCAATTTGATGTACGTCCCGGCATTGCTGTTATTTGCGGTTTTCATTTTCTACCCGCTTATTCAAGGAATTAAAATTTCCTTCACCAACTGGGATGGTTACTCCCAGAGTTACGCTTGGGTAGGATTGGAAAAGTACCGGCTTATGTTTTCGGACCAAAAGATTCTGCAGACGATTCGGAACACGTTCATTTACGGATTCGGCAGCACTCTATTTCAAAATGTGATGGGCCTGGCTTACGCCTTGTTCCTGGATCAGAAAATAAGAGGGAAAGGCCTTGTCCGAATGATCGTGTATCTCCCCGTCATTATCAGCCCTTTAATTATGGGGTATATCAGCTACTTCTTCTTCCAATATGACGGCGGCGCATTGAATGATGCAATGGGGCTGTTCGGCGGGGAGGCCGTCGATTGGCTGGCGAACGGATCACGTGCCGTATGGATGATCACCTTGGTCAACACCTATCAGTACATGGGAATCGCGATGATTATTTTTTTAGCAGGGCTGCAATCCATATCAAGGGAGTATTACGAAGCGGCCAATATCGATGGGGCCGGCTGGTGGAGCCGATTCAGGGGGATTACCCTTCCGCTGCTGATGCCGGCGATTACGATCAATATCGTGCTCAACCTCATCGGAGGCTTGAAACTATTCGATGTCATTGTGGCCATGACGAACGGCGGGCCGGGTTATGCGACGCAGTCTTTGTCCACGATGATGTACAATTTGTACTTCGCCCGTCAGGATGCAGGATATGCGGCAGCGCTTGGGAACTTCATGTTCATCATCATCGCCGTTATCAGCATAACGGCTCTCGTGCTGCTGCGTCGAAAGGAAGTGGATGCATGAAGGCTTTTAAATATATCGCTGCCTTGATCATCCTGATCATCCACAGCATTCCTTTTTACATTTTAGTCAATCTGTCCTTTAAGCCGATCGAGGATACGAGCAGCAAATGGATGCCTTCGTCGTCTCTTCGTTTCGAGAATTTCATTGATGCATGGAAGGATGCCCAGCTGGGTCGAGCCGTATTGAACAATGGGATCGTTACGCTGCTTGCAGTCATTCTCGTCGTGCTTATCGGAGCGTGTGCTTCCTATCCGCTTGCCCGCCATGCAACGAGATGGAACCGGTTCGTTTATACGCTTTGCATCTCATGTTTGATCGTACCGGCGCTGACGATTCTCGTACCTTTGTACAAATTTATCGTAGACGTCGGCGGGATCAATACATACTGGGCAATCATACTGACGCAGGTCACGTTTTCGCTTCCGATGACGATTTTCTTGTTTACCGGCTTTGTGAGCACTGTTCCTAGGGAGCTGGATGAAGCGGGGCTGATCGATGGCTGCAGCCGGTACGGCATTTTTTTGAGGATTATATTTCCTTTGCTGAAGCCGATAACGGCTACTGTCGTCATTTTGATCGGGGTTCAGGTATGGAACGACTATCAGTTTTCCGTATTCTTCCTGCAGAAAAAAGAGATGATGACGATCCCGGTTGCTTTGTCGGGGTTCGTCTCGCAATTCCACAGCAACATTAGCTGGGTCGCCGCAGGATGCTTCATCGGGATGCTGCCGCTTACCGTCGTTTATCTGTTTCTGCAAAAGTATTTCGTGAAAGGAATGGTAGAGGGAGCCATTAAGGGATAGAGGGAAAAATCAATCAAAATGAAGATCGAAAAGGGAGGGGTAGCATGTTCAAGATAAAATCGGGTTCGGCGTTCATGTCATTATGTCTTGTTATTTCAATGACGTTTGGGGTGTTTGCAACTGGCGGGGGAGTTCAAGCGCAAGCTGCAAATGGGGATGACAATCCGCTCGTGTCCGTTCGGCTGACGGCTGCCGAAACGAATGTACCGTTGGACGGCGTGACGCACTTACAGGTGATTGGCAAGTTGAAAGACGGCAGCGAGATTGATTTGAGGAATGATTCGAAGGCAACGATCGAATACAGCGCTCCTGCTGAAATGTTCACGATTGAAAAAGATGGTACAGCAAGGGCGGGAACGTATGATGTAGGCGATGTCAAGGTAGGGGTGAAGGTATCGAGAGAAGGCGGTACCTTTACGGATAAGCTGACGATGACCATCAGGCCCGAACCAGCAAGGCCGTTTTTACGGGATTATGCAAGGACCTTAACGATGAAGCTTTACCTGGGGGACAACGGCAATATTGAACTGACCTTGGATGAAGCGCTTGATGCAATTAAGAAGATGGATCAGTTGACGCGCGGCATGCCGAAAATTATTTATTTGGTCGGCTGGCAGCACGACGGTCACGACTCGAAATATCCGGACTGGAATGTCGTGAACACCAAGTTAAAACGAGCCGGGGATGAAACGGCGCTGGACAGCATGAAATGGTTCATGGATGAGGCCGAGAAGTATAATACGACGATCAGCTTTCACATTAATATGACGGATGCATACATGGACAGTCCGCAGTGGAAGGAATTCGTCGACAAGGATTTGATCCGCAAAGAAGAGAACGGGGATTTAATAAAAGGCGGCCACTGGGTGAGCGGCCAAAGCTATCGCATTAATCTGACCCGTGCGTGGGAGGCAGGCGTGCTTCAACGCAACATCGATGATTTGCTTGCTGGAATTCCGCAGCTGCTGCGCGGCAGAACGATCCACATCGATGCATTCATAACGAGCCTGACGGAGGTGCCGGTATCGGATGGGTATGCGGACCCTTATCATAAGACTACGCATCGTCAGGAGACGGAGACGCAGAAGGAGATTTTGCGATATTGGCGCGATAAAGGCATGGACGTTACGAGCGAATATTTCCATGCCTACCGCGTCAATCCGCTTTTTGGTCTGCAGCCGATGGCTTGGTGGGCCGATTGGCGTTCGATCGACAGCCAGTTGAAGCTGCCGGCCGCTTTAGCCGTAGGCGGTAAAGGCGGGGATGAGTTGTTCGGCACGAGCATGCATGGCGAAGATATTGTGCGAAAAGACAAGGTGAGGCTGACTGGATTTTTGCGGGAATTCAGTACGACGACATTGCTATGGCAATATCTTAATCAGTTCGATCGCCTCTCTTATGATAGCAGCACAAACACCGTGCATTTTTCAAATCATGTGACGAGCTCTAAGCAGGAGGGCAAACGGATCGTAAAACAAGGCGATGTCCTTATAGCAGACGGAACGAATATGTTCGTGCCTGCATTATGGCGCAATGATGAACCGGAAATCATGGCATACAGTCAGGACGGATACACGGACAGAAGCTGGAAGCTGCCGGCGGATTGGGCTGGCGTGCAGGCCGTCGACGTATACGAAATCGGGCCGGGACTGCCCAGATTGATGTCAAGAGGAATGACCGTAGTCGACGGGACGGTTACATTATCGTTGCCACCCGACACGGGGGTATATATTGCACCAGCATCTGCCGACCCACTGGATCCCATACAGGACATCGCTACGGGAATCAAGACGGTTCCTACCCCTGCGAAGGATGCGATCCGATTAACGCTCCCTGCGGTTCCCGAAGGCTATGAAATTCAGCTGCTCGAATCCAAACGCCCGAACATCATTGATCATACCGGAAAAATAACGCCGACGACGCAAGAGGAAGAAGTCCTCCTCGTATTCCAAGTGAAGCGTACGGCAGATGGCGTTTTTACTCATACGGCTGCGATACCGGTCATCGTGCCGTCGGGAAGCGCAAACAATATAAAAGATGTATACGATCCGAAGGATGCGATTTTAACGGGGAATACGCTGTTGAGAAGCAGTGACCGTTTTATGACGGGAAGCGCACTCGGATTTGTTGGCGGTGAAGCCGGAAACAACAATACCGCAGCGTTTCAAAATATTATAGTGCCCGGCGATGGTGTTTATGATTTGCAGATCGAATATGCAACCGCAGAACCCCGTTCCGTGTTCGTCCGCGCGAATGAGGAAGAAGGCATTGAAGTGCCGCTGACGGGAACGGATTGGAATACGGCATTGCATAAAACGATCCGGATTGAGCTTAGGAAAGGTCTGAATACGATCACCCTGTATAATCCCGCAAAATATGCACCGGATATGGGAGCTCTTACGGTGATGTCCATTAGTCCGCACACGATTGCCGAAACGATCGCCGCTATTCAACCTCCGGCGAAGAACGACAAAATGTTAACGCTTCCTTCTGTACCGCCAGGATTCAGCATCGCGATCAAGTCGACGGATAACGAAGCGATCATACATTCAGATGGAACCATAAAATCGCCAGCTGCAGAGGAAACGGTGCATCTTATTTTGGAAGTGACGAGGAGCTATGACGGCGCGACAGCTGAGACTGTGCTCATTCCCGTGCTTGTGCCGGGCAAGTCTCTCATTACAAGTCTGTCTCCGGTAAGGGTGAGTACGGTTGTCGGTACGCCGCCGATTATGCCTTCAGTCGTGACGGCCACGTATTCTGATCTAACGACAACAGAAGTACCTGTTGTATGGGACGCAATAGAGGCAGACCAGTATGCAAAGGCGGGGACATTTACGGTAAGCGGGACGGTTGCAGACACCGAACTTCAAGCAGTGGCTGCCGTTACCGTAACGAACGAACCGGCAGAAACGCCTTATATTACGAAGCTTGCGCCGATATTTGTGAATACCGTCGTCGGTACGCCACCGGTCATGCCATCGGTCGTAACGGCCACGTATTCCGATTTGGCGACAGCAGAAGTTCCTGTCGTATGGGATTCGATAGATTCAAGCCAGTATAGCAAGGTTGGTGCCTTTAAAGTGAAGGGAACCGTGGAAGGTACAACCATACCTGGAGAAGCCCACGTTACCGTCAAGTCCAAAGAAGAACCGGGAAGCGGGTATAACAATGGAAATCCTGGCGGTAGCAATAATGGTTCAGGAAGCAGCAGCAATTCTGGCGCGAGTACCTTTACTCCTTTGCCTATTAAGGAACCCGACAAACCTAAACCGGAAGGACAACGCGATTCTGAACCTAAAATCATGGAGTTGCCGTATGAGCTGACTGCCGATCAACTCAAAAAACCGGGCGTTGTATCCGTTGTACGGGTGAATAAGGACGGCACCACAACGCCAATCATATTCAGTTTCTATGACCCGGCTGCGAAGAGAGTGAAATTCATAGGTTCTCCCGAAGAAAAATATGAAGTTGTGCATACGGCGAAAAAGTTCACGGATTTGGTTAAGCATTCATGGGCAGAGGAAGCCATTGAAACGCTTGCCTCACGCGGTGTGCTGCATGGCGTGTCACTGAATCGATTTGCCCCGGAACTGGAACTGACTCGTGCCGAGCTGGTGGTCATGCTTGTGCGTATGTTCAACTTCGCTGTTGAAACAGACTCTAACTTCGATGATGTAAGCCGATCGGCAACCTATTATAAAGAAATCGCGATAGCGAAGAAGTTGGGCCTTGTTCACGGCGTTACGGATACGGAGTTTCATCCCGAAGCGAAGGTAACCCGCGAGCAATTGATAACGATCGTTGAACGAATCTTGCGTCAAGAGAAGCTTATCGCAATATCGGCAAACGTGAACGAGTTGACTGGCTTTGCAGATCGCGAGCAAATCGCGGATTTCGCGCAGCATAGTGCAACAATGCTTGTGAAGCTGAAATTGGTAGTAGGCGCTAACAAGCAATTGTTCCCGAAAAAGACGACGAGTCGCGCCGAGGCTGCAGTAGTGCTGTATCGTATCATCCCATTAGTCTTGCAAGACAAAGAATAGAATACGCGAAAACAGCCTTCTCCTCGAAATTGGGGGAAGGCTGTTTGTCATTCATATGATTTTTCTACGAAAACCTGAATAGTACGATTAGGTATATGGGGGCCGTTGTTTCTTCTGAAATGAAGGCCTAGTCAGAATGGCTTCATGCCAAGCGTATTGATTTTTTCTCCCGTAATATCCACGCCCATTCGGTTCGTAATGTCGCGATAGTGACCCGCGCGGCGCTTGATGGCGCCATTGGACTCGTCCAGATCCGCTTCCAGACCGTTGAGGACCATGATGCTGACGCCGAATCCGGCAGGTGCCAATCCTTTGGCCTTCTCTTCATTTGAAGGCTTCCATCTGCCGATCATGACGTCATGGGCGGAAGGCTTCGGCGCTTGCGGCGTCATCCAGAATAAGATGGCGGTTGCAAAACCAAGCTTGCCGTCGGCCGCAATTGACTCCGGATTTTTCAACAGGACGTTCTTGTCTCCGTATATGATGGCGCTCATTAATCCATATTTGAAATTCCAACTCAACATGATGGGACCGCGGCCGTAATATTTCTTGCCGGGAACGCCCGGATATTCTTTGCTGCTGGCAGGATCTACGAAGTCGGACTTATTCTGGCCCGTCTTGCCCGCAATATTTTCGTTCCAATAGAGTCCCCAGCGCAGCATGCCTCCTGGCGCTTCATCCCAACCGCCGCCCGTCTCATGGGATAAATTCGCGAGAAGGGCAGCGAGATCACGCTTGCGATCCTTCTCCAGCCCTTCGTTTAAGAAGGCGCCGTAATCCACAATTTGCGTGGCAATGGGCTTGCTTTTATTTTCGGGCGAGTTGAAATCTGCAGAACGTACGATAAGCGTCTCCGTTTTGCCTTTCTTCTCTAATCGGTAAATTTCTTGCGCGGAATAGTTTCCTTCCCGGTAGGACACTTTGTATTTGATATTCGCGGTGAGTCTAACGGCGTTGATGAGATTTTGATAGGAATAATAGTCGACCTGATGGGGATTATAGTCTTTTTTACCTTTGTTGAATTCGTGCCATTCCGGCGATCCGAGCCGCATCGGGAATAAAGCCTCGTATTCTTTCTCGGGAAGAGCGGAGCGGACGGCTTCAACGGCCTTGTCTGCCGAATAGTCCGGATCGATCCCATCCCACAGTTCCTCAATCTGCTGCCTGCTCAGAATGCGGCTCTCCCCGACGGACAAGTTGGTGTCAAGCAGGTACTCCGCTTGGATTTTTAATTCAATGGCGTCAGCTTCAACGCTTGAAGCCGGAGACGCTCCGACAGGAATGACGAGCAGCGAGGAAGCCAGGGTCAGGATCATGGCGCACCGAATCCATTTCTTTGAAAGTGGATACGTGACATTGGACATAAACACATCCCCTTTTTGTTCAAATGGGCGTAATCCTTACCGCTTTTTATTTATATCGCTTTAGTTTTTGATTATGACAAGTTACTGCGCTAATCCTGGAAAGGGAAATCCATGAATGATGAACAGGTGCGATCAAGGGATCATGGTTTAATCGTCGGAATGAGGCCAAATGTTTACGAAAGCCGATACGGATGCATGTTTTGTCCTTGATGTTGAATAGGATAAAATCAGAACAATCTCGCAATTTATTATAAACGGGGTACCGTGAGGGGGAATTAAAAATTAGAAAAGAAACGGTAAGAAAAGAAATCGAAACGAATTTGAGCCAAAAGGTGGCATCCGATCCCAAACTCCATAATGTGTACCTGCTGGTCCATTCGGATAAGCTGGATATCCACTGGCCCATGGCTGCGGGAGACACGGATGGATTTCCTGCCGATCCTCGCCAGGCTTATCATACGGCTAGCATAGGCAAGGCCTTTACTTCGGTTATACTTGCCAAATTAGTAGAGCAGGGGTTTGTCCGGTTTGAAGACCCCATCGCAAATTACCTGCCTCCGTCCATCCTGAAAGACCTTCATACGCATAAAGGAAAAAATTATGTGCCGGAGATTCAAATTAAACATTTGGTGAGCAATACATCCGGTCTCCCCGATTATTACGAGGACAAACCGAGGGGAGGCCAAGCCGGGTTCATGGATGAAGCTCTCGCGAATCCTTCCCGTTTCTGGACGGCGGAAGAAACCATAGCGTGGTCGACAGAACATCTGCAACCCCGGTTTCCTCCGGGAAAAGGGCTTCATTATTCGGATACGGGATTCAATCTGTTGGGGCTCATCATTGAAAGAGTCACCTCCAAGGCTTATCACGAGGTGCTGCATGATTATATTTTTACTCCCCTAGAGATGAACCACTCCTATCTATCGCACTATTCCAATCCTGCCGTCGACAACGGCCTGCCCGTGGCAAACCTTCATTTGAATGATTTAAAAATAAAGCTGGAAGACTACCGCTGTTTCAGCAGTTTTTATGCCGGAGGTCAAACCGTTTCGACATCAGAGGATCTGCTCACCTTCTTGAAAGCTCTCGTAAACTATCGGATTGTCCGGAAAGAAACCTTGGACACCATGTTGCAATGGAACAAAATGTGGTTGGGCATGGACTACGGCTATGGGCTCATGAGGCTGCATTTCATTCCGTTTACCCGAAAATACATCGGCTGGGGGCATCTTGGCGCGAGCGGCGCGGCCATGCTGTATTTCCCCAACTATGATGTGTATATCATGGGAAGCTTCAACCAAACCGCCTATCGGTCCAAAGGCATGAACTATATATTTTTTAACGTTCTGCGTAAATTAGAAAAACATGTTCGCAGTTAGAACATTCAAATTAACCCATGCGGGTGGCTTAGTGAGTGGGGGGCCGCTCCCCTTGGCTCCGTCGAACGCAAAAATGGAACATGCCTAATTGGGCATGTTTTTTGTTTTTTTTAATATTGTCCTCGCAAGCGTGGGCCGTCATTAAACAAATACTTTGGTTTCTACAAGTCCGTCCATGCTGTATTGTTTTTTTATACTACAGAGTTTTTTGATGCGAACTGACGAATCTTTTTCGTCTTTTGTTGGAATATATACCCACAGTTACCAAATGTTTGACAAAACAATGTAAATATTATATACAGTAAGTAATAAGTAATAAGTAATAAGTAACACCAGAATTATTCCATATACAAAGTAAACATCAGCCGGCATGAATAAAATCATGAATAGGGGTGGTTTGCTATGACAGATCTAAAATTAGCACAAAGTTTTTCAATGATTGCGCTAAATGTACAAAGTAGTCTTTATATGACTACGGTGAAGAAAGCGGCTGTTCGTTGTATGGCAGCAGCAGTCATTTTAGAGGTTTACTTAGACAGCGCGTTTACACAAACAGAGAATAAATTCATATTGAAAAGTGATGTACTTGACCAATCTCATACCATGCTTTACCGGGAAACTGTTTTCAAACCATTACTCAACAAAAAATCATCGGTAACGGGTGATCTGAAATGGTGGCTGAAAGGGGCTTCAACGCTTCCTCAGAAAAAATTACTAAAGTTTGAGCACGCAATATCCGATTCTCTTAAGGCAATAGATTTGCTTGAGGAAATCCCGAATCTGTTGGGGTGCGACTTATATTATGATTCCGCAGGCGTTGCAATCAAAGAATATCGAAGCGATATTGAGACATACTCAAGGACTACCGAGAATATTCGAGCAGAAATTCTGGAAGACGGTTCGGTAACAGAGGAGATCATTTGTATGATTTGGCTTCTTCGTGAAAGTGGATGCATGCATGATTTTTTCTCGAGGAACGAGCTAGAAAAGGTGAACACCAGAATGAATGAATTATATCAAAGTGTTTTACTGGCAAAAGTATTGTTTCCAATTCAAATCCATCACGGGATTGAAATAGCAATCAAACAATTCTTGCATATGAAGAAAAGGTTTGTGAAGACAGCTGTGGGCAGCACCATCAACTTTTTTTTCCCCATGCTTGAGCGCTCGCAAGCTGTATTTATTGAAACCGAAGCTTGGTTCTCCAATTCCAATAAAAGATTGAACGATGTAATTTCACGGTTAGAGTCCTATGGCCATAAGGTTAAAGTGTTAGAGAAAGGACCGATATCGACCATAAAAATAGATAATTTGGTTTACGAAGCGGTCCCGCATGTTGTTTACATGAGGGTGCCAATTCAAGGTGTGCGTTTACTTCCGAAACGCCCAATTTAAAGGAGTTGGGTAATCATGTCCAGACAACGTTCCATGGAGACCATATTGACCTCTGAGTTCGTATCCATAGGAGAATTAGTGCGGCTTACGAATGCTCGCTACAGTACGCTGAAATTTTACACGGAAGAAGGCATGCTGCCTTTTGAACAGGCTGAAGAGAATCTGACACGCAGATACAAAAGAGAGGAAACCGTAGCACGCATTCTTTTGATTAAAGAACTGAAAACAAGTGGATTAACGATCCAGCAAATTAAAGATGCTCTAAACAGACTGACCCCGTAGCGTGAGACAAATCAAAACACCTTCAAGAGAATTCAACCATGTCGTAAGATATGGAGATAACCTTGGAGGTGTTTTTTGCGGCAACTAGAGTCAGTTATCCGGTAGAAACGATAATGAAGGCTGCAAAGGAACTAACGGACACCGCATTGAAATTTGGCGCAGCGATTTTCTTTGGACGGTTTCGACGCTTGATCGAGTTCACTTAGCTTACGTTAAAATAGGTCCGCCTCCCACATGCAGAACGGTTCCGGTCACGAAACCATTCTGAAGCAGGTAGAGCACGCTTTGATTACTTTAAAGGAATATTTTTTGGTTCTATAATGGTATCTTTTTTCGGCATGAGGTCACCATTTATATCTTTAAAAAATAAAGGTAGGCCTTCTGCTAAGACAGGATGTATAACTTTAGTTGGATCTTGTCTTTGATGATGAATATGTAAATGAGGTTCTGAGGTTGAACCGCTATTTCCAACTCTTCCTATGACATCTCCTTGCTTTACATGATCTCCCACTTCAACAGTGACACTATCTTTTTTTAAATGGTTAAGTAAAAGGTAAGTGCCTGTTTCTTTTATTTTTATATACACATGATTTCCTTCCATTGAAATAAAGTTTTCTGATCCTGGCGTAATGTCAGCTTCATTATCAGAAACAGCAATTACTATTCCTGAAACCGGTGAATGAATTTCTTTATCCCATATTCCGTAGTCTTCATTACTATCACTATTAATATTATGCGGCTCCATTACTAAATCATATGCCCATCTCTCAGATGACCATGTTGCATGAGGTAAATTATCTTTAACACTATCACCTCCCCAACCAACAACGGTTTTTTCAGCTAAAGGCCAACTTACCGTTATAGATGGTTGAGCACGTGTAATAGTGTTTGGATAAGCATAAGGAATAATATTCATAGTCATTAATATTGGAAAGATTAATGCTATGTTTAACATTACATTAGTAAACAACTTTAAACTTCTTTTCTTTTTAACAATTAAAATGATAAACATGACCAAATTAATTAATAATCCCAGTACTCCTATGATAGGTAAAACTAATTTGAGGATTGCCCATGAATACGCACCAAATATACCACCAATAAAAAAACACTTATCCACAATAATAAAGTGAACCCTATTAACACACAATTTGGATAACCAATTTTTCGCAATAATTTATTAAAAATAAACTCCTCCTCCTCATTCTTAAATCAATCCGTTCATTTATTGCAAAACAATAAGAACCACCTTCATTAATTTTAACAATCTCAGGATAAAATTTCCGCACTACTTCAGGTGTAGATTCAGAACGTTCTATCTAAAGGTAAAAAGGGAATCAGCGTTAAACAAAAAACAACGTCACTACGTTATCGTTGTGACGTTGTTTTTAGTCTGTTAATCCCCATCAGCAAAGCGGCAGAGAAGCTTTATCGATATTTTACGCCTTCATGGCTCATCATACAGCCGCTCCAGCAACCCCAGCTCGTAGGCTTTGGCTACCGCGCCGACCCTCGTCTTCACGTCGAGCTTCCGGTTAATGGCCGCCATGTGGTATTCAACCGTCCGCTGGCTGATCGCGAGCTCCGCTGCAATTTCCTTGTTCGTCTGCTCCAGCGCGATTCGTTTCAACACTTCCCGCTCCGTCGGGGTCAGTTGGTCGGCTCTTAACGAGGCATTCATCCGTTCCGACACGAGCCGGTGACCGAGCATGCTCTGCCGTATGGCATTCATGATTTGCGGGTAGGTCGCCTGTTTGGACAGATAGGCATGCACGCCGATCTCGTAGGCTTTATGTACATATTCGTCATAGACATATCCCGAGAGCACGATCAGCTTGACCGCCGTACCGTAAGTCCGCTTTAATTCCGTTAACACCTCGAACCCGTTCATGCCCGGCATGGACACGTCGATAACGGCGACGTCCGGCTTGAGCAGGCCGATTTGCGATAGCAGCTCCCGGGGATCGCTGAACGTCCCGGCTACAACAATGTCGGACTCCCGATCAAGCCGACTCTTCAATCCTTCCATGACCAGCGGATGATCATCCAGCAACAGGACCTTGATGGGCTGCTTCATGCTTCTTTCAACCTCCTTGCTTCGGCAGCCGAATGCGGACGGTCGTTCCGCGTCCCGGTGCCGAGTCAATGTCGATGCTCCCCCCGAATTGGGCAATCTGACTGCCTATCGTGGCGAGACCGAATCCACGTCCGCCAGCGGCGGCCGGGTCTATTCCGATGCCGTCATCCTGAATATGCCCGTGGATCTCGTCAAACGTTTCCCATAACCGGATCGTTAATTTATCCGCCTTGGCGTGCTTGGCCGCATTCGTTGCCAGTTCCCGCACGATTCGAAACAATGCGATTTTGTACAGCGGGGAAAGCGTCTCCGGCAGTTCGTTTGCAAGTTCGGCGGCCGGCCCGCCATTTTCTTTCAGCGTACGAATCAGCCAACGCAGGGCGTCGGCCAGTCCCGCTTGATCGACGATGTGCGGGTATAGGTCATCGCACAGCAGACGGATGTCGCGCTGCGTGTCGTACAGGCATTTCAACCAGACCGCGGTCAGCCGCTTGTCGCTATGCCCCGTATCATGCAATTCTTCCAGATCACGGGTAAGGAAAATAAGATTCTGCAATATATGATCGTGCAGATAGTAGGACGTGCGAACTTGCTCCGCTTGATGGGCTTCCATCAGCCGGTATTCGGATTCCTTGCCGGGAAACGTCTCGCGCGTTTTGCGCAGCTCATCGAGCAGGGAGGCATTCGTCAGCAGGCGAACGGTTTCCTGTCTCACTTTGATGATCAGGCCCAGCTCCTCCGGGGTGAACTCGGTTTGATTGATTTTGGGACCCAAGCCCAAATACCCGATGATCGGCTGTCCCGGCTCCATGGCAAGATCCAGCACCTGCACGAAGTCGGGCCGTCCGGACAAAACTTCGCGCGGGATCGGCTTGCCGGTATCGACCCAATCCGCGATCCCGGCGAATTGCCCGGTTCCGTATACGACGGCATCCGCCTCGCGATTCCAGACGAAGCACAGTCCCTCGATTTCCGTTACGCTATGGACGAGATCCGCAGGCATCCGCAGCAGATCCCGGCTATTGCGGTGTTCCGCAACCCGGATGGACATTTCCAGGCGCTGCCGGTCGAAGCGATTTTCCCGCTGTTCCCGTTGGCGCTTTAAGCTGTCGATGCTGAACCGATGCAACAGCACAAGAGCGGCGAAAGCGCCGCACAATATAAGCGTTGTCATGGAAGCGCCGCTTCGGACGAGAGCTGCGCCGAGAACGGTCGCCGATCCGGCATACAAGCTGTGGATGATAAGCCGGGGAAGATAGAATCGCATGTCGACCATCTTCTGTCGTACCCATAATACCAGCACGGAAGCCGGAAAGACGATGAGGCCGGCCAACGTTATTTCCGGAGGGGCCATGTATTCTCCCCACAGCAGATCGGGCAGCGCGCACAGGAACAGAAAGGGCAGCAGGCCGAAGGTCAGCGAGGAGACGAACACGAGCAGCTTGTTTTTCTCGGCCCGGTTCATCGCTCTCCAATTGACGGCCGCTATAACGATAATGGCGACCAGCGTCCCAACCAGAGCGGCATGGATTGCGCTTCGGGTCCATCCCGGAATGGCGGCCAACGAAAAGGCGATCAGAGCAAACGTGGCAAACAATGCGGCTAATAGCCGGTAAAGAGCCATGGCCCAACTGATCGAGCGGGGGACCGATCGGAACACGAAGGCGACAAAGAAGGCAAATAGAAGATAAGGCATCCAGCTTACGAGCAGGGGCAAGATCAGCCCGGTTAACGCCGTTTCCGTCGAATGGACGGTGAGCAGCATCGCGGCAATGAACAGGTTTACCGCATAAAACCGTCGGATCATATGGGATTCCGGCTTTTTGCGGTAAGCAGCCAAACCGATGACGAGCAGCGCCAGCTCCGCGCAGACGATGAATAATCCCCTGTACAAATCGGAGGCATCCGCTTCATTCCGTACCTCGAACAAGCCGCGGCCGGAGCGATTCAACAGAAGCGTTCCCGATTGCTTGAGATAAGCCTGATCGCCGAGCTTGATCATATGGTCCGGAGGCTTGCCGTCCACCGACACGAGCCGGTCGCCGACGCGCACGTCCCATTTTGCCGCAAGACCCGTGGGATTGATCGACGATACGGTCCATGCGCCCGATTCGCCGCGGAACAGTAAACCCGTATATGGATTTTGAAACGTAGCGACGTGAATATACGCCGCCACTACTAGGTAAACAAGGGCCGATCCGTATACGGCCCAGTTATATTTTCGCGTAATAGCGGACAAACTGTATCCCCCCGCTCCCAATGTACCATTTTTTTAGCCGCAACTGAACGTCTTTTCGAGGGAAATAAACGAAAAAGAATATGATAACATCAATTTTCAATTTTTTTGCGATTTGTCCCTTCGTTTTCATTTCAAACGAGCGAGCGAATCGGACATATCCGGGTCAGACAAATTGAAGAATGGACGCATTTCCGGTAAAAAGTCGACACAAAAAACTATCGCTCAGCTTTAGAATCTGCTCCTCATTATAGCTGGAATGGGGGGAGGGCGAATCCGTGTTCCACGGCGAATTTGAGGCGTGATCGCGCATGTTTTTTTGCGTGATCGCGCAGAAGTTCCGGATTAAATCAAAGGGGGAGAAGCGAGCGACTTTAATCAAAAAGACAATAAAACGCCAATGACAGACTGCGAAATCCTGAAAAGACACGGAAATTTTGCGGAAGCAAACTCTAACTCTCCGTGGATCGGCGCGAGGAGATGCTTATTCCCTCTGACTGCCGGTTTCTTTTGTTTATCGCAGAAAACCTATGTTTAGTAATCCATTGCCAGTATACTTATGTAGTGGCTGCTAGTTATTTCTAATATTTAAGCGGCCTGAAAGGAGGTGAAAATCCATGGGCACAATTCACATGCTGGCCGGCATTCCGGGCAGCGGCAAGAGCCATTACGCCAAAGAATTATGCAAGCGGGAAAGAGCCGTCCTTGTGGCTACGGACTCCATCCGGGAACGGTTATTTGGAAGCGAAGCCAAGCAGAAAAACACGTATCTGGTATTCGATGAAGCTTTTGCGGAAATAGGGCATGCTTTGCAATCCGGGAGGAACGTCGTATTTGACGCCACGAATGTCGGCCGGGACCGGCGCTTGCAGTTTTTGAAAAGATTTAGCGATGTCCCGGTGGAGTGCCATGCTTGCATTACTCCCTATGAAACGGCAAGGGAACGGATCCAAGCGAGAAAACGCAGGATCGATGACAAGGTGCTGACGAAATATGCCAAAAATTTCGAGTTTCCCGTTCTGGGTGAAGGCTTTGACGCCTTGCATATCGTGCACACGCCTACGGAGACGAGACTGGAAAGAGCCGGGCTGGAGCGGCTTCTTGCCGGCAAACCGGATCATGATGAGCTTTTTGGTCATTTGTCCGAATCCCCTTATTTCCAAGTGATGCTGGGTTACGATCAGGAGAATCCCTATCATTCCAAAACTTTGTCCGAGCATACCCATGCCGTTCTGGAATACATCCAAACGTTTTATGAAGGGGAGCATCTGCTGGAGATGCAGCTGGCGGCTTTGTTTCATGATGCGGGCAAACCGTTCTGCAAGGTATGGAAGCCGAGCCGGGGGCATTATTCGTATTACGGGCACGAGCATGTATCTGCGAACATAGCCTGCCATGTTCTTAAAGAAATGGAATACGGCGATGATTTTGTTCTGCATGTCGTCGATATGGTGAGCTTCCATATGGAGATTTTGCACGGAGGGGACGCGGGAGCGTCCAAAATCTATCATTTGCTGGGCGAGCATCGGCTTGCCGAACTGTATTTCTTCGCGGAAGCGGATACTTTCGCAAAATAAAGAGGTGACACCATGAAAATAAAATATCCGAAAACGATGCACCTGCCTTGGTCCAGAAGTTACACGGACGATGATAAAATTTTGCGGAACACGGATCATTTCGCAGGGCAGGAGGTCGTCATTACCGAGAAAATGGACGGGGAGAACACGACGATGTATCGCGAGTTTATTCACGCAAGGTCGCTTGACAGCAAGGACCATTCCTCGCGTCATTACGTCAAAACGCTCCATGGCGGGATCAGGCATCTCATTCCGGAAGGGTACCGGCTGTGCGGGGAAAACGTGTATGCCAAACATTCGCTCTTCTATTCGTCCCTGCCGAGCTATTTCATGCTTTTCTCCATATGGAACGACCAGAATGTTTGCCTTTCTTGGGAGGAAACGGAGGAGTGGGCGGCCCGATTGAACCTTGCTCTCGTTCCCGTGTTATATCGCGGAATTTGGAGCGAGGAAGCCGCAAGGCAATGTTACACGAAGCAGTCCCGCTGCGGGGGCGAGCAGGAAGGTTATGTCGTCCGGCTGGTTTCGGCTTTTCCCTATGAGGATTTCAAGCGCTCCGTCGCCAAATTCGTCCGGAAGAACCACGTGCAAACCGATGAGCATTGGCTGAGCAAACCGGTCGAGCCCAATGGCTTAGCGCGCGCCGATTGAAAGATTAAAGGAGTTAAATATTTTTTTTCATCAGGATGAGAATAACCAAAAGATGAGGAGGGGTTATCATGTGATATGCGAAAGTTTTTCCGCTGATTCTGTTTCATTTGATCTGTAGGGGGGAAATCGTGAATAGTGACAATAGACTAGCCTGTTTAGGCCAAAAGAATCGTTTCGCAGGCTCCGGCTCAACTAAAATTGATAATACATACGGCAAGGCTTTATACTGTCAATGTAATCAGGCTATGGAATCCCTTCCTTCTATTCATCTACTAATGGACAATAGGGAATCCGATTTCCTGATTTTTTTGTTTCTAACATAATCCATGTACGTTTTCTTGCAAAATGATGAATGGGAGAATGTTGCCTTAAGGCGATGTCTGACCAGAAAAATGAACGTTGAATTTGGAGGGAACGATCGATGAGCGAAGAAGTAAACACAACCGGCTGGGATGCGATTGAACAGGAAATGTCGAAAATATACGGCGATCAGGAACCGAAGCACTACGGAACGCTTCTTCCTTATATGCTGGGCGGTGAGGATCCGCTCGATGGAATCAGCGCTTACAAGGCGGAAAAGCCCTATCCCCACTGGCATTTCATCACTTTTGGATTTTCGGAGCTGTACGATAAGGAATCGGAAGATCCCGACTACAGCGGATACGGGTTTGAGCTGACTTTTCGGCTAACACGCACCGAAGGCGAGGAGGAGCCACCGGCTTGGGCGCTGAACCTGCTCCAAAATATGGGGAGATATATTTTTAACAGCGGAAATATTTTCAGGTCGGGCGACTATTTGGACGCCAACGGTCCGATATGCCTGGCTTCCGATACGCAGCTGACCGCGCTGGCCTTTGTGGAGGATCCGGAGCTTTCGGCTGTCGATACGCCGAATGGGCAGGTTCAGTTTTTGCAAATGGTCGGCATTACCGGCGAAGAACTTGAATCCATGCAGACGTGGAATACGCTGGGGATGCTGAAGGCTTGCCTGGAACATATGCCCCATTACATAACCGATTTGTCGCGGGACTCCCTTGTGCGGGTTCCTGCCGTATCCGAAGCCGTGCAAAGAGGGATGGAACAGGACGGTTCCAACACCGGTTTTTTATATGTGGATCAACTGGCTTGGGAGCCGGGCAAGAACCGATTGCTGGGCAAAGCCCCGGCAACGCTCAGACTGGGGGCCAAGCAGGCCGGGATTATTGGAAAGCTGCTTCAAGGCCGCATTCTGAAAGGGAAGGACCTTAATCTGGTAAGTTCCGACATCCGGGTAGTTCTGGAGCCGGGGGCGAAGGCAGACTTTGAAACCGGCGAGGACGGTATCCGAATGAAACTTGATGAGGCAACAGCGGCTGAACTTTCCCGGAAATTGCAGCCGAAGGAAGGTTTGATCGAGCTTTCCGCATTCAAAGGAATCTCCATTCAAATCGTAAAAACCCATATTAAGGACCAGGAAGGAAATGTGGTATCGACGATCGGATAGCGGATGATTTTATTAAAAACGGGGCAACAGCAACGGACGGCAGAATCATCAGCTTTTCGCAGTGATGGCGTTTAGAATGATTTCTTGAATAGGAGGACGACGCATTGAATCAGGCTGCGGAAGCATTTCTGAATGACATATGGAGCCATGTCAATTCCATTTACGACAAGGAAAGCCGGAGGGTTCGCGAGATCAAAAACCAAAGCCGGCTTCAAGCGGGTATGTTTGACTACCTTGGAGTGGCCTGGAGAAAAGGAAAATTCAACTGGGTACAGGGAAACATCCATATCGACGTTTATGAACCGTTCTCTTGGAGCGACAGTTCTTATACATTCGAAGCGGGTGCTTACATCGAAGAATTGACGGATGATATCCTAGCTCAGGATTTTTTTCCCGCTCTGCGGGACCGGGTAGATGCACTGTTCCGGTCGGACGATTACGGTCCCCGCTTTTTTGATTACCGATTGGAGCTCGTATTCGAATTTGAGCGGGAGCAATCGGTGCTGCGCTACTCCCAAGCTTTGTTAAACGAAGAGAAGCTCCGGGGTCTCAAGCAAACGTTTGACAACTTTATCGACACCAAAATCATGCTGGAGCTTCCGGTTCTTCCCAAAGAAAATGACGAGTTTTTCTTCGCGCGTCATCTGATGAATCCCGATTTGATGGAACAGCGGCAGGAAGTGATCGAACCGCTGATCCGCCGCCTCAGCGACAAGCTGCGCACCCGTAAAGAACGAAGCGATAGCTGGGCTTACCAGTATACTGCGGCTTTCAAAGACTGGTCTGAGGAGCGGTTTTTAAATCGATTTTTTGACCGGTCCGGAAATTACGGGTTGGATTGGGTCCTCAAAGAAGAGCCGGAGTGCAGCAAACCCAATGCTCAAGAACTTGAATTTTTCATGTTTGCCGCCCTGAAGATCGGTCCCCGGGAACCGGATACCCGGGAGAAATACCTGAAGCTGGCCGTCCAGCTGGGCTCGAAGAGGGCGGAGGATTATTTGAAACAGGGGAGCGGCCGTTTCGAAAGCGTGTATAAGAGCAGTCTGATCCAAGCCACGGCCAATGACATTACGCAAACCATTGAAATTCATATCGGCTCCGAAGAAGAAGCCGCCTACGGCGAAGCGTTGAACTTTATCGGCAATCTGCTAGATCAAGGCTTTCCGAAGGGATACAAGCTTATGCTGAAGAGCAAAGAAAAGAATTTCTTGCCGTTAAAAAAGCTGGCGAGGTCCGGACAACATCAGTTTTTTGCCAACGCGGCGCGTTACCCGGCGTTATTCCCCCGGCTTGCGGCTTATGCCGAGCTGGCCATGGAGGAATTCGCCTGGTACGAGGATGTGAAGCCGGGCGAGAAATCCGTCATGCCCGGAACCTATGCGGTATTCGGACTTGGATTGTACAGCAATGTATATTTTCCGTTGGTTCGCCGTTATATGGAATTGGTGGATACCGAGCATCAGTCTGCGCAGGACGGATATGCGGAAGCCTTTATCGAAGCTCACGGCGTTACGGCAGAGCATATGCCGACCATCGTCTCGATTTTGCTGGGGGGCAGCGAATCGGCTAAACCTGTCAAGAACATAGCCATAGATACGCCCGATCTTGCTGATGCACTGATCCGGGAGCTTGAGTCCAAGGAAGATTATAAGCGTGAAGCCGTCATATACCGCATTTTCGGCAGCAGCCAAAAGCTGGCCCAGGCAGCGAAAAGGGAGTCTTCCCCTTTAAAGGAACGTCTAGAGAGACTGCTGGAGCTGTTAGGGTAAAGGCAATCCCCTAAAGGGGGACTATCATGTGGACGATACGCTTTGAACATGAATTTGCAAAATGGGAAGGCGCGACGCGGGAAGAAATTATGCAGTTTCTGAAGGCGTGGAACCAAAATCTGTCGGAGCAGGAGATCCAAGAAATCAAGCAGCGGCAGGCGAATCCTTTTCCCAAATCGTCTCCGTACCACGATATGTACAAACCGATTGATCCATCCGGCTGGAAGCTGCCTCAAAGAGCATTTCCCGACAGCTATATCGATTTTCTGAAATATTCCAACGGCGGAGAATTCCAAAACGGAGACCGTTATTTTCAATTCTTCGGCACGGAGGATTTTAGGGAAATGAATTTTGCTTATGAGCTGCCGGAGTATATGCCATTTGCCGTTTCGTTTGGAATGGATGGCAGCGGGAACCATTATTTATTCGATATGAGAGAGGAACCGAAAAACAACGAGTATCCCATTCTCGTCTCTCATTCCGGCAATTTGGGATATGATGACTGTCAGTATGCAGCGGATTCCTTCATCGAGTTGTGCACGAAGAAATGCGAGCTGCTGTAAGCCGGCGGTCCGGCATCTTACAGATCGACTTGATTTGATGGCGCGTAAACCTTATATTTCTCGGGAGAAACGCTATAGTCCATAAGAAGGACGATAGCGTTTTTTGCTTGTTTTGGCAGCATCTCAGTCTCGAGACCGATGGAAAACCATTCCCGGGATGGTTTAACGGCTGACCAGGATTCCTTACAATGCAATAAGATGTAAAGAGCGAGTCGATGAGTCGCGGAGAATAGAGGTTGACCCGAGACTCTAGGCATCTCTATTCGCAAGGAGGAGCTGGAATGAATCATAAACAAAGGAAGACCGTGCCAGGCAACGGGGAATGGGCCATCGAGGCTTGCGGACTGGTTAAAACATTCGGCGGCAATCATGCCGTGGATGGCGTGGATTTGAACGTCCGTACGGGTACGATCTACGGCGTGCTTGGTCCGAATGGAGCAGGCAAGACCACGACCATTCGAATGCTGGCAACTTTGCTGCGGCCGAATGCGGGTACGGCTCGTATCTTCGGGTACGATGTGGTCAAAGAGTCCGCGATCGTGCGTCAGTTGATTGGAGTAACCGGTCAGTATGCATCGGTCGACGAGTCGCTCAGCGCAATCGAGAATCTGGTCATTTTCTCCAGATTGTTAGGGTTGGGGCGTAAAGAGGCACGGCAGAAGGCGGAAGAGCTGCTGGAGGAATTCGGTTTAACTGAAGCGGCGAAGCGGCCGCTGAAGCAATTCTCCGGAGGGATGCGTCGGCGGCTGGATTTGGCGGCAAGTCTCATTGCACAGCCGCCGCTCATCTTCCTGGATGAACCGACGACCGGGTTGGATCCGCGTACGCGTTCGCAAATGTGGGATACGATCCGCCGTTTGGTGAATACGGGGTCAACGGTCCTGTTAACGACGCAATACCTCGATGAAGCGGATCAACTGGCTGACCGAATCGCGGTCATCGATCGCGGACGAGTCGTTGCCGAGGGTACTACAGATGAACTGAAAGCTTCTGTCGGGACCTCGTCGCTGCATTTGAGAGTCCAAAATCCGCAGGACATCCACGGCGCCCGCCAGATCGTCGAACAGGTGCTTAAGGTCCGCTCGAATGTATCGGCGGAAGCCGGAACGATCACTGCACCGATGGCGGAAGCCGATCTTGTTACCGACCTGCTGATCGTCCTCCGGGCCGAAGGATTCCAACTGGCCGAGATCAGCGTGCAGAAGCCGACTCTCGACGAAGTATTTCTGACGATAACCGGACAGGATGTCCATGAAAACGTGCCGCTGGAGGCTGAAAAATCGAGTGTTGTAGAGGAGGCGAGAGCATGAGAAGCACGTTAGCGAAGCCGAATGCGGATCATCAATATAAAAATTACACCGGTTTAGGCCAGACGGTTCGCAACTCGCTCACAATGGCCTATCGGGGGTTGCTTAAAATTAAACGTACGCCCGAGCAGCTGTTCGACGTTACGTTCCAGCCCATACTTTTCACCCTTATGTTTACGTATATCTTTGGCGGCGCCATCTCCGGAAACGTTCAAAATTATTTGCCGGTTATTATCCCCGGTATCCTCGTGCAGACCGTGATTACCACCTCCATCGTCACCGGCGTCCAGCTGCGCGAAGACATGGATAAAGGAGTGTTCGACCGATTCAAGTCATTGCCCATCGCTCGAATAGCACCTTTGGCAGGGGCCTTGCTTGCGGATACGATCCGATATACGATTGCGACCGTGCTAACCTTCATCATGGGGTATATTATGGGCTATCGGCCCGAGGGAGGCCTTTTGTACGTCGCCATCTCCGGGGTTCTTGTCATTGCGTGTTCGTGGGCCATCAGCTGGATTTTCGCCTTTTTTGGCGTGATTGCACGTAATGCTTCAAGCGTACAGGGGATTTCCATCATTGTACTGTTTCCGCTCACCTTTCTCTCCAACGCTTTCGTACCGGTCAATACGATGCCTGATTGGCTTCAATGGGTAGTGAACGTTAACCCGATCTCGCATCTGGTCACCGCCGTTCGAGATCTTACGAACGCCGGAACGGTTGGCGGGGATCTTGCCTTCTCCCTCATTGGCGCCGGCGTCATTGTAGCGATCTTCGCACCGCTAACGGTACGTGCCTATATGCGGCGGACGTAGACGAAATCCAAAGTTCACCGTGTTAGATGACTCCGATCTGAACCTTTTTATCGTTTCCTTCGCCTATAAATGGTAAGAAACAAAATGCATCGGCCCGGTCCGGATTTTTTAACGGGACCCCCATGTGCCTGTTTCATCAATGAAGGAGGAAATGATCATGAAGAAAACAACCATCGCGGTATTAAGCGCAGCGTTATTGCTGGGAGGAACCTTGTCGTCGCCGGCCGTTCAGGCGGCTTCCCGATTGGAAGCCGGGCCCAGCGCCGTGAGCTCCGAACTCAATCTGAATCCGGCGATAAAAAAGGAATACGGGGGAGCCGTATTTGAACTGGAATCTTTAACGGCCACTAAACAATCGATGGAATATGTCATTTCGCGGAACGTCCCTGAAAATATGGATCCGGAGATGGACCGCAATATTATGGCCATGAACTATGTCGTCATGGACAGCAACGGATGGATTTACGACCGCATCCAGGCGGAAGATAAAATGCGCGAAAAGCCGGACGGCACGTTTGACCGATATTATAAAGAAAAGCTGGGGGCCTTAAAGGGCAAACCGAAGGAACTTATCATCAAGCCCTATTTAGGGGGTACAAACATAAAGTCGGCGGGAAAGGCCGACGTGACGGCCAAGCTGACGAATAAATACCCGGTGACCCTGGATCAGGGCAAGATCGGAACCATGACCGTAACGGGCGCGAAATTTGAGAAGAAACGGACCGTTCTTACGTTGTCGATCCAAGGGGAGACGGCTTCGATTCAAAACGCCGCAACATGGCTTGTAGAAAATGGGAAGGCTCTGGATTACAGCCGCAAGGAATTGATCAGCGTGAACAACGACGTTTACCGATACGAGCTTGAGTTCCCGGCGGTTGACCGCAAAGCGACGCTTCAGGTGATGACGAAGCGTATGACGCCCGTTGCGTTTTTGAACGAGCTGGAGATGAGGGTGAAGCTCCCGCAATAACGTCCTTTAGAAATGTTGGAAGAAGCAGAAACGGTCATGGGCCGTTTCTTTTTTTGCATAAAAATGAACCGAGCCTCCGTTTTTTCCTCGACGAACCTCTCCGGATCTGAACCTACTTTCCCTTTCATTCGCCTATATAGTGTAAGAATCAAACGCATCTTGTTCGGGCCCGTCCGCTCCTTAGCGGCAACGAGATGCATATTTCGTTTCATCGGATGAAGGAGGAAATGATCATGAAAAGAACAACCATTGCGGTATTAAGCGCAGCGTTATTGCTGGGAGGAACCTTGTCGTCGCCGGCCGTTCAGGCGGCATCCCCATCGGAAGCCGGGCAAAGCGCCGTAAGTTCCGATTTCAAGCTGAATCCGGCGATAAAAAAGGAGTACGGTGGAGCCGTATTTGAACTGGAATCTTTAACGGCCACTCCGCAGTCGACGGAATATCTCATTTCACGGAACATTCCCCAGACTCTGGATCCGGAAATGGACCGTAATATGATGGCCATGAACTATTTCGTCATGGACAGCAACGGATGGATTTACGATCGCATCCAGGCGGAAGACAAAGGGAGAGAAAAGCCGGACGGCACGTTTGACCGTTATTATAAAGAGAAGCTGGGTGCTTTAAAAGGCAAACCGAAGGAACTTATCATCAAGCCCTATATAGGAGGCAATTATGATGATAAAAGTACAAAGTTTGCGGAAAAAGCCAGCGTAACGGCGAAGCTGTCGGATAAATATCCGGTCAAGCTGGATCAGGGCAAGATCGGTACCGTGAACGTAACGGGCGTGGAATTCGAAAAGGACCGGACCGTTCTTACGTTGGCGATCGAAGGGGAGACGGCTTCGATTCAAAACGTCGGAACATGGCTTGTAGAAAACGGGAAGACCCTGGATCACACCCGCAAGGAATTGATCAGCGTGAAAGACGGCGTCTACCGCTACGAGCTTGAGTTTCCGGCGGTTGACCGCAAAGCGCCGCTTCAGGTGAAGACCAAACGAATGACGCCCGTTACGTTTTTGAAGGAGCTGGAAATGAGGGTCAAGCTGCCACAGTAGCCAACCATCGCCATGGGGCAGGGAGCGGAAACGGCCGTACAGGCCGTTTCTATTTTTTTGCCTAAAAAATGAACCGAACCTCCATTTTGTTCGCCTATATAGTATAGTGCTATTGGGAGTTGACAGGATGGAAAGCGAAGAACGATTGTTTGATTTGTGCCGGAACGGCGATAAAGATGCCTTTTTCAAGCTGGTGGAGCCTTTGCTGGGCCGCGTGTACAGCACGTCTACGGCTATTTTGCGCTCGACGCATTTGGCTGAAGATGCCGTACAGAACACGCTGATCGAAGCTTATCAAGCCATTATCAAAGGGAAGAAAATAAGGAATTTCAATGCCTGGTTCAAGCAATTGGCGGCCTGCCGGGCAATGGATCTGGCCAGACAAAGGTCCCGGCACGCCAATGTTTCCGGAAATATCGACGAGCTGGAGCTTCCGGACGAACATGAAACACCGCTGGAAGCCGTATTGAAAAAAGAAAGGGGAGCCGAGCTGTTGGAATGCGTCATGTCGCTGGACATTCACCATCGGTCCGTCATTGCACTGTATTATTACCAGGAACTGTCCATCGATGAGATCGCCGACGTTTTGGGCATTAAGGCGGGGACGGTCAAATCGCGGCTTCATGCCGCCAGATCGAAGCTGAGTCAGGCGGCAACCCGACAAAAAATGGAGCAGGTGATCGAATGTTAAACCGGGATGAACGGCAGCTGAAGAAAAATATACAGCAATCGTTAGATGAAATTCCGCTTCCCGATTCTTTAATTCAATTTGCCAAGGAGGTACCGCTTCGCTGTCAGCAGCCGGAAGAGGACATGGCGGTTACGAAGCCCCGGCGCCGAAGCGGCAGAAGAAGGTATAGAATAGCCGCAGCCTGCGCGGTTTTGGCCTTATCTCTGGGATTCGCCGTGCAGAAGTCGCCGGCTTTTGCGGCTATGGTCAAAGGGATTCCCGGTTTCTCGATCGTTTCGGATTGGCTGGACACGTTGCGTGGAAATGACGGCGTCGAGAACGCCCAATCCCATGGTTACAGTCCGTTTGAACCGTTCGTGAAGCAGTTTGACGGGGTGAAAGTCAGCATCAGCGATGTGTATTTGACGAGCGATAAGTTGTCATATAAAGTGTTTATCCAATCCGACCGTTTGAAGCAGCATGTTTTTAAAAGATCGGACGGCAGTTTGGGCCTGAACAGGGAAGCACCGGTCTTTTTCGTAAATATACCTGAAATTTCTGATGGGGGCAGCAGCGCCGGCGTCGTGATCGAATCGGGCGATGACGCAAAGGACCCGGTACTGGTTATTAGCCGGATCGGTGAAGTAAAGCCGGAGGAAGTTAAAACGTTTTTAAGCCATAACCCTACGGAACTTCAGTTTGAAATCGGCATCAGCATGATCAAGAAGACGGCAAGCCCATAACAGATACGCTCAAGATGAGCGTTCCGTTCCATCATATGGACTGGCTGGAGGATCGGATCATACCGCTTCATCAGACCGTTAAGGTGGCGGGGGATCCGGATTTGAGGGAAATGACGCTGGACCAAATCAAGATTACGCCGACCAATACCTATCTCGATATCAAAATCGCGGATGACGCGAATTATTATCTGTTATTCGGCCAGTCCGGGACAGTCCCGTATTTAACGGATGATAAGGGGAAAACGTACCGATTGCATACGGACGACCCGCAGAACATGGTGGACTATCCCGGCGTGAGGCGGATGAACGGAAACAAGCTTACGTTTACCGCATCCCCTTACTTCGACGAATCGGTGAAGTCTCTTACGCTGCACCTGGATCAAGTGATGCTGACGGAAAAGAGTCCGGGCGGAACGTTCACCCTTTCGCTAGACGAACCTTTTCCTAAGAAAGTCCGCTTTAAAGATAATGAGTTAACGATCATCGGGGCGAGTTACGAGAAAGATTATTTGCGGCTGAGAATAAAAAGGGATCGAATGGAAGACAAACGTTTGGGCATCCTGTTTGCAGTCCCGCCGGAAGCCAAGGAAAGTTTATATCCCGAATTGCAGCAGCGTTTCGATAAAGGCATCGGGATAGATTCGGGGGCAGCACGGGTGAGAAACGATCAGGACGATTATTATGAAGCATGGATTTTCGCGCCTGAACTGAAAACCTATGAAATTGAAATGTATCGGGAGGCCGCCCCAGTCCGGATAGACCAAGACATTACGATTCCTGTCAGTAAGTAGATCAGAGATTAGCTCAGCACCGGCCGGGAATAAAATGGGGATCAAGGGTTCGATCTTCATTCGTTTTCAGGTTTAGCTTCCGCTCCTTCCAGTTTTACGGCTTATAGTACAATGTAAATAGACTAAAAACGAGTGGTAGAGGAAAGGGCTGCTGAAAACGATGCCTAAAGCGGACAATATGCTGGCTATTCTATGGCTCCTTAAATCACGAAGAAGAATGACGGCCAAGCAACTGGCAGAGGAGTTGGAAATTCATATCCGGACGGTTTACCGGTGCATCGATGCTCTATGCATTTCCGGCGTCCCGATCGTTTCGGAAACCGGTCGCGACGGAGGTTACTTTATTCCTGAACATATCAAGCTGGAGCCCTTGTTTTTTGATGCCGAAGAACAAAAAGCCCTCCTACAGGCGGCGGCATTCGCACGGGAAGCGGGTTATCCGTCAAAAGCGGCGCTTAGCCGGGCGGTTTCCAAAATCAAGCGGTATGCCAATTCGGAGCAGCTCGAGCGCATGGAGCGTCACGAGATCAGTCTTGAAGTCATACAGCCTCCTTCTGCCGCTTCTCTGATCTCCATGCTCACAGAGATCGAAAAATGCATGGATTTGCAATCAAGCCTCGAACTATGCTACAAGACAGGATATGACGGTTCCATCAATAAGCGCATCGTTGATCCCTATGGGCTCGTCCATTGGAAAAGCAAATGGTATGCCGTTGGTTACTGCCGTTTGCGCGGGGAAATACGCAGCTTCCGCGTCGACCGTATGAGCGATTTGATATGCACCGATCACCAATTTGAACGTCCGCCCGATTTTTCCGCCCGGTCGTTTTTATTGGACAGCTTGCGTTCGGATGACGGGGGTGAAGATAGCGCTCATTTGATTTCGGTTCACATCCAAGGCAGCCCTCAGGCTTTGGACGATTTGTGCGGACATTGGCTGCTTGGTCACGCACTCGTGGAGCGAACGGCGGAGTATGCCCATTTCAAGTTGGACGAGCTGAAAATTTATACGCAGCTTCCTTATTACTTGCTGTCTTATGGCGGAAAGATACGCATCTTGGAGCCGGAGGGACTGAAATCCTGCATGATCGACATCACGGCCTCCCTGTTGGACCATTATCAATCCTAGTTATAAACACTGACCTTCGTTGTCAGTGTTTTCGTTATATAATGAAACCCAAAACCCAAAAGGATGCGACAGGAGGAAAAAAGGTGGCAGGCTCTATTTTTAAACGGGACGTGAAGACGGCAACGGGCAGCTCATGGGAAGAATGGATAATGAAACTTGGCCGGGAAGTGGACCCGCTATGGTCCCATGAACAAATCAAAAATCATATCCGCGAGGCGCATCAAGTTTCGGGAGATTGGAGCGAATGGATCGCCGTCATGTACGAACAAATCATGGGCCGGACACCGGTTGGAACAACCAAAGACGCGGGTGTGCAAATAGGCATCAGAAAGACGTTTGCCGCAACCAAGGAGAAAGCCTGGAATTTTCTCACCTCTTCTGAGGGCTTATCGTTATGGATCGGAGAAGTTCCTTCCTTTAAAATCCAGAAGGGACATGAATACGAATCCAAGGAAGGCGTGTCCGGGAAAATTACGGTGGTCGTACCGTACCAAAAGCTGCGCATGACCTGGAAACGTCCGGAGTGGGACAGCCCGTCCCGGCTTCAAATTTATTTGTTGTCAGCAAGCTCCGGTAAAACCACCATCTCCATTCACCAGGAAATGCTGGAAGACGTCTATATGAGGGAAATGATGCGGCGTTATTGGGAAGAGACGTTGAATAGAATCAAAAATCTGTTGGAGGCGCGGGATGAATAAATACAGCCATATCGACTTACGGGTAAATTCCTGGGAAAATTTCCGATCAGCCCGACCTATTACGCGGTTTATTTCGAAGACCCGTGCGGCAACAAGTATGAGATGGTTCACAGATTGAATTAGAACAGAAGAACCACGTCGTGAGGGACGTGGTTTTCTTCTGGTATGGCGGCCCCGCATGACTTGATTCAAGCGTTCAAAGGAAATGCTTTCGTTTTCCGACAGAACGATTCTTCTTCGAAATAAAGCACTTAGTTCACTCATGAAGCCGCCCCTTTATATCATGGCGTATTCGCCGTCTTCGGTGATTGTTGGCTCCGGGCTCCCAGGGCATTCGCGCCGATGACTCCCGCTATGATCAGCACCGAGCCGATGACGTGATAAAGCTTGATTTCCTCGTGAAGAAACATGGCCCCGGCAGCAATCGAGACGACGGTTGACAGGTTGCTGAACACGCTCGTTTTCGAGGCGCTGATTTTGGACAGGGTGTAATTGGCCGTCAGAGAAGTAACGAGGGAAGACAGTATCCCCAGATAAAGGATGGACCAGATAAAGGTGCCGCTGGATAAAGGCTCGAAGAAGCGATCCAGCGTTCCGGAGCCGATATGAGACGTTAACGAGACGAGTAAAAAGGCGGCGCAGCCGATGCCAAGCATCATGTATGTGATTTCCAAGGGACTGAATGTTTTCAATAGCGACCGGGCCAACACGCTGTAACCGGCGAAAGCCAGACAGGATAAAAACAGCAGGAGAATCCCCGTGATGCTGGACAGATCGAAGCTGCTTCCCTTCATCATAAAGATGTATACGACACCAAGGACCGAAAGGAAAATAGACAGCTTTTGAAGCAAAGTGGTCACTTCCTTTAGAAATACGAAGGCCAGAAGCATTGTCAAAATGGGCGTTACCGCATACAGAATGCCGCCCTCCGAGGAGGTGGCGTGAAGGAGCCCGAATGTTTGAAGCGCAAAGAATCCAAGCGGATACATCGTTGCCAGGATTTTTTGGACAGGGAGAAATTTCTGAAGATCAGCATTTTAAGGGCGCAGCCGGAGCAGATCGAGGAGGGCGTCAAAGCGATCGTGGAGGAGGTAAAGAGGGGGAGCGGGCAGGCTTTTTAACGATCGATCTGCCGTAACCATTAGCCTTAGGGAAGGTTATTGACAGGCAGGAAAAGCTTGTTTTTCTGTACTTAGGAGAAGGAATGCTTCCCTCAAATCTCGAAAAAGGTATACCAACACAAAACAAACGAGAAAGGAGGTGAACTCCCCATCCGCATGATGAAAATAAATCCCTGTTTATCCGGCAGATCCCGCATCCAATGGATCCGAATCATGAAAAGCGGGTTGCTTCTTATATATTTTTTTATTCATCGTTTTATCCTGACGATTACCGACTGCAGACGAGCTCCGCTATACGATTTGATTTTTTATGACAAATTCCTGCTCTTGATCCCCAGGCAAGTTTTGATGGATGGTCCCAATAGACTTGTCATTTCCAATCACGTCATCCAATGTTATGCAATCCTTTGCTTGGAAAGCGAACGGATCCTTATTCGATTTCAAACCTACAAGGAACCGAGCCTGAAACCTCCTTTTACATGGAATTCTTTCAACCCTGTTTCGTTCGACTAAAGGAGGTTCTCATGAGTTCGGGAAAAGAAAATATTTTCAATAAAATGAATACGATTTACAATCGGCACCGGCTTAAGCCGTATTATGACAAGCTCAAGGTTATCAAGGGAGTTCAATTCAATGATTGGAGCGATTCAAAGCTCGCAGATTTTGCCCGGGAGCTCAAACTGAAGGCACAGTCCGGCGTTCCGCTCAGCGGCCTGGTGGCCGAGGCGGCGGCTGTGGTTGACGAAGTCATATGGCGCTTCCTGCAAATCCGGTTGTATGACACGCAATATATCGCGGGTTTAGCCCTTCATGACGGATATATGGTGGAAATGCAAACCGGCGAAGGCAAGACGCTTGCTGCGGTTCTTCCGGCGTATCTTCATGCTTTGGAAGGAAAAGGGGTGCACGTTTTTACCTTCAATGATTATTTGGCAAGCCGAGATGCCGAGTGGGTAAGGCCGATTTATGAATTTTTAGGCCTGACCGTCGGGTGTATCATAGAGCAGACCGGGTTGCCTGAACGGAAGCGGGCCTATGCCGCGGATGTTACTTATATGACGGCCAAGCAGGCTTGTTTTGACTATCTGAAGGATTCGCTCGTTTATGACATAAAGAATAGAGTTCAACGCTCTCACCATTATGTATTGGTTGACGAAGCGGATTCGATATTAATCGATGAAGCGAGGATTCCGCTGGTTATAGCTGGCGATATCGGCGAAAATCGAAATGCTTACAGCAGAATGGCCGATATTGTGAAGCAGCTCAAACCTGGCGTTGATTATGACACGGATGACCATGAGCGAAACGTATTCTTAACCGAGGCGGGAGCGGAACAGGCAGAGGAACTGCTTGATTGCGGCAATTTGTACGATATGGAGAACAGCCAAACGTTAACGGAACTGAATTGTGCGCTGCATGCCGAAGTTTTGTTAAAGAGAGATGTCCACTATATCGTTCGGGATGGAGCCGTACAGCTCATTGATGAGTTTACGGGAAGGATCGCGGATAAAAGGCATTGGCCTGACGGTTTGCAGGCTGCAGTCGAAGTAAAGGAAGGACTTAAAGTTCAAGCGGGCGGAAAAATCATGGGCTCCATGACGCTGCAGCATTTTCTGAGCTGTATAAAAAACTTTGCGGAATGACGGCAACCGCCCAATCCTCGGCTGATGAATTCAGGGACGTCTATGCTTTGGATGTGGTAGTTATACCGCCTAACAAACCTTCCCGGAGAACGGACCTCCCCCATTTCATATTTTCGGATAAAGAATCAAAAAGAAGGGCCATCATTCGCGAGATCGTCTCCGTTCATGAGACGGGCCGACCGATTCTGGTAGGTACCTCAAGCGTTGAAGGGTCGAACCAACTGGCGGCAGACCTTGCGGGCAAGGGGGTGTCATGCCATGTGCTTAATGCGCAGCATGATCAACAGGAAGCAGAGATTATTTCCAGAGCCGGGATGCTTGGCGCTGTAACCGTGTCCACCAATATGGCCGGCCGGGGAGTGGATATCATTCTAGGCGGCGGGGATCCCGAGGAATACCGGAAGGTGGCGGCTTTGGGGGGATTATACGTCATCGGTACGAATCTTCATGAGAGCGTTCGCGTGGACATGCAGTTAAAAGGGCGGGCAGGCCGACAGGGAGATCCGGGATCGTCGCGATTCATCATTAGTTTGGAAGACGATATTTTGATTAGATATGGGATTAAGGAGGAACTTCCCGCAAAATATCAAGGTCTAAAATCGGACGCTCCGATTGAAGACTCCAAAATCCGGCATATTCTGAACCATATTCAGCTCGTTATCGAAGGGCAGAACTACGAGATCAAAAAGACGTTGAACAAATACGCCGATATCGTTGAACAGCAGCGAAGGATTTTATATGAAAGACGGACGGATGTGCTTTTTAATAGAGTCAAGCCCAATGTGTTGGCAACAAGTGAACCCGAGTTATACGAAAATCTGTGTGCAGCCTATGGACAGGTTAAGGTGGAGGAGACCGAAAAATACGTTTTGCTGATCCAGATGGATGCATGCTGGTCAGACTTTTTGGATTATGCATCTTACATTAAGGAAGGCATACATTTGGAAAGCTTGAGCAATAAAAATCCTCTGGATCAGTATAATCGGCTTCTCATTGAAGCTTACGGGCGAATGGACAAAGAGATTGAAACCCGTACATTAAACGTCTTCCTCAAGACGGAGTTTAAGGAGGAAATGACGGTCCCTCTTGATATGAGCGAGTTGAGAATTCCTTCGGCAACATGGACCTATGTCATCAACGACAGCTTTTTTCAGAATAGAGTCCAGTTATTCTAGGGGGAGATGGGGTGAAAAGATAAAAGTCAACCCAACTTATTTCATTACGGTAACGCGACATCGCTTTAAACAATAAGCTTGCATGACAATCCCGATTGTAATACAATGCTTTTAAATTTACGGTTCCAGAATAGGATACAAGCGATGAAGGAAAGAGTAAGCGAAGAACATTCCTGACAGGGACGGCATGCCACCGACTGAAAGCTGCCGAGCGAAGGTTCCCGCCGAAGTTCATTCCCGAGCCGGTTTTCTGATAGCTTCCGTTTTAAGCATGATGCGGCAAGCGGTAGGAAGGCCCGTAACCCTTGCGTTAAAAGGTTCAAGTGAGATGTGCGGCTATTTCTCGTAAAAACGCCATCGTTCTTTTCGAAGGACGACGGAATCGTTTTTTGCGCTGCATATCTAATAAGGGTGGTACCACGACTCCTCGTCCCTTTGCGGACAGGAGTCTTTTTGTTTTTATATATAAATCAAAGGAGAGATTCTGTATGAGTCAAGGACGTTTGGAGCAATTGCGGTCAGAACTGGATTCGGTCAATCTTCAGCTGCTGGAGCTGTTGTCGCGGCGGGCGCGTTTAGCCCAGGAGATCGGAGAGGAGAAACAAAAGCAGGGCGTGCCCGATTTCGATCCGGTGCGGGAAAAACAAATGCTGCAGGCCATCACCGAGCATAACGACGGGCCATTCGATAACGAAACGATCCGGCATTTATTCAAGCAAATATTCCAGGCCTCGTTGAAACTGCAGCAGGTAGACAGCAAGAAGCTTTTGCTAGTCAGCCGTAAAAAGAAGCAGGAGGACACGATCATACAACTTGGCGATACCGTAATCGGCGGCGGCAAACCGGTCATGATTGCCGGCCCGTGTTCCGTGGAAAGTTACGAACAGGTACGCCAAGTGGCGGCAGCCCTTAAGGAAGCCGGCATAACCGTCATGAGAGGCGGGGCGTTCAAACCGAGAACCTCGCCGTATGATTTTCAGGGGTTGGGCGTGGAAGGTTTGAAAATTTTAAAAGAGGTTGCGTCCGAGTTCGGCCTCAAAACGATCAGCGAAATTGTCGATCCCGCCCATATTGAACTGGCATGCGATTACATCGACGTGATTCAAATCGGCGCCAGAAACATGCAGAATTTCGAGCTGTTGAAAGCGGCGGGCGAGGTGCGGACGCCGGTTCTGCTCAAACGCGGCTTGGCTGCCACGATTGACGAATTCGTTCATGCGGCGGAGTACATCGTGTCCCGGGGAAATACGCAGGTGATGCTGATCGAGCGCGGAATCCGGACTTATGAGAAAGCGACAAGAAATACCTTGGACATCTCGGCAGTTCCAATTTTGAAACAGGAAACCCATCTACCGGTACTGGTCGATGTCACCCATTCGACGGGCCGCAAAGACATTCTCGCGCCTTGCGCCAGAGCCGCTTTGGCTGCAGGGGCGGACGGCGTCATGGTCGAGGTTCACCCGGATCCCGCTACGGCCTTGTCCGACGCGGCGCAGCAGCTGAACATCCCGGAATTCTATGATTTCTATGAGAATGTGAAGCAATCCGGTTTACTATAGTCCCGCAAAGGCACGCTGAAGAGGCGTGCCTTTTTTGCGTTTAAACGCTTACTGCACGCTTGCCGTCATTTTTGGTAGAGGAATGCGGATATACATGGTACAATTTTCTAATAGGCTTGCCAGATTATCAACGTAGTTCAAGAGAGGAGAAAGATTCATGAACGTTAAAAAACATTGGCATAAACTGAGCCGCTGGGCAACCGCAGGTGCGCTGAGCTTGACGATGGTGGCAGGAAGCGTTCTTCCCGCTAACGCCGCATCGCCAGCCCCGGAAGCCCCGGTCCCCACGCTCAGCCCCTGGTCCGTAAAGACCCTGCATGAGGGCGAGAAATACGGGATTTACCCGCTGAACTGGTATTACGGCGGAAGTTTTCAAAAGCCGATAACAGCCGATAATTTTAAATCTTTAATGAATGCAACGGCGAAAAAGCTGGATATGCTCGGGTTTAAGAAAAAAGAGGTTTCCCTTTCTTTCCCGGCTGGCCAAACCATCACGAGAGAAACCGTAATCACTTCCTTACATAAGCTTTTATCGAATTACGAACTGCCGGAAACGTATGGACTGGCTTCGGATTCACCGGTAGACTTCATGAAGAATAACGGTGTCGTTCAAGGCACGAAGGCCGGACTTCAACTGGATCAGCCTTGTACGGCCGAGCAGGCAGCCGTAATGGCGAGCAGACTGGTTGAATTCGCATACGATACGGCAGGTAAAGGGGCCGAAGGTCTCATGTGGAAAGTAACCAACGGCAATAACACGTTGTATTTGCTGGGCTCCATTCATTTGGGGAATACCGACATGTACCCGATGCATAAGAGCATCCGTGAAGCCTTTGAAGCGTCGGAAGACCTGTGGGTCGAAGTGGACATCGTAAACGGAGATATGAGTTATTTTACGGAGAAAATGGCTTACAGCGACGGAACAAAGGTGAAAGATCATGTATCCGCGGGTACGTACGAAAAGCTGCAAAAGGTGCTTAAAAAGCTGCAATTGCCGGCCGAAACCTTTGACGGCTATAAGCCGTTTGCCATCTCCAGCACGCTGTCGACGTTCAGCGTTCTCGACAATCCGGCGGAAACCGAGCTTGCGTCCGTTACCGGCATCGACCGTTACTTCCTCGGTAAAGCCCTGCTGTCGGGTAAGCCGATCCATGAGCTGGAAGGCATTAAGCTGCAGGCGGATCTGTTTGCGAACGTGCCTGCGGAGGAACAGGAGAAGGAATTAAACGTAATGCTTGATAGCTTGCTGTCCGATCAAGGGCAGGGCGATGCCGCAGAGCAGCTGAAGGCAATGCAGCAGGCCTGGGTTAAAGGCGATGCGGAAGGCTTGACCCAAAGCTTGACGGACTCCGAATTGACGCAAAGCGAAGCCAACCGGCGCTTGTTCGGGGAGCGGGACAAAAACATGGCCAAGAAGTTGGTTGAATTGCTGGAGCGGAAAGGGGAGCACACCTCTTTTGTTGTGGTAGGCGCGGGTCACTACGTGATCAAAGGCATGGTTGTCGACCTGCTGAAAGAAAAAGGCTACAACGTAGCATTTATGCAATAAGTTTACGCGATTTAACAATGAAATCCCGGAAAGCCCAACCTCTCGGCAGGTTGGGCTTTTTCTTTGCCCGTTTCCATATCATGATGAAAACCCATGATAACCATAAAGTATATGTAATTGATGCGTTTTTGGGGGACTTCTATATTCAATCATGAATTAATTATCGCTTTTCACCGTAGCATTATAAGGTAAATCATAAGAAACAACTAATGTTTAGGCATCTTTGAATCCGTAAATCGAAAAATAAGTGCAATTTTCTACGAATGTCGTTTTGAAAAGGAAAAACGCTGGTATTGTCGAATAAACAAGGGGGTTGAAAAATATTCCAAAAGAGTAGAGAGGGGTTATGAGGGTTGAGAAAGACGTTGTATATCGTCTTGATCGGTTTCCTGCTCGGTTTCGGATCGGCCGGACTGACAGCGGGGCAGGCTTCCGCCGCGGATGCTGCGCCGCAGATTAAGGACATTCTCGGAGAGAAAACATTATTAATGGAAGACGGTTCCATGTGGTCGATGATTAACGGCAACCGGGTCATTCGAACTCCGGGAAATGTAGAGGCGGTCAACGGTACGGAGCTCGAAGGCATGGGCGTGACTCAAGATGGAAAGCTGATTCAATGGGACATAGCCAATGCTCCGCACGTGGTGAAGGACCAGACCGGAGTCAAGCAAGCCGCAGGCGAATATTGGCTTAAGATGGACGGAACGGTATGGAGCATTGGAGGAAAAGTCAAGAAGCTTGAAGGCATCAAGCTAATCGGTTACGGGGACCGGGATTTTGCGGCTTTAAGCCATAACGGCGATGTGCTGATCCGGGATTCTTACGCGCAGGAAACCTATAAAAAGCTTGGCACCATTCCGGATGCGGCCTCCGTAAAGGACATATCCGTATTCGACAGCCGTGTCGCGCTGTTGTATGACAGCGGAAAGGTGGTTATCTACGAAACGTTCAATTTCGATGATAACGGCAAAATCATTCCGGTTGCGGTCGCAGAGGATGCCGTTCATATCGCTTATGGCACGGGAGACCCGACGCCTCGATTGCTGGTCACCCGCAAGGACGGGACGGTCTGGACGACAGGCAACTACCAGGATCGCTTTAAGCTGGCCAAGCAGGTGCCGGGACTGAGCGATATCGTGAGAACAGCGGTCAAAGAGGAGAGCCATGATCAATTTTATGCCCAAAAAAGCAGCGGCAGCTGGGTCATGTTCGACGATGGGGATATCAAGCCTGTCGATGTGCCAGCCATAAAAAAATTGGACGTTTCGTTATCCGACGCGAAGCCGTTCGTGGGTGACCAGCTGAAAATCGATATCCAGGAAACCTACACGAACGGAGCGAAAATCAAAGTTCCGGCAAGCGAGGCAAGCATTGAGATTCAAAAGCCGCATTTGCTTCAATTGCAATCGAAGGGAACGGTTAAAGTTCTCGGCGTAGGCGAGACCAAAGTTACCGTAACCTCGGGCGGCATATCAAAAGACTTGACGGTATCCGCAAGCCTGCGTCATAACCTGAAATACTCGAAACAGGCTCAAGGCATCGTGTTCGTCCCTGCCAAACCGGTATTTCAAGCATTGGGCGGCACCGTTTCCCCGTCAGGCGGGGGATTGGACGTAAAGCTCGGCGACACGTCGCTGTGGTTCAAAGCGGGCACGGCCCAAGCCACCCTGAACGGAAATAAAATCCGTTTAAAAGCGGTCCCCATGAACGATAAAGAGGGGACTCTCATACCGGTCTCGCTGCTGTCCGACGCGCTGGGGGCGCAAGCCCGATGGGACGGCAAGTGGAAGCAGGCCGAAATTTCTTTCGGTGAGGCACGTTTGACCGTTGTATCCGCCGAGACGGCATCGCTAATCAAGAAGGCAGCCCAGGGCAGTTTGGCCAAATTTATCGGCAGAACGTATTGGATCAACGATTTCCAAGGATGGGAACGCTTCTCGAAAGTAACGGTGACCGACATTCTGCCGGATGATACGGGATCTTTTGTCATCGTATTCAGATCGGCAGCAGGCAAAACGCTGAAGAGCTATTCCATGTCTTCTTCCAACGTATCGCAGCTGTTTGCAGACGAGTCCTCCTTCTATAAGTTCGATCCGTACAAGAAATATAAGTGGTCCTCATCCACATGGAAGAAGATCAAAGCCGGACAAGTATCTCTCGGCATGACGAAGGCACAAGTCCAAATGTCATGGGGATCTCCGGGAAGCAAGAGCCTTACCGCCGTCAACGGCCACACGATTGAAACCTGGGTATACGGAAACTTTGACACGATCTCTTTCGTCAACGGCAAGGTGTTTCTGATCTATGCCTAATCAGCTTCTGCATGGAAAAGAGGATGCGCCTGCCTTTTATGGCAAGGGGCATCCCTTTTCGTTAACCTGGCCGATTCATGTTTCCTTTAAAGTATTTGCGGTACAGCGCAGGCGTGATTTCCTCGAATTTCTTGAAGGTTTTTATGAAATAACCGGGTTCGTTGAAGCCGAGCTCGTCGCTGATCTGGGAAACCGGCATGTCGGTAACCTCCAACAGCTGTTTGGCCCAGGTAATCTTGAGGCGCGCCAGATAGGCGGAGAAAGTCTCACCCGTCTCCTTGGCAAACAGCCTGCTGAAATAGCTGGGGCTGATATGGCATAGTTCAGCCATATGCTTGAGCGACATATTCTCGCTTTTGTTCCGGTAAATGTAGTCGAAGGCGGGTTTTAGCACCGAGTTGGAACAAATGTCCGGATCGTACGGAGTATTTTTCAAATAGGCGTCGGCAATCGCATTGGTCATTTCCTTTTTGATCGTTTCTATGTTTTTTATGGAATACCCCGGCAGAATGGTAGAGATGTTCAGGGCTTCTTGATTGCCGGAAGCCTTCTCGAACATTTCGACAAGCAGATTTTTATTAAGGGCCTCCTCGACGATGTAGTTGCACAGGAGAAACAGCATATTGGATATTTTGACGACTTCTTCATAAGTCATCGTGGGGATCTCGTCGTAATATTGATTCAATTTGTCCCGCTTCCGATGATGCAGCGATTCGTTCTTCGATGCTAAAATTTGCTCCAGGTCGCCCGCATTTTCGGGGTCCGCGAGCTTGACCTGTCCGGCCATGACGGCCCCGATGTATTTATCGTCGATGGTGATGGGAATGGCAATGTCAACGATGTTAAAATGGCAAAGATATACGTAAGGCGCATTTAAGCGGACGGCTTCCAGGCCGCCGCGGGAATCGCATTTCTGGCAGTAAGGGAGCAGTTCCGGATCCTTGCGCACATTCTGGCAAAAGGCCTGGCAGCTGCTGTGGGTGGTTACGGGGTTTCCCTTGTAATCGACCGTCAGGATCGCCAGCTTGGTAACGGCGGCCAAGGAATCTTGAAGACGTTTCCACTTCTTTAGGTCCAGGATTTTATTTATTCGCAAGTATTCTTGTATCAATTTGATCACCCCAATGACAATATGATACCATTCGGAAAGAAAAGTGCAAATAATTACGATTGGCAATTATAGTTTTTAGCTATGATATTCCACTAACAAGACTTAAAGCCTTCGGTATAATCTAGTTGATTAAGTATTTAAAACTTTTGATAAAACGGAGGAGATAATGATGAGAAAGGCATTTATCAGTCCGACCAAATACGTGCAAGGCGAAGACGAATTGCTGAATTTGGGCTATTTTGTCAAGTCCTTTGGTTCATCCGCGCTGTTGATCGCCCATCCGGACGATGTGAACCGAGTGAAGCATAAGCTGGATGCGACCGCAGAAAAGTTCGGAATCACTTTTGTTGAAAGCGGTTTTAAGGGAGAATGCTCCCGGGCGGAGGTAGCCCGTTTACAGGAAATCGCCAGAGAAAAAAAAATGCGTCTGCACCATCGGCCTCGGCGGAGGCAAAGCGATTGACGCGGCAAAATGCGTCGCGGAGGGAGAGGCGCTCATCATCTGTCCGACCATTGCGGCCACGGATGCGCCGACAAGCCACTCCGCCGTGCTGTATACGCCGGACGGTTCCTTTGATGATTATGCCTATTTCAAGCAGAGCCCGAGCGTGGTGCTGGTGGACACGACGGTGATTGCCCAAGCGCCCGTTCGCTTCCTCGTCGCGGGGATGGGGGACGCCTTATCCACTTACTTTGAAGCCAGAGCGACGGCCAAGTCCTATTCCCGGGTCAATGCCAGTCTTCCGATGGGATCAAGAGAAGGCTTCTGCGCTCCTGCGGTCGGAACCCATGCGGCGCTGGCCATGGCAACCTTATGCTATGAAATGCTGCTGAAAGACGGTGCCAAAGCGAAAGCGTCCTGCGAGTGCAACATGGTGACCCAGGCGCTGGAAAATATCGTGGAAACGAATATTTTATTATCCGGACTCGGCTTTGAAAGCGCGGGCTTGGGCGGGGCGCATGCCATCCACGACGGTTTAACGATCCTGGAAGGAACCCATCATTATTACCATGGGGAAAAAGTCGCCTTCGGCACCATTGCCCAATTGGTGCTTGAGAATGCCCCTACGGAGGAATTGAACCAGGTTCTTGATTTTTGCCTGGAGGTCGGGTTGCCGGTATGTTTGGCAGATATCGGAGTGGACACAATAAGCCATGAAGAGCTGATCAAGGTGGCCGAAAAAGCATGTATCCCGGAAGAATCGATTCATTCCATGCCGTTCCCGATTTCAGTAACGGAGGTGGCGGGCGCCATTGCGACGGCGGACAAAATCGGCAGAGATTACAAGGCGAGCCGGGAGGGAAGGTAAATGAAAAAAATCATGAACCGGACGGAGAACATGGTCCTCGAAATGTGCAACGGCATCGCGATGGCCCATCCGGAGCTGGAATTTGTGAGGAAGTATAAAATCATCAAGAAAAAACATATCAACGAGAACAAGGTCAGCCTCATCAGCGGCGGAGGCAGCGGCCATGAGCCTGCCCATGCGGGATATGTCGGCAAAGGCATGCTGGATGCGGCCGTATGCGGGGATATTTTCGCATCCCCTTCCCAAATCCAGGTGTATCAGGCGCTTAAAGCGACGGCCTCCCGTAAAGGCACCTTGATGATCATCAAGAACTACAGCGGAGATATGATGAATTTCAAGAATGCGGCCTTCCTGGCGGAAGAGGATGGCTTGGAAGTGGATTATGTCCGTGTCGAGGACGACATTGCGGTTCAGGACAGCTTGTACACCGTTGGACGTCGGGGAGTTGCCGGAACGGTGCTGGTCCATAAAATCGCCGGGGCCGCGGCCGAAGAGGGACGCAGTTTGCAAGAGGTGAAAAAAGCCGCGGAAAAAGCGGCGGCGAGCGTACGAAGCATTGGCTTTGCGTTAACCTCATGTACGGTCCCGGCGAAGGGAACGCCGACCTTCGGGCTCGCCGAGGACGAGATGGAGTACGGCGTCGGCATTCACGGGGAGCCCGGAATCCAGCGGGAGAAAGTGGTATCCGCCGATATTTTGGCACGGCGCATGGTGGAGGCGCTTTTGAAGGATTTGAAGATGGACGAAAGCGCTCCGGCAGAGATTGCATTGTTGATTAACGGCTTCGGGGCCACGCCGCTGCAGGAGCTGTATCTTTTGAACAACGCGGTAACCCGGGAACTGGCTAAGCGGACTCACATCAAGCTTTGCAAAATTTTTGTCGGGAACTTCATGACCAGCATCGATATGGCCGGCGCTTCCGTTTCTATCATGAAATTGGACGAGGAACTGAAGACGCTCTTGTTCAAGGACAGCGACACGCCCGCCTTCAAGGTTTCAGGGCCGGAAGAAAGCGTGGCTTATGTTGATGTGTCCGAAGAGGATGTCCCTGATGCCCAGGTTTCCTATGAAGCGGAAACCCCTGAGCAATATGCCGTCATTCGCGACAACCGGCTCTCGCTGGATAATATCGTGTATCTGGTAGACAAGATGAGCGAGGTTATTATCAAGAATGAGGTTCCGTTCTGCGAGTTGGATGCCCATGCCGGCGACGGCGATTTCGGCATGAGCGTGGCCAAAGGGTTCAGGCAGCTGAAGCGGGAATGGAGCCATATCATGGCCGATCATAAGAGCGATATCGGTTCGTTTTTGGACGCCTGTTCCCTGGTGATTATGGAGCACTGCGGCGGTGCGTCCGGCCCGATCTGGGGCTCGGCGTTCCGGGCAGCGGCTAAGGAAGCGGGCGCGATTACGGAAGCAAGCGTATCGCAATTTGCGGGCATGATGCAGGCCGCGGTCAAGGGGATACAGGCAACCGGCGAACGTTCCTTCGGACGGGGCGCCGTCGTCGGGGACAAAACTTTGATTGACGCGCTTGTGCCTTGCGCGGATTCGTGGTCGGAAAGCGCCCGGACAGGGGACGATTTCAAAACCGCGTTTGCCAAAGGCGCGGATGCCGCCACTGAGGGAGCAAGAAAGACGGAGCATATCGTGGCGCGGATGGGCCGCGCAGGAACCGTCGGCGACCGAAGCTTGGGGTATCCGGATGCCGGAGCCTACGCTTTGGGCGTCATTTTCAAGGAGCTTTCGGATCAAATGAAGTAACGTTCGTGCGCGCGAACCCTGGTTCGCTGTGCTTAGACTTGAATAGAGGCTGTCCGTCAGCTTAAGCCGGCGGACAGCCTCTATTTTTTCAAACATTGAATCCACTGAAGTTAATGGTTTCGCTCCATGTCCTCCACATAATTCTTCGCTTCCAGCAGGGTGATGTTCCTGGCTACCCTGAGTTCCTTAATGGCCTTGACCTTCTGGCCCGATGCAAGCAGCATGCGAAGCCGCTCTTCAAGTTCGGCGTCCAGACGGTCCACGGGCGGATCGGGCGATGGATCAACGGCAGGCGGTTTACCGGATGTATAGGTAGGGGAGCTTTCGGGCCGTTGACGCATCCATTCCAGATCGGATTCCAGATCCCGGATTCTCCGCTGGAGACCGAAGATTTTCGTCCATAAGAGCAGGGATAGAAGGAGTGCGGCTGACGCTATCATTTCCATGGTTTCCATTTCAGATTCACCTCCCCGGTCGGGTACGAAGCTGTAAACATTAACCATGATTATAACATATCCTGTAAGCGATGCCCTAAAAGGGAGCTCCCTATCTTACTTATGTCAAAGCGAAAAATGCGGAATGAAATTATTTTTTGCTCTTTACGGTAAAAGAATCTCCTGCTGGACCAGGCTGTAACGGAACGGAAACCACCCGGTTGTCCTGAACCATAATGATTCCCTGATCTCGAGTCAGCTTGGGGTTTTTGCAGTTAACGCGGCAGCGGGAAAAATGCACGGGGGTCAAGCGGGTTAACCGGGTAGTGGCTCCTCCGACTTCCGGAGCTTCCACGATCCATTCCACGGAAGACTGGGGACCGTTGTAACGCTGAACGGTTTGAAAACACCAATTCCGGGTCAGGTTTTTAAGGCAGATCAACCATTTGCAGCGGGTGCGTTTGACAATGACAGCGCTCATCCGATCACCCGGATGAACAGAGTGAGGGAGGATGGTCGCCACGGCGGGAAGTATTTCCCACCAGGCATAATAGTAAGGCGAGCCGTCCCTGAAATCGTGGCCGGTTCCCGTTTGAATGAGGCAGTCGTTCTGATAGCCGTCGATTCCAATCCAGATGGAAGAGTAAGCCGAATAGGAAGCAGGGCGGACATAGGGAACAGTCCATTCGCCCGATATCCGATGATAGGCTCCTTTTCTGCCGGGAATGGCGTATCCGCTCCAGTTGCTGGAGGCCGATCTGTGGCGCTGCTTTTTGCCGGACTTTTTGAACAAACAAGGCTGTTGAAGAATCATAGATTGATAGACTGTCATTTTTTTCACCGCCTTTTTTGGAAAGGGATAATATATTTAATGCGGCATAAAAAGACGGTGCTTGGGTATTCCGATAGAAATATATCAATCTATTCGCACAGCATTGAAAGATTTATCTTATTAGGACTGACCGGTAAACGCAAAAAAACCAGGTCCTTCGCGAAACGAAAGGCCTGGTTTTGTCTATTATTTTTCCAAAATTCGTATCGGGTTTTTTGGACCCACGATAAAAATATAATACTACAGCCGAAAGAATAAGTCTATATTTTTTTTGGTTTTTCCCTATACTTAAACCTATTCTTATGGGAGAGTGAGGGAATTAAGATGATAAACGCAATCGAAGCGGCCGAACGGAAATACCTTGAAGAGGTGATGAAGAAACTTCATCAAGCCTCTAAAGAACTTGAGGAGAAGCTGACCTCCTCGTACCGGGAGATCATCGACGCGAAAAAATACCTTTGGGTCAATTTGGCGGAGCTTGATCCCGCCGAAAGAGCGGCCAACCGGATGGATATCTCGATGTCCATCGACAGCGGCGAGCAGGCTGCAGCCCGGCATCGGAAGATCCGAAAGTTAATCGAATCGGCCTACTTCGGCAGAGTCGATTTTCATGGCAAGGATCATGATCGCGCAGAGACATTTTATATTGGGGTTCATTCTTTTTCGGAAGACGGTAGCAGGAACCTGCTGATTTATGATTGGCGTTCCCCCGTTGCCAGCCTGTTCTATGATTTTAATGCCGGACCTGCATATTATGATGCTCCCATGGGCCGAGTGGAGGGAGATATCCGGACGAAGAGACAGTATAAAATCAGGGACGGTTTAATGGATTACATGATTGAAAGCTCGATGAATATACATGACGACGTGCTGCAGAAAGAACTCAGCAGCACGTCCGATGAGAAGATGAAAAATATCGTGGCTACCATTCAAAAAGAACAAAATGCCATTATACGGAACGAGACTTCGAACGAGCTTATTATCCAGGGGGGAGCCGGTTCCGGGAAGACATCCGTGGCCCTGCACAGAGTCGCTTACCTGTTGTATCGGCATAAGGACACCCTGAAATCCAGAAATGTATTGATCCTGTCGCCCAATAAGGTGTTCTCCGACTATATTTCGAACGTTCTTCCGGAGCTGGGGGAAGAGAAGATCATGGAGGTAAACGCCGAGGAACTGGGTGCCAAAGAACTGGCCGGGATATGCGGCTTCCAGACGTTTCATGAGCAGGTAAGGGAGCTTGCGGAGGTAGAAGACCCGGATAACATCGAGCGGATCCGCTTCAAAGCCGGGGTTGATTTTGTCGAAGCGATGGATTCTTACATGAAACATGTGGACGGGCATTATTTCGTGCCGGAAGATATCCGCGTTGACGGGATTTGCATTCCAAAGGATGACGTGCTCCGCGCTTATCGGGCTTCGATCAGGCTGCCCGTCAAACAACGGTTGGAGAAAGCGGCCTTAAGCCTCATCGGGAGCTTTAGAACGGATGATGGCGAGCGGCTGACTCCGGCTTCGTCCAGAACGATCAAGGCCGTTATCCGAAAAATGTTCAAGTTCCAAAATGTAATGGGATTATATAAAGATTTTTATACCCATATCGGAAAGCCCCGCCTGTTTAAACTCCACCGCAAAAACACGCTCGAATACGCCGATGTATATCCGTTGATATATCTTAAAATGTTTTATCTCGGGCCATCGGTCTACGAATCCGTCAAGCATCTGCTGATCGATGAGATGCAGGATTACACGCCTATCCAATATGCGGTGATATCCAAATGGTTTCCTTGCAAAAAAACGATTTTGGGCGATAGCAGCCAATCGGTCAACCCTTATTCCTCCACTTCGCTTCAGGAAATAAAACGGATGTTCCCGGAAGCGGAAACGATCGAGCTGTTAAAGAGCTATCGTTCAACCTTGGAAATTATGAATTTTGCCAAAGCGTTGAACCCCGGCAGCAGACTGGTACCCGTGGAAAGACACGGAGAGCAGCCACAGCTGATTGAATGCACCGATGTGCAGGAGGAATGGAATCAAATCCGGGAGCTTTGCCTCGAATTTTTCCAATCGGATCATCACTCGCTAGGCATCGTGTGCAAAACGCGAAAACAGGCGGAAACGGTCTATCAAGCGATTCAAGATGTGCAAGCTCCCGTTTGTTTGCTGGATTTCCACAGTGAGCAATTTCACGAGGGCATTACGGTTACTTTCTCCCATATGGCCAAGGGACTGGAGTTTGACCGGGTGATTATTCCGTTTGCGAATGCCGACAACTATTCTACCGATCTGGATAAAAGCCTGTTGTATATCGCATGCACAAGGGCGATGCATTCACTCTATTTGACCTGGACGGGCGAGAGAGCAGCCTTTTTACGGAAATGAGTTTTTTACGTCATAACGAGAGAGAAAAAAGCAAACACATCCCCTGAGGGAACGTGTTTGCTTTACTTGCGTCAATTAAGCTTTGCTTTTTCTTCTCATAAGGAACCAGCCGGCGAACAGGGCGATGAATCCGGCAAGCCCCAGGTTATAGAAGTTTGCGGAGGTATCGGGCAATTGGTTCAGGTTCTGCTGCTCCGGTGTCTTTATTACTGGCGTTCCGTCTCCGTTCTTGGCCGGAGGAGTCGGGTTTTCGGTGTTTGCCGGCGGTTTGCCGGATCCTGCCGTACCTTTGCCGGAACCCTTGACGTCAACCGTTACGGTAATGGTGACCTCGCCGCCGCGGCCGTCGTTGACGGTTACCGTAAAGCTGTCC
>NZ_LAZU01000008.1 GCF_000987955.1 Paenibacillus sp. DMB20
ATAGACGTTTTTTCTTTAGATATAACAAAGTATAAACTTCAGAGGTTTGCCATCCTTATATCGCAAGAAAAACTTCCGCTAAAAGCGGTCTGTCTTCTGAGAAAGTACGTCGATAGACGTTTTTCTTTTGGCTTCATGGTTGCCCCGGTTGCGTTGAAAGGGCTTGCTTTTGATTCTGAATGACCGGGTCTGAGGGATTGACAAATGATACAGCAATCACTAAAATCTTTAAATAAAGATATTTGAAATAAAGATATAAAATTGCGTTTCATGATTCATGGAATCGGATTAATTTTTAAGGAAATCATAGTCATGATGGTCATGATTCAATTTGCAGCAAGAGTTTGAAAGGGGAGAACCAATATGAACAAAAAGGTAACAAAGGGGATTCACCATATTACTGCTATCGTCGGAAATCCACAGGAAAACGTCGATTTTTATACAGGCGTTCTCGGTTTGAGATTAGTCAAAAAGACGGTGAACTTTGATGATCCGGGAACCTATCATTTGTATTTTGGAAATGACGGGGGTAGGCCGGGAACCATCATGACGTTTTTTCCATGGCCAGGAGCTTACAAAGGACGGATCGGAACGGGCCAAGTCGGCGTAACTACTTTCGTCGTTCCTGAGGGTGCCTTGGATTTTTGGGAAAACAGGCTCTCGGCTTTTAAGATCTCCGTCAAGAAAGAGAAGCGGTTTGGTGAAGATTACCTTCAATTCGAGGATCCTCATGGACTGCAGCTTGAAATTGTGGCGAGACAAGAAGGTCCTGAAAGCGAATGGAACTTTGATGGAATCTCGCGAAATGAGGCGGTCAAAGGATTTGGAGGCGCTGTTCTTTTATCGGGAGCTCCTCATCAAACGGCCGATTTGCTTGAACAGGTCATGGGACTTGAGAAAGTCGGGCAGGAAGGGAACTACTTACGATTTCGTGCCGTTGGCGATCTCGGCAATGTGATCGATATCCCATTGAAAGCAAGCCCCATGGGCCAGATGGGCGCAGGTACCGTTCATCACATCGCATGGCGCGCCAAAGATGTTGAAGAGCATCAAGAATGGCAAAAGCAAGTAGCGAACAGTGGTTTTCACCCGACCCAGATTCTTGATCGGCAATATTTCAATGCAATCTATTTCCGTGAACCAGGCGGCTTGCTCTTTGAAATTGCTACGGATCCTCCCGGATTTGATCGCGATGAGCCGGCTGAAACGATGGGAGAACAGCTGATGCTGCCGCCATGGCTTGAGGCAAAGCGTGAACAAATCGAAGCCGTGCTTTTACCTGTAACCGTTCGAACTCTCAATTCTAAGTAAAGGATGATTGCATGAAATCCATCGATCCGGAAATATTAAGCGAACGCGATAACTACAAGTTTTTGATTGGAAGCATCATACCAAGACCGATTGCATTTGTTACAACACTTTCCGAAGAGGGGGTCTTAAATGGAGCGCCGTTCAGCTATTTTAATATCGTAACATCCAACCCCCCGATGGTTTCTGTCTCTGTGCAGCGAATAAACGGGAGACAGAAAGATACGGCAGTCAATGCGGCTCACAAAAAGGCGTTTGTTGTTCATATAGCGGATGAGTCTTATATTAAAGCGCTGAACCAGACGGCTGTCCGTTTGCCACCCGATGAAAGCGAAGTCGAGGCTTCCGGTCTGACACCTGTCAAAAGCGAAAAAATAGACGTTCCAGGAATTAAAGAGGCAAAAATCCGAATGGAGTGCTTATTGGAAAAAACGATCCCTCTTGGAGAAAATGAAGCAAGCTGTGACTTGCTCATTGGAAGGGTTGTTCTCTATCATATTTCCGAAGAACTTTATGAAAACGGACGAATCCATGCCGATCGGTTACAACCCGTAAGTCGTCTTGCAGGAAGTTATTATGCGAAATTGGGAGAAATGTTCTCCTTAGAGCGTCCAAAGTAAAAACATAACAAACCAATCCTTGAATAATGGAGCGCAAAATGAATCTATTAAACCTATTTAAAAAAAGACAAGGGAGCGAATCAACTATGGCAAACGTGAAATTGGCAATCATTTACTACAGCTCAACCGGAACGAATTACAAAATGGCTAAATGGGCCGAGGAGGGTGCAAAGGCAGCAGGTGCCGAAGTAAAAGTGTTAAAAGTGCAGGAAACCGTTCCGGCCAGCGTCATTGAGTCAAACCCGGTATGGAAAGCACATGTGGAAGCAACAAAAGATGTCCCCGAGGTAGCATTAAGCGATCTTGAATGGGCAGATGCAATCATTTTCAGCATGCCGACTCGCTTCGGTAACCTGCCGTCTCAAATGAAGCAATTTTTGGATACGACAGGGGGACTTTGGTTCCACGGAAAACTGGCGAACAAGGTCGTTAGTGCCATGACTTCCGCCCAAAACCCGAACGGCGGCCAAGAACAAACCGTCTTAAGCTTATACACGACGATGTTCCACTGGGGTGCCATTGTTGCCGCACCTGGATATACGGATCAATCCCTATTTACGGCAGGAGGAAATCCATACGGGACAAGTGTTACGGTTGATAAGGATGGAAATATAGTAGAAGATGCCGAACAAGCCGTCAAACACCAAGCCAGACGAACGGTTACCGTAGCAGAATGGGTTAAAAAAGGAAACGAATAAGGACATTCAAAAAGAAAGCGCAGCCGCCGAGAATGATATGCTCCCCATATGGTAGACAGGTGAAATAATAAAACCTGTTACTGTAAGGGGAGCATTTTACGTATAAAAAAGAATATTCGGCAGCACAAAAATACGAGATTATCCAAGAAATGCATACGGGATCAACTAGACCATAAGAAAACGTCTATCGACGTATTTTCTCAGAAGACAGACCGCATTTAGCGGAAATATTTCTTGCGAGATTAGGATGGCAAACCTCTGTAGTTTATACCTTTCTTATCTCTTAATAAAAAGAGCGCCTATGTCTAGACGCTCTCACGGTTACATATTGCCCAGGGAAATCCCGTTTTATTTGAAAGAAGCGTAGCCTTCGTCCGCCATGACCACGCTGCCGTTGATGGCGCTGGCTTCAGGCAGGGTCAGCAGGAATACGGCGTCGGCAATCTGTTCCGGTTGGGTTAATTTGTTCCCCATGACTTTGGATTTCATCATGTCTACCATTCCGTTGTCTTTATAGCCTTGAATGATCGGGGTGTCTACGGCGCCCGGCGCGACGGCGACAACGCGGATACCGTATTCCGCAAGTTCAAGGGCAGCGGATTTGGTCATCATAATGACGGCGCCCTTCGAAGCGTGGTATGCAAATGTGCCGGGCGAAGCCAGGAATCCGAATACGGAAGCGGTATTGATGATTACACCTTTAATGCCAAGCTCGCGCATCTTCTTGCCTGCGGCAATAATGCCGTGGACCACGCCGTGTTGGTTTACGTTTATCACGTTGTGGTAATCGGCAAGATTTTGGTCCAACACCGGCGTAATTCGTCCGATCCCGGCGTTATTGAACATAATGTCGATCCGGCCGTAGGTTTCGACGGCTTTATTAACGAGTGCTTCCACGTCTTCGAATTTGGACACGTCGGTTTTTACGAAGATCGCCTCGCCGCCGGCAGCCTTGATGCGTTCCACGGTTTCGTTTCCGCCGGCTTCATTAAAATCGGCAACTACGACCTGATCGCCGTTGCTTGCGAATTTCAATGCCGTTTCTCTGCCGATCCCGCTGGCCGCGCCCGTAATGACAGCCACTCTTTTATTGGACATGATGAATTCCTCCTCAAGTTTAAGTAAGTTCTATATAATAGATGTAGGTCCCTATCTGTCTTCATGGTAGCACTCCTTTTTATTAATTAAAATTTAAATATAATTATGAATAGTTAAGCAGAACTAAATTAGGGGGCAGTCATGAACCTAGAGCAAATGGAGTATATTGTACAGGTTGCCAGAACCGGATCCCTGACAAGCGCGGCCGAGCAATCCCATGTTACGTTGTCGGCGATCAGCCAATCGATATCGTCCCTAGAAACGGAGCTCGGAATTTCCCTGTTTACCCGATCGCGCGGATCGGGAGCGGTACCGACGGCTGAAGGGCAGTTGATTATCAGCAAGGCCAGCGAAGTGCTTGTTAAAATCCAGGAGCTGCGGGAGGAGGCCCAATCCTTCAGCAACAGCCTCAGCGGACAATTGAAAATCGCGGCCATTCCCGGGCCGATGCATCTGTTGGTGGATGCCGTCGCCCGCTTTAAAAGGGAGCACCCGAAAGTCAGGATCGAGATTCATGAAAAAGGCCCGAATGAAATATTGAAGGATATTGAGCATGGCAGGCTTGACGCCGGATTAATGGTGCTGTCCGAACAGCTGATAGGCAAGCATAAAGAGCTGTCCTTCGAGCGGCTTATGGAGGGGGAAATGGTTGTCGGCGTCCATCCCGGCAGCCCGCTCGCCCTCAAAAAATCCATCACCCCGGATCAGCTGGAAGGCCAGACGTTTGCGTTGTACGACGATGAGCAGATACGGGATTATTTTACCGAATTCATAGCCGTCCACGATAACATCGACATCCTGTTCATATCCAACAATACGCAGGCGATTAACAATGCCGTCCTGGAAGGCCTTGCGGTCACGCTGGGTTTGGATTATTCGTTTCACGGGTATCGCGAACCGGAAAACATTGACATCGTGACGGTACCCGTCATGCTGCCGGGCCAAGGGCCGATCTATTACGGCTGGGTCAGCCCCAAAGGCAGGAACACCTCGCAGATTGCCAAGCGGTTCATGAATGCGTTGAAGTGCGGGAAGTGAAACAGGTGCGTCAAAAAGCATGAAGCATGAAAGAGCATGAAGCATGAAAGAGCATGAAGCATGAAAGAGCAGGCCGCATGAATCACGGACTGCTCTTTTTTACATTTTTTTCGGTTTTTTACGGCTGCCAATTCACGTTCACCGTCGCCGTGCCGGTAGCCGGGGCCGTGAAGGAATGATTGGAGCCGCCTTCCCAAACGACGGAGGTTCCGTTCTTCTTCATAAATTTAAATTCGATGGTTACACCTGCCGGAACGCTGACATCGTAATACCAGGTCGGGTATTGATATACGACCTGGTTATACATGGGACCTATTGCTTTGGCCGGTTCCCAGTTGCCCAATTCGCTTACGCTGCCGGCAAGGTACACGTTCTGGCCGAGCGTGGTCGCCGCGTTGTTTACAACGAAACGGACGCTGACCTGTTCGCCGGTCAGTACCTGAAAGTTGTCATATACGTTGCTGGCAGTTCCGGTTGAACCGGTGATTTTGACGTTGTAATTCCCCGGCGTAACGGCGGGAATTTTCACTTTGATCTGACTGTCTTCCCAGGACACGATTTCGGTGCCGGCAACGGCCGTGGTTCCGAAATATACCGTCCCTTTGGCAGACCCGAAGCCCCGGCCGTCGATCGTAATGACCGTTCCCGCTTTCGCCATCATCGGTCCGACGTGACCGATGACCGGGGTCGTTTGAGCTGCCGTATACTGCCAGACGGCTGCGGAGCCGGCGGCGAGCGTAAAGGTGTTTACGGCACCGCCGCTGCCTGCGGTGATCGGGTTGCCGTTCAGGGTGCCGCCGAGGACGTCGCTGTATGTGCCGGCCGGAAGCGAGGTGACAAGTCCCGAGATGGAAGCCGATGCGCTCAGGTTGCGGTTAATCGCAACGACGGCCACATGATTTCCGAATTTGCGCTCGTAAATAATGACGTCGTTATTGATCCAGCGTTCCTGCGTGGAGCCGTAGGCGACGGCCGGATTGGTTTTGCGGAGCGGCGCGAGTTTTTTAATGACATTGTACGCGGTTGTCGTCGTGGAGAAGGAGGGAATGCGGGCCCGGTTGTCCGGATCGTTGCCGCCGCTCATGTACTGCTCCGTTCCATAATAGATTGCCGGTACGCCGCGGGAGGTCAGCGTGAAGGCGAGCGCCTGTTCCAACTTCCGTTTATTGGCGCTGGAGGTATGGAAACGCTCCATGTCATGGTTATCGATGAAGGTCACCTGGTCGTCCACCTGAGCGTAGTCGGCGGCAGAGCCTTCAAGCATCGCCTTCAACCCGTACATATTGTCCGTGTTGTCGCGGAATACCTGGCGCGTTTTTTGCGCGAATCGGAAATCAAGCAGACTCATGCCGCTTTCGTTCGCGAACTGATGGTTTTCGGCGCTCACTTCGTTGACGCCAAGGAACCATTCGCCGAAGGTGAAGACCGGTTTATAGTTGTTGACCGTCGCCATGAAGCTTTTTTGCCAGCCGAAAGGCATATGCTTGACCGCATCCATCCGAATGCCGTCAATTCCGAGATCGAGCCACATTTTGACGGCTTCTTTCAAGTATGTATCCACCGTGCTGTTGTTGTGGTTTAAATCGGCAAGATCGTAAAGGTTTTTATAGATTCCGTTTTCCGTGGTGGAAAAATCCGTGCCGCCGTTATGATGGAAAAGGTTCTGCGTGTCATTGGTGTATCCGGCCAGCAGCGTGCCGTTATTATAGAGCTTGCCGTTCTCGGCGAAGGAAGGCTGGTCCGAGGAAGCGGGGGACGTGTGGTTCGGCGCAAAGTCGATGATCACCTTGATGTTTTTGGCATGGGCGGCGGCGATCAGGTTTTTGAAGTCGGTTATGGTGCCGTAGGCGGATTCGTCTTTTTGAAATCCCTTGCCCAGTAGCCGTGGTAAGCGGTATTGTTAACGCCCGAATAATTGATGACGCTGTAAATGTTCTCGACCGGCTGGGAGATCCAGATGGCGGTAACGCCCATGCCCGTCAGGTAACCGTCGTTGATTTTGTTGATAATCCCTTGCCAATCGCCGCCGCAATACAATCTCAGGTTGGTACAGGTGCCGTCAAATGCCGGCCCGGAAGGATTGTTGGCCGCGTTGCCGTCAGAGAAACGGTCGGTGAAAATCTGGTAAATGACGTCGGTGCTGAAATTTTGCTTATTGGATACCGAAGTATCCGGTGCCGCTTGGGCAGGCGTAAACAGGCTCATCGTAAGGGATAGGGCAAGCGTGAATGCGGCTGTCATTTTAGTCCATTTGTTCATTCGGATAGGCCTCCTTTTTCGGTTTTTGCCGATGTAAATGAAGAAATAACCGGAACACGTTCCAAACTTCGGTAAGCTTCACCTCCCCGAATATGGGGCCGCAAAAAACCCCGGCGTCTCGGAAAGAGAGTACCGGGGTTGTTCCATAACCGTAAGGCGGTTATAGAAGGCATGGCCCTTAAATTCCAAAATTTAGAGGTTACGCAAATATTGTAAATGGAAGCGGATTCAAAAGTCAACTCCCTGATAAATAAGAAATAAAGGCCGGGTTTCCATGGATGCAAGATGAAGTTTTATATGCATTGTGAAATGATGATGCCGGGGATATAATAGTGTGCGGAAAGGAAATATTTGGTCGAATTATGGAAACGCGATAAGGAGAGGGGCATGAGTTTGCAAATGGAACATGGGGCTGAGCTGTTGGGATTGGATTCCCGGGGAGTCCGGGCGGCCTGCCGGGCCGTTGACCGGGAAATTGAAGCAGGCACGATGCCGGGCGCGGTACTCGCGGTGGTGCATCGGGGCCGGGAGTGGATCTATGCGAAGGGGGATGCCGATCCGGATCCGAAACGTCCGGTTCCGGTACGAAAGGATACGCGTTTTGACAGTGCATCGCTGACCAAGGTGGTTGCCCTGCTTCCGCTTGTCCTAACGCTGATCGATGAAGGGATTCTTACGCTCAGTACGCCTGTGTCGTCCTGGCTGCCCCAATTCGGCGTGCCCGGCAAGGATGAGCTGACCGTCGGACAGCTTTTGACTCATACTTCCGGACTTCAAGCGGATATGGACCTGCATTCCCACGGATGGAGCAGGGATCAGATGTGGAATGCCGTCATGGATGCCCCGCTGCAGCGGAAGCCCGGCATGGAAGCGATATACAGCGATATCGGCTATCTTGTGCTTGGTAGGCTTGTGGAAAAAGCGCTTGGCATTCCGCTTGATGAAGCGGCACGAACGCGCGTTTTCGAACCGCTGGGGATGAAGGATGCCGTATTCTCTCCATTGCTGATCTCCAGGGAATACATAGCGGCGACGGAGTACGACTCCCTTCATGACGGTCATCTGTGCGGCGTCGTTCATGACGAGAAAGCCCGTGCCCTTGGGGGCGTGTGCGGCCATGCCGGTTTGTTTGTAACCGCCGATGATTTGATCCGATACGCCAAAATGTGGATGGCCGGCGGCATCGTTCCGGAAGATTCACCCGACGCGCTAAACGGAAAGGACCCCCGACGGGTGCTGTCCAAAGCGGCTGTGGAAGCATCCACACGGAGCCATACGGTCGGAATCCCGGGGGCATACCGAGGACTTGGGTGGGTGCTGAAGGGAGACCGGATGGACGCCTCGGGCGACTGGATGAGCGGACGCTCCTATGGGCATACCGGATTTACCGGTACAAGCCTGTGGATCGATCCGGAGCATGAAATGGCTGTTATTTTGCTGACCAACCGCGTCTATGGAGGTCGGAATACCAGCGTGTCCCAGCTTCGGATTCAAGTGCATAACGCATTGATCGCCGCAGTTTCAGGGGAACAGGCCATTTAAGGGGGTGTAAGGGTCCTTTCGGCCATATCGGGCCATATGGAAGAGTGCCTAAATGGAGGGCCGTTTTTTTGTGAAGACTTCCAAAATATAAGCTGACACGGAATGTATCCTTTGATATAATAAACATGTTACGGGGGAACACGTACGGATTTAAACAAACAATAGAGACATAAAACGAAGAAAGGCCTTCCAATTACGGAAGGCCTTTTTCCGTATTTTGCGATCACGCAGATGTTGCGTTTTTATGAAAACGTGGTAATATATAATTATTAAATATCTTAATATTAAGATAATTTATACGCCGTTATATGGTTAAGATACTATTTATGAAGATTACAGGAGGGAAATCCATGCCGAAAACTGCAGGAATACATCATATCACCTCGTTCGTTAACGATCCGCAGGCCAATGTCGACTTTTATGCCGGCGTGCTTGGGCTTCGTTTGGTCAAGAAAACGATCAATTTCGATGCGCCCGAGGTATATCACTTTTATTTCGGAAACGAGACGGGAAGTCCGGGAACGATCATGACCTTTTTCCCGCAGGAAAATGCGCGCAGGGGAAAAATCGGCGGAGGGCAAGTAGGCATCACGGTATTTGCCGTACCTGTCGGCAGCCTGGATTTTTGGAAAGAACGGCTGGGTAGATTCCATATTTCTTATGACGAATTCACCCGGTTCGGCGAGACTTATCTCCGCTTTCACGACAACTCGGGACTGCTGCTGGAGCTGACCGAACGGAAGGAGGGCGCAGCCAGTACCTGGTCCTTCGGCGGCGTGCCGGCCGATAAAACGATTAAAGCTTCGGGGGCGCCGTTTTGTTCAGCGTCCAGCCGGATCAGACATCGGCAGTGCTCGGGAATCAGCTTGGCCTGGATCGGATCGGCGAAGAAGGAGGATGGGTCCGTTACCGGGCCCAAGGCGATATCGGGCAGATCATCGATATGAACGCTCAGCCGATCGGATGGGGAGAGGGCGGTTCCGGAACGATTCATCATATTGCATGGCGGGCCAAGGACGATGAGGAACAGGAGGCGTTCCGGGCCAAGGCGGAAGAAAGCCGTCTGCTCCCGACGCCCGTGATCGACCGCCAGTATTTTAACGCGGTGTATTTCCGTGAACCCGGCGGTATGCTGTTCGAGATTGCCACGGATCCTCCGGGTTTTGCCAATGATGAGCCTGTGGAGCATCTGGGTGAGAAAATCATGCTTCCGGCATGGTTCGAGCCGCATCGCGAGTCCATTGAGAAGAACCTGACACCCGTGGAAGTCCGCGTACTGAAAGGAGATGTTTGATATGGAACACCGCCATATTTTCCGGCAAGGCACGTCCGCCGATGCGCCGACGCTGCTCATGCTGCACGGTACAGGCGGGGACGAGCATGATCTTGTCCCGTTGGCCGACATTATTTCTTCTTCCTCGAATGTGCTGGGAGTGAGGGGGAACGTGTTGGAAAACGGCATGCCCCGATTTTTCCGAAGACTTGCCGAAGGGGTATTTGACGAAGAGGATCTGATTCGGCGTACCAAAGACCTGAAGGCTTTCATCGATGAGGCAGCCGAACAATACGGCTTCGATCGCAGCCGCGTCGTGGCCGTGGGTTATTCCAATGGCGCGAATATCGCGGCAAGCCTTCTTTTTCATTACGCGAATGCGCTGCAGGGGGCCGTGCTGCACCACCCGATGGTGCCGCTGAGAGGCTTGGAGCTGCCGAACCTGTCCGGCATTCCGGTCTTTATCGCAGCCGGAAAGCGGGATACGATGTGTCCGCCGCAGGAAACGGAGGAACTGAACGGGCTTCTGGCCGGAGCAGGCGCGGATGTGCATCTGCATTGGGAATACGGCGGCCACCAGTTGACCCGGGGGGAAGTGGAGGCCGCGGCGTCATGGTTTAAAGGAAAGTTTGCGTAACCTTGGTTTGGTATGTCGCTCGGGGTGAAGAAAATCGCAATCGCAGCCCCGCAAGCGGCTTTCACAATATAATTAAGCCCCCGCTCTTTGAGCGGGGGCTTTTTGCCTATTCAGGTCGTTTGATCTGCAGCGGGGGAGGGATAAGCCAGCCCTTGTCTTTATTCATTTGCAGAATTCTTACGCCGAGCGCCGTTTTGGAAAGATGATATTTCGCAAACAAAGCGCCGATGTCTTCGCGAATGGACATTCCCATCACGGCGCTGCAGCCAACGAGCCTGCGGCGTTGTCCATCGCGATTTTGGCGGCGATCTCCAGATCGGTGAATCGCGCTCCCATCGGGATATCCTCCAGCTTGACTTCAGGCCGTTCAGGCAGCGTGGGAGCGGCGGCAATCCCGTTCTCCGCCAGCAATTCATCAAGCTCCTTGATCTCCAGCTTGGCTTGGTCGATCAGGTCCCTCAGCATTTTTTTGAGATCCTTGTCGCCGGCATGGTTCAAATAGGCTTGATAGCAGGAAACGGCGCCTTTGGCAGCCATCGAAACTTCCCACACATTAAAAATTTCACCGTAGTGCATCGGCTCGTTTTTCGGATTTCCGTCCAGAATACCCATGGTATAATACTCCTTTATTTTTTGATACTTACGGAAGTATTATGACCTTTGTTCCGGAATTCATGTAATCAACGTAAATCCAGGAGGGGGACGCAATTTATGCCTCAAACAGCCTTGCCGTGACGATGGCTTGCGCAATTCGTTTGGCGCCTTCGTACACATCCACGCTTACCTTGCAAAAGCGGCGGCTGGATTCGATGACCGCAGGGATCAAAGAGATAACGGATTCAATCTCCACGGGCAGGAAATAATGGACCGCCGTACTGTCGATGTGGAGGTTTCCTTTCCTTAATCCGGTGATCGTACGGGCAGTTGCCTGATTGATGAGGCAGGACAATATCCCGTCCGACAGATTGCCGACCGGATTGATCATGGAGGCCGAAATGACGCCTTGATACGAAAGCCGTCCTTCCCCGTCACGGATTTCCTTGAAAGAGGACCAGATTTGTTCCTCCAGCGTTTCGCCGTAATGCGGCTGAAGTTGGGTATTCTGCAGGGACCGCAAAACATCCTTACGGCTGATCACGCCCGTAAGCCGTCCCGAAGCGTCGACGATCGGCAGCAGCTCAAGCGACTCCCGAACCATGATATGCCCGGCGGTCGCCACGGCCGTCTGAGCCGTTACGGTAAGCGGATTGCGGGACATATATTGATGGATCGGGTCGCTGCCGTTCGCTCCGATGATATCTTTGGCCGTGATGATGCCGATCGGCTTATGATTGCCGTCAACGACGGGAAAACGGTTGTGATTGGTTTCGGAAATGCGCAGTAGCATGTCATTGACCTGATCGTTTTCGCGGAGATAGGCGATCTCGGCATCCGGATGGACCGCATCCTGGACATGCACGATTTTCTTTTTGATCAGCTTGTCGGAAATGACGCGGTTAATCATGGTGGCAACGGTAAAGGTGTCGTAATGCGTGCTGATGACGGGAAGCTTCAACTCGTCGGCCAGTGCCTTTACGGAATCGGCGGTATCAAAGCCGCCCGTTACGAGAATCCCGGCACCCAGAGTCAAAGCGCTGTAATGAGCTTTTTCCCGGTTTCCTACAATCAGCAGATTGCCCGGCTCGATGTAACGGATCATATCTTCCAGCTGCATGGCGCCGATGACGAATTTTTTTAAGGTTTTATGCAGCCCTTCTTCGCCGCCGAGCACGTTGCCGTCCACAATGTTGGCGATCTCGGAAAACGTCAGCCTGTCGATCTCGACGGGCTGTTTTTTTTCGATCCTTACGGTTCCGGCCCGTTCCTTCGTGCTTACGATCCCCCGGTTCTCGGCGTCTTTCATCGCCCGGTATGCCGTCCCCTCGCTGACATCCAGTTCCTGGGCGACCTTGCGCACGGAAATGCGCGTACCGATCTCAAGGTTTTCTATATATTGAATGATCTGTTCGTGCTTTGTGGAGAATTCGGTGGATGTCATTCCATCATTCCTTTATTCTCTGGATTTTGGTTAGGTTAGGGCTATTATATAACACCTCATTCGTGTTTAAAACATGACCTTAAGGAGGGGATGGAAGAAAGAAAAGCCCCCGGTCAGGAATTTCATAAGAAATTTCCTTGATGGAGGCTTTTTGGATGCGCTGGATTCATGTTTGGAAACGTGGTTGCATTCTAACGGACAAGTCAGTCGGCATACCGGAAATAGTACTGCTGCATGTAATAGTGCGACAAGCCATGGTCCGTAGTGGTTTCGCAGCCGCTGCAAAGCAGGTGATCCCCCGTCCGTTCGGATTCACCGGATGGCAGGCTTTCCCCGCATGAAAAGCAAACCTCGGTCTTGCTCTGTTCTTCAACGTTGTTCATGTTTAAAACCTCCCGTATGGTGTGTGATGCAACCTGAAATTGAAAGTTGGGCAGCTATTTTTGCATGTCCAGGTTCTGATGAAACATCATCGTAACTTCAGATTAACGCCAACTGTTATATAACACATTAATGATTTGTTGTTTATTATATATCGAAATAAAATGTGTTGCAATACTGTTTAAGAATTTATTTTATTGTTATACAACAATGGGCGAAGCATGACGCGGGTTGGTGATCCTCCTATCTTTACAAAAACAACACATTCCTATGACACTGCCCGAATATTGGATGATTAAACTATGTTAATGTTTTGAAATGAAAACGGAGGTGCCGTATAGTGCAGCTTAAGAAGAAAACGATCATGGCGTTGGCGCTCGGTTTGACCCTTATGTCCCAGGGCGCGGTTGTTCAGGCGAAAGATGGCGGGGGCCCATTAAAGCCGGAAACGAACGGTAAATGGCTGGCCGGAGAGTATCACGCCCATACCTATCAATCCGACGATGCCCAGCAATCTCTCCAAAAAGTGTTGGACAACGCGTTTGAAAAATACGGTATGGATTGGATCGCCGTCTCGGACCATTTAAGAACGGCTGCCCGGGACGATGAAGGGAATAAGATTCCGGAAGGTCCGATCCCGCTGTATCAAGGATTGGCCCAGTACCAGCTTCCCAAGATAGAGCAGCTTAAAAAAGCCGGGAAGTACAAGGACAAAATCATTTTTGCCGGATTTGAATGGGATATGCCGACCTATGAGCATGTCGGCGTCGGAATCGTGGGGGACAAGCCGGGCTCGGAGGAGAGCGTGAACGCCGTCAACCAGTTCGAATATTTGTTTACCAACCGGGATGAGAAAATGTTTGTTCCGGCAGACGTGGCCCAGTGGAAAGAACAAGGCGGCAGAGCTTACTCGACACCTGAGGATGCCCGGAAGGCACTGGCCTGGCTGGAGAAGAATTATTCGGAAACCAGCTACGCCCTATTGAACCATCCTTCAAGAAAACAAGTCTATACCATCGCCGATATTCGCGATTTCAACAACATAGCACCGAACGTAGTATTCGGCATGGAAGGCATGCCGGGAAACCAAATGGAGCCGGATCGGGGCGGACTGAACCTTGAAACGCCAGAGAACCGGACCCACGGCGGGGCCGACTACATGGTTGCCAAGGTAGGCGGAGCGTGGGATGCGCTGCTGGGGGAAGGACGCCGCTTCTGGAACTTTGCCAACTCCGACTCCCATTTTGAGATCAGCGAAGACCGGAAATATTCCAGCGGTTATTTGCCGGGACAATATGCGAAGAACTACACCTGGGTGGAAGGCAATGACATGCAAGCGGTGCTGGACGGCATGCGTTCAGGCAAATCGTTCTCCGTGCACGGCGATCTGATCAACGAGCTTGACTTCAAGATCGGTCACGGTCAGCGGAAGGAGGAGATGGGCGGCGACCTTCGCCTTAAAAAGGGCCAGCCGATCGAGATAACGATTCGGTTCAAAAGCCCGAAGAAAAACCATAACGGCGATCCTGTAAAAGTGGACCATATTGACCTGATCGCAGGGGACGTGACGGGGAAGGCGAAGCCGGGAACGGCAGCTTACAGCAAAAACACCAATGATTCCACCAAAGTGCTTAAGCGGTTTACAAGCAAGGATTGGAAGTCCGACAAGGATGGCTATAACGTCATCACCTATAGAACAAAAGCCGCAAAGGATCAATACTTCCGCTTGAGAGGCACCAATCTGGGCGTGAACGTCGAGGGTGAAACGAAGAACGGGGAGCCGCTTGTCGATCCCAAGACGGACATCGAGGACAACGAAACGCGCTTTGCGGAGATTAACGAACGGAATTATAAGGATCTGTGGTTCTATTCCAATCCCATCTTCATCAACGTGAATGCCGAGAAGAACGGCAAATGATAGTACCGCTATCATTCAATGATGCGTAATATAGGCCGGATGGTTTATGCAAAAGGCGATTTTCCCGTTTAAATTTGAACGGAAAATCGCTTTTTCGCGTTGTTTATCGGTTTGCCGATGCCTTAATCAGGGAAAACAGATGCGGGCCGCCCATCGTTATGACTTAAAAGCGTCGCTCCTAAGCACAAATCACCCGGGAAATTTTCATGAAAAGTGTTACAATAGGATCATCAAAAAACAAACAAGTTCAAGGGTAGACGGAAGGTGGTCCGCCACCCGGGCGGTGAAGTGGAGTGAGATTATGAAAGAGACGCAAACAGAGACAAAAACGGTCGGCATGGAAGACATCGTCCGTGCCCATCATGTGCTGCGCGAGGTGATCGTACGGACGCCGCTGCAGCGGGACGCGGTGCTGTCCGCCAAGTACGGCTGCAACGTTTATTTGAAACGCGAGGATCTGCAGGTGGTCCGGTCCTTTAAGATCCGTGGGGCCTATAATATGATTCGCAGTCTAACCGATGCGGAGCGCTCCGCGGGCATTGTGTGCGCAAGCGCCGGCAACCATGCGCAGGGCGTGGCCTTCTCCTGCAACGCGCTGAACATCCGCGGCAAAATCTACATGCCGAGCACGACGCCGAAACAAAAGGTGAAGCAGGTAAAACGCTTCGGCGGAAGCAGCGTCGAGGTGATCCTTACCGGGGATACGTTTGACGATGCTTACGACGAAGCCATCAAAGCCTGCAAGGAACAGGGCATGACGTTTATCCATCCCTTCGACGAGCCTCGCATCGTCGCGGGCAACGGCACGATCGGGATGGAGATCATGGAAGAGATCGACGCCCCGGCAGACGTTGTGTTTGTCACGATCGGCGGCGGCGGGCTTGCGGCAGGCGTGGCGACTTACGTGAAAACCGTCAGTCCGGCGACCCGCGTGATCGGCGTGGAGCCGCTGGGCGCGCTTCGATGAGCGAAGCGAAGGAGCGGGGAGAGGTCGTGACGCTGGAGGAGATCGACAAATTCGTCGATGGCGCCGCCGTAAAGAGAGTCGGCCAGCTTCCCTACGAGATTTGCGATCATTATCTGGACGACATCGTCATGGTGCCTGAAGGGAAAGCCTGCACGACGATCTTGGAGCTGTACAACGAAAACGCGATCGTGGCCGAGCCCGCCGGGGCGCTGTCGGTGGCGGCGCTTGACCTGTACGGGGACAAGATCCGCGGCAAAAATGTCGTCTGCATCATCAGCGGCGGCAACAACGATATCGACCGCATGCAGGAGATCAAGGAACGCTCCCTGATCTATGAAGGCTTGAAGCACTATTTCATGATCAATTTTCCGCAGCGGGCGGGTGCATTGCGAGAGTTCCTCGAAGACGTGCTGGGACCGGATGACGACATCGCGCGGTTCGAATACACGAAAAAGCACAACAAGGAAGACGGTCCGGCCCTCGTCGGCATCGAGCTGCTGCATCCGGAGGATTACGGTCCGCTAATCGAGCGGATGAACCGCAAGGGACTTGATTATACCGAGCTGAACAAGAACATGAATCTTTTTAATCTGTTGATTTAATTCTTAGCTTTGGGTGTTCGCCCGACTTAACATGAAAGAGCCTGCCGTCCGATAAGGGATGGCAGGCTCTTATAAGTTCTGGTCAATATCAAGCCGGTGAACGCGAAAGTTCCCGGCTAAATCCGGTTGTTTCCATCCTGGAAGCCGGGGAGGCGGGTCGATTAAACCGGAAGATTTATCCTTGCGAGCTTTTTCCGGGCGCCGAACTCTCGCGGCGTTTTTCGACCTGTTTCGTCAGTTTGTCGTCGTTCACCCTGAGGATATCGGACCAGGACTCCAGCTTTTGCAAAAATTCGCTCTTGCCCACGTCATGTTTGGCCAGGGCATCGTCGTAAGCCTTGCGGGCAGCGGGGTCGAGCGCCTGGGTATCATGGTCGAACAATGGCGTATTCGGCATGCCGTAATAGAGATACGTCAAGCTGCCGTTATACATCATTTTGACGAGCTGGGCCCGGTTGGATTTGGGATGCGCCTTGATAAAGGCTTCCTGCGCCAGGCCGCGGTCAATGACCTCGGACCAGGAAATGAGCAGGGCTGCGTCACCGACCGACGGCTTGGCCGATTCTTCGGCCATCAGATTAATATAAGCCTTGATATCGGGATTCACATACGGTTGATAGACTTTAAACGCGTCATAATCGATGATCGGATAGATCATGCCTTCGATCGCATGCAGCTTGTAACCGCTGTCCCGCAGATCGGTCAGCAGCTTCCGAAGCTGTACGTCCTTGGTCTCCCCAAGGACTTTGCTAATCGAGTCGCCTTGCTCGTAGATTCCGTTCAGGATGGTTTGGTTGCGGTCTGCGAGCAGCTTGTCGGTTGCGGATACGAGAGAGGCGTTTACGGCATTTTCAAGTTTGAGCACAAGCAGCGTGGCCTGGTATTTGGTTACGCTTTTAATATGCTTGGTCATGTAGGACTTGGCATAAGCCAGTCCGTCTTTCTTTTTCAAAAGAGCAGTCGCTTTATTGTATACGGTTTTGGCGTATGCGGCCGATTTCGACGATGCGGATACGGCGGCTTTATCGGTCGTTCCGGCGGCGTGAACTGCGGCGGTTCCGGTTTCAAGGGAAACGGCAAGGGCCAGCAGCGCGGCGAGAGCGGACAGTTTGCGTGAAACCTTCATCGGATATTCCTCCTTGTTCGCATAATCACCCTCCCATCTTACCATGAAGGCAACGAAAAGGCAGTGACAACTCGACAAAAAAATGTAAAAATCCTGTAAATTTTCATGTTACCTTCTGGAGAAAAACACCTTCGTCCCGACCAGACCGATGATAAAAATAACCAGGCTGCCCCAAGGAGGAACGACAAGCACGGGAAGAGCGCGGCCGAGCCAGACTCCACCGACGAGAATCGCGACAACGACGAGTACATAGATGCCGAGTCCGCGGAGGCTTATTTTACGTTTGGCATCCTCAGGCTGGAACGATTCCAGTTTCATCAGGCCCATGATCGCCCGGATCAAAACATAGGATCCTGCGGCAATAAGCAGCAGGGTTGAAATGCGGACCTGTGACATTTTTTCGACCGAGCCCCCCGTCCACAAGGCGACAAAACCGACAATGGCTTGCGCGAAAAAGAACCAGGTCAGCGCCACCCAAGGGATCATCAGGTTGAACTGAAGCCGGCTGAGTCCCTTCAGCTTAGGCAGTTCGTCAACAAGCTCCGCGCAATATGCGATCGGGTCGCTGCCGAACACTTCCTCCGCCGTCTTGCCTGTTCGCTGGGCTTCCAACAGATGCTGGGCCATTTCCAGAAGGAGCTCTTCGCCTTTGGCTTCATTCACGGAGCTTGTGCGGATATAAATCACCATGTCCTCGTAATACTTTAAATTGGCGGGAGTCATCTGCTCTTGAAGCCGGTTGTTTTCCCGGATCATTTGTTTAATCGTCATGTCTTTTCCCTCCATCGGTTAAAATACGGTCCACGCTCTGCTTGAGCGTTCCCCAATGACGTTTAAAAAGGACGAGCGCATCCTTTCCCTTGTCCGTCAAATGGTAATATTTGCGCGGCGGTCCGCTTGAGCCGGCATCCGGCCGCATCGTTCCTTCGATTAACTGTTCCTTCTGCATGCGGAGAAGGAGGGGATATATGCTGCCCTCGCTGACAAACGTCAAGCCGCTTTCCTCCAGCAGCGTACCGAGCTCGTAACCGTATATTTCCCGGTCTTCCATCAGCGACAGAATGCATCCTTCCAGAATTCCTTTGAGCATCTGACTTTGCGCTGTCATCACGGATCGGCTCCTTTTCCGGGAATTGAGTTGCATTACAATATAGTGTATCGGAAGCTATATTGCAATGCAAGTTAACAGGTCGGAACCGTGAATCTTTTGGCATTAACGAATAATTCCGGCCGGGCTTTTCAACAATAATAAGCAATTCTGAATCCGAGGTTCAGAGTCAATAAGGAAAGGGTGAACATTCGTTATGACACATAAAAACAACGCACGCGGCTTTGCCGCCGAGGGACGGGCATCCGAAGGAGCCAGAATGGACGGAGTCGATACGGATCCAGGGCGGATTACCCCGGATGATTCCCCCTTTGCGTCAGGCGGAAGGACGAGCGAGCGTCCGGACGAGCTGTCCGATGCCGTGACGGATGAAGATACCGCAGCGGCGGCGAGCCTTTGGATCGATGAAGAAAACAGCGAGGAATGGATGAATAATTGGAGCGGACGGGTGGAAACCCATTCGATGTTCCGACGCAGTTATGAATAAAACCTCCTTGGCATAACCAGCCGTTATAAACGGCAGTCGGAGTTTTTCCGGGAAATCCGTTTCCCGTTAAAGGCCTATGATCCCGCAGCCGCGACCGTTTTAACTGCGTTTTGACCTTTTCGTGGGGCTATCCCAACAGTAGATTTTTTCTACTTGGGGCACGTCCCCTTTTTTATTTTTGAATTCATGCTTCCAACAGGCCGTAAACCGGGGTCTGGGGCCGATAGCGGAACCAGTGTCATCATTGGGCGTTTTATGCCCACATGCCACTCTCTCTAGACAAAAAGGAGAGCGTCCCGGTCGCCAACTTTTAAATGCAATAGTAAGATTTTACGACGACCCAGCCGTTTGAACATGCGGCGTTGACAACTATTATAGGGAATGCTAAGATAATTTTACTTAATCCTTATTAAACTTATCGGAATTATAGATAAAAAGGTCATTCGGGGAGGAATGCACATGGAGCGGCAGATTATTATTCGTCACGATCAGCAAGAACTGACGGCAAGCATCCATTATCCGTCAAGGGACGAAGGACAGGAGGGGCGGTGCAGCCGCGTGCCTCTGGCCGTGATTTGCCACGGTTTTGTCGGCAGCCGGATCGGGGTGGATCGTCTTTTCGTTAAGACCGCGAGGGAATTGGCAGAGGACGGGTACATGGTTATCCGCTTCGATTATATCGGTTGCGGGGAGAGTACCGGCAGTTATGGAGCCGAAGGGCTCAACTCGATGATTGCCCAGACCCGTTCCGTACTGGATTACGGACTCGGCTGCCCCGATGTCGATCATGCCCGCGTGACCCTGATCGGCCACAGTCTTGGCGGCGCCGTAGCGCTTCAGACGGCTGTCCGGGACCGGCGGGTGAAAAATCTCGTGTTATGGTCCGCGGTCGGTTACCCGTTCAATGACATTGTGAAAATTACGGGCCGCGACGTATACGATAGATCCGTGCAGTCGGGTTCTGCCGATTATCTCGGATATGATTTTACCCCTGCTTTTTTTGAATCGTTGGCTGCCGGACAGCCGTTCCAGGAGGCAATCAAGTTTGGCGGCGATGTTCTGGTCATCCACGGCACCTCCGATGAGATCATTCCCGTAGACTATGCCTTCCTGTATCAAAAAGTATTCTGGATGCGTGCCGAAGGCCGCTGCGACAAGGAAATCATCTTCCAAGGGGACCATACGTACTCCGCCGGCCCGCAGCGGGCGCAGCTGCTTCAGCGGACCCGGGAATGGCTGAACGGCCTGGAGACGGTGCAGCGGGATTGGCAGCATTGGATGATATAAGAGGTCCCGACCTGCCCCAGCCATAGAGGCCTTCACCAGTATGACGGCCTCTTGTCTCGCAAAAACGCCATCGATCCTTGATAAGGACGATGGCGTTTCTGTTTTCTACACAGTATGGTTTCTGTTTATTTTACGTTACGGTATGGTTCTCTACATTTTTTATTTAAGCGGTGCGTTTATTAAAGGTTGGTGCACTGCCGCCGTGGGTCGTTTTATGACCGCCTTTGCGGAACAAGCCCCGAAGGTAAGGAAGAAGGTAACGGTCGAGACCGATTTTGCCGGCGTTGGCCGCAGCGACGATGATCAATACTTCAAGCAGAAGCATTTGGGCGTTGGTGCTTACGGTACCCGAGAAGAGGAACGCGGCGTTCATGACCAGCCCCATCAGTGCGGCGAAAGTGGTGAACGTACCGAGAATGAGTCCGACGCCGACCAGGAATTCGCCAAGCGGTACAAGGATGTTGAAGATATTCACGCCCGGCAGAGCTACGTTTTCGAGGAACGCTGCCCACCAGCCTTGAACGGCGGGATGATCGCCGGTTGCCTTCCCGATGGCCCCTTGCAGGAAGCCCGCGGCGTCAAAGCCGCCCGTCAGCTTGCCCCATCCTGCCACCATCCATTCGTATCCGATATAAACCCGGAGGAAGGTCAGGAGCCACATTGCAAATTTGTTCTCTCTCAGCCATTGGTTAAACATATAAACCACTCCTTAATTGAGGTAAGATTACTCGATTAGTTTGTTTCGGTTTGTTGATTTTCGATTGCTTTAAGGTTGAAAACTCCTTGCTGAATTTCTTCTTGCTGTTATGGAAGATGATCATCTCTTTCATGTCTTTATTATAAGTGAAAAAAATCACATATATTGTGATTAAAATCACAATTTTAAATAAAATTTTAAATTAATTTTGGGGTACCATGGCTGCTATGCAGGTGCTCGAACTGTATTTGCTTAGCGGGAGCGATTCCGTATGACGGCACAGCGTGCGGTATGTCAATCGTCAAACGTATGTTATCTTATTATTGGAAGTTGAGCTTTTAATATTGGAGATGATTGAGCATGGCCGCCATTTTAATTGTCGAGGATGAAATATCAATCAATGAGTTGGTCAAAAGGAATTTGCAGCTTGTAGGGCACCGGTGCACTTCCGCTTTCGATGGAAATGCCGCCATTTCCGAACTGCAGCGTCATTCATACGATCTGATCATTTTAGATATCATGCTGCCCGAATCCGACGGCTTTGAAGTGTTTAAACAGGCCCGCGAAACCCCCACGATATTCTTGACGGCACGCGGCAGCTTATCGGACCGCATAAAGGGTCTTTCCATGGGGGCTGACGATTATTTGACTAAGCCCTTTGAAATGCTGGAGCTGCTGGCTCGCGTGGAAGCCGTTTTGCGGCGCACCCAGAAGAATAAAAACGGTTTTGAAGCCGGAGACGTAAGGATTGATTTTGACAGTCGTCAGGTGTTTTATAAGGGACAGCTTGTGGAATGTACGCCGAAAGAATACGAATTGTTGGAAGTGCTGGTCAACAACCGCAATATTGCCTTATCGAGGGAGAGGCTTCTCGAACTGGTATGGGGTTATGATTTTGCAGGGGATACGAGAACCATCGATGTTCATATTCAGAAGCTGCGCAAAAAATTGGGCTGGGAAAACGTAATAAAAACGGTTTACAAGTTGGGTTACCGTCTGGAGGTAAAAGAGTGAAGTACCGGACCTTTTTAACCACGCTAGTACTTTTTCTGCTCTCCTTCAATATCGGCATTTTGACCATTTCGATCATCACCTTCAACGACACGATGAAAGGCGCGGAGGAAAGAAGCCTGGACGAGCATTATTTTATAGCGTCGGCTCTCGCGAAAGATTTCGACGCTCTGAACAGCAGGGGGATCGATATCGAGGACTCCTTGGGCTCCCTGCTGCAGCCATACGGCTACATGTCCTCGGGCAAGAAGGTCAGACTGGCGTTATACAAGGGCCGGGAACTGGTCTTTTCTCATCGCCAGGAAACGGCGCTGCCGAAAGACGTTCTGGAACCGCCGAAGGACGGAGACCGTCTGGTCTCCACGCAAAAAGCGAACGGTCATACCTATGTCATCGTTTCGGGAAAGCTTCCGGCACCTTATAATTCCTATACCATGGTCTATCTGTACGATACGACGGATGCCGTTTCGGCATGGAAGCATACGAAAAACATGATGTTCGCCGCGGGATTTATTCTATCCCTTCTGTTTGCGGCCGGGCTGTTGTGGCTGCTTAATCGCATCTTCAAGCCCCTGTCGCAGATTTCCCATACCTCAAGGAATATCGCTTCCGGCGCTTATGAAACAAGGCTTCCGGTATCCGGGCAAGACGAGCTCTCCGAAATGGCGCAAAACTTCAACCATATGGCGGAGGAAATCCAGCGCCAGATGGCTGAGCTTACCGCCGCGGCCGAGAAGAAACAGCAGTTTATCGATAATTTCGCCCACGAGCTGCGAACTCCGTTGACCGCCATCTACGGATATGCGGAATATATGCAAAAGGCTGTCCTGTCGGAGGATGAACGGCTGTCCGCGATTGACTATATTATGGCCGAAAGCCGGCGTTTGCAGGCCATGTCCGCCCAATTGCTCGAGTTGGCCAATCTCAAAAACGATCAGATTGCCTGGGAAGCGCAAAACGTATCGCAGCTTTTTAGGCTGGCTGAGCAGACCCTGCAGCAGAAGATCAAAGAGAAAGGGATACAGATCGAATTTCTGTGCGACATCGATACGGTTCGGGGAGACGCGTATTTGCTGGAAAGCCTGCTTGTCAATCTGATCGACAATGCCATCAAGGCTTGTGACGCGGGGGGACATATCCGCGCGAGCGCGTTCACGGAAAACGGCAAAAAAACGATTTCCATCCGGGACGACGGAAAAGGCATGCCGCCGGAAATACTCCGGCATATTACGGAGCCTTTTTACCGCGCGGAAAAATCCAGAAACCGCAAAGACGGCGGCGCCGGATTGGGCCTTGCCATCTGCCGGGAGATTGCGGCGCGCCACGGCGCGGAGCTGAAATTCGAAAGCGCTCCAGGCGAAGGAACGTTGGCCAAGGTCATTTTTACAACTTCATAATAACTTGATAATGGTTCTATAAACGGGCTGTTTTATTCTGCTTACTGTGATCACAAACCTAACGAATGAAGGAGAGGTTCGGATGAAGGAAAGAAAAGCAGACAAAAAAAGCTTTGTAAAAACCATGTTGGCGGCGTCGGCAGTGATCGGGACAAGCACATTGCTGTTCCAAGGGGCCATCCAGGCAGCAACGGAGGGAACCATCCCGAAAACAAACATCGTTGCGACAAAATATGACCCATCCGCATCGGAGCGGGCCCCGTCGGCCCAAAACAGCTTGCCAAGCGGTTACAAAAAAGCGAATTATACGATCAGAACGATAAATCTTGAATATTACCGAAATCAAGCGCCTACGAGCAAAGATATGAGCAGGGAAGAGGCGGCGGAAATCGGAGCGCAGGCCCTCTGGAAGATATTTAACCTGAACCTGCAGGGGCAGGTTATCGAAATGGGCTACCAACAAGCCACCGAGAACCTTCCGCGTTCAAGCTGGTATGCTGACGTGGTGGTCAACGGCAAGCGCAGTTACAGTTTTACGGTGGACTCCGTAACGGGTGAATTATTTAATATTGGCCACGAGCGAACGCTGAATAAGAAAGTCTCGGTAGCCTTTGATAAGGCCCTTGACAAAAATCCGCAGGAATACGAGGCGCTGGCCAAAAAACTGGCGGAGAAACATAACGTGGTGCAGGGTAAAATCAAATCCGCGGAATATAACGGCCAAGGCTACAGCAACAATGATCCGACCATTTCGTTGGATGTAACGGGCGAAAAGGGCGATAAAGCCTTAATGACTTTCTCCCGTCACGATAAGGCGCTGCTCGGCATCGTTTATCATCCGGAATATAAATACGTATTGGAAAGCAACGAAATATTCCTTAAAGAGTTGCAGGATAATGAAAAGGCGGAAACGTCCGAAAAAGCGAATGCTTCCGCGAACCCCGACCTGACGTTGAAAGCGAAGTAACGAATTAACTCCCGACGACAAATTATTTTTCTGTTCAAGCCGTCTACGCGACGGCTTTTTTTTCTACGTCTGCCCAATTAACAAACAAACACGGTTTTCAAGACGATTCAAATATGGGATAGGATCTAGGCGAAAGCGAAGGCGGTTTGTGTCTTCGAGAATTCGGGATTCCCATCGGACCGTGTCTAACCTTTTACAAAGAGACTTCAAAAAGGAAACCCCAGATATCACCCTCCTAACAGACATCACCTATTTGTCCTATGGCCGATCGGAAGTGGCCTATTTGTCAACCGTTCCGGATGCTTCCACAGGTGGAGCACTGGCTCATCATGTATCTGACCGATTTACACTTGCCAGATCCCTTATGCCGTGGGCAGAAAGGTAGGTCCTACAGGCGAATCCGGAGAAATAGAACTTGACGGACAAATGAGAACTAGGCAAACGGAAAAGGGATGCATTATGATAGGACACATCAGTCATAAGAGAACTCTTAAAGACGAAGGGGGACAGGGGGATACTATGTTCAGATCAACATCCTGGCGCATATTTGTGATAAGCGGCATCTTTTTTGCAATTACCATCATACCGTTCTCGTTGTTCCTGGCCAACCGATTTTCTCATTTCGCTTATTCCCAGATGGGGACGTTCAATCAGGACCGCATCGACGAAATGGCGGAGCGGGTCGAGTACATCCTGGCCAAGCTGAAATGGTACAGCCTGACCATGTACGAAGACCATACCGTGCAAAACTGGATGTATGCTTCCGCCGACAATCTGCTGCAAAATGCAAGCACGATGGGGGTGTTGACTAAATATTTATCTAACGAACCTTATATTGAAACCGCTTACTTATTCAGTTTTCGCAAACGTGAGGTAATCGACTCCAAAGTGGGACTGCTTTCGTTCGAGGAATTTGCCGATCAGCCGATGCTGCAGCGAATTGAGCGCACGCCCGGGACCTTCCTCCGCTATTTTGATCACAAGATAGGAAACAACTCGTATTTGGCGCTTCAGCTTCCTTCGACTCCTGTGCAGAAAAACCGCGACGGATATCTTGTCGTCCTGTTTGACAAGAAGGAGCTGCAGAAGCATTTGATCTCAAGCGACGAAAGGGCGGATACGCTGCTTTCTATCGTGGATGATCGAGGAAGATTGATTCTGGGGGAACGGGATGAGCGGCTCGAGGAGACCATCGATAACATCCAGCCGGGGCTGAAGCAAGGTTCATTCGAGTTGCACAGTGCGGGAGGGACAGCGTTCGTCAACTATGCGCGGATGGAATCGCCGGAGTGGACCATTATATCTGTCACTGAAATGAAGCAATTTAGCGAAAAGGCCGGTGCGTTCAAAACAGTCATCATTGCCTGCTCGCTCCTGCTGCTCGTCGCGCTGCTTCTGGCCGCCTATTGGAATTCGCGCCGTTTTGTCGGGCCATTTCGCCGGCTGGCGGATCAACTGCAGCGGAGGCTGGGCGTAAAGGGGGAGAACGATTACGGCGTCATTGAGCAGGGCGTCGTTATGCTTCGCGATCATTATCCGCTGATCAAGACCGAATATTTGCGGCAATGGCTGCTGCAGGGCAGACTGACCGAAGGCGCCAGGGCGGCGATTGTCCGCGAGTCGTTCCTGCTCGACTATGATTGGCTTCGATTGGTTGTCATCAAGATTGATTCCTATTACGAGATATCCGAGCAGTACGATTTTGTCTCTCGCAAGTTGCTCAAGTATGCAATCGGCAATATCGCAGAGGAGCTGCTCGGCACGCCGGAACGGCCGATCGAGGTGGTCGATTTCGGTACCGACCATCTGGTCGTGCTGGTTGGCGAGGCCAGCTCATCCCCTGATCCCGAGCTGACCAAAGAGCTGAGGGAGCTTAGCCGTCAAGTCTCCAGTTATGTCAAGCTGGACGTAACGATCGCCGAAAGCGCAGCCCGGCGCGTGCATGACGATTTGCGCAAAGTATACGACGATATGAACGAGCTGACTTTATTCAAGTTTGTCAGCGGCGATGACAAAATCTACGTCGAACAAGACTTTGAACGGTATGCCGATTTGCAGGCGCCGATCGACTCCGCCGTGCATGAAAGCTTGATCCAGACGATCCGCAGCGGCAAAGAGGAGAAGGTGCTGGCGATGCTTGACGAATTGTTCGCGCGCTTGCAGACGATGAAATATACCGAGTGCCAATTCCAACTGAAGCTGCTTCTCTTCGCGATCGTCAAGTCATTCAGCAAAATGACGTCGATCCAGAGTATTGAAGGGATTGAGCGTCACTTGAGGCAGTTCGCTACGCTTACCGACGTTCGCGGATGGTTGAAGGAAGAGACCGGGCGAATTATTCGGCTGCTTAGCGACCAAAAGGGGTTCAACCGCAAGGAAAAGCTGATTGGGGAAATCATCGAGTATGTCCGCTACCATACCCATGACCCGATGCTTTCGGTCGACGAAATCGCTGATCATATCGCTTTGTCGGCCAAATACACCCGGCAGCTGTTTCACGAACATTATGGTATGCCTCTTTCGAATTTCATCTTGAACGAGCGGCTCGGTAAGGTCAAGGAGCTGCTGGAGCATACCAGCATGCAGATTACCGAAATTGCAGAGCAGTCCGGTTTTCAGACAAAGAGCCACTTTTTTACTGCATTCAAAAAAGCGACAGGCATGACGCCGAGCCAATATCGCGACAGCAAGGCGAGCGAGCGGGTGGGGCTGAAGCGGCAGATGGCCGGGAACTCTGCGAATTAGCAGGCGGGCGGCGATTGAGAACTCTCCAGACCAATAACAACCGGCCGAACGCTCGCGATTCGGCGCGCGAGAACCGAATCCGGCCAATGAGAACTAGGCAATCTGCTGCGGTGGATGCTACGATGGCTCCGTTCGAATCCTGCAAGCCGCACAAGAAAGGAGGGACGCTTTTTGGAACGACGGAGAAGGTTCGGCTGGTCGTTTGTGCACGAGCTGTCGCGGAACCGGTATCTGTACTTGCTGGCGCTGCCCGGCCTTGCGTTTCTGGTCATATTCGCGTATATGCCCATGCTGGGGCATCTGCTCGCCTTCCAGAATTACCGACTATCGGACGGTATATGGGGGAGTGAATGGGTCGGATTTAAAAACTTCGAGTTTTTCTTCAATGGGAAAGACTGGCTCCGGGTGACCGTTAATACGGTTTTCCTAAATGCGCTGTTTCTCGTATTCGGCCTCGGCAGCGCTGTGGTGCTGGCCATCTTTCTGAACGAAGTCCGAAACCGGCTGTTTAAGCGAATTACGCAATCGTTTATTTTTTTACCGTATTTTATTTCATGGCTTGTCGTCAGCATGATGGCGTTGACGCTATTCAGCACATCGGAAGGGCTAATTAACCGAGCGCTTGCCGTCCTTGGCTACGAAGGAGTGGACTGGTATTTGACGCCTGGCGTATGGCCGTATATTTTAACCGTGATTAGCGCCTGGAAGATTGCCGGCTATAATTCCATTATATTTTTGGCCGTCATTACAGGCATCTCCGCGGAATATTACGAGAGCGCCCGAATCGAAGGCGCGAGCCGGATGCAACAGATGCTCTACATAACGCTGCCACTGATGAGGCCGACCGTGATGGTATTGGCGCTGCTTGGCATCGGCCGTATTTTCTACGGCGATTTCGGCATGATTTACGCAATCATCGGAGATAACGGCGTACTCTTTCCGACGACGGATGTCATCGATACGTATGCGTTTCGTGCGCTGAGACAGCTGGGTAATTTCAGCATGTCGTCTGCCGTCATCGTGTATCAGTCCTGCATGGGGCTTGTCACGATTCTGATCTTCAATGCGATCGCGCGCAAAGTGGACGCGGATTCAAGACTATTCTAAAAAAGGTTCGGCGAAGCAGGCAAAGGCCCGGGTCCATGCGGCCTTTTCGCCGGACGATTTAAGGTGTGATCGACATGAGAGAAAGGTTGTTTCTTGTTTTTATGTACGCGGTGCTGGGCGCGTTTGCGCTGTTTTGCTTCATTCCGTTCTGGATTGTGTTCATCAACTCGTTCGCCGATGAATCGGTTCTTCAGACGGCGGGGTACCAGTTGCTGCCGACCAAATTCAGCCTCCATGCGTACGAATTTCTGCTCTCCAGCAAGCAGGTGTTTCTAAGCTACGGCATTACGATTATCGTGACGATCGCCGGCACGGCGCTGGGTGTCCTCTTGACTGCTGCCTATGCGTACACGCTGAGCCATCGGAAAGTGAAGTACCGGAACATTTTATCGTTTTTGACCTTCCTGACGATGCTTTTTGGTGCAGGGCTGGTCGGTTTCTACATGCTGATCGCCAACTGGCTGCACCTAAAAGACTCGATTTGGGCGCTCATTTTGCCCTATCTGCTTAATCCGTTCTATGCCTTCATTCTTGTTTCCTACTACCGGACGCTGCCCTATGAATTGAATGAAGCTGCGACTGTGGACGGCGCCAATGATATCTATATTTTCTTTCGCATCATCTGGCCGATTTCGCTGCCTGTTATCGCCACGGTGAGCCTGTTCTACGCGCTGCAGTATTGGAACGACTGGTATTTGTCATTGCTGTTCATCGACAATTACAAGATGCTGCCTCTTCAGATGATGATACGCCAGCTTATGTCCAATTTGAATGTTATGGCTTATGTGAGCGGGAGCCAGACGCAGTACAACGTCGTCGTGCCGACCTATGGCATGCAGCTGGCGATCGTCTGCGTTACCATCGGCCCGATCGTGTTCGTCTATCCGTTCATACAGCGCTTCTTTATTAAAGGTTTGACGCTTGGTTCGGTAAAAGGGTAGAGCGGCAAACGTGAAGGCGTTTGGCCGGTTCGAGCTTTCAATCGCTGCTGTTTATGAACCGGCTCATCCGTCTGTTTTCTCTATTATTGATTCAGGGGGAAGGAACCATGAAAAGATTATTGTCCATCGCGCTTGTGTTATTGATCGCGCTCGTCGCGATTGCAGGTTGTTCGGGCAAGAACGAAGGGGAAGGGAAGGCGCCTGGGCCGTCGGGTCAACCCGGAGACAGCGCCGGCGGTGACGCCAAACTTGAAGAGGTGACCCTGAAAATCATGATTCCCGGCGATCGGCCGTCGGATATGGATTTGGTCATCGCCGAAGCAGAAAAGCGAATGAAGGATACGATCAACGTCAAACTCGACGTCGTCTTCGTGCCTTGGTCCGATCTGGCGCAAAAGACACAGGTGACGCTTGCTTCCGGCGAAAACATCGATCTCATCTTCGATGCGCCATGGCTGCATATCAACCAAATGATCGCTAACGGATTCTATGAGCCACTGGACGACCTGTTGGCCCAGTACGGCCAAACGGTGCTCGAGAAACGGCCGAAGCAAATGTGGGATTACAACAAGTACGGCGGCAAAATTATGGCCGTTCCGCTCGGCGTCAGCTACATGTCCGGCAATTCCTACATGGTGCGCAAAGATATTCGCGAGAAGCTCGGCGTACCGCCGATTAAAACCTATGAAGATTTGATCGCTTTCGCCTACAAGGTGAAAGAGCAGGAGAAAAGCATCATCCCGATGACCGCAGGCTCCGGCACTTATTCATTTGTTGCTCACCATGCGCTGAACGATTACGAAACCCATGTCAGACCGACCCATGCCCTGGGCAACAGCCTGATGCTCTATTACAAGAACAATGACGGCAAAGTTTACAATTTGCTGGAGGATCGGGAGCCGATCGAAACTTGGCTGGCGAACACGCGCAAATGGTTTACTGACGGCCTGATTTTCAAGGACATTTTGACGACAAAAGATTTTCATCAGCCGATCTCGGCAGGCAAAGTGGCAATCGTCACGAACGGCGCGTTCGGCATCGGCGATTCCCTCAAGAACACGTTAAAGAACAATGTGCCGGACAGCGAGCTGGAGACGGTCACCTTCTTTAATCCGGAGAAGGGCGCGAACATCACCGACTTCAAACAGTGGAACTTTCTGGCCGTTCCGAAGGTGAGCAAGAACAAGGAACGGGCGATTATGTTCCTGAACTGGGCGAATGAGAAGGAAAACTACGACCTGCTTTCTTACGGAATCGAAGGAAAGCACTGGGAAGCGGTAGGAGAGGACAAAATGAAAAACCTGGATACATCCGGGTACTCTGCATTCGGCTATGTCTGGCTATGGAATCCGGTCGATGAGCGCAGCGTTGTGGGTAGCGATCCGCAGAATGATAAAATGGAAGCCGTGCTTCGCGATGCCGACATGTTCACTACCGATATTTTGGCCGGCTTCGAATTTGACAGCGCCCCGGTGCAAAACGAAATCAGCCAGTACAATACAGTCGATGGACAATACTACACGGCGCTGTTCAACGGGGTTATCGATCCGGACGAGACATTGAAGAAATTCGAAGCGCAAGCCGGGCCTGCCCTCAAAAAAATTCAGCAGGAACTGCAAAAGCAAATTGATGAGTTCCTGGCGGCGAAGGCGAAATAGAACAAAATCACTTGAAAACGGATAAACCGAAGTTTGCTTATCCATGCTTCAGATCGCTCGAAGTGCGGAGTGTTTGGCTGCGCTGCATTACTGCTGGCGTTGCCCAATGGAAACTCCGAGCCGCTGGGCGGCAAACGGACGCGGCCCGTGATGGCTTCCTCTCTGGAGGGAGCCCATTTTCTAAGCCCTGCTGCTGAATGAGCTAAAGAGCGGCATTTTCAAAAAAATCATTGAAATGTTTAAAGATGGCTTATGGCGGATTTCGCGAAAGGGGGGATTAAAATCTAGCGTTCACCCGGAACAGAAATAAGGGTTTAAAGTTTTTGATATTTCTGTACTCGAGAATAAAGAAAAGGAGTTGGCCTTGATGAATTTGAATAAAAAATGGTTGTCCGGATTAATGGCAACCGTATTGCTATTGGCTCCGCTCTCTGCGGTTCAGGCGAAATCGCTTGTTCCGGATGTGACTGTCCTGCAGGCGTCAGGCGCAGACCAGATGGAAGCAGGGAATGATTCAGGTAATCCACAGGTCGAACTGGATCAACTGACGGATGCTGGTGAACCGGCAGCGGAACAGGCACCACAAGCAAAAGACGAAAATCAAGCGGCAGCATCTCCGGCTGTGCAGGAGACGCAATTCCGCAATCTCGCGGCAGGCCTTCCGTATGAATGGTCTGAAGCTCCGGAAGCTTCGCATCCCGATGACGGATACAAGCTTACGGACGGAAAATACGGCGCATTGGATATGAACGACCCGGCATGGGTAGGACATCTGCGCGGAAAGGCTCGCGAAGTTGTGTTCGATCTCGGTGAGGAAAAGTCAATTGGAAAGATCACGGCCAATTTCTTTCAAGATTTTCCTACGAATTCGATTCTCGTGCCGCTGTCGGTCTCGATGTATGTCTCCGACGATAAGGAAAATTGGGGGCTGCTTTCCCATAACGCTACGCAGCTTCTGTGGGGAGAAGGACCGCCCAGACAGGAGACCTTTGAATGGGATGGCAGCCGGGATGGAATCAAAGGCGGGAATACGGAAGGCAAGCTGGCTTATGCCCGTTATGTGAAGGTGACCTTTTATATGCATCCTACACAGTGGGAATATATTGACGAAATCGAAATTATGGGTATGGACGGCAAGATTGAAGGGGCGGTAAAGGTTCCTGCCGAGCAGCCTCGTTTTTTGGAGCCGGGGGAAGCTACGGCCGGGATCCGGAATCTGAATCTGTTTTATAACGGACAATATGCGAATGGTTTGGGCGATTGGAACAAGGAACGGATTATCCCTAATATCAGTTATGTAAATAAAGACGGCGAGCCGGTCGATTGGCTTTATGACGGCGTTCTATATCTCGGGATTGCTTCGCCTGCCGGTCGCGATTTCGGTCAGGGACAAACGAACCTGGACGATTGGAAATGGTATTTGGATAAAACATTTGCAGCCACGGGCGATATGCAGCAGTTGAATGAGGCTGCCAAGGAAGTTGGGGCCAAGCTGAAACAGCCCGATCATCAAGTCAAGGTTGTGTTAATGATTCCGAATCCAGGGGAATCCTTAACCAATTTTGGCGACATTGACGGTAGCGGTTCCTTAAATTTCAACGACTCCGTCGTAGGCAAAGAAAAAGCGTCTGAAAACAGAGGAAAAGCGGTGCAGTGGTGGCTGGACCAGGCCCAGCAAAGATGGCAGGCTGCCAACTACTCGAATCTTGAGCTTGTCGGCATGTACTGGATGCCGGAACAAATCGACATATCCGAATCGGGACCGGACATAGCTCGCATGGTGTCGGATAAAGTGCACGCCATGAACATGAAGGTTTTCTGGATTCCACACTCATATGCTTACAAAATGTTTATGTGGAAAGACGTAGGGTTCGATGCCGCGGCGCTTCAGCCTAACTATTTCTTTGGCGGAATGGATTCCGACCGTCTGGACGATGCTACGGATACTGCAAAGCGATACGGAATGGGGAACGAAGTTGAATTTGATGACGGAATGCTGACAGATCCCGTACTTCGTCAGCGTTTTGTCGAATACTTGGACAGCGGCGTCAGATCCGGTCTGATGCAAAATGGCTTCAGAGCTCACTATCAAGGCAATAATGCAGTATACAACTTAGGGGTAAGCAATGATCCAAGTTTGCGTCTAATGTATGACTGGCTGTACCAGTATTTGAACGGAACGTACGCCATCGATAGCAGCCCGGCGCCGGAGACGATGGCGGAGGTTGTACAGCGTTATGTCGCATCGAACGAAATCAAGCCGGCTTTTGGTAATGATTTGACGTATCGATTGCAGACCATCAAACTTCTTCTGGACGATAACAAGCCGAAGGAAGCCGTGACGTATATGCAGGATTTTCTCGCGCACATTCACGACCCGGCCGTCCAAGCGCAAGAGTTGATTTCGGTCCCGGCCGCAACGGTGCTTGATTCCTACGCCCAAGTTCTCATTCAAACCTGGTCTGACGGAGGGGGACTCAGCAATCTGGTTCTTGGCCAAAGCTATACAATTTCACAGCAGCCTAACAGCAACTATCCCGATTCCGGGAACGAACTTACGGACGGCCGATTCGGCGGGACGGATTACCGCACCGAGCAGTGGCAGGCCCATGCGGGAAGCGACTACCCTGACGAACGAAGCCGCACCATCACATTTGATTTGGGCGGCAACAAATCGATCGGGGCAATTAGAGCCCATTTTCTTCAGGATAAAGGACCCGGCATCTATTTCCCTCCGAACGTCACTTTTTCCGTTTCATCTGACAGCGAATCCTGGAGCACGCTGGCAACCGTTACTCCGCCACCGGCACAGGATGCTGCCTCGGCCGAGTTCGTGGGTTGGAGCGGAATAACAGATGGCGTGCCGGGGAAAGCGGAGCCGATAAAGTGTCTGCCCGCTACGTTAAAGTCGAATTCCCGGTCAACGTCTGGGTCTTCCTTGATGAAATCGAAGTTCTCGGCGTTGACGGCCATGCGGGGGGTGGCACTACAATCGACGGCGCAAGAGCCATGGTGGATGCCGCTGCGAAGAAATTGACGATCGACGGTCTGGTCGTGAACGGCAGCCAGTCCCAAGTGAATTTGAAAATACTCGATTCGAAAGGGAAAGTTCGCTACGAAGGCCAGACGACCAGTACGGAAACGGGAAGTTTCCAATTCACGATCAAGCTTACCGGCAATTTAAAGGGAACCTGCGACGCCTATCTGTCTATGGATGGAATGTCGGATCCCGTTAAGATTTCATTCGAATACAATAAAAAGGACTGATGTTTATTTCCCGCGCGAGCTCCGAATTTGGATGGAATACAGCCTGATTTCCATGATTTTGACTTAGGAAGAGGGCAATCCATGACAAAATTCTGCCGTGCCGCCATGAGGATAACGGTCAACGGTTCGCCTTCTGGTTGTGCTTAAACTGTGCGAATAGCGGAAAGCCTGCTGCGTTAGGCTTTTTTGAAAATCATAAGTGTTCATTAAACTTGGCTTTCATTTCTCGCAGAAACGCTATCGTCTATATAAGGACGATAGCGTTTTTTGTGTTTGCGCGAGTTACTTTAGGGAAAAAAAGCGGCAGGCTATCTTTATTTGCGCCGCCTGTCATTTACAGACAAAATGCGTGATCTGTGCTTAAATGTAAACTATAGTTGAAAACGCCGGGTTGGCTGGCGTATGAACAAACAAGTCGATAAGCCATTCGGGAGTGGCTTGGATGTAGGGGGAAACGAATATGTCGAACATAAGGAAATCCGCCTGGAGGACAGGCCTGGCGTCCATTGCGGCGGTTACGCTGTTGCTGTCGGCCTGCGGAGGCAAAGAGAAAGCGGTTCCAGTGGAAACGCCGGAAGTACAAGCTCCGGTAGAATCTCCGGTGGAGACGCCGCCTGTCAAGGAAACGGCAGCATTTACCGCGCCGCTGACGGGAATGCCGCTTAAGGAGGCTTCCTCTCGCAGACCGCTGTCCGTGATGATCAACAACGCGCCCGCGGCCCGGCCGCAATCCGGCCTCAGCAAAGCGGATATCGTGTACGAGGTTCTGGCCGAAGGAGGCATTACGCGGTTGATCGCCATTTATCAAAGCCAAACCGGCATCGAAAAGATCGGGCCCATCCGCAGCATCCGCCCATATCTTATCAATATAGGAGAAAGCTACGGCGGCGTGCTCGTTCATGCGGGAGGAAGCCCGGAAGCGTATTCCATCATCAAGAAGCAGGGCAAGCAGGACATGGACGAAATCGGTAACGCCGGAGCTTACTTCTGGCGGACCAAAGACCGCAAGGCGCCGCACAACCTGTACTCCAGCGACGAGAAGCTTCGCGAGGGAGCCGCGAAACTCAAATATGCCGCGGAAGCGAAGATTCCGGCGTACACTTTTATCAAGGAAGAGAACGATCAGGAGGTCGGCACCAAGTCAGAAAGCGGCACGGACGGCACGGACAAGTCAGGCGGCGAGAACGGTGCTGACAAGACTTCAGGCCGCGACAACGTTACGGAAAAGACGGAAAGCGGCAGCGTGAACGGTACGGAAACTGCACAGAGCGGTGAAAACGGTGCGAAAAAGGCCGAAAACAGCAACGGAAACGGCCAAGCCAAGCCCGCAGGCCGCGATAACGGTTCGAAGCAAGCCGAGAACAGCAAGAAGGATGATAAAGTCCAACCGTCTGCCCTTTTGGGGGGAGAACCTGCAGCCAAGGTGGATATTACCTTTTTGCTGAAAGGTTATGTTGTGGCTACGCCTATGACGAAGAGTCCAAAACGTACAAAAGATCCATTAACGGCGAGCCGCATATCGATCTGAACGACAATTCGGTGCTTGAGGCGGCCAATGTGGTTGTGCTCGGAGCGGATCACAAGGTACTGGACGATGTCGGAAGACTGGCCGTGAATGTGGAGTTGGGCGGAAAAGCGATGCTGTTCCAGCGCGGCAAGGTGATCCAAGGCCAATGGGTGCGCGCTGCGGGGGATGTGATCCGCTTCGTCAAGGACGGCAAAGAAGTGCCGTTTTACCCGGGAACGACATATTTTAATATCGTGCCGAACTCACCGGCATTCGACACGCATATTTCAATAACCAATCCATAATTCGGATTTGCTGGGATAAACGACACTGATAGGGGTAAGTTATATTTATAGCTTTTTCATGTAAGCGCATCGATGGTCCGGTTTGCAATATGTAACTTTTTTGTACGATAGTTTTCTGTACACACGGTTCATCGGATATGATAAGATAATCAAGGTTGTCTTTTCTTTTCATTTCGACGTTCATGGCAATTTTCCGTAAAGGGGTTAGAGTATGAAACTGAAGAAAAAGGATATATTCTTTCAAACATTGGAGAATATGGCCGACACGGTAGTGCAAGCCGCAGATTATTTCTCGCAGCATGTTTCTAATCTACAAGATGCTCTAGAATTTGCAAATGAAATGAAAAAATTCGAGTCCCAGTGTGACACCTACACCCATACGATCATCACTGAGCTCAACAAGACGTTTATTACGCCGATTGAACGAGACGATATCATGGATTTGACAACCAGCATGGACGATGTCATGGACGGTTTGGAAGCGACGGCATCGCGTTTTTACATGTATCAATTGGGGCAGCCTGACGAATATATCGTGCAATTTGCCGAAATTTTGCGCCAGTCGTCCTATGAGATCCAGAAGGCGATTCATCTGCTTTCGCAAAAGAAACTGCTTGCGATCCGCGAGTACACCATCCGTTTGAACGATCTGGAGAACCAGGGGGATGAACTGCTTCGCATTTGCATCAAGGAGCTGTTTGCCAAGGTATCCGATCCGATCGAACTGATTAAGCGAAAAGAAATTTACGAACGGCTTGAAACGACCACGGACACTTGCGAAGACGTGGCTAATAGGCTCGAGTCCATTATTATGCGTAATTCGTAAGGGGTCCTTTAACTATGGAAACAACAATGCTCGTATTAGGTATCGTCGTATTTTTGGCATTAGCTTTCGACTTTATCAACGGGTTTCACGATACGGCCAATGCGATAGCCACCTCGGTGTCCACCCGGGCGCTTAAACCCCGGACGGCGATCCTACTGGCGGCATCCATGAACTTTGTCGGAGCCATGATGTTTACCGGCGTAGCCAAGACGATCGGCGGAAGCGTGGCCGACCCGGCCAAGCTCGACAACGGGATAGAGGTCGTTATTGCAACATTGATCTCTGCCATTATCTGGAATCTGGTAACCTGGTGGTTCGGCATTCCTTCGTCCTCGTCCCATGCCCTGATCGGCGCGCTGGCCGGCGCGGTGTTCGTCGGAGCGGGAAGCGACAAGCTGAACTATGCCGGTTTTACCGATATTGTGCTGGCTTTGATATTATCCCCGATCATCGCTTTTGTCGTGGGTTACCTCATTATGCAGCTCTTGAAGGTTATTTTCGCCAAACACAGCCCGCATACGGTGAACAAAGGCTTCCGTACGATGCAGATTTTCACCGCGGCCCTGCAGTCCTTCACGCACGGCACGAACGACGCGCAGAAGGCCATGGGTATCATTACCTTCGCATTGGTGACTTCGGGTCAGCTGAACGAGATGGAGGTTCCGTTCTGGGTTAAAGTGTCCGCGGCAACGGCCATGGCACTCGGCACATCCATCGGAGGCTGGAAGATCATCAAGACGATGGGTACGAAAATTTTCAAAATCGAGCCGATCAACGGGTTCGCGGCCGACTTTACCGGGGCAACCGTTATTTTCTCGGCAACGCTGCTTCACCTGCCGATCAGTACGACGCACGCGATTACTTCGGCCATTCTGGGCGTCGGCTCGGCCAAACGCTTTTCGGCCGTAAAATGGTCCCTTGCGGGACGCATCGTCATCACATGGTTCATCACCATTCCGATTACGGCAGTGCTTGCGGGACTTATTTTTAAGCTTCTGTTCTAGAGGCAAAACGCACATACACATAGAGATAGGATAGCTGTGGAGCCAATCGTTCAGGTTGGCTTTTTTGTTAATCTTTGAACCGTTCCGGTACATGAAAAGGGGGCATGTGGCATGATTCGCACGTTAGCGGTGAAGAAGAACCGCGAAGCGGTCATTGGCGTTCCGCTGGAGGAGCTCCGATTGGAGGAGTATGAATGGGCGTGGGTGGATTTTGATGCGCCCACGCCGGAGGAGTCACGTCTGCTTGAGACTTATTTTCGCTTCCACCCGCTTGCGGTCGAGGACTGCCTGCATATTCTTCAGCGGCCCAAGCTGGACTACTACGAAGATTTGCAGTTTCTCGTTCTGCATGGACTGGATCCGGACAGTCTGCAGGCGGTGGAAGTGGATTTGTTCCTGTCGCCTTCGCTGTTCGTGTCGTTTCACATGACCCCGATGATGGAAATGGACGAGGCGTGGGAGCGGGTTACCAAGCATGCCGGCAGCGGTAAGGTGCGGGAGAACGGACCGACCTTCGCGGCTTATACCGTGATGGACAAACTGGTGGACCAGTATTTCCCTAGCCTGTTCGCGATTGAGGATGAACTCGCGGATATCGAGAGCCAGAGCGGGGAGGAATCGGTTGAGGACCTGATGCATCAGGTTTTTGAGCTGCGCTCCAAGCTGTTGAAGCTGAGAAGGACGGTCGTGCCGATGCGGGATCTCCTGTACCGGGTGGTGAATTCGCAGCATGTCCAGCGGCACGGGCATCACGCTTATTTTTCGGATATTTATGACCATTTGCTGAAGCTGGCGGATATGATCGAAGCGGACCGGGAAATGACGGCGGACCTGCGGGACAGCTACATTTCGCTGAATTCCAACCGGATGAACAATATCATGAAAACATTGACGGTGATCACGACCATCTTTATGCCGCTCACTTTGATTGCGGGCATTTACGGGATGAACTTTGATCATATGCCGGAGCTGCACTGGCGTTATGGATATGGGCTTGTACTCCTGCTGATGTTTGTTCTCGGGGGAGGAATGGTGCTGTGGTTCATGCGGCGGGGCTGGTTTAAATAGGCCTGCCGGCGATGGCAGAGGTGGCGGGAATGGAAATCGTATGCAGTTTTCGTATTTTCGATTCAGAGCCGCGCTGAAGGGTAAAGGCATGCAGAGGAGGGTTCGTTATGATCACGAAACTGCGAAGCCGCCTTCTCCGCGGCCGGAAGCACCGTCCGGGCGAGCCTTTGCGATCCCGTATCCTGCAGAGATTGGCCCGGGCTGCCAAACGCAAACGAAAATTGACGGTGATAAACCGTTACGAAACCGGCATGGTACTCAGCGAAATCGTGACGGGTTTGCTGTTTATCGCCGGCAGCATTTCCATGTTCTATCCGCAAACGGAACGGATCCCGACGGTGCTGTATCTGACGGGCAGCATTATGATGCTGCTGCGGTCCGGACTTCGGGCATCCTACTGGTTTCGCCTGAAGACCCTGGAGAAGGATAACCGAAACCCGAAAGCGACGGGGGAAGGCGACTGGAGCCGTTAATGTGCAAACAAAGCGGCCAAATTATGCGGGCCTGCCAAGAAAAAAAGATCAGGCGTTGATACATGCCGTCATGTCAGGCCCGGACGCGGCAAAAGGGAGGAGGTTGCCTGTCATCCGTCCGGGCCTTTCTTCTACTCGGGCGCGACGGCCCTTATCGCGGCCGGCTTAAGCCGTGAAGGTTAGGACCGCCGACGTTTGCGGCCGCCGGAGGAGGTGCGGCGCGATCCCGATCTGCGCTTGCCGGATTTGGAGGTTCGGCGTCTTGGAGGCACGTATTCGAAGTCGTCGGATTTTTCGGTAAGTGAGGCGGCGCCCCCTTTCTTAAACGCCCCGGCGAAAAGCTGCATCATCGGCGCGAGCTGTTGAAAGCTCTGCATGATTTTTTGGACCTTGCCAATGTTGCTGACGATGCCTTCAATGCCTCCCATCTTTTCAACAATGCCCTTCAGATCGAGGTTGCTAAGGTTCAGTCCGCCAAGAAGGCCTCCAAGCCCCCCGCCTGAAGAGGCAGGAGCCTGAGCTGTAGAGGCAGCAAAGGGAAAGGAGGCTGCAGCCTCAGGGTTAACTTCGATGGGAGCTATGGATGGCTGGGCGGGGCCGGGATAGAAGGAGGAAACCCCCATATCGGCAGGGATATCGGCATATGGATGAACACCGGGATAAGGCGATGCAGGCAGTGATTCACTCAGTGCCCGGATGGAGGCCCGGGGGGAGGAAGCGGTTCGACGGTGATGATGGTAATGCTGTAGTCCTGACATGTTATCACTTTCCTTTTTTGAATGGTTTACTATACTGTATGATATAGGCGGGCGGATGGCCTAGGCTCATGCCCCGGTTTCCGGGATAGGAGCGGAATCGGGCGTCTGCCCAGGAGCGGGCATTTTCGGAAAATGGGAAGTATCGTAGTTCATAATGCGATGAGACCGAGGGTTAAACTTATGGAAAAATATATCGAGGGAATTAAAGATTTATTTGGGAATGAATATCGGAAAGAGTGCTGGCGCTGAAAAATAAGCAAAAAATAAAAAGTCATATCCATGCCGCGGCGACCGCGAAATGGATAGACAAAACGATAGCTGGATTGGGAGTAGGCTCGTTTGCATACGAGTTCTTTTGCAAAATACTTATGAAAAAGGTAGCGGAAATCGATTCGAAAGTTCGGAAATGGCATACACGCCCAAGCTTAGCCGCGTTGACCGAGATCTGCTTCAGCGCAAGAACCCGTCCGTGGATAACGTATTTATTGAAGACTGTCGATCATCGCACGCCTCGAAGCTGAAGCAATCAAGTTCGCAGCCCTATAATTCGTTCGCCGCGTGGTGACCCAAATGGACCGTGAGGGTAAGCTTCCCTGATGGTTTTTGATAAGATATCAGAAAGAATAAACTTTGAAGATAAATTTTTCAATCATGTGCCAAAGCGTAATTTTTATGGGGAATCGAGGTTTGTTTCACTGTCTTTTTTCCAAAGCTTATCTTATAGTTAAGGTGAACGATCCGGTACATGACGGACTGATATGGTCGTCCTGCACTGCGTGAAATCGTTAATGCTTGAAAAGACTGTACCCGCTCGGGTACAATGAAGTTGGTATAAGTAACGGTAGGGGATGATCCAGTGCAATTAAAGAAGCTGAATGATAAAAGCATCGATCAATTATTTGAAGCAGTCCTGACTTTGAAAAACGTGGAAGAATGTTATGTTTTTTTCGATGATCTTTGCACGGTGAATGAAATACAATCTTTGTCTCAACGGCTTGAAGTCGCGAGAATGCTCGGCAAAGGATGCACATACAACCAGATCGAAGCGGAAACCGGAGCCAGCACGGCCACCATCTCGCGCGCAAACGGTGTTTGAATTACGGCAACGACGGGTATAAAATGGCGCTGGAGCGTCTGGGACGTTAAGGATGACGAAGCCCGGCGTACTGGTGATCAGTCACGGCTCAAGGGAGCGGCTATGGGTTTCCCTGGTGGATGAGGCCGTGCGCGAGCTCACCGCCAGAATGGATCTACCGGTAGAAGCCTCTTATCTGGAACTGGTAGAGGGCCGCCTGATTCAAGACGGGATATATGCATTGGAAGACCAGGGTGTCACGGACATGCTGGTTATTCCATTGTTCGTGTCTTCGGGCAGCACGCATGTGGATGAAATAGCGTACGCTATAGGCGTCAAACCCGAGCCCGACAAGGAGACGGATTTGGAGCCGTTTGAGGTGAAGGCACGGGTGCATTTTGGCAGACCGGTCGATGACGATCCGGATATTGCCGCCATGGTATGGGATAAGGTGCGGGGATTATCGAAGGATCCTTCGCGGGAAGTCATTCTGCTTGTCGGCCATGGCAGCCGGCATGAGTCGTTTCGGGCCCGCTGGGAGAAGGGGATGAAGTCCCTGGCCCGGCTCGTGGCCGAGGTGAGCGGTACGTCCGCGGATGCGGCCCTTCTGAATCCCGGCAATATCCGGGAGAAGGTGGAGGAGTGGAAGGAGCGCGGCTGCGAGGTGATCGTGGCTCCGCTTTTTTTAAGCGAGGGGTATTTCACCGAGAAGGTGATCCCGGACCGGCTGGAGGGGCTCGGCTGCCGTTATTCGGGGCAAACGCTGCTTCCGCATCCGCTGCTCCCGCAGTGGATGGCGAACCAGGCCCGGGAGCTTCTTGAATCTTTGAAATCATGAATACAGGTGGCGTATCGTAATGAGAAGAGCACGTTTAATTTATAACCCCACCTCCGGGCGGGAGGAAATGAAGCGCCGTTTGGCCGATGTGCTGCAGCGGCTGGACAGCGCGGGCATCGAGGCCTCCTGCCATGCGACGACCGGCGAGGGGGATGCAGCGCGCGAGGCCGCGGAGGCCGTGGACCGGGGGTATGACCTGATTATCGCCGCCGGGGGCGACGGTACCCTGAATGAGGTCGTGAACGGGATGGCGGAGAAGGAGAACCTTCCTCCGCTGGGCGTGTTCCCGGTGGGAACGACCAATGATTTTGCCCGGGCGCTCGGCATCTCGAAGAACTGGGAAGAATACTGCGATCTGGTGATTCGCGGCGAGACCCGGCCGATTGACGTGGGGAAGGCCAATGACCGCTACTTCATAAATATTGCGGGCGGCGGCACGCTGACGGAGCTTACTTATGAGGTACCGAGCAGACTCAAGACGATGATCGGCCAACTGGCGTATTATTTGAAGGGCCTGGAGAAAATGGTCAGCCTGGCGCCGCAGGAGCTCATCATCAATGCGAGCGGGCAGGATGCGATTCATGACGAGTTCATGGTATTTCTCATTGCCAACAGCAATTCGGTCGGCGGCTTCGAGAGGCTCGCTCCCGGTGCCAGCATCGACGACGGCCTGTTCGACGTGATCGCGGTGCGTAAATGCAATCTGGCGGAGTTTGTCCGCCTCGTTACCCTTGCTTTGCGCGGGGAGCATGTGAACGACAAGAAGGTTATTCACTTCCGGACCGACTATATGGAAGTCGTCTCCCCGGGTCTGGTGCAGCTGAACCTCGACGGCGAGTACGGCGGCGACCTGCCGGGAACGTTCCGCATCCTGCCGCAGCATCTGCGTATTTTTGCTTAGAACGCGAAATCAATGGAATATGATAGGAAGCTCCCGTATAATGATGGATGGAGCTTGGACGACAGGCTCCCGTCAGGGAGCTTTTTGCGTTGCCGGAGATTTTCGGTGACCATGAAATGAAGATCAGGATGAAAACGAGAATGAAGATGAAGATTAAAATGCAGATCAGGGAATATTTAAAATAGATCAGAACACGTGAGATGCTGAAGGGAAAGAAGTGAACTCCATGAAAAAGAACCGCAGCGGACAAACGGGACGCCACCGCAGCAAAACGACAGGGGACAGGCTTCAGGCCGGTAAGTCCAAAAACAAAACGGGCGGCAGCCGCAAATCCTCGGCCGACATTGCCGGACTGCCGGTCGCGAAGAGCGACGTGGTTACCATTGATATTATCGGCATGAACCATGACGGCGAAGGGGTCGGCCGGGCGGAGGGCTATACCCTGTTCGTTCAGGGCGCGCTGCCCGGCGAAAAAGTCCGGGTGAAGGTGCTGAAGACGAAGAAGCAGTACGGCTACGCGAAGCTGCTGGAGCTGGTACAGGCCAGCCCGAACCGGATCGCTGCTCCATGCCCAATCTACGACAAATGCGGCGGCTGCCAGCTGCAGCATATGGACTATGCCGCGCAGCTTGCGTGGAAGCGCCAGCTGGTGGTGGACAACCTGGAACGGATCGGGAAGCTGCGGGTGCAGGGCGGTACGGGTTTGGAAGTTGGAGAAAGTGGTTCTGGTGGGAATGCTGATATGAATGGTGCAGAGGCGAGTGGGAAAGCGGCGGATTTGAATGCTGGTGCTGATGTGAGCTCGGCTGATGCTATTTTGCGTGCGACAGCCGAAGCATCGGGAGGAGAAGCTCGGGGAACCTTGCCGGATGATCAGGCTGAAGGGGCTGACCGTAAGGTTCAGGACAACCGAGATACCGACGCTCCCGGCATTATCGTACGTCCTACGCTCGGCATGAGCGAGCCTTGGCGCTACCGCAACAAGTCCCAGGTACCGATCGGCGTAACCGAGGGCGGGCTGGTCGGCGGCTTTTATGCGCGGGGCAGCCACCGGATCGTGGACATGGAGACCTGTCTCATTCAGCATGAACAAAACGATGAAGTGGTGCGCCGGGTGAAGGCCATCGGCCGCAGGCTCGGCATTACGGCCTACAACGAGGAGACCGGACAAGGCCTGCTGCGTCATGTGGTGGTCAAAATCGGCTTTACCACTGGCGAGATGATGATCGTACTTGTCACCAATGGCGAGGCCATTCCGCGTGCGGATGAATGGATTGCGGCGATCCGTGAAGAGCTCCCTGCCGTAGTCAGCATCTGCCAGAACGTGAACAAGCGCCAGACGAATGTCATCTTCGGCGATGTCACCCGTGTCCTGTGGGGACGCGAGGTCATTCACGATTACATCGGAGACGTAAAGTTTGCTATCTCGGCCCGTTCCTTCTACCAGGTGAACCCGGCACAGACCGAGGTACTGTACGGAAAGACGGTGGAATATGCGGGCTTAACCGGCAAGGAAACGGTGTTCGATGCCTACTGCGGCATCGGCACGATCTCGCTGTTTCTGGCCCAGCACGCCAAGAAGGTGTACGGCGTCGAGATCGTTAAGGAAGCGATTGAGGATGCGCGCTCGAACGCGAAGCTGAACGGCATGGACCATGTGGAGTTTGAGGTGGGTGCATCCGAGGATGTGATTCCCCGCTGGAAAGAGCAAGGCATCGAGGCCGACGTCATCGTCGTCGACCCGCCACGTAAGGGCTGCGATCCGCGCCTCTTGGAGACGATTCTTGAGATGAAGCCGAAGCGGGTGGTGTATGTGAGCTGTAATCCATCTACGCTCGCGAGGGATTTGAGCGTGTTGGAGGAAGGTGGGTACTCCACGGTTGAAGTTACGCCGGTGGATATGTTCCCGCATACGGTGCATGTGGAATCTGTGGCTTTACTGGTGAGGGACGTGTAGGCCCCCAATAAACCCATGCTATTCATAATAAACTCGTGCTAATAATTGAATAAAGACGTGATAAAATCCGGGAATGGATAAAGGGGAAAACCCAGAGTCATCAAGCCGTTCCCCTGTTTTTGTATCAAGACATTATTAAGACTATAATAAAGTTTTGATGGAAAAAGTTGGGTTGAAAATTAAGGATATGATATGCGTAACAAAATAATATACAACTACCTATGGAGGGTAACACCTCAATAATTTGGAGGGTATATGTTAAAAGAAAATATTTTAATAGATGATATTCCTGCTATTTTGTGGGGAAACGACAGCACGGAAATATTTATTGCTGTACATGGCAATATGTCTTCAAAATCAGATATTCCGATTCGTATTCTAGCCGAAAAAGTTGTTCCATTGGGCTATCAAGTGCTCAGTTTTGATTTGCCTGAACACGGCGATAGAAAAAATAGTTCTAAGCTTTGTAAAGTGCAAAACTGCGTTTCTGATTTGAAGAAGGCTTTTGAATTTGCACACACGAAATCAAATACTATCAGCCTATGGGCAAATAGTATGGGAGCATATTTTAGCTTGTTAGCTTATAAAGATGAAGTTTTAAAGCAAAGCCTATTTCTTTCACCTGTTTTAGACATGAGCCGAATGATTCAAAATATGATGAAATGGTTTGATATTACAGAAGAACATCTGTGCAGAGAAAAAGAAATATCTACACCTATTGGTCAAATCCTATATTGGGATTATTACCAGTATGTTATCAAGAATCCAATTATAAAATGGGATTCTCCAACTTCAATTTTATATGGAAAAAAAGACGAACTGTGTGAGTATGATGTCATATCAACATTTATCACAAAATTTAATTGCAATCTTGCTGTTTCACATGCTTCCGAGCATTATTTTCACACAGAAGAAGATTTGACTATTTATGAAAAATGGCTCGAAAAGAATATCTTTTGATAAGAGCACGCTTAGATATTAGATAATCTGAAATCAAGAGACTACGTTTTTAGGTTGACTTCCATGACCTACAGACTTAGCCTCTTTTTTTATCATGTCCATTCTGAAGTTAAACTCTCTTTTGCTAATCATTAAGGGGCGGCGAACCCCTTTTTTTATTCGAATATGATAATAAATAATATTAATTTCGAGCGGATATAAATAGTCCTATGCAGTTGGATGATGCAAATGTGTTGCAAAGTTCAAGTCATTGTTATCGTAAAGCCGCCATTTCAAATAAACAACGATATGATGGTCGGTCTGTACCTTCGAATATCCATTCACCATATTTATCAATGTCCTTAATAACCTCAATCTGCTCATCTGCGGTTCGCTTATACCTTCCGGTCTCAGTTCGATGGTGAACGATACTATCCAACTCATACCAAGGAATTTTTAATGTCTCAGATAGTCGCTTGGCAAGTGTTGTTTTACCGCTAGCTACAATTCCAATTATGAGAACCTTTTTCAATTGATTAACACTTCGCTTAACAATAAGGGTACGTGTATTTCCTAATTTTTAGTTACAAGCCTGTCAGAATAATTATAATTCATCATAGGGAATCACCAAAGAGGGTTATTTACGTCGATTCGTTCATTAATGAAGGGCAAGTTAAACCTTCAAGCATGAAGCTGTCAATATCACCCCATCGGATTCATCGCCCACCGGAATTTGCAGACACTTTATCGAATAAACTGCGAATGACATTCACCACAAGATCAGGCTCGTCGTGAATGACATAATGGCCGCTTTTCTTCGCTACGATCAACTGACTGTCCGTGGAGATGTTCAGCATATTGCGCTGTCCGGCCTGCCATATTTCCTCAATTTTCCTGCCACCTTCTGCGGAGATGCCAGCCTTGGACACGTCCGGCATCACGCCACGAGCAATGATCTTCACAGGGAGGGATCCTAAATTTTGGTCACGAATCGCATCCTCCGTTGTATGTGCCAAATTTCCTTCCTTTTCCTTCGCTTCGAAGAAACTCGGTTTCGCAATGACATTGATAAACTGTTCCCGATCTTCCTTCGCAACGAGGCCGTCCAGCAGGAAATCCTTGAACAGTCGAAACCCTCCGGACATTTTCAACAGCTTTAATATGGATGCCGGCGGATTGCCCTGAAATTTTTCCTGTGAGTAGATGGCCTTCGTGTCTCGCTCGTCGTTTTCGGGTCTGGCGTCAACCAGCACCAAGCCGGCGACTTCATCCCGGTAAGTTTGGGCGAACAGCCGGGCATACATGCCGCCCAAGGAATGACCGACAATGATGTAGGGCCCGCCGATCCCCTCTTTGTCCAATGCGGTATGAATCTCATGTACGATGTTCGCTCCTGTTCGCTCCGTATTGGCTTTCTCGCTCCAAGCATAGCCTGCGCGATCATAGCTTACGACGGTAGCGAATTCGGCCAGTTGCTTCGGAATATTTCTCCACGACAAGCTCGTTTCTCCGCTGCCCGCCTCCAGCAGAATTGTCGGTGATCCGGCGCCGATTTTGTTAATATGCAGACGATATCCGCCAACATCGACTAGCTTCCCTGGCGGAGGAAAATTCCGCTTCGCTTGCTCGGAGGCGATCCATTCGTAAACGAACCCTGATCCGATCGTTAACATAATCAATGACAACACCATCAACAATACGATCTTCCACTTTGCTTTTTTCTTGGGCTTCAAAATTTCGGCTGTAGCATCCATCTGACGTGTGTTCCTTTCCCGATTTCTTCCCTTTTTTAATACATTGTATTAACAAAAATCAATATAGCACATTGTATTAAAAAAAGCAAAGAGTGTATAATGAACATATGCCTAAAATTGTAGATCATGAAAAGCAAAGACATGTCGTCGCCGAAGCGGCGCTCAGAGTCATCCGAAGATCGGGACTTGAACATGCCACCGTCCGCAATATCGCGGTGGAAGCCGGTTTGTCCGTCGGATCGATGCGTCACTACTTCTCTACACAGGCAGAGCTGTTCGCGTTCTGCATGAATCTTTTTTTGCGCCGCATCGAGAAGCGGATCGAAACGATGCGTGCCGACGGCCCGGTTTTGTTGGATTTGAAGCGGCTTCTCATGCAGTTTTTGCCTGTGGATGAAGATAGAAAAATGGAAATGGAGGTTTGGTTGTCCTTTAACGCGAAAGCATTGATTCATCCTGAGCTGAAAGAGTTGAGCGACGAGATGCAGGACGGCTTGTACAAGGCGGTGAGGTTTGTCGTGGATACGCTGCTGGAGTACAAACTGGCGAAGCCGGGGCTGAATACCGAAATGGAAGCGGAAAAATTGTACGCACTGGTCGACGGACTGGCGATTCACCAGATCGTGCGGCCAGGACGAGTGACAACCGAGCGGTTGGAAGAGATTATCGATCAGCATTTGAATTTATTGTGCGGCGGGAAAGAAAATTAAAACGATCTGTTCGGTTGTCCGTGTGCCGGAACCCTGGTCGTTATTAGATGCCGTTGTTCGGACAAGTTCGTCAGCGTCTTGTGCTTTTGCAGGAAGCGGAACAAGGCTGTGGCCGCCTGGACGCACGTTACTGCCCCCCAATTATTAGACGTGTCTAACAATTGAAGGTGCAGTTTTTCTATGTTTAAAATAGAAAGCGCCAGCATGCTGTGCGTTTTGCCGCCGCCGAAGGCAGTTTTCAGTTGAATAACAGGCTCGCCGTCCTTGCCGCTGACGCTTTAACGCTTGTAGCAAATTGTCATGGAAGTTTGAAGTAGGTCATCGACTAATTCTATCTGTATCTTATCGATTCCTGTATAGAGGATTTCTTCTAAGTTATATAGCTATTGTTTTTCTTGAGAAATGCTCGAAACCACAGGTGAATGAAATCGAAAAAAAATCATTCTCAAATGTTTAATCACAGGCGGTATAGTTATACTGCAAAAGTAAGAAGAATGTTTACAGATATATTTACATTTGATCGATGCAGAGCATTCTATGACTGGATACCTCTAATAGAATTCTACGGTGCAAACGTAGCAACCTTGGAAAGACAGATGATATTAAGAAGTTGTATAGGGGCCATAGGAGGAAAGCAATTAGGATTTACTCCGATACCAATATACGACTCCGGAGTTAGTGTGATTGGAATGTTTGAGGAAGAATGGGCACCATTTATTAATGAAATACCTGGAAGAAAGAATTACAACCGTGAATGCTGTTGGGTGAACAGAAACAGAACCATAATCGATTTGGCTAAACCCTTATAAATCAAGGCTTTAGCGTGCCGCGGCAGATGCGAACCAAATACGCATACGGTTCATGTGGAGTGCTGTGTGTCGCTCACTAGGAAGTAGCATATTTGAAGGGAGAATTAATATGACACAGAGTGAAATCAGCAATAAGGAGTTATCGCCGGAACAACGTGAAGTACTACTCAAAACATTGAAAGCTCGTTTTGAGAAAAACATGGACCGCCATCAAGGTCTTGAATGGGCTAATGTACAAGCAAAGCTCGAAGCTCATACTGAAAAACTGTGGTCGCTCCATGAAATGGAGAGAACCGGCGGCGAACCGGATGTCGTTGGTCATGACCATAAGACGGACGAATACATTTTTTACGATTGTTCAGCAGAAAGTCCTAAGGGACGCAGGAGTGTTTGTTACGATCATGAAGCGTTAGAGTCCAGGAAGCAACACAAACCAGAAAATAGCGCTATTCATATGGCGACTGACATGGGCATCGAGCTTTTAACGGAAGAACAATATCGGGAGCTGCAGAAACTTGGGAATTTCGATTTGAAAACTTCGAGCTGGGTGAAAACGCCTGATAGTATTAGAAAACTCGGCGGGGCTATCTTTTGCGATCGTCGCTATGACACTGTCTTCGTGTACCACAATGGAGCAGAATCTTACTATGGTGCAAGAGGGTTCCGCGGTTCGCTAAGGGTCTAAGCAATCGAACACTGTCACATTGGGAGTTTTCTATATTGTGCAATTTACACATGTGGAGTGCTGCCGCTGTTAGTGCGGAAGGACAATTAAATCGGAGATGTATTGGCGAATTAGAAAAGAGGGGGTAGAACCCCTCTTTTTTTATGAAATTAGAAAGTATAACCTTTAGAGGTATGCCATCCTTATCTCGCAAAAAAACTTCCGCTATATGGGGGCTGTCTTCTGAGAAAGTACGTCGATTTCTTATCATATTATTGTGACGCTAAGCTTTCTTTTGCCAATCTCGTTATTTTATTAATAAACTCAGTCTTACTCTGGGTATAGGCTTCTCTATCATACTTAAAAGTTTCGGCTAAATTAATCTTTAGCTTTTCGTACTCCATTGCTACAGTTGGATTCATCCTTAAATAATCTCTAAAATATAATCTATTCCATAGGAAATCCTGTTCTTTAGTCCCCATATGAATATGGAAGGATTCTTTTTCTAATCCAGTAGGGGAATACCCTTTAACAAACATAATATGGTTTCTTTGTTCTTGCATGAGGATATATTCTTTCTTAATCATTAAGTCAATAATTATGTCTCTAATTCCACTTGCCTGCGGAATCTCCACTAGAATATCAACTGTAGGTTTTGCTGATAAGTTTGAAACAGCAGTACTTCCAATATGCTCCACTCTTAATGCGATTTCCGAACCAAGAATGTTGATGATGTTTTGTTTTTCTCTTTCAAACATGGAAGTCCAGTTTTGGTCATGTCGTTCAATTATTATAGGAAATAACTTGCCTAGTTCTTCTCTATTCATAAAATATCTCCTTCCATATTGAACGAATTGAGGATATTTTCTGTAATAATAATTCCACTTACTAACAACAATACCTTCTTAATAGACTGAAAGATGGATAATCAAGCCGCTCGTGTAGTTAGTTATTATTTACATCAAGGAGCTCGTACTAAATTCGCCTCAAGATCGTTAACTTTCCGGGGGTGAATTTTTTTATAATATCTATAGGGGAATAATTTTTGGTGAGAGGGACAACTTGGTGAATAATGGGCAGAATTTTAGAGGAACTTGTGGATTCTACCCAACCATAAAAATAGCAGGATATTTTAAAGGGGAAGTATGGGATTTTATATTGCCGATTTTAGATCAACAAGAGCAAAATAAAGCTATATCCAGATTAAATTCATTGAAACATGCAATCGTTTCAAACTATTTTTATCAGGCCTATTAAGCGTAATAGGCATGGGAGGCATATATGAAACCAATCACAGAAGTTGCAGCACAACTGGGCCTTGCGCCGGATCAGCTTGAGCTTTATGGAAAATGGAAAGCGAAGCTGACCGAGGATGTATGGGCATCCGTCTCGCAGCGGCCGGACGGAAAGCTTATCCTCGTTACCGCCATGAATCCGACGCCAGCGGGAGAAGGCAAGACGTTGACAACGATCGGGCTCACGCAAGGATTGAATCGGATTGGACGGAAGGCGGCCGCCGCGCTGCGCGAGCCGTCGCTCGGACCGTGCATGGGCATGAAGGGCGGGGCCACAGGCAGTGGCAAAGCCCAGATTGTCCCGGCCGAGGATATTAATCTCCACTTTACGGGCGATATCCATGCGATTACATCGGCGCACAATCTACTCGCGGCACTCATTGACAACCATATTCACCAAGGCAACGCTTTGCGTCTTAACCTGGCGCGCATTGTATGGAAACGGGCACTCGATATGAATGATCGGCCGCTGCGCCAGATCGTCATCGGCATCGGCGACAACAATGGCATCGCGCGCGAAGACGGCTTCCTTATTACGACCGCTTCGGAAGTGATGGCGGTGTTATGTTTAGCGGAAAATATGGCCGATTTGCGGGCGAGGTTGAGCCGGATCGTCGTGGCGTATGACATGGATGGGCGGCCGGTGACGGCGGATGAGTTCCAGGCGGTTGACGCGATGTGCGCCCTGCTGAAGGATGCCATCCATCCGAATCTGGTGCAGACGCTCGAAGGCGACCCGGTGTTCATTCACGGCGGGCCGTTCGCCAACATCGCCCACGGGTGCAGCAGCATACGGGCGACCCGCCATGCTCTCAAGCTGGCCGATTACGTCGTGACGGAAGCGGGATTCGGCGCCGATCTGGGCGCGGAAAAATTCATGAACATCAAATGCCGCCTGGGAAGCCTGCGCCCGGCGGCTGCGGTCATCGTCGCAACCGTGCGTTCGCTGAAATACAACGGTGGCGTACCGAAACAGGAACTCCTGACGGAGAATGCCGAGGCGATACGGTCCGGATTCTGCAACTTGCGTCGCCACGTGGAGAACATGCGTGGCTTCGGCGTGCCGGTCATCGTCGCTATTAACCGTTTTGCGGCGGATACGGAGGCAGAGCTGGCGCAGGTTGCCGCTCTCTGCGCAGAGCTTGGCGTGAAGGCGATCGTCTCGGATGCCTGGGAGCATGGCGGTGAAGGCTGCCGCGAGTTGGCGCAAGAAGTGGCCGCGCTGGCCGATGGATCGACGGCGGATACGTTCCAACTGCTCTATCCTGACGAGATGCCGCTTGCGGAAAAGATTGAGACGATCGTTACGCGGATCTATCGCGGGGCCGGGGTCAAATACCGCCCGGCTGCGAGGCGGGCACTGCAGGAACTGGAACGGCTTGGCGTGCGCGACCTTCCCGTCTGCATGGCGAAAACGCCGTATTCGTTCACGGACCGTCCCGTCGTGCTAGGGGCGCCGGAGCAGTTTACGATTGAAGTGCAGGATATCCGCTGGTCGGCCGGGGCAGGATTCGCCGTCGTGCTGACGGGGCAGATGGTCACGATGCCGGGGCTGCCTGCGGAACCGGCGGCGTGGAGTATAAGGGTGGATGAGTCGGGACATATTGAAGGCCTGAGATGATATGCGAGGCAGGACAGGGCTGCTATGGAATGGGGATTTGAAGATGGTATTGAAATTATCATCAAAGGGAAGGGAGTCCTTGAAGTACGCGAGTTTTAAGGTTACGGGGAAATAAACTCAAATCACTTCATAGGAAGTGGTTTTCAGATTGCAGAGAAACCCACGTCTTTTTCAAAGACATGGGTTTCTCATTTGTTTCGGCATGTTTCTCATATTATTTTGCCAAACTGCTAGCTAATTGTTTTTCTTTCCACATGATCGTAATTACAAGACCAATCAACATAATGACAGCAGCAAAGAGATACGGATAGTTGATGTTTACATCAAATAATATACCGCTTAATGCGGGCCCAACGATATTGCCCAAGCTTGTATATGTTGAGTTCATGCCAGCGACAAATCCTTGTTCTTTTTCAGTCGTTTTTGATAAATAGGTCGTTAATGCTGGTCGCAGCAAGTCAAATGCGAGAAAGATGAAGGAAGTTACTAATAAAATGGCTACATAGCCGGAGATCATGGTGGATACTACCGCGAAAAATACGCCAGCGATTAAGCATAACTGGATGAGTTTCTTTTCACCAAGTATATCTACCATTTTGCCAAACAAAAAGACCTGAACCACAACCCCGAAGATTGCACTTATTGTAATAACGGTTGCAATGTCTTTTGGAGTGAAGCCAAATTTATGATCTGAAAACAGACTAAATACTGTTTCATATGCGGATAAACCAAAGGCCAGTACAAACACAATAATAAAAGCGATAATGTATTGTGGATGAAGCGATCGTTTAAGATCGGTTACAAAGCTGGTACCTTTTTTGAGCTGATTGATTTCCAAGAGCTGCTGTTTGGTTAGAGGCTCTTTTAAAATAAATATAGATGAAATACATGTTATTAATGCGAAGCCTGCAGCAAAGTAGAATGGGGCACGCACACCCAGCTCAGCAATAAAACCTCCGATACCTGGGCCAATAATAAAACCGATACTAATTGCAGCAGAAATATAACCCATCGCTTTAGGCCGTTCCTCTACTGAGGTAATATCTGCAACAAAAGCAGTTACGCCTGGCATAATAAATGCGCCACTAATACCACCTAGAATTCTAGATAAATAAAGAACGGATACGTGTGTGCCTAATCCAAAGATCAGCTCTGATATACTGAAGAGGATTAAGCCGATTACGATCATTTTTTTTCTGCCATAAGTGTCAATCCATCGTCCTGCCAGGGGAGACATGAGTAATTGTGCGAACGCAAAGACCGCTACAAGATAACCCATCGTTTGGCCCGATAGATGCATAATATTCATAAAGGATGGCATTACAGGGATGATAAGTCCGACTCCTAGAAAAACAATGAATATATTACTTAGTAGAATGAGTAAGACTGTTTTTTGTTCTTTCAATGGTTTCTTCATGAAGCAATACCTCTCTCTGAAAATCATAGCTATGAAATGCCTCTCCAAATAAAGTCCATGAGGCATTTAGTTTATGATTTAAACGTTTTTCATTTTCCCTAGATCCTTAATCCTTTCGTAAGCGATATTATTCGTGTCTCTTAAATTTGTGTCCACTGTCTATTCTAGTTCTAGAACAAGCTGCTCGCAACAGCAATACTGGAAATAAGAGTATGTGTAATTGTATCTAATGAGAAGTCAGATCGCAGTAGAATTACAATTGCTTTTAATATTTGATATAGTCTTAATTATAAGTATTGATACTAACGGTTGTGGGAACTATGGAGTTTGAGCTGAACATTGAGTCATTGATGTTGGTATCTATTATCCAGGAATAGAAATTAAAATGCGGTATTTCCTCTACCGATTTGATGGATAAATCTCAAGGACAAAACCTTCGAAGGAAGTGATAAACCATGAATTTAGAAACGGTCATGCAGGAGCTTGAAGCCCTCGGTAAGGAACGACTCAAGAAAATGTACATGTCCAATGGCGCGCACGAACCGCTTTTTGGCGTGGCGACAGGCGCGATGAAGCCCATAGCCAAGAAAATCAAAAAAAATCAACCCTTAGCTGAGCAGCTTTATGCTACAGGGAACTATGACGCCATGTACTTTGCCGGCATCATTGCAGACCCGGATGCAATGACTGAAGACGATTTTGAGCGTTGGATCGATGGGGCTTATTTTTATATGCTATCCGATTACGTGGTTGCGGTCACCTTGGCGGAAACTGATATTGCGCAAGAGGTTGCCGATCAATGGATCGCAAGCGGCGAAGAGCTAAGAATGTCGGCGGGCTGGAGTTGTTATTGCTGGCTTTTGGGCAGCCGGCCGGACGCCCAGTTTGACGAAAGCAAAATCGCTAACCTGTTGGAGATGGTGGAAAAGACGATTCACGAATCTCCCGAACGAACGAAAGCTTCGATGAATAACTTTATGTACACCGTAGGGGTATCCTATCCGCCCCTCCATGATAAGGCAGTCGAGACGGCAAAGGCCGTAGGCCAAGTAGAAGTTAAACGGGACAAGAAAAAAAGCAGTTTCCTGCTCGCTTCCGAAAATATTCAAAAGGCAGTAGATAAAGGGCAAATTGGTTTCAAACGCAAATATGTACGGTGCTAAGCGGTTTGCTAGAGTACTATTGCTCGGGGCATACTACGATGCTTTGGTTCACAGCCAATAGGACTGTGAATATCTCCCTTCCGCATACGTTACGTCCGGAAATTGTGGGTGGCGTCGTAGGGATTCATGTAAGAGCTGAGGTGATTCAGGTATTTCCTGTTTTCCTCAGCTTTTTTTCATGATTAGTAGTTTCATCACGCTAGGCCTGTAAAGGGTAACGCAACTCCTCTCGGCTCCTTTGCAGGCTGGGCCTTTTCCCAAGGGGCGTCACTGTACACGAGGTTCAATCGATGCAGATTTCAACTTCGATGGCCAATAAAAAAACATAGGCATTTCTATCTGTAAGAATATAACAGCAAAGGATATTCAAGTAGGTTCTGCTGTATATACACTTAAAGTGAAGGATCAACGACCCAATAACCGATGAGATGAGTGGGGCTTCATGAAAGAAGGCTGCGGACGCAAAACGTCTGCAGTCTTTTTGTATAAAGAAGAGGATATCGGCTGGCTCCTACAGAATACTTGAAGCTGCAGTCATTTTAGGAATGAAGGGGATTTGAAATGAAGACAAAATTGATCATGGTCGAGGGCCTGCCGGGATTCGGCAAATCGACGACGTCCCGTATGATTCATGATATTCTAACCGAACGAAACATCGAGGCCCGGCTTGTGATGGAAGGGGATGCAGACCATCCGGCGGATTATGAGGGAACGGCGTGTTTGACTGAAGAAGAATTCGAGAGGCTGCTCCAAACGGCAGGCCCCTTTAAAGAAATATTGATTGAACGGGCGGCCAAAAAAGGCAGCTGGAATCTCTTGCCCTACCAGAAGCTGAAGAACGAATACGGAACCACTTTGCCGGATGATCTATATCATTCGTTATCCAAGCAGGATATTTACGAACTCCCGTTGGATTTCAATAGGAAGCTCATCACCGACCGGTGGGAGGCATTCGCGGAGCGAGCGTGGCATGAGCCTATCGTCACGATTTTTGAATGCTGCTTCATTCAGAATCCGGTGACCATCGGCATGGTGAAGTATGATGAGACGGAAGACCAAGTGATGGACTACGTGTTGGGGCTGGAAAAAGCGATCCTCCCGCTGAATCCCGTATTGTTCTACATTGAGCAGGACAACCTGGAATACGCATTCCGGAAGGCCATCCGGGAACGCCCGGAGGCTTGGTCCACAGGGTTCGTCCATTATTACACCCGGCATGGATACGGCAAACATCGCGGTCTTGAGGGCGTCGAAGGAACACTGCAAGTACTGGAAGCCCGGCGCGAGCTGGAGTATCGGATATTGGGCAGGCTCGGCCTGAACCAGGTGCGAATCAATAACTCCCTTTATGATCAAGAGACGTACAAAGCCATGCTGATTAACAAGTTGAAGCTGCATGGGGTCATCCAATAATATTATTTTCGTAGATAAGAAAGGACAGTTTAATGCGATTATTAACGATCATGATGCTCTATATAACGGCTATATTAACAGGCTGCGAAAAGGAACCCGGTTGGGAGACGATGCAGCTTCTTGACGAGAAGGTCGCCGAAATTCGGATTTCGGCATTCGAGGCATGGGACGAGATGAATGAGGATACACTGCTGTCTTTCAAGGATGAGAAGGCTGTAAATGCATTTGAGGAAGCGATCCGTACTGCTCGCAAGCAGCCAGATGATGCCAAACGAACGGACCCGGATTACGACGTGATGGTCACCTATACAGAGCAATTCCCCGTTCACGCCATCAAGCTGTGGCTGGGAGAAGAGGGGCAGGAAAGTGTGTTCAGCTATGCGTTCCGGGATGGCGAGGAAGCTGTTTATGTGGCATCGGCCAAACACACCGATCGGATGAGAGAGCTCATTTTGCAAGAGGGGCGTTAAAGCCGTTATCGGAACTGATCTCCTTCTGTTTTAGTACCTACAAGTTGAAACATATGGCCGAAGCTACTACGTTTTTAGCGACTTCTATAGATGACAGCTTGGAGAGTCATGATATCTCATTGAATATTCTAGCTTTGGTGGACAGACGAGTTGGCAAAAAGCGAATCTTAAATATGATCGAGAAAATGAAGTTAAAGCATCCCATTTTGCAGTATTTTTATGAACTACGGCTCAGTACGCTATGAAAATTACTGAATTTTAAGAAAAAGAATGCCCGGTGAGGGCATTCTTTTTTTAGGCACCAAGGAACATGTTCATGTCATCTTCCACATTGGTAATGCCGCCGATGCCGAAGTTTTCCACGAGGACTTTGGCAACGTTAGGAGACAGGAATGCAGGGAGCGTAGGGCCCAGATGAATATTTTTAACGCCAAGATAAAGCAGGGCAAGCAGCACGATAACCGCTTTTTGCTCATACCAGGCAATGTTATAGGAAATCGGCAAATCATTAATATCCTCAAGGCCGAATACTTCCTTCAGCTTCAATGCAATAACGACTAGGGAGTAAGAATCATTGCATTGACCAGCGTCCAGGACCCGCGGAATACCGCCGATTTCGCCTAGATCCAGTTTATTGTATTTGTATTTGGCACAGCCTGCAGTTAGAATGACCGTGTCTTTTGGAAGTTCAGCCGCAAAATCGGTGTAATAGTTGCGGGATTTCATTCGTCCATCGCAGCCGGCCATGACGAAGAAGCGGCGGATCGCCCCGGATTTCACGGCATCGACGACTTGATCGGCCACGTTCATCACAGCGGCATGAGCGAAACCGCCGATGATCTCACCCGTTTCAAGTTCCGTGGGAGCTGGGCATCCTTTCGCTTGCTCGATCAGTGCGGAGAAGTCTTTGGGAGCACCGTCTTTTCCTTCTGGAATATGGCGGACGCCCGGAAACCCGGTGTTGCCTGTTGTATAAATACGGTCCTTATAACTGTCTTTCGGCGGAACGATACAGTTGGTCGTCATTAATATCGGTCCGTTAAAGGCTGCGAATTCGCTATTCTGCTTCCACCAGGCATTCCCGTAATTGCCTACAAAATGCTCATATTTCTTGAATGCCGGATAATAGTGGGCAGGCAGCATTTCACTGTGCGTGTACACGTCCACGCCGGTTCCTTCCGTCTGCTTCAGCAGCTCCTCCAAATCCTTCAGATCATGGCCGCTGATGAGAATGCCGGGCCGGTTTCTTACCCCGATATTTACCTTCGTAATTTCCGGATTTCCGTAAACAGAGGTGTTCGCTTCATCAAGCATCGCCATTGCGTTTACGCCGTATTTACCGGTTTCCATCGTCAAAGCTACCAGATCCTGCACTTCAAGGCTGTCGTCAAGCGTGGCGGCAAGGGCACGACGCATAAAACGGTTTAATTCGTGATCATCCTTCTCCAGATGAAGCGCGTGATACGTATAAGCAGCCATCCCCTTCAAGCCGTAAGTAATCAATTCGCGCAGCGAGCGGATGTCTTCATTGCGGGTCGAGAGGACACCAACCGTACGTGCTTTTTCATCAAAAGAAGCTTCGTTATCCGCTTGCCAGACGGCAGCATCAGGGAGATTGGCGGTTCCTTCCGGATATTGTTCGTTATAATAGGTGCGCACCTCGCCGCGGAGCTCTATCGCTTCCCGGATTCTTCCCACAAAAACCTCGCGGTCAAAGTTGGCGTTCGTAATCGTTGCAAACAAGGAGTCCATAATAAACAGCGATACGCGCTGTTCAAGCACCTCCGGCAGCGTTACATCCAGACTGAGAAAAGAGATGCCTTTCAGCAGATAAATCAGCAAATCCTGTAGGTTTGCCACATCATGCGGTTTCCCGCATACTCCGACAATGGTGCAGCCTGTTCCTTTGGATGCTTCCTGACATTGAAAGCAGAACATGGACGGCTGATGCTTTAAGGTCTGTTCTGTCGCGTCGTTATTCATTATTTCTCCTCCAATTTCGTGAATTTTTGTCGTAAGGTCATTATAAGATTGCCTCGCAATTGGACTGTTGAAAACAGTATACTCCGCTGCTACAGCCGGGATAGTGATTGGAATCACTATTTTTTACAGCTGTGAGAGTAATCACAAGCCCGGTCCGTTTCCTCTTTTAAACTGGAATTAATGACCTTAGAAGAAATGAGGAGAGAACATGTCGATTTTACCCCGAAAGAATGAACTGGGATTTTTCGAGATCCGTCTCGAATCCATCGGCGGGCTTGGCGCCAATCTGGCCGGAAAAATGCTGGCCGAAGCCGGGGTTACCGGCTCCGGACTTAACGGTTCGAATTTTTCCAGCTATGGTTCGGAGAAAAAAGGGTCGCCGGTGAAGAGTTTCGTAAGGTTCTGCGATCCCGAGGTGGAAATCCGCGATCACAGTCCCATTGAGCAGCCGCATGTCGTCGGCGTATTTCATGAAGCATTGTATAAGACGATAGATGTCATAAGCGGATTACAGCCTGATGGAACGGTGCTTGTGAATACGGCGCGAGACCTTTCCGAAGTGGCCGTTGATCTGAACATGACGCAGGGAACGCTGGCCGTAGTTGATGCGCTGAAAATTTCCGTTGAGGAAAAAACCAAAGTGAATACGGCAATGCTGGGGGCTTTGTTCCGGATTTGCAGCTTCCTAAACCCGGACGATATGCGGCAGGTTATCCGCACAACATTTGAGAAAAAGCTGCCCCACCTCGTGGAAGCGAATTTGCGGACCTTTGACAGAGGATATAACGAAGTCCAGTTCCTTTCCTTGGGAAATGGCTCAGAGCTTATAGACAAAATCGCTTTCGCAAGACCGCAGCCGATTCTTGGATATGAAACGCAGGAGCTGGGCGGGATTCTGAACGTTACGGCGAACAGTGTCTTGAAGGATCTTAGCGGCTCCCGGCAGGGATATTTGCCAGAGTACAAAATAGAGGACTGCATTAACTGTGCCGCCTGCGATACGGTATGTCCGGATTTCTGCATCGTGTGGGAGAAGAAACCGGATAAGCGCGGGAATATGCAGATGTTTATGAAAGGTATCGATTATCAGTATTGCAAAGGCTGCTTGAAGTGTATCGAAGCTTGTCCGACCACCGCTTTGGCTGCCATGTTAGAAGAGCCGCATTATGCGGAGCAGCACCGTGTGCCGCAATCATTTCCCTATTTAACTGCGGAGGGAGTCAGATCATGAATATGCAAATTCAAGAAACAACGGAGAACAAGCTGGCGGCCGCTCAAACGGCAGTCTTCGAATCGGGCAACGAAATGGCTGCCATGGCGGCTGCCCAGATTAACTATCACATTATGGGTTATTTTCCGATTACGCCATCTACGGAAATCGCCCAATATCTTGACATGATGCGTACACGCGGCGAACATGACATCAAGCTGATTCCAGCTGACGGCGAACATGGATCGGCGGGGATTTGCTACGGTGCGGCCGCAGCCGGAGCACGGGTATTCAATGCTACCAGCGCGAATGGTTTCCTGTATATGATCGAACAGCTTCCTGTGCAGGCGGGCACACGTTTCCCGATGGTCATGAATTTGGTGACGCGTGCAGTCAGCGGACCGCTGGATATTCGTGGTGATCATTCGGATCTTTACTACGGTCTGAATACCGGCTGGGTGATTTTGACCGCCCGTTCACCGCAGGCCGTTTATGACATGAATATCATGGCGCTGCGTATCGCGGAACATGAAGACGTACGCCTGCCGGTCATTGTAGCTTATGACGGATTTTTCACATCGCACCAGAAACGCCGGGTACAAATATTTACGAACCGGGAAACCGTTCAGGAGTTTGTAGGGGAAAAGGCGCCTGAATATCCGCATGTGCTGGACGAGAACAACCCAATCGTTGTTGGGGCTTATATGAACGGCGACGATTTGATGAACAACCACTACCAACAGTCAAGCGCCATGTACCGTGCGGGCGAGGTGTTCAAGGAAGTGGCAGAGGAATACGCGGCTTTGTCCGGAAGATCCTATTCGCCGCTTGATCTGTATCGCATGGAAGACGCAGAGGTGGCTTTATTCCTGCTCAATTCGGCGGCCGAATCCTCCAAAGACGTCGTGGATCGGCTGAGGGCGAGAGGAATTAAAGCGGGCGTAATCAGCCCGAATATTCTCCGGCCGTTCCCGGCAAAGGAAATCCGCGAGGCGCTTATAGGTGTCAAAGCACTACTGGTTGGCGAACGCGCTGATTCTTACGGTGCACACGGAGCCAATCTGACCCATGAGGTCAAAGCGGCCCTGCAGGAAATCCGTGGTCCGCAGCCAATTGTGCTGTCACGCATATTTGGACTTGGCGGGAAAGACTATTACGCGGATGACGCGGAAACTTTTTTTGCCTTGACGATCGAGGCAATGGAGCTCGGTTATGCCAAAGTGCCGTTTGATTATTACGGCCAAACACCGGGAGATGAGGAGCAAAGACTGCAGCCGATCATTGCCCCGATGAATGGAGACAGCTTTAAATCTGGCCTGATCACCGTAAAGGTGGATGAAGAGACAAGTAAACTATCCGTTAAAGTGCCGCCGATGCGGGCGCTAGCCGCGAAACCGAAACGGTTTGCTTCCGGCCACGGAGCTTGCCCGGGCTGCGGTATTTTCCCGGCGCTGGAGCTCTTTTTCAAAGGGATTGAAGGCAATGTCGTTACTTTATTCCATACCGGCTGCGCTTATATCACAACAACGGGTTATCCGTATAACTCGCATAAGCAGAGCTTCATTCATAATTTGTTCCAGAACGGACCGGCTACTTTATCCGGCACGGTAGAAGCGTTCCTCGAGAAGAAACGCCGCGGAGAAATCGAAGTTCCAGAGGATTTCACTTTTGTCATGGTGACCGGCGACGGCGGCATGGACATCGGGATGGGTTCGGCCATCGGGACGGCGCTGCGGGGCCATAATCTGATCATTCTGGAATATGATAATGAAGGCTATATGAACACCGGTGCACAGCTTTCGTATTCCACACCATTAGGACATATGACCAGTACGTCCGGTGTCGGCAAACAGCAGCAGGGCAAAGCGTTCCATCATAAAGATACGGTGCAAATGATGGCGGCGGCGCATATTCCGTACGTATTCACGGGGACGGAAGCATTTCCGCAGGATCTTGTGAAAAAGGCGGCGAAAGCGCAGTGGTACGCCCAGAATGTAGGTACCGTTTACGGCAAGCTGCTGATCACATGCCCGCTGAACTGGAAATCGAGCGACAAGGATGGGGAGAACATCGTCCGCGCGGCCGTGAATTCAAACTTCTTCCCACTGTATGAAGTAGAGCAGGGAGAAACGAATATTACGTACGATCCTGAAGCGAAGAAAAAACAGGTACCGCTCAGCGACTGGCTGAAATACATGGGCAAATCAAGACATCTGCTCAAGGAAGAAAACAAAGAAATGCTTGGCGAATTTGAAAAAGAAGTGGAGCGGCGCTGGTCGATTCTGAAAACGAAACACGAGAACCCACTGCTATAAAATATTCAATTCAGCATACTAGGATATACAGCAACGGAGCGGGCATTGTCCCGCTTCTTTTTTTGTTTGACGGATTGTCAAGCTAAGTGCGACAGTTCCTCCATGAAGGCTTCGTGAGCGGACTTCCACCCGAGACATTTGCGGGGGCGGTTGTTCATTAAGCGGATGGCCTCAGCGAGTTGTTCGTCGGTTACGGAGGCAAAGTCATGCCCCTTTGGGAAGAACTCCCGGAGCAGGCCGTTTGCGTTCTCGTTCGACCCCCGTTGCCACGAGGAATACGGGTCTGCAAAGTAGACCTGCACGTCATGAACGGCCTCCAAGGCAGTATAACAAGCAAATTCTTTGCCTCTGTCGGTAGTTGCTGTCAGAAATGCCTCCTGTGGATACTGGCTAGCCATAACTCCGACGGCCACCTCCATGGAGTGAGCGGTGCCGCAGAACTTGAACCTTTCCGCTAGCCACGCGGCCTTGGTAGAGCCAGCGATAGATCGTTTTGAAGCACACGGAAGTCTTGCCCTCCGCTCGGCGTCTCTGTGTAATCTGCTCGGGCGACCACGTCTCCTGCAGCTTAAGATCAATCTCTTCGGCCAGAGAGTCCGTATACTTTCCGGCAGGCACGCTCCGCATTCTCCGCTCCTGATGTGTCTACTGGGCCGTGCAGGCGGTATAAGCTTCGCCTGGCTTTCGGCCACGACTCAGTTCCCGTGCAATGGTAGAAGGATGACGGCCCAACTCACGACCGATCCTCCTGCAGGACCAGCCTAGTCGATGCAAGGTCTCTAGTTGCCCGCGTTCAATTATGCTAAGATGGGAGTAGCTCATGTTGGGTTCTCCTGTGTGAATGGTTGTGTGGTAACTCCCATTTTACACGAAACCCTCATGGGCCTTTGTTTTTTTAGGTGTCGCACTTCATATTACAATCCGTCGTTTCAAATTATTTTGCTGCTTTACGAATGATTCAAGCTTAAGTCCCTTTGATGAATGAAAAAAGGTATGGGCGTATCGTTAGGCTGATATGGGGATCAAAGTTAACGCTGTTTGTCCGGGCAGGGTGCAAATGGCTAGGGAGAACTATAACCTAAGAGGGACTTTTTAAGTTATAATAATTAAAAAAATTATGAAAAAACGTGGGGGAGGTTGATCATGCAGAGATCCTGGTACAAGCGTCTATTGCTCTCCTATATGCCCATTTTTGTTATTGTGATTACCTTTATATTTTTTGTTTTCTTTCAGTTGTTCAGCGAACAGACCCGGCGGGAGGCGCTGAGTGCCAATAAGTCGCTTTCCTTGCAAGCGATGCGCATGGTGGATACCTCTTTGAAGGTTATCGACAATATGATCGTTCTCGAGAGCATCAACAGCAAGGCTTTAAATGATTTTTTTAAATTTTCTGCCGCAAGCGATCCATATATCAATATCCAGGCTGTTCAGAAGCTCAAAGAGATCATTAATTATTATCCCTTGATCGATTCGATTTATCTGGTGAGGAATTCGGACGGCTATGTGCTCAGCAATGCCACGAATGGATACGTAAGTTCATATCCGGATCGTGATTTTATCGAGCAATATCAATTATCGAAAACGCCGAAATGGACAGGCGCGAGAAATTTCGAACAATTTAAAATGAAGGGCGGCAAGCAGGTGGTCAGCCTGGTCAGAGGATCGCCTTACATGAAAAACGACTTAGGTATGATCGTTGTCAATGTGAGCACGGAATCCTTGAACAAGCTTACCCAAGAGATGCTGGATTCCAAGATGAGCTTCATTCAGGTCCAGGATGCTTCCGGAAATCATTTGTTCGGCACCTCGATGGATCGTCCACCATCCCAAGTTAATTCCCAGTATGTATCAAGCTATACGAATTGGAAATATGGGAGTGGTTTGTTAAACAATGGTTTTGTAAGCGCTATCTCTTATCTGTATAACCTTTGGTCTATCATCGGTCTTGGCATGATTGCCATCGGTTTCATATGGATGATCTATGTTTCCAGGCGAAATTCCAAGCCAATTGAGGCGATCGCCGCCCGATTCAGCAGCTATTCGCTTCCGGTGGTGAGCGGAGGCCGGCGGAAGGGGAAGCCGGATGAATTTGCTTTTATTGAATCCGCCTTCGACAACATACTGGAACAATCCAAGGAATATCAAGAGAAATACAGGGAGGACCTCCATGTCAGGACCCGGTATATGTTCCGCCAGCTGATCGAAGGGGACTCGCATCTGTCTATTTCCGAATGGAAATCGGAAGCGGCTCGGCTGAATTTGCCGCAACCGCTGGATCGATATCGTATCCTCATCCTTGAAATCGATAAGTATGGCGATTTCTGCCGGGATTATTCCAAGACCGATCAAGATCTGCTTAAATTCACCCTGCGGACGGTCGTGGATGAGATCGCTTCGAAAAGGGACTGCCGGCTGTGGTCGGAATGGACGTCACCTTCCAATCTGTCCATTATGCTGTTTGAAGAACGGGATCAGGACAAGTTCGAGGAGGCTGTACTGGTCCCGGTTGCAGAACAAATCCTTGCCTGGACGCACCAAAACTTGAAATTTACGATAACGATTGGCATAGGCGGATCCACGGATCAGATTGGCGATATTCCGCAGTCTTACAAAGATGCGATGCAAGCCTTAAAGTATAAAATCGTGCTCGGTGAAAACCGGCTGATCCGAAGCGAGGATATTTCGAGCCATGGCATCGTCGAGGTCTATACGCATTTGGGAGAAATTCGCTCGATCATCCAGTCCTTCAGAATGCTGAAAGAGCATTGGAGTGACAATTACGATAAATGGTTTGAACAGCTGAAGAACAGCTTCCTGACCAATGATGAAATATTCAGCTTAATGAATTACATGATCTATTATATCGGCCGCGAAATGTCGGGACTAGGCAAGGAAATTTACAACAAGTGGATACAGGAAGGATTGCCGAAGCTGACAGTAAAGGTAGACAATTCTTACTCCTTGGAGCAGCTAAGACAGGAAATCAAACAAGTGCTGACGGATCATTATGAACAGATGAAACAGATTCAGGATGGAAACCAATACTCCAATATGATCAGAAACATATGCAGCCTAATCGAGCGCGATTATGCCAATCCGGATCTTTCCCTTGAAATGCTGGGGGACCAGTATCAGCTGAGTGCCAAATATGTAAGTAAACTGTTTAAGGAAAACACCGGACAAAGGTTCGTTGATTTCCTGATCGATATCCGAATGAAGGAAGCGAAGCGGCTGCTGACGGAAACGGATTATTCCGTGCAGGAGATTGCAGAGCGGGTCGGATACGCCTATGCCATTTCGTTTACCCGCGTTTTCAAGAGGACGGCTGGAGTTACCCCGGGCGAATACCGGAATGGCCGGAAGACACAGCAGCGTGGAGAAAATGATTCAGCAGTAGAAAACGGTTAAGGCGGCGATCATGGATCGCTGCCTTTTTTGATTGAGAATGAACCCGTTGTTAAGGCGTTCCGTCCGCCTTGAATGAACCCTGATTCGCTTTCTATGAGGAGGCCCAGGCGAAAATGGTTAGTCGTTTTTATTTTTGTTTCTTGTTGCCGGATGACATTGTTGTATACACTCGGTTTACATCGCAAGGACCTGAAAGTAGAAATGGACGAAAGGAGCTAACCCGCATGCCGAGACTAACCTCTAGGCTTCATACCGAAGCAAGCCTGGAACCGAAACCTCCCATAATATTGAAAGCGCTGCCAGAAGTGAAGAAAGGAAGGCCCAGAGGAAAACAAATTAAGCGTCATTGGCAGTTGTATCTCGTTCTCTTGTTACCCGTTCTGTATTTGATTATTTTCAAATACATACCGATGGCCGGTATTGTAATCGCATTCAAAAATTATAACGTAATCCAGGGAATCTGGGGCAGCGACTGGGTCGGGCTGAAATATTTTCACCAGTTCTTCGATTCGCCGAACTTCTGGCTCTACATTAAGAATACGCTTGGCATTAGCTTCTACGGATTGATTGTAGGCTTTCCCGCACCGATCCTGCTGGCACTCGCGCTGAATGAAATCCGCAACGGCCTATTCAAGAAGACGGTACAGATGGTTTCATATGCCCCTTATTTCATATCTACGGTGATTATGGTTTCGATCATTATCGTTAACTTGACGCCAAATGTGGGGATGATCAGTAAATTTTTCGAGATGTTAGGTATGAGCAATACGAATTTTATGGGTATACCGGGCCTGTTTAAGTCCATTTACGTCTGGTCCGATGTTTGGCAATTTACAGGTTACGGAGCGATTATTTACATCGCAGCACTGTCAGGCGTTAACCCGGAGCTGTACGAATCAGCCAAAGTAGATGGCGCGTCCCGCATCCAAAAGATTCTGAACATCGATATACCAAGGCTTATTCCCGTATCGGTCATTCTGCTCATTCTCAATCTGGGCAACATCATGAAACTAGGATTTGAAAAAATATACCTGATGCAAAATCCGCTTAATTTAAGCACGTCGGAAGTCATATCCACTTATGTGTACAAGGTTGGTTTGCTGGGCTCCAGCTTCAGCTTCTCAACGGCGATCGGTCTCTTCAACTCGGTCATCAATCTTATTCTGCTGGTGTCCGTCAATTACATCGCCAGAAAGCTGTCGAACAGCAGCTTGTGGTAGGCCTGTACTACACAGCCAGTAAACAATAGCAACTTTGGAAAGAGAGGAGACCCTATGTTCAAAAAAGCCGCTATACGTGAATCGAAAGGCGACCGCCTATTCATGTTCTTGATCTATCTGTTCTTGACCCTGGTTCTTATTGCTGTAGCTGTACCATTAATCTACATCGTAAGCTCGTCCTTCAGCTCGCCTCAGGCGGTTACATCGGGCAAGGTTTGGCTGTTTCCCGTAGATTTTACGCTGGACGGCTACAAGGCGGTATTCAATAATCCGCAGATCGGCGTCGGCTATCTGAATTCCCTCTTTTATACCGTTGTCGGCACCCTCATCAATGTAACGCTCACGATTATGCTGGCTTATCCCCTGGCGAAGAAGTCGCTTTACGGCCGCAATTTCTTCATGGTTCTGCTGGTGATCACGATGATGTTCGAAGGAGGACTGATTCCTTATTACCTCGTCGTTAAGAATCTCCATCTGCTGGATACGCGGTGGGCCATGATTTTACCGGGGGCACTGGGGGTATTCCAGGTTATCGTCGCAAGGACGTTTTTCCAAACCACGATTCCCGATGAATTGGCGGAAGCCGCGGAGCTGGACGGATGCAGTGACATCCGGTTCATATTCAGCATTGTCCTGCCGCTGTCTAAACCCATTATTGCGGTCATGACATTGATGTATGCAGTCGGGCATTGGAATGCTTATTTTGATGCACTGATCTTCTTAAGGAATCCTGACTTGTTCCCGCTTCAAATCATTCTCAGAAACATTCTAATTCTGAATTCAGTCGATGCTTCCATGATGGCGGATGTGAGTCAGATGCAGGCGCAGCAGGGGCTCAAGGATTTGCTGAAATATTCCTTGATCGTTGTTGCCAGCTTGCCTGTGCTTATCATATATCCTTTCGTCCAGAAACATTTTGTCAAAGGCGTCATGATCGGCTCGCTAAAGGGCTGATCATGACAGAGCGATAATGGTTTCAAGGAGGTGAGGCTGTACATTATTCAGATACGGCAAAAGCTGGTGGAGGCAAGAGCATAGGAAAGGGCCAAACGCCCGAAATACGGATGAAAACGGGGGGTATATTCGATGGAAAAGAGCATGAAGAAGAAAAACTGGCTAGGTATCATTAGCTGCCTAATGGCTTGCATGCTGCTGCTTAGTGCCTGCGGCGGAACCAATTCCGGCAATCAGTCAGATGGCAAGACGGCCGACAACGGTGCTGCCAATGAAGATTTATTTAATGCCGTTGGTTCCTATCCGATCGTGAAGGAGCCGATGACCATTAAAATGTTCGCGCCTCAGCTTGCGTCAATCGAAAACATGGATACCAACCTATTTACCAAACATCTTGAAGAGAAGACGAACGTCAATATCGCTTGGGACCTTGTACCGGAAAATGCTTTGAACGACCGCAAGCAGCTCATGCTGGCCGGCGGCGATTATCCTGAAGTCATTCTCCAAGGGAATTTGACCAAGGAAGAGCAAATGAAGTATGGGTCGCAGGGCGTGTTTATCCCTCTGAATGATTTGATCGACCAATATGCACCCAATATCAAGAAAGCGATGGAGGATATCCCTTACATGAAAGCCTCCATCACGACTCCGGACGGCAACATCTATGCATTGCCGCAGGTCAATGAATGCTACCATTGTGACAATGCGCTCAAAATGTGGATCAACCAAAAATGGCTCGATAACGTAGGGCTGCCTGTTCCAACGACAACTGACGAATTCTATACTGTGCTGAAAGCGTTCAAAGAGAAGGATCCGAACGGCAACGGCAAACAAGATGAAATCCCGCTGACAGGCTCGGATGAAATGTGGGCAGGCAACGTCTCCGCCTTCCTGATGAACTCGTTTATCCTTGATGATTACGTCGACAAGGGTTCGGGTACGTTCCTCCGCGTCATGGATGGCAAAGTTGATTTTACGGCAAACAAAGAAGAGTGGAAGCAAGGCCTCCTTTATCTGAATCAATTGTACAAAGAGGGATTAATTGATCCCGCAGCCTTTACCCAGAATGTCGATGCTGTTCAGCAAATGGCCAACCGGGAACCGGACAATATTATGGGTACGCTTTCAACGGCATTAATCAGTTATGCTTACAGCATGGATGATAAGGCGCCGCGTCATAAAGACTATATTGCCCTGCCGCCGCTGAAAGGCCCGAATGGTGCGCAGCAGACGCTGAATTTTGCCGGAATCGGAGTCTCGCAATTTGCGATTACGAATAAAGCGACGAAAGAGCAGCAGATTGCCGCCATCCGGTTAGCGGATTATCTATATACGGAAGAAGCGATCCTGTTGCAGGAATATGGCCCTGAAGGCAAAGGGTGGCGGAAAGCTGAATCCGGAGAAAAGGGTATGGATGGAAAGCAGGCTAAATATACAGCTATTCCTATCCCCGACAAAAAGCCGACGCATAATGACGGTTGGGAGCAGATCGGTCCATCACTGAGAACCTACGCTTATCGCGCGTCCTGGACAGCTCCTCAGGATCCGCTCGCTCCAGATGGATACGGTACCCGTCTGAATCAAGTCTCCAAGGAATATGAACCGTATCAATCCAAGGAGCAATATCCAGGGGGATTGTTCATAGCACTTGAAGATGCCGAGCTCGTAGCTCAGATCAAGACGACGCTTGTCGACTACGTGAAATCCAATATGGCCCAGTTTATTACAGGCTCTAAAGATATCAATAAAGAATGGGATGCATATGTGCAAGGGCTGGATGGCATGCAGCTGAACCAGTACCTGGAAATCTATCAAAAGGCATTAGATGCGAGAAAATAACGAAAAATCTGTTCCCTGTACACGGACATTCCTTGTGCAGGGAATGATTTTTTAACCTTTATAGAAAGCAGGTGTATTTTCAATGAATGAACTTGCAAAGCCATCTCCACAGCAGCTGGCATGGCAGGATATGGAGCTGGGCATGTTTTGCCATTTCGGTATGAATACGTTTTGCGATCAGGAATGGGGAGACGGAACCGATTCAGCGGAAATCTTCAATCCGGAGCAGCTTGATGCACGGCAGTGGGCCAGGACCGCAAAACGCGCAGGCTTCAAGTATCTGGTATTGACCGCAAAGCATCATGACGGATTCTGTCTGTGGCCGACGAAAACGACCGATTACTCTGTGAAGTCCAGCCCATGGAAAGACGGCAAAGGGGATGTCGTCCGTGAAGTTGCCGATGCCTGCAGAGAGGAAGGGCTCCAGTTCGGGTTATATCTGTCCCCCTGGGATCGGCATGAAACTTGCTATCCCGATAAAGAGGCTTATGACGATTTTTATGCGGAGCAATTAACGGAGCTTCTGACCGGGTATGGACCGCTGGTCGAAGTATGGTTCGACGGAGCAGGTTCCCAAGGCAGGGAATACGATTGGAAAAGAATCATCGGTCTGATTGATAAATACCAGCCGGATGCAATGGTCTTTAATATGGGGCGCCCAACGATTCGCTGGGTAGGGAATGAAGACGGCGTCGCGCCTTATCCGTGCTGGAATACGGCCACCACGGCGAAGGAGAGCATGTTCACCAGCGATATGATGACCTGGATGGAAGGGACCCCGGCTTGGGTACCGGCTGAATGCGATGTTCCGATCCGCAAACTTCACTGGTTTTGGCATCCTGACGATGAGGCAAGCTTAAGAAGCCTGGAGGAAGTACTGGATATTTATTACCGCTCGGTCGGCCATGGCGCTACGCTGCTTTTGAATATTTCCCCGGACAACCGCGGGCTGCTGCCTGAAGTGGATGTGAAGCGTGTCATCGAATTCGGAGATGAAATCCGCCGTAGATTCGGGCAGCCGGTTGGCCAAACGAGTGGAGAAGGGACCGAGCTGCTGCTGGGCCTTGAGCATATTCAGCCAGTAAATCATGTAATCATCATGGAAGACATTGCCCATGGGGAGCGTGTGCGTGAATATGTGCTCGAAGCATTCAGCCATGGCGAATGGAAGGAGCTTGTACGTGGAAGTGCGATCGGGCATAAAAAAATCGACCGGTTCGACACCGTCGAAACCGATCAATTGCGTGTCAGAATCCTTTCCAGTGTGGAGAAGCCTTTGATCCGCAATTTGGCTGCATATCACGTGGAATGAAATTAGTAAAACCAAGAACAGACTGCCACGGCAGTCTGTTTTTGTTATTTAATGTTATGGGTTGTTTTTTGGCAGGGGGTTATTCATACTGAAAAAGATGTGCAGATTGATCCCGCGCCCCTCAGGGTTTGAAAACATAGGAGGAACCATGTCCTGGAGCAAATTGAAACAACAGCTGGAGAGCTTTCTCAGTCCTGCATTAGCTGGAAGAGTTGAATATCGCGCAACCGGTTATCGTTATTTACCTGATAAGGCAGGGCTTTGTTATATTTCGGTAGATAAAAAGAACATACTCCATATGAGTGATAAAACCAGCTCCATAAGGTGGTATCAAACGGAGCTGGAAATTAAGAATGATCCCCATATCCAAATTCCGATCAGCGACGATGAATTGGAAGCCGTCAGAAAGGAAACCAAAGGGACCGTTCCAGAGGATCGTCTCAACGTCATTGCAAGAAATAGAAAAGTATCCGTACTGGCAAAGGAGCTTTTGTCAGCACAGGCTGCATTAAGCAAATCCAATTTTGTCGCTACAGCGAATAAGTTCTTATCTACTTCTATAGAAGAAAGCATGGAGAGCGATGATATCTTATTGAATATTCTAGCTTTGGTAGATAGGCGGGTTGGCAAAAAGCGGATTGTAAACATGGCAGACAGGATGAAGCTAAAGCATCCGATTGTGCAATATTTTTATGAACTGCGGCGCCGTGCGTGATGAGCATGAATCATTTTCGTTGAAAGAATCATATTGCACTTACTCATGGTTACAAGAATCGGCCCGTCATTTCCCCAATAAAAATGTGCTGAAACAAATGTTATTGGAAGCGGGATTTTCCAAGGTAGATGTAAAAAGCTATAGTGAAGGTGTCGCGGCAATGCATAAGGCGATAAAATAAGTGTCTACGATTAACATATACTGCCGTTGATTTACGTTGCTTAAACATGCTATAAGTGAGAAAAAGCAAGGACATGAACAGGTTGTATTTACTATTTTGGGATAAAGATTTGTCCTGGTATGTATAGAGGAGTATTGGATATGACAGATAATTTCTGGCGTGATTTACCGCGGCCTTTCTTTATACTGGCGCCCATGGAAGATGTGACGGATGTTGTGTTTCGTCATGTCGTAAGTGAAGCAGCTAGACCGGATGTGTTTTTTACGGAGTTTGCGAATACAGAGAGCTATTGTCACCCGGATGGGAACCACAGTGTGCGCGGACGTTTGACTTTTACAGAGGATGAACAGCCCATGGTAGCCCATATCTGGGGAGATAAGCCCGAATACTTTCGTCAAATGAGTATCGGCATGGCGAAAGAAGGGTTTAAAGGCATCGATATTAATATGGGTTGTCCTGTAGCGAATGTAGCCGAGAATGGGAAGGGAAGCGGCTTGATCTGCCGTCCCGACATTGCAGCGGAACTTATCCAGGCGGCCAAAGCCGGGGGATTGCCCGTCAGTGTAAAAACAAGGCTCGGTTTTAGCAGCGTAGACGAATGGCGCGACTGGTTAACCCATATTTTGAAACAAGACATTGTGAATCTTTCCATTCATCTGCGGACAAGAGAGGAAATGAGTAAAGTCGACGCGCATTGGGAACTGATTCCGGAGATTAAGAAACTTCGTGATGAGGTGGCACCCGATACGCTTCTAACCATTAACGGGGATATTCCTGACCGTCAGACCGGCCTCCAGCTCGCTGAACAATACGGTGTGGATGGAATTATGATTGGGCGCGGTATTTTTCATAATCCGTTTGCTTTTGAGAAGGAGCCGAAGGATCATAGCAGTGAGGAATTGCTTGATCTGCTTCGGCTGCATCTGGATCTCCATGATCAGTATTCAGCACTGGAGCCACGTTCATTCAGACCCCTTGCCCGCTTCTTCAAAATCTATGTCCGTGGATTCCGAGGGGCAAGTGAATTAAGAAATAGTTTAATGAACGCCAAATCAACAAGTGAAGTACGTGCGTTGCTCGATGAATTTGGAAGCAAGGATCATGATGAGGCAGATGAACGCGGAAATTAAATGGACAGTCAATAACATTTTTGAAAAACATGGCCGACTTGGCTGTGTTTTTTCTTTTGGAAAATCCATAACCTGTCGGTTATTACGAACGGCGAATTCTCCAAATCGATGTGGCATCTGGATTTTGTATGGGGCTTTGGCGGAGTTGAGCGTTATATCGCGGACCATGGCTACTTTTTCCGGGATGTGGACGGAACCTCGAAATATGAAACACGCAAAGATATTGGCCTGGCATTACTGGCAAACTGAGCGGAAAGAATCATCATTTTATCGGGCTGTTTAAACAGCTGCAAGAAACGGCTGTCGACCAGCAAACGAAACTTTGCGTACCGTCTCCTTCCCATATTTTCGGTGAACTTTCCTGGTCCGATAACATTGGCGGCACGGATGCTGTTTATCAGAACAAACAAGAGCTCAAAGCGGGTCTTGTGAGCGCGTATAAGGAATTCGTGGCGGAATTCGCTGCGGCAGGATGATGGTTTCTTGTATATCTTGTATTATCCTTTTTTGGTCACCAAATCTTTACTCTTTGCTAAGCTGGGCATTGCCTTGGGTTTGGCAGAAGGACTTGTCCCTTTCGATTTCTCCATTTTGGAGAACAAGTTCATCAATTTATCTTTATAGATATATCCGAGTACGAAACCAATAACGGCAATGACGGATATGATAATGGCGATGCTGTATTGTTGCATATGAATTGTGGACCCTACCGCGGCAGAGGCAATAATCCATGGCAGACGACCAACCAGAAGTATCGTGAAGAATCTTAAAGAACTCATGGATGTAAGAGCGGCAACAAATACGAGCATGTCTTTCGGCAAACCGGGAATCACGAACAAGATAAACAAAAAGGCAGAGAACTTCTTCTCATCATGAATAAACGACATCCACTTATAGTCTTTCTTTTGCAGCAATCGCGCAATAAAATTGCGACCGATAAAACGAGTGAAATAAAAAGCAATCGCTGAGCCCAATACCAAGCCTACTGTAGTATAGAATGACCCAAGCGTAACCCCATAGATATATCCGCCTGCAACCTGTACCACTTCTCCCGGAATAGGCGCAACCACGATCTGAAGGATCTGGAATAAAATAAACATGACCGGACCCCAATGTCCCGTTGAATGAATATACGCTCTGAAATTGTCCATGGACGACACGATTTTAATAATGGCAGGAGAATAGTAGACCAGTAAACCAATGGACAAAATCGTTAACAGACCCAACAGTATTTTCATGACTGTTTTTCTCGAAAGTTGTGGCATAGCTGATGACTCCTTTGCGTTATGACCTTTACTGACTACAGTATAAAACTAAAACATGAAGAGTCACCTATATAACTTCTGAAGAATTCTTAAGTCGATTGTATCTGCTGGTAGTGGCTACTAACGCATATTATACTGAAATTGGACGGAGGGATCGGATGAACAAGCAAATTTTAATTGCTGACGATAACAGTGAGATTCGTGAAATCGTAAAGATTTTGTTAGAAAGCGAGAATTATGAAGTCATTGAAGCGGTAGATGGTCAGGATGCAATTGATAAAGTGAATGAAGAGACGGATCTCATTATCTTGGATATGATGATGCCGAATAAATCGGGGCTGAAGGCGTGTCTGGAGATTCGTGAAAAAACAAGTGCTCCGATCCTGTTTCTCACAGCTAAAACGCAGGATTCGGACAAACAATTGGCCTTCTCCTCCGGGAGTGATGATTTTTTGTCCAAACCCTTTTCCTATACAGAACTCGTTGCAAGGGTAAAGGCATTGCTTCGAAGGTATTATGTGTATCGTGGCAAGGAGAAGACGGAAGAAGCGGACCAAATCATCATTAAGGATCTTACGGTCCATCAGGATTCCAAGACTGTTTTTGTTGGGGAGAAGGAAGTGGCTTTAACCGAAATTGAATACCAGATCTTGTTGCTGCTAGCGAAGAAACGGCGAAAGGTATTTTCGGCGGAAAACATATATGAGAGTGTCTGGGGGCAGCCCTACTTTTATACGTGCAATAACACGGTTATGGTTCACATTCGCAATTTGAGAAGCAAGCTGGAGGACGACCCACAGAACCCTGAATATGTGAAGACCGTTTGGGGGAAGGGGTACAAAATTGAATAGATTGCTAATGGGGAAAAAGCTGAAGATCAAATTGGTGCTGGCGGCTATGATTTCTTTGGTCATTTCCATAAGTACATTCGTTATTTTAGAAGTTGTTGGCGAGACAGTACTGGATAATTACTTAAGCAAATCCACTTTTGTAGAGAACAGGCAGCAAGATGCGCTTGACCGATTCGAAACATTTGTGAATAGCCAGAACGTGTCAACTTCTGATCATGAGCAATTGTCCGCATGGATAAGTGAGGAACGATACTTAAGTCTGTATATTTTTGCAAAAGATAAATTGATCTATTCCTCTAATACCGGGATTGATTCTGCGATCAATGAAGAGCTTTTGACCCAATTGGTACCATCGAAAATGCCCATCAAGACGATTAGTTTCGCGGATCAGGATGCCCAGATATATCTGGTCGGCTATTATGAGTATCAATACTATAACCGCATTCTGATTATTGGTGTTTTCGTCGCGGCTGTTGTGTTCATCGTTTCCTTTCTACTCATTATTAACAGGAAAACATCATATATTGGCAGGCTTGAACAAGAGATTAAGATACTCGAAGGTGGAAATTTGGATTATTCGATTACGATATCGGGAAAGGATGAACTGTCGTCTTTGGCCCAAAGTATTGATGAGATGAGAAAATCATTTATTGAGCGACTCGGCAGCGAGGAGAGGGTGAGGATAGCCAATCGTGAATTGATTACTTCAATTTCCCATGACCTCCGTACCCCGCTTACGATTCTGTTGGGATATATGGACATTATAGAACTCAACAAATATGAGACCCAGGAGGATTTATTGAAGTATATTTATAACAGCAGGGAGAAAGCTTATCAGATCAAGGCACTGTCGGACAAACTATTTGAATATTTTACGGTATCCTCTGCTGCCGAAGAAGAGGAAGTGGAATTTGATATCTATGAGGGCGGAGCGCTTATCGATCAACTCATTGATGAACAACTGGTCGTTTTGGATGATATCGATGTGCAGATTCAGGCCAATTCTAATCATAAGAAATTTCTGCTGGAAATCAATCTGGTCGCCATTCGCCGTGTATTCGATAACATATTTTCAAATATTCGAAAATACGCCGATCCATCAGAGCCCGTTCAGATTAGGGTCTACTTGAAGCAGCAGTGGGTCTTTCTTGTTGTAGAGAATAAGATTAAACCTGCCGGCAAAAAGAAAGACAGCAACGAAATCGGGCTCGTTAGTTGTCAGAAAATGATACAGCAGCACAATGGAACGTTGACGGTATCTCAGGAAAAAGATATCTTTTCGCTACAAATCACGCTGCCAATCATCTTAAATAAAGCGGGGTAGAGCACCGGGAATGCAGATGAGGCTCACTTCCGATCTATCACTTTCATGATCATCCAACTACTCTACAATCAGCCACGAAGAAATTTTGATCAGTTATAAGTATACGAGGGGAGACGAAATGATGACATATAACAATGATGTGACGAACAAAGAGCAATTGCTCATGGAGCTGGACTCGCTTAGTTATTCGGACAGGATGAAGCGGATAGCGCTTCTGGGGCGCCAGCATAAAGGAGATGCGGATTATTCCGCGCTGCTCGTATCCTTGCTCGAAAGCGGCACCGCCTATGAGGCGCATTTGGCATTGACTGGTGCGGGTGTAGTGAATGATGCTCGTGCGGTTTTGTTTGCCCTGAAGCATTCCAAGTCAGGAGTTAGGAGCCGGGCAGCCGGATTACTGCCGGAAGTGGTGACAGATCCGGACTTTTCGGTTGAATCCGAAATCGCCCTGATGTCGTATCATTGCCGCCGCCAATTGCTGCGGAGCATCGTGAATACATATCGTCAGGATTGGGCGGAACGTCTGCTGCCGCTCGTGCTTGACCGGTGGGGGGCACAAGAAGCGTCCTTATTATTGGCGGTGTGCAGCGAAGAAACGGTTCGCAGCAGGCTTCCTGAGCTGGGGTATGCGTTACGCAATTGGCGGCTCCTAACGAAGTACTATCCCGATCTGGTTGCAGCGTATTTCAAGAATGCTTTGCAGAACGCAACGCATCGGGAAAAGGTCAATGTATGGTGGACGCTCTCATCGGCGATTGAAGTACTGAGTGTTACAAGACCGGCGATCGTGTTGGAATGTGCGCTTACGCTTGGGCCGACGGATATGATCCATCCTGTGCTCAAGCAGCAATTGGGCATTCTGATTCAGGCCAGACCTGAGGACGTATTCGAACTGCTGACGCGTGAGGAGACACGGGAATATCTTTTGAATCATGGCGTTCCGGAAGGCGTTTTGAAAAAGAGAAGATGGTTCACCACAGCGCAGTGGACCACGCTGACTACCTTGCTCGCAGATCAGCCCGTACATGCAGCCAAGGTGCTGGATACCCTTGCGCCGTCGCGCCGCGAAGCGATGTTTGATGCCGCTTATAAGGAAGACGAGCGGAAGACGCGCATTTTCCCTATGCCGCTGCTGGATGTACTGCCGCATCGACTGCGCGACAAGGAAGCTGCCCGCATGCTGGAACTTCGCGACATTCGTGATCATCGGGACGAAATGCTCGAAACGACGGCGCGCCTTTTGATCGTCCATGCGCGGGAGAAGCTGGAGCAAGCCGTCCAGGTGTCTAATAGCGATGAGCGTGCTGCGGCCTATGCCCACCTTGTTCGGAGTACAGCGCTGTCCCGAAGCGGAATGGATGAGACGCTGCGTTTCCTGACTCGAATCAAAAACGACCAGGATCCGGTGCGCTGGGCTGTTATGGCCGAACTCTCAAACTGTCCTGCTCCCATGTTTAAAAAAGAGCATGTGAACGATCTGACCGTGCTGGTGGATAGCGTGGTTGAAGCCAGGGACACTTCATACGGGACAAGGTCCGCCACGGAGCAACTGGCTTTTGCCATACTGCGTGAACATGCATTGGAGCCGAAGGGCGATCTGTTCAAGTTCGCTTTGAGAACGTTTGGAAGATTGACGATGCGGGACGGTCAGTTTGCGTTGTTCTCCATGGATTGGGATAGCATACCAAGTTCTGCACTGGAAGCGTTGTTCGATGAGATTTACGCCTTTGGCGTAGAAGCGAACAAGCGCGAAAACGTCAATGTGGTCCTGCGTATGGCTGATTTGTTCGGGAAAGCCGTGGATCGATTGCCAAAGCTTCAACTTCTGCTGGAGGAACTGCTGAAGGCTAAAACGGTATCGCCGCAGGCGGTCCATTATTGGCTGGCACCGTATGGAACCCGGGATGCGAGGGTGAGGGAACTGCTGGACAGAGACCCATCCTTCATCTCATTCCACGACGTATTTATGCATCTGCATCTGAAGCGTCAGGAGTGGCTTACCCCGTTCATCTCGGGGCAAATCATCAAAGGCAAGCATCTATCGGGAAAAACGATTTATGTTGTGCCCGCCCATAACGGGTTTCACCGGTGGCTGCCGCGTCAGCAAAAGGCATTAGCTTCCCTGCTGGAACGGGTGGCATTGGATGCCAAACGAAGTTTCCATGAACGTGCAGCGGCAATGCGGAGTTTGGCCGTCATGCCGGATTATGGTTCCGATCAACTGGAGGTCCTGCTGCAGGATCAGGAAGTGCATGTCGTCGAGGCAGCGCTTTACGCCTATTCGTTATGGGAAGAGCCGGAGAAGGCACTTCCTGTATTGCTGGGCAACCTGGATGGAGACCGTGCTCGAGTCGCCATGTACTCGATCCCCAGATGTTTGCGTAGGGTAAGCCCGGTCTTGTTGACGTCCATGCTGTCGGACCTGCTGAACCGGGAGAAATTGAAAATCACGGTCAGAAAAGAGGCCATCCGGCTGCTTGGGGCTTATAAAAACAGCGAGAGCATGGCGCTTCTTATCCGTGAATACGAGAAACCGAATGTACACAAAGACGTGATGATCGCCATAGGTCACGCTGCCAGACAATGGCTCGATGATGAACGCAGCTGGACGATGATGCGTGCCATGGCTGCTTCTCCGCAGCGCGATATCGCAAGAAGCTTGCTTAACCAGTATGCTGGTGGGCTTCCCGTGGAGGCTCGGCCAAGGTATTTGCAGTTGATTATCGAGATCGCAGGGCATGCTGATCCAGTTGTGGCAATAGAGGCTTTCCAAGCCATGAGCCTTTGGGTGAATGGAAGTGAGGAGAAGGTAGCGGCTTCCGCCAGCAGAACGATTCTTGATTTGGAGGATAACGCCAGATGGAAGGCCGCGATGGATACCCTCATTGTGGCCTGCCGTGACGGAAAGGTGAATGATCGGGTCATCGGCGTTTGCACACAATTGGCCGACATGGAGACGAAGGCCGAATGGAATGCTGCCCCGGAGAGAGACCTTCCAGAGCGGCAGCGTCTGATGGCATTGATTGACAAGCTGACCTCGTTGCCTCCCAATGCAAGGCGGGTGCTCGTTCCTTTATATACGGGCATGATCGATGCTCTTAAATCCCAAGAAACCCTGAGATCAGCCGTGATCAAGTTGTATTTGGCGATGGTGGAATGGAACCAGGCGGATCAGGCTGCGCTGCATTTGGACCCTGTGATTCAAATGGTGAACACGCATCCGCATCTGTTGGATTACGCCTACAGACAGATCGCTCGGGCAGCCGATGCCAGCCAGGCGTATTGGAGACCGGAGGCGATTCTGGACCTGGTGGACCATTTGAGAGATCGGCAGCCGTTTGCGGCCCAATATATCGGCCTTTCTTTGCTGAAGGTTGCGGGAACGTACCTTTTGTGGAACCAGGCTTGTACCGACCGTTTAAGAGCGTACCGGAATCATGAACATGAGGCGATTCGTCTGGCGGCTCTGGATATATGGACGGTGCTTGAATGAGGTGAGCGAGACGATGCTATATCTAAGTAACTTCAAACTCTCTTCTACCATTTCCAGCAACCCGAATATCTATCCCGATCATGTGTTCAGGCACATTGCAGGGGAAGTTTTGCTGTTTGATCGAATCACGGTATTATACGGCAGTAATGGCTCCGGCAAATCCACCTTGCTGAATCTAATCGCCAACAAATTGGGAATCGCGGGCGCTGAGCGAATGACAAGTTATGGTCACAACGTGTACGCGCAGCGGTTTATCGAGGAAAGCAGCTACCAACTCGGGCATGATGAACAGGAGCGTCCCATATATAAGCTTCCCGACGGGAGCCGGTACATCAAGTCAGAGGATCTGTTGTATGAAATCAAGAAAATACAGCAGGAAAGCGTGCTCCGCGAAGGGCTGCTGCATGAGCAGTTCGTTCAGGGAAAGAGCAAGGCCGAGGTAGAAGAGCTGGAGCAGTCGTATGAATTCAAGAAGAAGATGGACATCCTTCAATTCGCTCAGGAGGAGTATTCGAACGGGGAGACCTCGATGCAATTTTTTGAGGAAAATTTGCTTCCCAGGCAACTGTATTTACTGGATGAACCGGAAACGTCTCTTTCTCCGGCGAATCAAATCAAGCTGGCCGAGCAAATGAACGATCTGGCGCGTTATTTTGACAGTCAATTTATTATGGCTACGCACTCTCCCTTTGTTCTGGGTACGCTTCAGGCGAAGATCTACAATCTCGATGCCAAGATTTTGCAAACGGCAGAATGGTTTGAACTGGACAATATAAAATTCTCTTACCGATTTTTTCATAAACATCAAAGATTGTTTGAATGAATAGGTTTGAGTTTCCGCAAAGAGGTATCCTTGGAGTAAGGATATCTCTTTTTGGTATGGGTTCCCACAAAGGTATGTACTCGACTCAGGTATTTAAATATGCCACAATAGAGGATCAGGTGCACAGGAGAATTGACCCTAAGCACAGCAATGCAAGCCGCAAGATCGCTTACCCATTTACGTTCCAATAACTTATACTAAATAGGCCAGAAATATATCTAAGGAGCTGCCGAATTCCATATGAACAAAAAAGAAGTCGCCAATATACGCAAGCAATTTAAGCTGGATCATGATTTACTGAATATTTACGATATTCTCAATGTCTATATTACGAAGGAAACGAATGAAATCTATCACTGGGAGCGCCTGCCGTTCGAACTGGTGGATCGGGAGAAGCAAGAGTTATACATGGGTAACTTTAAAAAACTGCTGACCGGCGAACTGGATCAAAAATTGTTCGAATTGAGGTTCCAGGAAGCAGCGGAGGAACCGGCGCAGGTACTGCTTCACCAAGCTCTCGTGTCGGGTGATCCGGAAGAATGGCAGGACTTGATGCTGATGCTGGTGGATCGAATGCTGAAGGATGTCCAATATGAGCGGGATATGGTGGTCACGTTCGTTCGGGGACAGTATTATTTGCCGACCAAGGCGAGAAACGATGAAGCGGAAGAGAGTGAGAAGAACGAGGTGTTCGCTCATCCGTTCATTTTATGCAGCGTGAATTCTACGGAGAAACAACGGAAGACGCTCTTGTTCGATTATGTGGAGCGGGAGTTCAAATACAACGTCATTGTAGATCCGATTATCAAGTTAAGTGCGCCGGAGCAAGGATTCCTGTACCCTAGCGTGACGGACAATTATTCCGATGTGAATCGGATTTTGTATTGTACGGGAAAATCGAATTTCCCGGATCCGCATTTTGTCGAACAGGTCTTGAACGGAGAAAGATCCGTGACGGCACTTGAAGAGCGAGCGATCTTCGAAGATATCGTCAAGGAAGTGGCCGGCGAACAGCTCGATTCAGCCACCATTGCCCAGGTTTACGAGGAAATCAACCGGGTGATCGAAATGAACGAAGAGACGAAGCAGGAAGAACCTCCGAAGCTGGATTATAAAGATCTGGAGCGCGTACTGAACGCAAGCGGCGTAGAGGACGTGACGACCGAGAAGGTGGAGCGGGCATTCGAAACCATCGTGGACGACAAGAACTATGAAATGAAAGCAACCAGCGTCATCCCGAAGTATACTTCCAAATCCATTAAGATCGAAACCAAGGTAGCTACGATTTCGGTGAGCCCGCAGGATTTAAGGTATGTCAAACAGGTGACTTTCCAAGGTAAACGCTGCATCATGATTGAAGTCGATGAGGATGTCGCGATTGAAGGGTTTACGCTAGCTTCAGAGACGCTTTTAAGTTAAATCAGTTCCATTTCAGACAAGAACAGGTATCGTACGTACCCAATAAAAAGCACTAGCGCAACAGGAGATGACTTCGATGAACAAAATGCTTTTGGTCTTGATTACGGCCGCAACCATGCTGACGGCTTGCCAATCGAACCAGGCGGATACCGGGAATGCCACAGGCAATAACGAACAATCCGCACAGACCGAGACGGCGCAGCAAAACAACGAACCAGCCGAGGAAAGCCTAAACCACGGCGAGTGGTCTGCACTTCCCGAATATGACGTGATTGTTCGAAATATTGATTCGCAAGATTATTCCTTTCGAACGGTAACCGATAACGAAAACGTGCCTTTATCAGCATATCTGAGTGTACGGGCAGCAGCGCCTTGATCTATAATAGGGGACGTGCATGCAATGGTAAAATTCAATTACGAATGGAATAAGAGAACAGGATGATCAAACAAAAAATGGCCGTAATCGGCTTAGGGCATATGGGCCGGCATATGATTCACCGCTTACTGCCCCAATATGCAGAGAAGATCGAATTGGTCGCCATTTGCGACAGTGATGAATCCAGTCTGCACCGGGAAGTCGCAGAAGCAGGGATTCGTCCACGGTTGTACACCGACTATCGCCAGCTGCTGGACGAGGTGACGCTTGACCTGGTATATATCGCGGTTCCGCCGTCCCTGCATTATGACGTGGCCCGGATCGCATTTGAGAAAGGCATCCACGTCTTCTGCGAGAAGCCGCTGGCCAATAGCTTGACCGAAGCCCGGAGTCTGGTGGAGCTGGCCGAGAAGGCCCATGTGCTCCATGCGGTTCATTTCTCGCTTCCGCTTGACCCGGCTGTTCTGAAGCTGCAGAGATTGCTTGAGGAGCAGGTGATCGGCCGGATCCAAAGAATGGATCTATACCTGGAGTTTCCGCAGTGGCCGAGGGCCTGGCAGCAGAATCCATGGATCGCGTCAAGACAACAGGGCGGATATCTGCTGGAGGTCGGCATTCACTGGATCCAGATGATCCAGCAGGTGTTCGGGCCGATTACGCATGTGAAGAGCGAGATCGAGTTTCCGCCGGATTCGAATCAGTCTGAAAGCCGTGTCCAGGCCGTTCTCAAATTACATAATGAAATCGAGATTCACCTATCGGGAACCGACCAACGGGAAGGGGAGGAGCGTGTCTCCCTGGTGGTCTACGGTGAGGAAGGAACCTTGGCATTAGAGAACTGGCGCAACCTGTACCGAAGCGGCAAAGATACCGGCCTACAGCCTGTGCCTGTGGACGACGTCGTCAGCCCGCTGCCGATCCTGAAGCAAATCATTCAGATTTTGAACGGAGAGTCCGGTCTCATTTATGATTTCCATGACGGGTATAACGCGCAGGTTGTTTTGGAAGCCCTGCGTAAGCCGGGTGAGGGTTTTAGGGATGTAAGGCCTCAATTGTTAGGGGATAAGAGATCATTTTGAACGCAAAAAGCAAAGGCCGGGACCTCGTCAGTAATGGTGGGGTCTTCAAATATTAATCCGTTGACTTCAATAGAAGACGAGGTGCTATATGAAACAGGGGCTATACGAACAGATAATAAATAATCTTACTAGAAGAGAATTATTGACTTTGGATAGTTCCTTATACGAAATTGGGATTGAGCCATTAGATCCGGAGGAAGCACGCAAGGTGCTCTCTAATTACTTAGGCACAGTGATTCGTAGGGCTTTGAAAATCATTCGGGAGAGTAGTAATGATGATGAGGCACTCCTCTTACAGGTACGTGCCTGCAATGAAATTATTGCCACTCTACGTAACACTCTGGACAATGAAGAATTAAGGGAGTGGCAGCTTGATGAACAGGGTGAGATTTTAACCTACGTCTATTCCAAACTAAATCATATTCGAGGCATCAAGGAGTCTAAGGTTCATCGTCCTACAACCCCCTTGTCTCAAAGTTCATTGTTTACGGGTTCCCATTCTGAGCCTAATATGATGAGTGAGCTTAAAGCAGAGATTATTACTTCGGATCAGGTTGATCTGTTGGTTTCTTTCATTAAATGGAGCGGGCTACGCTTCCTAATGGAGCAGTTAGAGGAGTTCACGGCAAATGGAGGCCGTTTACGGGTCATAACAACGACCTACATGGAAGCGACGGATTACAAGGCTGTGACAGAACTAAGTAAACTCCCGAACACAGAAATCAAAATCTCATACGATACAGAGCGAACACGGTTACATGCGAAGGCATATCTGTTTAAAAGAGGTACTGGATTTACTACAGCTTACGTCGGGTCATCTAATCTTTCAAATCCTGCTCTTACGAGTGGCTTAGAATGGAACTTAAAGGTTACGGAGAAGGATTCTTATGACGTCCTACGGAAAATAGAGGCAACCTTTGAGAGTTATTGGAACGATCGTGAATTTAAAAGTTTTTCCTTTGCGGATCAGGAGCATCAATTGCTTCTCCAGCAGGCACTTGGCAAAAAGAAAGAACATGAGCGAAATCAGTTAACCTTCCCATTTACCCTTACGCCTTACGATTACCAGAAGGAAATCCTTGAGAAGCTCGAGGCACAGAGAGTGATATATGGAAGAAAGAGAAATCTACTAGTGGCGGCTACGGGAGTAGGAAAGACGGTTGTTTCTGCTTTCGACTACAAACGGTTTGCCGACCGGAATCAAAAGACGAGATTACTCTTCGTGGCCCATCGTGAGGAAATTCTAAAGCAAAGTTTGGACACCTTCCGTTTTATACTGAAAGACCTGAATTTTGGAGAACTTCACGTAGGGAATAACCAGGCCGATTCGATTGATCATCTATTTATTAGTATTCAAAGCTTCAATACTTTAAAGCTTACTGAAAAAACCACTCGGGATTTTTATGATTACATCATCGTTGATGAGTTTCATCATGCCGCGGCCCCTTCTTATCAAAGGCTACTGGCATATTATCAGCCACAAATTTTATTAGGTTTGACAGCTACGCCTGAGCGAATGGATGGGAAAGATATTTTGCACTGCTTTAATGATACAATTGCAGCAGAGATTCGCCTAACAGATGCAATTGATCGAAAACTGCTTTGTCCCTTTCATTACTTCGGTGTGACGGATAGTATCGATTTGTCTCAGGTCAAGTGGTCAAGGCGAGGATACGATCTAAATGAGCTTGAAAATTTATACTCCCATAATAAAATTCGGGCAAGCCAAGTTATAAACAGTCTAAAGAAATATGTAACCGATTTGGATGAAGTCAAGGGCCTCGGTTTTTGCGTGAGTGTTGCTCATGCACTTTACATGGCTAAAGTTTTCAATGAATCGGGGATAGCCGCGATTGCCTTGCATGGAAAGTCAAGCAAAGAGGAGCGGAACTCTGTGAAGAGACGATTAGTGTCAGGGGAAATCAAAGTGATCTTCGTTGTAGACCTTTATAATGAAGGGGTAGATATACCGGAGATTAACACGGTTTTATTCCTTCGTCCCACAGAGAGCTTGACCGTATTCTTACAACAGCTTGGCCGTGGACTTCGTTTGGCAGAAGGAAAAGAATGTTTAACGGTTCTTGATTTTATTGGGCAAGCCCATAAAGAATATAATTTCCAGGAGAAGTTTAGGGCTTTGCTTGGTAAAACAAAGCATTCTATACAGCATTATGTCGAGAATGGTTTCTCGAGCCTGCCACGCGGAAGCTTTATTCAGCTTGAGAGGCAAGCTCAGGAATACATCCTGAGAAATATTAAGCAAACCACAATCAATAAGAGAAGTCTTATTGAGAAGCTGAAACACTTTACAGAAGATACCGGATTAAGCCTGACACTTGATCATTTTACTCATTATCACGGAATGAGTCTTTACGAGTTTTACGGTGGACGTAACGGGAAACGGACATTTCGAGGATTGATGGCTGAGGCGGGCCTGATCGAACCATTCGAATTCGAGAATATGGAGTATCTGACAAAACGTATTCCAGCTTTATTAAGCATAAACTCCCGAAGATTTCTAAGTTTTTTAATCGACTATCTTGAGGATCCTGGGAAATCCGCACGTACAGAAGAAGAACGACTGATGATAAATATGTTTTACTATACCTTCTACAGATCAGAACCGAAGAAACAAGGGTTTCTGGACATTAACCAGGCTGTTCAGTCTATTGTTTCCTGTAAAGAGTTCAGGGATGAGATCATTGAAATATTAAAGCATAATTACGCACACATTAACTTTGTTGATAAAAAGAATGAATTCCCATTCGTATGTCCATTAGACTTACATTGTACATATTCAACGGACCAAATTTTGGCGGCCTTTGGTTTTTGGAATGAAGAGAAGGCCCCAGCCTTTCGTGAGGGTGTGAAATATTTCGAGGATAAGAAAACGGATATTTTCTTTATTACGCTAAATAAATCCGATAAGGACTTTTCTCCTTCTACTTTGTATGAAGATTACGCCATAAATGAACGTCTGTTTCACTGGCAAACACAAAGTCGTATTTCGGAAGAAACGAATACGGCTAAGCGATATATCCATCATAAACAGACCGGGAACAGAATTGCATTATTTGTCCGTGAATACAAAGAAGAGAATAATTATACTTCGCCATTTGTTTTCTTAGGAGAAGCCGAGTATGTGAGGCATGAAGGCAATAAACCAATGAGTATTGTGTGGAGGTTGAAAGAAGAGATGCCTCCGGAATTAATACCGGCAGCAAATAAAGCTATTGGGTAGGAGGTGAATCGATGCTCGCGGTAGCAGCGGCCATCATTGAAAATGAAGTCGGTCAAATCTTAATAGCCAGACGGAAGATGGGAAAGGCTCAAGAAGGCCTATGGGAGTTCCCCGGTGGCAAAATCGAGCATAATGAATCGGTTGAAGATTGTTTAAAGAGAGAACTGCAAGAAGAAATGAATATTCAAATTCAACCGTATGAGTCGTATGGTGAACATGACCATTATTATGGATCGACACATATTCGCTTGTATGCCCATAAGGCTAAATTTGTGAGTGGAGTAATAATGTTAGTTGATCACGATGAGTATATGTAGGTATATCCAACAGAGCTTGGAGAGTATGATTTTGCTCCGGCTGATGTTAAATTCGTAAAGATGTTAATAGGCTATTCATTAGAGACCATGGATTAATTTGTGGTCTTTTTAATTTTCTGGAACATGCATTCGCTGACAAACATCTGCTCTTAATCAGCGATCTTCCCTCTAATCGAATCTCTGTGTAGAGTATTTGAAATGCAAAATAGTGGATGGAGAGTAAATTCTATTATAAAGATGATGGCTTTAGAAATAGTGGAGAAGGAACGTTCAAGTTTGCAGAGAACACATTACATTACTCATTTTCGGCAACCAAGATTTAGTAGATTGGAATCTAAGGACATTCGAAGTATCAAGTGAAATAATTTTCAAGTTGAGCACCCGATGTGGCGCTTTTCTTTTACTTAAAGGAGGGTAATGGCTAAGTCCTCCTTGGTACCCGAAGGACTTTTTTGCGTTGTGTAGTGCTTATATTTGGAGCTCACACCGCCTGCTCTTTTGCTTTATAATTTTTATATCCCTAAATTATGAAGGGACATGTGTTAACATGTCGAAGTATAATAGTACTTATGACTTAGTTGTATACTGGAGGCAATATGAACACACTTACACTTCAACAATTAGAATCACATTTGTGGGAATCGGCTAATATCCTGCGCGGCAGTATCGATTCCTCTGACTACAAGAACTATATTTTTGGAATGCTTTTTCTGAAGCGTCTGAACGACGTATTTGTCGAAACCGCAAAGCGTATAGAGAAAGAAGAAGGCGACGACTACGGTTGGTATGATCGTGATGAGCATCAGTTCTTCGTTCCTGAACGTGCGCGCTGGGAGCATATACAGACGCTGAATCAAGATATCGGAGATGCAATTAACAAAGCTTTCGAAGCGCTTGAGGAAGAAAATGCATCTCTGCAAGGGGTACTAGCTACTATTGACTTTAATGACAAGGAAAAGCTGCCTGACAAACTCCTTCAGCGTCTTATTCAACATTTCACGGCTATAGAACTTTCTAATGGTAACCTATCTGAACCAGATATGCTTGGCCGTGCTTATGAATATCTAATCAAAATGTTTGCTGATGATGCAGGGAAAAAAGGCGGGGAGTTCTATACGCCAAGCAAGGTTGTTGAGTTGATTGTTAAGCTTATTAAACCAGAAGAAGGCATGCGCATCTGTGATCCAACTGCAGGATCTGGTGGTATGCTTATTCAATCAGTTGATTATATCAAGTCCAAAGGCGGCAATCCACGTAACCTGACCCTTCACGGACAAGAGCGTAACCTTAACACCTGGGCGATCTGTAAAATGAACCTGCTTTTGCACGGACTAAGCGATCATTGGATTGCTAAAGGTGATACCATTCGTGATCCTAAGCTACTTGAGGATGGAGAGCTTATCCTCTATGATCGCGTAATTGCAAATCCTCCGTTTAGCTTGAGCAACTGGGGACGCGAAGAAGCAGAAGCAGATACGTTAGGACGCTTCCGTTTTGGCTTGCCTCCCAAGGATAAAGGGGACCTGGTATTTGTACAGCATATGGTGTCAACTCTGAATCATGAAGGCAAAGCAGGAGTCGTTATGCCGCACGGTATTTTGTTCCGAGGTGGTGCAGAAGCAGCTATTCGCAAAGGATTATTGGAAGAAGATCTTATCGAAGCAATTATTGGACTGCCGTCTAATCTCTTTTATGGTACGGGGATTCCAGCGAGCATTTTGATCCTAAACCGTAACAAATCTGCAGAGAAGAAGCGGCGAGTGCTTTTCATTAATGGTGCGGAGGATTTTGAACCAGGAAAGAATCAGAACGTCCTGCGTGACCAAGACATTGAGAAGATCATATCGGCATACGACAAGTGGGATGAACAAGTCAAGTACTGTCGAGTGGTCGATATCAAGGAAATACGTGAGAAAGACTATAATCTCAATATAGCTAGATACGTAGACTCAGCTGAGGAAGAAGAGCAAATTGATGTGGAAGATGCATTGGATGAGTTGATACGATTGGAGAATGATAGAAAAGAAATCGAACTGAATATGTATAAGCACATGAAGGAGTTAGGATATGGCGCAAGATAACAGATTGGAAGACTATACTCCTACTGGCTGGAATTTGTGTAAAATCGGGTATTTTTTCAAGAATCTTAAAACTGGCTCAACTCCAAGTAGGAGTATCCCAAGCTATTTCAGTGGCTCGATTCCCTGGATCACAAGTGGAGAATTAAAGTCGAGGGTTATTTTCGATACAAAGGAAAAAATAACTCGGAAAGCAGTAAAAGATACTAATCTTAAGATATATCCTAAAGGGACGTTCTTCATTGCCATTACAGGGTTAGAGGCAAAGGGAACAAGAGGTAGCTGTGCTATTACAGGTATTGAAGCTACAACCAACCAGTCATGCCTTGCATTCGAGCCTGTAGAGGGAGTCTCAAACCTATATATTTACTACTGGTACACTCTCTATGGGGATCATATTGCAAAGAAATATGCACAAGGAACTAAACAGCAAAGTTTAAACCATAAGATCGTTGAAGAACTACCGATATTACTTCCTCCAATCAATGAACAGCATCGTATCACAGACATCCTCACCTCTGTCGATAATGCCATATCTAAGACAGAAGCCATCGTTAAACAAACAGAGAAGGTCAAGAAGGGGCTTATGCAGCAACTTCTTACCAAGGGGATTGGACATACGAAGTTCAAGCAGACGGAGATTGGTGAAGTCCCTATCAATTGGAATGTCACAACTCTTGGAGAAATTGCTACCATAACGCGTCTTGCTGGAGCTGAGTACACCAGTATGTGGGAGGTTGACCCAGTTGGACCAATCATAGCTTTACGTGGATTTAATATTGGTTACAATACTTTATCACTGCATAATGTTGAAAGGATTAGCCAAGAGTTATCTGATAAATTAGGTCGATCTAAATTGAGTAAAGGTGATATTGTATTTCCATGTGTCGGAACAATTGGAAAGGCTGCTGTTATTAGTGAAGACGACTCATATCATATAAATCAGAATATCGCGAAAATAACATGTGACATTGAGGTTGATCCTAATTATCTTGTCTACGTGTTAATGAGTCCAATTGCACTTGCACAAGTCATCAAGCATAACACATCAAGCTCACAGCCTAATGTGCTTGTTGGAAGCCTAAGAAAATTTCTCGTTCCAGTCCCTCCTTTAAATGAACAAGAAATGATTGCTGAAACATTCCAAATAATAGATTCAAAGATTAGAAATGAAAAAGAAAAACTATCACGTCTTAATAAATTGAAACAAGGGTTAATGCAAGTCCTTCTAACAGGCAAAGTCCGTGTCAAAGTCAACGATCAAGAGGCGGTGACCACATGACCTCAATAAGCGATTGGAACGAGAAACATCTGGTCGAGAACAGACTCATCCAGCAACTCAAAGAAATGGGCTATGAACATATTCATGGCCCCTCTTTAGATATGGAGCGTGAGTCAACACGTGCAGTTATCTTACAGGATCGTCTTATTAACGCTATTAAACGCCTAAATCCATGGATTAACGATACGAATCTCAACAAGATCGTACGGAGTATTACTTACATTGAAGCAAGTAGCCCAATGGAAGCTAACGAGGGATTTCACAATATTCTAGTTAACTATACATCCATTCAGCAGGATATGGGTAAAGGCAAGAAAAATCAAACTGTCAAAATTATCGACTTTGATAATCCGCTCAACAATGAGTTCCTCATCGTAGACCAATTCAGCATAAGTGATGCCAGCGGCACCATTAGACCTGATCTTATCGTCTATGTGAATGGTATACCCCTTGTAGTTATTGAATGCAAAAGCCCAATGGTCGCTGTAGATGAACAGATCGGAAAAGCGGTTAAGCAACTAAGAAGATATCAGAATCAGTGTGAGCACTTATTCCACTACAACCAGTTCATGATAGCAACGAGCAATGACCGTGCCAAAGTAGGTACGATTGGCGCACAGCTTAAGCATTTCGGGGAGTGGAAAGATCCATATCCATTAACGTCAACTGAAGTAGGAGATAATCCGACTCCGCAAGATATATTAGTTGCGGGAATGCTCTCCAAAGCTAACCTGCTGGATCTCATCCAAAACTTCATCGTCTTCGAACCTGAGAATGGACGCATGATTAAGAAATTGGCTCGTTATCAGCAGTTTCGCGCAGTCAACAAGGCTGTTAACCGCCTCATGACGGCAAAATCCCCTCGTGAACGCGGTGGGGTCGTGTGGCATACGCAAGGCAGCGGTAAATCCTTAACCATGCTCTATTTAGCCGTGAAACTACGTCGCATTGAGGCTCTGAGAAATCCAAGCATTGTTATCGTAACCGATCGTTCTGATCTGGATGATCAGATTACCAATACATTCCACCGATGTGGCTTTGCTAATCCTCAGCAAGCTTCTAGTGTGGCTCAACTTAAAGAACTATTAAAACAAGGCCCAGGCTCCACTGTCATGACCCTGGTTCAGAAGTTCCAAACGAGTAGTGAGGAAGAGCAGTTCCCTGAGCTTTCGGACGCAGAAAACATAATCGTCATGGTAGATGAGAGCCACCGATCACAGTATAAAGGTTTAGCTATGAATATGCGTACGGCCCTACCAAATGCCTGTTATCTGGGCTTTACTGGGACACCAATCGATAAGGAAGATAAGAGTACGACCCGCACGTTTGGTCCATATATCGATAAATATACAATTGAGCAAGCCGTAGATGACGGAGCTACTGTTCCCATTTTCTATGAAGCCAGATTAACGCAACTGCATGTAGAGGGTGAGACGTTAGACCAACTTTTTGATCGCAAATTCCGTGAGTATGACGAAAAGACGCGAGAGCGAATCATGAAGAAATACGCTACGGAAGAGGTCGTTGTCGCCTCACCAAAGCGAATTCAACAAATTGTATTGGATATTATCAAGCATTATGAAACCCATATCATGCCAAACGGATTTAAGGCACAAATTGTCGCTGTATCACGTGAAGCGGCAGTTATGTACAAAGAAAAATTAGATGAGCTCAGCGATCTTGAATCTGCTGTCGTGTTTTCTGGTGGGAACGATGATAAGGAAAACTTAAAAAAACACCACATTAGCAAAGATGAAGAGAAGGCCATTATAGCCCGCTTTAAGAAACCATTGCCCGAGGACAAACTTGCTTTCATCATCGTTTGCGATAAACTGCTTACAGGATTTGACGCACCGATTGAACAGGTTATGTACTTGGATAAACCTCTTAAGGAACATAATTTGCTCCAAGCAATAGCAAGAACAAATCGTACTTATGAAAAAAAGGATTACGGCCTAATTGTCGACTATTTTGGCGTATCGCGTTTTTTAGAGAAAGCGCTGGCTATTTTCTCTAAGCAAGACATACAAGGTGCTCTAATGCCAGTAGAAAGTGAACTTCCACGTCTTCAAACAAGGCATAGAGCAGCTATGAAATTTTTTGACTATATACGTAAGGATGATGTGGAGTCATGCATTCAGCTTTTAGAGCCTGAGGATGTGAGGCAGCAATTTGACCTGGCATTTAAGCGCTTTGCATCAAGTATGGACATGATTATGCCTAATCCTAAAGCCCAACCGTATATTGCTGATCTACAATTCCTGGGAAAGATTCGGCAACTTGCGAAATCCCGTTACCGTGATGAAGCGATGGATATTTCGGATTGTGGAGAAAAAGTAAAACAACTCATTGCAGAGCACATGCGGGCTTCTGCCGTTGAGATTTTGCACGATCCCATTGATATCCTGTCCAGCAAGTTTGAGAAAAAAGTCGATGAGCTCAATGGTGGTGAAGCGAAAGCTTCGGAGATGGAGCATGCGATTCGTCATGAGATCAGGGTCAAGATTCAAGAAAATCCTGTTTACTACACTTCATTAAAAGAGAAGTTGGAGAAACTGATCGAGGCACGGAAACAACATCAGATGGACATTGTGGAGTTAGTAGAGCAGCTTCGTGGCATGATCAACAACATGAGAGACAATGCCACTAAGAGTCAGATTCATGGCTTAACACGGGAACAGTATCCATTTTATCAGATGTTAGAAAAAAAGCTTCCAGTCGAAGATGACAAGGAAGCCTTGAAAGAATTGACGCATATCATTACGGAGATCATCGTTGAACAAGCCGTTGTTGAGTGGACCAGCAAAGAGGACGTCAAACGAGAAATGCGCCAAAAGATTAAACGGCAGCTTCGAGTAACGAAATGTCCTAAAGACCAAATTGAAGAGTTAACCCAGAAGTTGATGGCGCTGGCTGAGGTGCATTATAAAAAATAGCAGCTTTTCGGTTAAAGAGTCAATAATGGGCCATGGATCCGCAGCCATTCCTTCCGCTCATCGTAATCAGGCAATATGGAACGCACGTACTGCCAAAAGTCTGATGAATGGTTCGGATACCTTAAATGGCCCATTTCATGCACTAGTACATAGTCGATAACTTTCATAGGGGCCATCATGATTCGCCAATTGATATAAATGGACTGATCTGACGCACAGGATCCCCAGCGCATATTCTGATCTTTCAACTGTAATTTGGAGGGGGATACTCCCATCTTGGGGACGTATATTTTAAGTCGCTCATGAAGTTTAGCTTGCCCATGAAGCATATACCAATTTATGAACAGGGAGCGAAGTTGTTCAGCTATCTCTCCCTGTTTAGTGTTCATTGGAACTGTAGCTATAAAGCGGCCCTTTTGGAACAGCAATGAGGACTTGGATTCCTTGGATTCCTTCTGAACCTTTAAGCGATACGCTCTGCCGAGATAAAGAAACTTCTCCCCGCTTACATATTCCTTAGGATTGGGCGGTAAATCGATCTCATTGAATTCATACCACTTACTCATGATCCATGGCGACTTTCTACGTAACACTTCCTGAAGCTTTAAATCGTCCACTGAGGGAGGGATTATGACATTGACGCCATCTATCCAGTCTACAGAGATAATGATATCTTTAGCGTCAGGTTTATATTCTAGGGTGTATTCAATTGTGGTGTTACCGTATTGGTAGTCAGGCATAAGAAGTAGCTCCTTGTTAATAATTGAACGTTCTAATTATAACTCATTGGAAGGTGTCACGTAAGAAGTGGAATATCAGAGCCAGCTGACGAGGAGATAAGGAGAAGATAAATGAAAACAATTAAGACTGATATTATTCCATATACTGAAGTACAGGAACAGCTCCCCTTACTCCTTGAGAAGCTACTAAGCGCAGATAAATATCTCCTAAGTGAACTTACCAGAGGAAAGATCGATATAATATTAGGGACTAAACAAGCTGTACCAGGTGTATTTAATGAGCCAAATTGACGACGATATGCCTGTTTATGTAGGGAGATCAAAGAACCTAGCACAACGAATTGGTACTGATCACAGAGCAATTCAGAAAACTCAAGCTACTCTGGCTCTGAGACTTTGGAAGCAAGGGATTGATGGGATTACCTGTATGGAGACGGCTAGAGCGTATATGTACAAGAGATATAATGTACGAATACTTCCTATAAATAATGTTTATACTCGGACAATATTTGAAGTTTATGCAGCTATGGACTTGTGTACGGAGCAAAATTCATTTATGGAGCATTAGGTAATAGAACTCTTCTTAGGGATTCTGGAGGATACTATTGGATCGGCTACACTTAGTTGGACAGAAAAATTAGGGGCTAGTAGAATGAAAACATCACAATTGGGAGCGGATCTACTATGCCAAGAGAGAGACGTACATTTACAGCAGAATTCAAAAGACAAATGGTTCAGTTATATGAAAACGGGAAATCAAGAGCAGCTATTGTGAAAGAGTATGAGCTTAGCCCATCTGCGCTAGATCGCTGGATTAAACAAGCAAACACCTCAGGTTCCTTTACTGAAAAGGACAACCGAACGGCAGAAGAGAATGAACTTATTGCGCTTCGCAAAGAACTTAAGCAACTTCGAATGGAGAATGACATTTTAAAGCAAGCAGCGC